>PMTF01000013.1 GCA_003167415.1 Acidimicrobiaceae bacterium | reverse complement strand
GCCGTCGTTCGTGCGACGCTGGAGCTGGCTATTGCCAACGCAGCCGTTGTCCGTGCCGCGGCCTTGGTGGCCCTTGGACCACCCACGGTCTAGTCACCTGTTTTGCCCAATCGGCGCGCCGCTCTCTCGGGAGCNNCGGCGCGCCGATTGTTTTGGTGCCGGTGCCTTCTCACCGTGCACGTGTTTGGACATCTCGGTGACGTACCCTCGGGCGTTGCAATACTGGACGAATTCAATTGATCGGGCGATCTCCGGTCGGTCGATGATCACAACGAAGGCGACCTTCACAACCGATATTCATTCGATTCACAGGAAATTCCAAGGATTGCTCGGTACGATTGGGTGTTCCTTTGAAAGGTCGGCAATGAAAAGTCTCGCTCAGCGCACCATCGCCTCGGTGGCGATCGTCGTGACGCTCGCCCTGGGCACGCCCGCCCTGGCCCTCGCGGGAACCACCACCACGCCCACCACCACGACCATCGTCGCCAAAACGCCGGTCATCAAGAATATGCGCCAGTACCGCGCGGCCGAGAAGCTCTACCTGGCCAAACTGAAGGTGGTCAATGTCACCTTTCTCGCCGCCGTCGCCATCGCCAAGGCGAACCTGGCGTCCGCGATCGGCACGGCCTCCAACTCCACCCAGCGAATCAGTGCGCGAGCGACGTACCGCTACGCGATCACCGAGGCCACCATCGCCCGCTCCAACGCGCTGGCCCTGCTCGGCGGGCCCCCGGTCAAGCCCGGCCACACGACGACGCTGTAGTGCCACGCCGCCATCACTAATTAGTTGATCGACCCGCGTCGCCTTTAGCCGTCCGTGAGTTTCACAATCTCACGTGCCTCGTCGTGACCAAGATGTCCAACGCCCCGGCGCGCTGAGACGATTACGCCAAGAGCGATGCTGCGTGATCCGTCGACAATGTTCACGCAGTGAAAGTAGAGAGCCTCACCCGTGTCGCTACGCACCAGTCCGTCACCCCGGTGGTCGTCGAACGCTTCGATCCGACCCCGCAGCTCCACTACGAACCGAGTGATCCCTGTCGGAGCACCGACACCATTTCAAGCGCCGTCGTCGCCGCTTCGCGACCCTTGTTGCTCTCATCATTCGAAGAGCGTTCGAGCGCCTGATCGAGGGTGTTGACCGTCAGCACCCCGAAGGCGACTGGCACGCGGGTACTGAGCTGGACGTCTTGGACCCCTCGAGCACACTCACCCGACACGATTTCGTAGTGCGCCGTTTCGCCGCGGATAACGGCGCCGAGCGTGATCACCGCGTCGACCGGCCGATCGCCGTCGGCGAACGCGAGCGCCATCAACGGGATCTCGAAGGCGCCCGGCACCCAACCCACGGCGATGTCGCTTCGATCGACCCCGGCGGCACACAAGACGTCGAGCGCGCCTTCGAGGAGGCGCGTCGTTATCCCTCCGTTGAAGCGACTGCAGACGAGGGCGACGCGAACACCGCGGCCCACGGGTGCGCCTTCCAAGTGTTCACCGACTCGCTGACGGAGCGTTTCGACCCGACGTGGGTCGAGGTTCGTTTCGTCATTCGACGTCATCGAGTCCCCCGAGCATGTGACCGAGTCGCTCGCGCTTCGTGCGTAGATAGTCGATGTTGAAGGCCGTGGGGCTGCTCTCGAGCGGCACGCGCTCGACGATGTTGAGTCCGAACCCCTCCAGGCCGCCGTACTTCGAGGGATTGTTGGTCATCACCCGCATCGAGGTGACGCCGAGGTCGACCAGGATCTGAGCGCCGATCCCGTACTCGCGCGAGTCGACAGGGAGGCCGAGTTCGATGTTGGCGTCGACGGTGTCGCGACCGTCTTCTTGCAAAGCGTAGGCCCGGATCTTGTGGCCCAGGCCGATGCCGCGGCCCTCGTGGCCCCGCAAGTACACGACGACGCCGGCCCCTTCGGCCGCGACCTTCGCCAGCGCCGTTTCCAGTTGGGGTCCGCAGTCACAGCGCATCGAGCCAAACACGTCACCGGTCAGACACTCCGAGTGAACGCGTACGAGTACGTTGGGCGTCGTCGAGATATCGCCGTAGACCAGAGCCATGTGTTGTTCGCCGTCGAGGACGTTCTCAAACACGTACGCCTGGAACTGACCGTGTTCGGTGGGCAGTGACGCTTCGGCGATGCGCTTGACGAGTTTTTCGTGATGGCGCCGATATCGGATCAGGTCGGAGATCGAGATGATCGGCAGTTCGTGCTCCCGGGCGAAAGCGTCGAGTTCGGGCAGGCGGGCCATCCCCGACTTGTCAGCGGTGACGATCTCACAGAGCACCCCGGAAGGCTGCTTGCCCGCGAGTCGACAGAGATCGACCGTCGCCTCGGTGTGACCGGCGCGCTTTAAGACGCCACCCGCTCGGTAGCGCAGTGGGAAGATGTGACCCGGTCGATTGAGGTCGCTCGGTCGCGTGTCGGGGTCGATGAGCGCTCGGATCGTCGCCGCGCGGTCACTGGCCGAAATGCCCGTCGACGTGCCGTGTCGATAGTCAACGGTCACGGTGAAGGCGGTGCGCTGGGCTTCAGTGTTCGCGACCACCATCAAGGGGAGGTCGAGCGCGTCGGCGCGCGTCGACTCGATCGGCACGCAGAAGACGCCCGAGGTGTACTCGAGGAAGAAGGCCGTGCTCTCGCTCGTGACGTCCTGGGCCGGCATGATGAGGTCACCCTCGTTCTCACGATCTTCGTCATCAACGACGACCACCATGCCGCCCTGTCGCAACTGATGAATCGCCTCTTCGATGGTTGACAGTGCCATTAGACCTCCACGTCTATTCGAATATCTTCTCCGACCCGTTGAACACCGACGATCCGACCTCGCCGCAGCGCCGTGATGGTCGACGTCGAGAGTCCCCGAAGGGCGCCGAGCGTTCCGTCACTGCCGGCGAAGGACGCCGATTGGTACCAGACGATGTGGTTCACCAGCCCGGCTTCGAGGAACGAACTCGCCGTGGTGGGACCGCCCTCCACGAGGAGTTGCAAGACGTCGTGGTTGCCGATTTCGTCGAGTACCTGCGCCAGATCACCCCTCAGCTCGAGACAAGGCCGCATCTGGGCGCCGGCGGGCGCCGTGCCCAGAACGATTCGTAGCGGCTCGAGCACGAGGTCACCGAGTCGCGCGGTCAAGGCCGGGTCGTCGCTGCGCGCCGTGCCGGCGCCCACCAGCACCGCCTGACTCTGCGCTCGAAGCACGTGGGCGTCACGGCGCGCCTCTTCGCCGGTGATCCATTGGCTCGTGCCGTCGGCCATCGCGACGACACCGTCGAGGGTGCTCGCGACCTTCAAGACCACGTACGGGCGCCCCGTCACCCGGTGCCATATATAGGGTGCGAGTTGGGCCCGTACCGCCGGTTCCTCCACGCCGACTTCAACGTCAACCCCGGAGGCCTTCAACAGTTCCACACCGGCACCCGAGACGCGAGGATCGGGATCGATGGTGCCGACGATCACTCGTGACACGCCCGCTTCGACGATCGCCTCGACGCAGGGACCGGTGCGTCCCTCGTGGGAGCAGGGCTCCAGGGTGACGACCATCGTCGATCCCCGAGCGCCGTCACCGGCGCGGCGCAGCGCCTCGATCTCGGCGTGTGACTCTCCCGGTACCTGGGTGTGGCCCTCACTCAAGACGACCCCGCGATCACTGACGACCAGGGCTCCGACCCAGGGGTTCGGCGGCGACAGGTAGCGCGCCTTGTCCCCGGCCCCGATCGCCATGGTCATCAACTCAGTGTTGGAGAACTTCATGCTCGGCCCGTCCTGGCGGCGACGCGAAGTTCGTGCGCCGCGTTCAGTGGATCAGGACTGTGGAAGATGGCCGATCCGGCGACGAGGACGTTGGCGCCCGCCTCCACCGCGATCGGGGCGGTCTCCAGGTCGATGCCGCCATCGACCTCGATATCGAGGGCCAAGTCGTTGACGTCGACTTCGTGACGAGCTTCCTTCACCTTGCCCATCACGTCGCCGATGAACGATTGACCACCAAAGCCGGGAAAGACCGTCATCAGCAACAAAAGGTCGATGTCACCGAGAAACGACGCCACCTTCGAGAACGGCGTATCGGGATTGGCGGCCAAGCCCACGCGAAGGCCCATCGCGTGCGCTTCGTCAATCAACGAGGCGGTCGAGCCGACCTCGACGTGCACCGTGCAACCGTCGGCGCCGGCTAGGCGGAACGCTTCGAGGTAGCGACCCGGTTCACTCATCATCAAATGGCAGTCGAAGAACCTCGCGCTGTACTGGCGAAGGGACTTCACGACGGGCGGACCGATCGAGACGTTCGGAACGAAGTGGCCGTCCATGACGTCCACGTGGAGCCAATCCGTTTCGGCGTCAATCTCACGAACCGCGTTGGCCAACGAGCCGAAATCGGCGGCCAGAATCGACGGCGCCACGCGCAGTGTTCCGGAAGGGCCTGCGTCGATGGAAGTCACAACGGCAGCCTATTCGGGGCCGATTTGTTCACGCCCATTGAACGACGGCTTCATCGAGTCTCGCACCGGTCCACCACGCCGTCGCACTCATTGACTTGCCGCTCTCGGGGCGCACGATTTGCAGGGCGATCGCCCCTTCCGCCGCCCCCAGAATGACCGCAGCGTCACGCAGCGCGATTGATCCGCGGGCCACAACGGCGCCTTCGTATTCGACCGCACTTTCCACGAGTAGTCGGCGCTCAGCGACCATGGTGAACGCCTGGCCCAACTGAACAATTCGCAAGAGCTGCGCGGCCGACGATGCACTCGTGAGGTGGAAGTCCTCTTTGGTGAGCTTCGCGGCGTACGTGACGTCCCCCTCTTGCGCGCGAGGGTGTGCCAACAGTTCGGGCGAACCGAGGACCTCAGTGAGTGCCTGAGCACCCACGGTCGCGAGTTCACCTAGAAGTGACGTCAGCGATTTCGCGTCAATCGCGACGCGTTGTTCGAGGTGCACGGGACCGGTGTCGAGTTCGGCCTCGAGGGTCATGATGCTGACGCCCGTCTCGGTGTCGCCCGCCAGGATCGCGCGCTCGACGGGGGCGGCTCCGCGCCACCGAGGCAGCAGCGAGAAGTGAACGTTGAGCATCGCGACGCGGGCTAAAACCTCGGGCGCGATCAGTCGACCGTAGGCCACCACGACGCCGCGCTCGACGTCGAAGTCGTCCAGTTCGCTGAGTCGATGACCGATGGCGAGACCCAACTCTTGTGCGCAGGCCTTGACGGGACTGGGTGACAGCTGGCCGCCTCGACCACGCTTGCGATCGGGCCGAGTGATGACTAGAGCGACGTCGTGACCGGCGCCGACGAGGGCGCGAAGCGACGGGACGGCCGCCTCGGGCGTGCCGAGGAAAGCGAGACGCACTTACTCACCCAGCAACAGGTGGAGTCCGTCGGGGTCCGAACCGCTCAGTTCCAGATTGCGGGCACGAAGTATCTGCTTGGCCTCACGTCGCTGGTCGGCGTTGAGTCGTTCGAGGAGCAAGACCCCGTCGAGGTGGTCCATCTCGTGTTGGAGGATGCGGCCCTCGTACTCGTCGGTCTGCACGTCGATCTCGTTTCCGTCGAGGTCGAAGCCCACGAGGTGGACCGCGTTGGCTCGAGTGATTTCCCAACTGAGTCCGGGCACCGAGAGGCAGCCCTCTTCGTACGTCCACTCGCCGTCGGTCTCGAGAATCTTGGGGTTCACGACGACGTGGGGACCTTCACCCTGGTCGTAGACGAAGAGGCGCTTTTGGACGCCCACTTGATTGGCGGCCAGCCCCACGCCCGGCGCCTCGTTCATCGTCTCGATCATCGTCTGGGCGAGCGCCGCGATGCGACCGTCGATGTTCTCGATCTCGGTCGTCACCTGGGTCAGGACCGGGTCGCCGTAGATACGAATAGGAAGCGTCGTCACTCCCCCACGTTATCGCTGGCCCTCGGAAACTCTTTCGCGTGGCGGCCTCAGCACGCCTACTGCACCGCGACGCGTACCTTGGCGAGCGGTCGCGGGGCGGCGCGCAGCGCGGCGGTTAACGTCGTCAGGTCGTGCGTGCGCACGATGAACCCGGTCGACGACGGACGAATAGTGACTCGGTACTCGCGCAAGCCTTCGACGAATGCCTCGGCGCCCTCGCCCGAGACCTCGGCTTCAGCGCCGTAGGGTGCGAGTTCGAGCACTCGCGCCGTTTTCACGTCCTGGTCGATGATCTCATCGAAGTTCGCTCGTACGAGAGCGTCCACGACCGGGTCGTCACTCCGGCGAGTCTGCAGAACGACCGCACCGCGTCCCTCGCGACGCGGTCCCACGAGTCGACCGGCTTTGCCCACGGCGGTGATCGCCCTGTGACGCGCCGACGCGCGCGGTGCTAATAGATACTGATCGAAGTCGACGAAGATGACGACACCGCAACGTCGAACTCGTTGCCACACGGCTTCGGTTCCGACGACGACTCGCTCTAGAGCCGCGTCGAGTGGCGTGGTGGCCGTCACCTCACTGACCTTCTGAGCGAGCTGCGCCGCGACGTCGCGAGCCAACGTCGTCACGCCGATTCGAACGCGTTTCAGATTCGTCGCTCCGCACGTTCGACAGAAGTTGGCTCGGGGCTCGTGGCGCTCTCGACACGCCAAAAGGCCGTCACTCTCTTCTTCGGCCTGTCCGCACACCTCACAACGGGCGAGCTCTCCGCACTTGGCGCACGCGAAGAGACGGCCATCGCCGAGGCGCTGCAAGACGACGACGACGGCCACCGGATCGTCGCCTTCGAGGGCTCGTCGCGCGGTCGCGAGCGCCTCGCGAGCGAGGACGCCGTCGTGCGGGTCGCTCAATCGTCGATCGACGATGGTGACCCGCGGCCAGCCACCCGTCACGTCGCCCCACGAGCGATAGGCGCCGTCGTTCAACAAAGACGGCGACGGCACGCTCGACGTACACCACAACGGCGCCGCGTCGCGACGACATCGCTCGCGCAGCATGGTCACCGCGTCCCACGTCGGCGCCCCCGCGTTGCGATAGGCCTCGTCGTCGGCGTCGACAATGACGGCGCCACGGACCTTGGGCACCGGCGCGAGCGCCGTGCCCCGGGCGCCGACGACCACGGGCCAGCCGGCGCGCATTCGGTCCCACTGGTCCTCGCCGGAGGCGACGTCGCACCCTCGCTGTTCCAAACGACCCCGCAGTCGACCGGCCCACGACTCGGTCGGTACGAGGACCAACAGCGAGCCCTCTTTCTCGCGGGTCGCTTCGCAGGCGGCGAGAATCAATCCCAGGGGGTCCGTCGTCGGGGCGACTTCGAGCACCCCCGGCTCTACCTCGTTGACGCCGGCCAATACGGCGCTCGCGAGGGCCTTCGACTCGGGGGCCGACGGCAGTTCAGTGATGAGACGTTTCGGTGACGACGAGGCGAGGAAGCGACTCACCGGGCTGTACCAACGCACACTGGCCCAGGCCAACAACTCGAGCAGCGACGCCGGTGGTCCGTAACCCAGCCATTTCACCAAGGGCTTGAGGTCGGGGCTGACCGCGGCCCGGTCGGTGACCCAACCCCGAACGGAGCGGCCGTTGAAGTCCACGCGCACCCGGTCTCCGACCGCGACGCGCGCCGTCTTCTCGGTGACCAGGTAGTCGAAGGGGCGATCGACGGCCGCGACCTCGGTGATGATGCGAACGGCGCGCGCGGCGCTCACTGCTACAGCGACAGTTCTCGGCGCAGATCGTCGACCCGCGATGTCTGCTCCCAGGTGAAACCTTGATCACTGCGGCCGAAGTGGCCGTAGGCGGCGGTGCGCTGATAGATCGGACGACGTAGGTCGAGGTCGCGGATGATCGCCGCGGGGCGAAGATCGAACAGGGCGTCGACGGCCTTGGCGATCGTGGCGCGATCGACGCGCTCCGTTCCGAAGGTGTCGACCAGGACCGACACCGGTCGCGCCACGCCGATGGCGTAGGCGACCTGGACTTCGCAACGCTCGGCCGCACCGGCGGCGACGACGTGCTTGGCGACCCAGCGCGCGGCGTAGGCGCCCGAGCGATCGACCTTCGAGGGATCCTTGCCCGAGAAGGCACCGCCGCCGTGACGGGCCATCCCGCCGTAGGTGTCCACGATGATCTTTCGACCGGTGAGTCCGGTGTCGGCGTGCGGTCCACCCAACACGAATTTCCCCGAAGGGTTCACGAAGATCTTCATCGACGTGGCGTCGAGGTCAGCGGGCAGCATCGGCATGATCACGTGCTCGAGGACGTCGTTCTTGATCGTCGTGAGCGAGTCGATGCCGTCCTCGTGTTGGGTCGAGATCAGCACGGTATCGATCGCCACCGGTTTGCCGTCTTCGTAGACCACGGTCACTTGGGTCTTGCCGTCGGGCCGCAGATACGGGATGAGCCCGGAACGACGAACCTGGGCCAATCGCATGGCCAGGCGATGGGCCAGCCAGATCGGCAGGGGCATGAAGTCATCGTTGTCGCTGCAGGCGTAACCGAACATCATGCCCTGGTCGCCGGCCCCTTGAGAGTTCAGAACGTCCTCGTCCCCGGCGCCGGAGCGCTGTTCGAGCGCCACGTCGACACCGTCGGCGATGTCGGGACTCTGCTTGTCGAGCGTGACCAAGATTCCGCAACTGCGTCCGTCGAAGCCCATAGCGCCGTCGTCGTAGCCGATGCCGATAATGGTCTCGCGCGCGAGGTGATTGATGTCGACGTACGCGCTGGTGGAGATCTCGCCGGCCACCACGCACAGTCCGGTGGTGAGCAACGTCTCACAGGCCACTCGCGCGGTGGGGTCCTGGGCGAGGATGGCGTCGAGGACGGCGTCCGAAACCTGATCGGCGACCTTGTCGGGGTGTCCTTCGGTCACCGACTCCGACGTGAAGAGGGTGCGGTCGCTCATGGGGCTCCTTGCGATAGCAATGAGGCCACCCTAGCCAAGATCGCCATCGCCACCGCTTCTTTCGATCGCAGCGACACCGGTTGCGCGACCCCGTCACGGCCCAGCACGACGACTTCGTTGGTCGCGTGCTCGAAGCCGACGCCCGGGGCCGAGACGTCATTCACCACTAACAGGTCCACGTCTTTGCGCTGCAATTTCTCTCGAGCGTTCTCGATGACGTTCGTCGTCTCGGCCGCGAAGGCCACCACGACCTGCGACGCGGTGCGTGCGGCGACCAGGTCTTGGACGATGTCGGCGGTGAGTTCGAATTGAAGGGAAGGAAGTCCGGCGACTTTTTTGATCTTTTCGCTCGCCGGCGTGACCGTGAAATCGGTCACCGCGGCCGCCATGATCGCGCAGTCGCTGTTCGCGAACCTCTCCAGCATGGCGTCACGCATCTGCGCCGCGCTCTCGACGTGAACGACGTCGATGGCCGCGGCCACGTCGAGCGCGAGCTCGCGCTCGACGGTCGTCACCAAGGTCACCGTGGCGCCCAGCCGGTGCGCGACTTCGGCCAGGGCGTAACCCTGGCGACCGGAAGAGCGATTGGCGAGAACGCGCACCGGATCGATTGCTTCACGAGTTCCCCCGGCACTGATCAAGACGCGCTTGGCGCTGAGCGGACCGCGGTAGCCGCGCACGATCTTCTCGACCAGCTCGAAAATTGCCGCCGGCTCGGCCATTCGACCGACGCCGACGTCGCCGCCGGCGAGGTGACCGGTCTCGGGCTCGAGCACCATGACGCCGCGCCGTCGCAACGTGGCGAGATTCTCCTGCACCGATGGTTGCGCCCACATCTCGGAGTGCATCGCCGCACACAGCAGCACGGGCGCTTTGGTGGCCATCAACGTGGCGCTCAACAGGTCGTCGGCAAGTCCCATGGCGTAACGCGCGATGAGATGCGCCGTGGCCGGCGCGACGACGATCAGGTCGGCGTTTTGTCCGAGGTGCGTGTGCGGAATCGGCGTCGAGGGATCCCCGAACAGGTTCGTGCGCGCCGGCTCGCTCGCGAGCGCGCTAAAGGTCAGCGCCCCCACGAAGCGCGTGGCGTCGGGGGTGAGAATCGGAGCCACGTGGTAGTTGGCGTCGCGCAGGAGACGCAACAGTTCAACTGACTTGTAAGCGGCGATGCCGCCGGCCACGCCGAGGACTATTCGAGGTGGGGACGACTCAGGCGTCGCGGAGGGCATCGGTGAAGGCGTCAAGGTCGCTGTTGGCGTCCTGACGGGCCTCTTCTAACGCGACCGCTTGGAGACGCTCATCTTCGAGTTCTTCGGCGGTGGGGCGGTGGAACTCCAGTTTGCCCTGGTAGAGCTCTTCCATCGCCAACGACAGTGACTTATTGGAAAGCGACGTCACCTGCGGCGGAATCAGGGCCCCGTGGCCCGATCCGAGGCCGTTGTAGTACTCGTTGATCTCACGGGCCCGGATCGCCGAGACGGCCACCAGCGTGAACTTCGAATCGCCCACCTTGTTCAAGAGGGTCTCGATGGGCGGATCGACGAGGGTGGGGCGTTCGGCCATGGTGTTCAGTCCTTTTTCGAGGGGGATCGCCGGGCTGGGCGGAGTTCTTCCAGTATAGAGAGGATTTCCCTCGTTGCCCGCTCCACGTCGTCATTAACCACGACGCGCGTAGCAATCGCCTGGCCTTTCGCGAGTTCGTGCGGTGCACTCGAGAGTCGCTTTTCCACGTGCTCGTCGCCGTCGCCACGGCCCCGCAGTCGTTCTTCGAGTTGCTCCATCGACGGAGCGACCACGAGGATGACCACGGCCGTGGCGTCGTGCGCGAGGACCTGCTCGGCGCCTTGGACTTCGATCTCGAGCAGCACGTCGTGCTCGCCGGCCTGGGGACGAGGCGTCCCGTACAGGTTGCCGTGGAACTCAGCCCACTCCAAGAACGAGTCGTCCTCGATGGCCCGTTCGAACGTGGCACGGTCGACGAAGTAGTACTCCGTACCGTCTTCGGTCGCTCGCACCGGACGCGTGGTCCAACTCTTACTCAGCCACAGACGCGGGTCGGCCTCAACGAGCGCTCGAGCCAGAGTGCCTTTGCCAACGCCGCCCGGACCGATGAGAACCGCAATGAAGGGCTCAGCGGACAAGAGCTCGAAACAGTTCTGCGCGCTGCTTGGGACCGAGGCCCCGGATCCGCCGGGTCTTGGCGATCGACGCGTTGTTCATAATTCGTTCGGCCTTCACTTCGCCAATGGCGGGAAGCGCACTGATGAGGTCATAGGCGCGCATCTGCGCCACGCACTCTTCGCGCGCGGCCAGGTCGAAAAGTTCTTCCAGTGACAGCTCGCCCGACTTCACTTGGCGCTTGACTTCCGCGCGTCGACGACGATTCGCTACGGCCAATCGCGATGCCTCGACGCGCTGTTCTTGCGAGAGGTTCGGCGGTGTGGGAGTCACGATGTCAGATTACTCCCCTGCGCTGACTTTTGTTCAGGCCAACGCCTGATTGAGATCATCGCGCCATCGCCGCGCGGCGTCACGCAGCGCGGAACGCTCGGGACCGGCCTTCAGTATGGATCGTGCAACATTCACAAGCACGGTGTCGGCCGGACAGCGAGCGAACAGTCGCGCCACGTTCTCGGCACTGCCGCCCTGCGCACCTACGCCCGGCACGAGGAAGGGACCGCCCAGGTGCGCGAGATCGAATTCGGGGGCGTCACGAGTGGCGCCGATCACGGCGCCCACAGAACCGAGACCGTCGTCGCGCTGGTTCAGTTCCGCGATCGAGCGAAGGACGAGGTCCTCCACCCGTTCACCGTCGGGCGTACGAGCTCCTTGCACGGCCCGCCCCTCGTTGTTCGACGTCGCCACGAGGACAAAGACGCCTCGAGTGTTCTCCCGGGCGAGCGTAAAGAGAGGCGCCAGCGCGTCGACCCCGAGATAGGGACTGGCCGTCACGGCGTCGACGCGAAGCGGGGAGCGCTCGGCCAACCAGGCTTCGGCGTAGCCGTTATTGGTGACGAGGAAGTCGCCGCGTTTGGCGTCGGCCACGACGAGGACGTCGGCGTCGTGCGCGTCACGAATGAGTTGCTCGAGCACCCGATAGCCGGCCGAGCCGAATCGTTCGAAGAACGCGACCTGCGGTTTGATCGCGGCCGCGGTGCCCACGATCGCTTCGAGCGCGGCGCGCGCAAAGAACTCCATGCCCTCGACCGTGTCACCGCGGTCCCAGGACTCTAGTAACTCTCGACTGGGGTCGACCCCGACACACAGTGGTCCGAGAGCGCGTATGCGATCGCGCAGTCGCGTGCCAAACGTCTCATCCATGCGCCGCTCCCACGAGGTCCGCCACTCGACTCACGTTATGTTGTTGCAGCCAGCGCTCCAGTCCCCGTTGCACCATCCAAGGAGCTCGCGGATTGGCGAACGTGGCCGTGCCGACTTCGACGGCGTTCGCGCCGGCCATGATCATCGCGACGGCGTCTTCGCCGCTGCTCACGCCCCCGACGCCCACGATGGGCGTGCCGGGAAACGCGGCGCGACATTCGTACACGCAGCGCAACGCGATCGGCAGTATGCCCGGACCACTCAGCCCGCCCCCACCGTTACCGAGAGACGGCCGACGCCGTTCGATGTCGATGCCGAGTCCGAGCACGGTGTTGGCGAGCACCAGGGCGTCCGCGCCGGCGTCAAGCGCGGCGTCGGCGATCGCGACGAGATCGGGCGTATTGGGACTGAGCTTGATCCACAGTGGGAGACCGGCCACCTTCGCCGCGCGAACGATCTCGGCGGTCGCTAACGCCGAGTGCGCGAATATCGAGGATCGGCTCTCGAGGTTCGGACAGCTCGCGTTTATCTCCATCGCGATCACGTGGGCGCCGCGCATCGCCTCGGCCGCATCACCGAACTCGGTGACGGTACGACCCCAAATCGAGGCCACGACGTCGCAGTGTCGTCCTTCGAGATCCGGCAGATAGTGCGCGCGCCACGATGCGACGCCCGGGCCAGCGAGTCCCACCGAATTGAGCATGTGCTCACCCGAGGCGGCCACGCGCGGCGCGGCGTTGCCCTCCCACGCAAAGGCGGCCAGTGACTTGACGACGACGGCGCCGAGCGAGGAGAGATCGCCGTATCCGGCGAGTTCGTCGCCGTAACCCGAGGTGCCGGCCGCGGTCAGGATCGGCGAACGCAGCGCCACGGCGCCCACGTTGGTGGCGAGCTCACTCATCGGTGCAACTCCTGGAGCGACGCGACCCGCCAGCCCCGGGACCGCGTGTCGGCAATCCCCTTGGCGGCCGCGAATCCGGCGCTGATCGTCGTGAGGCACGACACGGCGTGCACCACGCAGGCGCCTCGAATGAGTGCGCCGTCGGCGCGCGCGCCGCTGCCCGAGGGCGTGTTGACGACGAGTTGCACCTCGCCGGCCGCGATCATCGAGACGGCATCCACGCCCATCTCCGCGAGACCGACCTTGCCGACCAGCGTGGCCACCTCCACGCCGTGAGCGCGCAGGTACCCGGCCGTCCCGACCGTGGCGGCGAGCGTGAATCCCAAGTCCTCGAGGAGTCGCGCGAGCTCGAGTCCTTGCACCTTGTCGCGGTCAGCGAGGCTCATGAAGACCTGGCCGTGGTCGGGCAGGCGCGTGCCCGCGGCCAGCTGGGCCTTGGCGAAGGCGATGCCGAAGCTTTCGCCCACCCCCATGACCTCTCCGGTCGAGCGCATCTCGGGACCGAGCACGGTGTCCACGCCGGGAAAGCGGTTGAACGGTAACACCGCTTCTTTGACCGACACGTACGCCGGCACCGGGGTCGCGGCAGGGACCACGCCCCGCTCGACCAGCTCACGCAACGTCTGGCCCATCATCACGCGCACCGCGACCTGCGCCAAGGCGACGCCGGTCGACTTGGCGACGAAGGGCACCGTCCTGGAGGCGCGCGGATTGGCCTCGAGGACGTAGACCTCCTCATCCTTCACGGCGTACTGCACGTTGATCAGACCGACGACGCCGAGGGCCTCGGCGATCTTCTTGGTGTAGGCGTGCAACGTCGCGAGCACGGCGTCACTCAGCGTTTGGGGCGGTAGGGCGCACGCCGAGTCACCGGAGTGCACGCCCGCCTCTTCGACGTGCTCCATGACGCCCGCCACGAAGACGTCGCCGGGAATGTCGCGCACGGCGTCGACGTCCACTTCGATGGCGTCTTCGAGGAAGCTGTCAATCAGGATCGGCCGGCTCTGCGAGACGCCGCCCTCCCGGGCCAACGATCCGTGCAGACTCGTCAGATCCTTCATCACTCGCTCGAGCGAGGCGTCGTCGTAGACGATCTCCATAGCGCGTCCGCCGAGTACGTAACTCGGCCGCACCAGCACCGGATAACCGATCTCGCGCACGATGGTCTTGGCGTCGACCAACGTGAGTGCCACGTCCCCGGGCGGCTGGCGCAGACCTAAGGATCGACAGATCGCCGACCACCGTTCTCGGTCTTCGGCCGAATCGATGGAGGCGACGGGCGTGCCCAGTACCAGGGCCGGGTCCAGCGAGTGCGAGAGCTTGAGCGGCGTCTGTCCGCCGAGTGACACGATCACGCCGAGCACCCGAGCGCCGTCGACGCACGCGGCGCGCTCGGCGGCGATCACCTCGGCCACGTCTTCGGGCGTCAGCGGCTCGAAGTAGAGCCGGTCCGACGTCGAATAGTCCGTCGACACGGTTTCGGGATTGCAGTTCACCATGACGCTCTCGTAGCCCATGTCGCGAAGGGCGAACGAGGCGTGCACACAGCAGTAGTCGAATTCGATGCCCTGACCGATTCGATTCGGGCCGGAGCCGAGAATGATCACGCGATCGCGAGCCGACGGACGGACCTCGCTCGCGTCCTCGTAGGTGCTGTAGTGATACGGCGTCGACGCTTCGAACTCGGCGGCGCAGGTGTCGACAGTGTTGAACGTCGTGACCACGCCGGCCGCGCGACGCAGCGCCGTCACGTCCGAGACGTCGCGACCGCACAGATCGGCGATCTGCGGATCAGAGAATCCCCACTGTTTGTAGCGGCGCCACGTTCGCGCGTCGAAGGACTCCAGCGCGACGTCGGGACCGAGTTCGCGCTCACGCTCAATGATTTCGCTCAACTGCTGGATGAACCAGCAGTCGATGCCGGTGCGAGCGACGACGTCGTCGATGGAGGCTCCGCGCCACAGCAGTTCGTGCAGGGCGAAAAGTCGTTCCGGCGTGGCGACGACGCTGCTGTGCCAGAGCCGTTCGAGGTCGAAGTCGACGAATTCCGAGTGACGTCCCAGCGCGAAACCGACCCGGCCCTGTTCGAGCGAGCGAACGGCCTTCTGCAGCGACTCGGCGAAGTTGCGGCCGATGGCCATCACCTCACCGACCGACTGCATCCTCGTCCCGAGCTCTGCGGTCGCCCCGGGCAGTTTCTCGAAGGCCCAGCGCGGGATCTTCGTCACCACGTAGTCGATGACTGGTTCGAAACTGGCCGGCGTCACTTCGGTGATGTCATTGCGGATTTCGTCGAGCGTGTAGCCGACGGCCAAGCGCGCGGCGATCTTGGCGATCGGAAAACCGGTGGCCTTCGAAGCGAGGGCGCTCGATCGGCTGACTCGGGGATTCATCTCAATGACGAGTCGCTCGCCCGTCGCGGGGTCGACCGCGAACTGCACGTTGGATCCCCCGGTCTCCACGCCCACCCGGCGCAGGACCGCGAAGGCGTCGTCGCGCATCGCCTGGTACTCGACGTCCGAGAGCGTCTGAATAGGGGCGACCGTGATGGAGTCACCGGTGTGCACGCCCATCGGATCGAAGTTCTCTATGCCGCAGACGACCACACAGTTATCGGCGGCGTCGCGCATCACTTCGAGTTCGAACTCCTTCCAACCGGCCACGGAACGCTCGACGAGGATCTCGGAGATCGGTGAGGCCGCGAGGCCCTCGCCCGCCAACGTGCGTAGTTGCGATTCGTCGTGAGCGATGCCGGTGCCCGCGCCGCCGAGGATGAAACTCGGTCGAATCATCACCGGCCAACCAATGCCCACCGCGATCGCGTACGCCTCGTGCACGTCGCGCGCGAAACCGGATTCGGGGACGGCCAAGCCGATGTCGGCCATCGCCGATTTGAAGCGGTCGCGGTCCTCGGCGGTGGCGATGGCGTCCGGTCGAGCACCGATGACTTCGACGCCGAAGCGATCGGTGACGCCCCGTCGCACGAGCTCCATCGTCAAGTTGAGGGCCGTCTGTCCGCCCAACGTCGGCAACAACGCGTCGGGACGTTCCCGATCAATGATGTCAGTCAGCACGTCGGCGTCCAACGGCTCGACGTAGGTGACGTCGGCCGTCGCGGGGTCGGTCATGATCGTGGCGGGATTGGAGTTCACCAGGATCACTTTGAATCCTTCGGCGCGCAGTACCTGGCAGGCCTGGGTGCCCGAGTAGTCGAATTCACAGGCCTGGCCGATGACGATCGGTCCGGAGCCGATGACCATGATCGAGTGCAGGTCTTCGCGCCTGGGCATCAGGCGCTCATCGTGGCGCCGTCGCCAAGGGCGTCCTCGAAGCGATCGAAGAGGTAGCGCGCGTCGTGGGGTCCGGGACCGGCTTCGGGGTGATACTGCACGGAAAAGCAGCGCTCGCTCGGGGCCGACACGCCCTCGATAACGCCGTCGTTCAAATTGACGTGGCTGACGACGCCGCGCGCCAACGAGTCCGGCTCGACGGCGTAGTTGTGGTTCTGCGCCGTGATTTCGATTCGCCCGGTCGCCAAGTCACAGACCGGGTGATTGCTGCCGTGATGACCGAAGGGCAGTTTGAAGGTGCGACCGCCGAGGGCCTGGGCCAGCAGCTGATGGCCCAGGCAGATGCCGAAGATCGGAACGGTGCCCAACAGTTCTTCCAGCACGCGAACCTGACCGCCCAGGGCCGCGGGATCACCCGGACCGTTCGAGAGGAACACGCCGTCAGGATTAAGCGAACGAATCTCGTCGGCGCTCGTGGCGGCCGGCACGACGCTCACGCGAAAACGTTCGGCGAGGTGGTGCACCATCATGGTCTTGATGCCGTAATCGAGGGCGACCACGTGGCGCTCTCCCGCGCCGCGGGAATACGTCTTTGTCGTCGACACCCGGGTCACCAGGTCCGTGCCATCGGTCCCCAGGGCCATTCGAGCGGCCGCCGCGACGAGGTCGGGATCGCCGTGTCCGAAGGCGCCCGGCAGGGCGCCGTGGGAGCGTAAGTGTCGGGTGAGTCGACGGGTGTCGACGCCCACGATGGCCGCGACGCGGTGCTGGCGCAAGAACCCCTCGAGGGGACCCTCCGAACGCCAGTTGGAGGGAACGTGCGAGAGTTCGCGCATCACCACGCCCTGGCACCACGGTCGCAGCGATTCGTCATCGAGCGGCGTGACGCCGTAGTTGCCTATGTGCGGGTAGGTGAAGCTGATGATTTGGCCGGCGTAGCTCGGGTCGGTGATGACCTCCTGGTAGCCCGTGAGAGCCGTGTTGAAGACCAACTCGCCGCTGGTGAGGCCCTCGTCAGGCAGATGCCCCGCGGCGTAACCCTCGAACGTCGAGCCGTCATTGAGAACGAGCACGGAGGGCACGCGAATCACGTGAGTCGACCTTCTTCGACGACGAGACGACCCTTAGCGATGGTGGCGCGCACCCGACCGACCAGGGCCCGCCCGTCGTAAGGCGTATTCATCGATCGACTGGCCAGCGCGTGGCGATCGACGCTCCAGAGCCCGGCCGGATCGAAGACCGTGACGTTGGCGTCCTCACCCACGACCATGGCGCCGCCGTGCGCGCTGTGTCGAACCCGGTCGTCCTCTCGACGCAACTGCGCGATGCGCGCCGGTCCTCGACTGAGCATTTGGTAGAACGTTTGGGGATCAGGCGACGGTCCGAGGGCTTCGACCGTGAGCGACGCGGCGTGCTCGAGTCCGAGCATCCCGGCCGGCGCTTCGTCGAACGCCAGATCCTTCAATTCGGGCGCGTGCGGAGCGTGGTCGGTCGCCACGGCGTCGACCACGCCTCGACGAAGCGCCTCGACCAACGCTTCGACGTCACCGCGCGAACGCAGCGGTGGGTGGACCTTGAAGACCGGATCGTACGTGGCACAGGCGCTCTCGTCGAGAGTGAAGTGATGTGGCGCGACTTCGAAGCTGACCGGCAGGCCCTCGTCGCGGGCGCGAACCACCATCTCCAGCGAGCGGCTCGTGGAGAGGTGTAAGAAGTGCAACGGCGAGCCGGTCAAGCGCACGAGCTCAATGTCGCGAAGCACCATGAGCTCTTCGGCCAGCGCCGGGCGGCCCACCAGACCGAGTCGACCGCTCAACGCTCCTTCGTTCATGGTCCCGCCGGCGGCCAGCTGTTCGTCCTCACAGTGCTGGGCCAGACGCACGCCGAGGGGTTTCGCGTAGGTGAGGGCGCGGCGCATGACCGACGGATCTTGAACGCCGACGCCGTCGTCGGTGAAGAGTCGGACCCCCAGGGCGGCCATCTCGGCCATGGGCGCCAGTGACTCGCCCCGACGGTCCTTGGTGATGGCCCCGGCGACCGCGATATCGAGTGGCGTGCGAAGCCCGCGCTCCAGCACGTAGGCCACCAGCGCGACGCTATCGAGCGCCGGTTCGGTGTTGGGCATCGCGACCAGCGCGCAGTAACCACCGAGGGCGCCGGCGCGTGCACCGCTCTCGATCGTTTCGGCGGCCTCACGTCCGGGTTCTCGAAGGTGCGCGTGCAGGTCGACGAAGCCCGGCCCCACCCAGCAGTCGCGCGCGTCAACTTCGTGGGCGTCGTTCGGCGCGTCAATGTCCGTACCGACCTCGACGATCGTTCCGTCCACGATCAAGACGTCGGCGACGCTGCTGGCGTGCGCACCCACCACGAGGCCCTGTCGAATGATGATGGCGCTCACTGTTCCCCCTCTCGCGATCCCGCCACACTCAAGTACAACACCGCCATGCGGATCGGCACGCCGTTGCCGACCTGGCGTTCGACGATGGCCCGTCTCGAATCGACCACCCGAGAATCGATTTCGACGCCGCGGTTCATCGGACCGGGGTGCATGATCAACGCCTGGGGCTTCAAGAGTCGCGCGCGCTCGACGGTGAGCCCGTGGGTGAAGGTGAATTCGTCCAGACTGGCGACAAAGGCCCCCGACCCCCGTTCGCTTTGGAGACGAAGGAGGCCCACCACGTCGGCCCACGCGAGCGCTTCGTCGACGTCATGCGCCACCGTCACCGGCCAGGTCGCCACTCCGTCGGGCAGGAGTGTGCCCGGTGCACAAAGTCGTACCTCGGCGCCGAGGGTGGCGTAGGCCGCGACGTCGCTGCGCGCGACCCGACTGTGGCGGATGTCGCCCACAATCAGAATCTTGAGACCGTGGAACAACTCACCACCGGACTCGAGTCCGGTGGTGTCACGTTGTTCGCTGAGCACCTGTCGGATCGTGAAGGCGTCCAAGAGACCTTGGGTCGGGTGTTGGTGCTGACCGTCGCCACCATTGATGACCCGCACGTGGGGCACGTAGCGACTCACCTGCAACGCCGCACCACTGGAACGGTGGCGCAATACGACGGCGTCAATGCCCAGGGCATCGATCGTGGCGATCGTGTCGCGCAGCGACTCGCCTTTTTTCACGCTGCTCGACGCCACCGCCAACGAGAGAACGTCGGCGCTCAGGCGTTTGGCCGCCGTTTCGAAACTGAGTCGAGTGCGGGTCGACTCTTCAAAGAACAGCGAAGCCACGACACGGCCCTTCAAGGCGGGCACCTTCTTGATGCTCCGGCGATTCACCTCGACGAACGACTCGGCGGTGTCGAGGACTTCGATGATCGCCTCCTTCGACAGGTCATCGAGCGAGAGGAGGTTGCGACCCCGGATTGACTCGATCACGACGGCGCCCTCGTGCCGATCCAGACGCCTTCGAGGTTGGCCACGATCGCTTCGTCCTGGGACGTCGGGAGATTCTTGCCGACGTAGTCGGGTCGGATCGGCAGTTCGCGGTGGCCGCGGTCGACGAGCACGGCCAATTGCACCGTGCGGGGTCGGCCCCAATCGGAGAGCGCGTTAAGGGCCGCGCGGATGGTGCGACCAGTGAAGAGGACGTCGTCAACGAGCACGACCGTGCGATTGGTGAGGTCGTGGTCGATATCCGTGGCCGACGACGTCGGTAGGGGGTTCCGCGACAGGTCATCGCGATAGAACGAGACGTCGAGCATTCCGGCGCTCACTGACTCCCCGGAGATTTCAGCGAGTATCGACGCGAGCGCGACCGCGGGTTCCTTGCCGCCGGTCTGAAGTCCGATGATGGATAGCGACCCTACGGCGTGGTTGCGCTCGACGATTTCGTGGGCCATACGCCGGAGGGCGCGCTTCACGTCATCGGCGGTCATGAGCTGACTCTTCGCAGTGAACGCCAAGCCGCGTGTTCGCGCCTGGCGTTCGTCCTCGTTACTCATCGTTCTCCTGTCGTACGAGCCTCACGGGACCCGCTTCACGACAGCCCCTCGACGTGGTCTTTCGAACCACCGTCAGGGCCGTGTTGTGTCATTGATTCGTGTTAATCGTAGTCGTTGCGACGTCCGCGGCGACTCACGCCCCCAATACCTACCGCACCGTGGCCCGAACAGTGTCCGAACCCCTGTTCTCCGCGAATGACGGACACATTGACCGGGATCGACGAGTTTAAAATCGTCGGTATGGCCGCTCGACCCAAGAGTATGTTCCGAATCAATCTCGGACTCTTCTTGGCCGAATTGATCTGTATCCCGGCCTTCGTCTTTGAAATCAAGCGCGCCCTCGGTGGCAACACGCTCTCGTGGGCCTACGTGTTCGAATGGCCGCTACTCGCCGGTTACGCGGTGTACATGTGGCACAAGCTGCGCCAAGATGTACGAGGTGAGGGCCCTCACCGTCCCGTGGTCTTCGACGACGTCGACCCGGAGCTCGATGCGTGGAACGCGTATTTAGCCACCGTGCATCAGCGTGATCCCGCGGCCCCGCCCGATGAGCGCGACGGCTAATCCGTCAGACTCCCTCGCTCAGTTGAGGATGTGATCAGCGATCGAGGACAACACGCCATTGACAAATTTCGGCGAGGCGTCGGTGGAGTACACCTTGGCCAGTTCAACGGCTTCGTCGAGGATCACGGCTTTCGGTGGTGGATCATCCAGCATCATTTCGCCGACCGCCAACGTCATCACCAGTCGGTCGACCAGAGCGATTCTTTCGAGCGGCCAGTCGATCGAGAATTCGCTGATGAGCTCGTTGGCGCGAGGTTCGTTGAGCTCACTGGAGGTCAAAAGCGCCATCGCGTAGTCGTCGGGTCGCAAGTTGAGTTCTTCCACGACGACGAGCAGCGGTCGCTCTTTCATCGATGCCTCGTACATGATCTCCAGTGCGCGTTCGCGAGAGTGGTGTCGCCGAACGCCGAGTTCGCTCACGCTAGGCCCGGGTCATGTATTCACCGGTGCGGGTGTCGACCTTGATGAGTTCACCGGGTCCGACGAATAAGGGAACCTGCACGACGAGACCGGTCTCTAAGGTCGCGGATTTGCGCGCACCCGACACCCGGTCGCCTTGGATGCCCGGTTCGGTTTCGGTGATCGTCAACTCGACCGACGCGGGAAGCTCCACTCCGATGATCTCGTCGTCGTGCAAGATCAGCATGGCCTTGCCGGTCTCCTTGAGAAAGTTGGCCGCCTCACCCAGGCTCTTCGAGGAGACCGGCACCTGGTCGTAGGTCGACTGGTCCATGAAGATGTAGTCGTCGCCGTCGCGGTAGAGGTACTGGGTGTCGCGCTTGTCCATCATCGCCTGCTCCAGGCGCTCGTCCGATCGGTACGTTCGCTCGATCACCGCGCCGGAACGCGCATTGCGCAACTTGGTTCGCACGAACGCTCCGCCCTTTCCCGGCTTCACGTGCTGGAACTCAATGACCGTGAAGAGACCGTCGTCGAGCTTTATGGTGATGCCGTTTCTAATGTCCGACGTTGAAATTGCAGGCATGAGCGGGGCGACCTTTCGCGAATCGTGCGTTGCCTAGTCTAGGCAACGCTGTTACGTGCTCGACTAGGACGAAGTTGAGGTCAATCGCCGAACGGCGTCGAGGGCCAATTCGTAACTCGTGGCACCGAATCCGGCAATCGAGCCACTGACCGAACCGGCCAGCGTGCTGAGGTGACGAAAAGGTTCTCGGGCCGCCGGATTCGAGATATGTACTTCGACTTTGATCCCCGTGAACGTGTCGAGCGCGTCGGCGAGGGCCCACGAGGAGTGCGTGAGCGCCCCGGCGTTAATCACGATCGCCACCGCATCTCCTCGCGCGGCGTGCACCGCTTCGATGAGATCGCCCTCGAAATTCGACTGCACGTGACGGACGCTGAAACCGGCGTCGCTCGCGAGCTGGCGAAAGCGCTCCACGTGCTCAGTCAGCGTGGTGGTCCCGTAGATCTCGGGGTTGCGCGTTCCGAGGAGATCGAGGTTCGGTCCCGACAACAGCAGGATTTCGTTACTCATGGTTCTCCTTGGAATCTCTCCAGTACGTCACTCACGAGTTGTGGGTCGACGTCGTGTACGGTCTCGAAACCCTCGGCGCCCGCCAGCACGAAGGTCAAGTCGTGATGGGCCTTCTTGTCGTGGGCCATCGCTTCGAGCAGCGACGACGTGGGAAAGTGTTCGGGAATTCGACGTTGGAGTCCAAAGAACTCCAGCACATCGTCGTGGCGCAGCACTTCGCTGTGATCGACCCGACCGAGCGCTTCGGCCACTCGGACGGCGAAGGCCAGGCCGATGGCGACCGCCTCGCCGTGTCGCAACTCATCGCTATCGCGAGCGAGCGCCAGTTTTTCGAGGGCGTGGGCGAGGGTGTGCCCGTAGTTCAACAGCGCGCGACGCCCGCCCTCTTGTTCGTCGGCGCTCACGACCGCCGCCTTCAGTTGTACCGACATCACGATCAGGTCGTGCAAGGAGACGTCGGCCAACTCGGCGGCAAAACCACCTTCCAGGAGCCAACATTTCGCGACCTCGCCCAGTCCGGCGAGACGTTCACGCTCCGGCAACGTGGCAATCGTCGCCAAGTCACACAAGACGCCGATCGGTTGGTGAAACGCGCCCACCAGGTTCTTGCCCGATCGCAAGTTGACGCCGGTCTTCCCACCGATCGCCGCGTCCACCTGGCCCACCAGCGACGTCGGCATCTGCACCAGCGAAACCCCGCGCAAATACGTGGCGGCGGCAAAGCCCACGAGGTCGGTCAACGCCCCGCCGCCGATGCCCACCAGCACGTCAAATCGCGACAGTTCGAACTGCGCCACCTCTTCTAACAGCACCTCGAGCACGTCGAGCGCCTTCGCCGCTTCTCCGTCGGGCACCGTCAGTACGTGCTGTTCAATTCCGCTGGTGACCTCGAACCACGGTTGGAGAGCGATCGAGGGCGTCGTCACGATCACGGCGACTCGGGCTCGCGGCGCGCGCTGCCGGATCAGTTCGGCGAGCTGGTGGCGCGCGCCGTCGCCGAGCACGACGTCGTACGAGCGCTCTCCGAGTTCGACGCTCACGTTCATCGCGTCAACCTATCGACTTCACGCGCCACGTGCGCGACGACCTCATCGAGCGGCGCTGACGTGTCTATCCGGCCCCGTGAGACTTCGCGGTACCACTCTTCTCGTTCGCTCCGCAGTCGCGCCAGTCCCTCGGCCGGACCCGCGGCGAGCAGTGGTCGATCCCCGTCGCCGAGACGAGCGAGGATGACGTCGTCATCACAGTCCAGCCAGAGCGTGAACTCTTCTGACAGCGCCGCACGCGCGCCCGATGAACAGACGATCCCGCCACCGGTCGCGATGACCGCGTCGCTCGCCTCGTGGAGGGCCGCCCTCAGCGCCTCGAATTCGCGAGTCCGGTAGTTCTTCTCCCCCTCGTCGCGCAGGTACTGCGCGGCCGACGCACCCACGGCCGAAGCCAGCACATCGTCGGTGTCGAGGGCCTCGGTGTGCCAGCGCTCGGCCAGTGCTCGAGCCAACGTCGTCTTTCCGACGCCCGGAAGACCCACGAGAACGAGGTGACCCACGGTTACTCGGGACGGGCGGCTGATGAGGTCGAACCGAGATTCGCAATGTAGGACGCGTGATTGCGCGAGAACTCCTCCACTGAATCGCCGCCGAACTTGCGTAGGGCCTCATTGGCCAAGACGAGCGCCATCATCGCTTCGGTGACGACGCCGAGCGCCGGCACCGCGGTGACGTCGGTGCGTTCCTTGAACGAGACCGCGGTTTCGTGGGTTACCACGTCCACGGTTTCGAGGACCGGTCGATTCAGGGTGGAGAGCGGCTTCATCGCGACCTTCGCGATGATCGGCGCGCCCGAGGAGATCCCTCCCTCGGTGCCACCGGCGTGATCGCTGCGACGAATGAAACCGCCTCCCTGATCAAAGGTGTCGTCGACGGCGATCGCGTCGTGCGCGACACTGCCGCGCTGGGCGGCCTGGGCGAAGCCATCTCCGATTTCGACCGCCTTCACCGCGTGGATGCTCATGAGGGCGCCCGCGAGCATTCCGTCGAGCTTGCGATCCCAGTGCACGTGGCTGCCGAGCCCCACCGGCACGCCGTAGGCGATGACTTCGACGATGCCGCCGAGGGAGTCGCCGACCTTCGCGGCGGCCTTGATTTCGAGGACCATCGCGGCGGCGCTCTCGGGATCAAAACAACGGACCTCGTTGTCGTCGACCGTCTCGAGATCCCCGGGAAGCGGTCGCCGATCACTCGGCGTGGTGACCTCGCCGATGCGTGTCACGTGGCTCACGATCGCCACCCCGATGGTCGACAGGAGCGCCTTGGCGAGGGCGCCGGCGACGACGCGCGCCGCCGTCTCACGGGCGCTGGCTCGCTCCAGCACGTCGCGCGCGTCATCGAAGCTGTACTTCTGCATGCCGGCCAAATCGGCGTGACCGGGACGCGGTTTGGTTTGCTTCTGCGTCGGCGTGCCCGGAGCGGCCGACATCTCGAGTTCCCATTTGGGCCACTCGGAGTTCAGGATCTCGACGGCGACCGGTGAACCGAGTGTGCGCCCGTGGCGCACGCCACCGATGAGTCGCAGTTCATCGCGCTCGAAGCGCATTCGAGGTCCTCGTCCGTACCCCAGTCGACGTCGCGCCAATTCGTCGGCGATCTCTTCGACGCCGATCGCGAGTCCCGCGGGCAGGCCCTCGACGATGACGCTTAGGGAAGGACCGTGACTCTCTCCGGCCGTGAGGAAGCGCAACATCAGGTAATTCTAGAACGACCGAAGAGCGTCTTTACTCTTTGGCGTAGAACGGATTCTCTCCCGAGGCGTGGTCGGTGACGTCGATGACGCCGGTCAGTTCCGGAATAGCTTCGATGAGTTGGGTCTCGATGCCCTGGGAGAGCGTCAATCGACTCATCGCGCATCCCTGGCAACCACCGGAGAGTTTGAGGTACGCGACCTTCTTCTCCTCGTCGAGAGCGATCAGATCGGCGCGTCCCCCGTGGGAGGCGATCGCGGGATTGACACTGGACTCGAGGACGTCAATCGCCAACAGGGCCAGCGGTCCAGTGATGCCCAGCGCCAGGATGTCCGCTGGTACGCCGGGGTTGATCTCTTCGGGCGTGGGCACGTTCGGGTTCACCAGAACCAAACCGCCGCCTTCGTTGGCGAACTCCAGCCGACTGCCGCGCAGCCGTTCCACGCTCTTGGGCGGCACCACAATCGTCACGCCACCGTCACTGCCGATCGCGGCGCCCTCGGGCGCGTCGGCGCGGTCCGAGAAGTACAGGTCGTAGGAGTACCCGGCGCCACGCGTGCCGGTGACCTCGACGTAGAGCGCCAACGTCTCCGCGTGATCTTCGGCGTTGAGGGCGTCGGTGACGACGTTACGAGCCTCATCGGTCAACGTGAGGACTTCAAAAGTTTCGACACTTGTCATGTCTCAAGTGTATGGGTAAGTACTGCTCTTTACGCGAGTAAGTTCTTGCCGTGAGTTCAATACCCTCTGACGCCCACGAGTGGATCAGCTTCGAAGACACCAAGCGTCAGCGCACGTGGATGTTCGACGTGACTTTCCTGGAGAGCCACTGGAAGTGCATCTTCGGCGCCGGGTGCCAGGGCGTGCTCACCGAAGCCACCCCCGAGCTCGTCCAGGGCTGTTGCAGTTACGGGGCCCACTTCACGGACGAGAAGGACCAGCGCCGCGTCGAGAAGGCGGCCAAGCGCCTGACCGCCGACCAGTGGCAGTTCAAGTCCAAGGGCCGCCAGGGAACGACTCGAGTGAAGAAGAACGGGGAGATCGTCACCCGTCTGGTGCAAGACGCCTGCATCTTTCTCAACCGCCCGGACTTTCATCGAGGCCCGGGCTGCGCGCTGCACGTCATGGCGATCGATAATGAAGAGAGTTACATCCCGCTGAAGCCCGACGTCTGCTGGCAACTCCCGCTACGACGCGACGACGAAGTCGAAGAGAGCGGACACGTCATCACTCGTATTTCGCAGTGGAACCGTAGTCACTGGGGCGACGGCGGCGCCGACTTCCATTGGTGGTGCACGGAGGACCCCGCGGCGTTCATCGGCAAGAACCGCGTCGTCGACTCCATGTCCGAAGAGCTCGTGGCGATGGTCGGCCAGGTGGTTTACGACCAGTTGCTGGCGTACATGAACAAGCGTTCGGCGCAGCCCAAGGGCACGCGTCTTCCCCACCCCGTTATGCGAAAAAGGGCCTAGCCCTCAGCGGCGAGGGGGTCCTCTTCGTTGAACGTGGTTCGGGGCAACGAGCCGAGAATCTCGTCGTAGCGGTCCTCTTCGGCGAGACACCACTCCGCGTGGACGTCTTCGGGCGCGGCGCCACATTCCACACAAGTTGTTGCGCGGGGTCCGGTCGAGCGTTTGAGTTCGCGAGCTTCAACAAACCGACGATGGCGGCCTTTTTTCACGTCCACTCCTCACCGGCCGCGGGCCATAACTGGCGGCGACCACAACCCAGGAGTACTGAGTTGAATATCTATGTTACCAACTGGATACTCGCGTGAAGCCCCTATCATCGCAACGTGAGCCCTGCCTTTGATCCCAACGAGATGGTGCTTCGATTCCGTGAACGGGCCGAGGCCGTTAAACGGCGCGGATTCCCACCGGTGGAAGGTCCCGAGCGGCAACGCGTCATTGACGCCGCCAACCTGGACTTCCAGGACTTCGCCATGCTGGGTGACGCGACGGCCACTCTCGAGGACGGGATCTTGCGCCTCGAGATCGACCTTCGACCGCCGAGTTCTTAGCCGCTTCTTAACTAGCGGTCGCCACGCGCGCCCGCGCCTCGGACAACAGCGCGGCACCACTGCTCAGGGCCGCGAGGGACTTCGCTCGATCGCCGGCCACGGCGATGGCGCTGTAGCACTCCACCGCCGCCGTCGCGAAGTCCCGGTAGGCCTTATCGAGCAGGGCCGTCGCTTGCCGATCGGGCGTGGGCAGCGACGACTGCATCGAGCCGTCGTCGACGAAGAGCACGTTGCAGAACGTGTGAAGGTCGTTGCTCATCAATGAAAGATTCCGAAGGTCCTTGGCGGAGGTCTTGACGTCTTGGTAGAGCGACTGGACGTTGCTCGTGAAGCCACTCTGTTTCACCCATCCCGACATCGCTCGGCTCGGACTAATCGAACCGCACGCCGCGAGCAGGATCCCCGCCGCGAGCAGCGCCGCGACGCGACGAATCACGCAACGACCACCAGGTGCATTTGACGCCGACCGCGACGAAGGATCACGTAGCGACCGTGCAACAACTGGGTGGCGTTGACGCGCGCGCCGGTCTCCACCCGAACGTTGTTCACGTAGACGCCCCCTTGTTCCACGTAGCGCCGCGCCTCGCCCAACGACGTCGCCAGTTCAGCGCGCATCACCAGTTCGGCGGCGTCGATGCCGCCTTCCAGCTCGCTGCGCGCCACCTTCGACGACGGTGCGTCGGCGACTACTTGCAAGAGCGTCGCTTCATCGAGATCGGCGATCGTCTCGGCGAAGAGCGCTTCGCCGGCGCGCTCGGCCCGTCTCGTGGCGTCCTCCCCGTGGACCATGGTGACAATGGCGTTCGCCGCGGCTCGTTGGGCTCGACGTTCTTGGGGCGCGAGGCGCGTGGCCTCGTCCAATTCGAGGATCGTCTCGTGATCGAGAAAGGTGAAGTAGCGCAGCATCGCCGGGGTCGCGACGTCGTCGGCGTTCAAGAGGAACTGGTGCAACGCGAAGGGCGAGGTCATCGTGGCGTCCAGCCACACGTTCTCGTTACCGCCCTCGGACTTGCCAAACTTCTGACCGTCGGCGCGCAATAGTAACGGCGTCGTCACGCCGTCGGCGCGGTGACCGGTGGCCTTGCGCACCAGCTCGGTGCCGACCGTGATGTTGCCCCACTGGTCCGATCCGCCCAACTGCAACGTGCAGTCGTGATCGAGGTTCAGGCGCAAGAAGTCGTAGGCCTGCAACAGCATGTACGAGAACTCGGTGAACGAGAGGCCCACGTCGTCTCGATCGAGCCGACTCTTCACGATGTCCTTGGCGATCATTTGGTTGACGGTGAAGTGCTTTCCCACGTCGCGCAAGAAGTCGGTCAGCGACACCGTCGTCAGCCAGTCGGCGTTGTTCAACAGCAGCGCCTTGGTGGGGCCCGCGCTCTCGGTGAAATCGAGGAAGCGAGCGAGCTGCTCTCGGATCCCCTCCAGATTGGCCTCAATCTCTTCGAGCGTGAGGAGCGGTCGTTCGACCGCCTTGAAACTGGGATCGCCAATGAGACCGGTGCCACCGCCGGCCAGGGAGATCGGCCGGTTTCCGGCGAGTTGCAATCGGCGAAGGGTACAGAGCTGCATGAGGTGGCCCAAATGCAGCGAGGGGGCCGTGGGGTCGAAACCGATATAGGCCGTGACGCCGCCGTCGGTAAGGCGATCAAGTATCGCGTCGTCCGTGGTTTGATGAATCAGACCACGAAACTCCCAGTCGTCACGTAGTTTCATCGACCTAGTCTACGAGGCGTCGATACCTACAAGGTTGTGCGCCCCGACGGAAAGTGCACCTGCAACCAGATCACGAACGAATGCCACGCGCCGGTCACTTCGAGAATCCCGATGACCACGAGCAAGAGTCCGCCGATGCGACCAATGGCGCGTTGGTGGCGACGCAACCACGACGAGGCCGTCGTGACCCACTCGGTCGCCAGGGCCGCCACGACGAAGGGGATGCCGAGTCCGAGGCAGTAGAAGAACGCGAGGATCGACCCGCGTAACGCGGTCGCGTCCGAGTTCATGGCCGCGAGTGCCACGATCGCGCCGAGCGTGGGACCGAGGCACGGGGTCCACCCGAGTGCGAACAGGAATCCGAGCGCGCCCGCGCCGAGGATCGAGACCCGCGGCAGGTGATGGATTCGTCGCTCGCGATTCAGCCACCGCGAGGGCCACCAACCCGCGAAGAAGAGCCCCAACAAAATGGTCACCGAACCGAACACGATCGACAACGTTCGTTCGTGATCCCTCAGCAAGTGCCCGAAGCCCCCGAACAGAGCGCCCACGCTGACGAACACGATGGAGAAGCCGATGATGAACGAGATCGAGCCGAGCACCGCTCGCCCACGACCGGAACGACCTTCGAGCGAACCGGCGGCGCCGCTTAAGAACGCCAGGTAACCCGGCAGGAGCGGCAACACGCACGGCGAGATGAACGAGACGAATCCGGCGGCGACGGCGATCGGCAACGCGGCCAACAACGAACTCGGAAGCGTGGCGATCATCGAAGGCCTTCGAGGATGCTCTTCACTCTCTCGTTCCACTCGTCGTGCAGTCGTACGTTCTGGTCGCGCGACGGCACGTCGGCCACGATCACCGTCAGTCCACGCCGGTCCAGGGCCGCCTCGAGGGCACTTCGCAGTTGCGAACGGGTCGTCACGCGCAGACCTTCATGACCGAAGGCTCGGGCGATCGCGACGAGGTCGTGCGCCCGAGGGGTGGCGAAGAGCTGTTCGAAACGGGCGTCGTCGACGGCCGCGCGCTGGGCGAGGAAGGAGAATATTCCTCCCCCGTGATTGTCCGCTACGACCAACGCGCACGTCCCGCCCGCCTCGCCCAATCCGTCCACCAGCGCTGACACGTCGTGCAGCATCGTGATGTCGCCCACGAATCCGATGGACCGTGATCCGGCCGCCACTCCGAGCGCGGTGGACACGACGCCGTCGATGCCGTTCACCCCGCGATTGGCGTAGGTAGGTGACGTGCGCGCCGGTGTCCACCATTCCACGTCGCGTATCGGCATGGACGATCCGATGACGAGAGGAATGTCACGTCGTGAACTCACCTCGACCACGCAACGAGCGACCGACAGCTCCTGCAGGGCGTCGTCTTCGCGGTCGAGTTTCGTCAACCAATCACTGACGTGCGTCGACGCCTCGTTCCAGAGCCGCACATACTCGCCGTCGGCCTTCGGCTCGTGCTGCGGATCGGGCACGCCGCGCAGGCTCTCGGTAACGATTCGATCGGGATCGGACACGAAGCCGGCTCCGTCGAATCCGATGGTTCGCACCTGCCACGCGCGAAGGCGCTCTTGCAGCGTTCGAGAGGCGGGCAGTCCGCCGAAACGGACCACCACGTCGGGGATGACATCCTCAGCGAATCGCGCGTCTCGCAACAGTGCGTCGAAGTACGCAATGGTGCCCAGCGCCGTCGCGTCGCCGACGACGGCCCAGTTCAGTGACAGGCAGTCCTCGACCGTCTGGCTCGAGACGCCGTGACCGGCGACGCCCAACACGCGAAGGTCTTCGAGTCCGGCACGGTTAACGGGTCGCCGGCGCGAGGTCGACGTCGGCGTCGAGGGTTTGGGAAGCGCCAGCGCGTCAGCGACCAGCGGTTCAATGAACGCGGCGTTCAAGTGGACCGGACCGGGACTCGAACTCTCCTCGTCACGTTGGGTCGCCGCGCTCCACAGCCGTGCGGCCAGCTCGCGCCACGAGGCCGCGTCCTCGAGTTGCGCGGTACCGGGATCTTCGAAGAGACGCACCATGTCGCCGAAGAGTCGGTGCTGGTCGATCGTCTGGGGCGCACCGACGCCGTGGAGTTCGGGCGGACGATCGGCGGTGAGCACGAGCAGCGGCACGAACGCTTGCGAGGCCTCGGCAACGCACGCGTGGAGTTCTGCTGCCGCCGTTCCACTGGTCACCACAATCGCCACCGGCTCGCGGGTGGCGAGTGCGCGACCAAGGGCGAAGAACCCGGCGCTTCGCTCGTCAATGCGAACGTGTACGCGCAGTTCACCACGTGACGCGCACGCAAGGGCGAGCGGCGTTGATCGTGAGCCGGGACAGAGCACGACGTCGCGAAGTCCCAACCGGATCCATTCGTCAAACAAGGTCGCCGCGTACGTGGCCTGCACCTGACTCGGGCTCGGTACGCTCTGTGGCAATGTCACTCCTCGGTGTCCAACGTCGCGGCTCGGGCCCACTCCTCGTGTGGTTCCACGGATTCACGCAGACCAAGGACTCGGCACATCGGTTTCGATCCATTCTGACAGGAACGAACGAGCTTCTGACTCTCGACCTGCCCGGACACGGCGAGAACGCGACAATTCTGGCGTCGCTGGACGAGACGGCCGATTTGCTCGCCGAGGTACTTCCCGGCGAACCCTTCGCGCTGGGCGGCTACTCCTTCGGGGCACGTGTCGCCCTGCACTTCGCACTTCACTACCCCGCGCGCGTCAATCGTTTGGTGCTGCTGGGCGCGACGCGAGGCATCATGGACCCGCTCGAGCGTGACGAACGACGTCGAAGTGACGACGCGCTCGCCCAACGCATCGAATCGATCGGCGCCGACGCCTTCCTCGACGAATGGCTCGCCCGCGCGATGTTTGCGTCGCTGCCCAATGACCCGCTGGAGCGCGCCGCACGAAGTTCTCACGCCGCAGGCCTCGCCGGCTCGCTTCGACTGGCCGGGACCGGCACGCAGCGCTGGCTCGCCACGGAGTTGGCGTCACTCTCAATGCCCACGCTGGCGTTGGCCGGCGCCCTCGATCAAAAGTTCCGTCTCGAAGCAACGGCTATTGCCGAGAACGTGGTCGACGGGCGCGCGGAGATCGTCGCCGACGCGCATCACGCCGCGCATCTGGAGCAACCGGAGCGAAGCGCCGAACTCGTTCAGCGCTTCACACGCCAACTCTGAACACGAGCACCACGGCGAGCAACGCGCCGAGTTGGAGTTGCGCGCGCGCCGAATACCGCAACATCGGCAGAAGCTCACGACCGTTCTTCTTCGAGAACGCCAAACGCACGGCCGGGACGTAGAGAAGGACGGCGACGATACCGATCACACTGTGACCGGCGCCGGCCATGCCGACCAGCACGCCGCCGACGCACACCGTGAAGAGCCACGGCGCTCGTCCTCGCGTCAGTCGCGCGGCCAAGGTCCTCTTGCCCGACGACCGGTCGCCTTCCACGTCACGTAGGTTGTTCGCCTCGAGCAGCGCGCAGGCCATGAAGCCCGTCGCCACGCCGAGCCACCACGATCGATCGGGAATGCTCAGGTGTTGCACGTAGGCGGTGCCGACGGTGGCGACCAGGCCGAAATAGATGAAGACGAAGAGCTCCCCGAACCCGTAGTAGCCGTACGGTCGCGGTCCCCCCGTGTAGAACCACCCGGCCGCGATCGCCGTGGCGCCGATCCCCACCAGCCACCATGAGGTCCGAGACGCGAGCAGTAGTCCCGCGACGCCGGCGAGGAAGAACGACGCGAAGGCGGCGTTTCGAACCGTGCGCGCCGGCACCAGTTTCGACGCGGTCAGTCGAAAGGGACCGACCCGCACTTCGTCGGTGCCGCGGATGCCGTCGGAGTAGTCGTTGGCGTAATTCGTGCCGACTTGCAGGGCGAGCGCCACGACGAGGCACAGGGCCGAGTTGCCCCAGTTGATCGTGCGCGGTCGAATGAGCGACACGCCCACGATGACCGGCACCATGGCGGCGGGCAACGTGCGCCCACGGGCCGCGAGCACCCATCGCCGGAGGGGCCCGGGAGCCTCGGTCATGGACGCTTAGGAAACTTCGAAAAGTCCGGCTTGCGGTGTTCGACGAAAGCGTTGCGACCCTCTTGACCCTCTTCGGACATGTAGAACAGCATGGTGGCGTCCCCGGCCAACTGCTGGATGCCGGCCATGCCGTCCTCGGCCGCGTTGAACCCGGCCTTGAGCATCCGCAGCGCGATCGGCGACAGCGTCAGGATCTGGCGGCACCACGCGACGGTCTCGCCCTCGAGTTGATCGAGCGCCACGACAGTATTGACGAGTCCCCACTCGAGCGCCTGTTTGGCGTCGTACTGACGACAGAGGAACCAAATTTCCTTAGCGCGCTTCACGCCGACGGTGCGCGCCAACAGCGATGACCCGTACCCCCCGTCGAAGGAACCCACCTTCGGTCCGGTCTGGCCGAAACGCGCGTTCTCGGCCGCGATCGAGAGGTCGCAGACCAAGTGCAAGATATGCCCTCCGCCGATGGCGTAACCGGCAATCTGAGCGATCACCGGCTTCGGCAGTCGACGGATCTGAATCTGCAGGTCGAGGACGTTGAGGCGACCGACACCTTGACGAGCAACGTCATCGTCCCCCATGTAGCCGTCGTCACCACGAATACTCTGATCGCCCCCGGAGCAGAACGCGTCGGGACCGGACCCGGTCAGGATGATGGCGCCGACGGTGACGTCGTCGCGAGCCATTTCGAAGGCGCGCGACAGCTCGAAGAGCGTCTGGGGACGAAAGGCGTTGCGGACCTGGGGGCGGTTGATGGTAACGCGGGCCATCCCTTCGGAGGATTCGTAGATGATGTCGTCGAACTCTCCGGAGCGCCGCCACTCGGGCGGCGGCCAGGAACGGAACTCCTCCACGGGGTCGATCGGTGAACCTTGGATAACGGTTTCGGCCATGGCGTCCAAACTACTTTCCAATTAAACGGGGGTCATCAACACGTCGGGCGCCGCGTTTTCACGGTCGAGTCTCGTGGGCCACAAGTCGTTCGCCCAATGAGGCTCTCGGACACCCCACACCGTGTCCGCTTCGGCGACAATCCTTCGTTCGTGACGTATCGAGGCCACGGGGCGCCAACGCTTGTAAGGACAACCTAGGTCCTCGACATCTATTCTGGTTTCGTGACTTCCCTGCTCGCGCTCGATTACGAGCTCGGTCCGGACCTCGAACGCGCGATTCGCGAAGCAGTTGACGCTTCGCTCGCCTTTTGCGTTTTGGATCGGCGAACGTCGCCGCGTCGACGTCTGGAAGAACTCGAACGACTAGGCGCCACCGCGGTGCGCGACGTCGACGGACGTACCGAATTGGCGAACGGCACTCCGGTCGATGACGAGATTGGCCTGGTGATGTTGACCTCGGGTTCGAGTGGCGAGCCTAAAGCCGTCGAACTTTCCTGGTCGGCCCTTCGCGCGAGCGCCAAGATCACGCAGTCGACGCTTCGCGGCGAGACACCACCGGTCTGGGCGCCCTGTCTTCCGGCCTGTCACATTGGCGGTCTCGCCGTCATTTTGAGGGCGGTACTCAGTGACGCCACATTGCACTGGGGGGATGGCGAAGACCTCGCAGCCGCGGCCAACCACGGTGCCACACACGTCTCGGTGGTTCGAACGCAACTGGCTCGTCACGACTTGAGCGGCTATCACGCAGTGTTGTTGGGCGGCGCGCGGCCGCCGACAGCCCTTCCCGTGAACGTGATCACGACCTGGGGCATGACCGAGACCGGATCGGGCGTCGTCTATGACGGCTTGGCGCTACCCGGCGTTGATGTCGCGATCGTGGACGGGGAAATCTGCGTTCGAAGCCCCACCCTCTTTCGCTCGTACCGAGACAGTCCGAGGCCACACGTGACCGGACCGGATGGTCGCGACGATTGGTTTCCGACGGGTGACGCCGGCGAAGTCCACGGTCAGCGGGTCTCGGTGAAGGGTCGCCTCGGATTCGTGGTCAACACCGGCGGTGAGAAGCTCTGGCCCGAAGAGCTTGAGTTCGTGCTCGCCACGATCGACGGCGTGCGTGACGTCGCGGTCACCGGGCTCGAGGACAGCGAATGGGGCCAACGGGTCGTGGCGCTGATCGTGAGTGACGGATCCGTAAGCGAAGACACCGTGCGTTCGGTCGCGGAAGAACGAATCGGCCCCTGGGCCAAGCCCAAGGAAATCCGATTCGTCGCGGCGATTCCGCGCACCATCAATGGCAAGATTCGCCGCGACGACTTGGCGAATCTCTTCTAGGGCATTCGCGCGAAGATAAAACTGAACTATTTGAGCAACGTCTGGCTCTTGCGAGCCAACGAGTCAACCGTAATCGCGCCCAAGAGGACGACGCCCGTAATGACGTAGACCATAGTCGAAGTGATCTGGATGAGCACCAGCCCGTTGTTGATCACGGCCAAAATGATGCCGCCCACGACCGGGTAGGTCATCTTGCCTCGGCCGCCGTAGAGACTCGTGCCACCGATCACGGCGGCGGCGACGGCGTAGAGCACGAGCGAGGGATCCGTCGAACTGGACGAGTAGCCACCGAGGCGCGACACGTAGAACAGCCCGGCGATGCCGGCGGTGAAGCCACCGAGCATGAAGGCGTAGACGCGGTAACGATTCACCGGAATGCCGGCGCGACGGGCCGCTTCTCTGTTGCCTCCGATGGCGTACATATAGCGACCGAACTTCGTGCGCGCCAAGATGAAGGAGTAGATCCCGAGCACCCCGAACACCATCGGCACCGCGAAGGGCATGCCCTCGATTTTTATGAACGCCCCGCGATTCGTGTTAAAGAGCCACGCGAGGGCCACGCTCACCGCGGTCAGCGCGACGAGTTTGACCACGATTCGATAGAACGGGGGAACCTCGAGGCCCGCGGCGCGGCGCGATCGTTCACGAAAGATCATGACTGCGGCCGATACGGCTATTACTGCGATGACAAAGATCCAGGTCCACGTCGGTGTCAGGTTTCCAACGGTGAGGTTGGTCAACTCACTGCTCTGAATCGGTGCACCGCCTCCTTCAAAGACGCGGTCGAGGATATAGAGGAGGACGCCTTCGAGGATGAAACTTCCGGCCAGGGTGACGATGAACGACGGCAAGTTCAGTTTCACGACGATAAGGCCCCACAGGCCGCCGATGGCCGTGCACACGACCAAGGCCGCGAGGAAGGCCAGCCACCAGGGCCAGCCGAACTGGATATTGGTGTAGATCGCCGCAATGGACCCGCTCAGGCCGGCCATCCAACCGAGGGAAAGGTCGATTTCGCCGAGGAGGAGTAGCCAGACCTCGGCCATACCTAGGAATATGAAGATGATCGCCTGAACGAAAAGGTTGGTGATGTTGTCCGGCTTGAGAAATACAGAACTGCGAACTTCGAAATAGATGATGAGCACCACGAGCGCAATGAGAACCGGAACGATACCCACGTCGGATCCGATAAGACCGGTCAGGCGAGCGGTCAGAGTCGTCTTCGTCAGCTCTAAAACGGGAGTTTCTGGTAGGGGTTCAGAGGTAGTAGCCAAGGAAAACTCTTTCGCGAATGAATGGGCCTGTCAGATACAAGTTACGCGGCGCGCGAGACCACGCCGGTGGTGATGAGTTCGACGGTGCTCGACATCGTGTAGTTGGCGACGGGCCCGCTACTCACCAAAGTGCCGAGATACATGACGGCCACGCGGTCGGCCACCTCGAAGACGTCATTGAGGTTGTGCGAAATTACGAGGACACCGATGCCCCTTGACGCCAGGGTCTTGATGAGAGCCAAGACTTGGGCCGTCTGAGAGACTCCCAGCGCCGCGGTGGGTTCGTCCATGATGACCAGCTTCGCGTCGCGCATAACCGCACGCGCGACGGCGACGGATTGACGCTGTCCGCCCGATAGTGACGCCACCAGCTGGCGTACCGAGTGCACCGTGGTGACGGAAAGATCTTTCAGCGTCTGTTGCGTACGCTTTTCCATCGTGATCTCATCGAGTACGTGCTTCTTGGTGGACTCGAAGCCCAAGTACATGTTGGCAACGATGTCGAGATTGTCACACAGTGCGAGGTCTTGATACACCGTGGCAATACCGAGTAAGGCCGCTTCTTTCGGAGTGTGAATGTCAATCTTCTTACCTTGCCAGTACATGGTCCCACTGGACGGCTCCCAGATGCCCGCAACCGCTTTGATGAGCGTGGACTTACCCGCGCCGTTGTCACCGACTAACGCGGTGACTTGGCCCGCGGGAACGTCGAGATCGACTTGTCGAAGAGCCTGGACGGCTCCGAAATGCTTCGTCACGCCGCGCAGGCTCAACAGCATTGACGGGTCAACGCCCATGTCCGAGTCCGCTACGGCTCCCGCGTTAACGGGCTCTCCTGTAGCGGACTCGGACATGGAATGACCTTTTTACTTACTTACTTGCTTAGGAAATCTTGTCTTTCTTGCAGTCGGCCTTGTACGTGGGCAACTTGGAGTCACCCGAAACCTTTGGCTTTACATTGGTGCACAAAGCAACCGCGTTGATAACACCGTTGGCGATGACCGTTGACTGAATCTTCGTCGCCGTCACCCACGAGGCCTTCAAGAGGACCGAGGGAACAGCGCGCTTCGTCGTTGGGTCAGAGGTGGTGCCGTTAACAAGAGCCTTAGGCGGCGTCTTGCCGGCGCGCATGTAGATGGCCAATGCAGCAGCGGCCTGAGCCTCTTGCCAAATGGGCTTGTACACGGTGCCGCACTGGTATCCAGAGATGATGTTCTGGAAACCGGTCAACGTGGCGTCCTGTCCGGTGAACGGAATCTTGTCCGGCTTCAGACCCTTCTTCTGCAAGTAGGAAATGATCGGCGCGGCGTTCTCGTCGTTCGGCGTCACCACTGCATCGATCTTCGGGTTCTTCGAGTACGCACCCTGGAAGTCCGTCAACGCGGTTGCGGGCGTCCATGTTCCGGTACCCGTCTCGTTGATCGTCTTCGAGTTGCCGGTACCGCCGACCGAGGCCTTGTAGCCCTTACCGTTCAGTACCGCGTCATAACCCTTGGCAAACAGCACGGCGTTGTTGTCCGTCGAGGTGCTGCCGTTCATCACGTACACCAGTGGCTTCTTGATCTTGTACGCCGTGATGCACGCGAGCTCACCTTGTCCGATGAGCGTGCCCACCGCGACATTGTTGAAGCTCACGTAGTACTTGCCAGATCCACCAACCGTCAGACGGTCATAGTCAACGACTCCAACGCCGGCCTTAGCCGCGTCTGACTCAATCGTGATGCCGGTAGTTGCGTCAAGCGGGTCCATGATGAGGACTTTGTCGCCTGAGGCAATGTCGCCTTGCGCGATGCTGATCTCCGTGGCGTCCACGCCGAGGGCGTTTTGCACGTTCAAGTCAGTTGGCAGAAGACCTGCGTCGGAGAGAGCCGTCGACAAGTTCGGTGCGTCAAAGTCGACGTAGCGGTTTGACGAGACTTCGTCCGGCAAAATGACGCCGATACCACCGGTGCCCGCAGCCGTAATGGCCGTCAAGTCCGCCATGGTCGTGTAGTTCGCATTAAACGTCGTGGCGGATACTGTGCCAGACGCCGAACTCACTGACGGAACTGCCAAGGCGATGAATGTCCCCGCCAAGGCAACGGCCGCAAGGGCCCTTCCTTTTCTAAAATTCATTATTTTCCCCAACCCCTCAGTGGCACCCCAACGATGCCAGTTTCTGTGATTACTTCACGAACGTCCCGTGACAGCGACGTTCGCAGGAAAAACGTAGCACGGACGTGACGACAAAAACATGCGGCCGACGAGATTGGGACTTCGCCGGTGGGCCCCCGCCGAGGAAATCTCGTCGTCCACCCTCGCCTACGAATGCCGCGCCAATCTCGACGCCGAACCTTGGTTCCCCTTCGCTCGTCTTTGATGGGTTACAGCGAGCGCCAACGTGAGTCGGTCTACAAAGCCTTCTGGATATATAAAAAAGCGAGCACGCGTTCCATGGTCGCCATGATCGAGATCGACTCATCGAGCGGCATGACGTCGCTCTCCAGGCGACCCTCGCCGAGGCATCGCGCGACCTCTTGGGCCTGATAGTACAGGCCACGACCTTGCTTTGGAAAGTCAAACCGTTGCTCGTTTCCCTCTCGGGGAATGAGCGCGAACGACGATGGTGCGTAGAAATCACCATCGATCTCGATGCGCGCCTTCGTACCCGAGATGCAGGCCCGAGTTGGGGTGCGAGCGCCCAAAGTGCAGGTGAGAACCGCGTGCGCGCCGCTCGCATAACCAAAGAGCATCGAGGTCTGTCCGTCGACGCCGCTGAAGGCTGGATCAACGAGCGCGGTGAGACGATCGGGAGCGCCCAGGACCATCGAGGCGAAGGACACCGGATAGACCCCAAGGTCGAGTAGAGCCCCGCCGCCCAGATCGGGAGCGAACAGTCGTGAGGCGGGATCGGGCGCGAACCACTGACCGTGGTCGGCCTCGACCGTGACGATGTCTCCGAGTGCGCCGTCGCTGATCAGTTTTCGCACGGCAACCATGTGGGGAAGAAATCTCGTCCACATCGCCTCCATGAGGAAGAGCCCCTTGGCGCGGGCCACGGCGACGAGCTCACGGGCCTCGCGCGCGGTCATCGTGAAGGCCTTCTCGACGAGCACCGGTTTGTCGTGTTCGAGAGCCAGCATGGCGTTGGCGAAGTGCATGGGGTGTGGCGTCGCCACGTACACGACGTCGACTAGCGCGGAGTCGACGAGTGCTTCGTAGGAATCGAAGCGAAGTGGCACGCCAAACTGATCGCCAAAGGAGTCCGCGGAGTTTGGCGAACGCGACCCAACAGCCGCGACCACACCCTCGTCGATGAATCGGAGGTCGCTCGCGAAGGTATGGGCGATGCTCCCAGTGCCGAGGATGCCCCACCGAAGTGGCTCGACCATCACTCCCCCCCTCTGCGTTGCCGTGACGCTGTTCAGAGTAGTCAGTGACGACGGTGCCCGCCCACGCTCTTAACACGCGAGAACTAACGGGTCACAAGCTTCGCTACGGCGAACCGCTGAATGTTTGTCCTCTCGAGTCGCGTCTCGGCGATCTCGCATTTATCTACGTGGCCGGCGAACCTTGTAGGCACGTCGTCGAAGAGGACCTCGACCGCAAGATTCTCCGAAACACCTAAGGTCTCCTCGAGGTAAATCGATGCCACTACTGCGCGACGTGCGAGACCAACTGGAATCTTCCTACCTATTGGACCACGTCGACAACCCCGTGGAGTGGCGTACCTGGAGTAAAGAATCGCTCGAAGAAGCCGGTCGACTCGACCGTCCGGTCTTCCTCTCCGTCGGTTACGCCGCGTGCCACTGGTGCCACGTGATGGCACACGAGTCCTTTGAAGACCCCAACGTCGCCGCACTGCTCAACGAGTTCTTCGTACCCATCAAAGTCGATCGCGAAGAGCGTCCCGACGTCGACGCCCTCTATATGGCGGCGACTCAATTGGTGAGCGGACAGGGCGGCTGGCCGATGTCGGTGTTCCTCGTGTCCGACGGGCGTCCCTTCATGGCGGGCACGTACTATCCGCCGGTCGAACGTTACGGTCAGGCCAGTTTTACCGGTCTGTTGACGGCGATGCACGAGGCCTGGATCAATCGGCGCGACGATGTCGAACGCCAGGCCGATGAACTCTCGCGAGCGCTCGAACGCGAGGTCCGATTCATCGATCATCTCGCGCCGTTCACGGAAAGGCTCGATTTGGCCGCGTCGCGTCAACGACTGCGCGACGAACTCGTGGCGCGCGTCGACGCCGAAGGCGGCTTCGGGAACGCACCAAAGTTTCCACGGCCCAGTTACGTCGAGGCGCTGTTGGAGTTCAATGACGACGAGGCACGGTTCGCGGTTGAGCGGACGTTGGACGCGATGTCTCGCCGAGGTATCTACGACCATCTTCGTGGGGGCTTTGCGCGATACAGCGTGGACGCCGGGTGGCATGTCCCGCACTTCGAAAAAATGCTGAGCGACCAGGCCCTACTGACCCGGGCGTACCTTCGTGCGGCCAAAGCGATGCCCGAACACGACGAGTGGCGCGAGGTGGCCCGGGACACGATTGAGTTTGTCTTGAATGACCTCGCCGTGGAGAGCGGATTCGCCTCGGCCCTCGACGCCGACGCCGGCGGTGTTGAAGGCTCCCACGTCACGTGGACCCCGCGCGAAGTGACCGACGCCCTCGAGCGCGACGGCCTCGTCGTTGTCGTCGACGCCGCTCTGCAACGTTGGCGAATAGAAGAGCCGGGCGCGTTCGAAGGCCGCTCGATCCCTCGTCTCGACGTCGACGAGCCCTTCTCTACCCCGGTCGCCCTAATGGCGGCCCGAGAGGCGCTGGTTCGTTCGCGCGCCCGGCGAAGCCAACCCAGTCGCGACGAAAAGGTGATACTCGAATGGAACGCGATGTTCGCGTCGGCCCTCTTCGAGAGCGGCGAAGCGCCCCACGTCGCGCGCGGAACCTCGCTTCTCCGATCGCTGCGCCAAACGCACTTCCGCGACGGCGTGTGGTGGCGAACCGAGGGCCAGCGCGCCCACGCCAGCGCGAGTGACGTCGCCTGGACGCTCGACGCGTCCGTGGACGCCTTCGAGGCGACCGGCGACGCTGAGTGGCTCGAGTCGGCGAGCTCACTCGCGCGCTACTTGCTCGAGCACTACTGGGACGGTGAGGTGCCGACGTCGAACTCTCCGCACGTCGGCAATGGAATCAATGCCCGAAGTGACCTCGTCACCGATCTGCACGCCCAGCCCAAGGAGATTTTCGATGGAGCGACACCGTCGAGTCACGCCGTCGCGTGTCGCGCCTTCGCTCGACTGGCCCTGTGTACCGGTGACACCGACACCCTGAGCGTCGCGCAGCGACTCGTCGAACTCGCGGCGTCGCTGCTGGCCCACCATCCCAGCGCGGTCCCGGACCTGCTCGAGGCGGCCGGGTTCGCGCTCTCGGGCGTGGAGGTGGTCGTTCCGGGCGACGCGAACGCACTGAGTGACCACGTTCGTTCGCATTTCACGAGGCGCGCGGTTCTGGTGACGGGGACCGGCCCTTTGGCCCCGCTCGAGAGTCGTCACTCCGGCTCCGCCTACGTCTGTCGCGGGGGCGTCTGTCAGATGCCGGTCGAGACCGTGAAGGCGCTCGACGCGCAGTTGCGTATCGTGGGAGCCTGATGTCGATCTTCACTCGCGACCAGGCCGCCCGGGCCAACAAACGCCTCGTCGAGCGCATGCCCCAGCGCTCGAGCGTCGAACTCACGGGTGGCGCCACCGTCTACGGGCTGGTACTGGGCTCGACGAACGAAACGACCACCGTCGTCGATCTCAAGTCCCAGGCCATCATGCGCTGGCGTATTCCCTGGCCGTCGGATTACGTGACGGACCTCGCGGTCTTCGACGTCGTCGAGGGCCAACTGGCCGAGGACATCGAGCGCAACGACCTCGCCCAACCCGAGGCGGTCACCCTCGCCGATCTGCCGCGCCGACTCGGGACCTACCACGGACGACGCGTGCGTCGGTGGCTCGAGCAGTTGGCCAGCCCGGCCGACGGGCCGCTGTTCGGTTTTCGCGGTCCCAGCGCGCCGTATTGGGAGTTCCGCGGCGAGCGACCGAGCGTCGCGCTCATCGCCGCCGATCGCGGGCCCCAACTGCTTCGTCGACACGACGACGGTTCCACGTGGGTTCGCTTCGGTTGGTTCGGGGACGACGTGTGGCTGCTGTGTGAGGACGCCCACGCCATTCGAACGATGGAGGCGACGCGACGCCCGTCGCTGGCCGGTAAAGACCTGGCGGCGGCCCTGGGATTCCGACCGACCTACGTGCTGACGACGTTGTCCAAACCGATCGACGGCCACTGCTACAAGAGCTGCACGGGACTTCTGCCGCGCGGTTGAATTACTTGGGCAGTTTGCCCGAGGCCAGGGACTCGGCCATGGCCCAGCCGAAGACCACTAAGCGCTCGCCCTTTTGCGGCTTGAGGCCGGCGAAGAAGGTCTCCACACCGTCGGGAATCGGACCCTTGGACGCGACGTAGTCGAGCCCGCCGACCGGTCCCGGTGAGACGCTCATGATGAAGGTCTTGTCGTCGATCGACTTTTCCGAGCCGAAGCGCTTGGCCAGTCGTCGGCCCCAGGCGCGGTCCTCGCCGGTCGGCTTGTAGCCCAGTCGCGGCACGACGTCTTCGAGACCGGCGAAGGCGCGAAAGCCGTCCGGTGAGGTGAGTCGAGAGCCCAGCAGCACGTCCTCGTCGGGGAAGGCCAGTAACGCTCGGCGGAACTGGTCGTGCAGGATCGCCTTCAGCGTCTGGTCGGACTTGGCGTTGCGGTCCACGAGCAAAAGCCCGACCAGTAGTGACGGCGTGCCGCCAATCCGCTCGAGCGTGCAAAACGAATAGCCGCGCAACTTGTTGCCCTCGCGCACTTGGGTGACCAGCACCCACTCCTCTCGTTGCTTGGAGAGGAAGCCAATGTCAAAATTGGGCTCGCGGTCGACGCAGAGGTCGGCCATCTCGGCGAGTTCTGCGTCGCTGAGCGCGGTGGTGTCCTTCGTAGAGACGGTCATTGCCATAGGAATACATTCTACGACTCTTTACACAACACTCTGGCGCCACTAGGCCTTTATGACGTTTCGACCGAATTCGGTACGAAGATCGGCAACGACACTCGCGATGTTGACGTTGAACTCCGGGCCTAGTTTGAAGGCCCTGCCGGCCGTACCGGTCTCCACAATGACCGGCGAACGGCCGGGATATCGAGAAAGAATCTCGCGCAGCGTGGCAATTGAACTCTGCGTGAGGTCCTCGGGACGCAGCGCCAGACGTAAATCTTCGTTGCCGCGTTGCACGCTTAACATTTCGACGTCCATCGCGCTAAAGCGAAGCTCCTCTTCGAAACCGGGGCGCACCTTCACCAGCACGATGTTGTCCTTGGCCAGAAAACCGCTGAATTTCTCGAAATTGTTCGCCGAGAAGTTGATCTCCATGGAGGCCCCGAGGTCTTCCAATACGACGCGCGCGTACTGCTTGCCCATCTTGGTCGTACGAATCTGGACCTCGGCGAGAATGCCCCCCACGGTGACGGCTTTGCCGGCGTGCGCCAGCTCTTCGCCTCGTTCGCGAACGCTGATGATGGAGCCGTCGGTCTTCATCGCCAGTTGACTCTCCACCTCGTAGAGCGGGTGGTCCGAAATGTACGTGCCCAACATCTCGCGCTCGAAGTCGAGCTTCACCGACTTATCGAACTCGATGTCCGAAAGCGCGACGTCGGTCCCCTCCCAGTCATGTCCGTCACCCTCGCCGAAGGCGGCGAACAGCGTCGTGATGCCGAGCGCGTGGTCGCGCCGACGAGCGAGCGTCACGTCACAGATTTCGTCGACCTTCAACAAGAAGCCCAGACGAGGCACGCCCAGGGCGTCGAATGCGCCGGCCTTGATCAGGGACTCCATCGTGCGGCGGTTGAGCACCAAGGGGTCCACGCGGCGCACGAAGTCATAGATGGAACTGAAGTGGCCGTGGGACTCGCGCTCATCCACGATCTTCTCCACCAGGGCTTCGCCGACGTTGCGCACGGCTGCCAAGCCGAAGAGGATCGTCTGGTCCTGCGAGAGGCTCGGGGCGTACTCGGCGAAGGACTCGTTCACGTTGGGTACACCGATGGTGATTCCCATCTGACGGGCCTCGTTGAGATAGACCGACGTCTTGTCCTTGTCGTCGCGAAACGACGTCAGGAGGGCCGCCATGTACTCGACGGGATAGTTCACCTTGAGCCACGCGTCTTGGTAGCCGAGCAGCGCGTAGCCGTAGGCGTGACTCTTCGGGAAGGCGTAGTCGGCGAAGGGCTCGATCTTGTTGAAGATCGTCTCACCGAGGTCGCGACCGTACCCTTCGCGTTCGGCGCCGTCGACGAACTTCGAACGTTGGGCGCGAATCATCTCGCGAATCTTCTTCGAACAGGCCTTGCGCAGATCGTCGGCCTCGGTCATCGAGAAGCCCGCGATCAGGGTAGCGACGCGCATGATGTCCTCTTGGTAGATCATCAGCCCCGAGGTCTCGCCGAGGATCGACTCTAAATCGGGGTGGTCGTAACTGACCGCCTGACGACCGTTCTTGCGATCGGCGAAGTCGTTGTGCACGTTCTCCGAGAGCGGTCCCGGCCGGTACAGCGCGTTGAGGGCGGCGATGTCGTCGAATCCGGTGGGCGCGAGGCGCCGCATGAGCTGGCGCATCTTGTCACCCTCGAGTTGAAAGATGCCGATCGAATTGCCGAGCCGCAACATCTCGTAGACCTTGGGATCATCGAGCGCGACGTTGTCGATGTCGACCTCGACGCCGTGGCGCCGGCGAATGTTCTCCAGGGCCCGTTCGATGATCGCCAGGTTCCGCAGCCCCAAGAAGTCCATCTTCAACAGTCCGAGTTTCTCAATCGCCGACGCCTCGTACTGGGTCACGATCGGCGCGTCCTCACCCGAACCCGACGGCCCGGACTTTCGTTGCACGGGCACGTAGTCGAGCATCGGCTCCTTGGTGATCACGACCGCGGCCGCGTGGATGCCGTCCTGGCGGCGCTTGTCGACGAAGCCCATCGCGACGTCGATCGAGTGCTTGACTTCGACGTCGCTGTCGTAGAGATTTCGCAGCTCGGCCGCTTCGACGAAACGTCCCTCGTACCCGGGCGTCGGCTGGAAGCAGGCTCCGAGGGGCAGATCTTGACCCATAACGAGGGGCGGCATTGCTTTGGCGATTTTGTCGCCTAGTTGCGGTGGGTAGCCGAGCACGCGCGCGGCGTCGCGCACCGCGGCGCGCGCCTTGATCGTTGAGAAGGTCACGATCTGGGCCACGTGGTCCGAGCCGTAGCGCTCGGCGGCGTAGCGAATCATGTCGCCGCGGAATCGCTCGTCAAAGTCCATGTCGATGTCGGGCATGGAACGTCGACCGGGATTCAAGAATCGTTCGAAGATCAAACCGTAATGGATCGGATCGAGGTCCACGATGCGCAGGCAGTACGCGATGCAACAGCCGGCCGAAGATCCCCGACCAGGTCCGACGCGGATTCCCTGTTCGCGCGCGTGACGAATGAGGTCCCACACCACGAGGAAGTAGTCCGAGAAGCCCATGTCGGCCACGACCCCGAGCTCCTTCTCGAGTCGGTCGACCACCTCGTCGCTCAGGTGCTCGCCGTATCGTTCGTGGGCGCCGCGCAAGACGAGGTCCCGCAGGAGTCGATTCGCTCCCTCTTTGTGCGTGTCGGCGCGAAACGACTCGGGGATCGGGAACTCGGGCAACGCGTCGTTGTCGAACTCGATGGTGACCGACGCGCGCTCGGCGATCGCGAGCGTGTTGTCACAGGCTTCGGGCAGGTCGCGAAAGAGATAGCGCATCTCCGCGGCCGACTTCAGGTAGTGCTGATCGCTGTGGAACCGAAAGCGGTTGGGGTCGGCGACCAAGGAACCGGTGCCGATGCATAGTAGGGCGTCGTGCATTTCGGCGTCGTCGTGGTGCACGTAGTGCAGATCGTTGGTCGCCACCAACGGGGCTCGGAGCTCCTTCGCGATCTGGAGGAGTTGGGGATTCGTTCGTTCCTGTTCGGGGAGGCCGTGATCTTGTAGCTCGATGAAGAAACTCTCGGGGCCAAAGATGCTCTGGAGGCGACCGGCCAGTTCGAGCGCCTTCGGGTAGTCGTCGTGCATCAGCGCCTGCAGGACCACGCCACCGAGACAACCCGACGTCGCGATGAGTCCCACGTTGTAGCGCTCGAGCAGGTCCCAGTCGAGCCGGGGCTTGTAGTAGTACCCCTCGAGGAACGCGAGCGAGGAAAGTTCGCGAAGATTTCGATATCCCTCGTTCGAGGTCGCGAGCAGGGTCAGGTGGTGGTAAAGCTTCTGGCCGCCCTCGGTCTCGCCGCCCGTGTCGTCGATCTTGCCGCGACGCGGCGGTCGGTCGAAACGCGAGTTGGCCGCCATGTAGGCCTCGAGTCCGATGATCGGTGTCACACCATGCCTGCGGCAGGCTTCGTAGAAATCGATGACCCCGTAGAGGTTGCCGTGGTCCGTGATGGCGATCGCGCGCTGTCCGTCGGCTTTGGCCGCGAGCACCATCTCTTCCACGCGCGCCGCGCCGTCGAGCATCGAGTACTCGGTGTGGTTGTGGAGGTGGACGAAGCCCTCAGCCATCAGCTGATAATCCCTTTCGCGATGCCACGAGAACGGTGCTCGTTCACGATCGAGAGTAGTGAGCGCGTGTCACGGGTCACCTAGAGATACGTGCCGGCGCGCGGCTCGCCGACGCCCGGCGGGAGAGATCGATCGCGCATCTTTTCGAGTTGCGCGGCGGCGGCGGCCTGTTGGGCGAAGAGTGACGCCTGAATACCGTGAAAGAGGCCTTCGAGCCACCCGACCAGCTGCGCCTGGGCGATGCGCAGCTCGGATTCGGTGGGGACGTCGGCGCTGAAGGGTAAGGCCATCTTCGAGAGTTCGGTGCCGAGGTCCGGCGAGAGCGCACCGGAGAGTTCGCTGATGGACGTCTCGTAGATTTCGCGCAACCGGGCTCGACCCGCCTCGTCCAAGGGAGCGCTGCGCGCCTCATCCAGGAGCGATTTCACCATCGAACCGATGCGCATTACCTTCGCCGGTTGGCTGATGTAGTCCGAGTTCTCGTCCTCACTCGGACCCTCCCCCTGGCCCGGCGAGAGCACTTCGTCGGGGTTCACGGTCACGTTTTCGTTGGGGGTCTCTTCCACCCTTCCACTGTGCCAGACAAACCAACGTCATCGTGCACTCCCGAGGTTTTGGCGACCCTTCGACGGTAGATTGAGGGGGTGAGAGTTTCGACGCGAGGTGACTACGCCAGCCGGGCGCTGCTGAGCCTCGCCCTTGGCTCAGACCTCTCGACGCCGACCTCGGTACGCGACCTCGCTCGACGAACCGGCCTGCCTCAGCCTTACCTCGAACAGATCCTTCTGAGCCTGAAGGGCGTCGGTCTGGTGCGTTCTAAGCGCGGGGTGGGCGGTGGCTATGTGCTGGCGCGACCGGCCGAGCGGATCACCCTGGCCGAAATCGTCGCCGCGGTCGACGGTCCGATTGTCGCGGGTGATTTCGGCGAACCCCACAAGGACGGCGCCTGTGATCACGAGGGCCAATGCGTGCTGCTCGGCGTCTGGGCCGACGTCGGCAACCACATGCGCGAGCACCTCTCGAGCTTCACCTTGGCCGACATGGTCCTCCAAGCGCGCGGTGGTCGGCCGGTCAAGCGCACGCATAGCGCTTGACGAGGATTCTTATTATTTTCAGAGAATCCGGGCCTTGAACTACTCCAAAAATCGTGGTAAATTACATATACGTTCGTAGGAGAAATTACCGCTCACGGGCGAGTTTTCGATGAATTCAGGAGGAGATTCAAATGATTACCACCCCCCGCCGATCCGCCGTGAATACCAACGACATGTTGGGCCTTTTGATGCGTGACCTTGACCGTTACCCGATGCCCAATTACGACGAACAGGTCGAACTGGCCAAGCGCGTAACCGCTGGCGACGAAGAGGCCAAGAAGCAAATGGTCGCCGCCAACCTGCGACTGGTCCTGCACTGGGCCCGCCGCTACCAGGACCGTGGCGTCGAAATGATCGACCTCGTCCAAGAGGGAACTTTTGGACTCCTGCGCGCCGTCGAGAAGTTCGACTGGGAGCGCGGCTTCAAGTTCTCGACCTACGCCACTTGGTGGATTCGACAAGCGCTACAGCGCGCCGTCCAACAGCACGGTCGCACCATCCGAATTCCGCTCGAAGTCGGAGAGCAACTCCAGCGCCTCGAGGCGACCACGGCCGAACTGACTTCGATCTTCGGCCGCAAGCCGACCGACGATGAACTGAGCGAAGCGACCGGCATGACCAAAGCCGAGCGCGACAACCTGCACGGACTCGCCGGCGTCACGGCGAGCCTCGATCAGCCCGCGTCGTCGGATTCCGCGACGACCCTGGGCGACCTCGTGGCCCCCAGCCAGCACGACTGGGTCGGTGACATCGAGCAGACCATGATGGACGACCAACTCCACGGCGCCCTCGAGAAGCTGAACGACCTGCAACGTGAGGTGCTGAGCCTGCGCTTCGGGCTCAACGGAGCCACTCCCCTTTCGCTGCAGGCGACGGCGACCAAGATGGACATCGGCGTTCGCCGCGTTCGTCGCGCCGAAGAAGAGGCGCTGGCCCTACTTCGCGAGGACTCGGCCGTGGTGGCCGCGCGCGAAGTGGCCTAGAACTCCACCGACTCCGGAACCAACGCTCGCAGATCCGACGGCAACGGCACGCTGGTGGTGATCCATTCGTCGGTCCTCGGGTGCGCGAACGACAGCGTGGTCGAGTGCAGGAAGAATCGGTCCTCGGCCAGACGTTTCTCGCGCCGATGACCGTAGCGCGGGTCGTTCACGACCGGATGCCCAATGGTCGCGAGGTGCACGCGAATCTGATGCGTCCGTCCGGTATCGAGTTGCAATCGCAACAGTGACATGGCGTGGGGCTTCTCGATTCGAGCGAGAACCTCATAGCCCGTGCGCGCCGAACGACCGTCCGACCGGACCGCCATCACGGTCGGCGTTCGCGTCGAGCGTCCGATCGGTGCGTCGACCACGCCGCGCTCTTCGGCGACGTGGCCCTCCACCATGCCGTAGTAGGTGCGCTCCATGAGACGCTCGGCCAACTGCGTACTCAGATTCGAAAAACCCTCGGGCGTCTTGGCGACGACCAGGACGCCCGAGGTCCCTTTATCGAGTCGGTGCACGATGCCCGGGCGTTGGGGATCACAGAGTCCCTCCGCACTGAGATCTCGCATCTGGGGATACAGCGCGAGCAACCCGGCGACCAACGTGCCGTCGCGGTGTCCGGCGCCCGGGTGCACGACTTGGCCCGGGGCTTTGTTGACGACGGCGAAGTCGACGTCGTCGAGCACCACGTCGACCGGGACACTCGCGTCGGCCGCCACGTGCGTGCTCTCCGGGGCCGGCAATACCGCTACCAGTCGTTGACCGTCTACGACCGGCGTCGAGGACTTGACGATCACCTTGTCGTTCAAGGTCACGGCGCCACTGGCGATGATCTCGTTCGCCTCGGAACGCGAGAGGCCCGTCAACAGCGCGAGCACGCGATCGATGCGAATCTCGTCCAGCGTGCCCGGAACAATCAAATCCAACGTTTCGCCGTCAAAGACGTTGAGGGCGTCGTCGTCACTCACGCGAGCAGCTTCTCGCCCGTCAACGCGGCCACCAGCAGAGTAATGAATCCGGCGGTGATCGCTACGTCGGCGAAATTGAAAACGGGGAACGATCCCAACGCGATGAAGTCGGTCACTTGATGGGGATTGGCCGAGAGTCGGTCGACGACGTTGGCGACGCCACCGCCGATCAACAGACCGAAGCCGACCGTGGCCAGACCCCGACGAGCCCGCAGGCCCACGGCCACGACCGCGAGGGCGACGACGACGGTGACGATCGTAGTAAGCACGGACCTGGTCTGGTTGAAGGAGAACGAGATACCCGAGTTGTACTGCAGTCGCAGCCAGATCCCACCGCCGACGTGAATGGCGTGCGATTGGAGCGCGTGACGGGCCCAGATTTTGGACAGTGCGTCCATGGCCGTTACGACGAGGGCGATCACGATGACCGTGTAATTGATCCGATCAATTAGACGCTTGCGCGACACGAGACACACATAAAGACCGGCAATTGGGCCAGCAGACGGGGCTTCGAAATAGCCTCGAAGCACTCGTCACAGCGCCCGTAACTGCCGTCGGCGATGCGCCCCAGGGCGACGTCGATCTCGTCGACCTTCAAACGAAGCAGTGAGGCCAGGTCCTTCTTTTGGTCGCGCTGAATGTCCGACGCGACGCTGCTGCCGTCCTCGTCGTCATACTCGAGACGTTCGCGGTCGACCAACATCTCGTCGGCTTCGGACTCCATCACGACGATGTCGTCGTTGGTGGCGTTGCGCGTCTCGAGCAAGAGCTGACGCAACTCTTCGAGGAACTCCGGTTCGTCGGCGTAGGGCTTGGAGTGCATCTTGCGCTCGAGCGCTTCGAGACGCTTGCGCTCTTCGGCCTCGCGACGTTCTTGACGCTTCAGCTCCTCTTGATTGCGTCGCTCGATCTCACGGATCTTGCGCTGCTTCTCGGCTTCGATGGCCTTACGCTTCGCGTCGATTTCGCGTTGCTTCTTCGCTTCCGCGGCGGACTTCTCGCGGGCCTTGCGCAGCACTTCGCGTTCTTTGGCGGCGATCTTGGCCTTGGCGTCACGTTCCTTCTTCGCCTTCGCCGCGGCCAACGCTTTCGCTTTGGCGGCGGCGGCCTTGGCCTTTTCGGCGGCCCTGGCCCTGGCTTCGCGCTCCTTCAAGAGTTTCGCGGCGGCGGCGGCCCGGGCCCTGGCGGCGGCGATCTTCTTGGCGGCGGCGGCGCGCTGGGCGGCGCTCACGATGGCGACCTTCTTCGCCGGCTTCGCCGGCTTGGCCGGGGCCTTTTTCGCGGGTGCCTTCTTCGCGGCGGCCTTCTTCGCCACCTTCTTCGTGGACCGCTTCACCGTTTTGGGGGCCACGGGACGTTTCGGTGCGACTTTCTTGGCCCGGGTCTTCGTCACCACGCTCTTCTTGGCGGCCGCCTTCTTGGCCCGGGCCTTTTTCGTGGTTTTTCCTGGGGACGACATGGTGAACTCCTCGACGATGCACAACAAGTGCGCGCCGACCCTACCAGTTGTCGAGGAACTTACGGTCGATCGTCGTACGAGGGCGCTTCGAAGTTAAGGACTTGACCGGCGCTCTGGTCCGACACCGGCGCCGGTGCCGGGGGCGGCTTGATGGGACGAGGCGCCGGTTCGGGCGCGGCGCTGACCGACGCGCGAGCTCCGCCCACTTGCAGCGAACTCTCGACCCAGCGCGAGAACTCCGCGAGCGCGCCACTGAGACGCTTGCGCTCCGAATCGAGCTGACGCGTGAGCGTCTCGACGTCTTCACTCAGTCGCTGCTTGAGACCGTTGAGGCGATTGACTTCGTCCTCGGCCCGACTGCGTGCTTCGGCGACTATCTCGCGAGCCCGCTCCTGGGCGCCCGCGGTCATCTCGCGGGCCTTGGTTTCGGCCTCTTGCTGGGCCTGCTCGATGAACTGCTGGGCCATGACGATCATCGCGGTCACCTGTTCGGCGCCCGACACGCTGATGTGTCGCGGCGTCGCGGCGGGCGCGGCGGCCGGCGCCGACGCCGGCGCGTCGCCACTCGAGCGCGTGTCGAGCTGGTTGATGCGCTCGCCGGCCTGGCGCAACTGCTGGCGCTGTTGGGACACGAGTTCCTTGAGCTGGTGGACCTCGCCCGAGAGTTTCTCGAGGAAGTCGTCGACCTCGTCGACGTTGTATCCCCGAACCCCGATTTTGAAGGCCACGGTGTCGATGGCCTCGAGCGCCGAGTAGGCGGAATCCGTGCTATCCATGCAGCCACCATAGTGCTCTGATTGTCACGTCGTTGAATTGGGAACTCAGATGTTGGCCTTGATGATGTAGAGGATGAGGATCGCCACGAAAGGTGAGAAATCGATGCCGCTGCGCGCGCCCGGGATGATCTGTCGCAGCGGCCGAAGCACCGGCTCGGTCAGTCGCGCCAGCACCATTTTCGTGGTCGACAGTCCGCCCGACGAAGTGGTGGTCGGGAACCAACTGAGCAGCGATGAGACGAAGATGATCAGGATGTAGAGCGTCAACAGGTCCTGAATAAATCTCATGCGCCGCCGAGGTCGCGGTAGTTGGCCTCGCGCAGCCGATCTTTCGCTTCGGGGCCGAGGTGCATGCCCTGGGGGCTCATGAGATAGAGGCTGTTGCCGAGGATCTCGATCTTCGCGTTCAACGCGTAGGCCGTGCCCGAGGCGAAGTCCACCAGTCGTCGACCGAGGTTCGGGTCGACCGAGTTGACGTTGAGCACCACCGCGCGATTGGAACGCAACAGGTCGGTGATGCGACGCGACTCGTCGTAACTACGCGGCGCGAAGATGGCCACGTCGCGCTCCGGGGAGAACGACCCGCCCCTCGGGGCGCCGGCCACCGGGCGAACTCTCGAGGCCTGGCCCGAGGAGTCGAGCACGGAGATCGACGACGGACGGGGATTGGAGAGCGGGCGCAGGGGCGCCGAATTCGTTGAGGAGGTCGGGAACTGTCGAGCGCTCGGAGCGCTCCACTCCGGCTCGACCTCGGCGGTGGTGGATTCGGTGAAGGGACGCGCCGGCGCCGCTCCGGTAGAGCCGTATTCGCCGTACTCGTCTTCAATGAGGCCTAGGAATCCTAAGAACCCGCGCAACTTATCTTTCATCGACATCTCCTTGCGGTTCCGGCGCTTTCACCCATGTTAGGTCAGGGGGCGCTCGCGGCGACCCGCTCCCCGAAGAGCGCGCGTCCGATTCGAACCTCGCTCGTGCCCATTTCACAGGCCACTTCTAGATCGTCGCTCATTCCCATCGAACACTCCTTAAGGCCGAGATCCGTGCGCAACGCCGCCAAAGCTCCGAAGGCCGAACGCGCCAGTGCCGGATCGGGCGCCGCCACGGTCATGAGTCCTTGAACGTCGAGTTCGAGGTCGAGGGCCCGCTGCACGAGGGCCGCCACTTCATCGGCCGGGGCGCCGTTGCGCGACGCGCCGCCGGTGTAGTCCACCTGCACGTAGATCGCGGGGCGGTGATCGGAGGAGGCGATCCTCTCCAACTCCTTCGTCCGTGAGACCGTGCTCAGCACTTGGGCGCACGCGGTCACCCGGGCGATCTTGTTCGACTGCAACGCCCCCAAGAAGTGCCATCGGAGATTCAGTTCGCGACTCTGTGCGCACTTCGCCTCGAGCTCGTCGACGTAGTTCTCCCCCACGTCGTTCAGACCGTTGGCCAGCGCCGCTCGCACGGCTTCGACGCCGAAGGTCTTGGTGACCGCGACAATCCGAATCGACACGGGATCGCGACCGGTCGCCGAGATGCGCTCGCGAAGCGTCGCCAGGTTCTGGGCGACGCGCGCGACGAGCTGGGGGTCAGCGGAGGAAGCTGGGGAGATCGTCATCGCCACCGACGTCGAAGAAGTCGTCATTGGTGGTGCTGGTGAAGATGTCGCTGCGGGGACCTTCGGTCATGGAGGGCTCGGACGTCGTGAGCGGTGAAACCTTGGCCGGCGCGTTGTGGTCGAAGCCCGCGGCGATGACCGTGACTCGCACCGCGTCGCCGATCGAATCGTCGATGACGCTGCCGAAGATGATGTTGGCGTCGGGGTGAGCGACCGAGTGGATTATCTCGGCGGCCTCGGTCACTTCAGACAGCGTGACGTCCGGTCCACCCACGATGTTCATCAAGATTCCGCGGGCGCCGTCGATGGACGCTTCCAGCAACGGCGAGGTGATGGCCGCACGCGCGGCGTTCACGGCTCGACCCTCGCCGGTGGAAGATCCCACGCCCATGATGGCGGTACCGGCGTTTCGCATGATGGCGTTCACGTCGGCGAAGTCGGTGTTGATCAGACCGGGCACGGTAATCAGGTCGGTCACGCCTCGAACGGCCGAGAGAAGTACGTCATCGGCGATCTTGAAAGCGTCCAACATCGACGTGTCGGCTGCGGTTACCGAGAGCAAGCGGTCGTTGGGGATGACGATGAGGGTGTCGACCTTCTCGCGAAGGGACTGGATTCCTTTCTCGGCTTGCGTGGCGCGGCGCTTGCCCTCAAAGGAAAAGGGCCGCGTGACTACGCCAATCGTCAAAATGCCGAGCGCTCGAGCAACTTCGGCGACCACCGGGGCCGCGCCGGTACCGGTGCCGCCGCCCTCGCCGGCGGTGATGAAGACCATGTCGGTCTCCATCAGGGCCTCTTCGATCTCTCCGCGGTGTTCCTCGGCGGCCTGGCGTCCGATCTCGGGGTCGCTCCCGGCCCCGAGTCCCTTGGTTAGCTCGCGTCCAATGTCCAGTTTTAGATCGGCCTCGCTCATGAGCAGCGCCTGGGCGTCAGTATTGGCCGCGATGAATTCGATATTGCGAAGTCCCGAGGAGATCATGCGATTGACTGCGTTCACACCGCCTCCACCAACGCCGATGACTTTGATCACGGCGTGGTAATTGTTCTGATTGAGACTCATGAACTCCCCTTGGGTTGACTCCTCCATTGTGTCGCACCTCTGACGAAGGAGCGAACATTGGCGAACAAACGTCATCGAAGGCTAGTCAGACCTTGGTTTTCGGTCAAATGGCGCCCTACGACGGCGGCGTTCCGGTTACCGCCAACTCACCCGGAACGGTGGCGTCGACGACGTCACCGGGGCGCAGTGTGCTGTGCGCTATCACTGACGCAATCGCCACGAATTTGGCGTGCAACTGCGTCGGCGGTCCGATGATGAAGGTCACCGGCGTCGTCATCTTCAAGGTCACCACGCCGTGATCGTTCTCGGTGACGATCGAGACCTGGGCGCTGAAGGCCGGTGGCAGTTGCGCGGCGACGAACGCCGCGGAACGACCCGCGCGGCTGAACGGCCACACCGCGTTGCGCGGACGCACGAACTGCAAGGTGGGCAGGTTCGCGCGCCGCGGCGCCGAGCCCAGGTCGCGTCCTTGGCGACTCACGTACTCCAGCACGTGTCGGGCGTTGAACGCCACGGCGACCGCGGTGCTTTCGTGAACGGTGACGACGACGGTATTGGGCCAGTGCTTGGTGAGGTGCACCGAGTCAATCCAGGCGAACTGCGCCAGGTTCGCCTTCACCGTCGAGTCGTTGACGTCGATCATCGTCGGGTGGGCCTCGAGACCGGACGCGGCGATCACCAGCGCCAGCGGTTCGTGACGCACGCCGACGAAGGTGATGTGTTGCACGCGAAAATAGGACTGGCGAAGAACCCACTCCCCCGCGACGGCGAGCGTGGCGAGGACCAACACCGTGACCATCGTGTATTGGATGAATCGGAAGCGCCGCCGCCGAGGTTGGGGCGACGTTTCGTTGGCCGCCCGGCGTCCTCTCGGGTCGACCCGAGGCTCGCGCGGTCGCGTCGGCACGGCGTTCGTGACGTCGCGCGCGCTGCGCGTGGCGCGACTCACGAGGTCTCGAATCCGAGGAATCGGTGCTCGCTCACCAGTTCGACTCCGCAGGACTCGCGCACCAACTCGCGAACGGTGCTGAGCACTTCATAGACGTCGTTCGCGCGTCCGTCGGCGTCGGCGATGATGAAATTCGCGTGCTTCTCCGAGATGGCCGCGGTCCCGATTCGCAGTCCCTTGCAGCCGGCCGCTTCGATGAGCCGGCCGGCGAAATCGTTCTCGGGATTGCGAAAGGCGCTGCCCGCGTTGGCGCCGCCGGGTTGGTGTTCGCGCCGCCACCGAACGATCTCGCGGATCCGTTCTTGGGCCACCTCGCTGTCACCGGCGCGCAGGTGCAACCGCACCGCCGTCACGAGATCGTCACTGCGAAGAGAACTCGCGCGATAGCCGTAGTCCAACAGTTCCTTGGACCACGTTCGCGTCGCGCCGTCGTGCCAGACCGTGACCGAGACCAGGGACTCATTCATGTCCGAACCGTGACCCCCGGCGTTCATCACCGCCGCTCCCCCGAAGCTCCCGGGCACACCGACCGCCCATTCGAATCCGACGACGCCCGATTTGGCGAGTCGACGAGCGGCGATGGGGAGGTCCAAACCGGCGCCCGCGTCGACGACGACCACGTCGTCTTCGTCGCGCGTGCGTAGTTCCTCGAACTCCCCCACCAGGTGGACCCCGAGGACTTCGTGCTCGCCGTCGGCGACCAACAGGTTCGAACCGTTGCCGAGCACGAACATCGCCAGTCCGCTGGTCAACATCGAGGGACCCAACTCCTCGAGATCGGCCACCGACGACAGCGTCACCAGGGCGCGCACGGTGCCGCCGACCCGATAGGTGGTGCGCGCCCCGAAGGGCGCGTGCTCTTTCACCCGCGCGCCGCCAACCTCGACGAGCTCTTCGAGCGACATCAGCTCATACCTCGGAGTTTCGGGGCGACCGCGGCCACGTCACCCGCGCCGAGCAACACCACGACGTCACTGTCCTCGTGGAGGATTTCGAGCGCGTCCGGAACGTCGTCGATCGACTTGCAGTACGTCGTCGCCACGCCGGCGCCGCGTCGCCGAATGGCCTCAGCGATCACTTGGCCGGTGACGCCGGTGGGATTCGGTTCCCCGGCGGTGTAGATGTCGGTCACGATGACGGCCGAGGCGAGGTCGAAGGCCGGCGCGAAGTCCTCGACCAAAGAGAGCGTGCGCGTCACTCGATGGGGTTGAAAGACCGCGGTGATTCGTTCGTAACCGGCGGCGCGCGTCGCGCTGAGGATCGCTCGAATCTCACCGGGCAAGTGCGCGTAACTCTCGTAGACGTCCACCCCGCGCCACGAACCCAACCGTTCGAAACGGCGCGGCGCCCCGCGAAAGTTGGCCAGTCCCGCGCGGATCGCGTCGGGTGACACCCCGAGTTCTATCGCCAGGACCGCCGCTACCGCCGCGTCAGCGACGTTGTGGACGCCGGTCACGTGGAGGGTCACGCGCATCTCGGTCGCCGGTCCGTGAAGAATGAAACGAGCCTGGTGTCGCGTGACCTCGACGTCGTCCGCCCGCCACGGCGCGTCACCGGTGCCGACGCGAACCACTTGGCGATGGGCGATGGTCGCCACGCGCTGACAGCCCGGGTCGTCACTCCAGATGACGACGGGCCCGTCGGTGCGATCAAGTAACTCGGCGAAGGCGTGCTCGAGGGCCCCCAGCGTGCCGTAGTGATCGAGGTGGTCGGCCTCGACGTTCAGCAGCCCCAGGGCGTGCGGATGCACGAGGGCGAACGTCCCGTAGCTTTCGTCGACTTCGAGGACGACCCCGTCGCTTCCCCAGTGGCCGTTGGCCCCGACCCCGAGCACCTCGGCGCCGAGGAGTCGCCCGGCGTCGCGCCCGTCGGCGGCCAGCACGTGGGCCATCATCGAGGCAGCGGTCGTCTTGCCGTGGGTACCGGTGAGACCGATGACCGGACGCGCCGTCGCCAGTTCGGCCAGGACCTCGGCGCGCGACAGGAGCGTCGCGCCGCCTTCGCGCGCCGCCACCAGTTCCGCGTTGTCACGGGCCACGGCCGGGGACCACACCACGACGTCGGCGTGAGCGACGTTCACCGCCTCGTGTCCGACCGCGACCGTCACGCCAATCGCGCGCAACTCTTCGAGCACGGCCGAGTCGGCGAGGTCGCTGCCGCTCACCACGGCGCCGGACTCGACGAGGAGCCGAGCCAGGCCGCTCATGCCCGCGCCGCCGACGCCCACGACGTGGACCCGAACGCCCGGCTCGAACACGTTCACGACGGACCACGCACTTGGGCGACGACCCGCGCGATCTCGACGGCCCCGTCACTTCGGCCTAAGGTTCTCGCCGCGCGCCCCATTGAATCGAGCGCTTCGGGCGCCGTCATCGTGACCAACACGTCATCGAGTTTGGCGCCGGTGCACTCGGCATCCAGGACGAGTCGAGCGCCCCCGGCCTCGACGACCACCAGGGCGTTCTTCATCTGGTGATCACCGGGCGCGTGCGGCAAGGGCACCAGTACGGAGGGAATCCCGAGCGTCGTCAACTCAGCGACGGTCGACGCGCCGGCGCGACAGATCGCCACGTCCGCGACGGCCCAGAGCTCGGTCATGTCGCCGAATTCGAGGATCCGATAGTCGAGACCGTCGGTCACGGGAGCGTCGGCGCGCACGACGTCAAGGTCGCGTCGTCCGGCCACGTGAAGAATCGTTCGATCGCGTCGAGGGGACCAGCGCCGCGCCAGTTCACTCACCGCCTGATTGACACGCGTCGAGCCGAGTGAGCCGGTCATCACCACGACGACCGTTCGATCGCCGTCGATCGGCGGATCGATCGTCGCGCGCGCCGCCCGTCGTGACTCCTCGGAACGATCGACCGAGACGATGCTCTCGCGAAGGGGCGTACCCGTCACGACGGCCTTGGGATCGCTCGAGGGAAAGGCACAACATCGAGCGCGTGCGAAGCGCGTGAACAGTCGTTGCGCGGCGCCCGGTTCGGCGTCCAGTTGCACCAGCACCAGCGGGCGTCGCCACACGACGGCCGCCAGGGACGTCGCGAACGAGGCGTAGCCACCCAGGGACACCACGACCGATGGTCGCCACTGGCGAATCTTGGTCAGCGCCATCATCACCGCCCGGGCCAAGGACCCGGCGGCTTCGAGATTCTGTCGGAGTGCGTCCGGGACGATCGAGCGACGAAAGCCACGACCGGGTAACAGCGTGAGCGCCACGTCGCTGGGGGCCAACAAGGTCGACTCCTGTCCGCGTCGACTCCCCACGAAACGAAGGTCGCTGGCGTCGATGCCGAGCACGCGCAACTGGTCGGCGATCGCGACCATGGGAAAGATTCCTCCCCCCGTCCCACCCCCGGTGATGACGATGGGGCCGGCCATTAGCGGGTCCGGCGCGGATCGTTCATCGAGCGCGAGCGGGGCGCCGGACGGGGGACGGTTTTTCGTTCAAGGGTCTCTCGGAAGTTGGTGATGCGGTGTTCGCGGATCGTCACGTCGCCGCTGTGCGTGCGGTCGTGCGCGATGTTGTAAAGCAGCCCCACGGCGGCCAGTTCGGTGATCAACGCCGTCCCGCCGTAGGAGAAGAAGGGCAGCGGGATTCCGGTGACGGCCCACCAGCCGACGACCGACGCGATGTTGATCAACGCTTCCACCGCGATCCAGGTGGTGATCCCGACCGCGATCAGTCGATAGACCGAGTTGGTGCACTGCTGGGCGATGCGCACCGCCGCGAAGAGGAAGGCGACGAACAACGCGATCACCGCCAGCGTGCCGATGAGTCCTAGCTCCTCACCGATGATGGTGAAGATGAAGTCGGTATGCGGGTTGGGCAGTAGCCCCCACTTCTCACGACTGTGGCCGAGGCCGAGACCCCCGACGCCGCCGGCGCCCAAACCGATGCGGCTCTGCAACAGCTGGTAGCCGCTGCCAAGTAAATGGGTGTTCGGGTGCACGAACGACAGCAACCGCCCAGCCGAATACGGCTTGTAGGCCGCGTAGGCCCCGAAGGCGGCGACGCCGAGGAGCATGATTCGTCCGAGCATCTTTCGCGAGAGTCCGCCCACCGCGAGCATGGCGAAGGCGATCACCGCCACCACCGAGGAGGTGCCGATGTCGGGCTCGATGACGATGAGCGCGCACCCGAAGGTGACCGGCAGGGTCCACACCGCGAGCTGACGCCAATGGCCCAGTTCGTCGTGGTGATGCTGGACCAGCCACGCGATGAAGAGCACCGTGAAGAGCTTGAACAGTTCCGACGGCTGCAGGTAGATCACGTGCAGGTTGAGCCACCGTTTACCACCGTTGCTGGTCACGCCGATGGCGCGCACGGCGAGCAGGAGTCCGAGGCCGAAAAGTATCAGGAGCGGGGCGGCGCGTACCAATCGATCGAGGCGCACGCGTGACGCGAGGTAGAGCGCGAACAGACCGAAACCGAGGTACACCAGGTCGTGAATCATGATCGACCACGTGGTCCCCCCATTGGCCGACGCTTGACCTTCGCTGGCCGAAGCCACCGCAATCGTCCCGAAGGTGACGAGCAGCGTCGTGACGAGTAACAGCACGCGACCGCTGGCGACGCCGCGGGGCATGGGTTGGAACAGGCCGCGCTCCTGGGGTCGCTTCGCGGGGACCGCGCGCCGGGGACGCGTATCGGTACGCAGGTCCTTTTGACGGATCGCCACGATCACACCACCTTGGCGATCTTCAAGAAGTCGCCGTAGAAGACACCGAGACCGAGCATCGCGAGAAGACCCGCGACGATCCACAGGCGCACGATGATCGTGAATTCGGGCCAATCATGCATTTCCAAGTGGTGATGAAAGGGCGCTATGCGAAAGATCCGCCGGCCGAACAGTCGGAAACTGATCACCTGGAGGATCACCGACGCCGTCTCGGCGACGAAGAGTCCGCCGATCACCGGTAACAACAGGTCGAGGTTCATCAAGAGACACAACGCACCGAGTCCGGTGCCGATTGCGAGGGCCCCGGTATCGCCCATCATGATGCGCGCCGGCGCCGCGTTCCACCAGAGGAAGCCGAGGCACGCACCGACCAGACCGACGGCGACGAGACCGAGATCGAGTGCGGCGTGCAGGTGGTAGATCGAGAAGTGACGGAACTGCCAGTAACCGATGATCGCCAACACGCCGAAGCAGAACGTTCCCGAACCGGCCGCCAGTCCGTCGAGACCGTCGGTGAGGTTCACCGCGTTTGAACTCGCGATGATCACCAGCATCGCGAGCAGGAACCACCCGACCGACGTCAGATTCAAACCGGGCAATGAGAAACGGGTGAAGGACAGGTTGGTCGAGGTGTGGACCCAATCAATCGACAGCACCGCGAACACTGCGGCGATTAATAACTGACCGGCGAGCTTGCCGCGCTTGTTGAGTCCGAGGTTGCGTGCGTTGCGAATGCCGATGTAGTCGTCGAGGAATCCGAGGAATCCCGACGCGACGATGACGGCCAACACCAAGAACCCGCTGCGCGTGAAGACGATCGAGGTGCCCACGTGACCCATTGCGTAACCGATGACCGCCGCCACGACGATGATGACGCCACCCATGGTGGGCGTGCCGGCCTTGACGAGGTGGGTCGAGGGTGCGTCTTCGTGAATCCGTTGCCCGAGCGAACGACGGGTGAGGAATCGGATCCACAGGGGCGTGACGAACAGCGAAAAGAGAAAGGCCACGCCTCCGGACTCCATCAGACTCAGCACGGGTACCTCATCGCAGCAGTTCGCGAGCGACGACGCGATCATCGAAGGGCACGACCAGGTCACCAATGGTCTGCGTCGTCTCGTGTCCCTTGCCGGCGACGACGACGACGTCACCGGGCGCGGCCTCGTCGAGCGCCCGCGAGATCGCACTGCGCCGGTCGGCGTCACGCACGACCTGGCCGTCGCTCGCGACGCCCGACATGATGGCGTCGATGATCGACTCGGGTGACTCGGAACGAGGATTGTCGGAGGTGACGAACGTCACGTCCGAGAAGGTCGAGGCGACGAGGCCCATCTCGGACCGCTTGGCGCGGTCGCGGTCGCCCCCGCAACCGAATACCGTGATGACGCGGCCCTCGGGCATCATTTCGCGCACGTCCTCCAAGAGACGGCGCAGACCTTCCGGCGTGTGTGCGTAGTCCACGATGACCGTGACGTCGGTTCCTCGCACCACGTCGAAACGACCAGAAATGGACGAGACCTCCCCCATCGCGGCAGCGATCGCGGCGTCGTCGGCCCCCAGCACGCTCATGATGGTCATGGCGATGAGGGAGTTGTCGACGTTGTAGTCACCGAGCAACGCGGAGTTCACGAGGTGCCGGCGCCAAAAGAAGGTCGTCCCCTTGAGCGTGGTCTCGACGTCGGTGGCGTCACGGCGCGAGACCCGGGTCACGGGCAGCGTCGTCGAGGTGGCGAGTCGTTCGCCGTAGGGGTCGTCGCCCCATATAACGGCGCGATGCGAGTGTTCGGGAGTGAAGAGACGCGACTTCACCACGAAGTACTCCTCCATCGAGCCGTGGTAGTCGAGGTGTTCGTGACTGAGGTTCGTGAACGCGGCGACGGTGAACTCCAGTCCGTCGACGCGGTGCTGACTCATGGCGTGACTCGACACCTCCATCGCCACGACCGAGCTTTGGACCAATGGATCGAAGTCCTCCACCAGCGAGGCCAGGGTGCGGAACAGTTCGGGCGCGGCCGGCGTGGTGCGTTCATTGGTCAGCGTGCCGATGTTGGCGCCGTTCCACGACAGGGCCCGAGCCAGTTCCCCGACAATCGTGGTCACGCTGGTTTTGCCGTTGGTACCGGTGACGGCGACCAGACGAGTCTTGGTCTCGGGATGTCCCACCACGGCGGCGCTGGCGTGCGCGCACAGCGCGGTCAGTTGCGTCGCCGGCACGACCACGACCGGTGCCGCGACGTCGACGCGAGTACTGGCGACGACGCACAGCGCACCGCGACGGACGGCGTCGGCGGCGAAGTTCACCCCGTTGCTCGACGAACCGGGTAGGGCGAAAAAGAGTGAACCGGGAACGCAGTCGCGCGAATCAATATCGACGTGCGTGATCTCAAGGCCCCCCGTCGCCACGTCAAGGCTGAGATCGTCCAGGATGTCGCCCAACTGCATCAGGTCACGTCCGAGGAGATCGAGGCACCGGCGCCCTTGAGCGGCTTCTGGTACGTACCGTTCGAAGGGATGTTGTAGTGGTGTAACGCGTAGGACATGACCTCTTGGAAGATTGGTGCGGCCACGGCACCACCGAAAATCGTCGTTTCGGGACGCTCCACCACCACGATCATCGACAGTACCGGATTGTTCGCGGGGGCGAATCCCACGAAACTGGCGTTGTAATCCCCGACCAGGAGTTTGTCCTTCCCGGGATAGGGCATAGTGGCGGTGCCGGTTTTGCCGGCCACGCTGTAGCCGGGGATGATGGCGTTGGTGCCGGTGCCCGACAGTACGACCTGCTCGAGCATCTTGACCATCGTGGCCGACACGTTCGGACTTATCGCCACACGCTTCGCGCTCGAGGGCGTGGCCCGGACGGCGCCGTTCGCGTACACGTACCCGCGGACCAGTTTCGGTTCCACGAAGACGCCGCCGTTCGCGATGGCGTTGTAGGCGTCGAGGATTTGTATTGGCGGCACAGCGTCGACCTGACCGATGGGTAACGCAACTTGGTCGCTGGCGTACCAATTGGCGGTATTCACCAGCAGACCGGGTGACTGGCCCGGGAAGTCGACGCTCGTCGGCTGGCCGAAGCCCAATCGCTCGACTTGGCCCAAAAGACCGTTTTCGCCGACACGCGTGCCGATCTCGTAAGTGCCGATGTTGGACGAGAGCGCGAGCACCTGGGTCGCGGTGAGGTGTTCGAGCGGGTGTTGTTCGGCGTCGTGGAAGTAGCGCCCGCCGACGACCACCGAGGACGGCACGGTGATCACGCTCGACGGCGTGATCAGTCCGGCCTGCAGCGCCGCGGAAAAGGTGACGATCTTGAAGACCGAGCCCGGTTCGTAGGTCTGGGTGAAGGCGAGATTACTAATCGTCTGCTCGATCCCCGGCACTCCGACGCTGCTCCCCCAGACCGGAGCGGTTCCGAGGACGCCGGGATGGGACTTCGTGTTCGCCAGCGACGCGTCGGCCAGGATCTCGCCGGTCTTGACGTCCATCACCACCGCGACGCCCGACACGGCGTCGGTCGCCGCCAATTGTCGCGCCAGGTCGCGTTCGGCCACGAACTGCAGCGAGGTGTCGAGGGTCAACTCGAGGCCCACACCGGGCTGGGCCTTTCGAATGACGGTACTGAACGAACTCGGCAGACTGACGCCGGAAGAGGACACGAACTCGCGGGTGACGCCGGTGCTACCGGCGAGCAACTTTTGGTACTGGTACTCGAGTCCGGCCGAGCCGGCGCCGGCGGCGTTCGTGCCGCCGAGGACCGACGTCGCGACGGGCCCGTTCGGATACGTGCGCACCGACGAGTTCTGCACGACGATCCCGGGAAAGTCCAGCGCGGCGACCTTGCGACCGGAGTTCAGATTCAACTTGTTGTTCAAGATGACGTAGCCGTCCTTCGACTTGGAAAGCAGGGGGACGAGCCGATTCACCGGTACTTGGATGAGCGCGGACATCGCCTGCGCCTCGCGCTGGGGATGCGTTATCTGTATGTCGTCGGCGATGACCAACGAGGTCGGTCGTGACACCGCGAGGATCTGTCCGTGTCGGTCGTAGATGCCGGCGCGCAGCGCGGTCGTGGTCAGATTCACTCGGACCTGCGCCACCGAGAGCGTGGCGTAGTGCGCGTGATCGACCACTTGGATGAAGAACAACCGCACCCCGAGCGCGACGAACGCGAGCGCGAGGAGCGAACGCAACATCACCAGGCGTCGCGGCCCGCTTAGTCGTCGGCGCGACGGGTGATGCAGGACTTGGCTGCGCGTGTGAGTCGACGAATAATGCGTGCTCACCGAATCGTCCTTGATGTAGCCGGTGCATAACCCAGGAACTTCGGTAGCCGCAAAGGCTCATCAAGTGACGTGGACGGGACTTGCGTCACCGAGACGGGGTAGACCAAGTGCAGAGCGCCGGCCTTGGTCGCGATGAGACTGGGTGCCGAAAGATCCGTGTTGGATCCCACCTGTTCGGCGTAGGTCGACTGGGCCTGGAGTAGTTGACTCTGGAGCGAGTGCAGTTCGACCTGGCGATTGGCGACCACCATGCTGCCCGCCATGGACAGCGCCAGCGCGAAGATCACGACGACGCACGATTTGCGAAGAGACGAGGCACTTCGCCAGCTTCGGGTAATGGCGCGACGCCGCGGCGCCACCGCGACGTGGGTCGGACGACGTGCGTCGGGACGAGTACGGGGACGCGCACGGCCGGTATCGACTCGGCGAGGAAAGGTAATGACGCTCACGGGAGTTTCCGAGCCACCCGCAGACGAGCCGAACGGGCCCGTGGATTTCGATCGATTTCACTGGGGCTGGCCAGACGCGCGCTGGCCTTGAACACAGTAACGAGGGGAACGGCGCCACAGACGCATCCCAGTTCGGGCGGACAGTGACAGCCGCCGGTGGCGGCTTCGTGTAGCACGGACTTCACGACGCGGTCTTCGCCCGAGTGATATGAGATCACGGCCACGAGTCCGCCGGCGACCAGGGCGTCGAGCGCCGCGTCGAGCCCGCTGGTCAACTCGTCTTCTTCGGAGTTCACCGCGATGCGCAGGGCTTGGAAGACGCGCGTCGCGACGTGACCGCGCCGACGTGCCGCCATCGGGACCGCTCGCTCGACCGCTTCACTCAATTCATTCGTCGTCCGGGGCTGGCGCTCGAGGACGGACTTGGCGATCGAACCGGCGAAGCGACTTTCACCGTTGTCGCGAAGGAGTCGCACGAACTGGTGCTGGTCGACGTGGCTGAGGAACTGGGCCGCGGTTTCGCCTCGGGTGGGGTCCATGCGCATGTCCAGGGGCGCGTCAGCGCGAAACGAGAAACCACGGCTGGCGTCATCGAGTTGATGTGACGAGACCCCCAGGTCCATCAAGACGCCCACAATCGGATCGGCACCGATGAAATCGGCGTTACGGGCCAACGCGTCGCGCAATTGGCCGAAGGTCGCGTCCACGATGCGGACGCGACCCTCGAACTCGGCGAGTCGCTCCGCGGAGGCGGCTCGGGCATCGGGGTCTCGATCGATGCCAAGAATGCGAAGTTGCGGTGACTGTTGCAGTAGTGCCATCGCGTGGCCTCCGCCGCCCAACGTGGCGTCGACGACGACACCAGTGGGCTGACTGGCGAAGAGCTCGACGATCTCACTTTCGAGCACCGGTACGTGAAATGTGTCCTGGGCCATCTGCAGCCTTTCAATCGTCAAGAAGGGAGAGCAGGCGGAGGAGGATTCTCTACCCGTCTTGACGATTGCCAGGCTGCGCATGGTCCGCGGCCGATACTTCTGTTGCACTCCATTCATTAGTCACTGCCCTGCTTAAACAACTCTTCGGCCGAATTGACCTTCTCGGCGTAGGTCGAGGGATTCCAGAGCTCGATGTGGTCGAGCGTTCCCACGATCAATACGTCTCCGCTGAGTTGCCCGTACTCACGGATCGCCGCGGGCAACGCGAATCGTCCCTGCTTGTCGAATTCGACGTCCGAAGAGTTCGCGGCCCAGTAGCGCATCTGCTGTCGCTCAATCGATCCACCGCCGCGACTCTGCTCGAGGCGCTCGTCGCTCTGACGCGCGAACTCCCCCGGTGTCCAAAGCGCGATGCACCCCTCGGTATTGGGGCTGAGGTGACCACCGCGTTCGAACTCGGCACGAAACTTCGCGGGCAGGATGAGTCGACCCTTGGCGTCCAGCGAATGCTGGTACTGACCCACAAATCCGAGCATCGACGATCCTCCCACGGGTTCACCACTTTCCCCCATTCGGTGACACATTACACCACCTAACCCCACTCAGATGCAAATCAAAACAATTTGGAGCCAATTTTGAGGTTGATTTGACCCGGGACGTGACGAGCCCCGTGATGGCTTTGGAAGAAGTGGTCGCTTTAGTCGTGAAGATGAATCGCGCGGTACTGCCAAGACCCGCCCGCGTGTCGCAGCGATTCGGTCAGCCCCTCGGCATCGACGTCGGTGATCGACGACAGGACCTGATGTTCGAGGGCCCCAGCGAGTCCTTCGGGAACCTCTTTGAGATAGCCCAGGACGTCGGCGGAAGGGTGCGCGTGCATGATCGTTGACACGAGCAGTCCCTCGCGCACTCGCCACTGAGTCACTCCCACGGCCTTGGCGCCGTCGACGAACACTTCACCCGGTCCCCGTCCGGCAAAACAGACGAGTCGGTAGGCCCGTTCACCCTGGATCGGTCCGTCGTGGACCGTGACGTCGCCTCGCACGACTTCTTTCAGCACGTCGGCCCACCACTGACCGATCATTCGTGAGCTGGCGTGCACGTCGCTACGCCAGCGCGGATCGTTGGCGGGAATCCACCAGTCGATCCAGAGGTCATCGGGTTGCACGAGGACGAGACCGCCGCCGCCGCGACGTCGGCGAAGTGGCGTCTCGTCCACCTGTTGCGCGTCCAGAATTTCAATGGACTGCGCGCTCCCCAAGACGATCGTCGCGCGGTCCGCGCGAACGACGTACATCGTCGCCTCGCGTTCGCGGCGCAACGTGTCGTAGTCGTAGAGCTCGGTGAGCTGCAAGTTCACGAGGCCCGGGGTAGGTACGGCGCCCACAACGGGTCGGGATCGGGCAGGTGACGCCAACGCCACCACGGCCCGTCGGGGACCCGTGGCTCGAAGTGCATGCGCCACCCGATCTCCTCGAGCAACCGGTCGCCCTTTTGCATGTTGTGACGCCGACAGGCCGCCACCACGTTGGTCCATTCGTGGCGTCCACCTCGACTTCGCGGCACGACGTGGTCGATGGTGTCGGCGTGTTCGAGGCAGTAGGCGCAGCGATAGCTGTCGCGCAACAAGAGTGAGCGTCTCGTCAGGGGTGGCGTTCTCACCTTGGAGGGCAACTTCACCATGTCGTGGAGTCGAACGATGGCCGGTATCTGCACGACGATCGACGCCGATCGACAGACATTGGGATGCTCCGGCGTGACGATGGGCTCGGCCCGACCGGCGAGCATTAACACGACGGCGCGTCGCTCGCTCACCAGCTGCAGCGGTTCGAAGGTGGCGTTTAAAAGTAAGACGCGACTCACTGGCGCCGTCCCACCGGTTGAGCCAACGCCCACGTGGCGGCGTCGACCATGGACGCCGGGTTAAGTGGGACGTCGGAGCTCCCATTCACCGTCGCCATTCGAAAATCCCAGTAGCGAGCATCGGGCAACGGCAGGAACGGTGCACGACGGAGCCAACCGTCACGACGGAGTCGCCACCCAGCGCGCGCCAACGTCACCACGTCGGCGGGATGGCGCAGCAGGTGCCGTCCGAGACCGCGGCTCCACGGTCGCTTCATGATCGCCCCCGCCACGCGACCAGCGCCGCTCCGAGGAGCGGTCCGTCGGCGCCCAGTTCCGATCGGCCTATCTCGAGATGTTCGGAGTAGGGCAATCGCGCCATCGCTCGCGCTGATTTATTGGCGACTTGGAAGAACTCGTCGCCGAAACCGAGGGCGACCGATCCGGCGATGTAACAGCGATTGAAATCAAGTACCGACGCGAGAGTGCCGACGGCGCGACCGACGAGGTCGGCTGTTCGCACGCGCGTCGCGGCGTCGGCTTGGGTCGGGATTCGTCCGGTGAGCAATTCGATCGCCCAACCCGACGCTTCGGCTTCGAGACATCCGAACGCGCCGCACGAACACAGGTTGCCGTTGGGCACGACGTTGAGGTGTCCGATGTGTCCGGCGTTACCCGACTCCCCGTCTAGCAACTCACCGTCGATGACCAGTCCGCCGCCGACGCCGGTCGAGACCACCATCGAGAGGTACGAGCGGTCGTGACGCGCCGCCCCGAAGGCGCCTTCGGCTAACGCGAGCGCGCGAGCATCACCGTCGACAAACACATCTCGACCGAGGCCGTCACGCAACGCTCGTCGAAGGGGGAACGAGCGCCACTGTGGGATGTTGAGCGGCGAGACCTCTTCTCCCCCGCGACTCATCGGACCGGCGCACCCCACGCCCACTGCGTCGACTGACCCTTCGGCCATGACGCGTCGAGCCAATTCGATGACGGCAGTTATTAGGTCATCGTGGTGATCGGCGTCGTTGATTCGCGATCTCGCCCGTAACGTACCGTCGACGTCGACGAGCGCCGCTTCGACCTTGGTCGCACCGATATCCAGGGCCAGACACGGGGGCGCGTTGCGCGCTACCCCGACGTCGGTCATTCTCGAGTGCGGCGCTGACGCGACAACCAGTCGCGAAGCGAACTGGTCCGTGGACCGTAGTTCGCGCGGGTGTCGTCACCCTGGCTCGGACGAGTGATGTCCTGCCACGATGCACGTCCCATAAGACGAGCGTTTCGCTCGATTACTACTGCGGAGATAAACATCAAGGCGACCCCGACGAGACCCAGGAGGACCGAGCTGGAGAAGCAAAGAATGAGAATCAAGAGGCCGGCCACGAAGCCGGCGATACCCCAACGAACACGCCGCCCGCCGTGGGAGTAGACGTTCGTCTCGCGAACGTTCTTCGCAAATCGTGGATCCTGTTTCGAGAGCGACTCTTCGAGTTCGGCCAGGATTCGCTGCTCATGCTCTGACAGTGGCATCGCGTCTCCCTCCGTTTGATCCTGGACCCATAGTACTTACTCGATATCCGTCGTGGAACGTCACTTAATGGTTCCTTAGCATTCTAAAATGAGGGCCGTCCAAGGGAGTTTGGTGGTCGAGACGCGCCTACGAGTAGCCATGATCTGTACCGGCAACATCTGTCGCTCCCCCATGGGCGAAGTGGTCTTGAACCGGTTCGTCGACGCCGACTCGTCGCTCCGTGGTTTCGTCGACGTCACGAGCGCCGGCACCGCCAACTGGCACGTCGGAAGTCCGATGGACCAACGAGCGCGCGGCGCGCTCGACCGGGCCGGCTTCAAGGGTGCCGGATCGCTGGGCGCCTTCGCCGACCGCGCGTACTTAGACCGCCAGGACGTAGTGATCGGCATGACTCGTGAGCACGTTCACGAAGTGAAGAAGCGACTGTCCAATCGGGCGACCGAAGTGATCCTCTTGCGCAATCTGATCGAACCGGGACGGGACCTCGACCTGTTCGATCCCTATTACGGCGGCGACGCGGACTTCGACGAATGTCTCGAAACGCTCAGACGAGGGGGTCGGCGTTTGACATCGGAATTTCGTCAGCGATTGGGTGAAGGCTCGTGCGAAGTGTGATCTCCGGCAAGGTCAGCGACAGGATGACGGCGAGTACGCCGATCGGCACCGCGTAGCGGTAGATCTCCGAAATCGATCCCGAGACGGCGTGCAGGATCACCGAGAGTTCGTTCAGAGGAAGTCGACGAAGGTTCTTCGGCGTCCAAAGTAACGGGGAGGGCAATGATTTGACCGAGGGGTTCGCGCGAAGTCCGACCGCCAATTGGTGCGGCAACGCGTTCACGTAGAGCGCGCCGAACACCGCGGTCCCGAAGGAACCGCCGATCGACCGAAAGAAGTTCGCCCCGGCCGTCGCCGCGCCGAGGTCTTCGCGCTGCACGGCGTTCTGTACCGCGGTGATGAGAATCTGCATCACCAATCCGAGTCCCGTTCCGAGAATGAGCATGTAAAAGGCCAAGGTGAGTTCCGAGGTGGCGATACCGATGGTGCCGAACAGTCCGAGACCGATCGTCATGATCGCCGTCCCCAAGATGGGGAACGGACGATAGCGCCAACCCTTGGAGACGAGTTGACCGGTGACGATCGACGCGACGAGGAGACCGGCCATCATCGGTAGCAATCGCAGACCCGAGCTCGTCGGCGTCGCCCCTCGAACGTCTTGGAAGTAGAGCGGGAGGAATGTCAGCGCGCCGAACATCGCGAAGCCGACGACGAAGCCAATGGCCGAGGCCGAAGAGAAGACGCGGTTCGCGAACAGTCGCGGCGCCAAGATCGGCTCACTCGAGCGCCGCTCGATCACGACGAAGATCACTGCGGTGATCAGACCGACGACGAGCAGCGTCACGGACTTCCAGCCGAGCCACGCGAGGGACGTTCCGCCGAGCGAGGTGAAGAGAATGAGCGCCGAGGCCGAGATCGTCAAGGTGACGATGCCGGCGTAGTCGATGACGTGCTGCACCCGGGCACCGGCACTCGGCAAAACCGCGGCGGTGACGATCAACGCGAGGATGCCGAAGGGGAGGTTCACGAAGAAGATCCATCGCCACGAGAAGTATTCGACGATGAATCCTCCGAGGAGCGGTCCGATCACCGTGGCGGCACCAAACGTCGCGCCGAAGAATCCGGCGTAGCGTCCTCGTTCTCGAGGCGGCACGATGTCGGCGATGATCGACTGGGCGCCCACCATGAGGCCGCCACCGCCCAGACCCTGCAGAGCGCGAAAGAGGATCAACTCGAGCATCGTGTGGGCGACGCCGCACAACATGCTGCCAATCAAGAAGAGAATGATCGCCGCCTGGAAGTAGACCTTTCGACCGTGCAGGTCACCCAACTTGCCCCACAGCGGTGTACTCACGGTCGACGCAAGAAGGTAGGCGACGACGACCCAGCTCAAGTGACTCGCCCCGTGGAGGTCGCCCACAATCGTCGGCAGGGCGGTAGCGACGATCGTGCTGTCGAGTGCGGCTAACAGCATGCCCAACATGAGAGCGCCGAAGACGAAGTACAACTCCCTCTTGGGCATTGGGACAGCGAGATCAGTATCCATGCAAGAAATCCACTCCAGAAGAGACGACGGGGGTTAACACCACTCGCGAGTGAACATCACCCTAGTTGGGCACGCTGACATTTTGTCGACGCGCAATGGTCTCACTAGTTTGTAGCAACGGAGGACCAATGAAAACGAGACTCACCGAGATGTTGAAGATCGAACACCCGGTCATGCTCGCCGGCATGGGCGGCGTCGCCTACAGCGCACTCGCCGCCGCGGTCTCCAACGCCGGTGGCTACGGCTGTCTCGGTGCCTCCACCATGTCCAGTGAGCGCCTGGCCCACGAGATCGCCGCCACCAAAGCCCTCACGACCAAACCTTTCGGGGTCGACCTCTTGACGGCCTTTCCCGAGACACTGAAACAGAACGTCGAGCTCTTGATCGAGGGCGGGGCGAGCACGTTTGTGGCCGGGCTGGGCGTGCCCGCGCACGTCATCGACCTCTGCCACGATCACGACGTGCTGGTCGTGTCGATGTGCGGCAAGGTCGAACACGCCAAGCGCGCGCTCGACGCCGGGTGCGACCTCGTCGTCGCCCAAGGGACCGAGGCGGGGGGTCACACCGGTACGGTGGCGACGTTGCCCCTCGTGCCCCTGATCGTCGACGCCATGGATGGCGCGATCCCGGTCGTCGCGGCCGGCGGGATCTTCGACGGCCGCGGACTCGCGGCCGCGCTCTCTCTGGGCGCGGCCGGGGTATGGATTGGCACCCGATTCATCGCGACTCCCGAGGCACGGGCCATTCCGGGATACCGCGAATCAATCCTCGAGAGTCGCGAAGACGGCACCGTCGTCTCGCGCGCGTTCAGCGGCAAGACCATGCGCGTTCTTCGTAACGACACGACCGATCGCTACGACGCCGATCCGACGTTGCTGAAGAAATTCCCGGACCAGTTGGCCGTCGCGTTCCACGACGGAACCTTCCACCTCGGCGGCGATGAGAACACGCTCGGCATCGATCCGCGTCGAGAGGGATATCCGGCCGGACAGTCCGTGGGAGCAATCACGTCCGTCGTCCCGGCCGGGGACATCGTGCGCTCGATCGTCGAGGAAGCCCAACGGGTGATCGACGGACTCCACGCTTTGTAGTCAGTCCCGCGGACCTAGTGTTTTTCTATGTCCCGCTCGAACCCCGAAGTCGACGATATTCTCTCGGCGATTCGTGGCGCCACGAAGCGGGTCACCGTCGCCAAGCGCACCGTCGCCGAAGTCCTGGTCGCTGCGCCCGGTCATCTCACCGCCGAGGAGATCACCTACGAAGTTCAAAAACGTCAGCCCGACGTCAGCCCCTCGACTGTCTATCGAATCCTCGAAGAGTTTGAAGCGTTGGAGATCGTCGTGCACGCGCACCTCGACCAACACGCCGCGGTCTTCCATCTCGCCGGCGCCGTGCACGGGCACCTCACGTGCGACGAGTGCGGCACCACGTTCGAGATACCGGCCGCCCACTTCGACGCGCTGAGCAAGGACCTGCAAAAGACGTTCGGGTTCAGGCTGGATCGACATCACGTCGCTGTCACCGGCACGTGTGAGTACTGCCAGACGCATCGTCAACTGCACAAGTAATCGCACTCTTACTCGCTTCTTAACGCTGGCTGACGGTGGCGCTGAGCGTCATCGGTAGAGTTTCACAAGGCACCCCATGATCAAAATCGACCATCTGACGAAGCGTTACAGCGACACGCTCGCGGTCGATGACCTGGACTTCGAAGTCAAGCCCGGTGTGGTGACCGGTTTCCTGGGACCGAACGGCTCGGGCAAGTCCACCACGATGAGGATCATCCTCGGCCTCGATCACGCCACGAAGGGCCAGGCCACGGTGAACGGCACGCGCTACGCCGAACTGCGCGATCCCGTTCGACAGGTCGGTGCTCTTCTCGACGCCAAGGCCATCCACCCCGGACGCACGGCACGTAATCACCTTCGCGCGTTGGCCGCGTCGAATCAGATCAAGAAGACCCGCGTGGACGAGGTGCTCGACTTCGTGGGCATCAGCGCGGTCGCCGACAAGAAAGTTGGCACGTACTCGCTCGGCATGAGTCAGCGACTCGGCATCGCCGGGGCGCTCTTGGGTGATCCCGGAATCTTGCTCTTCGACGAACCGGTGAACGGACTCGACCCCGAAGGCATCAGATGGATTCGCGAATTCTTTCGAGCGCTGGCGAACGAAGGCCGTACCGTCTTCGTCAGCTCGCACCTCATGAGCGAGATGGCCGTGAGCGCCGATGAGATCATCGTGATCGGACGTGGTCGCTTCATCACGTCCGGTTCAGTGGATGACCTCACCAAGAACGCCGAGGGCACCGTGCTGGTGCGCGCGTCGGACCATGACAAATTGGCCACGGTCGTGGCGTCGAATCACGGGGTAGTGCACGACGCCAACGACGACGGCCTGACGATTGGCGGCCTGACGTCGGACCAGATTGGTCAACTTGCCTTTGACGCGGGCATCGCCCTCTTCGAGCTGACCCCCCAGCGCGCGTCGCTCGAAGAGGTCTTCATGGACCTCACCGCCGGCGCCGTCGAATACGGTTCGCACACGACGGGTCCCGCCAATGGCTAGCGAATCAACCTGGACGGCCTCGACCCAAGCCGAGTGGATTAAATTCCGGACCGTGCGATCGTCCATCATGGGTGTTGCGGTGACCGTGCTGCTCACGGTGGGACTCGGGGTCCTCATCACGACGCTCATTCGAACCCACTGGAGTCAATTCGGCGCCCTGCGCATCGCGACCTTCGACCCGGTCTCGAGCAGTCTGCGCGGCAGTCTGTTCGCCCAGTTCGCGGTGGGCGTCATCGGGTCGCTCTTCATCACCAGCGAATACACGACGGGCTCGATACGTACGACCCTGACGGCGGTTCCCAATCGCTTGCGCTTGATCGCCAGTAAGTCCATCGTGCTTTTCTTCACAATTCTGATCCTCGGTGAGTTCGTCTGTTTCGCCGCCTTTCTCATCGGCCAGCGGATCTATCTCGGTGTCGTACCGACGGCGTCGCTCGAGAACGGCACCGTGCTTCGCTCGGTGATCCTGGCCGGGCTGTACTTGACCTTGTTGGCGCTCTTCGCTTTCGCGCTGGGCCTGATCCTTCGACACAGCGCCTCCACCATCAGTGTCTACGTGTCGGTGCTACTGATCGTGCCGATCATCGGACTCTTCTTTCCCCAGAGTTGGCAGAACGACTTCATGAGGTTCGAACCGTCCAGCCTCGGCATTTCGATGGAGTCACCGTTCGCGCCGTCGAACTCCTTCGGGGCCTGGAGCGCGACGTTCATTCTGCTCGCGTACGTGGTCGCCACGTTGGCCATCGCCTTCGTTCTGTTCCAGCGAAGAGACGCCGGGACCAATCAGTAATCCAGTCCTAGAGTGACGTCATGGACCTGACCGACGCGCTTCGCACGACCGGTTCGGTTCGAGCGTTCCTCGATGAACCGGTGAATGACGAGGACCTCTACGCGATCCTGGACGACGCCCGTTTCGCCCCGTCCGGTGGCAATCGCCAGGCCTGGCGCGTCATCGTCGTGAAAGACGAGCCCCGGCGCCGGGCGCTGCGAGATCTCTACCTCGACGGATGGCACGACTACGTCGCCCACGTACTGGCCGGGCTCGTGCCGTTCTCTCCGCTCGCGAGCGACGAGGACCGCGCCGCGGCCACCTCGAAGCGCGAGGCGGCGATGGCGTCCTCCACGCCCGACGGCTTTCCCGAGACGCTTGACCGGGTGCCGGTCATGCTCGTCGTTTGCGCCGACCTCACCGCGCTCGCGGCGACCGACCGGGACCTCGATCGATACCACATCGCCGGTGGCGCGTCGATCTATCCGTTCGTATGGAACATTCTTCTGGCCGCGCGCGCCCGAGGACTGGGTGGCGTGATGACGACGATCGCCACGCGCAACGAACTGGGCGTGCGCGACGTCCTGAACATCCCGAACGGTCAGATCGTCGCGTCGATTGTGGCCCTGGGACACCCGGCCAGCCGCGCGACGAAGCTGAAGCGACGCGCCGTCGAAGAGTTCACCACGACCGACGCCTTCGACGGAGACCGGTTCACTGCGAGCCGTTAGGCACCGAAGATCTCCTCGGAGTCTTCGCCCAGTCGTCGCGGCCCTCGACGAACTTTGGGGCGCGATCCGTCGATGACCAGAGGCGTACGCATAGTCATCACTTCCCCGCCGGGCGTGTCCATTGGCCCGACGAAGTCACCGTCGCGTATCTGGGCTTGCGCAAAGGCGCCCGCCACGTCCAGTATCGGCGCGTGCGGAATTCCGGAGTGCGCGAGGGCTTCCAGCCACTGATCCGTCGAGCGGGTTTCAAAAATCCGGTTGAGTTCGACGCGAAGTTCGTCGCGGTAATGCACCCGTGCCGCGTTGTCACGCCATGATTCGTGACTCGTTAGTGGTGCGTCATCTACGACGTCGACCAGTCGCGAGTACTGCGCGTCGGTCCCGACGGCGAGAAGAAGGAATCCGTCCGCGGTCGTCACCGGCCCGTACGGCGTGATGCTCGGGTGATCGTTGCCGAGTGGCGTCGGGTTCTCACCGGTGGCGAGATAGCCCTGGGCCTGATTGACCAGAGCGGTCATGGCCGATTCCAACAGCGGAGCTTCGAAGTGACGACCGGGCCGATTCTGTCCGCGCGCGAACAGACCGGCTAGCAGGCCAATGGCTCCGTAGAGTCCCGTGACCACGTCGGCGACGGGCGCGCCCACTTTCATCGGCGGACCGTCGGGCTCGCCCGTCACCCCCATAATGCCGGAGCGGGCTTGCGCTAAGAGGTCGAAGGACGGCTGATCGGCGACCGGCCCACCCATCGTGGCCGGCGTGATGCTCACCCAGACGCACTCCGGATTCATCTCACGCAAATGATCGATACCAAGCGAGGTGATCTGACTCGGCAGGTAGTTCTCCACCACAGCGTCGGCCAGTCGCACCAACGCGGCCACCTTCTCAAAACCCTTCGGATCGCGGAGATCGGCCACGACGTTGCGGCGATGACGATTGACGGCTAAGTAATAGGTCGCGTCCCCACCGAAACGTGGTGGGGCGAGGGAACGCACCGGATCGCCGTTCGGGGCTTCGACCTTGATGACGTCCGCGCCGAGGTCGCCGGCGATCATAGCGCACAGCGGTCCCGCGAGAACGCGCGAGAGGTCCAGGACTCGTACGCCTTCGAGCGGCAGTCCGGTGCCGACGTTGGTCGGGTCGAGGGACCACGTCATCAGAGCACTTTGGAAAGAAAACTCTGAAGGCGTGGGGACGACGGCGACGTGAGGACGACTTTCGGATCCCCCGACTCTTCGATCACTCCCTGGTCCAAGAAGTAAACGGTGTCAGCGACCTCTTTGGCAAAACCCATTTCGTGGGTCACGACGATCATGGTCATGCCGCTACGCGCCAGGTCCTTCATGACGTCAAGGACCTCGCCCACCAACTCCGGGTCGAGCGCCGACGTCGGTTCGTCGAACAACATCAACTTCGGTTCCATTGCCAGCGCGCGAGCGATCGCGACGCGCTGCTGTTGTCCGCCGGAGAGCTGCGTGGGGTAGTTCTTTTCCTTTCCTTCGAGTCCGACGCGTACCAACAGTTCGCGCGCGAACTTCTTGGACAGTTCTTCGTTGACGTCCTTCACCTTGACCGGACCTGTCGTGATGTTCTCAAGCACGTTCAGATTCTGGAAGAGGTTGAATCGCTGAAAGACCATCCCGATCTGGGAGCGTTCTTGGCAGATTCGTCGATCGTTCAGTTCGTACAGTTTGTCGCCTTTCGCTTCGTACCCCACCAGTTCGCCATCGACCCGCAGTTCTCCCGCGTCGTGTTTTTCCAAGTGATTGATGCAGCGAAGAAACGTGCTCTTACCCGAGCCCGACGGGCCAATCAAACACGTCACCTCGCCTCGGGCCACCGTGAGATTCACTCCCTGCAGAACCTCCACTCCGGCGTAAGACTTGTGGACGCCGATCGCCTCGACCATCGGTTCGGTCACGATGGCGCTCCCACCCGAACCCCGCGCCTCGTGCGGTACTTCGAGGCAATGCCGCGAAGGTCTCGTCGAACTCTTTGGATCGGTGTGAGCGGCGGCGTCCGCAGCGCACCGCGAGCGAAGTATCGCTCGAGATAGAACTGACCCACGGACAATATGGTCGAGACGATTAAGTACCAGAGACTCGCCATTATCAGCATCGGCATGATTTGGTAAGTCTGATTGTAAATATTCGTCACGGCGCCGAGGAGGTCAACGACTGCAATGGCCGAAACCAGCGACGTCGTCTTCAACATCGAAATCACTTCGTTGCCCGTCGGTGGGATGATGACGCGCATGGCCTGGGGCAACACGACCAAACGCAGAGTTTGGCCCCGGGTCATACCGAGTGACATGGCAGCCTCGGTCTGCCCTTCGTCGACCGCGATCAACCCAGACCGGACGATCTCTGAGAAGTAGGCCCCCTCATTGAGTCCGAGAGCCGTCACCGCGGCGTTGAACAAAGAAAATACACTGTTCGCCCCGAAGTGAACGAGATAGATGTGCGTGAATGGTATTCCGATCGCGAGCTGTGGGTAAAGAAACGCGATTGCACCCCACATCAAGATCTGGACGTACACCGGTGTCCCGCGAAAGATCCAGGTGTAGGTCCACGCGGCGCCCGACAGCAATCGATTGTGTGAAAGACGCATGATTGCGACGAACACTCCCAAGACGATGCCGATCAACATGGCGATGGCAGTTAGCTCCAGCGTGATGAGGAGGCCCCTGAGGACGAGATGATTCGTAAAGTAGTGGAAGATGTCGTTCCATCCGAATCGCCACTTCAAGACGGGGTGACAGATATATCGCGCCGCGACGAAGTGGCACTTTCGGACACCCGAGGGAATCTTGGAAAATATGGTGTGGATCAGCATGGCGATGAAGAGCGCCAAGAATGCCAAACCGAACCACTGACCAACGTGGCGAACGGGGACGACCTTTACGGCTGCGTCCCCGTTCGTACCCATGAAGTTAGTTTTTACTACGACTTACGAGATTGCCCCGTTGAGGACTATCTGTGACGACGTCAGTCCACCGGCGGTAACGCCGTACTGCTTCAAAATGGCACCGTACGTGCCATTGGCGATCAAGGTCTTGATCGCCGCCTGAATCGCCTTGGCGAATTGCTTGCCGGAAGTCGACTTCGATGTGGCAATCCCGTACGGGGCAACTTCGATTGCCTTACCGACCAATTTGAAGACGCCCTTAGATTGCGAGGCCACGTAACCCGCGACTTGACTGTCCAAGAAGCCGAACGTCGCGCGGCCCGAGGAAACCGCCAAATCCGCCTCGGTCTGGGTGAGGTACGACAAATACGTCAATTTCTTGTTTGAGGGACAAGTTTTCGCCGTCTTTTTAGCGTCGCTTTGCTCCGTCGTGCCACTCTCTACCGCCACCGTGAATCCGCAGAGGCTCTTCAGGCCGGTGAATGCTGCGGTGGTTGAACTCTTGGCGTAGATGCCTTCTCCGGCTTGGAAGTAGTCCACGAAGTTGACCTGCTTCTCGCGGCTCTTCTCGTCAGTGAAGGACGAGTTACCAATCGCGTACCTGCCATCACCAATCCCTAAAAGGATGGTGGCAAAGGTGACGCTATTCTCCTTGACCGTGATACCCAGGGTCTTGGCGATCGCGTACATCAGTTGGACATCGAAACCCGTCATGACGCCGTTGTTCATATATTCATCCGGTGCGTAGGTCGCGTCAGTTGCCACCTGCAAAGTCTTTCCCTTGTAGGCCGACGGGACGAGCTTGGCGTCCGCGGCGTTGTACTTGCCCGATGTGGAACTAGCCCCCGCCGTCACGCTGGTGGCGAGCATCAGCGAGGCGACTCCCGTCATGACGAGAACCTGACGGAACCGAGTTAATCGCTGCATGAAATCTCCCTAGTTTGCCCTTCGCCGAGGTCGGCGTCTGGGTTCTATTGATACCAGAAAAACCGGCGTGAGTATCCTCAGCCCTCCGCGGGCCACCTCGGTGTTAGAAATTGCCGGCCCGAACAGTGAGGCGAAGACCGAGCCGATGATCGCCACGTAAGTGGTGCCGCCCAGCTCTTGCGTCATTTCGATGGCGGTGGCCCCGGCGCGGATCGAAGGGGGGTCTCGGGCGACGAGGCGTGACAAAGGGTTGTACTGGAACGTCAGGCGCCCTCGATACTGCTAGCTACTGACTGACGCGAGCGCCACGTCCTTGAATCCCGTGGGCCAGCGACCCGGTCGACCGGGACGCAACAACATGTCGGTCAAGTCACGTCGGAGGTGTTCTTGGCGCCACACGAGTTGCTCTTGGGCGCCGCGCATAACGCGTTCGGTGTCGCGACACTCCGATCGCCACGTCGGATCGACGAGCAGGTCGAAACATTTGAACGACCCGTCGGCGAACTGCACGTATCCGAGGTCGTCGCTCACCGACGCGGCGAGATTCGCGAGCGAAAGGCTTCGGTCCCTGGGCCAATCACCGGTGACGTGGCGGATGAAATAACTGCGGTAATCCCATTCGTAGTGAGCGGCGCTGCGCCACGCAACGTCCTCACCGGCCAGCAGCGGCGTCAGTGACCGACCATCGCACTGGGCCGGCTCGTCGATTGACAGTACGTCGGCGAGCGTGGGCAGCAGGTCCACGTTCTCGCTGAATCGGGTCACCACGCGACCGGCGTTGCCGGCGTGGGGATCGCGCCATAGTCCGATCACGTGATAGCTCTGGGGAAAGAACCCCAACTTCTCCTTGAGCCCGTGGTCGCCCAGTTGTTCGCCGTGGTCGGCCGTTATGACGACCAAAGTGTCGTCCCACTCACCGCGCTCTTCCAAGGCGCGCACCACTCGACCGAGCTGACTATCGACCTCGCTGATCATCCCGTAGTACTGCGCCTTGAGCGCGCGCATCTGATCGGGATCGCGCGGCGCGGCGCTCGCTTCGAAACCCATGGCCGCCTCGTGGATCGGGTGTCGTTGTTCGATGGGCACCGGCGCGATCGGCATCTCGACGTCCGCGGGGTCGTACATGCGCGAGAACTCCCCCGCCGCGGCGTAGGGCGGATGAGGACGCAAGTAACTGAGGTGGGCAAACCATCCGTTTCCCCGGGTATCGAGCCAGTCCAAAAAGCGAGTGGTGAGAAAGCCACTGAGCGAGAGCTCGGCCGGCCGATCGGGCTCACCGCGGGCGGCCACCTCCCAGCCGTAGGGCACGTCGTAGCCCTTCGCGCGCAGGTGCTGGATCCAGCCGGCTTGGCTCTCGGGCAGGTACAGGCCGACCGAAAGCCCCGGTAGCACACCGTCGTAACTGTCGAGTCGAGGGTCGTCAATGCCGTCGGCGTTGGCCGGATCGACGCCCTGGTCGGTGTAGCCGAAGAGCGTCGGGTCATAACCGGCTCGACGCGCGACGTGGGCAATATTGTCGAGTCCCTTGGGCAACGGTGTCCCGTTAGCGACGACCCGATTGTTCATTTGGTACGTGCCGGTGTAGATCGCGGCGCGTCCCGGAGAGCAGGGCGCGGCCTGGGAGTAGTGGCGACTGAGGCGAACCCCTTCGCGCGCGATGCGGTCCAGCGTTGGTGTCTGTACCAGCGGATGACCGGCCGCCGCGTAGGAGTCCCCGCGGAACTGATCCAACGTGATGAACAGGACGTTCACTTCGCGGCCTCGACGTAGCGGTGCATGTGCTCGGCCAGGTCGTCGATGATCTCGAGCGCCTCGGGGACCATCGTCGTCAGGCGCAAGAAACCATGGATCATTCCCTTGGCTTCGAGGAGCTCCACGCGAACCCCGAAGTGTTCGAGCAGTCCGGCGTAGGCGACCGCCTCATCGCGCAAGGGATCGCACTCGGCCACGACCACGATCGCCGGCGGCGCACCGGTGAGGTCTTCGAACATGATCGGCGTGACGCGCGGGTCGCTGCGATCGGTCCACCCATTGAGATAGAGCCCGTAGTCGTAGCGCAAATGGTCGATGTCGAGCGCGTAGCCGACACCATATTTATGCACCGAGTCGGTGAACAGTTCTGGACCGAGCGTCGGATAGATCACGACCTGCGCGGCGATGCCCAGGTCCTCGCCTCTCGTCAAGGCGCACGCCACCGTCATCAACGTCGCCCCGGCCGAGTCGCCCATCACGATCAGTTCCGCACCGGCGTCTTCGAACTCCTCTAAGTGCTCGAACACGTAACGGATGGTGTCGACGGCGTCGTTGATGCCGTCCGGGAAGGGGTGTTCCGGGGCCAAGCGGTAGTCGACCGAGAGGAAGCGCATTCGGGTATCGGAAGACAAGCGGCGACACAGTGCGTCGTGCGTATCGAGGTCCCCCACCACGAACCCCCCGCCATGAAAATAGACCACCACGGCTTTGCTCTCGTCCTCGAGCGGGACGTACAGCCGCGCCCCCAACGTGCGTCCTTCCAGGACCAGTTCAACGTCACGAACCGAGGCCACCGACTGGGGGCCTCCGCGATTGGCGAGCGCCAGGTCTCGGTAGGCCGCGCGGCGCTCGTCGGCGCTCAGGAGCGAGGGATGCGTTGTCGGTTCGGCGCGCACGGCATTCAGGTAGGGCTCGAGCGACGGGTGGACCATGACAACCTCCTCCGCTAGAGATTACGCATCGCCGGGCGCCGGGCCCACGACCAATTCAGCTCCGCAGGTCGTCCCAACTAGTCTCGACCTTCTCGATCGACTCTCGCCAGCCGCGCTTGGCCGCTCGGCGCGCTTCTTTGTGGAAGGCTCGTATCTCTCGCAGTGGGTCCTTCCAGTCGGGCTCCGCGACGGTCAAGGACTTCAACCACGAATTCGCGACCGCTTCGTCGTGCACGACGCCCAGTTTCGTCTGCGTCGTCTCGGCGGCCCGAGCTACTTTCACGGCCGGCTTGCCGGCGACCAATCCGAGCACTTCACAGGCGCATTGCAGTCGCTTCAAGGCGATGCGTACCTGGTGCAGGTTCTCGTTGGACGAATCCGCGCGAGCCTTTCCGGCGGCTTTTCGCACGTCACGCCAGGTCCGCTTCAGTTGCGAACTGAGTACCTCGAGCGCCGGACCCTTCGCTTTCGAGTCGAAGGCGACGGAGGAACTAATCGTCGAAATCTCATCGACGAGGAGCGCGTGACGCTTCGTCGTTCGCTCGAGGGCACCTCGCTCCTGGGCGTCTTCGATACGTCCATCGAGTCGCTGCACGATCCGAGAGCGCAGGGGCTCGTCGTCGACCAACCCCAGTGACTTCTCGATGCCCGAGCGCAGGACGTCGAGATCGCGAATCTCGCCGAGCACGCCGGCGTACCATGAAAGCTCCACCAGCATCGGCACCGACCAATCGGAATCGAAAAGACCCGAGTAAGTTCGAAGTACCGATCGAAGACGTCGCACGCTCACGCGCGCCTGATGAACCTGACCGATGACGGTCTCTCGTCGACGAGCCTCCCGGCGGGGCAATTGAAAAACGCTCTCGCCGCGCGATGCTTCGAGCAACTTCCCGGACTGCTCATTGGTGAGGTCATTGAGGAGAAAGTTGCGGGCAAACTGATTGAGCACGTCGGCGATCACCAGGTCGGCCGACGCGTTGGACTCCTCTACCACGTTGCTCCGTCCGTCGTCACGGTGGCGCCTTCCACACGTAAAGGTCTAGTAACTCGGTCCGTCAGAGGCCTTTCACGACACGCATCATCTCGATGGCAGGGAATACAAGTCTACGACGCTCGACGACGGGGGCGCCGGGGACATATTTTCCGGCCCCTTAAGCACGAAACAGTGAACTTTCTAGAGCGGACGACCGGGCTCGAACCGGCGACCTCGACCTTGGCAAGGTCGCGCTCTACCAACTGAGCTACGTCCGCGTGGTCACCCATAGTAGCCCGGACGCCGACCGGAATCGACGCCGGATCACTCCCGGACCGTGCCAATCAATGTGGACGCCTCTTCGAACAGGTAGTCACGAAGCGTCGCGAGGTCGGGCATAGTCTGTGCGCACCCGAGCATGCCGAACTCCAGATTTTGTTCGAATCCCAGCACCGTGACGTTGAGCGAGAACGGCCCGAGGAGCGGCCCGACCGGCGCGGCCGACACGACGCGGTGACCGCTGAGCCACAGAGGAATGGGCGGTCCCGGTACGGACGACAACATCAAATTCGCCATCGGCGGCAATACGTCGAACAGACCAAAGGCGTCGACCAATTTGCCGCCGAGCGACAGCATGGTCGGGCCGAGCACCCTCGGCATCTCCTGGAAAATCTTCGCGCCGTTTCGACGCTGGACGCCGACGGTCTTGGCCGAGTCCCGGGCGATCGCCCTCAGTCGCTCCACCGGATCATCGATGTCGGTGCGCAGCGCCAGCAGCATTCCCGAAATCTGATTACCCATGGCCGCGACGTCACCCTCGCCGCGAACGTTGATGGGGACGAAGGCGATCAGGTCACGCTTGAGCTCCTCGCCGCGATCGACCAGGAGTCGGCGCAACGCGCCGCTCGTGGTCGCCATGACGAAGTCGGTGACCGAGGCTCCGTGATACTTCGCCGCGCGTTTCGCGTCGGCCAGGGGCACGCGCATGCGGTGATAAATCTTCTCCACCCCAGCGCGCCCATTGAGCGTGGTGCGGCGCGCTTCAAAGATCGACGGTTGGTCGGGCGTCGAACGTTTTCGGCCCCGTGTCAGCCCCACCCGAACGACGGTGCGCACGAAGTCGAATACCCACTTCAACCAGGACGTGACGACGCCGACGGCGAGGGCGGGGTCGTCACGCACTCGGCGCAGTCCGTCGAGGAGGAGTGACATCGAAGTGCTCGACGCTGATTCGGCGTCGACGTCGTTGGACTTGGGAGCCGGTTCACGAACCTCAGGTGAGATATCGAAGAGACTGGCGAAGGTCTCGGCGCCGGAGACACCGTCGGCTAAGGCGTGATGCACCTTCAACGCCGCGGCAACCCGACCGTCTTGGAGACCTTCCACGATCATGAGTTGCCACAGCGGTCGAGTGCGCATTAGTGGTCGCGACAAGAACTCGGAGATCAGCTGATCGAACTGATCGGGCGTCCCCGGTGACGGCAGGGCGACGCGCGATATGTGTCGGTCCAGGTCGATGTGCGTATCAGGTACCAGAGCGGGCCACGTGAGGTCAAAAGGTGCGCGAATGACGCGCTGGGTCAATACCGGTATCTCGTGCAGTCGATCGGCAACATTCTTTCGAATCAGTTCGTATCGCTCGGTCGGATCGGCGACGTCGCCAAAATCGAGTTCAATCACGGCGCCGATGTTCATGGCCGATCCCGGAACCTCCAACAAGACGAAGGCACTGTCCAGCGGTCCGAGATAACGCGTCAACGTCCACTACTTCCGAAGCCACCGGCGCCGCGATCGGCCGTCGGGAGTTCCTCGACGGCGTGGAACGAGGCCCGCGGCACCGGCAGCACGACGAGCTGGGCAATCCGGTCGCCCTTCTTCACTTCGTAATCGTGCGTCGGGTCGAGATTCACGAGCGCCACCATTATTTCGCCGCGGTACCCGGCGTCGATGAGTCCCGGTGCGTTGATGCAGGTGACGCCGTGTTTCGCCGCCAAGCCGCTCCTCGGCAAGACGAATCCGCCGTGACTTTCGGGAATGGCGACGGCCAGGCCGGTCGCCACCATAACGCGGCCCCCGCCGGCCGCAATCGTGCAGGATTCGACCGCGACTAAATCGCATCCCGCGTCACCGTCATTCGCGTAAACGGGCAGCGTGGCGTCGGGGTGCAAGACCCGAACGGGGATTTCCATATCGCTGAGGCTATCGCCGGGTGTGACCAACATTGACTGAAGGTTCAGTAGTGTCGACGTGTGCTGGTGTGGATGGATCTGGAGATGACGGGACTCGAACCACTGCGCCACGTCATCATCGAAATCGCCACCCTCATTACCGACGACAACCTCAACGTGATCGCCGAAGGACCGGACCTGGTCATTCACGCCTCCCCGGAACAGATGGCCGAGATGGGTGACTTCGTCACGGAGATGCATACCAAGTCCGGGCTAATCGACGCCGTAAACCGGTCGACGGTCACCAACGATGAGGCCGAAGCGCAAACCCTGGCGTTCCTCAAAGAGCACATCGCAGAAGCGCGATCGATCCCATTGTGCGGCAACTCAATCGGCACGGACCGTCGATTCCTCCAGGAGTACATGCCGACGTTGGAGGAGTTCTTCCATTACCGCAACGTCGACGTCTCGACGTTGAAGGAGTTGACTCGTCGCTGGCACCCCGAAGTCCTGGAGGCGCTTCCGGAAAAGGCGACCGCGCACCGAGCCCTCGACGACATACGCGAATCGATTGACGAACTGCAGCACTACCGCGACGCGCTGTTCCCCAAGGCGCCGGTGAACCCTCCGACGATCGATGAGTGACGAGGTCCTGTCGTTAGCGCAGGCCACGGCACAGATGACCGCACCGGGTTCAATGTTCGAAACCGAGCGCACGTCGGTCAACGGCATCGAGATGACGGTGTGGAAACACGCCCCGGCGACGCTGCGCCAGATCCTGGACCTGTCACTCGCGCACGCGTCGCGTGACTTCATCGTTTACGAAGGACAGCGATTCACCTTTGACGAGCACTACCGGGCGGCCTCGACGCTGGCCCAACGTCTCATCACCGACGGCGTCACCAAGGGCGACCGCGTCGCCATCGCGTCGCGCAACCTGCCCCAGTGGGTCATGGCCTTTTGGGGAGCGGTATTGACCGGCGCGGTGGTGGTACCGATCAACGCGTGGTGGACCCCCGAAGAGTTGCAGTACGGACTGAGTGACTCGGGCGCGTCCGTGCTCTTCGTCGACGAGGAGCGACTGGAACGGCTCCGGAGCAAATTCGATGACCTCCCGGATCTGTCGACGATCGTGGTCATCAGCGAAGATCCCGCTCGGCCGGCCCGACTGGGCGCGGCCCACGCAGGCGTTCGCACCGTGGACTTCAACGAGTACGTCGGTGACATCAGCGCCTCGGCGAGTCCGCCCGACGTGGACATCGCCACCGACGACGACGCCACGATGTTCTACACCTCGGGCACGACCGGACATCCCAAGGGCGCCGTCGGGACGCACCGCAACGCCATCACCAACTTGATGAACCTCTTCTTCGTCGGGGCGCGCGCCGCCATGCGCTGGGGCGGCGGCAACCTCGACCAGTCGGGCGAGAGCATTCCCAACGCGGGCCTCTTGAGCGTGCCGCTCTTCCACGCGACCGGCTGTCTCGCGACGATGATCACGAATACGGCGTCGGGCGGCAAGCTCGTGATGATGCATCACTTCGACGCCGGCCAGGCGCTGGCGTTGATCGAATCCGAACGGCTCACGATGTTCGGCGGTGTGCCGACGATCGCGATGCAGATTCTGGACCATCCCGATTTCGCCAAGTTCGACACCTCGAGTGTGAAGTCCGTCTCCTACGGCGGCGCGCCCGCTCCCCCCGAGCTCGTGCGTCGTATTCAGGCGGCCTTTCCTGGCGGCATGCCGGGCAACGGCTACGGACTGACGGAGACCTCGGCCGCGGTCTGTCTCAACGGTGGCGCCGACTACGTCGCCAAACCGGAGAGCTGCGGACCGGCCGTGCCGGTCACGGAAATCGCGATCGTTCCCGAAGAATTCGACGGCGAAGAGCCGACGCCCGACCTGCCGAGCGGACCCGGCGTGGTCGGTGAACTGTGGATCAAAGGCCCCAACGTCGTGCGCGGATACTGGAAGAAACCGGAAGCGACGGCCAAGTCCTTCACCAAGGGCTGGCTGCGAAGCGGCGACATCGCACGAATCGACGAAGAGGGTTTCGTGTTCATCGTCGACCGCGCCAAGGACATGATCATTCGGGGTGGCGAGAATGTCTATTCGGTAATCGTCGAGGCGGCGATCTTTGATCACCCCGACGTCGCCGACTGCGCCGTCGTCGGATTGCCTCACGCCACCATGGGTGAAGAGGTTGCCGCCGTTGTGGTGTTACGACCGGGACGAGTCATCGAGGCCGAAGAGATCACTCGTCACGTGGCCCGACATCTTGCGCGCTTTGAAGTGCCGACCAAGATCTTCTTTCGCGCTGAACCGCTCCCGCGCAACCCGCAGGGCAAAGTGCTGAAACGAGAACTTCGGACGTCGCTGGTCGAACAGGTCGAGCGTTCCGCTTAATCGCGCAGTTCGTTGAGAGCTTCGAACGTCGCGTCGTCGAGCGTGATGGTGGCCGCGGCGCAGTTCTCTTCCACGTGCGCCACCTTGGACGTACCAGGGATCGGCAGCATCACCGGCGAGCGACGCAGTAGCCACGCGAGCGAGAGCTGTCCGACAGTTATCCCGTTCTGGTGGGCCAGCGCGTCGAGCGGCCCACCACTTCGCGCGAGGCTTCCCGCCGCGACCGGGTACCACGGAATGAATCCGATGCCCTCGCGCTCGCAGTACTCCAGCACGTCTTCGCTTTGGCGGTTCGACACGTTATAGAGGTTCTGTACCGTCGAGATCGTCACCACTTTTCTCGCAGCGATGATTTGCTCGACGCTGACCTCGGAGAGACCCACGGCCTGGACCTTGCCCTCGTCGAGCAGGTCCCGCAGCAATCCGAACTGGTCCTCGGGCGCGACCGCGGGGTCGATGCGGTGCAACTGGAAGAGATCGATTGACGCTTGGCCCAGGCGACGAAGCGACATCTCGCACTCCTGGCGCAGGTAGTCCGGTCGGCCGCATTCACGCCACGCGTTCGGTCCGATGCGCAAGAATCCGGCCTTCGTCGCGATCTTTATGCCGCCGTAGGGGTGCAGCGCCTCACGAATCAGCTCCTCGGAGACGTAGGGCCCGTAAGAGTCGGCCGTGTCGATGAGGTTGACGCCGAGCTCGACGGCCCGACGTAGCACCGCTCGACACTCGTCGGGGTCCTTGGGCGGTCCCCAGATTCCCTCGCCGGTAATGCGCATCGCGCCGAAACCGAGACGATTGACCGTCTGATTCGCGTAGGTGAACGTGGTCGGATCGGTCATAAGACTCCTTGTCGAACAGTCACTTTACGGTGCGGACGTCGAGAAGCGGCCACCCGCGGGTGGCCGCTTCACAAAGATGTATCGATTACTTGTTGGGCTGAGGGGTGTAGCGCAGGTAGTCCTTCACCTTGCGAAAGCCCTTCGGGAACTTCTCCTTGGCGTCGTCGTCGCTGACGGACGGCGCGATGATGACGTCCTCGCCGTCCTTCCAGTTGACCGGCGTCGAGACCGGGAACTTAGCCGAGAGCTGCAGCGAGTCGAGCACGCGCACGATCTCGTCGACGTTGCGGCCCGTCGAGGCCGGGTAGGTCAACGTGAGCTTGACCTTCTTATTGGGGTCGACAATGAAGACGCTGCGCACGGTCAAGGTGTCGTTCGCGTTCGGGTGGATCATGTCATAGAGGTCCGCCACCTTGCGATCGGCGTCACCGATGATCGGGAAGTTGAGCTCCGCGCCCTGGGTCTCGCTGATGTCACTCTTCCAGCGCTGGTGGGAGTCGACGTCGTCCACCGACACCGCGATCAACTTGGTGTTGCGCTTGTCGAAATCGCCTCGGCGCGCGGAAAAGGCGCCCAGTTCGGTGGTGCACACCGGGGTGAAGTCCTTGGGGTGCGAGAAGAGGATGCCCCAGCCGTCGCCCAGATAGTCGTAGAAGTTGACGGTGCCTTCGGTGGTCTCCGCCGTGAAGTCAGGGGCCTCGTCGCCGAGTCGAATCGCCATGTTGTCTCCTTGTGCGTGATGTCAGTCCCTTGACTGAACGAGCCAACCCTAGCGGCAAGTTTCGAATTGTTGCCAATACCTATCGGATTTGTAGGTAAGTGGAAACACGTTGATCACAAAGGCTGTGAAACTAGACCGGTGGACAATGATCTCCAGCCAGTCGTCGCGGCCTTCGACCTCGACGGCACGCTCACCGAGGGCGGGAGCGTCTTTCCCTGGCTCAAATCCATCGCCGGTCGCGGGCGCACCTGGCGCGCGGCGGTGTCACTGGCGCTGCCCCTGGCGATCGGCGCGCTGCGGAGCAGCCGATGGGCCGACCACGCGAAGGAACGGCTGTTCGTGAAACTGCTGGCCGGGATCGACGAGCAGGTCGTCATGGCGCAGTCGCGCACGTTCGCTCGAGAACACCTCGAACACGAAGGCCGAGCCCTGCAGCTCGCTCGCTTGGACTGGCACCGCCAACAAGGGCACGACATCGTGATCGTCTCGGCGTCGCCGCAGCTCTACGTGGACGTGATCACCGAGGACCTGCAAGCGAACGGCGGGCTCGGGACCCGTCTCGCGATCGACCCGCGTGGTCGCCTGACTGGCGGGTACCTCGGTAAGAACTGCCGCGGTACCGAAAAACTTCGTCGGCTGGACGAATGGATCGCGCAACGTCACTACCCGGCACCCCCGGTCGTCTTCGCCTACGGCAACTCGCGCGGTGACCGCCGTATGTTGAGCGGCGCCACGCATCCCTTCAACGTCAGCAAGCTCGGCGTGTTCGGCTCTCTTCGCCGGTTCCCACGACTGAAGACCGCGGACCGGTGACTTACTGCTGATGGATCGCCGCGCCGAGTTCCACCAGGCCGCCTTCGCGACCGTCGTAGGTCACCTGGATTGACGCGGCTTGCTCGCGCCACGCGATGACGGTGTTGCCCCGAGGATCGACCACGCCCACGTTGACGTCGTAGATACCATCCAGCAACGGAATCTGGGCGAGGTCGATGCCCACGCAGTTCTGTCCGGGCTTCAAGTTCACGGGTGAACCTTTCGCGTCACTGCGGCTGACTAGCAGACCGTTGCGCGTGAAGATCTCCATGACGAAGTTGCCGCTGTAAGCGCCGTGGGAGGTGATGTTGACGTCGAAGTGCATGCCGGCACCGCTTCGCACGTCGAAAGATCCCGACGGCGTGGTGATCGAGTCGATACTGATCGACGCCAGCAGGCCGCTGCGATCGTGTTCGGCGGCACTGTCCATGAGGTGCTCGCGAAAGATTCGCAATGACTCGTGCGTCGGACCGTCGGCGATCATGTGTCCGCCGTCGAGCACGATTGCCCGGTCGCAGATGGCGCGAACCTGATCGGCGTTGTGTGTGACGAAGAGGATCGAACGTCCCTCATCTTGAAACGTCCGGATCCGATCGATGCACTTCGCTTGGAAGCGTTCGTCACCGACGGCGAGGACTTCGTCGACCACCAGTATGTCGGGATCGACGTTGACGGCCACCGCGAAGGCCAGACGGACGTACATACCGCTCGAGTAGAACTTCACCTGGGTATCGATGAAGTTCTCGATCTCGCTGAATCCGACGACGTCGTCGAAGATGCCTTCGACCATTTTCTTGGAGAACCCCAGCATCGCGCCGTAGAGAAAGACGTTGTCGCGACCGGAGAGCTCCGGCTGGAAGCCGGCGCCGAGCTCCAACAGCGCGGCCAGACTGCCGCGAATATGAATTTGACCCGACGTCGGCTGCAGGACCCCGCAGATGCACTTGAGCAATGTCGACTTGCCCGATCCATTGTGGCCCACGAGTCCGACGGTCTCATTGGTGTCCACCGAGAAACTGATGTCGTTGAGGGCGTTGAACATTTCGGTCGATCCCGTGCGCGGATGTAACAAGCGCTCCTTCAAGGACTGGTGTCGTTCGTGGTGGATCTTGAAGGTCTTGGAGATCCCCTCCACCTTGATGACGGTCGTCATTACAACTCCGACTCAAAGTTGCCCTGGAGGTGCCCGAAGAGCACCTCGGCCAACAAGAAGAAGACGATCATGATGCCGAGAAGCGCTAGATCCAAATAGCAGTACGTCGACATGGGCCACGACGGCAGGATCTTCAGGATCACCGGCACGACGTGATGGTTCACGATCTGAGTCTGCGTGGTCGAGGCCGCGTACGTCGCCACGTAGAACGTGCGTTGGAAGGTCAACATGATGAGCGTGATCGGGTTGAGAAAGTACAACCACGCCAGTCCGTGGGCGTGCAGCTGCGGAGCGATGGAGTGTTCGTAGGAGTAGACGATCGGCGACATGAAGAACCACAACTGCAAGATGATCAGGATGAAGTGTTCCATGTCACGCATATAGACGGTGATGGCCGACATAAGAATCGCCAGCGCCGCGGTAAAGAAATACAACGCGGCAAACGCGATCGGCAAGAGCCAGAAGTAGGCGTAGTCCGGTGAGTGTTGAACGACCAGCAGATACAAACCGAACACGCAGAGCTGGATGAAGAAGTAGAACGTCGCGGCTCCGACGTTGGCGAGCGCCAGGATCTCGCGAGGAAACGAGACTTTTTTCACCAACCCGGATCGAACGACGATGACGCCGGTTGCCGTGCTGAGTGACGTATTGAACATGTTCCACACGACCATGCCCGCGAACAAATAGACCACGAAGTTCGGAATCCCGTTCTTGAGGAACTTTGCGAAGACCAACCAGTAAATGGCGAGGAACAGCGACGGCGTCAACATCGACCAGACAATACCCAGCGCCGAGTTCTTGTACTTGATGCGAATATCCGACCTGATCAGGCTGAACAGTAACTCACGGCGATTCCAAAGATTGCGGAGTCGCGTGGCCAAGCTGTCACGAGCACTGACGACGCGAAAGGCGTCGTCCTCTAAGGAGCGTCGATCGACTCGCGTCGACGAGCCGTCGCTCACTAGGCGCCTAGACGAACGGCCGAATGTTCAATGACTGCATCGATGAAGCCGTACTCCAACGCCTCTTGCGCGGTGAACCAGCGGTTGCGATCGGAGTCCGTTTCAATCTGCGCCAGCGACTTTCCCGTGTGAAAGGCGATTCGCTCGGCGAGCTGCTTCTTCATGAAGCCGATCTGTTCGGCCTGGATCGCGATGTCCGAGGCCTGACCCTGCATCCCGCCCATCAAGGGCTGGTGCATCAGAATTCGACTGCTCGGGAGGGAGAAGCGCTTGCCCGGTGCGCCGGCGCACAGCAAGAACTGACCCATGGAGGCCGCCATGCCGATGCAGATCGTGCGCACGTCGGCGTTCACGTACTGCATGGTGTCGTAAATGGCCAGTCCATCAGTAATTACGCCACCCGGCGAGTTGATGTACAGGCTGATATCGCGCTCACTGTCCTCGGCGTCGAGCAAGAGCAGTTCGGCGCAGATTCGGTTCGCCGAGTCGTCGTTTACTTCGGAACCTAAGAAGACAATGCGCTCGCGCAATAGTCGCTGGTTCAGGTCAATCGCGCCGAATCCGTCGGCTCTGTTGGAGATACTCATGGCACCAATCTAATGTCTGAGACTCCGAAGACCCCGTTGCAAGACTTAGACTGGTGACTCTTGCGGGCGTGGCGGAATTGGCAGACGCGCTGGTTTTAGGAACCAGTTCTTCGGAGTGTGGGTTCGAGTCCCTCCGCCCGCACTCGCCGCAGCGGTAATTGTGCGCTGGGAGCACGTCACTCTCTGCTAAGGTGGAATGACTGTTTCGCCGCACATCGCGGTGGAGACCGATTCGACTGTAAAACCTCGAGTTGGGCTCATCTCAACTTGTAGGAGTTATATGTCGTTGTCCTTCGCCGCGCTCGGCGTGCCGTCCAATCTGGTCGAACACTTGAAACAGCGCGGTATTACCGAAGCCTTCCCCATTCAAGAGGCCGCGATTCCTGACGCCCTCGCCGGGCGCGACGTCGTCGGAAAAGCCATCACCGGCTCCGGCAAGACGCTGGCCTTCGGCCTTCCTTTGATGGCGCGCCTCACCAAGGCCCGTCCCCGTAAACCGGTGGCCCTGATTCTCGTGCCCACGCGCGAACTGGCCGCCCAGGTTCAAAAGGAACTGGCGCAGCTCACCGACGACCGCGGTCGTCGCGTCATCAGCATTTACGGCGGCACCTCGTACAACGTCGCGCGCAAGGCCCTCAACTTCGGCGTCGACGTCGTCGTGGCCTGTCCCGGCCGCCTGGAGGACATGCTCGAACAGGGCGCCCTCGATCTTTCGTCGGTGACGACCGTGGTCGTCGACGAAGCTGACCGCATGGCTGACATGGGCTTTTTGCCCTGCGTGCGACGCATCGTCGGGGCGACGCCTCGCGATCGTCAAGTGATGTTGTTTTCGGCCACCATGGGACCCGACGTCAAGTCTCTCGTTAGGGAGTTCACCGACAACGCCGCAGTCCACGATGTCGTGGGCGATGAAGCTCCCAACGACGTCGACCACTACTTCTGGCGTGTGGCGCGCGAACAGCGCCCCCAGATCACGGCTGAGATCGTCGAGGAGTACGAGCGCGCGCTCGTGTTCACCCGCACTAAGCACGGCGCAGACCGCCTGTCGCGTCAACTCGAAGAGCGGGGTATTTCGGCCGTTCCCCTCCACGGTGACCGCACGCAGGCCCAGCGCGATCGAGCGCTGCGTAGCGTGAAGAACGGTCAGATTCGCGTCTTGGTGGCGACCGATGTCGCCGCCCGAGGCCTCCATATTGAAGATCTACCCGTCGTCATTCACTACGACCCGCCGGCGCAGGCCACGGACTACCTGCACCGCTCCGGCCGTACGGGACGAGCCGGCGCCACCGGCGCCGTGATCTCCCTCGTCGGTGAGGACGTCATTGGTCAAGTGAAGCGACTCCAGAGAGCCCTTGGCCTCGAATCGTCGATCGAGCGTCGCGAAGACGCCGAGGCGATCCGACTCGGCGCCGTCGACGACGCCGTGGCCGCGGAGCGCTTAGACGACCGCGGTGGCAAGGGACGATCGGAGCGGTCAACGCCTCGTGAACGAGAGCATGGTCCGCGAGGATTCGAACGCGGTGCACGCAGCGATCGCAGTGTTTCCGATCGACCACGCCCCGAGCGAAACGCCGAGCACGCCCGTCCCGCGCGAGGTTTCTCCGATCGGCCGGAACGCGCACCTCGTGTCGAGCGCTCCTTCGCCGAGCGCGCTCCGCGTCCGGAACGAAACGACCGAGCGCCTCGCGCGGAACGAGTCTTCACCGACCGCGCACCCCGGACCGATCGCTCGAGCACGCGCAACGCTCCGTACGTGAAGGGCGCCAACGCCGCGCGCGGTAACGAAGCAGTCGTCAGTTTCTTCAACGACGCGAAGGGATTCGGTTTCGCTAGCGACGACAAGGGCGACGATCTCTTCATTCACTTCTCGAACATCGTGGGTGACGGCTTCAAGTCACTCGCCCAGGGTCAGAAGATCACCTTCGAAGAGGCGAACGGTCCCAAGGGCCGTGAGGCTCGCAACGTTCGCGCCGTCAGCGGCGGACGCGAGCGCCGTCGCTAGTATTTCCTCTCATGTCTGAGAAGCCATTGGTCGATCCGCACTTCGGCCCGGCCCCCGATGACCTCTTGATTGAAGAGATCATCGTCGGCACGGGCGACGAGGCGACCGCCGGTCGTAACGCGGTCGTTCATTACGTCGGCGTCGGCGTCACGAGCGGCGAAGAGTTCGACTCGTCGTGGAACCGTAACGAACCGTTTGCCTTTCCCCTCGGTGCCGGTCACGTCATCCAGGGGTGGGACCGAGGCGTCGTTGGAATGAAGGTCGGCGGACGTCGCCGACTCGTGATCCCGGCCCATCTGGGCTACGGCGATCGGGGCGCCGGTGGCGTCATTGCTCCCGGCGAGACGTTGATTTTCGTCGTCGACTTGTTGGAGCTTCGTTAGTCGAACGGGCTGGCGGAGGCATCAATCGCCACCATTCGCTGATAGTCGCCGTAGCGCTCGCAGCAGACCTCGGCGACCAGTCGTAGTCGGTCGTTCGGGTCACTGAGGCTGAGGACTTTGAACTGATCGAGCGTGGACATGGGTGTCATCGAACACAACTGCCAGCTGCGGACCCACGGGTCGGCGTCCATTTCGCAGTTCGATTGCAGACATTCGTCGGCGAACAGTTCGCTCTGGAGTGCGCGAATCGCTCGAACGGCCGACTCGGTCGACTTCAGCAAAGCCGCCATCACGTTGTCCTCGTCACAGCAGCGGTCCTTCACCAACGCCCGCGGATACGGATCATCCTCGAGCCAGGTCGCCACTTCGAAACATTCAACGCCCTCAGCCATGACCAAGGTCTGTCCGTTGGGTAATGACTGGGCACCAAGTATCTGCATCAACGTGCCGACCGACGTACGTTCGTCGACACCGCCAACCTCGGAACCGCGCGCAATCAAACACGTGCCGAATCGTTGATTGATCTCAATGTCGTTCAGCATTCGGTGATAGCGCGGTTCGAACACGCACAGTCCGACCACTTGATGGGGGAAGATAACCATGCCCAGAGGAAACATGGGCAGTTCCAGGTCGATCACGATTCCACCCTAAGGTGAAATCTTCGTGAAATGCCTTACCGCTGAGCGAGTTCTACGGAGAGCGCGCGCAGTGCGCGTCCCCGGTGCGACAGATCGTTCTTCTCTGGCGGCGAGAGTTGGGCCAGTGTTCGTCCGTCGGCGTCGTGGGGCACGAAGACCGGATCGTATCCAAATCCCTGATCACCCGCGCGAGCGTGCGTGATCAGGCCGTCGAGTTCGCCCTCGACGCAAAACGCCGTTCCGTCGGGAAAGGCGACAGCAATCACCGTGATGAAGCGAGCCGTGCGCGGCTCGGCCACGCCCTCCAACTCGTTCAACAACTTGGTCACGTTGTCGTCGTAGCTCGCTGCTTCGCCCGCGTATCGCGCACTGCGAACGCCCGGCCGTCCATCGAGTGCGTCCACGAAGAGTCCCGTGTCGTCAGCGATCGCCGGCCAACCCGTGGTCTCCACGAGCGCACGGGCCTTCAACAAGGCGTTCTCTTCGAGCGTCGCACCGGTTTCGTCCACGTCAGCGACGTCCTCGGGTCGGTCCAACAAGTCGACGCCGAGCGGCGAAAGGACGGCGCGCATTTCTTCGGCCTTATGGGGATTGGCCGTCGCGAGAACGAACGTCGTCACGGACGAGGCGGCGGCGGACTCGCCAGGACCAAACGCTGGGCATCGTGAATTGAGGCGATGCCCGTAGCGGCGAGGTCCAACAATTGGTCCAGCTCTTGCCGCGTGAAGGCCTCTTGTTCCGCCGTCCCCTGGACCTCGACGAAGCGCCCGGCGCCCGTCATCACGACGTTCATATCCGTGTCGGCCCGAGAGTCCTCTTCGTAGGGCAGGTCCAGCATCGGCACGCCGTCGACGATGCCGACCGAAATCGCGGCCACTAAATCACTCAAGGCGTGCTCGCGCAGGGTTCCTTTTTGGACGAGACGCGTGATGGCGTCGTGCAGAGCCACGTAGCCCCCACAGATCGATGCCGTGCGCGTACCCCCGTCGGCTTGCAGGACGTCGCAGTCGACGGTGATCTGCACGTCGGCCAGAAGTTCGAGTCGGGTGACCGTGCGCAGTGACCGACCTATCAGCCGCTGGATCTCTTGGGTCCTCCCCGACTGCTTGCCCTTGGCGGCCTCGCGACTGGCGCGTTCGGGCGTCGAACCGGGCAGCATCGAATACTCGGCGGTGACCCATCCCTTGCCGGTCCCGCGCAACCACCGCGGGACGTCCTCTTCGACCGACGCGGTGCACAAGACGACGGTTCGACCGAAGCTCACCAGCACTGACCCGGCCGCCATCGCGGTGAAGTCACGCTCGAAGCTGAGGGTCCGAGCCTGTTCGGGACTGCGACCGTCGGCGCGCGTGGGTGACATGGGACTCCTCAAGAAGAATGGTGATTCAACGGTAGTTGACCGTGTAGGACGGAATTTATTAGAAGTAAATGATCGACTTGGCGCGTTCGACCACGTCATCGATGTTGTCACTCCAGGCACCGGTCGAGAGATACTTCCAGCCGTCGTCGGCCACGATCGTCACGATGGTGGCCGTGTCCTCATCGGCGATGGTGTTGGCACATTTGACCGCGCCGGCCATGATGGCGCCCGAAGAGAGACCGACGAAGAGTCCCACTTCGGTGAAGCGTCGTGTCCACTCGATCGACTCCCTCGGTCGTACAACCACCCGTCGATCAAGAAGCTCCGCGCCGTGGTTGTCCGTAAAGATCGGTGGAATGTACCCGTCGTCGAGATTTCGTAGTCCGTCGACGATCTCTCCAGAGGGCGGCTCGACGGCCCAGATCTGTACGTCGGGACGGTGTTCGCGAAGGAAACGTCCTACGCCCATGAGCGTGCCGGAAGTCCCCAGTCCAGCCACGAAGTGGGTGATTTCGGGCACGTCGGCCAGGATCTCGGGGCCGGTGTGTAAATAGTGCGCCTCGGGATTCGCGGGATTGGCGTACTGGTAGAGGAACGTCCAGTCGGGGTGGTCCGCGCTGAGTGATTCGGCCCGTCGCACCGCGCCGTTGGACCCTTCGGCGCCCGGTGAGTCGATGATCTCGGCGCCCCAGGCGAACAGGAGTTGGCGCCGCTCGGGCGACACGTTCGACGGCAATACGACCTTGAGGTGATAGCCACGCAGTCGACAGACCATGGCCAGCGCGATGCCGGTGTTGCCCGATGATGGCTCGAGCAGGACCTGGTCCGGTTTGCCCGGAATCAACACCCCGTCGCGTTCGGCGGCGTCCACCAGGGAAAGCGCCACGCGATCCTTCACCGAGCCGGCCGGATTACGACCTTCGAGTTTGGCCAGCATCGTGACGTTCGATTTAGGGGAAAGCGCGCTGACGTCGATGATCGGTGTCTGGCCGATGAGATCGAGCACCGACGCGTAGCGAGTCACTACAACGTGCCTCCGGCGACGGCGGGCAGCAAGGTTATTTCGTCACCGTTCGTGACCGGCGCGTCGACGCCGCCCAGATAGCGCACGTCATCGTCGTTCACGTAGACGTTCAAGAATCGGTGCAGGGTGCCATCGCTATTGAGCAACTGGCCCTTCACGGCGGGGTGATTCGTCGTCAAGTGATCGAGGATCTCGCCCACCGTCGATCCTTCCACGGCGACCGAGGTGTCGCCGCCCATGGCCGGTCGCAGGACTGTGGGGATACGAACTAGTGCCGTCATTTCATCTCTTCCGGTTCGGTTGATTCCTGACTAACCAAGTCGACATTACTAGCCCAACGGCACCTCGTGACACCCGGGACCCGATTAGGCGCTCGGAAACTCACCCTCAAATGGGCTTCGGGCGACCTCCTCTTCATCGATCTCTCCTTCAATGATGTGAAAACTGCGGATTGCCGACGGGACGTCACGTAATGAGACCACCACGTAGTGCCACGCCGGATCGGGCGCTTGGGCGGTGTCGGTCGGGCTCGGATAGGCCTCGGAGTTCGTGTGGGAATGAAAGACGCCGAGGATCGATAGACCTTTTTCGTCGCTACGTCGATAGGCGCCCAATAGCACCCAACTGTCGATTTCATAGAGCTTGGCCGAATCGGCGACGTTGGGGCTGGGCACAATCTCGGTGACGGTTCCGTCGAGCGTGCCGAGCATCAGGCCGCAGCCTTCGTTGGGCAACGCGCGAATGCACGTGGCCACGATGGCGTCTCGATGGACGGAGCTGAGTGACAACACGCGTGTACCTTACAAAAGATTGGTCTGCATACGAACCACTGACCAACCCCGGGCGGCGTTGCCACCACCCTTTCCNNCACCCCTTCCACTACCTACGCCAACGGTGACAATTCTCGTTTTGGCTGCGTGGTTCTGCTCTGGTAACGGTCCCCGCGTCCCCGCCTGGGCGGTTCGGTCTCACGGTCCCTCAAGACAGCGTTTAGCGTCTCGGGTTGGTGCCCCGCGACGTTTGATGCTTCGTTCGCGAGAAGGCGAATGCCCTCATCACGGATGTTGCGTGCGGCGTTCACGTCCCGGTCGAGAGTGATACCGCACTTATTGCACTCGAAGACGCGAACACTGATGGCGAGCTTGGCTTTCGTCTCGCCACAGTGAGAGCACAACTTCGAAGAGGGGTAGAAGCGGTTCACCACCACGACTCGGTGTCCGCGGTCTTCAGTCTTATAGGTGAGTTGGCGTCGCAGTTCATAGAATCCTGCGTCGAGGATTGAACGTCTTAACGCCGTCACGGTGTTTTTCTTCGACTTCTTCACCATGCCAACAAGGTTGAGGTCCTCGATCACCACCGTCTCGAAGCTTCCGGCCAACGTCGTGGTGAGTCGGTGCAAGTGGAGGTCTCTCGTCCGAGAGATCCGCCCGTGGAGGCGCTGGCGGCGCTTCCGGATCTTCGCGTGATTCTTCGACCCCTTCTGGCAGCGTGAGAGTCGGCGATCAAGTTTGGCGAGGCGATCGAGCTCCGCATCGAGGTGTCGGGGATTCTCGATGTGGGCGTGCTCGTCACTTAGGTCTTTAACCGGAACCGTCATTGTGGCCAAGTGCTTCACCCCTAGATCGACTCCCACTATTGGACCCCGCATCCGTATGGCGCTCGAGGCGGGGACGACGTACTGACGCACCAAGAACGATGCCTGCCAATGACCACCGGTGAACGAGATCGTCACCGCTTGAACAGTCCACTCACCGGACGTGATCTTCTTCTTGAGGCGACGGAGCGACTCGGTCGAGTGGATCCACCGAAGTTGCTCGCGCCGCCGCGCGATCCTGGGGTCGGTCGCGGAGAGAGGCAGAATCAGGCGTACGTGTCGCGAGTCCTCGGAAAACCAATATCCGGGCTGCTTGAATTCGATGAGAGTGAAGGATTGCTTGGAGCGGCGGTTCTTGAACTTCGGAAATCCGACGGATTGGCCCTTGCGTACTCCTTTATTCGACTCGTGAAAGTTCTTCAGCGCGGTCGCGGCGTCGGTGACGCCACTGCGAAAAGCGTGCTTAGTGACGTCGTGGTGCCACGGAGCGACCTCGTCTTTCACTGAATTCCACAACGGGGTCATCGACCACGCTGACCAATCAAGAGATTTCGAGAGCTGGGCTTCATCGATACCCGCGCGGCGTTCCTCCTTCCGCTTGTCCCAGTTCTCTTTGGCAATTGCCACGGTCCAGTTGTAAGCGAAGCGCGCCGCGCCACAGTAACTGCGCAGCAGCTGGACTTGAGCGGGAGTTGGGTCGAGGGGTACAACCACAGCTCGCATGCGGTAGGGCTGGTCCATGTGATGCAAGGTACTGAGGCGGTGTTACGCGTCATTGGTTCGTACGCAGACACCTTCGTTACCGAGGGAACACGTATCACTACGCTAACTAAGTGGCCCGAGCCAAGCAGATTCAGGAGAAGCGCGCCCAGAAGCGGGTCGACGCGAGTGGCGGCGACCGAGTGGTCGCCACGAATCGCCGCGCCCGCTACGACTACGAGATCATCGAGACTCTCGAATGCGGCGTCATGCTCAGCGGTTCAGAGGTCAAATCACTGCGTGAGGGCAACGCCCAGATCGCCGAAAGCTACGCCCGGTTCGACGACACCGAGTTGTGGCTGTATCAGATGCACGTACCACCGTGGGTCTACGCGACCGGTTTCGGTAGTCACGACCCCGATCGCCGTCGCAAGCTCTTAGCGCACCGCCGCGAATTAGACCAGTGGCAGCACGAGACGCGCACCGAACCCCTGACGATGGTCCCGCTCAAGTTGTACTTCAAAGACGGCAAGGCCAAAGTCGAGCTGGCGCTCGCTAAGGGCAAGAAATCACAGGACCGACGACAGGCCATCGCCAAACGCGACGCCGATCGCGACATCGCGCGAGCGATCCGCAACACCGAAAAGTTCGGCTAATACGAAAATTGGGCATTGACTAGTACACTGGGCATTCAGCCAAATCGGTTGAGATGTAACGAGGGGGTGAATGGTCTCGACAATGGTCGTCGAGGTGAAAGAAGCGAGCCGTGGTCTCCGGAACCACGTTAAAGAGCCGGAAACAATAAATAAACGCCAAGCCTTCGCTTGCGCTTGCTGCTTAGGTAGCAACATCCGCCTAGACCCAGCCCTGCGGTTTAGATATCGGGTGTCATGAAGTAGGGCTTACCGTCAGAACTCGTTAGTGGTTCCGTCGGGACAATTCAGCTAACTACGGAGAGTCATCGGTGCTGGCAGTAGTGACGCTCCCTACAATTTCCTGTTAGCTGCGCTCGGAGAATGTTCACCAAGAAGCCGTTGGACCGGGGTTCGAATCCCCGCACCTCCACTTGGCGTGACCCGATTCGAACCGGGGTCTCGCAGGCCCGGGCCAGCGATGGCCCGGGTCGCTGTTCGTTCGGGACCCAGAAAAATGACTGGGCCTGCTTTTCGGAGCCCATCTCGATGCCCGATCGATCTGTTCTCCCAGGAGTTGCTTCACAAAGTCGGGACCGCCGCCGTTGATGGCCACCTTGTTGTGTTCACCAAATAGTGCGCAACTGCGCGGCACTGGGCAACTGCGGGGCTGAGGATTGGGTCTCGGCTGCGAGTTGTTTGCGGCGGGCCGTGAGTTCTCTTTGGCGATCCGACAGCTCGGAGACGCGCGCGGCGGCGAGAGGTCGACCTCAAGCCGGCGTTTCGGGGCACCCTGGGACACCGTGGTCGATGAGCATACGGGGGCACCGCCGCCGTAGGCCACACCATCGACCCGAGGCGCCGTGTGGGGAACCGTCGAGCTGCATTTGACTCGGCAGCCTTACAAATGCTTGGGGGGAGTACTATCAAAATATCGAGCAACCATAGGTTGATCACGAGACACCCCAACAATTGGGCTCGCTCGTCTAGCAGGCAGGGCGGACCCAATGTTCATGGTCACCGATCGTCGTATCTTTGGGCCGTGGTTTGTCGACCATTTGGTCGGTCGGCGCCCGATCGCACGTAACCGAAGGACGGCCAGGGCCCATCGCCTCGTCGCGTGCACGCTTCTCAGCAGCGCGCTGACGGTCACGGGCCTTCTCGCTCCCACCGCAGCGCCGGCGGGCGCAAGCCAGACGGGCAGCACCTTCTATGTGAACTCGGCCAGCGATACCGGCGGCATCACCGACTGCGCCACACCGTCCAACACCAACTGTGGCATCGACGACGCCATCACCGCCTATAACGCGGACTCGACCGCCGGCGACGCCGACAGGATCGTGTTCAGCCCCACGGTTCCCACCTTCACCGTGGGCACGCCGACAGACATTGACAACATCACCTCGGGTGTCAGCTTGGCCATTGACGGCAACGGCCCGAGCGTAACGGCGGTGAGTGGCGGCAACGCCAACACGGTCCTGGATATCTCCTCGGGTGTCGTCAACATCTCCGGGCTCACCATCGAAGACGGAAATGGCATCGTCGGCGGGATCTTCAACGCCGGCACGACCACGGTCACCG
>PMTF01000003.1 GCA_003167415.1 Acidimicrobiaceae bacterium | reverse complement strand
CACCTCATAATCCCTCGGTCGTGGGTTCGATCCCCACCGGCCCTACTTAGCGTCCTGTGTCAAGAGATAGTAGACACAGAGTCTCCGGCTGGCTTTTGGTAATTGCTACCCAGCAAAATGTCTCCTTCATGACTTGTAGCACTGATGGACATCGTCAGTGGACAAAGCATTGCGCTGATTCAACGGGGAGAATTGGTTTTCGTGGAGACCTTTGACGCTTGGTACAGCCGCGAACACGACCGAATGATTGCCACTTTGGCGTTATCGACCGGCGACATCGAACTCGCGGTCGAAGGCGTCGATGAAGCATGTTCGCGGGCGCTTGAGCGATGGAAGCGAATAAGCGCAATGGAGTCCCCGACGGGTTGGGTCTATCGCGTGGCCATCAATCATGCACGACGTGTAGCGCGTCGAAGAGGTATGGAACAGCGGGTTTTTCGAAAGCCAGTGCCAATGCCCGACCTCCCCGCTCCCGCTGGCGAGATTTGGAAATTAGTCGCGTCACTGTCGGAACGTCAACGACAAGTTGTCATGTTGCGTCACGTCGCCGAAATGAACGAGAACGAGATCGGCACGGTGTTGGGTATAAGTCGAGGGACGGTTTCAAGCACTTTGCACGACGCCCATCAGCGATTGGGTCGCCTGCTTGGCGACGAAAACGAACTTTAGGAGATAACGCATGTCACAACTAACACGCCTTTCGCAGACTCTCATCGACGAACCTCTGGCGCCACGCCCGAGCGTGGAGGATCTGTGGACGCGTAGTCGCCGGCGCCACCAACGCAGTCGCTCGATCATGGCCGGGCTACTCGTGCTCATAGTCATTGGAGTTTTCAGTATCACGAAGATTGAAAGTACTTCTCCCAGGTCCCAAACCTTGCCGAATACCACTACACCGAATGCACAACTTGCGTCTTACTTCCGGGCCGCTGGGGCAGTTCCTAACGTCACGCTCCAGGCCGTTGGGCTTCCATCGAACGTGGCGGTTCCAACCAAGATCGCACCATCCGTTTCCACCGTTGCCACCAACGGAGTCGTCTCATACGTTGGCGCCGAATACTGCCCCTATTGCGCGATTCAGCGATGGGCGCTGCTGGTGGCGCTGTCCAAGTTCGGTTCGTTCACCAACCTAGACAGTCAAATCCTCTCTTCGTCGACCGACGCTTACCCGGGTCTAGCAAGCTGGAGCTTCGTCGGGGCGAAGTATTCCAGCCCGTACTTCACGTTTGAACCCACCGAGCTGACCTCGTCCACTCCCAGTGACAGCGGCGGGTATCAGCCTTTAGAGAAAATGTCCGCAGCACAGCACCGCGCTTTCAATAAGTACAACCCACAAGGTGAACTTCCCTTTGTGGACATTGGCAACCACTTCGTCACTCTTGGTGCGAGTTCGTCGGCGTCGGTGCTTGAGGGACTGACTTTGGGTGACATCGGAAGTGACCTGAGCAGCGCATCAAGTCCGGTCGCCCAAGCTATTGACGGTACGGCGAACTATCTGATCGCGGCCCTATGCACCATGGTGCAAGGGACGACTCCGTCACTATGTTCGACGCCCGTTATTCGCCTGGCGTCCAAATCTCTCGTCACCGGTGTGTCATCGTCTTCCGAGAGTCCAGGTGTTACGACGTCTCCCACGCAGCCGCCGACGAACGCCCCACTATCGGTGTGGCGAGCGTGGAGCGTGAAGGAGCACGCATTCTTGCTTCACGCCGCCGCAAACTTTCGGTCACCGAATCGCGCGTGTACCGTACTTAAAATTTCCGTAACTCCGAATCGATACAAGAAGACGACTCTCGGCATTCCCCCGGGGGTGACTGCATGGGCCATAAGCCTCGTCGGCAAGTGTCCACCGGGTGACCACGGTAAGGGACTGTCCAAGTCCCCATGACCTGATTGATCGAATCTACAAAGCGACACTGACAAAGTTCAAAAGTTGGGTAAATCTCGATTTGGGCGCGACATGATAAGTAGTAAGAGCACAAGTGGTCAGCACCAGCCGGGTCGGTACTTGCACCCGGAAGTTGCTACTCCAATTGCAGGACGTGGTGAACGTCAAGGGCATTCAGTGGACTTTGTCAAGTTCAGGGAGTCACTAGATGGACGTAAAAAACGTACTGCACTGATCGCGCGTAACGCGCGTTAGCGTTCTACAGCCCAGGCCGCCCTTGGCCTCGACGAGCACACCTTCAAATGGTGATGAGCGGATCGGTGAGTTACCCCGCAGGCACCGTCAATGTCGTTGTCGAAGTTGTCGGCACGGTGGTCGTGGTCGTGGTTGCGTTCGGTTGCGCAGTTTCGATCAAGCTGCCCACACTCGCTTGGCCCCAAGCGTTGTTAGTACCCACTCCGATATAGTACGAGGTTCCCGGTATCAGTCCTGCAACTGTGGCCGAGTTGACGGACAACGGCTCCCGCATTGAGGTGGTGGCGGCGGTGTTCGCATTTACCGCATCTTCTGGAGACACCCACACCTGATACGACGATGGCAGCGCCGAGGTCGCTGACTTATTCATCGACCACGTCACACTTATCGTCGTATCAGTGGACGTCACCGCGGTGATCAAAGGAGCGCGCATGGGTGTAGTTGTTTTCCCCGATGACAACTTCGTATAGGCGAGACACGTAGGAATCGTTTGACCACCAGCTTTCACGAATGGATAGAGTGCGACGCGATAGGCCGTCCGCGGGGTGAGACGGTGCACCGTACCAATGCGCGCCCTGGATCCGTACATGCGCGCGGGTGATTGGTAATTCTGCGTGACAATGCCGTAGCCGGTAATCTTCCTATTTGCTGCCGTGTTCGCAGTAAACCATCGAACGGTTACTGACGTCGGGGATGTGGTGCACGAAAGTATTCTCGACGTCGGCGTCTGGGTAGCGGCGGAGGCGGGCACCGCCGCTAACGCAAGTAGTGGCAGCACGAGGCACGTCGCGAGTCGCTGGGGAATCTTCATTGACTTAACTGTACCGACGAGGCCCGCGCGGGCCCGCGGATATCGCCGCCAAGCGTAGACACGGGTCAGTGTGGTATTCGAAGAGGGCGCGCACAATGGACCACATCGGAGAGGCAGCGGTAACCGGCCCTGCTGCGCGTCACTTCTCGTAGTCAATTCCCGTAGTGGTATCGCGCTCGAAGAACCACAATGTCGTTGCTGTCCGCACGAGATATACGTAACGGTGGCACATCTACCGGCCCAGTGCTGAAAAGACACCACTCTATAATTGACCCATGTCAGTGTTCGAAGTCGTCACAACGGTTAATCGACCCGATCTGCACAATCAGTTCGAAGACGCGTTCAGACCAGTGTGGCCGGAATTCATCTTTCATGATTCCGTCTCGAACCAATACGTCGGTCAGGTCCAGGAGCGTTTCCCTCTTTATGATGTGACTGTTGTGGATGGTGACAGGGTCGTTGCTGGTGGCTGGGGTGTGATCTTGTCTTGGAACCAAACGATCGACGATCTACCCGACGGTTACGACGGCGCTCTCGTCAGATCGTTTTCGCCGAACGATGAAACTGCTGGGAACACACTCAGCGTGATGGCCACGGCCGTTCGACCCGATTGCCAGGGAAAAGGGTTGTCGGCTCTCGTCCTGACAGAATTGCGCCAGCGGGCCTTTGCGGGCGGTTTGACGTCGGTCATTGCTCCGGTCCGGCCGACTCTGAAATCAAGCTATCCATTGACTCCGATGGAGAAGTTCGCCTCTTGGCGACGGACCGATGGCGAGCATGTTGACCCTTGGATTCGGATACACGAGCGGCTCGGAGCCGTGGTTCTAGGAGTTGCCGAAAGGTCTATGGTGATTTCGGGATCTGTCGACGATTGGGAAAAGTGGACCGGAATGCTCTTTCCAGAGAGCCGTTCGTATGTTGTTCCCGATGCGCTTGACCTCGTTGTGATTGACCGAGTCGCGGATGCCGGTACGTACGTCGAACCAAACCTTTGGATGCATCATTCTTGAGCCGTACAGCCGTACGCGATGTTGATGCTTCGTGCACGTACCCGCTCGCGGGAAGCCGCCGGTGGCTCGATTGGTCCGCCGCCATTGTGCTCACCCGGCGATTCGAAGCAGCCCAACAATTCCGACTATGTAGAACAGCAGCGCCAAGATCGATTCGGGTCCTATTCGTTGCGGTCGCGTTGGACGCACGATCACACCGCCGACGTACATCACGGTCAGCACCAAGCTGAGCGAAGCTAACCATGCAATCGCGGGACCGGTTGTCGGCAATACGGGTTTCGCAGCAACGAGGTCGGCCACCACGAATAGACACAACTGAAACGCATTGCCACCAAAAATGTCGCCCATCGCGAGTTGATGATCGCCGAGACGTACGGCCTCGATTCCCGAACTGATCTCCGGTAGTGCCGACGCTAACGCCAGGACGGTCGCACCGAAGACCACTCCGTTTATACCGGCGCGATTTGCCAGTTCATTACCGCTGATCTCGAGCGCGACACCCGCCAAGAATGTCACGGCCGCCGATACGCCGAAGAGTATCGCAACACGCGTCGTTGAATGCTTGGCGCGCGCGGCGTCGGCAACCGGATGACGGACGCGGCGATGAGGTCGCCCGGGCTGACTGCCAGCCATTACGACCTCCCACTTTGGATGCGATCGCGTACGGTTCAGTACCCAGATTCCGCCGATCCAGATGACCACGACCGCTAAAGACGCCGGACTAAAGCGCCCCGCTATGACTATTGACTTTGGCAGCAATGCACCCATGAGCACCACTGACACGGTGAGTACTACCAGCAGTCCCTCAAGCACTGGCACGAGGGAACCGACTAGGAATGTCAGAGGTCTCGGCGCAAAGAGATCACACAGGACAAGCACCATCGTTGCTGTCGCTATGCCACCGATTAGGTTTCCAGCCGCTAGGCCAAGGTGGCCCGACTCCGCAGCGGAAATCGTGATCGCCAACTCCGGCAGGCTGCCGGCGATAGCGAGCATCACCATCCCGCCGATTGCGTCACCGAATCCCAGGCGTCGATCAAGTTCATCCGTCGATTTCGAAAGTTCGACACCGGCAACCCAAGTCGCCCCAGATGCTGCGACGAACACGAGAATCACCAGGAAAATGGAGACAGACGCCACATTCGAATTATCGCCGATGTGATCGGCCGGACCGTTGATGAGACACAGGTCTCAACGCTGGCATGCTTCGGTCATGCCGAACTGCCCTCAACTCTCTCTAGATATGCGGTGTGGTACTTCAGCGCGAGTTAAGTTTCACTGAAGGATCGAGAAACTAGCGCTTGGTGGCAGATAGTGGTGGCGGGTCCCGACACGAACCCACGCGTGATGATTCCACTTGCGAAAATCCCATGCTTCATCCCACAGACCAATCCGACATCACCGGACCAAACCGACGCCATCGGACAAGTTTTTCTTTAAATCCGGACGAATCCGACACCACCGGACCCATCCGACCGAATGCATCCACCTCATAATCCCTCGGTCGTGGGTTCGATCCCCACCGGCCCTACTGCTCGGTGTTTTACAACGGTAGACGGTTGACATTTCACTATCACCTGACAATTGACAAAACAACACCTAATCCGTTGCACAACAAAAGCTGAACTTTGACATTGGTCGGTCGCTGACCTCGACTGGTGGCCGTGTTAAAAGAGCCGAAATTCATAATTTTGTCGTGATAACCATCACCTTGTCCACGGTCGAAGTCGTGATGATCTTGAAAGAGACATGCACCGAAACTTGTTGCACAATAAAGTTCGCCACGACATGGGCTCTCTTGCGCGCGAGCGCCTTGTCGTCATGCGCATACCCAATAATTGTGATGGAGCCTCCAGTAGAAAGTTTTTTGACGAGAGCATTCAGAACGCCCTTCGCCCTGAGTGAGAGGACCATCGAGTTTCTCGTGTAAGTGACCTCTCTCGGCGTGGGGATCGACGCCGAGAGAGTGGGTGGCGCTACGGGTGGAATCGATGTGGTGGTAACTGGAGGGCTTGGGGGTGCTCCGCCACCGCCGCCACCACCGCCGCCACCGCCGCCACCGCCGCCACCAGATGATGCGGCGACGCTGAAGGGCTGTTGAACCTGGGCGGCCGAAATGTACGCGTCGCTCGCCCCGGAGCCGGGATCATTGAAGTCGATGATGCAGGTACCGACCGCTGTGAAGCTCACCACGCCCGCGTTGATTGCGCAGCCCGTCGACGCGCCATCGAGGGTTATCTCCACGTTGTCACCCGAGATCGCGGTTGCGCTCGGTGAGTAGGTGTCGCCACCGACTACGGCAGTGGTCGGTGCGTTGGTGCTCGGCGTGATGACATCGACGATCGACCCAGGCAGGAACAGGCCGAAGTTATGGGTCAATGTCCCACCAGCGGTGACTGCCACCGCGCCGGAAGTGGGCTGCGGCGACGCGAACAACGTCGTGACGGTGCCACCACACGTGGGGTCTACGACCATTTTGTAGGAACCAGCCGCCAGTCCAAAGACCGTGTACGTTCCATCGGCCGCTGTGGTGGTGGAACCACCGATTCCGCCGTCAGTCGAAGTCACCAACACGCAGGCACCTGCGACGTCCGAACCGCCGACGGCAGCGCTCACCGTCCCGGAGATACTTGCGGCGAGGGCCAATTCGGCGTCGATGCCGGTCGCCGGGGACACCACAGACGTGGAAACGGCCATCGCTCCCGACACAGCTGACGCCCCCGTCGACGTGTCGTTGTACCACTGCGTTACGTAGCTACGACCTCCGCACGGATACGTGTAGAACTTGACGGTGTAACTACCCGCTGCGATACCAGAAATCATGTACATGCCGTCGAGCGCGGTCGTCGCTTTCTCAACGCCGCCGCCGCCGACGGGGTACGCCCACACGCACATGTTGCCTATATCAGCTCCGCTTACTGCCGCGCTCACCGTCCCGGAGATGCTCGTGCTCGCCGACATCGCGGCGTTGATGCTGGTTGCCGGGGACGCCACGGTCACGGCAACGGCCATCGCTCCCGACATAGACGACGCCCCCGTTGGCGTGCCGTTGTACCACTGCGCCACATAGCTTCCCCCGCACGACCCCGCGGAGAATTCGACGTCGTAGCTGCCGGGTAAAAGCCCTCCAACTGTGTACGTTCCATCGGCCGAACTGGTGTCGGCTGTACCAGCGCTATTGGTGCCGCCAACCGGGAACGCGTTGACGCAGATACCCGCGAGGTCGGCTCCGCCTACTGCCGCGCTCACCGTCCCGGAGATGCTCGTGCCCGCTGACATCGCGGCGTTGATGCCGGTGGCCGGGGAAGTCGCGGTGACGGCGACCAAGGTACCCGGCGCCGACTGCGTTCCCGACGCCGTCGCGTTGTACCACTGCGATGCAAAGTCCCCGCCGCCGCACCCGGGAACGAACAAGACGCCGTAACTGCCTGGTGCAAGGCCGGAAATCGTATACGTGCCATTGACCGCGGTAGGAGTTGCCGCGGCAATGCCAGTGCCGTTGAGGAACGCTTCCACGCAGATACCCGCGAGGTCACCGCCACCGACCGCTGTAACGGTTCCCGAAATGGTCGCGTCCGTCGAAAGCGGGGTGCCGAACCACTCTTGGTACGCGGCGAGAGACAAAGGCGTGGCTGACCCGAGGGCCAAGGTGTTGTCATTCCCCACGTCGAAGTAGGTCTCGAAGGCGAAGTCTCCGTTGGCGACAGTTGATCCCATTCCGTTGATATACCCCGGATCGTCCCCGGAAGGGTTCGTCGACAGTCCCCACTCAGGAAAGCTCATAGGTTTTCCCTGTGCGGCCGCGAACGCCTCAAAATCTGTGAGCCCAAAAGGCTCATTGGCGAGTTGCGAAAAGGCAGTCGACGTATTTGGAGTATTGGAATCTACGTCATAGAGGTCGAGCCCCACGATGTCGACGTACGAATTACCGGGGTAGAAGTTGGCGTACGGGTAGCCCCCCTTACCGGCGTTGGGGTCCCAGTCAATGAGGAAGTTCTCCCCAGCCGCTTGACGCAGCGCGGTTACTTCGTTGGCAAAGCACGTAGCCCAGAGATTCTGCTCCTGAGGGGTAGCGCCCATGAAGTCCGCCTCCCACGTACCGTTCATTTCCGCGCCGAGACGAAGGACCGAGTTCTGTAGACCAGCGGCGACCAGGTTCGTGCCGAGTTCGGTGGCGTAGGAGTCGAAGTCGCCCGCCGCGCACGCCTGCTCCCAACCCAACGGGTCACTTACATTTTCGAGGCTGCTGGGAATCAAGTCCACTTGCAATATGAGCCGGCGACTTTGCGGCTCCTCTGCAACCCACGAGGTGTACCCGTACGTCGGATCAGTGATCCACGGAGATTCCCAGTTGGCCCACGTCGCCGCACCATTCAAGTACGCCGAGACGCACGTTACGGTCGAGTTGGTAAGAGTATCAAAACTTGTGACTGCCGCCTGAAGGGCTGCGAGCCCCGTGTCACTGAAATCTGGAGTGAGACATTCGCTACGCGATGGACCGGCGGTGATAGGCGCTTCCGATGCCACTTGAGTTGACGGCACGCTCACAGTGGTCGAGGCGAAGGCCATGGTTGATGGGGCGACTGTGGAGACCAGGAGTACTGCACCTGTTCCAAACGCCATCATTGCGATCTTGAGAGTCTTCATCGTTACGCTCCGAAAAGAGTCCGTCATGGATCCTCTCGGGGCATCCTTTCACGATTCGACCGACCCGAGCCGGCGGGAAATCGGTGGCACGTCTTGATACACAGCGTTCTCGCGTCGCCAGAAATCCCACGTTTCAGAGGTTGAGCGGACATTGAATGACTAGAAGTGGCGTTGCAAGTCAATTCACGTCGTTACTGGCTTACGTAACGCCTAGGCAAGAAGAGGGACCGGCGTAAGGGTTGTAATTGGCCTGTGTAGCCGCAACTACCGCTCCGGCAGGGGTAATTGAGACCTCTAACTGGCCAGCCGCAGTTGCATGGGGTGGCGCACCGACTGCCGTCGAAAGCGCGAAAGCGTAATGAGGCGTGTTATTCGGCCACGACTGAATATACGAACTATTGCCGTTCGCGGTGGTGCCATTTAAGAGTCCCGCCGTAGTTACCGCGGTGTTCTCGTTCTGATTATTGAAGTCGGCAATTGCCGATGAAACCGTTGCTCCGTCAGCCTCGCAGGCAGCGACTGCAGTCTTACCGCTGATGCCACCGAGAGCGAAGATCACGACCGCAGCCAAGATACCCAGAACAACGATGACGATGAGAACCTCGAGCAACGTGAAACCGTTGATCTCTCCAGTATCTCTCTGGTGCTTCAGTCTGTGAAGAGTGTTGGTCATCCTTCATTCTCTTCCTGTAAAGGAGCAACAACTTTTGTTGTCGCTCCACCGGGCTGCGCGCTCAACCTATTTAAGCACTGCAATGAATTATTTGGCCTCATTTCCTGATTCTTCGGACCTGGACCCTTTAGGAGTACACAAGCGAATGACTAAGCAATGACAAAAATCTAGTGTCTCGAAGTATTCGAATTGGGATACGAAGGCCTGCTGCGGCCTCTTACGGACCCCCATACATCGCCGAGAGACCAAGATTCATGAAATTAGAGAGTCGGAGTGAAATGGTTGCTATAGGGAGATGAACGTGACTGGCTCGAAGAAAAATCGGTTCCTCGTTCTTGCATCAGGATCGTTTCTGATCATCATCGTGGCGTGCGTGTCATCAGTGATTACGTGGTCGCTCACCAACCACTCGAGTTCCAAGACAACGATCCAGGATGCTCATCTTTGTTCAGGCAATTCGTTATCCGCGTTCGAGCAACATCAAGGTGCGGGAGGTTCGATGTATGTCAGTGTCATCTTTCTCAACACTTCGAAGACTGACTGTTCACTCGTGGGCTTCCCGGTCGTCACCCTTTACAACGTCAAAGGTTTTCCAATGAATCACGAATCGCAGAAGAATTCTCCGTGGATTCTTTCGCGACGAGTGACTGTGTCGAGCGGTGGAGTCGCGGGCTTCGTCATACAGTTTGCCGACGGTGAGGTTTCCGGCGTCGATCCACCACAAGGTTGTCGTGGGGCCACGTCAATGCAAGTGAAGTTGCCAAAGGTCCGACAGTATGACCTACCGTTCTTGACTTACTTTTCCGTGCCCTTGGCTCCCTGTGATGGTGGGGGATTTGAAGTGACCGCGATTCAAAAGGGCGAGCCTCTTCCATGAGCTGAATGTACGTCGAATTGGGAGCTCGATTTGGCCTCGAAAGGGATACACTTTCGAACGCTCGCCGTCGGCGATTCTTGACCTCGATGCCGACGAAGGGGCACTGTAGAAAAATGTTCGCGCCCAATGCGTCGCGGATGATGCGAAGTATGACCTGATGAAGGAATGTTTCTAGGAGCCGTTATGGGCGAGTTTGGTGAGACGTATCTTGTCGACTTTGCCAACGGGAGTTCGTGGCAATTCATCGATCACACGGAACTGACTCGGTACTTTGTACGGCGCGAGATTCGAACGACAGTGCTCGGTCAGCTTGACAATGTCCAACGTGGTGTCGCCTTTGGCGACGACGAAGGCAACGCCCGTCTCGCCCCAACGCGAATGAGCGGTCGCGACCACCGCGGCGTCGTCAACGTCGACGTACGCCAAGACCACTTGTTCGACTTCTGCGGGGTATACGTTCTCGCCTCCCGAGATGAACATCTCTTTGGCGCGCCCGCAGATTCGGTAATACCCGGCGTCGTCGCGCTCGGCGACGTCGCCCGTGCGAAGCCATTCCTCATCAAACGCGGCCGCAGTGGCCGCGGGATTATTCCAGTATCCAGGAAAGACGTTCGGGCCCTTAACGTAAATCTCGCCACGGCCCGCGCCGATGATGAACGTGTCCGTGAGATTGTCGTGCAGCGCGACCTCCACGTACGAGTACGGTTTTCCAACGGACCCGAGATGTGTCGTGGCATCCTCGGGCGCCAGACAGAGAACGTTCGGTGATGCCTCGGTGAGTCCGTAACCTTGAACGACTTCGACGCCCCGCGCCTGCCACACTTCGATTAGAGCGAGCGGCATCGACGCGCCGCCGACGAGCACCCGCCGAAGACTCGTGAGGTCGGCCCCTTCGAATCGCGGGTGCTGGGCGAGCAGCAAGTAAGTAGCGGGAACACCCATCATGGTCGTGATGCGACGGCGTTCGATTATGTCGAGCACTCGCTCGGGTTCGAACGAAGATTCCAAAACGACCGTTGCACCCTTCCACCAGGCGAGAAGGGGCTGAACGTTCCATCCGCCCACGTGAAACTGGGGCAGCACTTGCAAGACCACGTCGTCACCTCCCATAGGCGCGGCGAGGTCGAAACCAACGTTGGTCCAGAAGCAGTTCGCGTGCGTCAACACCACGCCCTTCGGTGTACCCGTCGTCCCCGACGTAGCGATGATGAGCAGTCCGTCGTCGTCGGCGACGAGGGGCAGTTCGAGGTCGGTTGAGACGGGTCCTAACTCGATCGAGAGCCGTGAGAGGTCGAGTGTCGGTGGCGCACTCGCCGTCAAAGCACGAGCCTGATCGATCTGTGGTCGAAGAGTTGGTGACGCGCAGACGAGGGCCGGTTCAAACGTCTGAAGTTGTGCAGCGATCTCGGGCGCGCTGAGGCGCCAGTTCAGTGGCGTCAGGATGAGACCCGCCTTCGCGCAGGCGTAGAACAACACGACGTGCTCCGGTCGGTTCTCGGTGAGGGTCGCCACGCGGTCACCGGGGGATAGTCCATTCTGAAGGAGCGCCCGAGCGAGGTCACCGGATGTCGCATCAAGTTCGCCGTAGGTCAACGTGTGACCGATGAATTCGATGGCGATTCGTTGTGGCGTTTGCCGTGCACGATCTTCAATCCATCGACCGATGACGTGCAGGTTCGTGGCGCGCTCGCTCATTGGCCTAATCCGTGTCGGTCCCGGTGTCTCCCGCGGTCTCGCCGTGCAAGGGTGAGACCCCGGTGCCCTCGTTATACGTGCCACTTGTCTTACCGCCGAGCATCCGGGCGATGATCACCATCATCTCGTCAAAGACCTCCGGAGGGACCGCTTTCGCCTCATCCCAAATAATCCAACGAAGTCCGACGGACTCGCCGATCGCCATCAGTAGCCACGCCAGGATCGTCGGATCACCGGGCGTGACATCACCGGCGTCCATCGCCTCGCGTAACGGTGCGACGTAACCCTCCGCCACCTTTTCGTAGTGATTTCGAAGCGCACCCGGCGAAACGAATTCGGCTTGGCGAATCACCCGGTAGAGCGCCGGGTGCTCCGAGGTGAAACGGAAGAATCCAGCAAAACCCAGTCGTTCAGCCTCTAGACGCGACGTCGCCCCTCGAGCGGCCTCTGACATGGCGTGGCGAACGCGGCGGTTGAGGTCTGCCACGACTTCGTCGAAAATCTCTTTCTTGCTGCGAAAATAGACGTAGAAAGTTCCTTGAGCGACGCTGGCCGCTTCCGTGATCTTGACAATCGACGCGTCGTAGTAACCGTAGGTGTAGAACACTTCTTCGGCCGCTTGAACCAACTTGCTCCGAGTGCGCGCCCCCTTGCCTTTGCTCGACCGTGACTCGGCAACGACTGACTCGTCGCGTTCGAGGTCGGGCGGTCCGGATGCCCCTGGTCGAACCGAAGAGTCATTCGCCACGGACACCCCCGAGAGTCGCTACGTGCACATCGCGTACTCTATCGACTCACTTCGAGGGGCTGGCCCGAAGATTTCTGCAGCGTTCCCTCGACGGTCGAATGCCACCGGTCGCGCGGCGCTGGTGACCATGACACTCGTCATGCATCCCTCTTTAGCAGCTGTCGCCAATCAGGGGTAGCGACGTCACGTTGTCCTAGCAATTGACTCTCAAGCCGGTCAATGATTTTCGCGCCGCCACGAAAAACCTCGTGTTGGCGAGATTCGAGTCGCTATTGTCTGGAACACTTCACCGCCGTCGTGAACGGAGAATTGGAGACGTCATGTCAATCGTTCAGGGTTATACCACCGATAACTTCGCGTCGCTGCGTGACGTCTTCGAACGACAGTTGATCAGTGGCGAAGACGTGGGCGCTTCGATTGCCGTCGTGTTGCGCGGTGAGCTCGTGGCGGACATCTGGGGTGGGTATACCGACGAAACGATGACCCAACCCTGGCAACGCGACACGATATTGAACGTCTGGTCCGTGACGAAAACTATGACCTTCCTCGTCGCGTTGATGCTTCATGATCGCGGCGAGCTCGACTTCGACGCTCCGGTGGCCAAGTATTGGCCGGAATTCGCCCAACGGGGCAAGGAATCCATCGAGGTTCGCAACGTCATGGGCCACACCTCGGGACTCGCCGGCTTTGAGGCAGCGTTGAATCCCGAGGACCTCGCCGACTGGGATCTTTGCGCTGGCGCTCTGGCCGCACAGGCTCCGTGGTGGGAAGCGCGCACGACGTCGGGATATCACCTCGTGACGCAGGGATATCTGATCGGCGAACTTGTACGTCGCATCACGGGTACGTCCTTTGCTCATTTCTTCAAGTCCGAAGTGACCGAGGTTCTCGACGTTGATTTTCACGTCGGTCTACCCGAGTCAGAAGAGGCTCGCGTTAGTTTCGTGATTCCGGGCGACGGCAATGTCGTCGAAGGTTTGGATCCGGCTTCGATCGCGTATCGCTCGTGGATGAATCCACCGATCGATTTCACATGGCCGCGGCACCGATGGTGGCGTGCAGCGGAGATCCCCGCCTCGAACGGTCACGGCAACGCCCGTTCGGTTGCGTTGATCCAGTCGATTGTCGCCAACAATGGCGAGTTCAACGGGACGAGATTCTTTTCCGAGAAGACCGGCGCGCGAATCTTCGAGACCCAAGCCCACGGCGTCGACTTAGTTCTCGGCGTTGAAATGAACTTTGGGATGGGCTACGGCCTGGCGAGCAGCGTCACGCCGCTGGGTCCTCGAGGTTGCTTCTGGGCCGGGCTCGGTTCACTGGTCCTCATGGATCAAGACCTCGGCATCACGATTGCCTATACGCCCAACAAGATGCAGTTCGTGCCGGGCAGCACCCGCGGCGCCAACATTTCGCGCGCCGCAGTGGAGGCCGCTCTTCGTTAGGCGTTCCAGAGGACTCAGCTCCAGTGAACCGCCAGATATTAACGGGTGAGTGATCGCTCAGGGATTGCTGAGTCGAACGCGTCCGAACGATTGAACTCCGGGGACTTGGCAGCCGGTTTCGGCCAGCGACACCACCAGAGGACCAAAATATGAGAGGTGATTCACTTGACATTCCTGTACGACTCTGCTTGAATTTCGCTCACGCGGTCAAGGGGGCGGCGCTCCAAGGGGGGAAATGAAAAGAATCTTTCGTTTGACGGCGGTCACGATGTCGGTGGCCATGGTGGCTCTCGGTTTGAGTGTCGGCACGTCTCAGCTGTCGGGCGCGGCCGCCACCAAGGCAAAGCCCGCCATCAAAGTGGGCATGATCTTGGAACAGACGGGCATCTACTCGGCGTACGAGACGGAGTGGCGCCAGGGTTTCAACATCGGTCTGAAGTACGCGACCAACGGCACCGACAAAGTGAACGGTCAGAAGCTCGCCATCAACTGGGACGACGACGCCGACAATCCGACGACGGCCGTTTCGGACTTCAAGGCGTACGTGGGCGCAGGCTACAAGATCATCGGTGGTACCGGCGACTCGAGTATCGCCGATGAACTCGCACCTCTCGCTCCGGCGAACAAAGTTCTCTACATCTCGGGCGCGGCCGCGGACGACGCAATCACTGGCGTGAACCGCTACACGTTCCGTTCCGGTCGACAGACTTACCAGGACGTACAGACCGCGAAGTCCTACGTGCAGGCGCTGGGAACCGGCAAGACCATCCTCGTGCTCGGTCAAGACTTCGCCTTCGGCCAGTCCTACGTCACCGACGCGACGAATGCGTTCAAGAGTCTCGGCGACACCGTAGATAACCTCCTCGTTCCCCTCACGACGACGGACTTCACGTCGACGGCGTTGCAGGTGCAACAGGACCACCCGGACATCATCTTTCTCGCCTGGGCTGGTACAACTGGTGCGCCGCTCATGCAAGCGCTCCAGCAGCAGGGAGCCCTCGCTACCGCGCACGTTGTCACGGGTCTCGCGAACATCGTGACGTACCCGTTCTACGGCACGATTGGCACGTCGTTCAATTACCTGTCGCTGTACGTCTCAGCTGGTTCGTCAAACAAGCCCAACGACTACCTCATCAAGGCGATGGAACAGAAGTACCACCAGCAGCCCGACCTCTTCACGCCGGACGGATTCGTATGGGCACAGATGTTGGTGCGCGCCATACAAACTGGCGACGGGACGAACGTCAACTCGATGATCAAGGGGCTCGCGGGATGGAGCTTCCTCGCGCCGAAAGGTGAACAGACCATTCGCGTGTCGGACCACGCCATGCTCCAGCCGATGTACCAGGTGAGTTTGGTCTCGACGATCAACGGTGGCTACAAGCCCGTCGTGTTGCGCACTTTAAGCGCCTCAGCCACGGCTCCTCCGGTCGCGGCGCACTTCAGCAAATAGTTAAAGTTTTCCCCAATGACAGATAGTTCGGGTCCCAGGTCCTTCGCGCTCCACGTGAGGGACCTGGGATTCCGGGTCGGGGGAGCGGACATCCTCTCCGAAATCGATCTCGAGATTGAAGAGGGAAGTTTTCTCGGCATCATCGGGCCCAACGGGGCTGGGAAGACGACCTTTCTCAACCTCATGAGTGGTTTGATCGCGCCAACGTCGGGCACCGTCGAATTCTTCGGGCGGGATTTGGCGCGAGTGAGTTCGTCCGGTCGTGCCCGACTCGGCATCGGTCGTACGTTTCAAACGTCAAGTCTGTTCAATTCGCTCAGTGTGCTCGAGAATGCACGACTCTCGGCGCAAGCCCGCCTCGGTGGAAACATGAAGTTGTGGCGACGTCCTCGTGCGAGCGATGAGGCGACCACCGCGGCAGAGTCGGCCCTTGAGGAAGTCGGTCTTACGAGCGTCGCTCATCAGACCACCGCAGCGCTCAGTCACGGCGACAAGCGCAAGCTCGAATTGGCGATTCTTTTGGCCGCCCGGGCGAAGGTCCTCTTGCTCGATGAGCCCATGGCCGGCGTCAATACCGAAGACGTACCGCGGTTGACCGAGCTCATTGGGCGACTGCACTCTGAGGGGCGAACCGTGTTGATGGTGGAGCATCACATGGCGGTCGTCGTAGGACTCGCCCAAAAGGTCGCCGTTCTCGATTTTGGAAGACTTCTCGCTTGCGGGACGCCCCAAGAGGTCATGGCCAACGAAAGCGTTCAAGCGGCGTACCTCGGAGAGCCGTTGTGACCAATGCCGTCGAGATCTCGGACCTGCACGTCTCGATCTCCGGCTCGCACGTCCTCCAGGGCGTCAGTTTCTCCGTTCCTTCGGGCGGCGTCACCGCTCTCCTCGGACGCAACGGCGTCGGCAAGACGACGACTTTACGAGCGATCCTGGGTCTGGTGGCGAGTAGCGGCCGAATCCAGGTTCTGGGCAACGAAGTTAGCGGTTGGCCAACGCACCGCATCGTGCGCCTGGGAATCGGCTACGTGCCGGAAGATCGTGACGTCTTTTCCGGCCTGACCGTGGAACAGAACCTCCGTCTCGCCGAGAGTGGCAGCGGCGCCCAGTACGACGAAGTGTTCTCGCTCTTTCCCGAGTTGAAAACGCGCGGCCGCCAGCGAGCCGGCACCCTCTCGGGCGGCCAACAACAGATGCTCTCGATCGCGAGAGCACTCTTGAACCATCGGCCCTTGCTGCTCATTGACGAACCCTCCAAAGGACTGGCCCCGAAAATCGTGAGCGAATTCGCTGGCGTTCTTGAACGCGCGGCGGAGCACTCGACGGTGCTGCTGGTGGAGCAGAACTTGAGCGTCGTAAAGCGTCTCGCCCAACGCATTGTCGTGCTCGACCACGGCGAGGTCGTGCACCGCGGCGAGGTCGTCGACCTCGAGGACCCGACACTCGTGCGACAACTCCTGGGAGTGGCCGGGGCCGCGTGAACATTTTCCTCGTCCTGACCTTCAGCGGGGTGGCCCTCGGCGCCATTTACTTTCTTGCGGCGTCGGGTCTCTCGCTGATCTATGGACTCATGGACGTTCTTAACTTCGCCCATGGTCTCTTCATGACGCTCGGCGCGTACGCGGGATACGAGATCGCGACGCGACTACCGTCATCGCTGGGCGCGCCGACCCTGGTGATATTGGCGATCATTGGCGCCACCGTGGTCGGCGCTTTGGCGGCCGGCGTCACCGAGCTGATTCTCATTCGACCCCTCTACGGCAAACCCATTAGTCAGATTCTGATCACGATCGGATTGGACCTCGCGGGTGTCGGTCTTCTTATGGGAGGCTTTGGCAGTACCGCTCTACAGATTCCAGTGCCGCTGTGGCTCATCGAGCCCACGCACATCGGAGGACTTTATTTGCCCAACGCGAGCTTTCTCGCGATCGGCGCCGGCGTCCTCGTCTTGATCGGGTTGGAGATGTTTCTGGCGCTCACGCGCTACGGCATCATCATTCGCGCCGGCGTGGAGAATCGCGAAATGGTGCGCGCTCTCGGGATCGACGTCGGTCGGGCTTTCACTCTGGTCTTCGTTATCGGTGGGGCCATGGCCGGACTCGCGGGCATCCTATACACCATTGTCTTCAGTGGCGACCTCGTCTCGCCCAATCAAGGCGACAGCCTCCTAATCTTTGCCTTCATCGTGGTCGTCATCGGAGGCCTGGGTTCGATCCGTGGTTCGGCGGTGGCGGCCCTCGCGGTGGGGCTATTGCAGCAGTACACGTCCTTTTATATTGGTGGCCACAGTGGCTGGGCCCAGATCGGTGATCTCTCGACCGTGTTGTTGTTGGCCGTGGTCTTGGAGTGGCGGCCGCGGGGCCTGTTCGGGAGAGTCGCATGAGATGGCCCTCACGTCGCGCGGGCCTTCTCGTGGGAGCCATCGTCCTCGGCCTCTTCATCGTGCTGCCCTTTATCGGCCTCCACGTGCCCTGGGTACTGCCGGGCACGCTCGACATCGTGAACTCCACGGGAACGCTCGAGGTGCTGGCGCTGTGTTTCATGTTCGCGGGCGTCGCGGTTGGTTACGACATGATGTTTGGCTACACCGGCCTGATGTCCCTGGGCCCCGTCCTGTACTTCGCGGTCGGAACCTACGTCTTCGACATCGCCTTGACTCATTGGGGATGGTCGCTCTTCCCGTCGTTGTTAGTGACGTTCGGCGTTTCTCTGGTACTCGCGGTCGTGCTCGGCGCGATTGCCCTGCGAGTCCACGGCATCGCCTTCGCGATGGTGACCTTGGCGTTCGCTCAGGCTTTCTACTTCTTAGTGGAGAGCAATCCGCACAATCTGACGGGCGGCGATACGGGACTCTCCCTTTCCTATACTCGAATGCCTTCCTTCCTGTCGGGTGCCGTGTCGAACACGCGAAACCTCTACTGGGTTGCTCTCGCGTTCCTGGTAGTTGCGTACCTGATCGTCTGGCTGGTCACCGAGTCGGTCACCGGACACGTCTTCGTCGCGATTCGAGAGAACGAGCTCCGGCTCGACGTGCTCGGGGTACGTCCCTATCGCTTCAAGTTGGTTTCGTTCGTCGTCTCCTCGCTCATCGCCACCGGCGGCGGCATTGTCTACATCTTGGTGATCGGCACGGCCGTGCCGAGTGTCGTGGCGTCGACAACGGTGACCCTTTCGATCCTCATCATGGTGGTCCTGGGCGGAGCCGGCACCCGCTGGGGAGCGGTCGTGGGTGCCATGGTCTACGTCTATCTTCAGCAGTACCTCGATAAGGTCGGCGCCGAGCCGACGTTCACCCGACTTCCGGCGGTGCTGCGGGTACCACTTTCCGAGCCCCAATTTCTCCTGGGCGCCATATTCGTCCTGTTCGTATTTTTCGCCCCGGGGGGCATCGCCGGACTCGTCGTGCGCCGCCGGTTCCGCCGGGCTTCGGCGGCCACTCTTTTGTCGGCGTTCCAAGGGTTGAGAAAGGGAGGTGGCGGATGACACTCGAGGGGAAAGTGGCGCTCGTCACAGGGTCGACGAGCGGCATCGGGTTGGGGATCGCTCGTTCTCTCGCCGGTGCGGGAGCTTCGATCATGATGAACGGATTTGGCAACGCGGACGACATTGAAAGGGTGCGTGCGCAACTCGCCGAGGAGCATGGGGGGCACGTCGCTTTCGACGATGCCGATTTGTCCCGTCGTGAAGAGGTGAACCGACTCGTCGTCGAGACGATTGACGTCCTCGGCAGTGTCGACGTGCTCGTCAACAACGCCGGCATACAATTCGTCGCACCCATCGAGGAGTTTCCTGATGATCGCTGGGAAGCGATCATCGGACTCAATCTGTCGGCCGCCTTCTACTCGATGAAGGCCGCCATTCCCGCAATGAAAGCCAACGGTTGGGGCCGCATCATTAACGTGGCCTCCGCGCACGGACTCGTAGCGAGCCCGAACAAAATCGCCTACGTCGCAGCCAAGCACGGCATTGTCGGCGCCACGAAAGTGGCCGCCCTCGAACTGGCCGATCATGGTGTCACTGTGAATGCCATTTGCCCGGGCTGGGTTCTCACGCCGCTCGTTGAGGGCCAGTTACTTGATCGAGCTGAGCAGTCCGGGACCACGGTAGAAGTCGAGATGGAGCGTCTGCTGGCCGAAAAGCAGCCAATGTCCAAATTTACGACGCCCGAGTCCATTGGTGCCATGGCCGTATTTCTTTGCGGCGATGAAGCAGAGACGATTACCGGCGCCGCGATCTCCATTGACGGCGGTTGGACGGCGCAATGAACGGTCACGACCCGTATTTAGATACGTATATATAGGTGAAAGTGGGCCCGACGCCATCGGCACTTTCCGACAACTCCGGACATGCGACGCAGTCGTTCTCGTAAGGACCCGACTCCACCGGACTATTCCATTCATTGGCTCCCACGTCATGATCCTTCGATCATGGTTTTCGATCCCCATTTACCGAACGGTCATGCAGAAAATCGGTCATGTGCGCAGTCCGAATAACTGATACCTTGACCGAATCGAATCAAGAGTTGGTCCGAGGGAGGCAGTGAATAATGGCTTTGGGAATCTATTTCGTGCACGTGGGATTCACACCTGAAAAGTACGACGAGGCAATCAAGAAGTTGGAGGCCGCAGGCGCTGGGTCACCAAAGGGACGATCAAACCACTTCGCGTTGGAGTCAGACGGCGCGATTCAGGTTTTCGATATTTGGGATTCTCACGAGGACTTCGAAGCTTTTGGGCAAACCCTCGTTCCCATCCTCGCTGAACTCGGTGTCGAAATGACTGAGCCATCGGTGGCGACGGTATACAACTCGATTTCGGGTTAGAGCTTCTGGCGTTCGACGCCGGCATTGGATACCGCGACGTGACTCGTTCGAGAACGATCGAACGCGTGTACGGCCGTAAGAAAGGGTGACGTCATGACGGAAGAAGACGACGAAAAGGCAGCGCTTATTTCCTTCCTTGAGTACCAACGAGCCTCCGTACGATCGATCGTGGAGGGTCTCAGCGAAGAGGGTTGGCACACGTCGGTGGTTCCCTCGGGTTGGACACCCGCGGGCTTCGTCGAACATTTGGGCGGCGCTGAGTTTCACTGGTTTCAACAGGTCATTGAAGGCAACGTCGAGGACTTCTCATCGGAAGAGGGTTTTGTACCGTACGACCCCTACGCCGCCTTTATCTCCGATGTTCCTTCCGCCGAGATTCTTCGCAACTACAAAGAGACCTGCGACCTCTCCGACACCGTCCTGGCCAAGACGTCAATGTCGGCGAAACCCAAGGGACGTCACGGAGACGCAGAAGTTCCGAACGTTCGATGGGTTGTCCTCCACATGATCGAAGAGACGGCGACGCATTCGGGACACCTCGAAATCGCTCGGGAGTTGCTCGACGGCCAGGTCCGACTGGGGAATCGTTAAAAGGCAAGCTGTTCCAGCAATCGAGATTCTGAGCTTTCGGTACGACGATCGAATCGGATCCTGCGTCACGCGAACGATATCTCCGAGTTAGTTTGAAGTGACGATGCGAAACCATCATTCTCACTCGGCGTTAATCACGATGTTGGCGGCCGCAACGGTGCTGGCGTCGGTCTTGTTGGGTGTCGGACCAGGACCAGCGACAGCGGCGTCGGTTGGAACCTCGTGGACCGTCTATCACGGGGACGCGGCCAGCATCGGCGTCTCCACCGCATTGAATTCCGTCAACACCGCCCGTAGGGCGTGGACGTCTCCGATATTGAATGGAGAGATCTACGGCGAGCCGCTCGTCTATGCCAGTGACGTCTTCGTGGCTACCGAAAGCGACACGGTCTACGCGCTCACCTCATCGCGGGGCTCGGTGGTGTGGTCGCGACATCTAGCTACCGCCGTACCGTCATCAGATCTGCCGTGCGGGAACATCTCGCCGACCGTAGGGATCACCGGCACGCCCGTCATTGACCCGGCGCGTCGTGAAATCTTCGTCGTAACCGACGAGCTCAAGAACGGACGTCCCGAACACTTTCTCGTGGGACTCAGTACAACTACCGGCGCCATTGAGTTAAGTCAGCGCGTCGACCCGACCGGTTCCGATCCGGCGGCACTACTGCAGAGGACCGGGCTGAACCTCGTCGGCGGACGCGTCGTCTTTGGAATGGGCGGCAACTACGGCGACTGCGCGACGTACCGTGGCCGGGTCATATCGGTGTTGGAGGGTGGCTCGAGGCCCGCGATCTTCACCGTCGACAATCAGGCGGGCAATAGCCAGGGGGCCGTGTGGATGGGTGGAGCCGCGCCGGTCGTCGACGCGAAGGGCAACGTGTGGGTCAGCGTCGGCAACGGGTCGGTGCACAGTGCGGGCCAGGCGTTTGACGACAGTGACTCGGTGCTCGAGCTCACCGCGACCGGACGACTAGAGCAGTACTTTGCTCCGTCGAGTTGGGCGTCGGACAACGCGGCCGACTTCGACATGACGACGGCGCCCGTGCTACTGGCCGACGGGCAAGTGATCCTCGCGGGTAAGTCGCGGATCGCCTATCTCTTGAACGGGGCTCATTTGGGCGGCATAGGAAGCCAGGAAGCGAGCCTGTCTTCCCTATGTTCAAATGACATCGACGGCGGAAGTGCGATCGTGGGTATGACGGCGTACTTGCCCTGTCTGAGTGGTCCGGTCGCCCTTCGCGTCACGAAGACACCTCCGTCACTCGGGGTGTTGTGGAGCGCGAACGTGGGCGGTGGCCCGCCCATCGTGGCGGCCGGTCTGGTGTGGACCGTGGGAAAGAACGGCGTCGTGTACGGACTCGACGCAGCAACGGGAAACGTTCGACAGCAGGCCTCGATTGGCTCCGTCGATAACGACTTCACCACGCCGAGCGTTGGTGACGGCCTCATGTTGGTCGCGTCGTCGTACCGCGTGGTGGCCTTTCGAGGCAATCCAAAAAGTTAACCGGTACCACCGTCCTCTTGGTCGCCGAACACTGATTGCGGTTAGGTGCTCGTCAAGGGCAATTCGTGAAATGTTGAAATCGGTGTCATTATTTAATATTCCGAATGAGGGCGCCGGTGGTGACGTCGAACTCGTCGACTCCGATCTTTCGACTGCCGACCCACAATGTGTTACCGGCGACGGCGATCGCGCTGGAACCTTGATAAGCCTGTGACGAAGAAGTTTTGAATATTCGAACGACTGCACCATTTGATTGATTGACTTCGACGACCACCCCGTGGACTGAGAACGTCGACATGAAGAGGTGCGAGCCACTCGCGATCAGTGTCGTAGAAGCCGCAGATCCCGCGAAGGGCAATATGATGCGTCGGATCAGCTTGCCGGTCTCGGTGTTGAGTTCGGCGATTTCGTGCGAGTCTCCACTCGTGACCCAGAGCCGGTCTCCGGACGTGACGAGGGCGGCCGCGGTTTTGAGTCCCAGGACCGGGGCTTTGATCGTTCGGATGACCGAGCCATCAGAAGTCTTGGCTTCGGTAATGGTGCTTTGAGAAGTGGGGAACGGGTTCGCAATCCACAGGTGACGCCCGCTCACGACGAAGGCGTGCGCGTTCGGGACCAGAACCACTTTTACGAGTGAACCATTCGATTCGTTCAGTTCTACGAGGTGCGGAGCGGTCTGACTGTTCAGGATCCACACGTGAGAACCTTGCACGGCCACTTCATCTGGAGCATTGATTTCGTCGGCGGTCTTGTCAATCACGCGGACCAAAGATCCGTTGGACAGATTGAACTCTCCAATCGAGTATTTCGCGGCGGCCCAGAGGTGCGATCCACTGACCACCATGGCGTCGGATCGAAGACTCTTTTCCGCCCGAGTGGTGACGTAGCGCACGAGATCACCGTTGGCGCTGTTGATCTCCGTGATCGAATTGCCCGAATTGTTGCCGACCCACATTCGCCCCGGACTGGCCACGATTACCCCGGGGTTCAGAAATATCACTGAACCCGCGGCGGACACGACCGAAGTGGATGCGAGCGCGAAGGTCGAAGCGACGATCACCGTCATGACACAGACCAGCGCTCGCACGGTCGTGGAAATCCTCGCTCGTCGCATGTCACGTCTCCTGGGTACCGGGTGTGACGACCATACCCGATGGATTTGTAGAGATAATGAACTTAACGAAATGGATCTGATACAGGGTCGAGCTACCTTGGTGGCACCAGCAATGCTTGACTGGCGAAAGAATTGTTCCACGGAGGTCACCTTTGAGTCCAGCAATTGGCGAATTTGGACCACCAGTATTGTTCGTCGAGGATCTGGAACGAGCCAAGGCCTTCTACATCGACGCTCTCGGTTTCTCTCTCGAATTCGGAGACGATACTTCGGCTGGATTGTTTATTGGCGACGTCATGTTCTTGCTGGTGACCGTTCCCTCCGCCTCAGACATGCTGCCCGGGGAAGTGCTGGGCACGACCCGCGGCCAACGACCGGTGGGGCTGTTCAACATATTCGTCGAGAACGTCGACGAAGCCTATGAGCGTCTCAGGTCGATGGGCGTCGCCTTCATCGTTGATCCGATGGATCGCGATTGGGGACGGCGAACGGCGCATTTCAAGGATCCCGACGGATTCATATGGGAGATATCTCAGTCGATCGAGTAATCGACTATCCGATTAGGCGGAGTCGGCCAACTCCTGCGGTGGATTCTCGACCATGGAAACGATGACGCCTGGTTCAGCGTTCTGATCTGACTGCTCTCGATCCAGTCGCACGGCGACGTCGATGGTAAAGCCAACCTTGTCGTCGTCAATCAGTTCAGGTGGAGGCACGATCGAGTGGATCGTCGCTCCTTCGGAAGTCGGAACGTCATTACCCAAGAGGAATTGAACACTCGGATCCATACAACAAAAATACTCCCTGATCATCTCTTTTTCGGTGACCACCAGTGTCAATTATCCGGCAGACCCACTGTCGGACATCGCTCAACGATGTCACTCACGCTCAGAAGTCCCGGTCCTCACACCGCAAGTCCGCTGAAACGAAACTCACGCTTGGTACATTGGCGGCGTCGTCAATGCGTCGGCGATTTCGGGCCGAGCAATCTCCCACTGACTATCGAACGTAGGTCTCAGCACCATGGCAGTCCGAACCACCGACGAGAACATTCCCTTGGAGTCGGTTTTCAACCCCTTCGACACGGTGTTCATGACGGACCCCGACGCGGTCCTGACTCGAGCGCGCGACGAAGGCACCATTTTTTTCAGTCCCATTCTCGGCGCGTGGATCGTCACCCGCTACGACGACGTGGTGTCGGTCCTACGAGACCCGGAACTTTTCTGTTCCAAAGAGATCCTGTCCATCACGGAACTGCTGTCGCCCGAGGTCATCGACCTGTTCGGCGACGAAATCCCGATGGAGGGCACCCTGATTGGAGTCGACCCGCCGGATCACACGAGGTTGCGAAACGTGATGGAAGGCTCTTTCACCGCGAGCAGCGTGGCGTCACACGAAGCCATGATCCGTTACACCTGCGAAGAGCTGGTTGACGGAATCGCCAAAGAATCGAGCGCCGATCTACTGAGCCAGTTCTCGTATCCCTTGCCGTTGCGGGTCGTTGCGTTGCTGCTCGGCATGCCCAAAAAAGCCATGCCGTCNNTTCTCGAGATGCACCGGATGATCACGCGTCTGATTGACGAGCGCTACGTCCGACCCCAGAACGACCTGTTGACCGTTATCGCCCGAGGTCGTGACGAGTTCAACTTAAGTGAGCGAGAAATGCTGTCCCTCGTCCCGGGGCTTTTCCTGGCGGGCCACGAGACGTTGGCCCACGAACTGACCAACGTGCTCTGGCGGCTCTTGTCGGTACCGAAGCGCTGGCGGGCTCTGGTGGAGGAACCGAGCCTCGGACCGCAGTTCTTCGACGAGGCCCTTCGTTGTGATCCCTCGGTCTACGGGATGTGGCGAATCGCGACCCGCGATACGAAGTTGCTCGGCCAGTCGGTCTCGGCCGGCCAGAAGCTCTTTCTCGTCTACTTGGCCGCCAACCGCGACGAGCGCTACTACACCGACGCCAACTCCTTCTCGATCGAACGCGGACGCGTCGCGCCAAATTTGGCCTTCGGTCGCGGCATTCACCACTGCATCGGCGCTCCGCTGGCCCGGTTGGAAGCGCGCATCGCCTTGGAAGTGCTGACGACCCGTCTCCCGGGACTTCGACTGGCCGAAGGATACACACCGACCTACCAGCCCCACCCGTTCTTGCGGGGTATGGCGGAATTACCAGTCACCTGGTGAACCACCGACCAGCGATTACCGTTAGCCCGGTGAAGGAGGGCGATGCTGTGCACGGCCGGTCATAACAACGCCGACAACGCCGCGTTCTGTCGGGTCTGCGGGGTCAACACCTTCAGTGCGCCTTCCATCGTCGTCAAGCAGTCCTCGGAGTTCAACGGCATGGCCATCGCCTCCATGGTCTTGGGCATCGTGTGGCTCTACGGGGTTGGTTCGATCCTGGCACTGGTCTTCGGCTACATGGCCAAGCGCGAGATTGCGCGAACTGGTCAGCGAGGGATTGGAATGTCCACCGCCGGCATCGTGCTGGGCTGGGTCGGCGTTGCCGGGGTCGTCTTCATCATTTTCTTCGTGACGGCCATCTTCCATTCGGTGCACTTCACGCCCTGCGCACCCAACTGCCAACCGTAAATTCGGCGCCGGTCCCTATTACCGAGCCTGCTCCAGCGTTCTCCGAGCTTGACACGACGCGATTGTCGGCGACACAACTTTCGAACAATCGCCCCGTGAACAGGTAGTTTGCGCTATACAGATTGTCAAAGTTTTAATTCATCCGGTTAACATATTTTGATGTCGAAACAGAACCGCTCCGCGCCGGTCATGCAGGCCGTCCTGGACGCGGTCGGCGAACGCCTCATGAAGGCCGATGAATCGCTTATTCGCATTCCGGAAATCTGCGAGGCGACCGGCGTCAACTACGGCTCGGTGTACCACCACTTCGGATCGCGCGAAGGCGTCATCGACGCGGCCTATCACCAGATGTTCACCAAATTGGCACAAGAGGACATTGCGACACTACAGATCGTCAGCGTCACGTCAAAGACCAACGAAGAGTACCTGGTGGCCATGCAGGGTCTCATCGGCACCTTCACCTCGAGCGACGAGCGTCGCGCCCGTCGCGCCTTGCGGGCCCGTATCGTCGCGGCCTCCATGATGCGTCCCGAGCTGCGCATACTCATCGGCGAGACCCAATCGCGCCTCACCAGCGAGCTGGAGTCGATAGTGGAATACGGTCAGCAGCGGGAGTGGCTCAACCGTAACCTCTCGGCCCATTCGGTCGCCGTACTCATTCAAGTCCTCTTGGTCGGGCGCACGCTCGACGACGTGTCGACGACGCCGATTGACAACGCGGAGTGGGAGGTCTCGATGGCCACCCTGCTCGGCGTGATTCTTTCGTCACCTAACGCAGAATCTGTGGTGTAGTTACTGCGTGAGGATTTCGCGATTCGTGATTGCCGCGTTGGTGCTCATCGCCCTCGTGGTACTCAGTTTCCGCACGACCTCGAGTTCGGCGTCGGCCGCCCCGCCGGTTCCGTGCACGACGTCGGCGCTGGGTCAGGCCTTTGACAGCCAGTTCCACCTCGCGTCGATTCAGAACTTCGGGTGCGAAGGCCAGTGGGCCTACGTCTGGGCGACCGTCGGCACCGGTGAACAGGCGATCGGCGTCACCGAAGTGCTGGCGTACGACGCGATCAGTGGTCGATGGGCTATCGTCTCTCGCTCCGTCGACTGCAAGGCGAGCATTCTGCCCAGTGTCATCTACCACCAAGGCTGCTTCTCGAACTGAGTCAGTGTTTGCGTGGTGGACGCGGGATGAACGAACTCGTCGTCGCGACGTACTCGTCGAGACGGTTTAGCGGAGGGCTGCCGCGCTCGCTTCGTGGATCGAACGGTCATCACCTACGCTCGTGGTCGTGCGACGACGGGGCTTTGGTTCCCTCGCGTGGGCCTCCGCGCAGGAACTCTTCGATCAACGGACGGCCTTCGGTCGTCTCGCGCTCGTGCACGTCTTGATGATGGCGGGCGACACCCTGGTCACGGTCTCACTGGCCGGATCACTGTTCTTTTCGGTCTCACCAACTGAGGCCAAGGGGCGAGTCCTGGCCTATCTCTTGTTGACGATCGCCCCCTTCGCGGTCGTGTCGCCGTTGCTCGGACCGCTCATCGACAAGTCGGCGAATGGACGGCGCATCTTGGTGGCGTTGTCGGCGATCGTGCGCGTCGTGCTGTGTTGGTCGATGAGCGAACACCTCAACTCGCTCTGGCTCTTTCCGTTGGCCTTCGTGGTGCTGATCTCTTCGAAGCTCTACGTCGTCACCCGCGGGGCGCTGGTGCCCGAGATGGCACGCACCGATCAGTTGCGCGAGCATTCGGATCACGTCGGCGGTGCGGGGTGGCCGAGCGCCGAGGTCCAACAAGAAAGGGGTTACTCCGGATTCAACGCGCAGTTGACTTTACTCGGCACGCTCAGTGGACTCCTCGTCGGCTCGATCGGCGCAGGAATCTTGAAGGGAATAGGGGCTCCGAGCGTGCTGATCACGGCCTCCTTCGTCTTCGTCGCGGCGACCGTCGCGAGCGTGCGACTCCAGCGCCCCTCGAAGGTCGTGCGCGACGAGGTCGTCGGCCTGACACAGGCCGAGCGCGATCGCAACGCCCTCAACCCGATGGGCGACATTGAAGTCGTGTGGGGACTCAGCGCGGCAGCGTTGATGCGCTTCACCGTGGGATTCGCGACGTTCCTGCTCGCCTTCGGCCTTCGACGCGAGAACGCCGGTCTCGGCTACTTCGCCGTCGCCCTGACGCTCAGCGCCCTCGGGGCGCTCGTCGGACTGGCGCTGGTCACGCGGGTCCGCAACGCCGTACCGGAGTCGACGTTGCTGACGCTGGCGCTGCTCGCCACCGGACTCGGCGCCGGCGTGGCCTCGTTCCATCCGACGCTCATCGCCCAGGTGTTCCTGGCCGGTTGGCTGGGACTGTGCGCCGCGGTCGCCCAGCCCACCTTCGACGCCATCACGCAACGCAACGTGGCGCCCGGTGCCCAGGGCCGGACCTTCGCGCGCTTCGCCGTCCGTCAGCAGTTGCTGTGGGTGGTCGGCGCGGTGATACCGGTCGCCATCACGATGCGTTTCTCGGTCGGGGATGGTTTACTCGCCGTACTGATGATCGTCGCCGGCCTCGTCTACGGACTCGGGCGTCGCTTCGCGCACGCGTAACGGCGTAATTCGGCCCTTCATTATGCTGGCCCTGACATGGCGATTCCCTCCCGCTCCGTTCCTGGGAACCTCGCGTCGTTGCCCCACGTCGTCGTTATCGGTGGGGGATTCGGCGGCGTCGCCACTGCCAAGGGCCTGGCCCATCAGGACGTTCGGGTCACCATTATCGACCAGCACAACTTCCACACGTTCTTGCCATTGTTGTATCAAGTGGCGACGGCCGGTCTTGAGCCGGCCGACGTGGCCTTTCCGATTCGCACGATTTTCGGCCACGCCGCGAACGTGCGATTTCGTCACGGTCGCGTGCGCAGCGTCGATCAGGCACGAAATCTCGTCACGCTCGGTGACGGTTCGGAGATTGACTACGACCACCTGGTGATCGCGACCGGGGCGACCGCCGCCTTCTTCGGCGTTCCCGGCGCGTCGCAGTTCGCCATGCCGCTCTACACCTTGGCCGACGCTCGACGCCTCCGGAATCGGCTGCTCTCGGTGCTCGAAGAGGCCGAGGTCCGCAGCGAGGTTTCCCACGATTCACCGGACCTCACGTTCGTGGTGGTCGGGGGCGGTCCGACCGGAGTCGAGACCTCGGGCGCGTTGTCGGAGTTGATCGCCATTGCCATCAAGCGCGACGGCCTTCGTTTGGACCCGGCGCGGATCCGCGTGGTGTTGGTCGACGTGGCGCCGCGACTGTTGACGGCCTTTCCCAAGCGCGCCAGCGCGTACGCGAAGCGACGACTCGAATCGACCGGGGTCGACGTCGAGTTCGGGCGATCGGTCGTGTCGATCGATGAACACTCGATCCGTTTCAGCGACGGTGAGCAAATCGAGTGCGCCGTCGTTATCTGGGCCGCCGGCGTTTCGGCCGGCGACGCGTTGCCCGAGGACTTGGAGGCGCCGTCCGGTCCCGGCGGACGGGTTCGCGTCGGCGCGGACCTTCGGCTCTTCGACAGCATCAACGTCTGGGCTGTCGGTGACGCCGCGGCCGTGCCGCTACGTGATGGTGAGTACTGTCCACAACTCGCGCCAGTTGCCATTCAAAGTGGCCGACACTGCGCCGAGCAAATACTGCACGTCGTCCACCACGAGGTGACGACGCCTTTCCATTACCACAACAAGGGCATCATGGCGACGATCGGTCGCAACGCTGCGGTGGCGGAGCTGCCGCACGGAGTGGTCGTCAAGGGCCGACTCGGATGGCTCGCGTGGCTCGGTTTGCACCTGTGGTACCTGGTCGGATTTCGCAATCGACTGCGGGTGTTGATCAACTGGACCTGGCGCTACTTCGACTGGCCGTCGGGACCGCGACTGATCGTGGCCGACGCCGAGACGGTGGACTAGCGGATCGTCTAGAGATCCGGTAGCTGGAAGTCCAGGTTAGGGATGTCGATGCCCCCGTCGATCTCGAGGACCTTGCCGGTGATGTAGGCGCCGGCCGGCGAGGCCAGAAAGATCACGCCAGCGGCGATCTCTTCGACGTCGCCGATGCGACCGAGCAAGGTCATCTCTTCCATCATCGACTTCAGCTCCGGCGTGGTCATCACGATCTCGAGCGCCGAGGTGGCAATGGAACCGGCCGCGATGGCGTTCACCCGGATCTTGGGCGCGAGGTCCTTCGAACTGAGTCGCGTGTAGTGCGCCATGGCCGCCTTCGCTGTACCGTAGGCGGCGTAGCCGCGACCGGCCACGCGCCCCATGACCGAGGAGATGTTGACGATCGACCCGCCGCTGCGTTCGAGCATGATCGGCACCGCGGCGAGGTTCAACGCGTGGGCCGTCGCCACGTTGAAGTGGAAGGCCTCTTCCATGTACTCCGGGGTCGTCAGAAGAAAGGGCAGCGGGACGGCGCCGCCGACGTTGTTGACCACGATGTCGATGCGACCGAACTCCCGGCGCGCGATCGCGGCGAGCTCGGCGATCGCCGTGAGGTCGGCGAGGTCGCACGGCACCGTCACGGCACGACGTTGGAGGGCCTCCACCTGGTGGGCGACCTCGTCGAGGTCCGACGCGGTTCGCGAGGCGATGACGACGTGCGCGCCGCACTCGGCCAAGGCGATCGCGCTCGCGGCGCCGATGCCGCGTCCAGAGCCGGTGATGATCGCCACCTGATCGTCGATACGAAATCGGTCCGTAATCACCGTGGCCTCCTCAGACGTCGCGAACGACTGCCCGACTGTCTAGCACGGCCTCTCGACCGCTTCGTCAAACGGAGGTCGTCTGTACCAGTTTCGCTTCGAGTCGATCGACTTCGGCGTGGAGTTTCGCGGGCAATTCGTCACCGAACTCGGCGAAGTGTTCGCGGATCCTGGGCACCTCGTGACGCCACTCGTCGTTGTGGACCGTCAACAGTTCGCTCATGTCCGCCGCGGTGACGTTGAGTCCCTCGACGTTGAGCGCGCTCATTGAGGGCACGAAGCCGATCGGCGTCTCGACGGCGTCGCCGCGACCGGCGGTGCGCTCGAAGACCCATTCGAGCACGCGACTGTTCTCGCCGTAGCCGGGCCAAAGCCAGCGTCCGTCAGTTCCCTTGCGGAACCAGTTGACATAGAAGATCTTCGGCAACTTGTCCTCGTCGAAGCGCTCGGAGAACGTCAGCCAGTGAGCGAAGTAGTCGGCCATGTTGTAGCCGCAGAAGGGGAGCATCGCGAAGGGGTCCCGTCGCAACTTGCCGACGGCGCCGGTCGCCGCGGCGGTCGTCTCCGAGGAAAGGATTGATCCCAAGAAGACACCGTGGTCCCAGTTGCGTGATTGGAAGATCAGCGGAATGACGCTGGCGCGTCGGCCGCCGAAAAGGATCGCGTCGATCGGCACGCCGGCGGGATCTTCCCACTCCGCGGCGATCGCCGGGTCCTGGGCGGCCGGGGCGGTGAAGCGAGAGTTGGGGTGCGCCGCCGGGGTACCGAGGTCCTTGGACCACAGCTGGCCCTTCCAGTCGATCAGCCCTTCGGGCGGGTCGCCCATGCCCTCCCACCAGATGTCGCCGTCGGGCGTGATGGCGGTATTGGTAAATATGGTGTTGGCCTCGACCGAGAGCATCGCGTTGGGATTCGTCACCATGTTGGTACCGGGCGCCACGCCGAAGAAACCGGCCTCGGGATTGATCGCGCGGAGCCGTCCCTCGGAGTCGGGCTTCATCCAGCAGATGTCGTCGCCGACGGTTTCGACCTTCCAGCCCGGCAACGTCGGCACCAGCATCGCGAGGTTGGTCTTGCCGCAGGCGCTCGGAAACGCGCCGGTCACGAAGCGCGATTCGCCGGCCGGGTTGGTGAGTTTCAGGACCAACATGTGCTCGGCCAGCCAGCCGTCGTCACGCGCCAGCACCGAAGCGATGCGCAGGGCGAAGCACTTCTTGCCCAGGAGGGCGTTGCCGCCGTAGCCCGAACCGTAGGAGATGATCTCGCGGGTCTCCGGGAAGTGCACGATGTACTTGTCGTCGGCGTTGCACGGCCACTTCACGTCCGCCTGGCCCTCGTTGAGCGGCATGCCCACCGAGTGCAGGCACGGCACGAATTCGCCGTCCTCGCCGAGCACCTCGAGCGCGCCGCGGCCCATGCGGGTCATGATCTTCATGTTGACCGCGACGTAGGCCGAGTCGGTGACCTCGACGCCGACGTGGCTGATGTTCGATCCCAGCGGCCCCATGGAGAAGGGCACGACGTACATCGTGCGTCCCTTCATCGATCCCCTGAAGAGATCCGTGAGAACCTCACGCATCTCGCTCGGTTCGCGCCAATTGTTCGTCGGCCCCGCGTCCTTCTCGTCCTTGGAGCAGATGTACGTGCGGTCCTCAACGCGCGCTACGTCACTGGGGTCCGACGTGGCGTAGTAACTATTCGGTCGCTTGGTCGGAGAAAGCCGGGTAAAGGTTCCGTGATCGACGAGGAGCTGGCACAGATCGTCGTACTCCTGGTCCGATCCGTCGCACCAGTGGATACGATCGGGGGTTGTGAGCCGCGCGATCTCTTCCACCCACGAAATGAGCTTTTTGTGTTGGGTCGGGTACGACACGTTGGGTTCCTCCACTCATAAGGCGTCGCCACATCGCGACGTTCTCCTGGCGAACCAGGTTCATGCCCACGCCGACTGACCCAACAGTCCCCGAAGGGGTTTACTCCCGCCGTGAAGATGACGTTATTGAGCGTATCGCCCAAATAGTCGGACAGAGCAAGATCCCGATGGGTGAGCGTCACATCGGTGACGACGCCGCGGTGCTCGCGCCGTTCGTGGGACAGGCTGTGATCAGCACGGACGTCGCCGTTCTCGGTGTCCATCTCGATTCCGAATACTTCCCATTAGAGGACCTCGGGTTCAAAGCGGTGGCCGCCGCGGTCTCGGACTTGGCCGCCATGGGAGCGCGTCCTCGAGGCTGCGTCGTCGCGGTCACCGCTCCCGAAGGGACCGACCTCGAGGAGTTGCATCGCGGCATGGCCGACGCCTCGATCGTGACCAACTGCCCGATCGTCGGCGGGGACCTGGCGCAAGGTCGCGACGTGACGGTCGCGGTCACGGTCTTTGGCGAGTGCCCCGGCCGTGGGGCGCTCTACCGTTCGGGCGCTCAGCCCGGCGACGAACTCTTGGTCACCGGCGCACTCGGTCGATCGGCCGCGGGACTTCGCCGTCGCCGGGCCGGCGCGTCTCTTTCGGATGAACTCGTGGTCGCGCACCGACGACCGTGGCCGCGCCTCGTCGAAGGCATGGCCGCGCGCGGCGCCGGCGCTCACGCCATGATGGATCTCAGCGACGGGCTCGGTCTGGACCTGCACCGATTCGCCGACGCCTCGGGCGTGGGCTTCGTGTTAAGTGACGTACCCGTGGCCGACGGCGCGACCATGGACGAGGCGATCAGCGGGGGAGAGGACTACGAACTGTTGATCGCCGCCGACGACGCGGCCCGTCTGCGACTGGTCTTTCAGGACCGAGGACTTCGCGCTCCTTTAAAGATTGGCGTCGTGGTGAAGGACGTAACCCAGAGGACGTTACGGGGAGAAGAGTTCGAACGTCGGGGCTGGCAGCACCAGCTCTGAACTAGGCGTCGACGTTGCGACGAACGGGCTTGGTGACCTTGCCCGATCGAATACAGCCGGTGCAGACGTTCATTCGCTTCGGCGTGCCACCGACCATGGCGCGCACGCGCTGGATGTTCGGGTTCCAACGTCGCTTGGTGCGACGGTGCGAGTGAGAGACGTTCATGCCGAACGACGGCTTCTTACCGCAGATTTCGCAGACGGATGCCATGACGAACGTTCTCCTTGGTTGCCGACGCCCGATGGCGCCACCGGTCTAAACCGAAGGTCCATTGTAGCATTACCAACCGATGACCTCTCCGTTGACGCTGTCCGCCCGCGAACTGCGTTCAACGATCGCCACCTACTCCGAACTCCTGCGTTCTCATAAGGATGTCATCAATCGACTCAACGTCTATCCGGTGCCCGACGGCGACACCGGGACCAATATGACGCTCACCATCGAGTCCGTCGCCGCAGAACTTGGCCCCTTGGCCGACGACGCGGAGATGTCCGAGGTCTGCAAGGCCATCGCCCACGGTTCGCTCATGGGCGCGCGCGGCAACTCCGGCGTCATCCTCTCCCAGATGCTTCGCGGTCTGGTCGCGAAGTTTCCGATCAAGGGCGACGTGTCGGCCGATCTTCTGGCCGAGTCGCTCGAGAACGCCGACGTCTTGGCCCGCCAGGCCGTCGTGCGCATCGTCGAAGGCACGATGCTCTCCATAGCGCGCGCCGCCGCCGAGGGAGCGCGCGCCCACTGCGAGACGCTGATCGAGCTGGTGCGTTCCGCGCGTGACCGCGCCAAGGACGCGCTGGCCTTCACGCCCGAGCAGCTCCCGGTGTTGAAGCAGGCCGGCGTGGTCGACTCCGGGGGCACGGGCTTGTTGTTGCTTTTCGACGCGCTGTGCAGCGTCGTCGCGCACGATCCGTTGCCCATCGCGCCGTCGGCCGACTCCATCACCGTGCACGTGCGCGAAGAGACCGAGGCCCGCGAATCGACGATCGCCGACTTGCGCTACGAAGTCATGTACTTCCTCGAGGCCGAGAACGACAAGATGCACGCCTTTCGCGAAGTCTGGTCGGGCATCGGCGACTCCATCGTCATCGTCGGCGGCGACGGCATCTACAACTGCCACATCCACACCGACAACATCGGCACGGCCGTCGAGGCGGCCCTCGACGCCGGACGACCTCGTAACATCCGCGTGACCGACCTCTCGGAGCAGGTCATCGAGGAACGTTGGGTTCGCGAGGGGGGTGCTGCGCAGCTCGACGTAGAACCGGACGCGGCCCCCACGACGTCGGTCGTCGCGGTGGTCGTCGGTGAAGGCGTCGGTCGGATCTTTCGCTCCCTGGGCGTTCGCGTCCTCGTCGCGGGCGGTCAGTCAATGAACCCGTCGACCGCCGACCTCGTCGCGGCCGTCGAGGCCACCGGCTCTCAACAGGTCGTCTTGCTGCCGAACAACAAGAACATTCGTCCGGTCGCCGAACAAGTCAACGGTCTGGTCGAGCAGACCGTGACCGTTGTGCCGACCGATTCGATCGTCGAAGGGTTCGCCGCTCTGCTCGAATACGACCCCGACGCCTCGGCCGAGGAGAACGCGGCCTTGATGAGTGCGTCGGCCTGCAACGTGGTGGCCGGCGAAGTGACCCAGGCGGTGCGCGACACGACCACCGACGTCGGCGAGGTGCACGTCGGCGACTGGATCGGACTTTCCCCCAAAGGGGTTCGTTCCATCGATCACTCCATTGCCGGGGCCAGCAATCGCCTGTTGAACGAGCTCATCACGCCCAACCACGAACTGCTCACCATCATTGAAGGCGAGGGATCGTCGCCCGCGAACACTCGGCGCATCACCGAGTTCCTCGCCGACGAGTACCCGGGCGTCGCGGTCGAAGTCCATCACGGGGGCCAGCCGCTCTACCCCTATTACTTCGGCATCGAGTGAACGAGACGGCGCCGCGCCGACTACGCCAGTTAGGCGAAATACCCGTTAGCCAACTGCGCCACATCGGCGAGAAGCGCACCGCCGCCTTGGCGTCGATGGGCATCGAGAACGTCTTCGATCTCCTCACCATCTATCCCCGTCGCTACATCGACCGCACCAAGCGCGTGGACCTCTCGGACCTCACCGTCGGTGAAGAGGCCGCGGTGTTCGGCGAGGTGACCAAGATCAACGGCCGTCGCACGAAGAACGGCCGCATCATGGTCGAGGCGAGCGTCAGTGACGAGAGTGGTTCGTTCAAGGTCGTCTTCTTCAATCAGGCCTGGCGCGAACGCCAGCTCCCGGTCGGCGTCCAGGCGCTGTTCTTCGGAAAGGTGACGGACTACAAGGGTCAGCGCCAGATGACGAACCCGGTGGTGGACGTCATCATCGGCGCGTCGGGCGACGAACGAGACGCCTCGCGAATCGGTCGGGTGGTGCCGATCTATCCGGCCTCGGGCAAGACCGGCCTCACCAGTTGGGAGATCGGCGGCTTCATCGACGAGAGCCTGCGCCGCGCCGGACCGCTGCTCGATCCGGTGCCCGAAGTCGTTCGCAGTGAACTCGACCTCGTCGATCGCACCGCGTCGTACTGGGGGATTCACCTGCCCGCGGAGTACGCCGACACCGTACCGGCGCGTCGACGCCTGGCCTTCGACGAGTTCTTGCGTCTGCAGCTACTCCTCGCGCTTCGACGTCGTCGCCTCGAGGAGTCGTCGGCCGGCATTCGTCATCCGATCAACGTCGAAGACCTCGACGTCGGGCCGGGGGCGCTCGCTGACGGGTCGTCGTCGCTCGTGCGTCGATTTCTGGTCGGCCATCACTTTGCCCTCACGAACGCCCAGCGACGGGTGCTGGGAGAGATCGCCGCGGACCTCTCGTCGCCGTTGCCGATGCATCGGTTGCTCCAGGGTGACGTCGGGTCGGGCAAGACTGTCGTCGCGTTGACGGCGTTGTTGGCCTCGATCGACGGGAATCGACAGGGCACGCTGATGGCGCCGACCGAGGTATTGGCCGAACAACACCTGGCGTCACTGCGCAAGGACTTAGAGGGTCTCACCAAAGCGGACCCTGCGGTGCTGGGCGGCGAACGGCCGTTATCCATTCAACTGCTCACCGGTCGGGTCCGGGCGAAGGACCGCCAGAGCGTGTTGGACGGACTGCGCGACGGTTCGATCGACATCGTGGTCGGCACGCACGCGTTGTTGAGTGACGACGTGCGCTTTCGCGCGCTCGGGGTCATCGTGATCGACGAGCAGCACCGTTTTGGCGTCGAACAACGCGCGGCGTTGCGCGACAAGGGCCGCGAGCGCTCGGACGAGGCGGCCGACCCGGACCTGTTGGTGATGACCGCCACGCCTATTCCGCGCACGGCGGCCATGGTCGTCTTCGGCGACCTGGACATCTCGGTGTTGGACGAGATGCCCCAGGGGCGCCTGCCGATCGAGACGTTCTGGGCGAAGGGCGACCTGGAAGTCGCCAGTTGCTGGCAGCGGGTGCGCGACGAGGTCGCCCTCGGTCGACGGGCCTACGTGATCTGCCCCCTCGTCGAGGACTCCGAACGGGTGGAAGCGAAGAGCGCGGTCGAAGAGCGCACCCGTCTCGCGCTCGAGGAGTTGCGCGGACTCGCGGTCGGTCTCCTGCACGGCCAGATGAAGGGACCGGAAAAAGATGAAGTGATGGCGCAGTTTCGCGCCGGCGAAATCGACGTACTCGTCGCCACGGTGGTGATTGAAGTCGGCGTCGACGTTCCCGAGGCCAGCGTCATCGTCATCGAGGACGCGTGGCGATTCGGTCTGGCCCAGTTGCACCAGTTGCGCGGGCGGGTCGGGCGTAGCGACGTACAGAGTTACTGCTACCTGTTGGGCACCTCACCGACCGACGAGGGCGCGATTCGCTTGCAGGCCCTCGTCGATTCCAACGACGGCTTCGCGCTGGCCGAGATTGACCTTGATCTGCGGGGTGAGGGGACGCTTTTGGGCTCGCGCCAACGAGGACGCAGCGACCTGCACCTGGCATCTCTCCGCCGTGACGAGGACTTATTGATCGCCGCCCAGCGGGTGGCCGACACGATGGTGAGGGTCGACGGACTGGACGCCGAGCCCGAGATGGTTGACGAACTACGCCTATTTATCGACGATGAAGAAGCCGACTACTTGTTCAAGTCGTGACGAGTACTCGACCTACCCTTGAGGGATGCGAGTAATTGGTGGGTCGGCTCGGGGACGTCCGCTGAAGGCGAAGCTCCCGTCGACCGTGCGCCCGACGACCGATTACGCGCGCGAAGCGATCTTCTCGATGCTCGAGAGTCGCGGCGGACTCTACGACCTGGTCGTCGCCGATCTCTACTGCGGCTCGGGCGCCATGGGCATCGAAGCGATGTCCCGGGGCGCCGCCAAGGTCTACTTCGTCGACACTGACCCGGCCTGTCTGGCGGCGGTCAAGTCGAACCTCGAGCCGCTCGGCTTCGACGCCGAGGCGGTCTTCGTGCGCGCCATGTTGCCGGTGTGGTCGCCGCCGGATGACCTCGATCTCGTCCTGGCCGATCCGCCCTACGGTCCGCTCGACCTCTCGAGCGTGTTGAACGGCGTCGCGGCCCGGCGGGTGATGGTCGAGAACGATCGCCATATGGAGCCGCCGGCCGGCTGGATCGTGACCAAAACCAAGCGTTACGGCACTACGCTCGTAACGATGTTGGAACCGGACGAAGGTGGCGCATGACCGTTGGCCTCATCCCCGGCTCCTTTGATCCCTTCCACAACGGGCACCTGGAAGTCGTCGAGCGCGCGTCGCACATCTTCGACGAGATCGTGGTCGCCGCCATTCGCAACCCCCAGAAGTCCGAGGCGCTCTTCGACCTCGACGAGCGCCGCGACATGATCGCCGAATCGCTGGTGCACCTGAAAAACGTCCGGATCGTCTCGATCTCGACGCTGCTGGTGAACGTGGCCAAGGACGTCAACGCCACGGCGATCGTGAAGGGTCTCCGCGCCGTCTCAGACTTCGAGAGCGAGCTGCAAATGGCTCAGATGAACCGGTCGCTCTCGGGCGTGGAGACGCTCTTCATCCCGTCGAGTTCGACGCACTCTTTCATCGCCTCGCGCCTGTTGCGCGAGGTGGCGCGCTACGGCGGCGACGTCTCGCCCTTCGTGCCCGCCGCCGTCGCCAAACGCTTTATCGGCAAGTTTCCAGGAGGTGGGCAATGACGTCCTTTGACGGTTACGACGACCCCGAAGAGATCCAGGAGCCGTCCGGTCGCCACGTGCGCCGTGACATCGAGTCCGATCTGCGCGACCTCATCGAACTGGTGGCCAACGCCAAGCAGATGCCGCTGTCGAATTCGGCGCTGATTCCGCGTGACGACGTGATGGGACTGTTGGAGCAGGCCCTGCGGAGCCTGCCCGACGAGATCCGTGAAGCTCGCTGGGCCCTGCGCGACCGCGAGGAGTTGATGGCGGCCGAGCTGCAAAAGGCCCAGCAACTGATGGATCAGGTCCGCGCCGAGGCCGCCCGGATGGTCGACAAGACCGAGATCGTTCGCCAGAGCCGCCTGATGGCCCAACAGATCGTGGCCGAGGCGCACGCCCAGTCGCGCCAGATGATCAATCAGTCCGAGGACTTCATCGACGGCAAGCTCGGCAGCTTCGAGATCGTGCTGGAGCGACTGCTCAAGACCACCCATTCGGGCCGCGAACGCCTGAGCGCCCAGGGACTGCCGACGTCGCTGATCGAAGAGGCCGAGACCGACGAACAGCTCTCGGGAATCGCGCCCGACTTCAAGGAGCCCACCGGGATCGAGGACACGACGTCGTTCTTCGACCAGGACGCCTTCTAGCGACCGTGGCTTCGGCCTACCTCGTTCCCGTCGCTCGACTATTGCGCGACGTGCCCTCGCGCGCCGAGGTCGCCTTCGAAGCACCCTTTGACGAACCTCACGAGTTCCCCCCGCGGAGACCGGCCGAGACCGATGTCTTTCCCGAGGCGACCGTGCGGCTGCAGCTGCGCCTGGAAAGCTTCAACGGGGGACTGCGCGCCCGGGGCCAGGTCGAGGCGCCGTGGCACGGGGTCTGTCGGCGCTGTTCGACGCCGGTCTTGGGCCTGAGCAGTGTCAGCGTGAACGAACGATTCGTCCACGATCGTCAGGTCGGGGACGAAGAGGTCTATCTGATCGAGGACGACTTCATCGATCTGGCCCCGCTGGTGCACGACGCGATCTTCTTGGACCTGCCTCTCGCCCCGCTCTGTCGAGAGGACTGCAAAGGACTCTGCCCGTTCTGCGGCATCGACCGCAACGAGGCGACCTGTGAGTGCCAGGCGCCACTCGATTCGCGCTGGGCTACACTGGACGGACTCCGATTCACGGAACTAGAGACCGGCGAATCCAAAGAAGTGTGACGGGCCCGCCCGTGTATCTGAAAGAGAAGAACGATGGCCGTCCCGAAGCGCAAGACCAGCAAAGCCAAGACCCGCAGCCGCCGTGCGGCCAACTGGACCTTAGATCGCCCGGCGCGCAGCGTCTGCCCGCAGTGCGCGACGTCTAAATTGCCGCACGTCGTGTGCCCCAACTGTGGCTGGTACAAGAATCGCGTTGCCGTAGAGGTCAACTAAGTTGACCCTGCCCATCGCCCTGGACGCGATGGGTGGCGACTTCGCTCCCAAGGAGATCATCGCCGGGGCCCGTAACGCCGTCGACGAACTGGGACTGTCGGTCATCCTGGTCGGCGTGCCCGATCAACTCGGCGACACCCTGGGACTCGAGGTCTTTCCCTGCACCGAGGTCATCGCCATGGACGACGACCCGGCCGCCAGCGTGCGAAAGAAGAAGGACTCCTCGTTGGTGCGCGCGGCCGAACTGGTGCGCGACGGCAGGGCCTGCGCGATGGTGTCGGCCGGCAACACCGGCGCCGCGATGGCCTCGGCGCTCCTTCGCATGGGCCGCCTGCCCGGCGTGGTGCGTCCGTGCATCGCCACGCCGATACCGAATCCCGATCACACGCCGATGGTGCTGGTTGACGCCGGTGCGAACTCCGAGTGCACGCCCGAGATGCTGGTGCAGTTCGCCCTGATGGCCAGTACCTTCGTCACCGCGCGTTACAACGTCGATCATCCGCGCGTCGGTCTGCTGTCGATCGGTGAAGAGTCCACCAAGGGAACACCACTGGTCAAAGAGACGCACCAACTCCTGGCCGCGCTCGAGGGACTCAACTTCGTCGGCAACGTCGAGGGCCGCGACCTGGTGCCCGCGCCGGTGGACGTGGTCGTCACCGACGGTTTCACCGGCAACGTGGCCCTCAAGACCCTCGAGGGCGCGCTCAAGTTCATTTTCGCCACGGTCCTTTCGGCCGTCGCCACCAACGACGAGACCCGCGCGGCCGGTGACGTGTTATTCGAGTACCTGCTGCCTTTGGCGGCCGAGTTGACCCCCGAAAATCAGGGCGGGGCCATGCTCCTCGGCCTCGACGGCATCTGCGTGATCTCCCACGGGTCCTCCAACGCCACCGCCATCAAGAACGCTTTGCGCGTCGCTTCAGAGATGGACGCCGCCCACGTCGTCGAGAAACTGCGTCTCACAATCCGACCTGATCAGAGTTAATTTTCTGGACCACATCCCCGGCCGTTCGGTAAACTCGAACAGCAGCAATAAGGGAGTGGACAATGGCAGACGCTGTAAATCCATCAACACTGGATCGGGCCACCATTTTGGCTATCGTCCGTGATCAACTCGCCGAAATCCTCGAGAAGAGTCCCGACGAGATCGCCGACGACGTGCCCTTCACCGACTTGGGCGCTGACTCACTGGCCCTGATCGAATTGGTCGAGGCCCTCGAAGAGGCCCTTTCCAAATACTCGGCCGGTTTTCACATCGATGACGAAGACCTCGAAGGTCTCCTGAGCGTCCGCGACGCGGTCAATTACGTCGCCGACAAGCTGCAGGTGACCTAACGAGGCACGTGAGTTTGTTGCAGTCACCACTTGATTCCCTAGCCGAGCGAGTGGGTCTCGCGCGCGCCAGTGCGCTGCTGGCCGTCGCGATGACCCATTCGAGTTACGCCGCCGAACACGAGTGCGAGTCCAACGAACGATTGGAATTTCTCGGTGACGCCGTCGTTGACCTCGCGGTCGCCGACCTCATCGTCACGGCCCACCCGGAATTGAACGAGGGATCCGGTTCGCTGGTCCGCTCACGCGTGGTGAACGAATCGTCCCTGGCCGAGGCCGCGACGCGCTTGGATCTGGCGAGCGCGATGCGCATCGGACGCGGCGTGAAGAAGGAACACGGACTCGAACGCCCCTCCTTGCTCGCCGACGCCTACGAAGCCTTGGTCGCCGCGATCTACCTGGAGAAGGGCTACGACGCGGCGAAGTCCTTCGTCCAGGTGACGCTCGGTGACGCCGTGGCCGACGCGGCGTCGCGCCCCGGCGACAGTGATCCCAAGACGCGGCTTCGACAGTGGTCCGAGGCCAACGGCCTCGGCACGCCGGATTACGACGTTACCTCGTCCGGTCCGAGCCACGACGCCACTTACAGCGCGGTCGTGCGCATCGCGCGACGAGACATGGGCATCGGTGAAGGACGCTCCAAGAAGAGCGCCGAAGCGCGCGCCGCCGAGGACGCCTGGGGGAGGCGTGATGCCTGAGCTTCCCGAAGTCGAAACGGTGCGCGCGTCGCTGGCGCGCGACCTGATCGGCAAGAAGGTCAAGTCCGTCTCGGTCACCAACGGGCGCCTGGTGCGTCGTCACAAGACGGCGAAGGACTTTCGCGCCATGATCGAGGGCCATTCGATTCGCAGCGCGCAGCGCCTGGGCAAGAATCTCGTCTTCGGGCTGGAAAATGGCACGCACCTCGTCATCCACCTCGGGATGAGTGGCCAGCTCTTGCGCGCCAAGGGTCCCAAGGACCCGAAACCCAAACACACCCACGTCGTTTTCACGTTCGCCCAGGGGGGCGAGCTCCGCTACGTCGACCCGCGAACCTTCGGCGAGCTCTATATCTCGACGCCCCCGGCCGAGGGCGTTGTCGTCGAGATCTCGAAGTTCGCGCGCCTCTCGATCGGCGGCGACGGATTGGCCCTGCGAAAGGTGGTGCCGGAACTGGCGCATCTCGGGATCGATCCCTTCGAAGACCAGATCGGTTGGGACCGATTCGCCGCGATACTGCGCAGCCGCTCGACGTCGCTCAAGGTCGTCCTCACCGACCAGGACATCCTGGCCGGGATCGGCAACATCTACGCCGACGAGATCCTTTTCGCCGCGGGGCTGCGCTTCGACCGCGAGTCCGAATCGCTCTCGACGATCGAGATTCGCCGACTGCACCGCGCCATCTCCGAGACCCTGACCGAGGCGATCAAGCACGGCGGCTCGACGCTGGACGACGAGCAGTTCGTCGACCCCGACGGCGTGCCCGGCACGTACCAACAGTTCCATCAGGTCTACAACCGAGAGGGTCAGCCGTGCTTCCAGTGCCGTCAACCCATCGAGCGAGAGACGGTTCGCGGGCGCTCCACGTTCTACTGTGCGAAATGCCAGTCCTAACCACCGGCGTCACCCTCGAAGGTTGGTAGCGTTCTTGCGTGTTTCTTAAGCGATTGACCATGAAGGGCTTCAAGTCCTTCGCCGACAACACCGTGCTCGAATTCGAGACCGGGGTGACGGCGGTGGTCGGTCCCAACGGTTCGGGCAAATCCAACGTCGTCGACGCCGTGACCTGGGTTTTAGGGGCCCAGAGCACGAGGGCGCTGCGCAGTTCGAAGATGGATGACGTCATCTTCATGGGCACGGCGAACCGCCCGGCGCTCGGCCGAGCCGAAGTGGCACTCACCCTGGACAACTCCTCGGGCAAGCTGCCGATCGACGGCGCCGAGGTCACGATATCGCGCACGCTCTTTCGCAGCGGCGACTCCGAGTACGCCATCAACGGAACGACCTGTCGACTGCTCGACGTGCAAGAACTGCTGAGCGACTCCGGCGTCGGACGCCAACAGCACATGATCATCGGTCAGGGCCAGCTGGATGCGATTCTCAACTCCTCGTCAGAGAATCGTCGCGCGGTCATCGAAGAGGCCGCCGGCGTCTTAAAGCACCGACGTCGCAAGGAGCGCGCCGAACGACGACTCGCCGCGACCCAGGAGAACATCGAGCGCCTCGGCGACCTCGTGCGAGAGGTTCGTCGTCAGATGCGACCACTCGAGCGCCAAGCGGTTTCGGCGCGTAGCTACTCCGACGTCGAGGCCGACCTCCGGTCCGCGAGACGCGCGCTCTTTTCCACTCGCCTCCTCGGCTTCGAGCGTCGACGCACGATCATCGAAGGTGAGCTGGTCGGCTCGAGCGCGAGCGAGCGTGGACTACGCCTCGAGCTCGTGACCCTTGACGCGCAGGCCTCCAGCGCGGCCGCCGAAATGGCCAGTCGCCGCGAAGAGATGCTGGCCTCGGCGCTCGGCACCCTCCAGGGACTGGCCGAGCGAGCCCGCGGCACCGCGTCGGTCATACAGGAGCGTGAACGTTCGCTGCGCCAAGCGCTGATCGCCTCGGCCGACGAGAACGTGATCGCCACCCTCGAAGCGGACGCCGCCAAGCTCACCACCGATCTCCAGAGTGTCGACGACGAAAACCTGGCGTTGAACGTCCTGCGCGAAGCGGTGGCCGTGGCCCAAGAGGAACTGGACGCGGCCCAGAACACCTTCGACGAGACGTGGGGATCAGGTTCGAGCGAAATCGACGAAGCGGCCTTGGTCGCGGCGCGACAACGCATCGCGCTCTTGGAACGTTCATTGAATTCGCTGCGCGAGAGCGAGCGTCGAGCCACGACCCGTCTCGGTGATTCGCATGCGCGGCTCACGCAAAGCACCTCCGAACACGAAATGGTTCGACACGCCCTCGACGAGGCGCGGTTCAATTTGGAGAGTGCGCGACAGGAACGATTGGACGCCCAGCACGCGGCCGACGACGCCGAGGTGGAGCGTTCCTCGTGCGACGAAGAACTTCGCGCGGCGACCGACTGGGCCGCCCGCACCGAGGCGCACGCCGAGGCATTGGCCCGGGCTCTCGATGAGCTTTCGGGCGCCGGTGGGCGCGCCATCATCGGTGACCTCGAGGGTGTCCTCGGCGCGTTTCTCGATCTCATCGAGATCGAAACCGGTTGGGAGCGGGCCGTGGAATCGGCCGCGGGCGCCTCGGTCGGGGCGATGGTCGTCGACGGACGACGTTCGGCCCGGGCCGCCCTCGAAGCGCTTCGCCGTGAACAGGGAGCGGGACTCATCTTGCCGGTCGCCGAGAGTGACATCGCCGCGCCGGATACGCCTCCGGGCTGTGAGGCGCTGCGGCCACTCGTGCGCGCTCGTCGCAAGGCGCCGGCGCACGTGACGCGGGTGCTCGACGCCCTGTTCTCGCGCGCCTTCATCGCGAGTGACTGGGAGTCGGGCATGGACGTGGCGCTCGCCAACCCCGAATTGATCATCGTCACGCGAGACGGCGATCGCTTCGCGTCTTCCGGTTGGCGCATTGCGTCCGGTCGTTCCGTGGTAACCCGCGTCACCGTGGAAGAGTCACAGTTGGCCGCGCGCGACGCGATTGACGCCGTCACGCCAGTGCGCGATCGTCGAAAGAGCGCCGACGTCGCGGCCGTGGACGCGCGTCAACTGTTGAACCGCGCCACGTCGCGCGAGGCGCAGACCGACGCCGAATTCGAGCGACTCGAAGGCGAGGAGCGCCGACTCGGTGCCCTCATCGATCAACTCAACACCACCGAAGAGACACTGAGTGACGACCTCGCCGAACTGAACGAGCAGATCGTCACGAACGACGACGAGCTTTTGAACCTAAGAAAACAACTGCCCGCGCTCGAAGAGTCGGTCACCGTCGCGGGCGAGCGAGAAGCGCGCGTCGCCGAAGCGCGCCGAGGACTCGAGGCGTTGCGCCAGCGAGTGAACGAGGAGGCCACCGCGCTTTCTCGTCGCGAGGCCGAATTCTCCGAGCGGCGCCGACTTTTGGAGCAACGCCGGGGCGAGATCGAACAGCGGTTGGAAGGTCGTTCGAGTGAACGCGCCGAAGCGGCCGGCCGGCGCGAATCGCTGGAGTTCGATCTCCAGGTCCTCGAACGGCTCTCCCGGCTCGTCGAAAGCAGCGCCGAAGAGATTCGTACGTCGCAAGAGGCGATGGATTCGACCTACCGCGAACAGTTGGAGGCCACGCGCGCCGGGGCCGAACGGCTCGAAGCGGTCCGACGCGAGCGCAAAGAGGCTGAATCGAAACTCGCCGAGTTGGGCGAGACCGTGCGTCGCAGCGAGATCGAACAGGCCGAGTTGGTGGTGAAGATCGCCAACCTCAATGAACTCATCCGACACGACCTCGGGATCGAGCCGTCCGACCTCGGCGAGGTGGCGCACCCGGTACTGCCCGAAGGCGTGACCCTCGAAGTACGCGTCGCGGAACTGGAAGCGCGCATCACCTCGCTCGGTCCCATCAATCCGCTGGCCCTGGATGAACTGGCGTCGCTCGAGGAGCGCTACAAGGACCTCGACGCCCAGGTGAGCGACGTGCGTCACGCGCGCCGCGAGATCCAAGAAGTGATCAGCGCCCTCGACCAAGAGATCATGGAGACGTTCTCGAGTGCGGTGGCTGACGTCAACGAACACTTCTCGGCGCTGATCGCCATGCTCTTTCCCGGCGGGCAGGGCCGTCTCATCTTGACCGTGCCCGATGATCCGCTCAACACCGGGGTGGAGATCGAAGTGCGTCCGCTGGGCCGCAACGTCCGACGCCTTTCGTTGCTGTCCGGCGGGGAGCGATCGATGGCGGCGCTGGCCTTCCTCTTCGCCGTCTTTCGTTCGCGCCCGTCGCCGTTCTACATGATGGACGAGGTCGAGGCCGCGCTCGACGACGTGAACCTGCAGCGCTTCCTCAGCCTCGTCAATGAGTTCCGTGGCGAGGCACAGCTCTTGATCGTGACCCACCAGAAGCGGACCATGGAGGCGGCCGACGCCCTCTACGGCGTGACGATGGGACCGGGCGCGTCGTCCAAGGTGATCAGTCAGCGCGCGCAGCGCCCCCGAGAGGTTGAATTGGCGTGATCGTCGTCATCATCGTTGTCGCGGTCGTGCTCGTCTTGGGAATCGCCGCCGTTGTGGTGCGTCGTCGTCGCCGCGGCCGGGTCGCGATCGCGTCACCGCCGCGCGCGGCGATGCCGACGGTGCTGGTCACCGAGTTGGCCGCACGGCCGTCGCTGGACGTGCCGTCGCTCGCGCAACGACTTGGATCATCGCGCAGCGTCTTCGATCGGGTCCGCTCCCTCTCGAGCGTGGGCGCCCTCAGCGACGAGCAGTTGGAAATAGTCGAAGAGGTGTTGTTGCGCAGTGACGTCGGCGTCGCGACGACCACGATGATCCTCGATAATCTCCGCGTGAACGGCGCGCCCGACGGAGTCGCGAACGCCGTACGGACGTCGCTGCTCGATTCGCTGACGGCGGAGCGTTCGGTCACGACGTCGGCGCAGAGCGGCCGCGTGCCGGTCTGGCTCTTCGTGGGCGTGAACGGTGTCGGCAAGACCACGACGATCGGCAAACTGGCGAAGCGCCAGATCGACGCCGGTCGCAGCGTCATGTTGGCCGCCGGCGATACGTTCCGCGCGGCCGCGGCCGACCAACTCGAGCAGTGGGCCACCAGAACCGGTGCCGATATCGTGCGCGCGTCCGAAGGCGCGGACCCCGGATCGGTCGTGCACGACGCGCTCGGTCGAGCCGCCGCGAGGGGAGTGGACATCGTCCTGGCCGACACCGCCGGACGACGATCGAATAGCACGAACTTGTTGGATGAACTGAGCAAGGTCCGACGCGTCGCCGACCGCGAACCCGGTCAAGTGGTGGAAACCTTCATGGTGCTCGACGCCACGACTGGCCAGAACGCGTTGAGCCAAGCACGAGAGTTCCTTGCCGCGGCCGACGTCACGGGAATCGTGCTCACCAAACTTGACGGCACGGCGCGCGGCGGGATCGTCGTCGCTATCGAGCGCGACCTCGGCATTCCCGTCAAGTTCGTCGGCGTGGGCGAAGGCGTTGAGGACCTGATCGCCTTCGAACCGGAGGCCTTCGTCGATTCACTGCTCGACACCTGACGGTAAGTTATGCCACATGTTTGATGCCCTGAGTGAACGGTTCGAACGACTCGGCACCTCGCTGCGCTCACGCGGGCGCTTGAGCGACGCCGACCTGGACGAGGCGTTGGCCGAAGTCCGCGCGGCGCTTCTCGAAGCCGACGTCGAACTCGGCGTCGTTCGTGCGTTCCTCGACGCCGTGCGCGAACGCCTGAGCGGCGAGACGCTCAGCCGGAGTCTCTCGCCCGGCCAACAGGTCATCAAGGCCGTCCACGAACAGCTGATCGAAGTGCTCGGGGGATCGGCCTTCAAGGTCACCTACGCCTCCAAGCCACCAACGGTCATCTTGCTGGCCGGTCTCCAGGGAGCCGGCAAGACGACGACGGCGGCCAAGTTGGCCGCCTGGTTCAAACAACAAGGACGCCAACCGTACTTGATCGCGGCCGACCTTCAGCGACCGGCGGCGGTCGAACAACTGCGCGTCCTCGGCGCCCAGGTGGGCGTCGACGTCTTCTCGCAAGCCTCGAGGCCGATCGACGTCGCGAAGAGTGGGCTCAAAGAGGCGACGCGACTCGGTCGCGACGTCGTCATCATCGACACCGCCGGTCGTCTCTCGATCGACGAAGCGCTGATGGACGAAGTGCGCTCCATCAGTAAGGTCACCTCGCCGCACTACACCTTCTTGGTCATTGACGCGGTCACCGGTCAAGACGCCGTCGTCACGGCGCGGGCCTTCCACGAGACCCTGGCCCTGTCGGGCATCATCGTCACCAAGCTCGACTACGACGCGCGCGGCGGAGCCGTGCTCTCGGCGCGCGGCGTCGTCGGTCGACCGGTGGTCTTCGCGTCGACGGGCGAGAAGATGGACGACTTCGAGCTTTTCCACCCCGACCGAATGGCGTCACGGATCCTGGGTATGGGTGACGTGCTCTCGCTGATCGAGCAGGCCGAGCAACGAATGGACTCGGACATCGTCGCCGAGGGCGCCGGGCGGATGATGAGCGGGACCTTCACGCTCGACGATTTCCTCGCTCAACTGAATCAGGTTCGCAAGATGGGATCGCTCGGCGGGATCATGAAGATGATGCCCGGCGTCACCAAGGAGATGCGCAGCGCGGCCAACAACGTCGATGAGGGTGAACTCAACAAGGTCGAGGCGATCATCCAGTCCATGACCAAGCGCGAAAGGCGCGAACCGGTCATCATCGACGGATCACGACGCACGCGCATCGCTCGTGGCTCGGGCACGACCGTGAGCGCGGTCAACCAACTCCTGAAGCAGTTCAACGAGATGCGAAAGATGATGCGACAGATGAGCGGTGGCGCGATGCCGGCGATGCCCGGCGGCATGGGACGAATGGCGAACATGGCGGCGAAGGCGCAGGCGCAACGCGGTGAGTCGCTCCCTCCCGGTTTCGAAGCGCTCGGTGCGGGAATGAAGGCCGGAGCGCCCGTTCGTGGCGGCGGTGGCAAAAACAAGAAGAAGAAAGGCGGGAGGGTTACACCCCCCAAACAACGCTAAACTTTGACGCTCGGGTATCTCGCCCAGTTCCGGTGGACCGGGACAAAAGGTTTGAAGGGGATTTCGTCGTGGCTGTGAAACTTCGTTTGGTGCGCATGGGTAAGAAGAAGCAACCGACCTACCGCGTCGTGGCGGCCGAGAGCCGCCGGGCGCGCTCCGGGGCCTTCCTGGAGATCGTCGGCACCTACCAGCCCCGGGGCCTGTCGGCCGCCGAGCCCGAGACCATCACGCTGATCGACAACGAAAAGGTCTTGCGTTGGCTCCAACAGGGTGCCCAGCCGACCGAGCGTGTCGCCAAGTTGCTCAAGACCAGTGGCGCGCTGGACATGTTCGAGGCGGCCAAAGCCGCCAAGGCCGCTGAGGTCGCCCAGTGAGCGACGTCAACGACTACGTCGTCGGCGACGTCAACACGATTGACGACGGGTACGAAGACGAGGACGTCAACGAGGGCAGTGACTCGGTCGACAACGCCGCCACGGCGACCGCGGTCTTGCAGTTCATCGCCACCTCACTGGCCGAGGACGCCAGCGCGGTTTCGGTCGATGTCTCGGAGCGCCAGGGCAAGGTCATCCTCTCGCTCAGCGTCGGCGCCAATGACATGGGTCGCATCATCGGACGCCGTGGTCGCACGGCCCAAGCCATTCGCGCCCTCGTCGGCGCCGCGGGCGCACGCGACGGCGTGACGACCTCCGTCGACATCGTCGACTAATCGTGAGCGCCGAAGAGCGCCCCACGCTCGAAGTCGGGCGCATCATCAAAGCACAGGGCCTCAAGGGTCAGGTTCTCGTCGACCTCTGGAGTGACCGCACCGAACGACTGGCCCCCGGGAGCGAACTACTCAGCGACCGCGGTCCGCTGCGGGTGGTGGCTTCGATCGCGCACCAACAACGCTTCATCGTGACCTTCGAGGGCCTCGAGACGCGCGAGCAAGCCGAGCACTGGCGCGGCGTCGTGCTCTCGGCGCCTCGTCTGAAGGACGAAAGCGTCATCTGGATCGATCAGCTCTACGACGCCGAGGTCTTCGACGCGAACGGAGTGCGCCGAGGCGTCGTCGTCGGAGTCGAGGCCAACCCGGCGAGTGACCTGTTGGTCCTGGACAGCGGCACCCTCGTGCCCCTGACCTTCGTCACGACCGTCGAGCCCAACGTGCGCATCGAGGTCGACGCGCCCGAAGGACTCTTCGAATGACGCTGCGCGTGGACGTGTTGACCCTCTTCCCGGAGGCGATCGCCAACTACGCCTCGACCTCAGTGCTCGGTCGCGCGAGCGAGCGCGACGTGTGGCGATTTCATCTGTATGACCTGCGCGACGCCACCGACGACGTGCACCGCACGGTGGACGACACGCCCTTCGGCGGGGGAGCGGGCGTGGTGTTGCGCGCCGAGCCGATCCTTCGAACGCTCGATGAACATCCCGACATCGCTCGACCGCTGATCGCGCTGACGCCCTCCGGGCGTCCCTTCACCCACGCGATCGCCCAGGAGCTGGCCGCGCTCGAGGGCTTCTCGCTCCTCTGTGGCCGTTACGAAGGCATCGATCAGCGCGCGCTCGACCTGGTGGTCGACGACGAGATCTCCCTCGGGGACTTCGTGCTGGCCGGTGGGGAGCTGGCGGCGCTGTGCGTGATCGAGGCCGTGGTGCGGCTGCGACCGGGGGCATTGGGCAACGACGAGAGCAGTCTCGACGAGTCATTTAGCGACGGACTGCTCGAGTACCCGCACTACACCCAGCCGGCCGAGGTGCGCGGTGTCGCGGTACCCGAGATACTGCGTTCGGGCGACCACGCCCGAATCGCGCGCTGGCGTCGCGCCCAGGCACTACGGCGAACGATCGAACGTCGTCCCGACCTGATCGCGGCGCGCGGTGGGTTGAGTGACGAGGACGACGCGATACTGGCCGAATTCCCGGTGTTGGAAGCGAACGAGCGAAACGGCTAAACTTCAAAAGCCTCAGTGATCCGAAAGGGACCGCTCCCATGAACCCGACCGACCTCATCGACCGCGACTCCCTTCGCGATGACATTCCCTCGTTTCGTACCGGTGACACCGTGAAGGTCCACGTTCGCGTCGTCGAGGGCACCCGCGAGCGCGTGCAGATCTTCCAGGGCGTGGTCATTCGCCGTCAGGGATCGGGCGTTCACGAAACCTTCACCGTGCGCAAGATCAGCTTCGGCGTGGGCGTCGAGCGCACGTTCCCGGTGCACGCGCCCACCATCGCCAAGATCGAAGTCGAGTCCTACGGCGACGTTCGTCGCGCCAAGCTGTACTACTTGCGTGATCTGCGCGGAAAAGCCGCCAAGATCAAGGAACTGCGCGTCACCGAGCGCACGCAGTAGCGCGTGGGCGAAGAGGAACTCGACGACTACGAGTCGACGCTGGAACTCGCTTTAGTCCAGGAGTACAAGGCAGTCGTCGGCACGTTCAACTACGCGGTCGAAACGGATCGCCGCTTCTACCTCGCCAACGACGTCGTGATCGAGGTCCGTTCCACGGGAACGCCGACGCTGCTCGAGGTCACGCTCAATGACGCCTGGGTCTGGGACATGTACCGCACCGCCCGTTTCGTCCCGTCGGTGCGCGTCCTCACGTTTCGCGACGTGAATATCGAGAAGTTACCCAAAGAGGACCTGCAGCCCTAGGCCATGGCGTTGGTCCGACTCGACGTTCGCTTCGACGCTCTCGACGCATTCGTAGAAGAAGCCAACCACCACGTCGTCGTCTCGATCACTGACGCCGACACGATCATCGCCCTCGGTTCGCTGCACGATCGACTCCAACGACCGATTGGCGTCTGGTTGGAACTCTCCGAGGACTACTCGGCCCAGATGGCGGCGCGCGACGTCGCCACGCTCAGCTGGCTGATTCCTCTGGACACCGTGGTCGTGAGCGCGCTTACGGCCGAAGCCAGCGCGCAGGTCCTCGAGGCGCTGTTGACCAATGATGAAGTGAATTTTTCCAACGGAGTCGCCACCCTGGTCGGCGCCTACAACCGACCGGCACCGCCGACGCCGGTCGCCGTGTGGAGCTTCGACGGCACGCATTTGCGCCGAGGTGACGAGGTTCTTCGCGAGGCGTCGAGCGAATCGAGCGGCGTCGGCGACGTGACGACGTACCGCTAGTCGCTACTCGGGCTGTCTCGAAATGTGATCGGGATGGATCCGCACCGTGACGCGCACCTGTCCTTCGCGGCGGTCGGGGTAGGAGTCCACGCCGAGGTACTTCTGCGCGAGCCGATCGATCACCTCGTCGGCGCCGATGGTCGTGAAACCGACCACCGATCCGCGAAAGGTGATCAGGGAATGATCGTCGTCGGGGTCGACGATGGACACCGCGACGCGCGCGTCCGACGCGAGATTGCGGGCCTTGGCTCGACCGAGTGCGGTATTGATCACGAGGTCGTCACCGTCGAGCTCGATCCACACCGGTGAGACGTTCGGACCGCCGTCGGCGTCGAGGCTCGCCACGTGCGCGAGGACCTTTTTGCCGATGAGTTCGCGAGCGGCGGGTGTGAATGCATCGGTCATGTGAATCCTGTCGTCGAGGTCCGGAGATGTAGTTTTACTGTAATGAACATAGGTGCACATGTCCGCGGGGGTGGAAAGCTCATCCCTTCGCTAGAAGAGGGCGTCGATATCGGCGCCACGTCGATTCAGATATTCACGCAGAGTCCTCGAATGTGGAAACCGTCGCAGTACGCGCCCGAGGTACTCGCCGCGTACCGCGAGGCGCAGGCGAATCATCCGAGTGTCACGCACACGTTCTGTCACGCGACGTACTTGATCAACTTGGCCACTCCCGACAAGGAGCTCTACGAGCGTTCGGTCGCCTGCTTGATCAGCAACCTCTCGACGGGTCGGGGCATGGCTTCATCGGGCGTCGTCTTGCACGTCGGCTCTCACAAGGGCAGCGGATTCGAGACGGCGTTGCCGCAGATGGCCGAGGCGTTCAAACGCGCGTTGGATGCAGCGGACTCAGCGCCACCCGGGGTGGAAGAGTGTCCGATCCTGATCGAGAACGCGGCCGGAACCGGCGGCACGGTTGGACGAAGTCTCGATGAGATTCAGGCGTTGATCGACGCCACCGGGGGGGACGAGCGGATTGGTCTGTGCATCGACACGCAACACCTATGGGCCAGTGGAATCGATTATTCGAGCACCCATGGCACCAACAAACTCGTGCACGAGATCGATATGCACATCGGCCTCGGACGCCTTCGTTGCTTCCATTTGAACGACTCCAAGATCGAACTAGGTGGCAACCGGGATCGTCACGCCAACATCGACGAAGGGACGATTGGCACGATGGGTCTAGCCGCACTCGTGGGACATCCCGATTTCCGCGACTTGCCATTGCTGCTCGAGGTGCCCGGAACAGGCGAGGGACCTCGTTGGGAAGATGTCATCGCGGCTCGGAAGGTTGTCGTTGAGGGGATCAAGCTCTACGACGGTGAAGTGTCCGCTGAACTCGAAGCGATGGTCCTTGTCATGCCTCCAGCCGCTACAACACCACCCGCAAAGAAGAAGCCGGCGAAGAAGTTACCGGCGAAGAAGGCCGCCGCCAAGAAGGCGCCGGCCAAGAAGGCAGCTGTGAAGAAATCACCTACCAAGAAGGCGCCCGCCAAAAAGACGTCCGCGAAGAAGACCGCCGTCAAAAAGTTACCCGTAAAGAAGTCGCCTGCGAAGAAGACCGCCGTCAAAAAGTCACCCGTAAAGAAGTCACCCGTAAAGAAGTCGCCGGCGAAGAAGACCGCCGCCAAGAAGACGCCCGCAAAGAAGCAGCCGGCGAAGAAGGCCGCCGCCAAGAAGGCGCCCGCGAAGAAGGCCAAGAAGCTTGCCAAGAAAAGGTAAAGAGGCTGCAATGAGTGATGTGAGAGTGGAGTCCGACTCAATGGGCATGATTGAGGTTCCGGCGAATCACTACTGGGGCGCTCAAACCGAGCGAAGCCTTCATCACTTTGCAATTGGACACGAAACAATGCCTCCGGCATTAATACGCGCATTCGGAATATTGAAGTTCGCTTCGGCACAGGTGAATCACGATTTGGGCAAGCTCGATTCCGAGCGTGCATCGCTGATTGAGCAGGCTTCGCGCGAGGTGATTGACGGAGTTCTCGCTGACGAGTTTCCCCTCCGAATCTGGCAGACCGGTTCCGGTACGCAGACCAACATGAACGTGAACGAAGTCATTTCAAATCGAGCGATTGAGTTGTCCGGCGGCGTGATGGGTAGTAAAGATCCCGTTCACCCCAACGATCACGTCAACATGTCCCAGTCGTCCAACGACACGTTCCCCACGGCGATGCACATCGCGGCGGTCCTCGAGATCACTGACCGCCTCGTACCTTCGGTTGTTCATCTCCGTGACGCCTTCAATGTGAAGTCGGAGGCCTTCGCCGGCATAACCAAGATCGGAAGAACGCACTTGATGGACGCGGTGCCTCTCACGTTGGGCCAAGAGTTCTCGGGCTACGTGGCCCAACTCGATGCCGACCTGGCGAGGTTGGACCTGGTTCTGTCCGGACTCTGTGAGTTGGCTGCGGGCGGTACTGCCGTGGGCACCGGACTCAATACTCATCCCGAATTCGGTGAGCGTGCGGCGGTCGCGATCGCGGCGTTGACGGGTAAACCCTTCGTCACCGCGCCGAACTACTTCGCCGCCTTGGCCGCGCACGACGCACTGGTCTTCGCCCACGGCGCGATCAGAACGCTCGCGGCCAGCCTGGCAAAAATCGCCGACGACATCCGCTGGCTCGGCTCTGGCCCTCGTTCGGGACTCGGCGAATTGAAGTTGCCCGAGAACGAGCCCGGGAGTTCCATCATGCCCGGCAAGGTCAATCCCACACAGTGCGAGGCGATGATCATGGTCGCGGTGCAGGTCTTCGGCAATGACGTGGCCGTTACGGCGGCCGGCTCACGCGGAAATCTGGAACTGAACGTGTGCAAGCCCGTACTCATTCATAATTTCTGCAACTCGGTCGATCTCCTCTCTGACGCGTGCAATAGGTTCCGCGAGTTCTGCATCGAGGGGCTCGAGCCCGACGTCGAGCGCATCGCAAAGCATCTGCACGACTCGTTGATGCTCGTGACCGCGCTGGCTCCAACCATTGGTTACGACAAAGCCGCCGAGGTAGCCAAGAAGGCCCATCACGAGGGGACCACCTTGCGCGAGGCGGTGCTCACCTTGGGGTTGCTCAGCGCTGAAGAGTTCGATGCCGCCGTGGTGCCCGAAGACATGACCCACCCTTGACGCCACCGAATCGACTCGACGACGCCGTCGTGCAGAACTGGATCACGTCACACTCAACATGGCGCATAGAAGATTCGCACCTCGTGCGTGAAGTCGCGACGACGGACTACCCGAGCAGCGTTCGGCTGCTGCAGGCGCAAGTGACACTGGCCGAGGGTCTCGACCATCATCCCAACGTGACGCTGGGATACCGCCGTGTGCGCTTCGAGTTATGGACCCACGACGTGGACGCTCTGACGCAGTTGGACCTCGACTACGCCGAAGGGCTTGAGGCGATCATCGCCGACGACTTCGCCGAGTTCGTGCTCTAGGAAACCGGCAGGTTCCACAGCGCCATCCAGCGCGAGAGGTCCTTTTCGATGGGCAGGTCGTCACCGACGAACGATCGCACGCGTAGTTCGAGCTCATTGTCGCGCTGGCTCGGTCCGGTCGGGGCGAAGGGGTAGAAAGTGCCCTGCTTGAGGAGATAGACCAAGCGGACCGCGCCGTCGCCCGGAGGCGTCTTGGGGACGAAACCGAAGACCGCGCACAAGAGCCGCGGGCCTAGTCCGTGTTCGACCATGGTGGTGTTGGCCCCGTGAATTCTGGTGACCAGGCCGTCGAGTTCGGGGTCGGTCACCACCAACCACTTGAATCCCAGATCGTCGGTCGTGACCTTGACGGTGCCGGTCTGGTCGTTGAAGTTGAGCAGCTCGAGTATTTCGTCGTCGGTCGTGATCGTCGTCTCACCGCTGCCGGCCTTGAAGCACAGTCCAGCGTTGCCGGATGAGACCAGGTCCAGCTCACTCTGCAGCGTCAGCGCCGCCGACGGCAACGCGAAGAGTCCGTCGAGTTTCGGCGCGACCTGCTTGGTGCGACCGAAGAGAGTGTCGCGAAGACCCACTAGCCGTTGAGTTCGATTTCGAGCTTCTTCAGCGCGTCCAGTCGCTTCTCCAATGACGGGTGCGTCGAGAAGAGCGACGCGGCCGTATTGCCGGCGAGGGCCGGGGCGAAGAAGAAGGCGTTCATGCCCTCGGACTTGCGAAGGTCGGTGCGCGGAATCTTGCCCATGTCACCGGTGACGTGCACGAGCGCGCTGGCGAGCACGCTGGGCTTGCCGATGAGGATCGCTCCGGAGCGGTCGGCCGCGAGTTCGCGGTAGCGCGAGAGGGCCATCGTCAACAAGTAGGCGATGATGTAGATGACGATGGAAATGACGAAGGTCAGCATCTCGAGCAGGACGATCTGATTGCCGCTACGACTGCGTCCGCCGCCGGACAGCAACGTGCTCCAGAGCGCGATTCGACCGACCAGTCCGGCGAGCATGCCAACCCCCGAGGCGATCGTCATCACCGCGACGTCGCGGTGGGCCACGTGGCTCAGCTCGTGGGCGAGCACCGCTTCGAGTTCCTCATCGTTCAGACGGTTCATCAGTCCTCGGGTGGCACAGATCACCGCGTGCTTGGGACTGCGTCCGGTCGCGAAGGCGTTGGGGATGTCGATTTCGGCGACACCGACGCGGGGCTTTTGCATGTTGGCGAGTAAACAGAGTCGGTCCACGATCTCGTGCAACTTGGGCTCCTGGGCCGGCGTCACCTCTTTGGCGTGCATCGAGAACATCGCAATCTTGTCCGAGAAGAAGTACTGGGAGAAAAGCAATCCGAAGCAGATCACGACGACGAAGCCCAACTGGACTCCGACGTTCAAGAGCACCGTGAAGATGACGACGTAGAGGATGACGAGCGCGAGGCCCGTCATGAACATCCGCACGTTCAGCCCGTGGTCACTCTCAATCTTCGACTTGGTCATTACTTGGCCTCCTCGGTGTCGGTAGCGGCGTCGGTGGCCGGAGCGTCACCCGAAGGCAGCTCCGACGTGGCACCGCTCCCGACCTGAGTCTTTAAGGCCGCGATCTGCGCGTCGATGTCCGAAGTGCCCTTGGCCTTGTCGAGCTGCGCTTGAATGTCGTCGTTGGTGCTGGTGAGGTCGGTAAGTGCGCCGGAGGCGAGCAACTCGTCGAGCGCACCGCTACGGGCCTGCATCTCGGCGACCTTGTCCTGAGCTCTTTGCATCGCGGCCCCGGCGTCGCCCATCGAGGTCGAGATCCCGCTGACCGCCTCGGAGATGTGCGCCGACGCTTCGGCGGCGGTGTAGGTCGCCTTGATCGTCTCTTTCTTGGTGCGGAAGGCCTCGACCTCGGTCTGGAGGCGCTGGGCGGTGTCGGTCAGCTTCTGTTCTTGTTCGACGATGGTGGCGTGCTGGGTCTCAAGGTCGGCCAGTTGAACGGTGATGGCCTGGCGACGGGAGAGCGCTTCGCGCGCGAGGGGCTCGTTGTTCTGGCCGAGGGCCACTTTGGCCTGCTCGGCGAGCTTGTCGCCCTGGCTCTTCAGTTGTTCGGCCTGGATTTCGACGCGCTTGCGCGCGGTGGCGACGTCGGCGACGGCGCGCTTCACCTTGGTGAGGTTGTCGAGCTGCTGTTCGTACGAGAGGTCGAGGGTCTGGCGGGGGTCCTCCGCCTTGTTCAGCGCCGAGTTCGCCTTGGCCTGAAAGATGGTGCTGACGCGCTTCATGATACCCATGGGGGCCTCCTTAGTTACGAGTCCACACTAGGGGGCCACGCGGGTACCCCGCGAACGAAATGCCGCCGGTGCATTGTAAGAATGTCGTTAATTTCGCGGCAGGTCGCGGTCTTGTTGGCTGGCCTGCGTCGCCAACTCTTGACGGTACTCCTCGAGTGCGAGCGCCAGCGCGTCGTCATCGAGCGAGAGGATGCGCGCGGCGAGCAGTCCGGCGTTGGTCGCGCCGTTGACGGCTACCGTGGCGACCGGCACGCCGCGGGGCATCTGGGCGATCGACAATAACGAGTCCAGGCCGCCCAATTGTGCGAGGGCGACTGGCACGCCGATGACCGGAAGCGTCGTCACCGCGGCCAACATGCCCGGCAGATGGGCCGCGCCGCCGGCCCCGGCGATCAGGACCTTGAGTCCGCGCGTTCGCGCGCTCAGTCCGTATTCGATCATGGCTGCGGGCGTGCGGTGGGCCGAGACTACGTGCACTTCGTGGGGAACGCCGAAGCGTTCCAGGATCGCGACGGCGCCGTTCATGATTTCGTGGTCCGAAGAACTACCCATGACGATCCCCACCACTGGCTGCACTATGTCTCCCGAGTCCCCGTGCCGTACGCTCGCGCGCTCTCCCATGCTGTCACGTGGGTGCTGCGCGCATCGTCGCCCACGACGGTAACGTGACCGAGTTTGCGTCCCGGGCGCCACAACTTGCCGTAGTCGTGCACGTGCGCCCCGGCGATCTGCCTCGCGCCCTCGATTGAACCAGGCTCGTCGGCCCCGACGACGTTCACCATGACGGCCGAGGCCACGATCGTTTCGGTCGATTCCAGCGCGCGACCGCTGACGGCCAGCAGGTGGTTGGTGAACTGGCTCGTGCGCGCACCCTCGATCGTCCAGTGGCCCGTGTTGTGGGGGCGCAGGGCAATCTCATTCACGACGAGGCCGCGGTCACTCACGAAGAACTCAATGGCGAGCACGCCCACCGCGCCCACGAGGGTGGCGATCTTCCGGCCGAGGCGATTCGCTTCGAGGGCCGTCGACTCGTCGACGCCGGCGGGGAAGCGGACCTCGACGCACATGCCCTTGGACTGCACCGTCGAGACGAGGGGGTAGCTGGCGTATTCGCCGTGGACGCCGCGCACGACCACGAGCGCCAGCTCGCCTCGCAGGTTGAGGCGCTCTTCGACCACGACGCTCGTCGTGGTCGAGAGTTCGTCAATCATTGCGATGACCTCGACGCGGCTCTGCGGGAAGAGGACGCCGCGTCCGTCGTAGCCGCCACGCGAGGCCTTCAATACCGGCGGGCCGACGCTGTCGAGGAAGCCCTTCAACATCGGATCGCTCGAGGACGTGACGACGATGAATCGGGGCAGCGGTATCCCCGCGGCGTCGAAAATCCGGCGCTGATGACCTTTATCCACGGCGAAACGTAGGGCGCGCGCGCCCGGTCGCACCACGACGCCTCGTGTTTCGAGCGCGGCGATCTGATCGAGATTGACGAGTTCGTGGTCGAAGGTAACGACGTCGACCCGGGACGCGAGTTCGTCGAGCGACTGAGCGTCGTCCGGTGATCCGAGCATCGTCACGTCGGCCGTTTCGACGGCCGAATCCTCCGGCGACGAGGCGAGGACCGTCAGGATGACGCCGGCACCGTGCGCCGCGTCACCCATCATTCGGGCCAGCTGTCCCGCTCCCACTACCCCCACTGATACCGGACCAGTAGGTTGGGATTCAATCAACACGACCGTAACGATATCGGTCGAGCGAGGAGGTCCTGATGGACATCGCCATCGGATTGAACGTCGACGGACCGCTCGAGAAGACGCTCGAGCGCGCCGCGGGACTGCGAGTGCGGGGCTTCTCCCGGATGTGGTCGTCGCAAATATTCGGCCCCGACACCCTCACCGTGTTCGCCGTGGTCGGACGTGAGTACCGCGACCTCGATCTGGGCACGGCCGTCGTGCCGATCCAGACGCGCCACCCCACGATGCTCGCCGCCCAGGCGCGCACGGTGCAAGAGGCTATCGGCGGACGACTCTCCCTCGGTATCGGCCTCTCCCACAAGGCGGTGGTCGAGGGCATGTGGGGCATCTCCTTCGATCGCCCGGCGAGCTACATGAGCGAATACCTCGACGCTCTGGCGCCGATGCTGCGCGGAGAGCGCGTCCAAGCACACGGTGAACGCGTGAGCGCGACGACCATCGGCGCCTTGGGACCGAGCGAAGTGCGAACGCCCGGCCTGTTAGTCGCCGCCCTGGCGCCGAAGATGCTCGAGATGGCCGGGACCGTGACTGACGGTACGTTGACGTGGATGACCGGCGTGAAGACGATCGCCACGCACGTCGTGCCGACGATCAACGCCGCCGCGGCGGCGGCCGGTCGGCCCACGCCGCGCGTCGTGTGCAGTCTGCCGATCTCGGTGACTAGCGACGTCGGCGACACCATGGCCAAGGTGAACGAGACGCTCGAGATCTACGGGACCTTGCCGAGCTATCGCGCGATGCTGGACCGCGAAGGGGCGAAGGGTCCGGCCGACGTCGGTCTCTTCGGCACCCGCGCGCAGGTCCTCGAAAAGCTGAATGACTTGGCCCGGGCCGGCGTGACGGAGTTCTCGGCTTCGATGACGGGCGGAGCCGACGATCGAGACGAGACCTACGACACGCTGATCGAATACCAGTTGATGTAATTCGCCGGAATTAGCGCGGCAGTTGCGTGTGCTTGAACTCGTTCAGGTCGCGACGGTTCGTCATCATGGCGAGCAGAGCGGTGATGAGTTCGACCGACTGCGCCGGGTCGTCGCCGGGCTCGCTCATGTAACGCACGAACGTCGCGTCGTCATTGACGACGAAGGTGGGAACGCCGAAGGCCTCGAAGCGGTCGAACTCCTTGTGACTCGCCGCGATCACTTCGTGGGGTCGGCGCGAGGCGACGTCGGCGGCGACCTTGGCCATGTCGACGCCCAGTGGCGCGAGGACGTTACTGATCTCATCGAGCGTCACCAGTCGGATCGCTCGATCGTGGCGCGCTCGAAAGAGGGCCTCGTGCGCGTCGAGAAAATACTCGCTCTGTTGGTCGCGCACCGAGACCGCGGCCGCCAGCGAAAGCAGATCTCCGTCGTACGCGGGGTCGTTCCACACGTCGGGACCGTCACCGCGACTGCCTTGACTGAGCGACCAAGGGACGAAATTGACCTCGAAGTCGGCGCCGGCGCGTAGCGCTTTGATGACGTGGAGGTGAAGGTTCTTCGCGAAGGGACAGCGGTAATCAAAGGAAACATCGAACGATTGCATAACCTTCAGCCTAAAGGTCAATTCGCAGAAACCCTCGAGTGACTCAGATCGGTACCGCGACGCCGTTCGCGCGACAGAGGTCCTTGTACGAACAGAATCGACAGGCGTGCACCGACGGGGTCGCCGGGAAGTCGCCGTCGTCGTAGAACCGGTTGATCTTCTCCCACGCACCGGCCGCGGTGTGCGAGCGGGCCCTTACGACGACATCGGTCACGTTTCGTTCGATGCTCTGGCCCTTGGCCACGTACATCAGTCGGATCTTGGAGGGCTTTTCTCCGAGCTCGGCTTCGCACAGCGCGGCGTACAGCTCGGCGTTGGCGAAGGTCTGGGAATCGTAGTTGCGATTCGGCAGCCCGCCCGTCTTGTAGTCGACGATGGTGAGCGAGCCATCCTTGTCGCGATCGAGTCGGTCGAGAATGCCGAAGAGCGGCGCGCCGTCGACGATCGCGCCGAGTCGCAGCTCCACGCCCTCACTGGTGACCGTGGTCGGGTCCTCCATGCGGAAGTACGTCGTGATGATCTCTTCAGTCTCTCGGAGGAGCCGGATCATCATCGCGTCGTCCAGGGCGATGTCGGTTCGCACGTCCTCGGTGAGGATTGCCTCGACGGCCGCCGGGACGAACTCGCGGGCCTGCTCGATGGTCCGCTCTTCGGGATTGAGCATGAAGAGCTGCTCGAAGACGAAGTGGGCGAAGCGACCCTTGGCCGTGGCGTAGGAGGCGGGCTGGGGGATGCGCTCGATCGAGGCGTACTGGTAGCGACGGGGACAGGTCTGAAAATCCGAGAGTCGAGAAGGAGAGAGCGAACGGGGCAACTCTTGCGTGAAGGACATATTCCCACCGTAGGACAGCGCTGTGACGTCGAGTGACCAAACGCTCACCGAGTAGAACTGAGGTATGACACAGCGCGCCGTCGTCACCCGTCACGGCCACGTGGTGCGAAGCACGCGATGGAATGGCGTTTGCGCCGGTGACGCCGTCGTCGTAAACGGCGTCAAAGAGCGACGCCAGCACTGGGTCTTCGTGGCGCACGTCGTCAATGAATCCACGAACGACGAATGGGTCGAGGTTCGAGGTGGTCGGGTGGGCGAGGCCAAGGGCCGGTCGTTTCGACCGGAGGCTATATACCCAGGTTCTGCGAAGAGGGGTTCTCGCCTTGTGGGTATGTCCCTGGCGGAGGCTCCGCAACTTCCAATTTCTTGACGCGGCCCCTGTCCACCTCGTTGATCTTGCGCGAAAGGATGATCCATATCCCCGGCGCTGCCGACAAGAGACTGAACACCACGAAGTAAGTGCGCACACCCCATTCGGTCGCCAATAGTCCAGCAACGACTAGTCCGATGGGAGCCAGTCCCAATGACATGAACCAGTCGACGGAACTCGCGCGCCCAAGCAGGTCGCGGGGTACTTCGGTTTGCATCATCGACTCCCAGATGACGTTGCCCAGCAGCATAAATGGCGAGGCGACCAACGGAAAGATCATGACTTCCCAGAAGTTGGTGGCGAAGCCAACGATCAATCCGGAAAGTGAGGAGATCGTCCAAAAGGTCCACATGACTCGAATACGCCGACGCGGCGTTTTCAGATTCGACGCAACGAGCGCACCAATCGCGCCCGATAGTCCTATAACGGCGAAGGTATAGCCAACTATCACCTTGCTGTCGTGAAAGGTGTGTCGCAGCAAGAACGGAAGCAACACTGCCATCGGAGTGAACATCACGGCGTTGGCGATACCCGCCGCGACCAGTCCCGTTCGGAGCCATCTGGTGGCGCGAACGTATCGAATGCCCTCCTTTATCTCGGTCAGCATCGAGCTACCGGGCGTGCGATGGGGCGTCGGCGTCGGTTTCATCAAGAACAGCGCGCCTGCCGAGACCAGAAACGTCGTGCAGTCGACGCCGATCGCCCACGAGGTACTCGCGGCGGCGATGACGCCGCCGACGGCCGGACCTATCATGTTGCCCATCAAATTGTTCGACAGCGGTCGGACCGCGTTCATCGCCGGGAGTAACTCTTCGGGGACAATTTCTGGCGTGAGCGCGGTGATACACGGCATGAAGACGGCGTCGAACGTTCCGAAGAGAACTGCGAATATCAGCAGATCTCCGAATTTCAGGTGTCCGGTAGCAATCAACACGACGAGAATCGCCGTGAGAATGGCTCGAACGCAGTCAGATATGAGTAAAAGGATTCGTCGAGAAAAGCGATCAACGATGGCGCCACCGATGAGAAGGAAGATTACGAGTGGCGTCATTCGCGCCGCTACGAACCACGCCAGCTTCGAGGCACTGTGCGTCGTGTCGAGAACTAACAGGGTTAGGGCAACGAGTGCCACGCCGTCGCCGAATTGCGAGATGGTCTGGCCCGTCACGAGCAGGCGCGGTTCGCGATGCTTCGCCAATTGAATGATCGCAATTTTCTTTTTCACCAGTGAAGACCTTACGACGAATCGAATACTCAGATTCTTCATGGTGCCGTAATTGAATACATTTCGACGCAAAGTTCACTCAGTATCGTGCAAAGTGTGGACCTGGACCTAGAGGACGCTCGACGTCGATATCACTTCGCCTTCACTCGTGAAGACCACGACCGACTGCCGTTCTATTCCGCGTTAATGATGGCCCTCGAAAGTGATCTCGTTGCCCAAGAGTTGCTCGCCAACGTTCGTGTCGAACAGAGAAACCCGATGTTGGTTCTGGCGGCGCTCCACCTCGCGGCCCTGCGTGGTCATCCAGAACTGACACCTATTTACCGCGACGCTCGATGGGGATTGATCACGGACCCCGAAGGTGCCGCGCGACAAGTGGTTGACGTCCTGAACACCGAGCCCGAGTTGGTGCGTGACGAACTCCATCGTTCGACCCAGACCAACGAGCCGGGCCGATCGGCGATATTTCAGGCCGTCATCGCGCTCATCGCGCAGCCGGGTCATTCGTCGATCAATCTCATTGACGTCGGTACCTCGGCCGGCATCAATCTCTACTTCGACCGTTTTCCGGTTCGAGCGGAGGACGATGAAAATCCATTGACGCTGGTCTGTCGCGACGAGACGTCCGTCGATCGTACGCTTCCTCTGCCCGACGTTTTCTCGCGCGTCGGCATTGATCCTTCCCCACTGGATCTCGCCGTCGAAGACGATCGACTCTGGCTCCAGGCCTGTCTGTGGCCGGAAGAGCCCCGTCGCCTGGCCCGACTTGACGCGATCATCGCGCAACGTTCCTCGTGGCCCGCGACCACCGTGCTACGCGGCACCGTCGCCGAACGACTCGGCGACGCGATCGCGCTCGGCGAGTCGTCGAGTTTGACGATGGTGATCAACAGTTACGTCGCGGCCTATTTCTCCGAGGACGATCAACGGGCCTACTTCGAGGACATGGTGGAGAGGTGTCGTAATGACAACGTCGCCTGGATCTCTCTTGAATCGCCCTTCATGGTGAATTGGCCGACGTCCTCGACTTCGGGTGAGAGCGCTCGAAAGGGCGCGACGCAAGTCCTCGTGACGCTGCCCGGGGAATCACCACGTCAGTGGGGATGGTGTCATCACCACGGACTCTGGTTGGCGTTGGAACTGCCGGACTAATTCGAGCGGCCACACTCGCCGGAGCTGCGACTACGGCGCTTCGGACAGATGGTGGAGTTGAATGGTGACGCGACCGCGGCCGGCCGTGATGGCGCGAAAATCGAGGCCGTATCGATGCAGACCATCTTCGGGGATGTACGAGGTCACCGTGACGGTGGCGGCGTTGTCCTGAATGGTCGCGACGACCTTGCCCCTTCGCCCCTTGAGGTCATTTAAGACTTCACCGAGGTACTCGGTCGGGAACGTCGTCGTGACTTCCATGATTCGTTCGAGCACCACGGTGCCCGCGGCGTCGAGCGCGGCGCGCACGCCCATCGAACCGGCGGTGTCGAAGGCCGCTTCGGACGAGTCGACGTTGTGGAATTTGCCGTCATAGAGCGTGACGCGCAGTCCGACGACCGGAAAGCCGGCCGGGCCGCCGCGGGCCATGGCCTTTTCGATGCCGTTTCGCACGGCATTGATGAATTGGCGCGGGACCGCCCCACCGACGATCGCGTCGACGAACTCGAAGGGTTCGTCGGGCTTGATGGGTTCCACCTTCAGGTTCACCACCGCGAACTGGCCGTGTCCGCCGGTCTGTTTCTTCAGTCGACCTTCGCAGTCGCGAGCCGAACGAATCGTTTCGTAGTGCTGGACGTCGGGCGTCGCAGTCGTCACGTTCACGTTGAATCGACGGCGCAGCCGCTCCAGCGTGACCTTCAAGTGCGTATCGCCCATGGCGTCAACCACCAGGCGGCGCGACACCGGGTCGTGGCGTACGCGCAGTGAGGGGTCCTCCTCGGAGAGCCGATGCAGGGCGGTCGCGATCTTGTCGTCGTCGTTCGATGCGCTCAGCAGCGCCACCGACAGTGCCGGCGCCGGTGCCTTGGTCGTCACCGTTGCCAAGTCGACACCACGCTTGGCGAGGACGTCGCCCACCGCGACGTCGTTGAGTTTGGCGACCACGACCACGTCGCCGGCCACCGCGCGCGTCACCGGAACGAGCTTGGAGCCGAAGAGGTGATGCAGTCCGTGCAGACGCTCGTCGTTCCTGGTGCGCACGTTGACGAGCGAGACGTCGGGCGTGATCGTGCCGGAGATCACCTCCATCACCACGATGCGACCGACGTAGGGGTCGACGATGACCTTGAAGGCCCGCATGATCGGCTCGCCGTCCGGGTCGCGGTCGAGGAACGTTTCGTTGCCGTTCATCAGCGCCGGGATCGGTCGAGAGACGGCGATCTCGTCGAGCAGCGTGGCGAGACGATCGACCCCGACGCCCAGCGTGGCCGAACCGCAGGTCACCGGCACGATGCGACCTTCGATCATCATCTCGGCGAGCGCCGGCTCGAGTTCGTCGATCGTGGGCACGTCGCCCTCGAGGTAACGCTCGGTCAACGAATCGTCAGCGACGACAATGGCCTCGATCAAACTGGCGCGGACCCTCGATTCCAATTCGGCCAGTTCCGCGGGCACCGGGGCGTGTCGGGGCGTGGCGTGGTCATAGAAGATGGCCTCGTCGGCCAAGAGGTCGACGACGCCCTGCAGCGACGGTCCTACGCCGATCGGCAGTTCTAAGGGTGCGAGGGTGGGGCCGACCAGTAACTCCAGTGATCCCAGTGTCGATTCAAAGTCGGCTCGCTCGGCGTCGAGCGCGTTCACGAAGATGACGACCGGAACGTCGGCTTCGCGCGCGAGGTCCCAGGTGGCCACGAAATCACTTTGGACACCGTCGACGGCGCTCACGACGAAGACCGCGACGTCGGCCACGTCGAGGGCCCGCTCGACTTCGCCGTGGAAGTCAATGAGTCCGGGGGTGTCGAGCAGCGTCAATTTGTCGTCCCCGATCCACACCGGGGCCATCGAGATGCCCAGGGACATCTGATACTTGCGTTCTTCGGGATCATTGGCGCCGAGCGTGGTGCCCGCGTCAACCTTTCCGGCCCGTTCCAGACCACCGGTCGCAACCACGAGCGCTTCGAGCAGTGACGTCTTGCCGACGCCGTTGCGACCGATCAGGGCGACGGTCCGGGCCTTGGGGTGGCTAGGGGCGATGGTCAATGGCACCTCGATTCACGTGGGCTGCTGCCCATAACGTAGTCCGCGCGAACGAGCGTTGCACCGGGCCGCACGGGCCCGATCGACTACGTCACGCGAACACTATGGAAGCGGCCCTCTATAGGCGGAGCGGTGCGTTCTGCCCCTTGGTCGCGTGACGTTGTCGACACGGACTCAACGACGCTGGCGTCGAGGAACTGCCGCCACTCGTCATCACGATTCGTTCTATCGGCTGCTGAGAGCGTGCAGGCAATTGGAATCTGCGTCAACCAAATAAACTGACGGGCGTTTTGATTGTCGATGCTCATGATGGCAGTGCATTAGGTGACCGCGGAAGATCCGTAGACGGTGTTGGTCTCGGCGGAGGCGGCGTTACACGCGGAAGGCGACCTCGTCTTCAAGGTTCGTCGTGAGTTCAAAGGCGCTATCGTTCACGCTGCAGCACCGTGGACGCGTGCCCGCAGTGTCGGTACGCCCGGGCCGTCGAGCTCGCCAATGTACGGAGCGCGGCCAGCCATGCTCATCACCAGCGCGAGGGTCGATCCGGTGATCAGTGGTCCGGTGCTCGTGGCAAACGGTCCATCGTCTGCGCGCAGCTGCAGACCGGCAACGGTGGTCCGGCTGGCAACCGCGAAGTCGCGGCGCGCAAAGAAGTCAGCCACGGGCGTCAGCGCATCAACGTTTGGTGTCCGGGTCAGTCCCAGTGGCTGACGGATGTCTTGAGCGTGCACGACGACCTCGCCTAAGTAGGCCGGGGTGTGTCCCGAGGGGGCCGCGGTGCTGCCGATGATGGCGTGGAACCGTTCGAGAGTCTCGGCGGGGGTGCTGCCCCGATGCTCGACCAACCGGCGCTGGTTGTGCACATCGGCACGAAAACGCGCGCCGAGCATGCTACGCACCCATCGCCACTGATTGAGGCTTGCCGCGGCGGTGAGATGAGCGACGACCTCCTCGACGTCCCACTGTCCGCACAGGGTGCCGTGGCGCCACTGCTCGGCATTGAGACCCGACAGGTCCTCCGCAAGCGCAGCCCGTTCGGCGCGCACCAGCGCCCAGAGGTCGTTATCCCGCAATCTCGCCATATCGCCCGGTGCCCTTCCTATGTTCGAGAGTCCCAATTGCTAGTTGACGCTCATCGTGCATTACATGCTCTTCAGGAAGTTCAATTGGCGCATAATTGGGTCTTTACCTCAGGGCGTATCAGTCAATCGTGTCTTCTTTGGATCCCTCCAAATTACCTCGGCCATGGCGAGGATTTCACCTTCAACCTCTGTCATCGACAGATTGTCAGCGGCCAACGAATCGAATGTTTCAAAGCTGGTGAGGGTGAACAGTATCTGTACGGCCCGATCCGGCTCGACGGCGAGGAAGTGCTGGTCAGATAGTCTTCCGACCAAGACCACCAAGCCCGAACTGCGCCTTTCGTCCCGGGCCGAAATGACCGCGCCCACTTCTTGTTCAAGTCGGGCAAGCGATCGGAGTCGGCGCATCACGAGTTGGTCACTATTCCAGAATCGGGCAAAGCAAGCAATGAAAATAGTTAATGCCTCGATTGGATCGGGGTTCATAAATGCGGAGGCGAGCTCTGACATCTGCCCGTCTTCAGCGAGGGCATCACAAACTGCCTCGATAAGGCCAATCTTGGTTTCAAACTGGTAATAGATGGTGGCACGAGCGACGTCGGCCTTCTTCGCGACAGCATCCATTGTGAATGTGGTGTAGGAGGACGACTCGGTGAGTAGGGCCCGCGCAGCATCGATGATCTTTCGACGAGAGTCGTCGATCCGGACTCGCCTCGCACCGAGTTGATAGGGCCGTGGACTCACGTTCTGGACACTCGCACTTCTCCTCGCTATTATAATCAGACAGACAATCTGATTAAATATAATAGACGAATTTGATCACCGGGGACATTAGGAGCAGGTGAAACGTGACCGCAGACGCACGACCTATGAGCCGCCGAATCCAAGCGCGAGTATTTCGAGTCGTCAACGTGCCGATGCGTCTTGTTCTTGGTTTACCTTTCGCGACGCCACTCGGATCAAGACTTATGTTGATCTCGTACAAGGGACACAAAACGGGCCGCGCGTACCGACAGCCGGTTAGTTTCGTGCGGGACAAGGACGTGTTACTTACTCCCGGCGGCGGAAAGTGGAAACTCAACCTCGCCAATGGAGAGCCGATAAGAATCCGCTTGAGCGGACGCGACTTCGCTGCTCGTCCGGAACTCGTGAGAGACCCGAACCAGGTTGAGCAACTACTTGCCTTGATGGCCGCGAAGAATCCGAGCGTACGACGATTCGTGGCGATTCCATCTAACTCAGAGGGCCATCTCGACCGGGCAAGCCTCAATGCAGCCATCGAACACGGGTTTTGCATCGTTCGATGGCATGTCATTGATGGTCATCGGAATGACGTCGAATAGGAGGAGGCCGCTCAATGAGCGAATCAGGAGTTTCCGAATGTCAGTCCTCGGCGACGTCTCCAGACTTGACAGGCAAGCTGGCCGTCGTAACCGGGGGATCGCGTGGACTTGGTGCGGCAACAGCAATGGACCTTGTGGCGAACGGAGTCTCAGTGGCCGTAACGACGGAATTGACATCCCGGTTCGATGCGTAACACCTTCTAGGAAATATCAAGCCAAAGCTTCTGAACTTGTCCCAAGGAGGCCGAACTACACCTTGACTTTCCTTCGGCGTGGACCAACCACGGCGACGCCCCGCTCATCGAAGTTTTTGCAACCTAACTTGTCGGTCGATATTTGAAGTGCACCAGAATCACCGATTACTTGGCTAATGTTCGAAGGACTTTGAAGGTCAGGTTCATTGGAGTTGATAAATGGCGATCGACCGTAGGCACAAATCGAATTCGCGAAAGAAGGTCGTAAAACCCGCTCCCTCGTCCAAGCACCAATCGGAATTCGATCTCACCCCCGAGCACGAGGGTCCGATTTGGCGCCAGTACCTGAGGGCCATGGGGCCGGGATTAGTGACCGGAGCGTCCGACGACGACCCCTCCGGAATCGCCACGTACTCCCAAGCCGGAGCACAGTTCGGTCTGGTTTTCATTTGGACCGCATTGATCACCTTTCCGCTGATGGCGGCGGTCCAGGAGATCTGCGATCGAACGGCCCTCGCGACCGGCACGGGCCTGGGCGAGTTGGCAGTCAAGCGATTCCACCGGACCGGTCGAGCGATCATCGGCGTACTCCTCATCGTCCTCATCATCGCCAATGGACTTAACATCGCCGCCGACTTGGTCGCCATTGGCTCGGGTATGAACCTTCTCCATGCTGGCCCCACCTGGCTCTGGGCGCTCCTGGCGGGCGCGGCGATCACGTGGTTGTTGGTCATTGGTTCGTTTGCTCGAATCGCCCTTGGGTTCAAAGTGCTGTGCGCGCCGCTGTTGGCGTACGTGGTGGTCGCGATCCTGGTCACCCATCAGTGGAGCAAGGTGCTTACGTACACCGTCGTTCCCCACATCCAGTTGAACAAGACGTACCTGGCACTTTTGGTCGCGGTGCTCGGCACCACGATCTCTCCGTATCTCTTTTTCTGGCAAAGTGCGCACCGGATCGAAGAGATGCGTGACGCACCCGAAGGCGGCGAAGAGCCGCTACCCCTCAAACGGCTGAGTCGTCGCCGGGCTGGGAGCAAAGAGCGAATGAGTCGTCTCGACGTGTTCACCGGTATGGCGTTCTCCAATGTCGTCATGTTTGCCATAATCGTGGCCACCGCTCAGACGCTCCATATCCACCACCTCACCCACATTCAAAGCGCGGCCCAGGCCGCAAAAGCCCTCCGACCCTTCGCCGGACCCTTCGCGAGCGCGATCTTTGCCCTTGGATTCATTGGCAGCGGTCTGTTGGCGGTCCCCGTACTCGCGGCCTCGGGGTCGGTCGGTATGGCGGGCCTACTCGGCAAGGAGTGGGGCTTTAGTCGTTCCATCCGCCAAGCGCCTGTCTTCTACGGCCTTCTCGCCCTAGGAACAGTCGGCGGCACCGCGTTCAGTCTCTTGCAAGTTAATCCAATCAAACTGCTCGTCTTAGTAGCAGTGATCAATGGTGTGGCCGCTGCGCCGTTCCTCTTCGTCGTTATGCGAGTGTCGAGTAGTCAGAGCCTCATGGGTAAAAGCGTGAACGGCATCACCGCCAATATTCTGGGTTGGCTCACCGCCGCGATCATGGCGGCGGCGGCAATCGCACTGTTCGCTACGGGGGGACTGTGAACACCGATACAGGAAAGCGACATCGGCCGAAATCCTGGTAGGGCCGGTGGACCTATAACCCGTTGACGTTGAACTCCTTGACGAACAGCGGACGTCCGTTCGCGGTGAAGAATTCAGGAGGGAACGGTTTCTTCGGCGGTCTTCGCCGGGGCGCCGAATCGCAGCTGGTAACCGCCGAAGGCGATGGAACAGAGCGCGAACCACGCCCAACCCAGCGCCAACCCGCCAAGAACGTCGGTGAGCCAATGCACGCCGAGCATCACCCGACAGCAGGCAATGCCGGTGGCGAGGCCGACGGAGAGACCGGCGAGAATTGCCCGCACTCTAAGGGAGCGCCGTCGCCCGATCACGAGAGCGAACGCCGCCAAACACGCCGCGGCGGCCACGGCATGACCGGACGGAAATGATGAACCGGAGAACCCAGTCAGCTGGTCAAAATTGGGGCGGGCTCGATCCACAATCGCTTTGACGACATTGGCGACAAGGAACTGTCCTCCTACGACCAAGGTGAGGAACGCGAATACGGCGGCTGATCGCTGGCGTATCGTTTCGGCAATCGCCACGATGACCCCGAGGGGGACGATGACCAGCGCGCCCCCAAGCTGGGTGTAGAACCGTAAGAAGTCCGTCGAAAGAGCCGTGGCGTGGTGCGCTCCGAAGAGACTGACGCTTCGATCGAGTCGCGCGAATCCGGAGTTGGTGTGAATCATGACGAGCACGATCGCCACCAATGCGGCTCCTACGACGAACACGAAGATCGCGGCGCTCAAGAGGAGGCCCGTGGCGGAGCCGGAATCAAGTCGTGATCGGCTGAACGCGACGAGTCGGGGGTGTCGGCGAGCTTCCTGTTTGACCTTCGGGACACTTATCTTGGGGGCCGTGGGTGCGGCCTGAGGCCACCGGTACGCGAATAATCCGGCGGCGACACCGGGAATGATGACCGTGAGGAGGGTGATCGAAACAATGAGCATCGTGGAACTCCCTACGAAACGCGGCGCAAAGGAGCGACGAGTTTTTCTTTGACGCGTTGGAGTCCCGAGCGACTCTTCCAGCGGCTCGGATCGATCCGGACACTTCGTTCGAGATCATCATCGAAGTGGCCATCGAGGGTGCGCACGATCGAGGGATCGAAAATCACCATGTTGATCTCTTCGTCGCAGTTGAGGGATCGGGAGTTGAAATTCGCTGAGCCCACGTTGGCCACCTGGCCGTCCACCGTCATAATCTTGGCGTGCATCATCGACGGCTGAAAATTCCAAAGTTCGACCCCGGACTCGATGAGTTCCTCGTAGTTCTCCTCAGCCGCCAACTGCACGAAGCGTTTATCGGCAAAGGGGCCGGGAAGGAGGATCTGTACCTGCACCCCGCGCGCCGACGCTTCGCAGAGTCGCCTCGTCAGATCGTCGTCGGGTACGAAGTAGGCGGTCGTCACACGCAGATGGCGTTGGGTCAACTGCAAGAGGGCCCGAAAGACGCCGGCCAGTTCGCTCCCGCCCATGGCCGAAGCGCCGCGTACGCACTGGATGACGCTCTGACCGGGCGAGGGCTGACGGGGAAAGCGGTCGCACTCCGAGTCAAAGATCGCTGCGCCGGTCTCGGACCAATTGTCCAAGAACGCAGCGCGCAGCCCGTCAACGGCGGCGCCCTCGACTTTGAAGTGGGTATCGCGCCATTCGTGTTCGTTGCGCGCGTCGCCCTTCCAGAGATCAGAGATGCCCACGCCACCGGTAAAGGCCACCGACTCGTCGACCACGAGGACCTTGCGATGCGTGCGGTGGTTGACCTCGCCCAGGCGAACCCGACTCAAGGGCCGGAACCAACGTACTTGGACCCCCGATTTCGTCATGTCGTCGATCAGATGACTCTCGATCGGTCGCGACCCCCACGCGTCCAAGAGCACCCGAACGCGGACCCCGGCCTGGGCCCGACGACCGAGGGCCTCGGCCATTTCGATACCGACCTCGCCTTTCCAGTAGACAAAAGTGAGAAAGTCGACCGTGTGCTCGGCGCCACGAATAGCGTCCAGCATCGCCGGGAAGATCTCACATCCGTTGTGCAGCACCGTGACACGATTGCCCTCGCTCGCGGGAACCCCGATGACGCCTTCGAGCGTGCGTCTCACCCGGTCAATCAGCTCGGCCGGAACCGCCGCCGAACTGGAAGCGTCTTCATCGGTCACGCGCTTCTACCTTTTGTTGCGTTGGATCACTCGCGGGATCTGACTCGGCGACCTTCTCGGCGTCCTGGGGCGCGGGTTCGCCGGTTCGGAGCGCCTCGAGTTGGGCCGCCACCGCGGCACCGTAAAACAAGGAGAAACTGGACAACAAACTCCATACGAGCAACGCCACCACCCCAGCCAGTGGGCCGTACGTCGCCCCAAAAGACGAACTCGACCCGTAGAACAGACCGAGGCCGACCGTCGACAACCCCCACAAGAAGACCGAGATCCCCGAGCCGAAGGCGAGCCACGACAATCGAGGTTGACAACGTCGCGGTGACCAGCGAAAGAGCACGGTGACCGCAATGGCCGCCAAAACCACACCGAGTGGCCAGCGCGCCACTGACCACGCCGACGTAAGCGTGTCATTGTGAATGGAGATGAAGAGGTTCCGGCCAAAGGCTAGGCACACGAAGGCCGCCGCCCCGAGCGTGCCGACGCTGAGCGCGAAGAATAACGCGAGTCCGTACTTCTTCATCGTGGGGCGATCTTGCTCGACCCCGTAAATTCGATTGAGTCCGCGTTCGAGTTGACCCATGGCCGTGGTCGCTACCACCAGCGCACCAATCACCCCGAAGAGAAGCGCGGTGTAGTGATGTCCCGCGGCGACGCGGTGGGCTTGAGTCACAGCGGTCGTCAGTACGTGGCCGGCCGGACCGGGAATGGTTCGGCGCACGGCGGCGTCGATCATATTGCTGACTTCACCCTTATGTAAAACGCTCGCGAGCCCGACAATGGCGATCAATCCTTCGATGGCGACGAGCGAGATCAAAAAGGCCAACGAGCGCACGTGACTGAAACCGTCGGCCACCCGCAGCCTCTTAAAGGCGTCTTTGGCAATGCGACCCCAGCCAGTGCGTTTTAGCACGGCCCACGCGTCGTCACCAGTGAGACCACGAGTCTCGGGAACGAGGGTAGCGCTACTCATTCTTCCTCCTTCTTCGGTACGCAGACGGTGATCGCACCGCGATCGACGCTGGCTCGGAACTTCTTTTTCGCCTTCCGAGCGCCCCCGTCGAGTTCGAAGGTCGTCGGTCGATCAAGTCTGATGTTGACCGTGCTGCCTCGACCCATTTGAGTCAGTGGTGAGTGTTTGGCGTCCTCGGCCACCAGTCGACTCAGCACGCGC
>PMTF01000007.1 GCA_003167415.1 Acidimicrobiaceae bacterium | reverse complement strand
GCCCCCTTTCGTCGCGATATCGCTTGGTAGGAGACACCGTCATTCACCATACGCGCCACCTGGATGCGTTGGCCCATGGCGTCGATCTCGGTGGTCGTGCAGAGGTCGCGTAAGAACGCCGCGGTGACCGTTTTATCGCGAAGCGCGGCGAACGCTTCGACGAGTTCGTCGAAGCGCGCGGCGGTCTCAGGATTCGTTTCGGCCGAAGTTACTTTGCCACTGGTCATTTCACTATGCTAACATGCTAACACGCTGCTATGCAAGTCCTCCCCGCTCTCGACCTCCTCGGCGACGACGCCGTTCGTCTGGAACAGGGTGACTTCGAACGCGTCATCTTCCGCCAGCCCATCGAGGACTTCATGGCGCGCATCGTGGCGACCGAGCCGCCACTCATCCATATCGTCGATCTCCAGGGCGCTCGCGATGGGGCGTTGCGCCTTGACGTGGTCCAGCGGTGCGTGGCCGTGTCCGACGGCATTCCGTTACAGGTCTCGGGCGGCATCCGCTCACTCGACGCCGTCCGCGCCGCGCTCGATGCGGGGGCCACGAGGGTCATCGTGGGCACGGCGGTCTGGGAGGACTACGACGCTCTCGCGCTCTTCGCGCGAACGTTCGAGCAACAACTCCTCGTCGCCCTGGACGTGCGCGACGGCCGCATCGCCACGCGGGGCTGGACCGAGTCGAGCGGTTTCGACGTCGACCAGGCGCTGACGCTGTGCCGCGAGGCCGGCGTCGCGCGCCTGCACGTAACGGCGATCGATCGAGACGGCACCCTGCGCGGTCCCGACCTCGCGCTCTACCGCCAGGTCTGCGCCAGCGGTATCGCGGTCGTGGCGGCCGGGGGTGTTCGGGATGACCGTGACCTCGACGCACTCGCCGCGATCGGATGCGAAGCGGCCGTGATGGGGCTCGGCTACCTACCTCGACTCGGCGTGCAGCTCGACAAGTAATCCAGAGGCACGTGCATTAGGTCAGTGAGATGACGACCTTGCCGCGGGGCTCATCGTCGGCGACGAACGTCGCCTTTTACGGCGAGGGGCTCGACCGTTTGGCGCTCGCGTCGTCGTGCGGGTATAACATCGTGACCATCGCGCCCAAGCAACCCGGGGCACCGATTCGACTTCCCGGATTGGAGAGACGTGGTTGAAGTGATGAGTACCAATCCCGCGACCGGTGAACAACGGTCCTTGGGCTTCGAGGAGGACGGCCCCGCCGAAGTCGTCGCGGCGACGGAAATCGCAGCGAGCGCACTCGATAACTACGCCAATCGACCGCTGACGTGGCGGGCCGGAATGCTTCGAGCGATGGCCGAAGAACTCGAAAACGACGCAGCGAATCTGGTCGCGCTCGCTAGCACCGAGACCGCGTTGCCCGCGCAGCGCCTCGAAGGTGAACTTCGACGGACCGTATTTCAACTTCGATTCTTCGCCGACGTCGTGACCGACGGATCTTTTCTCGACGCGACCATTGACCACGCCACTGACTCACCGATGGGTCCGCTGCCGGATCTACGCCGGATGCGCAGCCCGATCGGCGTCGTTGGCGTCTTCGGCAGTTCGAACTTCCCCTTCGCCTTCTCGGTCCCCGGGGGCGACACCGCGTCCGCGCTCGCCGCTGGCTGTCCCGTCGTGATCAAGGCGCACCCGGCGCACCCGGCCACGAGCGCCGCCACCTTCGAAGCGCTTCGACGCGCCGCGCGGCGAAGCGATGCGCCCAAGGGAACCGTGAACCTCATCTTCGGCCTCGACGCCGGTACGGCGCTGGTCGAGGCGCAAAACACCAGCGCCATTGGCTTCACGGGTTCGGTGGGTGCCGGTCTGGCGCTCTGGGAAAGGGCCAATGCTCGAGCCGTACCGATCCCCTTCTTCGGAGAACTGGGTTCGGCAAATCCGATGGTCGTAACCGAAAGTGCGGCCGAGGAACGCGGCGCTGAGATCGGGGCCGGCCTCGCCGGATCGATGACGCTCGGCGTGGGTCAGTTCTGCACGAAACCGGGACTGGTGTTCGTGCCCAGCGGTGAACACGGCGACGTCCTCGTCGCGGCGGCCGTCGAGTCCCTGTCCTCGCTCGGAACATTCACGATGCTCAGTTCGTCCATCGCCGATCACTTTCGTCGCGGCGCCGAGGCAATTGCGGCTGTCAGCGACGTTCGGCCGCTGGTGCAACAAGACGCGGGTAGTGACGCGCACTCGGCCGCGCAGCTGTACGAAGTGGACGCCGTACGTTTCGTCGGTCGCGACGCCTACGCCTTGCGCGAAGAGTGTTTCGGACCGATCGCGCTTATCGTGCGCTACCGCTCGTATGAAGAACTGCGCGACGCGCTGCTCGCCAGCGAGCCGGCGCTCACCTTTAGTCTCTTCTGCGTTGAGAACGACCGACAGGGCCAATGGCTCATGGAACTCGGTGCACATCGAAGCGGCCGCGTCATCGTCAACGGCTATCCCACCGGCGTCGGCGTGAGCTGGTCGATGCAGCACGGCGGACCGTGGCCCTCCACGACGTCGAGCGCCGGTACGTCGGTCGGTGCCGCGGCGATCGAACGATGGCTGCGACCGGTGACCTTCCAGTCGACACCCGACGAACTGCTGCCGCCAGCATTGCAAGAGTCAAATACCCTCGCCATCCCCCGCCGCGTCGACGGCGTTCTTCACCACGATCGCTGAGGTCGCACCGGTACGCCCAGGGCGTAAAGGTTCGCGCATCAGGTCGCCCACGCGAGACACGAGGTATCGTTCTTGCCATCGGGGAGCGAATTCGTTCGCGGAGGGGTATCGATGGGCGCGAGCATGAAAACGTTGAGTCGGCGGATTCGTTCTGGTCGCTCGGTCATCGCCTCGGTGGGCACTGTTATCGCCTCCGTCGTGTTCGCGAGCTCCTCGGCCAGTGCTTCGAGTCGACAAGCGATCGCTACCACCACCACTTCCACCAAAAGCGGCGTCGTGCTGCTCATTCTGGGTGGAGTGGTCTTGTTCCTCGGCATCATCGGGTTCTTCGTCTTCACTTGGAGTCGTCGCAAGCGTCGTCCGGGCGAGTGCGCCGCTCAGCGTGAGGCGCTCGAATTGGCCGAGCGTGCCGTGAAGTACTGGGAAGGCGCCCGCGCTCACTTGGAGGCCGTGGAGCGAGAACGAACGCTGGTGGACTCCCCAAACGAAGAGCCGGCGCACGCGTCGTTGGTGGCCAAGGCCGTCGAAGGATTGAACAGCGCCATGCGACAACGAGATCAGTGTCAGATGGATCTGATCCGTTGCATGGCGTCGGGCCCAGCGGTGCCGGTCAATACGCCGACCCCCCTGGAACCACAGCCCTTCCTCGCTCCGGGCACCGACGGAACACCGTCGAGTTCGCCATAGCCCACCGATGGCTACGTCGTCAACAGACCCATAGTCGCCAGCACACGAAATACCTCATCAGCGGCGTCTTCGGCCGATTCGAAGGAAGAGTCGATGCGCACCTCGGGCTGCTCCGGAGCCTCGTACGGAGAGTCGATGCCGGTGAAATTGAGCAACTGACCCGCTCGCGCCTTCTTGTAGAGACCTTTCACGTCACGTCGTTCGGCGACCTCGAGCGGCGTGTCCACATGCACCTCGACGAATCGCCCCGGCTCGACGAGCGCTCGCGCGGCGTCGCGTCCCTCACGAAAAGGTGAGATGGCGGCCACGAGCACGATCATGCCCGCGTTGTTGAAGAGCCGAGCCACCTCACCGACTCGACGGATGTTCTCAACTCGATCGGCGTCGCTAAAGCCCAAATCGCGGTTCAGGCCGTGGCGAACGGCGTCGCCGTCGAGGTTATGAACGGGCAGTCCCTTCTCACGGAGTCGCTCCTCCACGACCGAGGCGATCGTTGACTTGCCGGCCCCCGAGATACCCGTGAACCACACGACGAAGGAAGGAGCGGGCGCGTCAATCATTGAACGAAGTGCCCAAAGTCGGACGCCATGATCGTGCGACTCCCATCTGGGTTTTCCATTTCACTAGGTGTACTCACTTCTCGATGTTCGCTCCATCGAATTAGTCGGCCGATTGTGCCATAGAAAATCACCTGACGTCACCGCTGGCACATTTGGCCGAATTAGGACCGGCGAGCGATCTTGGTCACGAGTTGATAGAGCGGTTCCGGAACGAGACGTCGTACGCGGTCGATTCGATCACGCAACCGGTCCGCCTCACGGTTTGCCGAGTCGCTCTTTTCCCAGAGAATCGCGTTCTCTGTGAGGAGATTCGCATTGAGTGTCTGGAGCTCGGCAATCGTCCCGCGGGCCCATTGCAGTAGAACGCGTCGCTCTTCGAGCAGGGGACCGTCCCACCACCCCGGCTCCAGTACGGTCCCCACATCGAACACATTGTGTCGGCCACGTTGGTCCAACACCAACTTCATCAATTGGGTGACTTCCACCGGTGACACTTCGGTCTCCAGATCCGCATTAAGAATCGTGTTGCGACGAAGTTCGGGATGAATCGTGGCGAAAGCTCCGGAAAGGTCCGCGTCGTCGGAGAGTTCGCCCCAATCGTGCAGACTCTTTGCGATGTCGGTGAGCACTTTAACGGGACTCTCGACGAGGTCAACGTAACTGCAGACGTGAACGCGCGCACCGTGGAGGTCGCGGAGCATGGCCCGGTTGTACGCCGCCCATAGGGCTAGACCAGTAAGGGTGGACAGTCCGTCGCGCCGCGTCAGCGAAGCCGCCACTTCCAACGGATCGCGAACTATCACCACGGCGCAACCTTGGTCCTTCGTGATCTGTCGCCAGACGGGCAGCAGTATCGAGATCCGCGGATCCTTGAGCACGAAGTGATCGCTCTCGAAGAGTTCCCCGATCATCGAGCGGGCCGCGTCAATGAATTGAGTCGCCGCATCATCGTTCGCCCACTCCGGTGCGAACGCCGGCGGGCTGTCCCAACTTCCTCCGAAGTGAGCGAGCAGATCATCATTCGCACGCACGATGCTCGAGAGTTCGAAATAGCCCTCGGGGTTCTGATCGTCGGCGGGCATCACGTCGTCCTCGGGGCCAACCTCGAATCCCATCGACTGGAGGGCGCCCGCCAACGCGGACGTGCCCGAGCGATGCATGCCCAATACCAAGACTCCCATCCAAGAAAACTACCTCTAGACCGGTGCTGGTTTCCAATGAGACTGCACCGCACGAGACGACACCGCCGACATTTCGCGTGTCGCACGGCAATATGAAATGTCGCGATGAACAAAATCACGTCGTCTGAGTCGCCGATTCCGGCGCCGCTCACCATGAGTCGACGTTCTCAATGTCGCTCGTCGACGCGATGAGTCACGTTCGGGATCGATGTCGTACTACGGTTTATTTCGCGCCAACGATTCTTTTCGCCATGACGGTCGCATCGAGATAGAGCCCTGTGACGATCACCACCTCGCTAGTGATACCGGCCTACAACGAGTCACGTCGGCTCGCGGCCGGCTTCGAACGACTAGGTCCGGTCCTGGACGAAATGGGCCCGGAGCAGATCGAAGTCGTGGTCGTCGACGACGGATCGAGTGACGACACGTTACGGGTCGCGCACGCCGTGTACGGTCATCTGCCCCACGTTCTCTTCGTCCAACAGCCTCAGAATCGAGGAAAGGGCGCGGCGGTGCGCCTCGGCATCTCGGTCGCGAGCGCCCCGTACGTCATCGCGACCGACGCCGACCTGTCGATTCGTCCGATTCATCTGCCCGAATTCGTCGTTGCCCTGCGCGACAGCCCACTCGTCCCGGGATCTCGCGAACAAGACGCCATCGATGGCTACGACACGTTGTTGCGCACCCTCGCCAGTCGAACCTTCAATCGCCTCGTTCGCCACTACACCGGCACAAAGTTGCGCGACACGCAGTGCGGATGCAAGGGCTTCCAGCTGGGTCCGGCGAGGATTCTGGGACTCCTGGGCTTCTACGACCGTTTCGTGTACGACGCCGAGATGTTCTACCTCGCCGACCAATTAGGCCTAGCGATTCGACCGATACCCGTCACCTGGGACGACATCGCCGGCTCCACGGTCCACCTGGGGCGCGACTCCCTTCAGATGATTCGCGAACTTCGCACCCTCCGACGTCGCAAATACGAGAATCCCGTCATCGAGCTCGCCCTCGACGTTGAGGTGCGCGCCCTCGACGAAGCGGCGCGGGCGTCGCGCGTGCAGGGCGTCGTCGTCGCACGAGGCGAGCACAATGCGCTCTTGGTGTTGCCGCGAGACGGTGCCGTCGCGGGCGTCGGCATCGCCACCGCGCTCCGCGGTTCGCTGCGCACCGCCGGTCTGGCCGAGTTGCGCGGTCGCACGTATGACGCGGTCACGTCAGGGCTGTGACGACCGGCTGATCGACGCAACCATTCTGGAATCGACGAGGCGCGACAGAGTTCAGGTCGCGGACTACGGTGTCGACAGCGACGAGATTTAAACGCGACCTTCGAGCGTCGAGAGGAAACGATTGAGCGAATCGAGGGTCGCTTTCACTGCGGAGACCAAATCGTCTTCGGAACGCGCGATGCCGAAGCGATCGGCGTCGTTCGCCAACGACCGCAGGGTGACGATGACGGGCCAGTCGCGTCCGTTCGTCACGTTGGTCACGGTCATGAGCGAATACGGTACGTCGTAACCGAGGTCGCGCAACGCCGCGAGCGTCGCCTCCGCGCCGCCGATCAGCGGACCGCTGCCGGCTCGTCCGATGCCGGTGCGTCCCTCGATCGACAGTTGCACTTCGCAGAATCCGTCGGTGGTGTCGTAGTCGGCGCGAATCAATGCGACCCGCGGACCATCGCCGCGCTGGCTCTCGATCAGAGCGCGGTTCGCGTCTTCGACGACCACGGCCGCCTCGGGATAGTAGAGGCTGGCGATCTGGTTAGCGGCGCTGCGCGTGGCGAGCGGATCCTTGGAGTTGGCCACGAGGGTGACCACGTTGACGTCACCGTTGGAGTGTTTGGTGATCCCGACGTTGAGAACTCCGGGCAGCGAACGCAACTCGAGTTCGAAGTCTTCTTCCGTTCGTGACATCATGAGATGCGAATGCCCTTCTTCTCGTAGAGGCGTCCGTCGGCCATCCGCAGAAGCTCGCCCGGGTCGGTTGAGTCACGCGGCGACGACGCGGTACCGATCGTGAACTCGACGGGATTGCCCAGCGCGACGAGGTGACCCTTCAGGCGCTCGGTGAAGCCCGACGACTCGTGTCCTTCGGCGTTACTCAAGATCACCGCGAACTCGTCGCCGCCGATGCGCGCCGCGGTGTCGCCCTGGCGAACGGCCTGACGCAGGGCGAATCCGAACTGTCGAAGAAGGTGGTTGCCGAACTCGTGACCGGACTTGTCGTTCACGGCCTTGAAGTTGTTGAGGTCCACCAGAACGAGCGTGAAGGCCCAGCCGTAGCGAGCGCTGCGCGCCGCGGCCACTTCGAGGGCTTCATCGAAACTGCGTCGATTGGCAATGTTCGTGAGTGGGTCGTGCGCGGCGCTGAAGCGCGCGAGATGCAAAGACATGGCCAACTGGCACGCGGTGCGCACGGCGTCACACTCGGCCGACGGCACGGTGTCCGGTTCGCAGTACACGCCCGGTGACGCGTTGAGGCGCGCCGCCATGTCCGCGGTGACCGCTTCGCCCCCGCGTCGGAACATCTGCGTGCCGAACGCCTCGTTGACAAGGACCACGGCGACATCGTTCAGTCCGTGTCGGGTGGCGAACAGTTCGAGGATCGAATAGATGAAACCGACGCCCAACTCGCGCTCCGAAAGTTCGTTCAACATCGTCTGGAAGAGCCACGGCTCGTAGCCTTCGCTGGAGAAGTCCGGCCCTACCTCGCGCGAGTGAATCGACGTTAAGGTTGCCGTCGCCTCGGCATCGTCGTCACTCTCTTTGCGCATGGACTCGGCCGTTGATCCGTTCTTTGAGCTCACAGCTGCAAGTCTGCCAGTTCGACCGGTGTCGTCTCAACGGACCTCAGGATCGAAGCGGCAACGGCACCCTCGCGGAGCATTTCGGAGAGTTCGGCGGCCGGAACGGGGCGCGAGATCAGGTAGCCCTGACCGCGGTAGCAGCCGAGTTCGAGAAGCTTTTGGATAATCGAGTCGGACTCGATGCCTTCGGCGATGACGCCCAGATTGAGCGCCGCGCCCAATCGAATGATCGACTCCACGATGGCCCGGTCGTAATTGTCCGTGTTGATGCCGCGCACGAAACTCATGTCGAGCTTCAAAAGATTCACCGGCAGGTTCTTCAGTCCCGTCATCGACGCGAAACCCGTACCGAAGTCGTCCAGGGCGATCTCGAGCCCAAGCGACTGGAAACTCTTCAAAATCTTGGCGATGCGCTCGGGCTCGTCCAAGACGGCGTACTCGGTGATTTCAATGCACAGACGGTTTCCGGGGACGTTGTTCTCCCGCAGACAGCGCTCGACGAACTCGACGAGGTCGCCCATCTTGAAGTCGGCCGGTGACATGTTGACTCGCACGATAAAGGGCAAATCCTTGTACTCGTTTTGCCAGATAGCCAACTGGCGACAAGCTTCAGCGAAGACCCATCGGCCCAGTTCGGTCACCAATCCGGTCTCCTCGGCGACGGTAATGAACTCCGACGCGGCCAAGAGCCCTCTGGTCGGGTGTTCCCATCGAACGAGGGCCTCGGCGGCGAGCACCTTGCCGGTGCGAAGGTCAACCTCGGGCTGGAAATGGAGGCGCAGACCGCCCATTTCAATGGCTTCGCGCAGCATCAACTCGGTTCGCGAACGGTCATTCACCTCTTCGCGCAGATCGCGGTCGAAGACCACGGCCTGGTTGCGACCGCGGGCCTTGGCGGCGTACATCGCGACATCGGCCCACCCGAGCAGGTCCAGCCCACTCTGCTCACCGGGCTCGGCCATGGCGATGCCGATGCTCGCCGTATGGGTCACCTCTTGGCCGGCGATCGCGACCGGTTGGGCGATGACGTCGAGCATGCGATAGGCCGTGGCCAGAATCTCCATCTCGCTCTTGGCCTTGTCGACGATGAAGACGAACTCGTCGCCACCGAGGCGGGCGGCGAAGTCATTCGAGCGAATACTCGTACGGATCCGGTCGGCGATTGTGACGAGGAGCCGGTCGCCGCTGCCGTGACCCAGATAGTCGTTCATGATCTTGAATCGGTCGAGGTCGATCACCATCACCGCGGTCTGGCGTTTCGCGTCCAAACGCGACTTCAACTCTTGAATCAGCGCTCGACGGTTGGGCAATCCCGTCAATTCGTCGTGGTTCGCGTTGAAGCGAGTGCGCTCTTCGGCCTCGATTCGTCCCTGAAGTTGAACGAGCATCGAGGCGACCGCCTGGAGTGCGTTGATCTCGGGCGGGTTCCAGTTGTGGAGGTTGAAGTGCAAAAAGCCCAGTACGCCCCACGTCGAGTCACCGAGCAACAGTGGAACGCAAGCACCCGCCGCCGGGCTGACGCCCGCAGCTTCCATCGTGCGATCGCGATAGTCGTCGGTGATGTCCTCGGTGCCCGTCAGATAAGGAGAGCGCAGATCGCGCAGCGCCATGAAGATAGGGTCGGCGTCGAAAGAAATTTCGCCCAGGGGGTCGGGCTCGGGAATCTCCTCGCGCGGCGGCCACTCCGACTCGAGAATCGTGACTCCACGGTTGAGGTCATTTCGTCGGATGAAGGCGACGTCGGCATTGAGGAATTCGGCAAGAACCTGACAGACCCAGTCCAGAACCTGTTGACGGCTCGTCGCAGATGCCGGCATGAGTTTTTCGGCCACTTGAGCGACCAATTCGTCGAGACGGCGCTGGTGCAACAAGTGACCCTCGCGGGTGGCGAGCGTCGCGACGTGGCTGAGCAGACTGCTGAAGGCCTTGGTGAGTGAGCGTTCGCGACCTGACCACGTACGACCGTGACGAGCAACGACCAACGCGCCCACGACGTCACCGTCTTGGACGACGATCGAATCGACGAGGACACCCCATTCGACGCCGAGCACGACACACGAGAACGATCCAAAAGGGACCTCGCCCGTCAGTTGCTGGCGAACTCGATCACTAATGCTGTCGAAAGCGCGCTCGGCGTCCGTGCCCACGAGCGGTTCGAGCTCGAAACCCGGGATGGGCTTGGAGAGATTCGTCACGACGGCGACGATTTGTGTACCGGGAACGACCTGGAGGAGGGTCTCGACGACCAGACGCGTCTCTTCGCCGGCGCGGTCCAGATACGAGTGGTTGAGACTTCTCATTGGGGGATCTTTCTTCGCCGACATATAAGGGCTTGGATCAGGGGTTGAACCTCTCGATCCGACCCCGCTGTGCGGATTCATTACTAGTCAAAGATTATTACACAGGCCATCTACTAAGTAAACCCCAATATTTTCACCACTTTTCATCTTTTTTCAACCGTATAGGGCTCGATCGGGGAGATCGACTCTGTCTCGCGGCTCAGTACGTGGTTCAACGGGAGTCGCACGCTGTGCACCGAAGGTGGCGGCGCTTGGAAGACTCGGAACACCATGACGGCCGTCTCGCCGTCGCTGAGTCCCCAGAACTCGTGGAAGCGCTCCGAGAGCGTGAACATCTCGTCCAAGTAACGCTCGCCCGCGAGTGCCAGCATGTCGGTTTCGTCAACGGCATAGAGAAAAACTGGCGACGCCGGCTGCACGGCCAGGCCGTACATCTCCGCGCTCAGCCAGAACCTCTCCATCGCCGCTCCCCCGCGTAGGTACCACATCGGGTCGGCGCGAGGGACCGTGATCATCGCGAGCGCCGAACTCGTCATCACCGACGCCTGCATGCGCATGCCCAGCGCTGATCCGGCCCGCCAGTCCGAGAGGTGACCCATGACGTCGGGTCGACGGAGGATCTCCAAGGCGGCGTAGCCGCCCGGATCCAATTCCAGCGTCCGTACATCGAGTCCTTCTTCCAACGTGTCACGGCCGGGCCAGCGAATCTCCGAAAGCATCTCTTCGTGCACCGTGGGTAACAAGAATCGAAGACGGTCCGACGCGGCGAGCAGTTCGGCGCCGGCACTAAGGCGATTTCCTTCCGTGGCGACGTGCAGCAGAGCGCCTTCGCGCTCGACGCCGCGCATCAAGGTCGAGAGCGTTTCGGAATCGATGGGCGCCGGCTGCCCGATGCGACGGTTCGACGAACGACTGTGCAGATAATCACGAAGCGGGGTGATGGCCACGTCGTCCGAGGTGCCGAGTCTCATTGAGGCGACGTGGTGTGACGGGCGACCCTCGGGAAAGAGTTTCACCGGACCGAGTTTCTTGAGTGAGGACGCCTCTACTCGAGCATTGAAGACGGCCGCGCCGATGCCCACGTACGTCGCCCGGTGGGCCACGTCCATCGTGGACGTTCGCTCGGGGATCATGAAGAATCGGATCTCTTCTTCGTTGGCCTCGAAGCGCCAGGGTTGCACGTTGCCGCCGGAGGGTGCACGACGGGCGGCGTCGACGATTAATTCGATGGGATCGTCGCTGACCAGCGGCGGGTCCTCCGGTGGCGGCGTGAAGAGATCGGCCTCAGCTTCGAGGTTGACCTCAACCGGTCCGAGGCCCTCGAGAATCTCTTCGACGTCGAAGCGCACCCGTCCCGACGGCAGCTCGCCGGCCAGTCCGATTCGTCGCACGGCCGCCGCGACGGTCGCCGCACCGAGGGTGACTTCACTGCCGAGCTGGGGCCAGCCCGTAATCGTCTGTCCTACTTCTAAGAGCGAGGCCGCACCCCGCGACGACGCCTCGCGAGCCCCGATCAAACGTATGACGTAAGGGCCCTTTTGCGCCGTGGTCAAATTCGCCAACTTTGAGGAGTCCATGTCACCGAGCAGACCGTGGAAGATGGGTCGATCAGGTTCGAGGTCGAATCGTTCGACGTCGAGCACGCCGCGGTCGCTCGTTTCCATGATTACCGGTATCTGGCGCTCACGGGCCGCTTCACGCACGAGGAACTTCATGTCGAGTGAATCGCACTCTTCGATGACGAGGTCGAGTCCTTCGAGGAACACGCCGAGATTCTCTGGTCGAACGCCGGTCGGTTCGACGATCACTCGAAGATAGGGATCGATTTCGGCGATTCGTCGAGCCGCGACGACCGCCTTGTTGACCCCCAGATCAAGCACGCTCGCGGGAATGCGATTCAGGTTCGACAGTTCCAGCGTGTCGAAGTCGGCGAGCCGAATCTCGCCGGCTAGTCCCTCCATGGCGATGACGTGGGCGATCGTATGTCCGGCGCTGAGTCCGACGATGCCGATGCGAAGGGTGCGCTGGCGGGCCTGTTCGGCGCGGGTCAGTTTGTTGCGGTTGCGATCGAGTCGAAGCGTCGAAAACGATCGCGGCGCCAGTAATCGCACCACGGCGCGGCGCCACGGGTAGTAGACCCAACGCGAACCTTCATCGAGCAGTGCTTGCGAGAGCGCAGGAATGATCTCGCCGAGCTGTTCGCGTTGTTCGGCGAATCGGTCAATGATTTGGAGCGCCGAGTCCTCTCGAAGGATCCGCAGGACTTCCCGTTGTGCTCGTTGCCCGACGTCCAAGATGAGCGGGCGGCTGGCCCGGTTTCGCGTTGAGGCCGGCTCGACCGGTCCCTCCCCGACCCGTAACGGACCGCGAAATAGTTGCTCGGCTTCGCGTCGATAGGCCTGCTGGTTCATCGGCGTCGCGAGTTCGTAGGTGCGCCCGCGATGCCACGAGACCGCGACCGTGCGGTAACGCTCGTCCGGGAATGGAACCCAGTGCGTGCCCACTTGCAGCGCGCCCGTCACGTCGCCGACCGGCATCAAAGTGTCCGACACCGCGGCGATCGCGAACTCCGCGCCCAGCCAGTTCATACCGTGCGTGACCGAGCGCGAAATGGCACTGAGCAGACGCGCGCCGACCACCGCGGCGCCCTTGGACCACGCGCCTTTCACTTCCAATGCACCGAGGCGGATCTCTCGCTCGATCAAATCGTGAATGAGACTGATCTCCGGTGAGGTCGCCAACTCTTCGATAATCGCGGCCTGGTAACTACCTTCCAAAGGTCCGTGAAACCGGACGCCGGCGACCGGGGCGCCCTCGGCGTCGAAACCGAGAATGAACAACGGCACGCCGTTGCCCTCTTCGAGCTCCTGGCGTCGCAACGTTCCCTCAAATCCCCGACTGCGGAAGATGCCTTCGGCCTCATTGAGGTAAACCTTCCAGAGATCGGGCCGCTCTAAGGGGTGGTGGCCCTCGAAACGGACTCCCGACTCCTGATCGACGAAACTCGAGCCGTACCGATATCGACGACCGATTGAGTTACCCACTGACCACCTTTTCCATTCCGCGTTCGATGGCCCGACTCCCGTCAAATTGCCGCTATTCCTTTGAAACTATAGTGAATCGGCCCCTGCTGATGGTGGACCGCGCGGCATCCACTTTCCTCAGTCGAAGGTTCGAAACGGCGGTTCACTTCGTGGTCATGCTCGCGCCACGCACCTGGAGCTCGGCACAGAATTCCTTTCGGTTCAACCGGATATAACACGCCGCGTCCATAGAATGGTCAACGTGTCGACCACTCGTCGTCTCGATGTGCGCATTCACCAGCGCGGTACCGAAGTACGAAGTACTCATTGTCATGGTTTTGTCACAAATTTGGCCGCTATCACGGATGGAGAGAATTGACCAAGATCCTGGTCGTTGACGACGACTCCGAAATGACCAAGCTGCTCGACACGTTCCTTACGGGTGAAGGCCACGACGTCCTGGTCGCCGTCGATGGGGGAGCCGCTGTTCGAGCCACCTCTTCGATGGAACCGGACCTGGTCTTATTGGACATCGTCCTCGGCACCGAGGACGGGCGCGACGTCCTTCGCGAACTTCGACTCATCAGTGACGTGCCGGTGATCTTCCTGACTGGGCGGGGCCTCGAATCGGAGCGTATCGCCGGTCTGAAGCTCGGAGCCGACGACTACATAGTGAAGCCCTTCTCTTTGGGCGAGGTTTCGGCGCGAATCGAATCTGTGCTTCGACGTTCTGGCGTGAACATGGCGCAGTTGCACATTGACGCGCCCACCCTGCACTTCGGTGACCTCCTTATTAACGAGAACACCCACGAAGTGCATCTCCGAGGGACACTCCTGGAACTCACGTCGAAGGAGTTCGCGCTCCTGGCCTTCCTCGCTCGATCCCCGCGCCAGGTCTTCTCACGCGAGCAGTTGCTCGAACACGTGTGGGAGTCCTCGAGTGAATGGCAGAACGAGGCCACGGTGACTGAACACATTCGTCGACTTCGCGCGAAACTCGAAGCCGATCCTGATCATCCGCGCTGGATTACCACCGTGCGCGGTGTCGGATATCGCTTCGAGCCAGAGTCGATCACGACGTAAGGGTCGCTCACGGGCGACGGGCCAGGAGATCGTGAACTCGATCAACCAGATCGCTCGGTTTGAAAGGCTTCGCCAGAAAATCGCTCGCACCCGTATTGAGATCCTCCAGGATGCTTCGCTTGGCCGTACCCGATACGAGTAGCACGGCGAGACCGGGTTCTTGGGTCTGCAACGACTTTGCGAGGTCGCGACCCGACATCTCGCCCATCACGACATCGCTCACGAGGAGATCGAAAGTGTCCTTGAACTCATCGACCACTTGCAGGGCCCGTTCGGCGGAATCAGCTTCGACCACCCGATAGCCGTTCCTTTCCAGAATTCGACTCATGAAACGACGTAGTTCCTCGTCGTCGTCCACAATCAAGATCGTGGCCGAGCCGCGCGGCCGCTCCGGCACCACCAGCCGCGAACGATCGTCCACTTCGTCGGCGACCGTGGGAAACGTGATCTCGAAGGTGGTTCCCTCGCCGAGCTGCGACCGGCAGACAATCGCTCCGTGACTCTCCTCGGCGAGCCGTCTCGCCGCAGCCAGCCCCATTCCGGTTCCCTTGAACGGACCTTTCGTGGTAAAGAGTGGCTCGAAGCAGCGCTCGCGCGTCTCGTCGTCCATCCCGACGCCGTTGTCGGTGTAGGTCACTTTGACGTATTCGCCTTCGGAGAGACCAAGCGAGTCGGCCGCGGAGCGGTCAAGGGTTGCCGGGTCTACGGCAATGGTCAACTCTCCTCCCAGCGCCATGGCGTCGCGCGCGTTGATCGCAAGGTTGAGGATCATTTGCTCGAATTGATCGGCGTCCACGTGCACGTTGCCGGCGCGGACGTCGAGCACGAAACGCACGTCAATATTGCTGCCGAGGATTCGTTCGAGCACTTCGGCGTTGGACTGGATTACCGAAACGGGACTAAAAACCATGAGTTCGGGATCTCTCGTGCGACCGATGGCTTGTAGTTGCGTCGTCAACATGGAGGCGCGCGAGGCCGTGGATTGAATCTCCTTCACCATCGCCAGAGCACGTTCGTTCTCGCCCAAATCACTCGAAAGGATCTCCGCGTAGCCCGAGATCAGCGTGATCAGGTTGTTGAAGTCATGCGCGATTCGACTCGCGACCTGACCCCGAATCTCCATCGTGTAGGCGTGCCGCAACTCGGCCTTCAACTCGCGATGATTCGTCACGTCGTCGATCAACGTGAGGATTCCGAAAGCCTCGGTTCCGGTAGGTGGCAAAAGCGCAGCCGACGCACTCAACACTCGAAGCTTGCCGGCTATTTCGACGTCAACGAAATCGCGGCCGTCGACCGGACCGCCGTGCAGAACCTCGGACCAGAGTTCGCGTAACTCCGGCAATGTCGCTTCGGGAAAACTTGACTCGTGGCCATCGGATCCCTCGCCGAACTCGGGCCACGCGAACACTTCACTGGCCGCACGGTTCCACCACCGCACTCGCCCTTCGACATCGGCTTCGACGATGCCGACCGGGGCGGTCTCGATCAAGACACGTAGACGTGCCTCGCTCGACTCCACGTTTCGACCGAGTTCGACGGCTCCGAGTGCGCTCGAGGCCATCTGGGCGAGCAAGGCGAGCACCTCCTTGTCCTCGTCATCAAAGGCGAATCCGCGGCGAACGGCAATGACACCGCGAGCGCGATCACGTCGCTCCAGGATTGGCGCCACGAGCCAGCCGTTCTCTAGCCGCGTTTCACTCCCCACCTCCCACGTGGTCGGATACTCCGAGGATTGCTCGTTGGCGGGAACTTCGCAGATCGTTTTCTTGCCGCGACGCGCGATGCCTCGCAGCGGTGCCGTCGGCCCAGTATTGAGTGACACGACGGACTCGTCGGCGTCGAACACCTTTCGCAAGCTCCCGGCGAGACTCTTCAAAATGTCCTGCTCGTTCCGCAAGGTGGTGACCGTGATGGAAGCGGCAATCAATTGATGAAGCTGGATCGCGATGCGCTGTGACCGGCGAACCGCGTCGTGGGTCGTCAAGGTCGCATTCTCGAGATCGCGACTATTTACCTCGTGTTGGTCATTCGATGAAGCCTTTCGAGCACTCATCTTCGTGTCGCGATTCTGACCGGGTGATGTGGACCGACGATCGAATGCGCTCCCATCGCCCGGGTGCGGATTTCAGGACGTCGACCGGGCGATGAATCGCGGCGAGAGAAGCGTCGAATCAAAGAGGCTTCCCCGAGAAGATTGAGAAGTCTTCTAAGTATCGATCGATTTCCGCCGCCTCATGGGGCCGGGAGAATAAGTAGCCCTGGCCGACTCCGATCTCTTCCAACTGAAGTCGTTGACGTTGTTCCGCGTCTTCGATGCCGGAGGCCACGATTTGCAATCTGCTCTTCTTCGCCCAGTCGACCAGAGTGTGCACGAGTTCAGCTCCCGTCGGGGAGTCAGACAGCGTCGCGACGAATTGTCGATCGAGCTTCACAACCGAAATAGGTAGGTTTTCAATATCGCTCAGGAGCGACGGACCCGGTTCAAAATCGTCGACCGACAACCGCACGCCCAATTGAGTCAGTTCGGTGAGTCGATCGGTCAGTTCTCCCGACAACGTACGCAGGGCAAACTCCAGCACCAAGAGTCCCGAGGGAAAGCGGCTTGAAGTCAGTACTTCTTCCACCTCATCGACGAAACCGTTCCACGCGAACTGCCGGGCCGAGATATTGACCGACACCGTGAATCGAAATCCCTTGTCATGCCACTCAGCCCCCTGAGCACAGGCGGTGGCCAGGGCCCAACGACCGACCGCCATTATCAATCCACTGGATTCGAGTTCGGGGACGAAGGCGTCGGGGCTCAGCACTCCGCGTTGCGGATGGCGCCAACGAATGAGGGCCTCGACCCCCACGAAGGCGTTGGAGTGTAGGTCGATCTCCGGTTGGTAGACCAAGAAAAACTGCTCGCCCTCGAGTGCCTTCGTCAGTTCTCCCACGAGATCAACGTTTTTGGCTAATTCACCAGAGGATTCAGATTGATTGGCCATTTCTCGTCGCTTTTGTCGGGCCCCGGAAAAGTAGGCGTCGGTACAAGTTCTTCGGTGCTGACGATACTAGGTGCATCAAAAAACAGTGAATATGTCTTCAAATCCCTGATGCCAAAAGATAGTGATCCTTCGAGACGACTCCCTATCACTTGTTTTCTTACCGGTTCTTCGAAATTTCGCTTTGGACGTACGGGGCGAAGCGTGCGCATAAATTGATGTCAGTTGGCGGCGTACTTCGACGGGTGGTGGTCGCCCTCGGCTCAGTTGCCCTAGTGGGTTCGTTCTTCAGCGTGTATGCCGGATCCTCGGGAGCGTCAGGGCCCGCGACCGTCGCTCTGCTGAGCCTTGAGAGCGATCTGACGTCAGCCAGTTTCACCGTTCCAACGACGGCTCCAAGCACGACGCCTAGCTCTACGGCGCCAACGACTCAGCCGAGCTCGTCCAGTTCTTCGTCGTCGTCGACCACGTCGACGACTCAGCCCGTCGCAATGACAACGATTCAGTCGTCGCCGCCCACGTCGCCCGCCTCGACGTCACCGACGCTCCCACCTGCGACCATTCCATCGGGTGCTCCCGGAACAGGTATTGGCGGTGCGTCAATATCGTCTGACAACGGTGTCGTATTGGCTGCCAGCGGAATGGTTCTCTTTGCCGGCCTCGCTGAAATGGTGATCATTGCTCGCCGTCGGAGTCAGGCACCTGCAAGGGTTCTTTAGTTAAGTCAAAGTAGAATGGGCGATGTGAAGTCGCATAAAGAGAAACGGTCCCTACAGAAAGTGTGGTGGGCCGTTTCTCTCGCTTTGATCAGCCTTGGGATTGTGGGGATCATATTTATTCCCCATAGCCGACCCAAGGGTCCGACCCTCATCTCGTCGTTAGGCGTCGTCTCCTTGCCCTCGTCTGGAGTTGTCATTCCTTCGCCAACGACGGCTACAACGACCACCACGATCGAGGTCACTCCAGCCGTGTCGGCGCCTACGACGACCACGACCACGACCACGACCATCAAGCCCGCATCGAGTTTGGCTCCCGCATCGCCGCAGATTCAAACAGTGGCATTCTCGTCTCGTCTGGCGCATAAGAAATCTCCACCACCGACCTACGTTGCGCGTCCAATTCCGCGGTCGCGACCGGTGCATCTTTCAATTCCGATAATTGGTGTCTCAGTGCCATTGTCCGTATTGACGCTCAACAAGAACGGAGCCGTAAACGTTCCGACGAACTTCTCCGTTCCCGGTTGGTACAACGGCGACCGATCGCCGGGCCAAAAGGGTTCGGCCGTCATCCTGGGACACGTCGACAACTACCACGGACCCGCGGTCTTTTTTTACGTGGACAAGTTGAAACTTGGCAATCGCGTGGACGTCACGTTGGCCGACGGGCGCAAGTTAGTGTTCGCGGTCATTGGCGTACGAATGTACAAGAAGGCGAACTTTCCGGACCAGCTTGTGTACGGTTCACGTACGTACCCCGCCCTCCAACTCGTCACCTGTGGGGGAATATTCGATCCGAGCACGGGTCACTACCTCTCCAACATTGTCGTGTTCACCGCGCTCATAAAGTCGTAGACCGTCGCACGATCGTTCTCGTCCGCGCATCCGTTGAAAACAGCGATCCGCGCCGCTTGATACTGATGATGCTGCACGATCGAAGAACATCATTCACGACGTCGTGAACGAACTGTTCCGTAATCGACGCAGTGCGACAACGCTCCGACAATCTCCTCGCAAATTCCAATCAAGTCAGAAGAAAACGCACAATCAGATGGCACACTCATGGTGCCTCGCGTCACGCGAGGGCACTTCTCAGAACTCTCTGAGGTGGACCACCAGCATGCCCTTGCGTGATGGTCCACGTCTCGAATGAATTTTGCGGCACGGTTGGCAATCACATTCAGTGGGTATATCGCCTGATAGCGACGTAGTAATAGCGATTTCGGAGGAACAGATTTTCCTCACCGCGCGCGCACGACGACAACCGCACGCACACTGGAAACGACGACGCTGATTCTCATCGAGTGCATTCTCGACACCCGTTGCGCACTCTCAAGGAGCACGGTGTGATCGGTCTTTAACCGATGACGACAGGACTGCTCATCTGACACCGTGACGGCGTCTCGTCGACCTGGGATTCATGAGAATTCCAAGGCCGTCACATCGTTCGAAGCTCGACGCACTTGACCTTCGACGTCCGTCACTGGTTGCGGCGACTCAACTGATTTGAGCAAGTATTGAGAAACAGTAGTCCTTCTCGTCAGTATGCGGTCGCAAGACGAACACCGCGATAATTGTCCGCCGGTCCGGTCACAACGTCAGTTAGGTCCCCGCTTCGGCTCGCATCGTCACCGCGGAAGCACCGGTAATGAGCCGTTCACGGTCGAACATCTTCGACACGATGCGCCACGCCCCGACGTCGATTATCGCCAACGCCACAGCGATCACGATGGCGACCGTCGCGGTTGGTTTGAACACCTGGAGCGACATGAGCAGGGGCAATACGAGTGCCGGAAGACTCGCCAGGGTTCCGAGCTGCTGGGCCACTCGTACGTCCGAGGACCGGGCCGATATGGCCGTGCCCACCCACACCGACCATGCCGCCAACAGGGGCGCGAAGAGCAGCTCGGCTAGAAACCACGAGGGCTGCCATACCGCATGTGCGACGATGCTCGACGCGCCGAATCGAATCGCCACCACCAACACGATGAAGAACACGTACGCGACGCCCACCGTCGGAATGGTGGCCGCCAGTGACTTGCCGAGGAGGAACTCTTCGCGACTGATGGGCGTAGTGAGAAGCGGCTCCAGGGTGCCCTGATCTCGCTCGCCGATGACGGAATACGCGGCGATCGTCGCCGGCAACACGACAGGTATCACGAGCAACAAGAGGAGCGTGATCGCCACTTGGGTTCGCACCACCGATGGCGGTGTCGTGCTCGAGATACTAAAGAGCGATATCACCGGCAGCGCCGTGAAGATCAACGGCAACGTACCCATCGTGTAGATGATGAACCGATTGCGCCGATACTCCCTGAACTCTTTGCGCATCACGGCCCGAATTCTGATCCAGCTCTGGTTCATTGCTCACCACCTTGGCCGGCCGCCCCGACCAGTTCCAGATAGACCTCTTCCAGTGAATGATGACCCTCAGCGAGTGAGAGGACATCGGCTCCCCCAGCGACGAGCGCCCTGGTGATCGCAGGAGCAGCGACGCGAACGTCGCTCACCACGAGGACGTAGCCGCCTTTGTCGTCCTTCGTCCAACTGACAACATCATCAATTGCGGTGAACAATCGATCGGGGTCAGGCAATGGAGCCACGGTCGTTACGAGGATCGATTTGTGAAACATCCTTTGACGAAGGTCGTCGATGCGCCCCACCGTGCGCAGCGTGGTGTTCAAGATGGCCACTCGATCGCAGAGTTTCTCTGCTTCGTCTAGTCGATGCGTCGTGAGAAACACGGTGACGCCCTTGGCTCGAAGGGCGTTGATAAGATTGTGCACTTCGAGCGAAGCCACGGGATCCAGTCCAGCCGTGGGCTCATCCAAGAAGACAATTTCCGGATCATTCAATAGCGCCCGAGCCAATCCCACGCGTTGACGAAGACCCTTGGACAAGCTGCCACAGAGGTCGCTGGCCCGTGAGGAGAGATTCACGGCCTCCAGCGCTCGATCGACTCGCGGTTGGGCGTCGCGGTAGCCATAGAGCCCGGCGAAGAAAACCAGATTCTCCGTGACGCTCAGGCGCAGATACAGGCCCGGAACTTCGGTCATCACCGCGATCCGTTGACGAATCTCAATGTCGTGACCGCCGTCGAGGGGCATTCCGGCGACCTCGGCGGTTCCGGACGTCGGACTCACCAGGGTGCTGAGCGTTCGAACGGTCGAGGTCTTTCCGGCGCCATTGGGACCAAGAAACCCGAAGACTTCGCCTCGACGGACGTTAAAGGAGACGTCCTCGAACGCAACACGACGACCGAATTGCTTCGTCAGGTGTTCGACCACGATGACCGAATCACTCGTCACCTCTTCTTCCGGCTCAGTAAAAAATTTGCCGGACCGCGAGACGATGGCTTCGGCGATTTCTCTGGGCGTCTGTGATCCGTAAATCTCAGACGGCACGGTGACTCTTGCGACACCGTCCTCGAGCGTGTGGTCGTCGTCGGCGTCACTCTCTCGAACGTTGGCATCGACTTGCTTCTTGGTACCACCGAGGCTGTAGGCGACGGCGAGGTAGAGACCGATCACGCCTACGAAGAGAATGTCCCCGTCGGTTTTCTTGACACCGGTCAGAGCACCGATCGCGGTACCGAGTGCGATCGCCGTAATAAGCCAGCCCTGCCAGGTCACGGGACGAACGCCGAAGCCGTAACGGCGCCGCGCGAACCACTGGCGTTCAGCCACGGAGGATTTGTAACGCAAGGGTTCCGACGATCTGCGTCATGGCACAATCATAAGAGCCTGCGGAAGGCGTTAATGAATGAGTACGGTTCTCACCGACCGGATCATGAGGCGTGGCGGCGAGCCTTACGGCGCTCGCGCGCGATCATTCGCAACGTCAGGAAGGCCACGACAATCACCAGGTTGACGTTGACTGCAGGCACCCAACGGACCTGTTCGTCCTTCACCACGTAGACGCCAGCGGGCATGACCACCCCGCCGAAACCGCCCCCGGAACCCGACGATTCACTTTCCGCGGAGGTATCGTCGTCCTCGGATTCGACATGGTCCGAGGCGTCGGCCGTGAGTGAACCCGACGTGCCCTCACCACCGCCTCCGCCGCCAGCCACGAACGCTACCGGTATCACCATGGAGCCGTCCTTCTCGTACGCCGTGCCAAAGGCGCGACTCACGGACAGATTCTGACCCACCTTGCCTAACAGTCCTTGTACGTCCACATCACACCAGTCCTTTTTTCGCTTCGGTCAACTCTTCGAATGTAGGCGCCGCGCAGCGACTCGAGCGAACCGCGCGATGGCAACGAATCGTGGGGGATCCTTACTTATCGAGTTCGGCCAGGACCTCGCCAATGATCTTGGTCATTTTGTGCGCCGGTAGCGGCTCTCCCCCTTCGGCCTCCGCCACCTCATCGGAGAAGGCCTCCACGGAGTGCGTCCCACCGATCAACACGTGTCGCAGCGCCTCGCCGCTCGCTTCGGAGTCGTGCACGTCCTTGAGCGCGCTCGCAACGTCATGGTCCGGCGACTCGGCCACGGCGTGAACCACGTTCATCGCCTCTTCTCGCCCACTCGCGGTCGACACAGCGGGAGCGCGGTCGGGGTTTTGTTGAAGGTCCCATTCGGCGAGGGCTTCGTTGTAGCCCCCTTCACCGGGATGCAGCAGTCGGGTCGTTGGTACCTCGACACCCTCAGCGCTGTCTTCGGCCGCGCCGTCAGTCGCGTCGTCGCTGTCATGATGCCGGCCCTCGGGAATGGGTACCAGCAAACTCCCGTCGGCATTCCGGACTATCTCCATAGCGTCGCTCCTCTTGGACATCACGTCGTGCCCTTCACGCCCAACCTAAAGGGCCCTCCCCCGTTGACAATCAGTGACGACGTATGCCTTTGATCGCTCCTCCATCGTTCGGTGTGAGCCGTGAAAGACTTCACAAGAGAATCTCATAGAGAAGGACACAACATTGAAACTCACGGTGGCCATTGATCGCAGCATCGGACGAACGATCTACCGATGGCACGTGCATCTCTATCGACTCTCTCGAGGACTCATTGGTCATAAGAGTCCGGTAGGCCCCATGTTGATTTTGGAGACGCGCGGTCGCAAGAGCGGACTCCCGCGTTCGGTAACTCTCCTCTACTACGAGAAGGATCATCATTACTTCGTCGTGGCTTCCAACGGGGGCCGACCGGAGCATCCCGAGTGGCTCCTTAACGTTCGCCAGAATCCTGTAGTTAATGTGCAGGTCGGTGCACGTAGGTTCGGGGCTACCGCCCGAGCAATTCTCTCGACCGACGATCCGATCCTTTGGAACGAGCTCGTGCATCACTACGGCGGTTGGGGCGACTATCAACAACTGACCGATCGCACGATTTCATTTGTCGAACTAGTTCCGAGTCCGCCCGGGAATCAATTCAGGCTCGAATGCCTTCGGGAGGGGACTCTGTAACGAATTGCGCTCTCCCCGATACCGTTATGGAGGCATTAACCCAAGCGTCGGTATGTAGGAGTGAAGGAGTAGAAATGAGCGAAAAGTACGTGAAGGACCCCGAGGCAATCTCTCGATTGACTCCCCGTCAGTATTCTGTAACCCGAGAGAGCGCCACCGAACCGGCGTTCCGCAACGAGTTCTGGGACCATCACGAAGCGGGACTGTACGTCGACATCGTCTCCGGCGAGCCGCTCTTCACTTCGACCAAGAAGTTTGACAGCGGGTGCGGGTGGCCCAGCTTCACGAAGCCGGTCGAAAGCGCGAACGTCGTCGAGATCAAGGACCGCAGTTTTGGCATGACGCGCACCGAAGTGCGCTCTTCGAACGGTGACAGCCACCTGGGTCACGTGTTTGACGACGGCCCCAAAGACGAGGGCGGCCTTCGCTACTGCATCAACTCCGCGGCGTTACGATTCGTTCCGTACGACGAGCTCGAGGCGTCGGGCTACGGCGAGTACAAGCATCTATTCGACAACGATGTATCGAACGAGGGGGCGTCACAATGACCAGCGAAACTGAGACCGCGGTCCTCGCCGGAGGCTGCTTCTGGGGAATGCAGGACCTCATCCGGAAACGTCCCGGCGTCGTCACCACTCGCGTGGGCTACACCGGCGGCGACGTGGTGAACGCGACCTATCGTCATCACGAAGGACACGCCGAAGCCATCGAAATCATCTTCGATCCTTCGGTCATCTCGTATCGTGACATCCTCGCCTTCCTCTTTCAGATTCATGACCCGACCACGATGGATCGACAGGGCAACGACGTCGGCACCAGTTATCGATCGGCGATCTTCTACGTCAACGACGAGCAGCGTCAGGTCGCCGACGACGTGATCGCCGACGTCAACGCGTCGGGGCTCTGGCCGGGCAACGTTGTCACCGAGGTCAGTCCAGCGGGACCGTTCTGGGAAGCTGAAGCGGAACATCAGGATTACCTCGAGCATTACCCCAACGGCTACACCTGTCATTTCCCGCGACCGAACTGGGTTCTGCCGCACCGCAGCGACCGGATCAGTTCCTAACTGACTGAGCCGCAACTTGAAGTGAAGCGTGCCACGCCTCACCTCGGCGCGGCGTGGCACGCGCAGCAGCGGCTATCACCATTATTTGTTTACAGCGCGACACCCAAATGCACGGCCACGAGGTCGTTGACATCAATCCCCTCGGCCCGGCGGATCGCGCTCTTGAGCGGTACGACGTACAACGCATCCTTCGGAAAGAGTGAGGTCGTCCACTTCGTCGATCCGATTGTGACCTCAACGGGAATCATTCCCCACCCGTAAGTGACGACTGAAGACACCGCTTCGAGTTGGGCACTCTCATCTTCGGGAACGGTGACGAAATAAAATGGTGACGGCCCCCGCCACTCCCATACCGCGCCGCTGAATTCCAACTCCACGTCGTCACACTATTCGTCGTCGTCATACATCCGCGAGCGATTACCGTGACCAACGACGGTTCGGAGTACTCGCGACGCTCACTCGGACTCGTGCAATCGCGCGACCTAGACTTCCGTCAATGCACGTGCGTACGAGACCGTTGTTTCCGGCTCATGAACTCATCTGTGACGCCTCCAACTTCGTTCAACGAACTTCACCGCATTCCCGTTCTCCTCGCGCCGGGTGGAAACCAACTCTGCAGTTACGATTCGGAGGTTCTCCGTGGCTTTCGTGACTCGGGCACAGAAATTCGACGTGGTCAGTCTGGGCGACGTCGTCACTGATGAGTTCATTCACCTGCCCGAAGGACCAGTTCGAGTACGCGAGGACAAAGACGGTCGATGGCTCGAAATTCCGCTCGGCACGAAGTTGATCATTGAAGACAATTCGGTGCCGGCCACTGGGGGAAGTGCGGCCAACGCGGCAGTATCGATGTCACGTCTGGGTCTTCGCGTTGGACTCGCCAGCTACGTTGCACACGATCAAATAGGGCTCGACATGCTGAGCGCGATGCGCGGTGATGACGTCGACACGAGTCTCATACACGTCGATTCACCAAGTCGCACGGTCCGGAACTTCGTCCTTTCCTATGGCGGCGAGCGCACAATTCTTGTTCGGCACGCCGAGTTCAACTATCACTGGCAGGGATGCCGAGACTACGAAGTCCCGACGTGGTTGTACATCAACTCCCTGGGCCCCGATGCACTGGCTTACCAAGACCAGGTGGCCGATTGGTTGGACGAATTCTCGAACGTGCGACTCGCCTTCCAGCCCGGCACCTTCCAATTAGAGGCGGGTACCGAGCGCCTCGCTCGACTCTACGCACGTGCCGAACTGCTCCTCTGCAGCGGCGCCGCGGCCCAGGCGATCGCCGGCGCCCTAGAGGACCCGAGCCATTTGCTCGACGCCCTCTTGACGTTGGGAGCCAAGACCGTCATTGTCTTCGACGAACGTGGCGGAGCGGTAGCCGCCAATGACTCCGAACGGCTGCGAATTGATTCCTACCTCGACGCCGAACCCCCGCTGGACCTCACGGGGGTCGGGGACGCGTTTGCGTCGACCATGGTCGCGGCGACCGTGAGAGGCCTGGCGTTGCCTGAGGCCCTGCGGTGGTCCTCGGTGAACGCGACGGCTGCGTCACGACAGTTCGGCACCCAGGGCGGGCTCCTTCGATACTCCGAACTGAGGAGTCTTTTGGACGCTGCGCCGCCGACCTTTACGGCCCACAGCCTCTAAATCTCGCCCCGACCGCCTTGGCGCCCTGACCCGACCACCAACCTCAGAGCGCCACGCCATTTTCGCCGCCGGAAGCGAAGAAATACGACCCGCACGAAGTGACATTTTGCCCTACAAGACCTGCTCTCACTGGAAGCAAGATGAAGTGAAGACGAGATGAGACTTTCGCTTCCGAGTAAAGGAGGTCATCGTGACGGTGCGTTTGGCAATCAATGGATTCGGGCGCACGGGACGATCACTTCTTCGTGCAGTGCTCACCCATCACCCCGAACTCGAAGTCGTGGCCATAAACGACCTCGGCGCGCCTTCGGCGTTGGCTCGGCTTTTCGCTCGAGATTCGGTTCACGGTCAATTTCCCGAGTCCGTCGTCATCGACGGCGACGTGATGATTGTTGGTGATCACCGCATCACGATGCTCGCCCAAGCCCAGGCGAAGCAATTACCGTGGCGCGAGTTGGACATTGACGTCGTCGTCGAATCCACGGGCAAGTACACGAAGCGGGAGAAGGCCTCGGAGCACTTGGTGGCGGGCGCCACGCGCGTCGTGATTTCTGCGCCAGCTCAAGACCCTGACGCCACCCTCGTCGTCGGAGTAAATGAGGACAAGTTCGATCCGCGCAAGCACTTCATCATCTCGAACGCCTCGTGCACCACCAACTGCCTTGCTCCACTGGTAAAGGTTCTCGACGACGCCTTCGGCATCGAAAACGGCCTCATGACGACGGTGCACGCCTATACCGACGATCAGAGTCTGGTGGACGCGCTTCACAAGGATCCGCGCCGCGCTCGAGGTGCCGCCATCAATATCGTACCGACCACGACCGGTGCCGCCAGGGCGACCGGCCTTGTGCTGCCGTCGCTTGCGGGACATCTCGATGGTCTCGCGCTGCGAGTTCCGATTCCCGACGTGTCGATCACTGACTTGGTCGCGAGCGTGCGCACGAAGCCGAGCATCGAAGAGATTAATGACGCTTACCGCGTCGCGGCGACCAAAGGTCGACTCGCCGGACTCCTCGAATACTCCGAAGAGCCCCTCGTATCGAGCGACATTGTCAACTCACCCGCCTCGTGTGTTTTCGATTCCGGCCTCACGATGGCCCAAGGCAATCTGGTCAAGGTTCTCGGTTGGTACGACAACGAGACCGGATATTCAAGTCGCTTAGCCGACTTGGCTTCGCTGGTCGGTTCGTCCGAACAGGGATAAGGAGCCGACTTCGTGTTCCAAATTCGCTTCCACGGCCGCGGCGGTCAGGGTGTCGTCACCGCGGCCGAGATGCTGTCCGTCGCCGCGTTCGCCGAAGGTAAATTTGCGCAGGCCTTTCCGAGTTTCGGATCAGAACGCACGGGCGCACCCGTGGTCTCCTTCTGCCGTATCGACAATCGACCGATTCGAAGCCGCGAGCCCGTAATCAAGCCCGACGCCCTCATTGTCCAAGACATGACACTCATCCACCAAGTCGACATTTTCGCCGGACTCTCGAACGAAGGATACGTACTCTTCAACACGTCGAAGAATCTGGATGAGCTTGGTCTTGGAGACTATTTGCATACGTTCCGCCGTGAACGCCTTCTTACGTGCCCGGCAACGGAACTCGCCTTGGAGCACCTCGGACGCCCGCTGCCGAATGCGGTGTTGTTGGGAGGTTTTGCCGCGTTGTCCTCGCAAGTCACGCTTGAATCGATAGCGGTAGCCATCAATGAACGCTTCAAGGGCGTGACCGCGGAGCGAAACATTGCGGCCGCCACGGCGGCCTTTCAACTGGCTTTGAAGGAAGAAGAGGAGTTCAGCCGTGCTACGACAAATTGAAGGTTCGAGGGCTGTTGCTGAGACCGTGGCGCGCTGCCGGCCCGAAGTCGTCTGTGCCTATCCAATCTCGCCGCAGACTCACATAATCGAAGCGATCGGCTCAATGGTGAAGGCCGGATCGCTCTCACCGTGCGAGTTCATCAACGTCGAGTCAGAGTTCGCCGCCATGTCGGTGTCGATCGGCGCGTCCTCGGCCGGCGCGAGGGCGTACACCGCCACGGCCAGTCAGGGCCTCTTGTTCATGATGGAGGCGGTCTATAACGCGGCCGGTCTAGGCCTGCCGATCGTGATGACCCTGGCCAATCGAGCCATTGGTGCGCCGATCAACATCTGGAACGACCACAGTGACGCGATGGCCGCTCGCGACACGGGTTGGATCCAGCTCTTCGCCGAGACCAATCAAGAAGCGTGCGACCTGCACGTCCTCGCCTTCCGCTTGGCCGAAGAACTCTCGCTTCCCGTCATGGTCTGCATGGACGGCTTCATCCTCACGCACGCCGTCGAAGGTATTGACGTTCCCGAGCAAAGCGACGTCGACTCGTACCTACCGGTCTATGAGCCGCGTCAGGTGCTCGACCCCGCCGACCCAATCTCCATCGGCGCGATGGTCGGCCCCGAAGCTTTCACCGAGGTCCGGTACCTTTCGCACCTGCGCCAACTCGACGCGCTCGAACTCATCCCCACCCTCGCTTCAGAGTTCGCGTCGACGTTCGGTCGCGAGAGCGGCGCCTTACTCCATTCATATCGGACAGATGACGCGACGACGATCGTCGTCGCCCTCGGATCTGTCCTCGGCACCATCAAAGATGCGGTCGATCGTCGTCGGGACCTAGGTGACAAGGTGGGCGTCGTCGGGATCACCACCTTTCGGCCGTTCCCCTTCGAAGAGGTGCGTCATGCTCTGTCGAACGCCGAGAAAGTCATCGTCATGGAAAAAGCCTTCAGCGTCGGATACGGTGGTGTGCTCTCGGCCGACGTCGCGTCGGCGACGCACGATGCCACCATCGCGCTCCACTCCGTCGTCGCCGGTCTCGGCGGACGAGCCATCACGCAACAATCGATCGAGGAGTTGCTCGATGATGCGGCCCATGACCGACTTCGTCCCGTCACCTTCTTGGACCTCGACCTCGGGATCGTCGAGACCGAACGGGCCCGAATCGGTTCGGTTCGTCGCTCGGGACCCTCGGCGGAGAACGTCCTCTCGGACCTCGGTACCGTCGCATCCAGGATCGGCTGAGCGATGTCCCGTCATCCCGTTCGCTTCTATCAAGTCGGAAGTTTCGCCGTGGGCAACCGCTTGCTCGACGACGCTGATCGCACCGTGCAGTCCGATCCGAGGCGTTCGGACTCGCTCGATTCTGGACACCGGGCGTGCCAAGGCTGTGGAGAGGCGCTCGGCGCCCGGTACGCGCTCGACGCGGCCATGCGAGCCACGAATGGTCAACTCATCGCGGTGAACGCCACGGGGTGCCTCGAAGTGTTCTCGACCCCCTATCCCGAGACATCGTGGCGCATCGCGTGGTTGCACTCACTTTTTGGGAATGCGCCCGCCGTCGCCACGGGTGTCGCCGCGGCCATGAAGGTGAAGGGATTGAACGACGTTCGCGTCGTCGCGCAGGCGGGTGACGGTGGAACCGTCGACATCGGATTCGGGTGCCTCTCGGGAATGTTCGAACGCAATGACGACGTGCTCTTCATCTGTTACGACAATGAGGCGTACATGAACACTGGCGTTCAACGCTCGGGAGCGACCCCGCCGGCGGCGCGAACCGCCACGACCGAAGCCGTCGGGCCCCAGCCCGGCAACGTCTTCGGTCAGGGTAAGGACATGCCGCGTCTCGCGATGGCCCACGGCATCCCCTACGTCGCGACCGCAACGGTGGCCGACCTGCACGACCTGGAGAACAAGGTGCAACGCGCCATGGAGATCCACGGCGCGCGCTATTTGCACATTCTCGTACCGTGCCCGCTCGGATGGGGATCGGCCTCGTGCGACACGATCAAGGTCGCTCGCCTCGCCAAGGAGACCGGCCTCTTCCCGGTCTTCGAGGCCGAGAACGGAGTCGTCACGAACGTCTCGCCGATCCGTCACCGCACGAGCGTCGAATCGTATCTGTCAATCCAGAAGCGCTTCGGCCACCTCTTCGGCACGCCCGGACGCCCCGACATCGTTGCGCGAATCCAGGCGATGGCGGACCACAACATCTCTCATTACGGACTGCTGGTGAATGAGGAGCGCGACGCAACACTGGAGGTGTCCGCATGACGAAGCTGCCCTTCGCGATAACCCTCGAAGTCGGATCGAGTCACGCGAACCGCACCGGGTCGTGGCGCGTCGATCGGCCGGTGTACGTTGATCGACTCCCCCCGTGCAATAGCGCCTGCCCCGCCGGAGAGAACATCCAGCAGTGGCTCTACGACGCCGAGTCCGGTTCGTACGAGACCGCGTGGCGCCAACTGGTCGTGGACAATCCATTTCCCGCCGTCATGGGACGAATCTGTTATCACCCGTGCGAGAGCTCGTGCAATCGAGCTCAACTGGATGAGGCCGTCGGTATCAACTCCATCGAACGATTCCTCGGCGATCTCGCCATTGAGCGCGGCTGGTCGTTGCCCTCACCCGGTGTTGACACGAACAAGCGCGTGCTCGTCGTCGGCGCGGGCCCGACAGGACTGAGCGCCGCGTACCACTTACGCCGCTTCGGTCACCAAGTCCGCCTCGTCGACGCGAGCGACCGACTCGGCGGCATGATGCGCTACGGCATCCCCGCGTATCGACTTCCTCGAGACGTGCTGGACGCCGAGATCAACCGAATCGTCGATCTCGGTATGGACGTGCAGCTCAACCACACCGTCCACGACATCGAACGCGAGCGCCTGGAGGGCGGCTTCGACGCCGTGTACCTCGGTGTGGGCGCCCAGTTGGCGCGACGCGTCGCCGTACCGTCGGGCGACTCCGCGCGCATCCTCGACGCCGTGTCGTATCTCCACGACGTCGCCGACGGCGACCCACCACAACTCGGACGGCGTGTCGTGGTCTACGGTGGCGGCGACACGGCGCTCGACGCGGCGCGCACCGCGCGCCGTCTGGACGCGAGTGACGCGGTCATCGTCTACCGTAGAAACCGCGAGCAGATGCCCGCTCACGACGAAGAACTCGAAGAGGCCCTCAAAGAGGGCATCACGGTCAGGTGGCTCTCGACGATCAGCCACTACGACGGCGAGCGCTTGGTGATCGAGAAGATGCGACTCAACGAAAAGGGTTTCCCCGAGCCCACCGGAGAAGTCGAAGAACTCGGCGCGGACGCCGTAGTGCTGGCCCTCGGCCAGGACAGCGACCTCTCGCTCTTGGAACACGTGGCGGATATCTCCATTGTCGACGGCGTCGTCGGCGTCTCCACCGCGATGAGGGCCAACGACAGTGGCATTTTCGCCGGTGGCGACGCAGTGCCCTCGGAACGGACCGCGACCATCGCGATCGGGCACGGCAAGCGCGCCGCCCGCGGTATCGACGCCTTCCTCACCGGTCACGAGGTGCTCGGCGCGCCTCGCCATGAACTCGCCGCGTTCGACCTCCTCAATACCTGGTACTACTCGGACGCCGATCGCACACGGCGACCGGAACTCGAGATTGCTCGACGCCAGAACAACTTCGAAGAGATCGTCGGCGGTCTCAACGAAGAAAACGCACTCTTCGAGGCCCGCCGATGCCTCTCGTGCGGCAACTGCTTCGAATGCGACAACTGCTTTGGAGTGTGTCCGGACAACGCGGTGATCAAGCTCGGTGGAACGAACCGCTACGAGATCAACTACGACTTCTGCAAGGGTTGTGGAATATGCGTGAGTGAATGCCCGTGTGGCGCCATCGAGATGGTACCCGAACAGATCTAGCGACGTCGAGTTGTCGGCCGGCGACTCCGACGAAAGACACCGAGATTCTATATTGACCTCTCAAGGCGGCGGCTGGTCGCGACTCCTCCGCGTGACGCCGTAGTTCGTCGCAGCGACAACCTCGAAAGATGGACGCCCCACGGTCGTGCACCGGAATCGAATTAATCGTGCACCAGCACCTCATGGACTCGCCCCACGCCGGGTTGCGGCGAGGTGAACGCGAACTGCGGTTCGTTCAGCCTCGTTCGGTCGAACGCATCGCGCGAAACAGTGGGTCCGGACCGTTGTGACTTGGCGCCAACCGTGCCTTGCAATCAACAACGAGGGCGCCGGTCGCTGAGACGACGACGGGGTTGAGATCGAGTTCCACCAACTCCGGAACCAGTTCGGCAACCTTGGCGATCAAATCGAGCACCGAGACGAGGGCGTCCCGGTCGACCTTAGGCGAGCCGCGATAGCCGTCGAGCAACGCCGCGGCGCGAAGTGAACCCACCATCGCCTCTGCGGTCCCGGCATCGAATGGTGGCACGGCGAAGGCGTGATCGCCCAGCAGATCGGTCATGACGCCCCCCAGTCCGACCATCACGACGGGGCCGAAGTCGGGATCGACGGCGAGTCCGACGATGGCCTCAACGCCTGAAGCAGTCATCGGTTGGAGTACCGCTCCTCCCATTCGCTCGCCGAGCCGAGACGTCATTGTCACAAACGCGTCGCGGACGGCCGCCGCACTGTCTAGTCCCAAGACGACGCCGCCGACGTCTGACTTATGAACGAGAGCGCCCGATCGTGCCTTGAGCACAACCGGGAAGCCAATTGACTCGGCGACCTCGACAGCCTCTTGTTCATTGTTCGCTGCTTGCGTGCTCAACACGGGCACGCCGCAGGCCCTCAGCAGTTGCGCCGCGTCCTCGAGTTCGAGCCATCCGCCTTCGGGATTCCTCTCGAGATTTGAGGCCACTATCGCCCTCACGGTGGCGGCACTGGATAACTGTCGGACGTCATGCGACGACGATCGATCGTTCTGACGCCATTCGGCGTAACGGCACACGTGATTCAACGCCACCGCGGCGCGTTCGGGTGAAGGGAGCTCGCCAACCAATGACGAGCCGTCGGAGGCGTGCGAGAGTCCTGCACCGAGCAAACACGCCACGATCGGCTTGTCAAACCTCTGCGCGACGCGAGCGATCGACGCCCGCGCGTCGTCCGTGGTTAGCGCGACCACCTCGGTGACGACGACGATTGCGGCGTCAATCGCGGGATCGCCAAGGGCGATCTCGAGAGCCTTCTCCAAACTCGCTGCGGTACCGTCAGCCGTGAGATCGACCGGATTCGCGACAGCGGCCGCTGCGACGAGGGCCCCTTTCAACTGGCTCTTGGTCGGTGCTTCAAACTCCGGGACCACCAGACCGCCAGCCTCGCAGGCGTCGGCCGCGAGTATGAGCGGGCCGCCAGAGTTTCCGACGAGCGCCACGCGTCGACCTCTGGGGAGTCGTCCGGTCAACAATATTTCGGAGACGTCCAGTAGCTCTTCGAAGCGATCGACTTTGATCACCCCTGCGCTCTCCAGCAGCGCGGTCACCGTAATATCGGGCGACGCCGCGGCTGCGGTGTGCGAACGAGCACCTCGCGCTCCCGCCGAGGTCCGGCCCGCCTTGAGCGCCACGATCGGCTTTTGCGCGCCGACGCGCCGAGCGATTCGAGCGAACTTGCGAGGATTGCCGAGCGATTCGAGGTAGAGCGCGATTACCGAAGTCCGCTGATCGCGTTCGAAGAAGCACAGCAGGTCGTTCGAACTCACGTCGAGCTTGTTGCCCACCGACACGAAACTCGACAGTCCGAGTCCGGCGGCACTGGCCTGCTCGGCGAGCACAATGCCCACCGCGCCGGATTGGGACACGAGGGCGAGACGCCCCGGCAGAGGGTTGAGACCCGTGAACGTCGCGTTCATTCGAACGAGCGGATCCGTGTTCACGAGGCCGAGACAATTCGGTCCGACGATACGCATCCCGTGGCGACGGGCGACCTTCAGGAGTTCCGCCTCGGCGTGCGCTCCCGACCGACCGGTTTCCGCGAACCCCGCAGTAATCACCGTCACGGCGCGGACACCCGTGGCCGCGGCCTCGGCGAGGACATCGGCGACGCGATCCGCCGGCACCGCGATGATTGCGAGATCGACGCGTTCGGGAATCAACGAGAGAGACCCGTAGGCCTTGACGCCGCAGATTGAACGCGCTGAGGGATTCACGGGGTACACGGTCCCCGCAAAGTCGCCGCCGAGAATTGAGCGGACCACCTCGTGACCTGCGCTCCCACTCCTACGACCGGCGCCTACGACGGCGACGGTGTTTGGTCGCAGGATCGCCGAGGTGCTCGCGACTTCAGCAATGGCTTCGCGCTCATCACAAAGATCGCGGTATCGCGCGGTCGGGCGCAGATCGATCTCGATGCGCACCGTCCCTTCTTGGTTGACGCTCGTCGAATGCAGTCCGGTTGACAACAAGACGTTGAGCATGTGAGAGTTCTCTTCTAACACTTCGGCCACGAACTGATCAATCCCCATCGCGTGGGCGTAGGCCGCCAGGCTCTCAAAGAGCAGCGTGGCAATGCCTCGGTTCTGGAAGGTGCCGTCGACGACGAAGGCGATCTGCGCGACCGAATCGTGTTCGACCGATCGATCAAAGCTCGCGAACGCGACCATTCGGTCGGCGGCGAGTACCACGAAGGCCATGCGCGCTCGGTAATCCACGGTCGTGAAATGGGACATTTCACTTGCCATGAGTGCCGGATGAGTGGCGGAGATATCGGGCGACGCGCCGGGTCCTCGCACGTGCATGCCGGTCAGCGCCTTGGCGTCGCTCGGGCGCACCGGTCGAACCAGGACCGCCTCGCCGTCCGTTAAGAGGCCGTCGAATTCCCACGATGCCGGATATCCGGCGGGCTCGACATTGTCGATCTCATGTACCTTCAGATCTTTCATCGCAACCTCATTTGTATCTTCACCTTCTCAGGTGTCGAAGAATGGCACTAGGGTCCAACGACTCACTTCTACCGAGGGTCTCCACGCGTTTTCCCAGGACCTTGGCCTCTGGTGTCTCGACCCCTCATCTATGACACTTTTGATTGATGAGGCTTCGAATTGGAGTGCGATGCGAATTGGCTTGTTGACCGGCGGCGGTGACTGCGCAGGACTCAACGCGGCAATTCGCGCGGTCGTGCGCGCGGGCTCGTCCTTCGGCGATGAATTCATCGGATTCCATCACGGATGGCGCGGAGTCGTCGAGAACGAATCCTCGCCCCTGACGCCCTCGGAGACCAAGGGAATCCTGCAGAGTGGCGGGACGATCCTGCGAACCGCAGGCTTCCACCCTCAAGAACACGACGGCGGCGTTGCCGCGGTCATCCAGAACGTGGAGCGTAATCAACTTGACGCGCTGATCGTGATCGGCGGCGACGGAACGCTCGGCGCGGCTGATCACCTGGCGCGCCTTGGAGTACCCATCGTCGGAATCGCGAAGACGATCGACAATGACGTGAAAGGCACGAATCACTGCATCGGCTTCGACACCGCTGTCGCGACCGCCGTCGAGGCGATCGATCGACTTCAAACCACGGGCGAGAGCCATGACCGACTTATGGTCGTCGAGGTGATGGGCAGAACCGTCGGGTGGCTCGCGGTGTGCTCGGGAATCGCCGGCGGCGCCGACGTGCTCTGCCTTCCCGAGATACCGACCGATTTCGAGCAACTCGCCAAGGCCGTGAGGCGACGCCACGACGCGGGATCGACGTCGTCAGTGGTGCTCGTCGCCGAAGGCGCTCTCGGAGGAGCATTCTTAGGGTCCCCCGACGGATCGGCCGGATCCAAGGTCTCGAAGGAACTCGCACTTCGAACTGGCTACGACACTCGATTGACGGTGCTGGGTTACGTCCAGCGGGGTGGGGAACCTACCGCTTCGGATCGTCTCCTGGCCACGCGATGCGGCGTGAGCGCCGTCGAAGCGGTCCACGATCGAAACTTCGCGACACTGGTCTCGATCTGTGACGACAGCATGAATCTCGTGCCTCTCGAAGTCGTGGCCGGCGGTGCGCGCCCGGTTCCCGAACCTCTCCTGCGCGTCGCGCGAACGATGTCAGCTTGGTGAGGCGCCTCTCACACCGAGACGCTCAGAGCGTCTGCTCTCTTCGCTGACCCCACGCCATTCTGTCTAGTTTCAACCTCCAGGACCCGTCGCGTCGTCTTCAAGACGGTGTCGGGATTGAGACTCATCGAATCGATGCCGATTTCCACCAGGAACTCGGCCATCTCCGGATAGTCCGAAGGCGCTTGACCGCACAGTCCAGAGTGGATGAAGTTTCGACGGCAGCCTTCAACGGCCAGCCGGATCATCTCCATAACGCCTTCATCGCGTTCCTCGTAATCGAACGCCACGATTTCGCTGTCCCGATCGACGCCCAAGGTAAGTTGCGTCAAGTCGTTGGAGCCGATTGAGAAGCCGTCGAAGAATTCGGCGAAACGATCAATGAGAATGACGTTGTTCGGAATCTCGCACATGGCGTAGACCAATAGACCGTTCTCGCCACGCCGCAGTCCGAGCTCGGCCATGCGACCCAAGACCAGTTCGGCCTCGGCGATCCGGCGAACGAAAGGAAGCATGAGAATCACGTTCGTGAGGCCCATCTCATTGCGCACGCGAAGCATTGCCTTGCACTCGAGCGCGAAGCCCTCTTCGTAGGCTGGGTGCGCGTAACGTGACGCGCCCCGAAAGCCGATCATCGGGTTGTTCTCCGTTGGTTCGAAGTCACTGCCGCCGAGGAGGCTCGCGTACTCGTTCGATTTGAAGTCCGACATTCGAACCACCACGGGCTTCGGCCAAAATGCCGCGGCGATTGTGCCAATGCCTTCGGAGAGTCGTTCGACGAAGAAGTGCTCGCCGTCGGGATAATTACGCGTCAATTGGGCCAACTCGGACCTGACCATCGGGTCGCTCACCTTTTCGGGATGCAGGAGCGCCAAGGGGTGGGCCCGTATTGATTCACTGATGATGAATTCCATGCGCGCGAGTCCCACGCCGTCGTTCGGGAGGAACGACGTCTTGAAGGCCAGGTCCGGGTTGCCAAGGTTGATCATGATCTTGGTCGCCGGTCGGGCCAGATCGCCCACGTCGCTGCGATCCACGTGGAATCCGACCTCACCTCGATAGACCCGTCCAGAGTCCCCCTCAGCGCAGGAAACGGTCACGATCTCACCACTCTTGATGGTGGTGGTCGCGTCGCCCGTGCCCACCACCGCCGGCACGCCGAGTTCTCGTGCGATTATTGCCGCGTGACAGGTCCGCCCACCACGATTGGTGACGATGGCCGCCGCCGTCTTCATCACCGGCTCCCAGTCCGGGGTTGTCGTATCTGCGATAAGGACTTCACCCGGTTGAAACTCGGAGAGGTGCGCGACGCTCTCGATCACTCGGGCGCACCCCGTCGCGATCTTCTCGCCCACCGATCGGCCCTCGATGACGATCTCGCCACCGCTATCGAGCACGTACGTCTCGATGATTGACTCTTCTCTCTGGGAGGCGACGGTTTCGGGTCGAGCCTGGACGATGTAGAGCTTGCCGTCAAGGCCGTCCTTGGCCCATTCCATGTCCATTGGTCGTCCATAATGCGCTTCGATCGCCATTGCGCAGTCGGCGAGCTCGAGTACCTCATCATCACTGAGACAGAAGCGCGCCCGGTCGGCCATAGGCGTCGGAATGTTACGAACGGTGGTCTTCGTCCCTCCCTCAACAAAGACCATCTTCACCCCTTTGTCACCGAGCAGGCGACGTAGAACGGCTCGGTGTCCTGACGCGAGCATGGGCTTGTGGACGTAGAACTCGTCCGGGTCAACGGCGCCTTGGACAACGTTCTCGCCCAAGCCGTAGGCGCCGGTGATGAACACAACGTTTCGAAACCCGGATTCGGTGTCGAGTGAGAACATCACGCCAGACGAGGCGAGGTCGGAACGCACCATCTTCATGACACCAATTGACAACGCCACGTCGAAGTGGTCGAAGCCCTGGTCGACGCGGTAGTGAATTGATCGATCGGTGAACAGACTGGCGAAGCATCGCCGACACGCGTCGAGCAGGCTCTCTTCACCGTGGACGTTGAGAAAGGTCTCTTGCTGGCCGGCGAAACTGGCGGTCGGCAAGTCTTCAGCGGTCGCGGAGGATCGAACAGCCAAGGTGACCGCTTCACCGTATTCGTCTTGGAGTCGTCGATAGGCATCGAGAATCTCTGCGGCGAGGTCTTTGGGAATCTGCGCGCCGTACACGATCTCGCGCGCTCGCTTGGCCCGGCGAGCGAGATCGTTGATGTCGCTCGGCACGAGATCGTCGAGCACCTGGTGTAACGCTGCGACGGCGCCACTTTCTTCCAGGACGTAGCGGTAGGCGTCCGACGTGATCGCGAAGCCGTTGGGCACCCGCACACCTTGGTCCGAGAGCTTTTGGAACATCTCACCGAGGGAGGCGTTCTTGCCTCCCACTAAGGGAACGTCATCGTTATCAAATTCGCTGAAGAACCGAACGTACGTGGGCTTGCTCATGGCCATATCTCCCTGCTCTCGGAGATCGACGTCGTGGCGTATGTTCGAGACATCTGTCGGCCTCCATCTGTGAAGTACCTTCAAGTCCCAGCATCGTCCATTCCCCATCGCAGAACTAGGGTCGAAGGTCATTCGCGCGTAACGCGTGGCGCGACTATCGGAGACAACCGGCTCAAAAGATGTGAGAGGACACGACCTACGAAATCGCGAACGCCGCGATGTCCGCCGCGGTACTGTGGCTAATTTCGGGACACATCATAGGAAATATCTCCGTACCGTGACTCGTTCCCAACACCGTTCGACCTCGCGTGACAACACCCGCCGATAGCAACAGCCGATAGAACGCGATGCCTTCATCGCGAAGGGGATCGCACTCATTCACGCTGATCACCGTGGGAGGAAAGCCCGTCACGTCATCCTTGGTTGCAAATCCGGGCCACGCCAAAGGGTCGCTGTTCTTGAACGCTTCGATCCCGTACGCCATCGCTCCGTGATTGCTGTGCAGGTTCAAGAGGATTCCATTGTTTTCGACGGACGACGGATAGCGAGCATCGGGCCAACTCCCGGCGATGTAGGGACACAGCGCGTAGAGGCCCTTCACGAGACCGAGATCACCGTCGCGCTTCAGCTTGAGGCCGGTCGCGAGCGTCAGGTTGCCACCACCGCTCTCGCCGCTGACGATGATTCGCGAGGGATCAATTCCGTACTTTGACGCGTTCGCCACGGTCCACTTGAGTCCCGAAACACAATCGTTCAGGCCTGCGGGAAAAGGTGCTACCTCCGTCACCGCCGACGGCACCACCGAATTGCGGAACTCCACCATCACGACGGCCACACCCTTCGAGGCGATGATTCTCCCCCACGCGCGGTAGTTGCCTAAGAAACTCGACAGCGAAGCCATTCCGCCGCCGTGAATGTAGTACACGCAGGCCAAGGTCGTATCGTTATCCGGGCGGATGATTTGCAGTTTGATCGTGTTGCCGTCGGGCGACGACACGATGTCTTCGGTCGTGAATCGCAATCCAGATGACGGCGCAACTTCTTCGTTACCGCCCATGTTCATAAAGCCATCGACCATTTCGTTCTCCGCCACACCTTCGGGCGAAGCGGCTTCGGCGAGTAACTGCTCACGACTCTCGGTGTCGATTGCTTCGGAGTCGGGGAGCATGCTGAGCATCGCCTTGATGCGGGGATCTATTCGAAGATCTGATTCCAAGTCGTACGACACAAAGCCTCCTCTGGCAACATTGTTGCTAGATTAACGTTTTCCACCGAGTGAATCTTGATCGATTGACGTTCCATCGGGCCGCTTTCGACGGTTGTTCCGTTGAATGAAAGCGCCGTCGCGGCGCCTACATAGGAACCCGCGAACAATTTTCGCTAGGCCACTCTTGACGGGCTCTACCCAGCGTTTGCCACTTCATTACCCACAGAATCATCGCTCCGCGCTGAATTGGTGGAGCGATTCGGGACGCCAAAAATCACTGCGAGCGCAATGGTCTTGAGCCCGCGAGTCCGAGCAGGTCGCGCGAGACAAAAAGTGACGCAGGCTGGCCGGAGGTCGCACTTGCGATCGTCCCTTGTTCGGTGAGAATGCCGAGTTGGACCAGGCGGTGCAGTGTTGCTAAGGAAGCCTTGCGAGAGATCCCGAGATCGTCAGCGAGTACCCGTGACGTGAGGACTAGATGACGAGGAAGGAGATCGAGTGCGGAGAAGACCGCTGCGTCGCTTCGAAGTTGGCGCTCTGGGGTGGCGAGCTGGTGCTGCCACTGCTGCTTGATCTGTCGGACATTTGAAATCAGCGCGCGCTGGGCTCCGCCTCCACTGGCAACCGCATCGGCGAACCAAGCGATCCACCGACGGTGATCACTTAGCCGAAAGAGCGCCAGTCCCGAGGAGTAGCCCGCGACGTCGGCGGCAATCGCCACGCTGACGGGCGGCGGTACGAGGAGGGCGAGTCGTCGAGTCAGCACCCACGCGACGAGTACGCGACCCACGCGGCCGTTGCCGTCGCCGAACGGATGGATGATCTCGAACTGCGCGTGACTCACCGCCGCCTGGGCGACGGGGTCAACGTCGTCACGATTCACGTACGCAATGAGATCGTCGAGCAGTGCCGAGAGTTCATTCGGAGGAGGAGTCACGAGGTGTGCATCGAACGGACTCGTCCCACCAATCCAACCTTGTTCATTTCGAATGACTCCGATGTAGCGCTCCGGAGTAGGGCTCCCCGTCATAAGGGTGCGATGCCAGTGGCACAGAGTCTCAATCGAGAGCGCGGTGACGCCGCTCGCCCCCACGACGGCTTCGGTGACGACGGCCAAGTTGTTGGCCACCCACGCGGCGGCCCCGCTTGCGCGGCGACCGAGTTGTTCCTCGGCCAGTACCACGTCGACCACGGGAGCCGAGACACCTTCAATGTAGGAAGAGGCCACCCCTTCGGAGCGCAACAACAGCCGAGCGAGTGGCTCGTATTCTGCGTCCAGCGCCTCCGCCGCGTACGCGACTTCGGTAGCGGCAACGGCAACCCTGGCGGCAGTTGCGGCGTCGAGCGTGAGGTCGCGATCGGCGAGACGCGTCGGCACGAAGGCGCGAATTCTGCGCCCATTCCAAATGGCTTGAACTTCCGATCCAGCGGGCTCCACTGACGGTCCCCCTATAAGTTACCGATAATAGCATACCGGTAACTTATTAATTCGAATCCTCACCCACGGCAATCTCGTCACCAAGACTGAACTGGCGGCCTAACAGCGTGTGTCCTATTTGGACCCACCGGTTCGCCTTGACCAACTGAGCGAATTGGCTCAGCGGTGCTTGCTCACCGTCCGACTTCCCAGACAATCATTCGTCTGAGTACTCGGTTCCGACCCAAGGCCCTCATCACGTTGCCGTGACGGTTGTGCGGGTGACAATCGGCTCTTCCCGCGTGCTTCGCGGTGCAGATCCCAATGGGATCAGGCTGTGGACAGAAGCAGAGCGGGCGTTAGAGCCAGCAGCGTCACTGCTGAGGGCTCCTTGGGTCGCCAGCGGGCGAGGTTGATGGCCGCGTTGAGATCGCGGTCAATGGCCAAGCCGCAGGCCCCACACACGTAGGTCCGCGTCGACAGGTCGAGGTCGTTTCTGATCTCGCCGCAACCGGAGCACGTCTTGGAGCTCGGGAAGAATCTGTCAACTACTCGGACCTCGACTCCGTGCCAACGGGCTTTGTAGAGGATCTGACGGAAAAGTTCTCCCATGGCGGCGTCGGAGATGGATCTTGCCAAGCGGCGGTTCCTCACCATTCCCGCGACATTCAGGTCCTCGATGGCTAGTACCTGGCATCTGTCCACGAGGGCCTTGGAGGCCAGGTGGACGAGATGTCGTCGAGTGTTGGCGACCTTGCGATGCCGCGTGGCGAGTCGGGACTTCGCTCGTTGGCGGCCCTTGGACCCCGGTGTGGTTCTGGCCAGGGCCTGGTTGGCCGCCTTGAGCGACGCGTGCGCTTGCTTCAATGTTTTCACCCCCTCGAAGCTCTCGAATGGAACGCCGTTGGCGTCAGCGGCGACGCAGAGGGAGATGATCCCCCGGTCGACTCCGACGGGAACTGCGTGACGGTTGGAACGGCTGCGCTCAGCCTGATGAAGTTCGGCGGCTACGCCGGTGAGCGACACGGTCCATCGACCAGCCCGTTGGGTCAGCGTCGCGGAGTAGACGTGGAACCGACCACCGTCGATCATCCGGCGAACCTTGCGGCTAGAGCCGAAGACCTTGACTGGTCCGAACTTGGACAGTCGCAGGTGTGAGGGATCGGTGAAACGGATGGGTTGACTCGAAGGTGCCTTGCCTGGTGTAGCGCGGTTGCGCAACCGGAAGCTTGGCGTCACCTTTCCCTTGGCCTGGAAGCGGGGGAATCCGACGGGCGTTCCACTGCGCTCGCCTCGTCGCGACGCAAAGAAGTTCTCGAGTGCCCGCGCCGCGTCCACCGAAGCACACTCGAAGACGTCGTGGGGTAGTTCATGGCGCCAGACCAGGCCGCAACTGCCATCCTCGTTCAACGGTGAGTCATCAGCCTCGCCGTTCTTCCAGGCGTTGAATTCGTTAATGAACGAGAAGGCCGACCAGGACAGTGAAGGAGTTGATGGTTCGGGCGACTCACCACTTTCGGAGTGAGCTTCTCGTTCGTCCGATCGGGCATCCAAGTTGGTTTTCACTCGAGCCCGGTGGTGGTTCACGGTGAAACGCCGGGCTCCGGCGCACTTGGCGAGAAGGACATTCTGCTGAACGTTCGGATCGAGGGCGAACTGGAAAGTGACGGCCCGCGCGAGGACCTGGCCGGTGTGCGAGAAAGTCGGAGTCGTCGGACGTGAGGCCACCAGGCCAAGTATTGAGACCAGGTGTGACACACAACGGCCCACGGCCACCAAGGTGATTGCCCCGTCCAGTGATCAAGATGAGGATGGTCTAGTGCGATAACTCGCCGGCCGGTTGAGTGACTCTCCGAATCGGGCGTCACGACAAGTTGGGGGCACAATGAAGGGTATGGAACTTCGGACCGAACGGCTCGTCATTCGAGAGTTTCGTCTCGATGACGAACCAGCAGCTCACCACTACGGATCAGACGAAGAGGTCACCCGCTACCTCACGTGGGGACCAAACTCGCCGACCGACACCACGGCATATCTCAAGCAGGTCGCTCGCGAGGCGGCCCGAGAGCCTCGAACTTCATTCACCCTCGCCGTCGCGACTCTCGACGATGAGCTGATCGGCGTCGCCAACCTCGCCATCACCGGGGAAGCGTCGATAGGTGAACTGGGCTACGTCCTGTCGCGGGAATCGTGGGGACACGGCTACGCCACCGAAGTAGCCCGTCGACTCATCGTCTTCGGGTTCGACGAGCCGGGACTACGCCGGATAACGGCGACGTGTCATCCCGATAACTTCGCTTCGGCGCGAGTCTTGGAGAAGGCGGGAATGCACTTCGAAAAGACAATACGAGACCACCTCCGAGTTCGTGGAGGGTGGCGAGTCTTCGCCGTCGCGGCCAGCGACGAAGGTGCTGTCCACTCGGACTGAAGAGCTCCGCCGCGTCCGCTCAACGGGGTTGTCCATTGCGGTGCCGCAAGACCTACGAGTTCAGCACAGCGCCCGAAGGAGCTCGCTGATGGAAGCGACGTGCAGCCATCCGGTGGCTGAGGTCACGGTGTTCTCGAAGCAGCGCGCCAGGCGTCGCCGTCGCACGAGGTGGCCGTGGGCAACCTCAACCCGCCAGGCATGGCGGATGGGGCGAAAGACTTTGGCGCCGTGCTCGTTGCGCGGTGGCTCGTCCCATCCAACTCGGCGAACCTCGTAGTTGAACTTCGCTGACAACCGCGTGGCGGCAGACCGCGCCGTGCCGCGGTCCACGAGCACGAGTTCCAGCCGTTCGTCAGCACCCGTGAGGACCAGGTCGTCGAGTATCTGTTCGACGGCGCTGGCTTCGGACGTCGAAGCGGGCACCACGCGCACGCAGAGCGGCAGACCCGTGACGTCCACGCAGACGATGCGCTTGGCACCATTGGTTCGACCATAGGAACCGCCCTGGTTGTGGAAGGTTACGCCCCCATTGGAGGCTCCTCGTGCAAGGTGGGTGTCTATGACCACCATCGAGGGCCGCGGGTCCTTTCGACCTAGGGCGATGCGCGACGAGGCGTGCAGCGCGACAAGAACACGGGTCCACGTTCCGTTCCTCGACCACCGACGAAACTGGGACCAGATTCTGGTCCACGGTCCGAACTCCTCAGGCAGGAAGCGCCATTGGCACCCGGTGTGCGAGATGTAGAGCATCGCGTCCACGACGTGGCGCAGGTCGGCTCCGTGTTTCGGGCCTCGTTTAGTGCAATGCGCAAGTAGGGGTTCGAGGAGGCTCCACTGGGCGTCGGTTAGGTCACTTGAATAGGCCACGACTTGATAGTGCCGGTCGTGGCGCTTGGGGCACTCGCCAAATAGAACACACGCTCTAAGGCGCCATGGGTGAGCGATTATTTGTGACGACGCCGCGCGAAATGCACCATCAACGCGAGCACGACTCCCGTAACGATGAAGGGCCTCAAGACACGTCGTGCGACCGACCCCCCGGCAATCTCGACGAGATCAATTGGATCAGCTGGGGCCGAATTAATCTGACGGACCTCGCTGGCCGGGTCCTGCGGGCCTTCTGCACCCGCGACAGTGGCACCGTGTTCATCGATCTCTTCAGGGCCGAGCGACGGCGCGACGTCAACCGGCGCTGTTGATTTCGTGGCCCTTTTCTTTCTTGGTGCCGCGTTGGCGCCGCCCGAGCCTCGCGGCGACGCTTTGCTCGTCGGAGCGCGAACGTCCTCCGTCACCAACACCATCGACTCGAGGTTGACCACGAACTGATCGAGCAACTTCGCCGAAACGTCTGCGAGCACGCCCCGACCGAACTGCGCCACCTTGCCGGTGATGGTGAGATCGGTCATCACCACGACCTTCGTGCCGGTACTGGTCGGGAACAACGTCGCCGTGATCACGGATGCGACGTTGCCCTGTCCGCGCGTTTCACGCCCCTCCGCCTTGAGCACTGCGCGATGCGCCAAAAGGTCGAGCTCGCTTATGCGGATCACTCCTTCGTATGAAGTGGTGATCGGGCCGACCTTGATCTTGACGGATCCGCGAAACTCGTCGCCTTGCACTTCGCGCAGTTGGGCGCCCGGTAGGCACGGAGCGATACGCTCGAGGTCGGTCAGGACGGCCCACGCGCGCTCGACGGGTACGGCCACCTCGAATTCATTGGTCAGTTCCATGCTCTCCACTCCATCGTTGCAGGTCTTGAAGGGTGTCGATGTCGCAGGGCACTCCCACGCACGCCACTTCTCGCGCGAGTTCGGGATGTCGGCGAACCAACGCGCGCGCGCCCTCGTCTCCGTCCGAGGACAGCATCGACCAGATTACGGCGTCCAGGCGCACCGGATGGGCGCGCTTCCCCTGGTACGTGGCGAACACAATGGGGCCCTGCGGCGCCTCCGCGACCGCGCGCCAGGCCTGTGCCGAGAGTCCCGGCATGTCTCCGAGACCAATGACCGCGCTCGCGTGTCCCCGCGAAGCGCACCATTCAAGTCCCACGCGTAGCGACGTCGCCTGGCCCCTCGACCAGTCATCGTTCTCCAGCAGGGTGACCGACACGGGGATGACAGCCTTCAGGTCGGCGGCGCCGCTCACGACCACCACCTCGTCGAGTCCGGCGTCAAGTGCGGGGGCGAGCGCCCAAGTCACGAGGGCGCGACCCATCACCACTCTCAGAAGTTTGTCGCCGGGCAGTGCTTCAGTCTCACCACGATTGAAGCGGCTGCCGCTCCCGGCGGCCAGGATCACGGCGGCGACGGACATCGATCCAGCCTAACGATCGGATCCATCTCGGGGAGTTCCACGCTTGCGGGACCGAAAGTCACGGAGATCGAATCAGGGGCGATCGCGAACGCCGCGGGTGCTAATGGATCGGTCCCTTGGCGTCGCGCAGGGGCGTCATCGCGCGCCGCGCGCGACCACTGCGCACCGCAATGATCTCGGCGACGATCGATACCGCCGTTTCTTCGGGCGTGCGCGCGCCGACGTCCAGGCCAATCGGGCTCATGAGACGCGCGCGAAGCTCTCCTTCGGGCACGCCCGCTTCCAGCAGCCGCGCCCATCGCTGCTCGTGCGTTCGGCGCGATCCCATCGCGCCGATGTAACCCACGCTGGTTGAGAGCGCGCCGACGATGGCCGGCACGTCGAACTTGGTGTCGTGCGTCAACACGCACACCGCGTCGCGCGGTCCGAGCGACGCTCCGACTCGCTCGAGAAAGCGATCCGGCCAGTCCACCACGACCTCGTCGGCCGTTGGAAAACGCGCTCGCGTCGCGAATACCGCACGGGCGTCACAGACCGTGACGACGAAGCCGAGGACCCGGGCAACCTCGACGAGCGCCCTCGTGAAGTCAACGGCCCCGAACACGATCAGTTTCGGGGGCGATACGAAGGACTCGACGAACACTTCAATCTCCTCACGACGCGCCTCACCGTGCGGGCCGTAGTGGCGAGTTCCCGAGACCCCGCGCTCGAGCATCGCCGCGGCGTCACGAGCGACGACTCGATCGAGTTCGGGGTCGCCCAAAGTGCCCAGCACCACAGCCTGCGGACGGATCAGGAGTTTCGCGGCGAGCGCGGTCGAGGCGCCCGCTGTGTCGGCGACGCCCGTCACCGAGACCAGGCCGACCGGCGATCCGGAGAGAATCGAGCCGCGAAGCTCTTGGTAGATCTCCCCGCTCACCAGTCGAGCGGCTCCACCAAGAGGTGCACCGTGCCCCCACACGTCAGTCCGACCGCGAAGGCCTGGTCGTCGGAGTAACCGAACGTGCATCGTCGTGCCACGCCCGTTGCCAACACCTCGAGCGCCTCAGTGACGACCGCCCCTTCGACACAACCTCCAGAGACCGAACCGGCCACTTCGCCGTCCTCATTGACGGCCATGGCCGCTCCGGGATCGCGGGGACCCGATTCCTCGATCCCGATGACCCGGGCGATCGCCACGCGCTTTCCGTCGGCGAGCCAGGTGTCGATGGTGGCCAGAATCTCCTTCATCGGGCAATCACCTTGGCGAGCTCGTCCAAAGCCTCGAGCGAGTTCCCCGAAAGGAACTCATCGGTGAAGGGCAACGCCGCGGCCATGCCGCGCACGAGTGGCTCGTAACCAAGCGAGGCCTTCAGCGGATTTACCCAGATCACCCGGTGAGCCACGTTGGCGAGTCGAGCCATCTGCGCGGCAAGCACCGAAGCGTCGCCCCGGTCCCAGCCATCCGAGATGAACACCACGATGGCGCCGCGCGCGATTCCCCCGAGACCCCAGGACTCGTTGAACTGATACAGGCACTCTCCGAGCCGAGTGCCACCCTCGAGGTCGGGCGCCGCCGACGCTACGCGTGCCAAAGCCGCGTCGGGATCGCGCCACGACAGTTGTCGGGTGACGCGCGTGCACCGAGTGCCGAGGGTGAAGGCTTCCACGCTTCGATGCGCGACGATGGTCGCGTGCGCGAATCGCAGCATCGTCCGAGCGTAGGAGCCCATGGAGCCCGACACGTCGAGCAGCAGGACCACCCTTCGCTCCCGAGCGCCGCGCACTCTTCGAGCTAGCCGTGCCGGATCACCGCCGCTCGCGAGCGACCTCTGGAGCGTGCGTCGAACGTCAAGTGCACCCCGGCTCGAGTCGCGGGCCGCTTCGAGGCGTCGACCTCGGCGCATCGGGGGTCGCAGTCGGAGTCTCGAGATGAGCCGTGCCGCCTCGGCGAGCTCGGCCTCGGTGCAACGAGCGAAATCCTTGGTGCGTAGGACTTCAGTCGCGCTGTAAGCGACCGAAAGTGGCGGACGTTCGTCTTCCTCCTCCGGGTCCTCTGGCGAGTCTCGGCTCGCGTCGTCGTCGTCGATCATTGCTGGCGGGCGGGCCACCGGGACCGGTGGCACCGTCGTCAGGCGGCCGCGCGGGTAGATCGGCGCGACGTGTCCGAAGTAGGCCCGGAAGGTTTCGGCGTAGGGCTCGTCGTCTTCCGCGCGTCGACAGAAGCACGCCCTCCCGGCCCAGAAGACGTGCTCGGGTCGGTCCGTCCCGAGCAACGCCAGGGCCTCGGCGAAGTCAATGGTCGAACTCGGCGCCGCGTCAAGCCCCGCTCCGCGAAGCGAACGCGAGAACCCGGTCGCCAGCGCCGCCAGGTCGTTGGTGACGGCAATGCTCACGTGCCGTACTTTAGGGCCCCGCTCACCAATTCCGCGATCCCCGTCGCGCGCACGCGCTCGGCGTCCTCGCGGTACTTGATCACGGCGCCGAGGGTGCGCTCCACCGTACGCTCGTCGAGGTGGCTGGAACCGAGCACGCTGATCGCCTGGGCCCAATCGATCGACTCGGCGACACCGGGCGGCTTGTAGAGACCGCGGCGGCGTAGCTCCGCGACGACCGCCGACACCTCGCGGGCGATCGGTTCAGAGGCCTCGGGCACGCGAAGGCGCACGATCGCGACCTCGCGCTCGAAACTCGGGTAGTCCACCCAGTGGTAGAGGCACCGTCGTTTCAGCGCGTCGTGGACGTCGCGGGTGCGGTTCGACGTCAGGATCACCACCGGGGGACGCGCCGCTCGGAACGTGCCGAGCTCGGGAACGGTCACCGTGAAATCCGAGAGGATCTCCAACAGGTAGGCCTCGAATTCGTCATCGGCCCGGTCGATCTCGTCGATCAGCAAGATGGGCACGGGGCCGTCGTCGCTCGCGTCCGCGATCGCCCGCAGCAGCGGACGACGCACCAGGAACGCCTCGGAGTAGAGCGAGTGCTCGAGCTCAACCGGTCCGTCGGTGCCGGTCCCGGACATCTCCGCCGCGCGAAGGTGCAGCAGCTGGCGGGCGTAGTCCCATTCGTACACCGCCTGGGAGGCGTCAATACCGTCGTAGCACTGCAGGCGCAGAAGCTCTCCCCCGCTCCAACGTGCGAGGACGTTGGCGACCTCGGTTTTGCCCGAGCCCGCTTCGCCCTCGAGCAGCAAGGGACGGCCCATGCGCAGGGCCAAGAACAGCGAGGTGGCGAGCGAATCGTCGGCCAAATAGCCGTGCTCGGCCAATATCTCGGACATCGCTTCGGGTGAGGCGACGGCGGATGGTGCGGCAGCGATCAGACGCCCGCCTTCTCGAGTGCCCGGCGAACGAGCACGCGCGCGACGTGCTGGCGATAGGCGACCGAACCGTTGAAGTCGGCCGAAGGCTCGGTGCCTTCGGCCGCGAACTGTGCGGCCTCGGCCGCGTTCGCTCCGGAGAGGACGGCCGCCTCAACGGCGCCGGAGCGCAGTGGAACCGGCCCCATGTTGATCAACCCGACGCCGACGCCGCTCGCCGAACGCACGGCCACCGCTCCGACGATCGCCCAGTCCTGGGCGCGTTTGGTTAATTTCTCAAATCCCCAGCGAGCGTCGCTCGGCCGCGGTACGCGGATTTCGACGAGCAGTTCGTCGGGCTTCAGCGCCACCTCGAAGAAACTGACGAAAAAGTCCTTGGCGTCGATCTCTCGCTGTCCGTTCGGACCTCGCGCGACGAAAGTCGCGCCAAGCGCCAACAACACCGCCGGCAGGTCCGAGGCCGGGTCGCCGTGGCAGATCGATCCACCAATCGTGCCGCGATGTCGCACCTGCGGGTCGCCGATCTGCCCGGCCACGTGGGCGAGCAGGGGGACGCTCGAGAGTGTGAGCGGACTCACGGCGATGTCGTGATGACGAGTGAGAGCGCCGACCGCGAGGTAGTCCTCCTCGTCCGTCACGTAGCTGAACTCGCGCAAGGGTCCGATGTCTACGAGCAGTGACGGCTGGGCCAGGCGCAGCTTCATGAGCGGCAAGAGTGAGTGGCCGCCCGCCAAGAGCTTGGCGTCCTCGCCGTGCTCACTGAGCAGTCCGATGGCTTCATCGGCCGAGCCGACGCGCACGTAGTCGAAGCTCGCCGGGATCACTGGTGCATCTCCGGTGCACCACTGGCGGCGAGGGCCGCCGCCACGATGTTGTGATAGCCGGTGCAGCGACAGAGGTTGCCCTCGAGGCCGAGGCGTATGTACTCTTCGGTCGGTTCGGGGTTCTCGGCCAGCAGCGAGGTGATTGCCATCACCATGCCCGGCGTGCAGTAGCCGCACTGCAACCCGTGGCACTCCTGGAAGGCCTGCTGGACCGGATGCATCCGCCCGTCCTCCAGGGCCATTCCTTCGATCGTGGTGACCTCGTCGCCCGCGACCTGTGCGGCCAGCACCGTGCACGACTTCACCGACTGTCCGTTGAGCAGTACGGTGCAGGCGCCACACGAAGTCGTGTCACAGCCGATGTTGGTACCCTTGAGCCCGACTGCGTCGCGCAGGTAGTACACGAGCAGCGTGCGCGCCTCCACGTCGTGGGACTCCGTCGTCCCGTTCACCGTGATTTCGATCTGCATCTCAGCGTCCCCCCTTCGCGCTGCCATCGCCGGTCGCCGCATCGTTGATCGCGTTCCACACGCGTATCGGCGTAGTGGGCATATCAATATGGCGCACGCCGAGGTGCGCCACCGCGTCGCAGACCGCGTTGTGCACGGCGGGCGTTGATCCAATGGTCCCGGACTCGCCAATTCCCTTGGCGCCGAGGGCGTTCACCGGGGTCGGCGTCTCCGTGAATCGGGTCTCGTAGCTCGGCAACTCGGCGGCCGAGATGAACGAGTAGTCGGCCAGTGTCGAGGTGAGCGGATTTCCTTCGAGGTCGTACACCACCTCTTCGAGAAGAGCCTGGGCGACGCCTTGGGCGATGCCTCCGTGCACCTGGCCTTCGGCGAGCAAGGGGCTGATGATCCGTCCGGCGTCATCCACCGCGATGTGACGCAGCAGGTTCACCTTGCCGGTCTCGGTGTCGACCTCGACGACCGAGATATGAGTACCGAAGGGGAACGTCGGACCGGGCGAGGCGAGGTCGACTTCGGCGAAGAGCGGGTTCCCGTCCTTCGCCGCCGCCGCCGCGAGCTCGGCCCAACTGCGCGACACCGCCGGCGTACCCACCACGTGGAAGTTTCCCTTCGCTTTGTTGAGCACGATGTCCTCACGGTCCGCTTCCAAGAGGCCGGCCGCGAGGTCCTTGGCCTTTTCGACGACGTCCACCGCTGCCTGATTGACCGCGGCGCCCCCGATCTGCAACGAACGCGAGCCCATGGTGCCGGCGCCGCGCGGCACGATGTCGGTGTCGCCGTGGACAACTTCAATGTCCTCGATCGCAACTCCGAGTTGCTCGGCGACGAGCATCGACCACGCCGTCACGTGCCCCTGTCCGTGCGGCGAGGTTCCCGTGCGCACGATCACCTTGCCGTCCGGTCGAACTTCAACGGCGCCAAACTCACCGTCGGGCAGTCCGTTCGTAATCTCCACGTAGCACGACAGACCGATGCCGAGCTGGCGCACGTCGCCCGCAGCGCGCCGCCGGGCCTGCTCGGCCCGCAACTCGTCGTAGCCCGCCACTTCGAGAGCCAGGTCGAGCGCGCGGTGATAGTCGCCGACGTCGTAGAGCGTCTCGACCGGTGTCGTGTAGGGAAAGTCGTCCTTGCCAATCAGATTGCGGCGGCGCAACTCCGCGGGGTCCATTTCGATTTCGCGTGCGAACACGTCCATGATCCGCTCGATGGCGGCCGTGGCCTCGGGACGCCCGGCCCCGCGGTAGGCCGTGGTCGGCGTCGAATTGGTGACGACCGAGACGCTCGCGCATTCGGCCTTCGGTATCTTGTACGGTCCCGAGGTCATGACCCGGGTCATGAACGGAAGCACCGTACCGAACCCCGCGTAGGCACCACTGTCTTGCAGCACTTCAATGCGATACGCCTGTACGACGCCCTCACGGGTCCCGCCAATTCGCACGTGCTGAACCTGGGCGCGGCCGTGGCCCAGTCCGAGCATGCTCTCCGAGCGCGTCTCGGTCCAGCGCACCGAACGGCCGAGCTTCAGCGCGCACCACCCCACGACGATGTCTTCGGGGTAGACCGCGGCTTTGGCTCCGAATCCGCCTCCGACGTCGGGCGTAACCACGTGCACCTGATCGGGTTCGAGCCCGAGGAAGGTCGCGAGCGCGTCGCGAACGCCGTGAGGAGCTTGGGTCGAAGAGTTGAACTCCAGACGTCCGTCCTCACTCATATGAGCAGCCGCGGAGCGAACTTCGAGCGGACACGGCGCGACACGCTGATTGACCAATTCCAATTCGACTACGACGTCGCAATCGTCGAAGAGCGTCTCGTCGCCACCGAAGTCGAGGGAAAAGGAGGTGTTCGTCCCGGCGTCCGGGAAGAGCAAATCCTCGTCGGTTCTCGCTCGGACGGGATCAATGACGACATTGAGCGGGTCGTACTCGACCACCACCTGTTCCAAAGCGTCTTCCGCGATCTCACGCGACTCGGCGACGATGGCGGCGATGGGTTCGCCCACGTAGCGCACCGTACCGGAGGCGAGCATCGAAGGGGCCATCGCTTCATTCGTCATGCCCATGACGGTCGGGAATTTGGCCAACCCAAGGTCGTCGTTGGTGTAGACGGCGATAACGCCCGGCATCGCTTGTACGTTTGTCGAGTCAACCGACACGATTCTGGCGTGCGCCATGCTCGAACGCACGAACGTCACGTGGACCGAGCCGGGCAGCGCAAGATCGTCCACGTAGGTCCCTCCCACGGTAAGGAACTTGGGGTCCTCTCGCCGCAGCACGCGATTACCAAGAATACTCATGGACCCGACCTTCCTTTGGACGTGCCGCCCGCCTACACGTACCCGTTCTCGGATCTCCCCGAGCACTGTGGGCGAGATTACCAGCGCCGAGGTACTGCCGTCAGATTGACTCGCCGGGGTGGCCGAGCTTCAACGGTCCCGACACACCGGGGTTGGTTCTTTGCTCCCGTGACGACTAGAGCACGGTGGCACTCGGCACGGGAATGGATAACAAGAAACGATACGGCTGCCGGCCGGATTGTTATTCACTGTCTCTTCAATTCACCAACTGATGCGAACGACAAGATGTAGCGGAAAACAATGATGGCCTCCCTTCTAAGGAGGCCATCATTCACTTGGTGGCGGGGGCAAGATTTGAACTTGCGACCTTCGGGTTATGAGCCCGACGATGGCATAAGTCGCCCACCCAAGCTCGGCGGACTCTCAACCAGGCCGCACCCTGACTTTTACTGAAAATAGCGACAATTACTGGGGTTCGACACGCTCTTTTTTGCCACAACTAAGACAGCACAAAGCCACACCTCTCGAGCACCAAAGGAAATCAAGTGTGCAACACGCGTGCAACGAGGGATGCAACCGATTTTGACCATACCGGCCCACCGGCTGATAGCCAAAGCGGTCATACTCGTGCAGTATCTCGCCGGAGTCTCCAAACAGCGCCGAGTACAAACAGTCCTAACCAGACGGCCAGGTTGAGAATCCAGAACCACGTAAAGGCGCCCCCGACCAGCGGGTAGTGCACCAGTTCGTTGAGTCCATACAGCGGACTGAGCTTCGCCAACATGACGTAGCGGTGAGGGAATTGGCTGACCGGAATAAAGAGGCCTCCGGCCGCACTGCACACCATCAAGACGAGCGACAGTATGTTCGCGGCGTTGTTAGGAGGAAGTAGGTACCCAAAGAAAAGACCCAGGGCAGAAAAGAGGAGCGACCCGACCCACACGCAGATCCCCGTAATCACCCAGAGACCACTCGGCATCGATGCGTGGCTGGTTACGAGTGCAACCAAGTAGACCGCACCAACGGCCCCGGCGGCCAATGTCAGTGACGTCAGCATCTTCATCACGATGTACGCCGCGGGCGAAAGCGGCGTACATCGAAGTTGCCGGCTCCATCCAAGGGTTCGTTCGGTCGACACCGTGACTCCGCCGGCCGCGGTGGCGAAGACGGCGCCGAAGAGCGCGATGCTGATCATTTCGGACGCCGTCATGTTGCCGCGCCCGATGTGCTGATGAACGTAGGCGCTGCTGCGACCGAAGCTCAGGAAGAAGAGAACCGGCATGGCGATGACGAGAGTTATCGTGGTGCGGCTACGCAAGAGGCGGCGCACCTCGAGTCGCAGAACGGTGATGCTGAAGCCTCCCATTGGAGGCGGCACTCGTTCCAAAGCGGCAGTGAGGTTTGATTGAGCGGTCATTGTGAGGCCCTCTGTGTGGTGGCGCGCGGGTCGTCGACACCGCTGGTTAACGTGATGAAGGCATCCTCGAGCCCTCGAGAATTAATCTCAAGGTCGTGGGCCAGGGTTTCGTTCAAGAGGCGCCGAGCCACGGCGTCGCTGTCACCCGAATGGATGAGGACACTGTCGCCTCGGATCTCTACCTCGTCCACGCCGGGAATGGCGTGCAGCGACAGTGCATCGGCACCGGGCAGCGTCGCATGGATAGTCCGACCCGACGCCAGGGCCTTTACCTCTGCGGCCGTGCCGTCCGCGACGATTCGCCCTTTGCTGATGAATACGATCCGGTCGGCGTAGGCGTCTGCTTCCTCGAGATAATGAGTAGCGAAGACGATGGTGCGGCCCCGTTCAGCGTCATTGCGGATAGCCCTCCAGAAGTCACGTCGGCCTTCAACGTCCATTCCTTGGGTTGGCTCGTCGAGGAGGAGGAGCTCAGGATCAGGTAGGAGCGCCATCGCAAAGCGGAGACGTTGCTGCTCCCCTCCCGAGCACTTCACGACCAATCGATCGGCGATTGGCTCAATGCCGGCTCGTTCCATCACTTCGCCGATCGGTCGCCTGGTCGTAAACAACTTGGAGGTGTACTGAACCGTCTCTCTCACGGTGAGGTCCTTGAGCAGTCCGCCACTCTGCATGACCGCGGATACCAATCCCATGGTGATGGCGCGACGCGGCGTCATGCCAAAGATCTTCACCTCGCCCGCGCTCGGTGGGGACAGGCCGAGGATGATGTCGATCGTCGACGTCTTCCCCGCACCGTTGGGTCCGAGGAACGCCAGAATCTCCCCTGGGCGAATGCTGAGGCTGACGCCGCGTACGGCGTGGACTGAACCGAAGGATTTGTGGACATCTCGAAGGCGAACAGCACTTAGGTCGTACATGTCGCCACCTTGTGCTGGGACGGTACTTTCTTTACTTGATGGCATCATCGCCATCTCTTCCAACTGGCCGTGTGTACTCAGGATTGTTCTTGCCACTCCAGATGAAGAACGTGCCGCGGCGCAGCTTCATTCCAAGCGTAAAGACCGCAACGACGATGATAGCGATGACAGTGATTCTCATAACGATGTCTCCAGACTCCTAAAGCTGTTCAGTGATGCGCGGCTAATTCAGGGATGAAAAGAGCGTCGTCTACGTTGCCAACACCGGTGACGAAGTCGCGGCCCGGCTTCGCGGAATAGCCCCTGACCGTCTCGATCGTGCTGTTCGGGAAAACTCGCCGTGTTACTGCCTCGAGTGACGTCGACGGTCCCCGTTGCCCGATACCGAGCAGGAACCGATGTCAGACAAAATCAAGAATGAGTCACCATGAAACAGCGGCGCAAGACTCTCTCGAGTCATCCATTGCTCACGCCCAACGAACGCCGATGACGCAATGCGGGTACGACGCGCCAGAGTCGTCCTGCCAGCACGGCTAACGCGAAGATGCACACATAGACGAGTGGCAACAACGTACCGCCGATTTCGGTCATTTTCCCGTTAGCGAAGGTCAGCGTATCGTTGGTCAAAACATATGCGACGCCGGTCACGTGGAACACGCCCGTGAGGTGCGGGTTGGCCGCGATCGCGCCACTCCTAAAGGCGTCGATTCGAGCGTTTGACAACCAGAACATGAAGTAGAACGCCGCAATCAAGAAATAGGTAGTCACGATCCAGGAAGGCCCCGGTCCGCCGTATTCGGCGACTACGTATTCGGCGGCCATTGTACGAAGGTTGCCCAAACGCCGAAGTGCTTCGTGGGCACCAACGTCGGCAGACGCTGCTCGGAGGTTGACCCTCAGTTCGCGCCGCTTAGCAATCCGAGACTTTCGTGGCAGATTTCGCAGATAGCTGTCGAGGGTCCATACAGCACGCTCGATTCGCATGCGGTCTTTCAAAGTCAAGGTCAAAGTTTCGGTCATCTCATACTTCCTCTGTAGGTGGGGCGGGTTGGTTGGGGATCGGTTGAGACAGCACCGGGTTGGCAATCTCGATGAAAGCGAGCCAACCGGTAACGCCCTCCGCGAGCGCTGCGTAGCCGGCCTCGGTGGGTCGGTAGTACTTGCGCGCCGGACCCGAGTGTGACGAGACCAGTCGAGCGCTCACTCGGGACTCGCGTTCAAGCCGGGCCAGAGCTGGATAGACCGTGCCGTCGGAGATATCGGACAGGCCGATCTCGTGGAGACGCTGGACGAGTTCATAGCCGTACGACTCGCGTTGCGCGAGCAACTGAAGGAGGAGCAATGATAAGACGCCCTTCAAGAGCTGCGGATCGTGGGTTGAAGTCACTTGACTAGAGTACACCAGTTACTTGGCATAGTCAAGTAACAAACTAAATTAGTTAGAGGACTACGAAAGGGCTTGGGCGTCGAGTTTGATAGCCGTGGATTACCCGAAGTAGGCCCCACGCCCGTTGATTAATTTGCCATCCAACTCGTGAGCGAACTCGCATCGTAACCATGCGGACGACGGGAGCCACTTTCGGCTGATCGCTCGGCACAATCCGTCCCAGACAGTACGAAGACCCAGGCGGAGCCTGGGTCTTCGATCTTCGTGGCGGGGGCAAGATTTGAACTTGCGACCTTCGGGTTATGAGCCCGACGAGCTACCAGACTGCTCCACCCCGCGATGCAGAGTCCACTATATCGCGAGGAAATCAACGCAATCATGGCCATGGTTGCCACGACGGACAGACACGCCACACCTGTCGCTGCTGACGTCGACGCGGCCTACGCAGGAATCATTTGGTTGATAGTGGACGACATCATCAATTCGATCTCGCGGAGAGTTGGATGGACGCCGAAGAGTTACCCACGCTGTTGACGGCCTGGACTTCGAAGAAGTACGGCGTGGCGTTGGTCAGACTACTCACCGTGACACTGGTTCCCGTGAACAACGTCGGCGAGCTCGTCAGTACCGCCGACGCGTTCGTGCTGACGTAGTCGTCGTAGCCGGTGATCGCGCTGCCGCCGTTTTCGAGGTATCGCCTGGCAGCGACGGAACAGCGAAAGCCGAACTACTTCTTGGTCAAGGCGCTCTGGGCTAATTGGAGCTGTTGTTCCATTGCGTTCACTTCGGACTGGTAGCCGCCGAGGTCGCCATTCTTGAGATCCGTTTGGCCCATTTGCCAGTCCGTGGCCGCCTGTTTCAGATAGACCGTGGCTGCTTTTCCGGCCTTCGTTGAGCCACCGCCCCCGGTCTTGACCGGCGGGCTCCCTCCACCCGAGAAGTTGGCGCCAAAGACCTGGGAGAGTGCTTCGGAGAGCGTCGGTTCAATCGCCACGTCCTGGTTGAACACGGCAATGACGTATTTCAACTGCGGCAGCGGGTTCGACGTGCTGGTCAGGTAAAGAGGGCGGATATAGAGCACGCTCTGATCCAGAGGCACCATGAGGTTGTTGCCGAAAAGCACTTGCGAACCGTTCTGGTTGAGTAGCGAGATGATCTTGGACGCCGCGGAGTTCTGCTGGATCTCTGAATCGGCCTGCACCGGGCCGGTCACCGACTGTCCGCGGGGCGTCACGTACACGTGGAGTTGACCGTAATCCGAAGGATCGCTCGTCGCGACCATGAAGGCCGTGAGGCCCTGGACGGTCAAAGAGTTACCGGCCGGCACGAAGGCGATGTTCTCGAGAAGCTGTTGGTGATTCGCCTCCGGTAATGAACCAACTTGATAGGTCGGGCTCATCGGTGCGAGGGACGACGACACGACGTTGCCCGCGTTGTTCGTGACCTGGGTAAGTGCCAGCGACTGCTTTGGCGAGCCCGAACCGGTGGTCGGCGAGATCTCCCAGCGGTCCGACGCCGAGAAGAAGGCGCTCGCCGTCGAGATGTGGTACTTGCCCAGTGTCGCGGCCTGGACCGAGAAGAGGTTTGCGGGATAGCGCAAGTGTGAGCGAATCGCTTCGGGCATCTGGCTCATCGGGTGGAACATCGACGGGAATGCCGCGCGGTAGGCCCGGAGTATCGGGTCGTTCGGGTCGTTGGCGTAGAAGGTCATGGCACCGGTGTAGGCGTTGACAACGACCTTGACGGCGTTGCGAACGTAGTTGAAGCTGAAGGGAAGACCGCCCTGATTCACGTTGAGGTTGGACGCGTTCTCGCTGTAGGGGTACTGATCGGTGGTGGTGTAGCCGTCAAGCACGTACTGCACCTCGCCGTTGGCGATCACGGCGTAGGGCTGCGAGTCGAAGGTGAGGAACGGGGCGGCCTTTTGGGCCATCTGCTGGACGTCGCGCACGAAGAGGACGCGACTCTTCGACGAGATCTGGTTCGATATCAAGAAGTTGAAGTCGCCGAGGCGAAGCGCCAGGGCCATGCGACTGAAGATGCTGCCGACCGGCACGCCACCGGTGCTGTCGTAGTGGGTCTCCACCGGCTGGCCGGCGTTGACACCGGAGTTCACCTGGTAGTCGAGCTCGGGCTGCTTGGTATCGGCGACGACCCAACCGGGATCCTTAATGCCGAAGTAGATGTCCGGCTGGGTCAGCACGGGCATCCCGTTGGTCGATTCGGGCGGCACGTTCGAGACGACGAAGTCGGGATTGCCCGTCGTGTAATCCACGGCGTTGGCCGCCAGGACCGCCGCGCCGATCCCGTGCGTGTACTGCAGGTGCTCGTTGACCCACGATTGCGATGGCAGACTCGCCGTGTTGAGTTGACGGGCGCCGATCAAGACCGGCGTCAGTTTTCCGTTGATGAAATAACGGTCCACGCCGAGCGTGGTGAACGTGTAGTAGGCGTGAATTGATTGGCGCCGGGTGACGGTGGCCAGCGCGATGTCCGACGCGGGGTCCCAAAGACGAATGTTGTCCAGGGTGGCCGTATCGACTGTCAGCGTGGCCTTCGAAATTGTGGTGGAACCGGCGAAGTTGGTGTATTGCACCTTGTTGAGTCCGAACGCGGCGCGCGTCGCTTCGATGTTGCGCTGGATGTAGGGCGCCTCGAGCGTGTCCTGGTTCGGGCTCACCTTCAGCGCCTGGAGGATCGTCGGGTAGAGCACCCCGATGACCAGCGCGACGAAGAGCCATAGTCCGACCGCCACCGCCGGCAGCGACCATCCGCGCATGCGCACGTTGGCGAGCAGGATCAACGCCGCGGCCATGGAGAGGAAGAACAGGATCGTCAACGCGGGCATCCGGGCGTGCACGTCGGTGTACCCCGCGCCTTGCACGAAAGCGTTGGTGGAATTGACCAACTCCCATTTGGCGATGACGTAGCCGGCCGCTTTCATGAGCGCGATGCCGGCACCGATGACCGACAGGTGGGCCTTCACCCGTGGCGAGACGCGCGGCGTCACTCTGGTGGCGCGGATGCCGCCATTGAGGTAGTGGAAACCCGTGGTGACGATCAACGCGACGATCAGCGCCACCAACAGCCAGGTCACGACGAAGGAGACGAAGGGCAGCGTGAAGACGTAGAAACTCAAGTCCTTGTGGAAGAGGGCGTCTTTGGCGTGGAAAGGCTGGCTGTTAGCGAAGAGGAGGTACTTGTTCCACTGGCCGGTGGCGTCCAGTCCGGCGATCAAGCCCATCACCAGTGCGATCGCCGCGTAGATGCGCTTGGCGTAGGGGCGAACCACGTTCTGGAATCGGCGAACGATCTCGTCTTCGGGGTCAAAGGAGAGGTCGCGCGCGCCGAAACGGTCCGTCAGGAGCAAGTTGCCCCACATGATGAAGAAGAAGATCGCGCCGAAGGTCAGGCCGAGCCCCACCTTCACCATCAGCAGCGTCGAGAAGACCTTGCCGAGACCGACCGAAGAGAACCACATTTGGTCGGTCCAGAGCACCGCGAGATTACGCAGCGACAGGAACCCGATGAGGATGACGACGAAGGCCAGTCCGAACCAGAATCTTCGAGAGAACCGACCGAGCCGGCGCGCACGTGGCGGGATATCAGTCGGACTACGCACGCAACGAGCCTAGGTCGTTTTTCAAATAGGAATAACGGCGCAGGCGCACCCGGCGTGCAGTGGTGGGAAGGGCGAACCACTCGGGAAGTTCTCACCGGCCGGCCGTTCCCCCGACGCCGCGTCCATCGCGCACGCGTCGCACGGCGCATCATTCGGCGCGACGAAGAATCGAACGTGGCGGCCCCGCGAGGCGGCCACGACGCCGATCTCGAAGGCCCGTCGCGCGGCGTCGGTGCAGAGACGTTCGACGCGCGCGCCGCGCCACTCCTTGTAAGCGGCGTTGGCACGGTCCGGGCCGTCGCCACTGCCGTCAGTGAGAATTCTCTTGCGCAACGCCAGCACGATCGTCACCGCCAGGTCGGCCGCGCAGTCCTTCAGGGCCGCGCTCTCCACCGCTCCTCCACCAACGCCCGCTTCGTCCCTCGCGAACTGGACTCCGGCGGCGGCGGCGTTCGTGAGGGCGTCGATCGCCGCGTCGGCGTAGCGGGCTCGTTGTTCGTGCTCGTCTTCGAGCTCGGTGGTGATCATCGCCTTCACGTCACGCAGCCGCTCGAGCATGATGTTCTGGTCGTCTTGAAGAGCGCGCTTCACTTTGCGCGTCAGGGCCGCCAGGGACCCCGCGAGCGCCGCGTCGCGGCGTTCGAACAGTTCGCCCGTCACCGTCGGCGCTTTGGCCGGCGCGGGAGCGGCCCGTTTCGGCACCGGTGCGGCACCGCGCTCTTCCAGCGTCGCTTTGCGAAGCCGCGCGAAGATTTCGTTGACCACATCAGTTCCCGAGTCGTCGTCGTCGATCATCGAGACCTCGGTGATGTCGGTCACGCTCATCGCGTCGTCCTTCGGTGCCCGGCGTCCCCGTGGTCGCGCTTCGGTTGGCAGATCGGTCACCTCTTGCAGTTGCGGCTCGGCGACTTGGCGAAGTGGTGTGCTGGCCAGCACCTCTTCCTCGGTCGGCTCGGGCACGTTCGGTCGCAGTCGCAAGGCTTCGAGGGCCGCGTTGCGCGCCACTTCGTCCGAGTTGTTGATGCCGGAGAGCACGCCTTCGACCTGGTCTTGGACCGACGTGACGAACGTGGCGAGGACGTCGCGCGCCGCCCGCAACTGCTCGATCTGGATCTGCAGGGCCTTGCGTTTCACGGCCAGGTCGTTGAGGACCGCCTTGCGAGCGTCGTAGGACTGCTCGACAATGGCGCGACCCTGCTCGCGGGCACCTTCGACCAGCGCTTCGCCGTTCACCTTCGCCGACTCGACGAGTCGTTCGGCGGCCAATCGGGCGTCGTGGTCAATTTGACCGGCCGTGCTCTCGGCCTCGGAGATCAAAGCCGCGGCCCGCTCCTGGGCCTCGATCAAGTGGGCCGAACTTCGCTGTTGGCTCTCGGTGAAGACCTGGGCGCTGCGCTCTTGGGCTTCGGCGGTCACCCGGCCGGCCTCTTCGTGGGCCGAGCGCAAGATCGCGGCACTCTGGGCACCCAGCGCCCCGGCCAGCGTGGCCTCGTCGAACGTGGGATTCGCGACTCGGCGCTGGGCCTCACTGAGCTGATCTTGGAGCTCTCGAATCCGGGCCTCGAGGTGACCCATCTCTCGCGCCACCGACTCCAGCTGAATACGCACTTCGTTGGGGTCGTAGCCCCCTTTTCGCACGGTGGTGAAGTTCATTCGGGCAATCTCGGCTGACGATTGGCGCGCGGTTGAGATAATTCGGCGGTCGTCCATTCCCTCCAGACTACGGCGTCGGCCTTGGGGGAAATGGCTTAACGCGGCGGCGTAAGGGGTTTCGGAGCGACGCCACCGAGGGCGCGCAGGTCACGCAGCGTCTGGGCGAGGGTGGTCACGCCGATGATCTTGAGACCCGGCTGTGCCGCCCCTTTGGCCTTGGCGACCTCGACTTGGGGCACGAAGAAATACTTGGCCCCGGCGCGTTGCACCGCGACGGTTTTCTCGGCGACGCCGCCCACGTCGCCGACGTTCCCGTGGATGTCAATCGTGCCGGTCGCGGCGATTGGCTGGTCACCCGAAATGGACTGGCGACTCAGTTTGTCGATCAAGGTGAGCGTCATCGCGAGCCCGGCCGACGGTCCGCCGATGTTCGCCGTGTTGATGCTGACCCGCGCGGGCAACCGGTAGGTGGCCCCGTCTTCGATCGAGACCCCGAGATAGGACGTGCCGACGCCCGCTACCCCGGCACAGCCCGACGGACCGATGCCCGCCGGTGCCTTCGCGGTTTTCAACGTCACCGTCGACGGCGAACGGTAGGTGATGACGCCGGTCGAAGAGATCCGCGCCCGTTTGATTGAGAGGTGGACCGTGGTGCCGGCGGGAATCGAATGCATCGCCACGATGAGTGAACAGGCCGAGTCGACGCTCGTGGAATTCACCCCCACGATTTCGTCGGCCACCTGGATTCCAGCGCCGCGAGCCGGCGACGGCAACACGACCGAGTTGACGATCGCGCCCGTGGGCGTCGAGGGCGTCTTCCAACCCAGTGCGTCAAAGGCCGTGACCTCGGCCGCCTGCTTGGAATCACTCATTTCCAGATACCCCTGGGCTTGGAGTTCATCAGTGGGCACGCCCGGTTCGACGAGCTCGTCGGCGCCAACGAACTGCACGTGACTTTCGAAGTGCATGATCGCCCATTGCCAACCGTTCAACGACGTCAGATAGACATCGGTGAGCATGATCGTGCCGTGGTGTGTTTCGCTGGCGACGCCCTTGATCTTCACCAGCGGCGCCACGGGCGTCGCGTCACCCGGGGTCAAGGCGTACTCGTGAATGGGCCACTCGTAGAGCCCCACCACGCCCACCAGAATGAGGATCAGAACTGCGAGGAGCACTCGTGAGCCCCGACGATGCGTCCTAGGTGGTGAGATGGGTGCGTGCAAAGTGATGAATCAACGCTAGCGGAGAGCATTGACGAGTTACTGTTGCGCGCGGGCTTTGGATTGGATGACAACTACGTCGATTTATTGCGTACGCATCTCCATGGCCCCCTCCCTCGTCACCGGATCCTCGCGCTGCGCGGCGTCGTGCGCCAACGGCTCGTCACCTCCGACGATTGGAAGAGCGCCCTGCGCGACCCCGACGTCGAGGTTCGACGCGAGGCGTTGAATCAGATCGCCCACGTGGAGATTGAGGAGGACGACGTCTACGCCGCCCTTCTGCACTGTCTCGAAGACGAGGACGCGCTCGTCGTCGACGGCGCCGTCTTCGCCCTCGGTGAGCACCTCTACGTGGCGGCCGTCGAAAAAATGTGCGTCATCGCGACGACTCACGACGACGCCCGTTGTCGTGAGTCGGCCATCGCCGCGCTCGGGGCAATCGGCGACGACCGAGCGCGTCCGGCGATCCTGGGCGCGCTCGACGACAAACCGCCGGTGCGCCGTCGCGCCATCGTCGCCCTAGCGAACTTCGAGGGACCCGACATCGACGAGGCCCTGGAACGCGCGAGCCAAGACCGGGACTGGCAGGTTCGAGCGGCGGTCAACCAACTCGGTCGCGACGAGGACTAACGATCGGCGTCTCGATAGAGCGAGTGCAGTGACGACATCTCCTCGAGACAGAGCCGGAGTCCGCGAATCACCACCGTGTCGGGCTCTTCGGCCACGGTGACCTCTACGCCGGTGTTCGTCGCGATGAGTTCGCCAAAGTCACTCAAGAGTGCGTGTCCGCCGGTGAGGATCAGTCCTCGAGCACTGACATCCTGGGAGAGATCCGGCGGCGCGTCGCCGAGACACTCTTGGATCATTCGCACCGAGATCGTCACGACGTCGAGGACCGCGTCGTTCACGAGTTCGGCGTCGACGTCAATCTCGACGAGGTCGCCGCGGTCCACCGTGCGGGCCATGACCACCTCCGAACGACCCTTCGTGCGACCGAGCGCGGAGGCCAAGGAAAACTTCAGGCTCTCGAGTACCGACGGAGCGACGACGACACCGAGTTGAATCCGCAATGACGACGCGATCGCCGCGTCGAGGTCGTTGCCGCCGAGGCGACGAGCACTGCCCGTGACGATGCCGCCGAGCGAGATGATCGCCGCTTCCGAAGCCCCGGCCCCGAGGACGGTCACGGCCGAACCAACGGGGTCCTGCACCGGGAGGCCCATGCCGATCGCCGCCGCGATCGGCGCTTCAATGAGCGTCGCCTCGCGCGCTCCGGCCTGAATGGCCGCTTGGCGCAGCGCGCGTCGTTCGATCGACGTCGCCAGCGACGGCACGCTCATCACCACCCGGGCCCGACTCATCTTGGACACGCCGGCGCGCTCGAACAGTCCGGCGATGAGTCGCGAAGTCACGTCGAAGTCCACGGTGGCTCCCTGGGCGAGCGGTCGAAAGACGACGACGTGGCGAGGCGTGCGCGCAACCATGTCGAGGGCCCCGTGGCCCAACTCGACGACGCGACCGCTGTTGGTGTCGATCGCGACCAACGTCGGTTCGTTGAAGACGATGCCTCGTTCGGTCGTGGCCAGACGCGTGTTCGAGGTTCCGATGTCGAGCGCGACGTCCAAGGCCATGGTTTTCGATGATAGGGCGACCCCAACTAGCCAACCGGTGGTAACTAGCCTTCTCTGGGTGGAGAGTCGGGGACCTGGGGAATGGTGGCGTCGTCGACGCGCACACGCGAAGCCTCCTCCGAGGGGCGAGCGCGAGTGGGTCCACCCGAGTGAATTACCGAGTTTTGAGAAGCTCCGCACCCATCAGATTTGGCCCATAAAGTCGCCCGCGGCCCGCGCCGTCGCCGCCATGATGGCGGTCGCGCTGGTGGTGGGATCGGCGAGTCTGTACCTCACCCAGTCGAGCGATCCGCCGGCGACGCCGCACCTGGCGCATTCCATCAGCCAACTCCCGACGAACTCACGGACGGCGGCGGCCGACACCGTGGACCTCTCGATCACCACACCGGGCCACGTGGACGTCGTCGCCGCGATGGTCCTTCCCCACAACCTCGCCGTGACCACCACCCGGATCCCGGCCAACGCGCTCATCACCGGTTCGACCCCGGGCGACGTCAACTTTCCCGTCCACTGGGTCGGGCGCGACCAAGTGATGGGCTTTTCGATCGTGCGCCTCGGCCGCCACGTTCCCGCGCTCAGTTTCGCGCCGTTGCCCGCCAGCAAGTGGGAGGTCGCGGTGTCCCCCATTCTGAAGAGTTCGACGACGGCGCCCCAGTACGCGTGGGCCAACACGATTCTCGGCGATCCCAAGAGTGACGCCACGGGGGTCATCAGCTATCTCTCGACCAAGTCCGACGCGAATATCAGTGGCTTCGTCGACGCCATTGCCGTCGATCAGAGCGGCCAAGTCGTCGCCGTCTTGTCCACCGACCACCTCTGGTACTCCGCTCAGTTCGTCGCGCGCATCGCCTACATCGTGGCCACGGGCCGAGGTTGTCACGCGAGCCTCGGCATCGTCGGCTTGAACGCCCAGGGCGGAGGCGTGACGGTCTCTCGGGTCATTCCCAAGAGCCCGGCGCAGTGGCAGCTGAAGAAGGGTGACGTCATCACGTCGTTGAACGGCAAGCAGACCGAGACCTTCGACGCCCTCGACACGGCCCTGTACTTGACGCCGGCCTTCAGCGTGGCCCACGTCACGTTCATCCGTGACGCCGCTGTCCACCACGCCGACATGACCCTGGCCTGCGCGCTTTAAATTGTCCCCATGAGTGACAATCCCTTCGGCGGCATGTTCGGCGACATCTTCTCCATGCTCGGCCAACAGGGGCCCGACGCCTGGTTTACGACCGCCACCCAACTCGCGCTCAATATCGCCCGCGGAGAAGATGGCGACCCGAATGCTCAACCCATCGAACGCCAGCGACTCGAAGAACTGGCGCCGCTCGTCGCGCGCCACGTCGACTCGTTGCTCGGCGTCTCGATTGGCGCCTCGGTCGTCGCCGTCAATCGCTCGGCGCTCACCATCGCGGCCCTCACTCAGTGGCGGCCGCTCATGGAGCCGATGGTCTCGTCGAGCGCCACCATCGGCGAGAGCCTGGACCTGGGCGACAACCAGATGATGGCCCAGATGGCCGCCGCGCTCGGACCGCTCTTCTCCGGCTTCCAGATGGGCTCGGTCGCCGGTCACTTCTCCGAACGCGCGTGGTCGCTCGCCGCGCTGCCACTGCCTCGTGTCGACGCCGAGCGACAGTTAGTCGTGAACAACCTCGCCAGCTTCGCCGAAGCCTGGTCGCTGGAACGCGATGAGGTCTACGTCTTCGCCCTGGCCCAAGAGTTCCTCGCGTCACTCGTGCTGACCCAGCCCGGGACCGGCGACGCGCTGCGCGCGCTGTTGATCGACACGGTGCGTGAGTCCACCAATGCGCAAGGCGATCTACTGACGCGTTTGCAATCGATGATCAATCCCGAGGACATCGCGGGATTCATGGAGAACCCCGAATCGCTGCTCGACGGCATCGAGATGCCCGAAGAGTCTGACGCCACGCGCGCCATCAACGCCGCGGCCAGCGTGCTCCTGGCCTTCTTCGAATCGGCCGCGCATCAGATCACCGAAGCGATACTCGGACCACGTCCGGCCTTGGTCGAGGCCTACCGACGTCACCGCCGAAGCGACGCGCGCGGTGAGGACGCCGCCGCGGCGCTCTTTGGAATATCGACCCAGGGCGAGCACCACGAGCAAGCGGCGGCGTTCGTCGCCACGCTCTCAAAGGATCACACGTTGCGCGTGTTCGACGCCCTGCTGCGCGTCGACGGGCTGCCGAGTGCGGATGAACTGTTGGACCCGAACGCGTGGTTCGAGCGAGTGACGAATTCGCCCCTCGCTTAAGATTCCTCGTCGTACCCGAGGTTCCATTCGACGAGCAGGTTCTCGCGTTCGGCGTCTCGGTTCACGCGCTCACGGTTACGTCGGAACTGGGGGTCGTGCGGCGGCAAGAAACGCAACCGGGCGTCCACGCGGTCCACGAAGGCCTGGATCTGCTCTTCGTCGCCGAAGACCATTCGGCACTCCCAGTGGGGCGCCACGGGACCGAGGTAGATGACCTGGACGTGGCCGACCGGATCGACGACTTCGGTGGTCTCCGGGGTTGGGACCTGGCTCACGGTGCTCCTTTGGCGTTGCGATTGCTGCGAAACACCATTCTACAGACTGGTTCTGCAGCACTCTTCGAGCCCTTGTCTTTGAAAGGGCTTACAGCCGTCTGTGAGAAGTATGGTAACCATCGGCTTGTGAACAAATGAGCCTTTCGCAATCAGTTCGTCACACAAAGGGTCGCTACTGTGGCATATAGAACCGGCATGGGGGTGAGCATGAGTACCGAATGGATGGCAGACGGGAAGTGCCGCGAGTACCCGGCGGGGACGTTCTTTCCGCGAGATGGCGTCGGGGTGATCATTGCGCAACGAATCTGCGCCATCTGTCCGGTGGCCAGCCAGTGCCTCGAGTACGCACTCGAGAATCACGTGGACCACGGAATCTGGGGCGGCTGCTCCGAGCGTGAGCGCCGCCGCATACTTCGCGAGCGTCGCCGTCGCCGTGTGTTTAACTCTGACGCTTCGTAGTACGCCGCTCGCGTGTTCGAGTGTGTCATCAATCTCTCTGAGGGCCGCAACCTCGAACTCTTAGACGAACTGGACGATTCGGCCGGTCCCTCGTTACGCGATTTGCACGCCGACAGGTTTCACAATCGCTCGGTCTTCACGCTCATAAACGATTCCGAACCTTTGATCCGTGACGTTCGCGCACTCATCACCGCGTCATTCGAACTCCTGGATCTCAGCGCCCACGAGGGCGTCCATCCGCGATTCGGCGTTGTGGACGTCGTGCCCTTCGTGGCGTTGGAGCCCGAACAATCCTCTCGCGCGGTCAAATTACGCGACACTACTGCCCAGTGGATCGGCGAAACCTTCGGCGTTGCGGCCTTCCTCTACGGGCCTTTAAATGGCGCCGTTCGAACGCTGCCGGAGGTTCGCAAGCACGCTTTTCGAGAGTTATCGCCGGACTACGGTGCGGCCGAGCCGTCCCTGACGCTCGGGGCCGTGGCGGTGGGCGCGCGGCCGATACTGGTCGCTTGGAATATCTGGCTCTCGGGCATTTCGAGAGACGAGACGCGCGGCATTGCCAAGGCGATTCGGAGTAGTGCGGTGCGCTCACTCGCCCTTCGCGCGGGCGGGCACATGCAGGTCAGTTGCAACCTGATCGACCCGAAGGTCGTCGGCCCGTTGGCGGTCTATGACGAAGTGGCGGCGTTACTGCCCGAGGGTGGCGTCATCGTGCGCTGCGAACTCGTGGGACTCGTACCGCGAGCGGTGCTCGAAGCCCAAGAGCCGAGTCGGTGGGCGCAACTCGGACTGAGTGAGAATCAGACGATCGAGAGTCGGATATAGCTCAGCTGGCCTGGGCGCGGCGCTCGATGGCGCGTGCCCGGCGTAGGCGACGGCGTTCGCGTTCACTCATGCCGCCCCAGATGCCGAACTTCTCGCCGTTGTCGAGGGCGTACTCCAGGCAGTCCTCGCGCGCGACGCAGCCGCGACAGACCTCTTTGGCTTCACGGGTCGAGGCACCGCGCTCGGGGAAGAAGAGATCAGGGTCCACGCCCATGCAGTTCGCCCGTGCCTGCCAACCACGATCTTCCATGCCGCTCATCAATTCCACGATTTCCACGTTGAATTCCTTCCCCCCAGTGGCTCTTCCCACCGATGTAATTACAACCATGTCATTGTGACGGGTTACGTGACAAAAAGCAAATGGAATTGTGTAATTCCCTGATCACGGGCTAATAGTCACTCGAAGATGACCGAAAAGCGTTCGCCGATTTCGAGAGAGGCCCTTTAGCCGGCGCGGCGGTGCTTCACGAAGTCATCGAGGGCGTAGCAACCGAGATCGTCTACGTCCGTATAGAAAAGCCGTCCCCCATTGACTTTGGCGATCTGTTCCACGAACGGAAACTGGCTTCGTTCGATGTCGAGGGCGAAGGTGTTGATCGTGATACCGGCCTTGGTGCAGCGAAGGACCTCGGCCATGGTCTTTTCCAGGGTCTCGCGCACCGGCGGCCAGGCGAAGAAGGGCTCGCCGTTGGCGAGCAGGTGGGCCGTCGGCTCGCCATCGGTCACCACCACGATCTGGCGCTCGCCGCGTTCGTTACGCATCAAATGGCGACTGAGCGCCAGGGCGTGTTGGAGGTTGGTGCCGTAGGCGTAGTCGATGGTGAGCGCGGGGACGTCTTCGATCTTGAGTTGTTGGGCCGTCTCGCCGAAGCCGACCACGGCCACGAAGTCGCGAGGGAATTTCGAGCGAATCAGTGAGGTGAGCGCCAGCACCATCTTCTTGGCCGGCACCAGGTTGCTGCGCATCGCCATCGAGAGCGAGAGGTCGATCGCGAACACGGTGGCTGAGTGACGGGTCGATTCGAACTCTTCGACCTCGAAATCATCGGCGTGCAACTTGACCGGTGTGCCCGGGCCCTGACGAAGGACGGCGTTGCGCAGGGTCTTGGGCAGGTTCAACGCGAACGGCTCGCCGGGCTCCCAGGGCTTGGAGGTCTCCTCGCGATCTCCCCCGCGCGAGACGCTCGCGACCCGGTGCAGGCCGAGCGTCGGCGAATCACGCAACTGCGCGAAGAGGTCGCGCAGGGCCTGTTGGCCGATCTGGCCAACGCCCTTCGGGGTGAGGTGCAACTGGCGACCCTGTCGGTCGACGAAGCCCTGATCTTTCAGTCCCTGCAGGGCCTTTTGCAACCGCACGACGTGGCGCGCGGCGTCGTCGCCGAGGTTGCGGCGAACCGCTTCGACGTCCACTTCCGGCAGACCCTGGGCGGCGTTGGCCTGGCCCAGGAACTCCTCCAAACCCTTTAACTGACCCAACTGCTCGGCCACGGAGGCGGCGTCGGCGAAGGGCGAGCCGTCGTCACCGCGCATCCGGTGGGCGCGGTTCCAGTCGATGTCGGGCGTCGCCATGCGCAGATTCGACACCAGGCGATTCAGCGAGAAGTTGAGCTCCATGTTCTCCATCATCCCGGCGAACATCGAACGAAGCTCGCTCTGTTGATCGGGTGACAGCGAGTTGAACATCGCTTCGGCCGCGGCGGCGCGTTCGGCCATCATGCGCACGACGTCCTCAAGATTTTCCGCGCCGGGAAAGAAGTCGCCGAACTTCTCCATGAAGTCGTCGAAGGTCGGATCGAGATCCTCGCCGCGTCGATCCTGCTCGATCATCGTGGAGAGCGCGTCCATCATGTCGCGCATCCGGGCCAACTCTTCGGAGTCGGGACGACCCATCATCTCCTTGCTCTTCTCGAAGTACGTGTTGAGGACGTCTCGTTCCAACTCGGCCAGGAGATCTTCGAACTGCTCTCGGGCTTCACTCGAGACGAACTCGTAGTTCTGATATTCACCGAGCCGTTCGCCAATACGGTCGCTCATCAGGTCACGTTGCATTTTCTTCTGATCGACCAGGTCGCGAGTGACTTCCTTTCGTCGTTCGTCATCGGAGGCCTCGGCATCGGCGAGCAGGGCGTCCAGCTCGGTGTCCTCGGTCGCTTCAATATCGTTCAACCAATCGCGATAACGCTGCATCTCCCCGTCGGGGTCGGCCTGCTGCTCGAGCTCGCGACGTTTCGCCCGCGCCTGCTCGAGCAGATCGCGCAGCCCCTCGATGCGCTCACCGTTGGCCGTCGTGTAGCCCTCGCGGAGCAGCCGGTCCATCGCCTCTTCGAGGTCGCCGTTCTCCATGAAGTCATCGGCCAGCATCCGCAACATCTCTTCGACATCGAGATCGTTGAAGTCATCGTCCTCGCCGAAGCGGCGGTAGCCGTAGCGAACGGGCACTAACGATTCCTCGAGCGATAGAGCGCCCTCGCGCCCGAGGCGTCCTTCGCCAGTCGTTTGGTGAGATAGAGACCCTCGAGTATGAATTCGACGGCCGAGGCGAGTTCGCCGTCGTTCGCCCGTGGTCCGGCGATCCGTCTCGCCGGCTCGTCCAGTGACGGCATGGCGGCCATGACCGCGAGGTAGTCGCGGTCGGGCAGGTCGTCACCGGTGTGCACCAGCGCCTCGGTGTTGAAGGCTTCGACGATCTGCGGTCCCTCTTCCAATACCACGTGCTCGGCGAAGCACTGTCGCACCGCGAGCGAGACCAACGCCGCGATGACCTGGTCCGAATCACTGTCGTCCATCGTGTCAAACTCGATCTTGCCCTGCGTCGACTGCACCATCGCGCTGAGGTCACTCACGCGCGGCACGACCGCACCGTCGTGGGTGCGCAGCGTCCGGCGCAGCGCGTTCGCCACGACGATCTCGTAGTTGGCGATCGAAAGTCGCACCGACACGCCGGAGCTTTGACTGATCACGTGACTCTTGCGCGCGACGTGGCTGACGCGCGCGACGATGTCGTTAATGAACCAGGGCACCGTGATGGGCACCGGGGACGCCGGCAGTTTCGCCTCTTGGTGCATGATGGCGATCTCGGTCGTCAACTCGTAGGGATAGTGCGTGCGGATCTGTGAGCCGAAGCGGTCCTTCAGCGGCGTGATCAAGCGACCACGGTTGGTGTAGTCCTCGGGGTTCGCGGTCGCCACCACCATGACGTCGAGATCGAGGCGAACCAGGTGGCCCCGGATCTGCACGTCACGCTCTTCCAGCACGTTGAGCAGTCCGACCTGGATGCGTTCGGCGAGGTCGGGCAGCTCGTTGATGGCGAAGATGCCGCGATTGGACTTGGGCACCAATCCGTACGAGAGCGCCTTCGGGTCATCGAGATAGAGGCCGCCGGCCACCTTGATGGGGTCCACCTCTCCGATCAAGTCAGCCATGGACGTGTCGGGCGAGGCCAGCTTCTCGGCGAAGCGACGCGAACGGTGGAGCCACGTCAACGGCGTGTCGTCGCCCTTCTCTTCGACGAGCTCGATGGCGTAAGCCGAAATCGGAGCGAAGGGATCGTCGCGGATCTCGGATCCCTCGACGATCGGCAGCCATTCGTCCAAGAGATCGACCAGCGAGCGAATCATGCGGGTCTTCGCCTGACCGCGCTCACCCAGCAAGATGATGTCGTGACCGGCCAACAGCGCCGTCTCGAGTTGGGGCAACACGGTGTCTTCGTAGCCGAGGACGTCCGACGTCAGTGGTAGCCCGTCGGCGAGGCGCTGTTCGAGGTTGGCGCGAATCTCTTCGCGAACCGATTTGGGCTGGTAGTTCGACGCGCGAAGCGCTCCCAGCGTCGTGGGCAGGTCGGTGGGGGCAAGGGGGGTGCTCATGAATCCACTTTACGGGCTCGAGAATCCGCGCCACGCTCGGGCTCGCTCGTTCACGCTCGCCCAGTGCTCAAAGTTGTAGGTTCATGATGTCGAGTCCGACGCGACCGAGCGTGGCGTGTTCGAACGCCTCCGGCACCGTGCCAATGGTGACGAATCCCAGTTTCCGGTAGAGCTCGATGGCGTGAAGGTTCGTCGAAACCACCGCGTTGAATTGCATGGCGGCGTAGCCCTTCTCCCTCGCCCACGCAATGGCGTACTCGCACATCGCTCGACCGAGACCCCTTTCCTCGGGCCTCCGCAACGACCATGAAGCTGGCCGTAGCGACGTGCGCCCCTCGAGCCGGGCGATTGGGACCGAATTTCGCAGTGCCGAGGATCACGTCGTCTCGCAGAGCAACCACGGTCGCTCCGGGACGTCCCTCGACCCAAAGGGCCCGCGCGGTGTCGGACGTGAGATCCTCGGGATAGGCGTAGGTCTCGCCTTCGGTCACCACCGCGCGAAAGATCTCGAAGACGCTGTCCCAATCACGCGCTTCAATCGGTCGAACGGCGAGCGACGATTCAGGCATGCATCATGCTCGTGCTCGCGCGAAGGGCCACGTCGCCGGGGAATTTTTTCACGCGGCGCCGATCACCTGGCGCACGATCGACGCACCCGGTCGATAGGCGAGGTGGGCCGCGCGCGGCGCGTCCAAGATCACCACGTCGGCCCTGGCGCCGATACCCAAATGACCTACGTCGTCGCGACGAAGCGCGGCCGCTCCCCCGCGCGTCGCCGACCACAGCGCGTCGTCAAAGTCCATGCGCATGTCGCGCACGGCGATCGACAGCACGAAGGCCATGCTCGTCACGTACGACGTGCCGGGATTGCAGTCGGTCGCCAGGGCAACGACGGCGCCGCGGTCGCGCAGTCGACGCGCCGAAGAATAGTCCGCGCGTGTCGAGAAATCTGCTCCGGGCAAGAGCGTCGCGACGGTCTTCGACGCGCGGAGCCAATCGATGTCGTCGTCACTGAGGTACGTACAGTGATCCACGCTCGCGGCGTCCAGTTCGACCGCCAGCGCGACGCCGCCGGTCGCCCCGAGTTGATTGCCGTGCACTCGAAGCTGCAGTCCGGCCGACTTCGCGGCGGTCAAAATTGCGCGCGACTCGTCGACGTCGAAGGCACCCCGGTCGCAGAACACGTCGGCCCACTTCGACTTCGGTGCGCAGGTTTCGAGCATCGGCCCTCGCACGAGGTCCACGTACGCTTCGCGGTCGTTGACGTATTCCGGCGGCACGACGTGGGCGCCCAGAAACGTCACTTCATCGCTGAACTCGTTCGCGATATCGATGAGTCGCGACTCGCCGTCGAGGGTGAGCGCGTAGCCGGACTTGATCTCGACGGTCGTCACGCCACCGGCGCGAAGTTCACCAAGACGTTTCTCGGTCGCAGCGCGCAGTTCGTTACTCGACGCGGCGCGCGTCGACGCGACGGTGCTCGAAATGCCGCCTCCGTCGTACGGGGTGCCGTTCATGCGAGCCTCGAACTCCTCGGAACGCTCCCCGGCGAAGACCAAATGCGTGTGCGAATCGACGAAGCCGGGGATAACGGCCGAGTCGTGGACGTCGATCATCTCGTCAGCGGCGGGCGACTCGGCGTTCGGCCCCACCCAGAGAACCCGATCATCGTCGATCACAATCGCCGCGTCGTGAAGCCGACCCGTGACGCCGACACCGAGGGAGGGATCGTTCGTCGTCAGCTCACTGATGTTCTTGATGACCCGCGTGGTCATTACTGCTCGCGCATCGGAATGCGGACGCCTCGCTCTTCGGCGGTGTCTTCGGCGATCTCGTAGCCGGCGTCGACGTGACGAATGACGCCCATGCCCGGATCGTTCGTCAGGACCTTGGCCAACTTCTGCGCCGAGAGTTCCGTGCCGTCGGCGACACACACCTGACCGGCGTGAATGGAACGACCAATGCCGACACCACCGCCGTGATGAATCGAGACCCACGTCGCCCCCGACGCCGTATTGACCAGCGCGTTCAGCAGCGGCCAGTCGGCGATGGCGTCCGAACCGTCGAGCATCGACTCCGTCTCGCGATACGGCGACGCGACCGATCCGCTGTCGAGGTGGTCGCGGCCAATGACGATGGGCGCCGACACCTCGCCGGAGGCCACGAGGTCGTTGAACGCCAGCCCCGCCTTGTCGCGCTCGCCGTAACCGAGCCAACAGATTCGCGCCGGCAGTCCCTGGAAGGCCACGCGCTCTTGTGCTTTGGTGATCCAACGACGGAGCGCGTCGTTCTCCGGGAAGAGGTCGAGCACCGCTTGATCGGTTCGCGCGATGTCCTTGGGGTCCCCCGACAACGCGGCCCATCGAAACGGTCCCTTGCCTTCGCAAAAGAGCGGACGCAGATACTCGGGCACGAAGCCGGGAAAAGAAAACGCGCGTTCGTAGCCGCCGAGTTGGGCTTCGCCACGAATCGAGTTGCCGTAGTCGAAGACCTCGGCACCGCGGTCCTGGAAGCCCACCATCGCCTCGACCTGCTTGGCCATCGACTGGCGGGCGCGGTCGGTGAACTCCTCGGGCTTCTTCTCGGCGTAATCGTGCCAGTCGGCCAGGTCGATCCCTTCCGGCAAGTAGCTGAGAGGATCGTGCGCCGAAGTCTGGTCGGTCACGATGTCGATTTCAACACCACGGCGAAGGAGCTCCGCGAAGACCGTCGCCGCGTTGCCCACCAGCCCGACACTAAGCGCGTGCTCTTCTCGCTTGGCCGCTTCCACCCGCGCGATCGCGTCGTCGAGGTCGGCCGTCCACTCATCGAGGTAGCCCTGGTCGACTCGTCGCTGCAAGCGCGACGGGTCGACGTCCACGCAGAGACAGACGCCGTCATTCATAGTGACGGCGAGCGGTTGCGCACCGCCCATGCCGCCGCAGCCGCCGGTCAGGGTCAAGGTGCCCTTGAGCGAACCACCGAAGTGTCGGTCGGCGACCGCCGAGAACGTCTCGTACGTTCCTTGCAGGATGCCCTGGGTGCCGATGTAGATCCACGATCCCGCCGTCATCTGTCCGTACATCGTGAGACCGAGTGCTTCGAGGCGTCGGAACTCCGGCCAGGTGGCCCAATCACCAACCAGGTTCGAGTTCGCGATCAAGACGCGCGGCGCCCACTCGTGCGTCGAGAAGACCCCGACCGGTCGACCGGACTGCACCAGCATCGTCTCGTCGCCCTTGAGGGTGCGTAGCGTCCTCACCAACGCGTCAAAGCTGCGCCAGTCGCGCGCCGCCCGTCCGGTCCCCCCGTAAACGACGAGGTCGTCCGGTCGTTCGGCCACTTCGGGATCGAGGTTGTTTTGGAGCATGCGCAGCGCGCCCTCTTGGGGCCAGCCCAACGTCGACAGCGTCGAGCCGCGGTCCGCTCGAACCGGACGCGCGCCTTCCATATCAGTCGACCTTCACTTCTACGACAGTGCCACGTGGCGTACCGCGATGTCCAGCAGTTCTCCCGTGCGCACGAGTTCTCCGACCGCGGCAATCTCGGGTGAGAGCCAGCGGTCGTGGCCCGGGCCCCCGGAGACGGCGTTGACGCGCTGCGCTACCGCGGCCGTGGCCGGCGACGGCGTCAGTGGTTCACGGAGGGCGAGGGCGCGCGCGGCGGTGAGCAGTTCGATGGCGATCACGTCGGCGAAGGCATCCAGCGATTTGCGGAGCTTGCGAGCGGCGTGCCAACCCATCGACACGTGGTCCTCTTGCATGCCCGAGGACGGAATCGAGTCGACGCTCGCCGGCGTCGCCAAACGCTTCATCTCCGACACCATTGCCGCCTGCGCGTACTGGGCCATCATCAGGCCCGAGTCAACCCCGGCCTGTCCGGCGAGAAATGGGGGGAGGCCGAAACTGCGCGAGACATCCAGCATCCGATCGGTCCGACGCTCGGACATTGACGCGACGTCGGCGACCGCAATGGCGAGGAAGTCGAGGGCGTAGCCGACCGGCGCGCCGTGAAAGTTCCCGTTGGAGGCGAGTGATCCGTCGGCCAGCACCGACGGATTGTCGATGCCCGACGCCAATTCGACGTCGGCGATATGAGTGGCGAATCCGAAGGTGTCGCGAGCGGCCCCGTGCACCTGCGGCGCGCAACGCAACGAGTAAGCGTCCTGCACTTGCGTGGCGTCATCCAGGTGCGAATTGACGATGACCGAGTCGGCCAACAGGGCCAACAGATTGGCGGCGCTCACCATTTGGCCAGCGTGGGGGCGAAGGGCGTGGATCTCGGCGAGGAAGACCTGGTCGGTACCGCGCAAGGCTTGAATCGACATCGCCGCCGCAACGTCGATCAGTTGCATCAGGGCCATGCCGTCGTCCAGCGCGAGGATCAACTGGCCGAGCATCCCGTCGGTGCCGTTGATGAGCGCCAGTCCTTCCTTTTCGGCCAAGACCACGGGCGCCAGGCCGCTCGTGCGCAGCGCCTCCGCGGCGCTGACGCGTTGCCCGCCGCGATCGCGCACGTCACCTTCGCCCATCAACGCGAGCGCCACGTGCGCCAACGGCGCGAGGTCGCCCGAGCACCCGAGTGACCCGAACTCGTGCACGATCGGCGTGATGCCGGCGTTCAACAGCGCGGCGTAGGCCTCGGCGGTCGACGGACGAACTCCCGAGACGCCACTGCAGAGATTGGTGAGACGCGACACCATCATCGCGCGCACGACTTCGGTCTCCACCTCCGGCCCCACTCCCGCGGCGTGCGAGCGGATGAGGGAGCGTTGCAGGTCGCGCCTTTCTTCGGGCGAGATGAACGTGGTCGCGAGTGAACCGAAACCGGTCGACAGTCCGTAGACCGGCGTGCCGCTCTCGACCAGCGACTCGATCGCCGAGCGTTGGCGCTCGAGACGCGACAACACCTCGTCGCTCAGAGTGACGGTCTCGAATCCTCGAGCCACCGCCACGAGTTGCGTGCGCGTGAGTGGTTCAACGCCGATCTCTACGGCCATTGGATTCGCCTTCGCACGCCGACGAGCGTTTCCAGGACCAGCAGCGCCGCCAGGCGAACGGTTCGTTGATCGGCGCTGTCTCGTTCGACGTCGATCTCGGTGATGTCCATGGCGACGACGCCGTGCTGCACCGACACCGCCCGAACGAATCGACGCATCTCGTCGGCGCTCAAGCCGCCGGGTGCTGCCGCCGGACAGGCCGGCACGGTCATGCGGTCGGCGGCGTCCATGTCGATGTCCACGTAGACGTGTCGTCCCCCGGCCCCGGCGATGGCCACGGCGCGACGGGCCGCCTCTTCGACCGGTTCGTGGTGCAAGACGTCGCGCGAGATCACCGTGACGCCGGCGTCGTGGGCCCGTCGCGCGTAGGCCGGCGAATTCGAGAAATCGGCCAGACCGACCTGAACCACGTGATGACCGTCAAGTCCTTCTTCGAGCAGTTGCCGCACCGGCGAACCGTTGGACACGCCGTCGCGCATGTCCAGGTGGGCGTCGAGGGTCACCAGGCCGAAGTTCGAATAGTCGCCACCACTGAGGGCGCGCAGCGCGAGCCACGTCGCCGCGTTGTCGCCGCCCAATATCAGGCGCAGGGCGATGCCGGGGTCCCACCCCGACAAGGCGTTCGCCACGCGCTCGGCGCCGCCCTCGGCGTCGGGAGCGTCGACGTCGCCGAAATCAACCAGCGCCACGGAGTCCGCGATGTCGAGCGCCTCGCTGAAGGACCAGGTGGAATAGCGCTCGAGCGCGGCGCGAATGGCTGCCGGCGTGCTCGACGCCGAGCGTTCGGTCACCGAGGTGGCGTAGGTCGAGATGCCAATCAGACCGACGTTGCGTCGGTCTTCGACGAGGCGGTCGCTCAGCATCGTGGCGGCCGACGGCCAATTGGGGTCTCGTGGAGTCACCACGTTGCCTATGTTACGCCTACCCAATTCGACGAGGATGTACCCGGAACCATTCGACGGTTTTGTTGGTGACAATTGTGAGGACGGCGTTGGCCAACGTTGTCGCTCGGGCGTCGTCGATGGGAAAGAGCCCACGAAGTGGGTCAGGGTCGATCAACGATCGACGACGCGAACGCCACTTTCGCCCGACTCTTCTGACTCTTCGTGGATATACGTCGGCACCGGCGCCGCCTCGAGATGGCTTGGCACGTCGTCCACGTAGCGCGGCGACGGCGTAGCGGTGTACTCGCCCTCGGCGGTGCGCGCGACGACGTTCGGCGTCTTTCGCCGACCGCCGCCGTGCAGCGTCTGGATCTCGTGACAGATGCGATAGGCGATCGGGAAGGCGAGGATCGGCACGATCACGGTCAAGGAGCGCATCGCGACCAGGACGGTGTTCAGCGACACGTTGAAGAACTTCGCGAGCACGTCGGTCGAGCTGGCGATGAAGAGCATCCCCAAGAAGCTGAGCATCGTGACGCCCACCGCGGTTCGCATGGGTTGGTTGCTCGGTCGATCGAGCAGGTTATGAATTTCGTTGTCCTTGGTGAACTTGCGTTCGATCATCGGCCAGACGAAGACGAAGTTGAAGATCAAGCCCGGTAGGACGACGGCCGGTATCAGGACCTCGAAGGGGATCGTATGGCCCCAACTATGGAACGACCACGACGGCCATATTCGCAGCGCGCCGTCGAGGAATCCCATGTACCAGTCGGGCTGCACGGCGTAGGAGATCCGCGCCGCGTCGTACGGTCCGAACTGCCAGATCGGGTTGACCTGGGCGAAGGCGCCGAGCAGCGCCGTGATGCCGCCGACGATGAACAAGAAGCCGGTCGTCTTGGCCATGAAGACCGGGAACATCGGTGAGCCGACCACGTTCTTCTCGGTGCGACCGTTGCCGGGGAACTGCGTGTGCTTTTGGCGTACCAGCAAGAAGAGGTGCACACTCACCAGCCCGATGATGACCAGCGGGACGATCAGACAGTGCAAAATGAAGAAGCGCGGGATGATCAACGTGCCCGGGAAGTTACCGCCGAAGATCCAAAAGGCCAGGTACGTTCCGACCAACGGCACCGAGAGGATGATTGAGTACGCGATGCGGATGCCGGTCCCCGAGACCAGGTCGTCCGGGAGCGAATAGCCGAGGAAGCCGTTCACGATCGCCAGGATCAACAACGTCGAGCCGACGATCCAGTTCAGTTCTCGGGGCTTGCGGAAGGCGCCGGTGAAGAAGACGCGCGCCATGTGGATGACGATCGCGCCGACGAAGATGTCGCAGGCCCAGTGGTGCATCTGTCGCATCAACAGACCACCGCGCACGGCGAAGGAGAGGTTGACGGTCGAGGCGAAGGCTTGCGTCATCTTCTGACCGTCGAGCGGCGCGTAACTGCCGTGATAGGTCACGATGGCCGAGCTCGGGATGAAGTACAGCGTCAAGAAGACCCCGGTCACCAACAAGATCAGGAACGAGTAGAGCGCGATCTCGCCGAGCATGAATGACCAGTGGTCGGGGAAGATCTT
>PMTF01000008.1 GCA_003167415.1 Acidimicrobiaceae bacterium | reverse complement strand
GTCAACTCCCCTGGCTGCGCGGACGCGCTGACCACCCCAGTCGCCACCGTCAGCAGCGCCGCCACGAGCGCCGCCGTCACCGCCACGCGAGCGCCGCGAGATTGGCCTACACGCTTGCCGAGGAACGAACTTCCCGAACGCCACGACATCACAAAAACCCCCCGCATTAAAGACCGAATGTCTGGAATCGATTCCAGACCACTAAGTCAGACTATCGGTCGAACGACATGTTGTCAAGTGCTTACCAAAGTCTTGATTGGATCTCCAAGAATGCCGGTTACTTTCTCGGAAAAAGGTTAAGCGGCAGCTCCCGGAGAGACGGGAACACGCTCGGTACGTAAGTCGAAACATGGTCTGCAAGCCCGAGAAGACCTTGACGTTGTTCGCATGGCACCTGGCTGACTCCGCAAGCTTCGTCGTCTCATAATTAGAATCCAGAGTCAAGTCAATCGAAGACGCACGTGCGCGATCCGAACACGATGACGCGCTGTTCCAGGTGCAGCCGGATCGCCGAAGCGAGCACTGAACGCTCAATGTCTGCGCCGCGGCGCGTCATGTCGGCGACGTCGTCGCGGTGCGAGAGATGGACGACGTCTTGAGCAATGATTGGCCCACCGTCTAATTCAGAAGTGACGTAGTGCGCCGTCGCCCCGATGATCTTCACCCCGCGTTCGTGAGCTCGAGCGTAAGGATTGGACCCGATGAATGCCGGTAAGAATGAGTGGTGAATGTTGATGATGCGCTGCTCATAGTGGCTCACAAGCCAGGCGGGAAGAACTCGCATGTAACGGGCTAGCACGATCAAGTCGGGCTCGAGACTTTCGAGCACTTCGCCGAGTTGGCGCTCCTGTTCGGCGCGGTCCTCCCTTATTGGGAGGTGTGTGAACGGCACACCGTAGCGCTCGGCCAGTTCACGCGCCGTCGTCTGATCACTCACGAGCGCGACGACGTCACAGTCCAACTGTCCAATGGCGCTTCGCGCAATGAGATCGCTCGGGCAGTGAAGGGTCGAGGAACACAGCACCACCACTCGCGAACGTCGCCGAGCCACCGGGGTCAGGGTGTAGATCGTCGAGAGTGATGATTGAATATCTTTGAGACGCCGATCGAGTTCCAAAGCGTCCACGGACCCAGCGACCTCGATGCGGCAACCGAAGTCACCTTCAACGACGTCCGTGTGCTGGTCCAGCTCGACGATATTGCCACCTGCGGACTGAATGCTGGCGGCCAAACCGGCGACGATCCCGACGCGGTCTGGGGATCGCACGGTGAGGATGAGTCCCTTTGACCAGTCGTCGAACTTTAGAGCATGACCTTCCGCAGTGGAATCAGTCGTTGCCATGGCCCCATATGGTACCGGCCTTGTTAAACTCCCGCAATCTATATTCGCATTTGAATCCGGACGTACAGCAAGTCGCGTCCACGCGACTGCCAAGATTGCACAACCGCTCGCGCTTTCGAACGTACCGCCTCCTGTCCCAATTCGAGTACGAGGTCAATTCACTCATCGGTGCAGAGCGAAGTCTCTTGACTAAAATGAATTAGACATTGGCCGGCATCTCGGTCCCCGGTCCTCTGCGTCGCAGAGTCACCAAGTCGTGACGGGCGGATGGCAAAGTAACTTCCTCTAGGCCCTCAACCACAAATCCCGCATCAGCAATCAAGGCGAAATCAAGCTTCCGGGCCTGGCCCTCGCTCGTCAAGTAGTCACCGACAAAAATCGAATTGGCCAAGTGAAGTCCGAGAGTTTGCAGACTTCGCAAGTGAATCTCACGCCCACCGGCAATCCGAATTTCAACGTCCGGAAAGAAGAATCGATAGAGGGCCAAGATGCGAAGACATCGCTGGGGAGTGAGCTGCCATTTGCCACCCATGGGCGTGCCATCGAAAGGGATGAGAAAGTTTACGGGAACCGAGTCCGGATCAAGAGCACGAAGGTCGACGGCTAAGTCGACGATATCCTCATCGCTCTCATCCATTCCGAATATCGCTCCCGAGCACGGCGAGAGGCCCACATCGCGAGCAATGTTTACGGTGTCGAGGCGATCTGCGAAGGTGTGAGTCGAGCAGATCTCGCCATAATTCGCCTCGCTCGTGTTCAAATTGTGGTTGTACGCGAACACGCCAATTTCCAACAAACGTTGGGCTCGCTCCTTAGTCAAGAGGCCGAGACTCGTGCAAACCTCTACATGGGGTTGGCGTTCTTTGATTGCCAACACGGTCTCCGCGATGCGTCCGATGTCTCGATCAGTTGGACCGCGACCACTCGCCACGAGGCAGACCCGCTTCGCCCCACTGGCCACCGCTCGATCTGCCGTCTCGGCCGCTACGAGAGGATCAATCCAATTATATTTGAGTACGTCTGCCTTTGAACCGCTGCGCTGCGAACAGTAGGAACAGTCTTCTGGACACAGACCACTCTTCATATTGATAATGAGGTTCAATTTGACTCTATTTCCAAAAAAGTGCCGTCGCACGCGGCCGCTTGCCGCTACAACATCGAGGAGATCGTCGTCGCTCGTCAATAGCAACTCCAACGCTTGTGTCTTTGTTGGCGGTCGCCGATCCAATGCTTTGACCATCAAGTCATCAAGCAGTGCACTCAATTCAGTTTTCATCCACCAATCATGACATTAAATGAAATCTCAATATGTCAAACATGTCCGACGGCGAACCAACCAATGACCTCAGAACTCTGAATCGAATAGCGGCGGGCGAAACGCGGCAAACGGATCCGTCACCTAAGAGTTCGATTGCGAAATCGGTACACTGTCGCGGGGCGGCCACCGGACGAAGACGATAGTGCCGCTGACGTCGTGGACTCAATGACTGCTCGCCGCAGTAAACCGCGCTGCAGGTTTGTTGACGACACAGCGTGACCGAGGCACGCTTCGTAAACTGAACGCAGTTCCGCTATCGTGAACGTTGCCGGCACGAACGCAAAGGCGATGTTGGTGTAGGTGAGCTTTGCGCGAAGGCGGTCGCGTCCGGAGTGAATGATCGACGTATGCTGTCGAACTCCTGGGCCTCTCAGTTAAAATTGTGTGGCTAGTGTCACCTACATCGTTGGTTCATGACCAAGGCGCTTGAAAAAAAAACTTACTTCGGCACCAATTCACGCTCGTCCAAGAACTCCCACCACGCGTCAGCAATGATTCGTACCGAGTGGTGAACGACGTTTTCATCCGGCTTAAGCAGTTCGAGCGCTTCAAGTGTCCACTTTGCATGATCCCCTTCAATTGATCCGTGCGCTAACCAGAATGCAAGCGCATCGCTGTTTGCGCCGTAGTACCGTTCGAGTCCTTCGGCCTTTGAATCCGCAATTCCGGTACCTTGGCTCTCGTAAGCCCAAAGACCAGCGAGCGCGGCCGCAGGACTTTCAATGAGGACTTCAAAATAGGCGTTGACCAGACGCTGCATGGCAAGCGATATAGGCGCCTCCAATGCGTCATAAAAAGTCGCAAATTGTTCGAAGAGTTCAAGGTGACTAGGCACCGCTACTTCGTCTTTCAAATTCATAAGCACGGAATCACGAACAGCGCCCTCGGGCAATTCTTCGGCCAGATGTCCAAGGAACCGAGGGAGCATCTCCTCGAAGTACCGATATTGTTCGGCATAGTGACGCAACTCATCAAACGATAGTTCACCTGCTTCCCATCGCTGATAAAACGGATGGCTCAATAATTTTCGATCAGTAATTGCCAATTCAAGTGAGTTTGCAAGGTGATTTGTCATTTGGTGAACGTATCACCAAAGATGGCAACTTTAATTCAAATTCTCTTTTCGTCGCTGGTCGAGCCAAAATAAGCACACGGACTTAATGCAGGCTCGCGCATGGCTTACTCGAGGGCTTCTTGCATTGATAGTGTCGGCTCTTTTTGCTGGTGGCGTCGTCGCCTGGGGTCCGCAGCCGACTGCTTCAACTCCTTCATCGACGACCGCACCAGTACATCACCCTGGCAATTGATGTGACCATGGAATCCAAGGTTCATCGAGCGCTCAAACTTGTAGTTGCGATTACAGCGAAATGAATTGGCCACGCGTCACGATTGAATCTCACATCGAGTCTGTCTAATGCGGCAACCCGTAGATTCCAACAGGCCTCATTTTAGGCCTCATATTTCTGCAACACCACGAGACGAGACCGACTCAAAACAACACGTTTTCTTGAAAAGAATAGACATGCGCAACGAAACCGACACAGAACAACCGATGGAAGGTTCCTTTTAATCCCAAGGTGCCGGGATCGAGACCCGGGTGGCCCACCATTCTGAATTCTTAAATGTTCGTTCCGTGTTCGCAGATCACGACGGTCGCGTTTCCCCAGAAGGAATGTGAAGAAATTCGAAATTCGCGTCATCGATTGACGTAATCCGCGCCAATGATATGTCGCGGGCCTCTTTTTAGGCCTCATATTTCCGCAACACCACGCGACCAGGTCGACAAGGACTGCGCTTCGTCACTGCCCACTGAGAGCATCTGCCCGCATACGCAGGGTCGCCATTCCATCACCTTGCAGCTGGTCAACCGCGGCAAAGCGGCCGGCCAAGGTGAGGACCAGCGCCTCAATAGGCCCGGTGACATCCAGACCGTCGCCGGCCGACCAATCCGCGTCAGTCGCAATGGCGCGAATGCCCTGAAACAGTTTCGGGCCAGGAAAGAAGCGGTTGGTCCAGAGGTCCCCGGCGACGGGGATCATTCGCCCATTGGGAATGTCGCGGTGTTGCTTGAGCGGTTGGCGAATATCCATTTGGTGGATGACTATGTCCTCGAGCATGGACAACGACGACAGGCCGGGCAGATGGGTGCGAGCGAGGACCACGCCTCGGAAGTCCGCGAGAAGCTTCGTGACGGGGGCCGCGCCTCGCTGTCGGGCATCCTTCGCGATATACCGGTTGATTCGGAAACCCGATGTAATGGACCCCCAGGCAGCCTGAGCAACAGTCATTTGGGTCTCGCTCACCATGTGTCCGACGACGTCCCGGACTCGCCATTCATCGCAGAGCGAAGGGATATCCCACTGCTCGGGTGTGAGTGTCTCGAGGTACTTCAATAGGGCTTGGCGTTCCTGGTGCACGTCGGTCCAGAAATCAGTCACGGTGGGCATGAACTGTCCTTTCGTTCAAAAAAGCTGATGTCGGGTCCTGCCTCAAGCGTCGAGGCTAAAGGGCGGGTAGCCATCCGTGAGGAAGCCGACGTAGGCCTCGACCCGCAGGGCATAGCGATAGACGCTGACGAGGAAGGCGCGGATCCCTTCCGGGTACTCCCCGGTGACAAGGACGGCGAGGAAGCCGATGACGATACCCACGCAGGCGGCGATACACAGTGCCGCCAGAACGACGTATTGAGGAATGGCGAGGAACCACTTGTATAGCGGCTTCCACCGCTCGAGGTACTCAGGATAGGTCAGACACAGTGACGTGTGGGGCTCCACCCCGTCGTCGTCACAGGAGAGGTCGAAGTCGAACGGAGGGTAGTCCTCGTGCATGAAGAAGGCGTAGCTCATGGCCCGCCACTCATAGCGATAGGTCATAACGATGGCATCGAAAAGTGGGCGCGGGATCTGCGTAGTGAACAGCACCGCGAAAAAGCTGATCAGAGTCAGGACCTGGCGCAAGGTGCGCAGCGCCCAGGCGATGAGCAGGTGTGGAATGGCGAGCAGCCACTGCACCAGCGGCCGCCATTGGGTGATGTTACGGTCGGCGTGGAGCTCGAGCTGCAAGGGATAGGGGGCGGACGTGGACATTAGGACTCCTTGGTTTAGGTGTAAGTGGAACGGGCTAACTGCATAAAGAAATCAAGAGGACGACGGGAGGGATGTGGATACCACCGCGGAATGAGGGAGTTCGGTCAGCCCTCGATCTGGTGGGAAGCGAACCCCTTGGTGAAGAGCCAGATCGGCAGGATCAGCTCGAAAAGGCCGCCGGGGACCAGCGCAAGCATCCCTGCGCCGTGTGTGATGTCGATCAGGTTGAACATGGCCGAGACGCTTCCCACCAAGAAGACCGGATAGCCAATGACGCCCAGCATGGATAGTTTTCTCGGCACGATCCTCGATGTCAGCAGGGCAGACGATAGGACGAGGCCCGCGGCACCAGATACTGAGTAGACCGCAAGCACGTACGCGTTCCACTGCGCGTGGCCGGTCAGGAAGTAGACGCCGACGGCCACGAGTGTGAGGCACTCCGTCACCCTTAGGGCAAAGTAAGCCCGCGAGCGAATCGGTGTAAGCGGCGAGAGGATTCGCCGCATCGCCGTACCGTTTGCCGCGACCACTAAGCCGCAGCAGCCCAGAAGGAGCACGCCGGCGATGCGAGCGGCGTTGTGCGGCGTCGCGCTCGAGAAGTACGAGTGGATGAGCGCGTTGCCGATCGCGAAGGTGAAGGTGGCAGCGAGGAAGAACAGTCCTACGAGGACTCCGGTATTCCTGGTCGATGGCGTGGTCGACCCACGCCTGTTCATCGCTGCGGGCATCTGAAGTGTGCGGTTAGTCATATTGACGGCTCCTTTATTGGATGTTGACTTACGTTGTAAGTACTATAGACTTACAACGTAAGGTTGTCAAGTAAATAATTGGAGAATATGGGCGTGTCAAACAGGGGTGTGGCCAATAAGCGGATTCCGCTGAGCGGGGAGCGGGTCCTACACGCAGCTGTCGCGTTTGCCGATCAGAATGGGATTGGGTCGCTCACCATGCGCAAGCTCGGCGAGAGCCTCGGCGTCGAAGCGATGTCGCTTTACAATCACGTCACTAACAAGGAAGAACTCCTCGACGGCATGGTCGACACAGTCTTCAATGAGATCGAACTTCCTTCAGAAGACAACGAATGGAAAACGGCAATGCGAATCCGAGCGATGTCGACTCGTCAAGCGTTGTCGCGTCACTCTTGGGCGATCACACTGATGCAGTCGCGAACTTCTCCTGGCTCGGCCACGTTGCGTCACCACAACGCCGTGCTCGGATGTCTTCGAAACGCGGGATTCACAATCGAGATGACTGCGCACGCCTTTTCTCTCATCGACAGTTACATATACGGTTTCGCACAACAGGAATCCAGTCTTCCCTTCGAGGGCGCAGAGATACCCGCCGAAGTTGCCGAGGTATTTGCCAAGCAACTACTCCCTATGGAGTACCCACACCTCACCGAGTTCGCAGTGGAACACGTTTTAAGGCCGGGCTACGACTACGGCATGGAATTCGAATTCGGCCTCGACCTGATTCTTGATGGCCTCGAGTTAGCTCGACTTCAGAATTGAATCAGGGCAACTGCAAGACAACGTGTCTTGACCGCCGGACCATAATCGGGCCTCTTTTTAGGCCTGGAGCACTTTCGTGCCCGAAACATTATTCCCAGGTAAAGGCGAGCAGAACCAAATTGGGCCTCCGCCTCGCGCGACATTCTTAGATCAGACTCGATAGGGAAATGACGACAATGGAAACGATTTCGACTCCATCAAACCCATCGCTATTTCTGCGACGTCTAGCCAAGGCCATGATTGTTCAGTGTCCATCAGCCAAGAGCGAAAGTGTTCGCAACGATACGGGCGCAACGAATATGACGTCGAATTCGACTTTCACCCTAATGGTATCTTCGCTCAACGATGAGTGAGTCCGACGGTCCCGAAGTGGAGCAGAAGGACAACGTCACGTTTCTTCCCCTTCGCCGGAACAGAAACTTTCAACTGCTCTGGACTGGCCAAGTATTGTCTGACCTTGGCTCGCAGATCGGTGCACTCGCGTATCCCTTGTTGATACTCGCCCTCACGCACTCCCCCATCATCGCGGGCGTTGTCGGTACGTCGAGTGCCGCCGTGGCCTTCGCGGTGCGACTACCCGCGGGTGCGCTCGCCGATCGAATCGATCGACGAAAGACGATGATCGTCGTTGACGGCGTGCGCACGATCATTCTGGTCAGTCTCGCCGTCGCGGTGTCGTTGCACGCCATCGTGTGGCCCGTCGTGTTACTCGTCGCGATAATTGACCGTATCGGCGACACGATGTTCACGCCGGCCTCGACGGCGGCGCTACCGGACATCGTGGAGGACGACCAACTCGAGAGCGCGTGGGCCTCGGGACTTGAATAGTTCCATCGGCCGGATAACGGCCATCTCGAATGGCAATCTCCAACTGGCAGACGGCGCCCGCGCAGGAATGCATTCAGTTACAGCGGTTGGACGAGTCTCCTCACGCCTCGACGTCGTACATATCGTGGTGGCGCCACCACATGTCAGCCTCGTTGCGTCCTAAGGGAGCACGATCAAGCCACTGATACGCCCCCCAGAGGATGTCGACACCACGTTCGTACGTCGAATAGGTGTGATAGACGACGCCATCTTCGAGCACGAATGCGCTCATGCCCGGTCCTTCTCGCCGGTAGGTATCCCAGGTCGTACCCGTTGGGGCGGCATGCTCGTCGTACGAGTGCTCCTCCCCGACCGGCGGACGGAAATCCGTCTTGTGGTAGTTGTACTCAACGGCTCCGGACTGCCACTCCGCATCAGTATGCGAAACGTGGAAATCAAAGTTAAAATCGCCGTCGAACGCGGATGCCCAGGGGAAACTCCAGCCCATACGTCGCTTGAACGCTTGCAGCTTGAAAAACGGCGCGCGTGACACGGCACAGAGAGTGACGTCGTGGTGCGCGAGATGGACGACAGAACCATTGAATCCGTCTGCGATCGCTGAGCACAACGGGCACCCGACTTCGTACTCGGGACCGAACATGAAATGGTAGACGAGGAGCTGCGAACGTCCTTCGAAGAGGTCGACGAGCGACACCGTGCCCGCCTCGGTCTCGAACTGATACTCCTTGTCGATACGAACCCACGGCAGATCCTGAATCATTCCAGCCACTTCGTCACTTCGTCTCGTCAATGCCTTCTCGGCCTGAAGCACTTTGAGCCGCGCATCAAGCCATTCTTCTCGTGTTGCGATCTGGTGATGAGTCATTGGCTGTTACCTTCCTTTCATCATTGGCATATGAGCGGTGTGGGGCACGAGCCCCGCGATCGACGAGGGGTCAGCCAGGATCACGACGCCGAGTCCAATGATCGCGAGCGCCAGAGGAACATCGATAATGAACCTGGCGGGCAGAAGCTTTTGGGCGACCACGACAACAGCGATGATCGCCATCCAGATGACGTTCATCACCCCGAGCACGATGAGCATCGCCATCAACCCCATGCTCGAGCCCACGCAGTCAAGCCCGAATACCATGCCGGATCGAACGCAATCACGACATCGATCGCGAAAGTGCCGTTTGATGGGTGTCAGTTCATAGACGCCAGCCGCAATCGTGACGACTCCAGCGGCCATCGTGCCGTGAGGCTCGTACAGCACGTACACGGCGACACCGACCATCGCCCAGACAGTGATATACGTTGCGGCAAAGACGGTCGCGGTGAGCAAACGCGCAGTGGTGTCGCGACGGCGAAGTATCGCAGGAATCGCTCCGGGGAGCATCATTGCTGCCATCATCGCTACCCACACGCTGATGTAGAACCCGAATGCGCCGAGTTGGGTTGCGACGCCCCTGTTCATCCCCTCCATCTCGTGCGCCGCGAAGATCCAGCACGCGCTGGCGAATCCCAAGATCGCCGTAGTCGTGCATGCCGTGTAGAGCATCGAATGGTTCGAGATGGCTGCGTCACTTCCGCCCGCTGTAAGTCGTTGGTGACGCGGCCACACCTCTCGTTGCCAGGAAGTAAACAGTTCGCCGTGTCGCGCCGACTGACGTGGTTTCATCGCCCTCTCCTTGTCTGCGTCACTTGCCCGTGCCGAGGTCGTCGGCGAACCCCGCCGCAAGTCGCGACCACTGAGCGATGGGACGTCCGCCTGGCCACACCGGTACCGGTAGTCAAGTGGGCGAGCTTTGCAATCTCGTCCGCGGCACTCACAATTTCCTCCAGAGTTTTCTATTTAGAAGAATAGGCGCACCTCAAACCCGTTGCCTTCTACGCCAGCCCCGCAGTTAGTTTCGAATGGAGATTGTTGCCGATAGAAACGACTCCGAGCGAGCCCGCATGAACGAGGCGCCTTTTCGGAGCTTGTGTCATTGCGCTCCACGACATTCAACGATGATCGTCCCTTGAATGAATCGAAGGTCTAGCCAATTGTCTAGCCACGGCTTCAAATCAGCCAGGACATCAGAAAACGTTGGCGCACACTCAACTTCTGTTGGCCACCAAAACTGGATGCTGAACGACAGTCGTAGACAGTGTGGAAACACTCCCAAGGTGCCGGGATCGAGACCCGGGCGGCCCACTAAAGCCCTGGTCAAGGGCTTTGAATTTAATTCCGTTGGCTCGAATGTAGCGCTCGACCTATCGCGCTATCAAACGAAGTCGGGTGTCGACCCGCTCCACCTCCATCGCAAAATCGAATTTGTCAACATCGACTGAATATGCGATGTCATCTTGATGTACGTCATTCACGTCCATCTTGCCCATCTTTTGCGCCCACACTGAACGTGCGACTGCGTCTCTCGTTGCGACGGTCTCAAGCGCCTCTCCGAGTCGAGCACGTTCAATCAACTGTGCAGTGACGAGGTCGTCCTCTCCGCCATCGGGGAAATCTGGAAAACGGCCGGTAATTACGTAGGTGGGAACTCCAAGACCAGTGTCTCTAACAGCCCGGGCCGTGGCCGAGGCACAAACGAGACTCGAGGCAAACAATCTGTCAGCGTTCGTCGCCGCGATTGCGCCTTGGGTACCAGCTGATGTGCGTTGCACGAGAACCCGCCCTTCGAGATCGGCGCTGGCAACCCCGACGGGTGAGTTCGAAAAGTCAAATCCGTCAGGTCGACGACCGTGCTCCTCACCCATGGTGAGAGCGTCTGGTATCTCGCGAGACAGATCAAGGGCTTCCTCCACGGTTCCAACGAGCCATACGGCGGATGCTCCGGATGCGAACGCGTACGCGGCGGTCGTGAAGGCTCTAAGGACGTCAACCACGACGACCACTCCTCGCACTTCTTCCAATTCCCATCTCGCGAGGTACCTGGCTGGAGTCATCGTAGTGCCGCGGTATGTTCCCGTCTTGAACTGGAATGAATTGAATGACTTTACAAGTTCAGTCAACTAACGAGGTTGATCAACGTGATCGGAGCGGAATTTGATGGCGTTGCTCTTAGCATTATCGAATAAATCGAGGAGACCCTCAAACGTCACGGGCTCGGCCCCCTCCTTCCAGAGCTCTACCACCATCTCACCGTGGTACAACATGGGCCAACGAACGTATCGTCGGCGATCCTTTGGATCATTAATCGCTGAGGAACGCTCGACAGTACTTCGGGCGACTTCGCACATCAAGTCGGTCCCGCAGCCAAAGCCGTAAGGATAGTTTTTCCGATCAGGCTCAATCGTTTCCACTACTGCGTCGTCCGCGAACGCCACGCCAATATGAGCGTGGATCCCGGATCTGATGATCGGCACCTCGATCTGGCCGTTGGGGTCGAGTCGCCAACCGTTCGCACCATCGGGGGATAACCGGATTCTTGGGACGGCGTCAAGAAGTGACAATACTTCAAGCGCTTCTACAGAAGGTCCCTTGGGCCGAACGCCGAAGGGAGCTTGGACTTGCACTCGCCCCCCAACGATTCCTGAAAGCGCAGTGACTTCATCACGATGTAACGCCCGTTTGTCGACATCCCAACTACCCGAAGCCGTCACCATCGTGGTCCCCGTGAGGGGATCCACGGCGAACAGCATGCCCTCACTAAAACCCTTGAGACCCAAGTACCGCTCGTACACGCGAGCCATTCGTGGAGACACGTAGTCCGAAATCTTTTGGGGCTGAGGCAACAATCCCAATTGATGCATGCGGTGCCCCGCACGCACTATCTCATCGGGAATCTTGGTGTCGTTCCACGCTGCCTGCGTGATGGCGTCGTTATTGACATCGAACTGTCCGCCAATTTCTCGAGCGCTCGCGCTCGTCACAAGCCGGTCACGTAACCCGTCGACTTTCGCGTGCGTCTCCGTGGGATGACCCCCCTCGAGGGTACAGTACGTGACCTCATCCGCCTCAGAGCCGGACACGAAGACGATCTTAAAAGAACCTATTTTGCCCATGGCGACACGTGCCGTTGAAACCACATCAACGTGAGACCAGGAACCCAACGACTCTTCCACGCCGACGAGAACGACCAAATTATGTGGTCGACGTTTGAGTTGATAGTCCTTCATAACGGTCAACATCAGTGGCTGAGACCGCTCCTGAATGCGTTGCACCAATGGTTCAGGTCCGTCAGGAATCATGGCGATATCGATCAACAGATCTATATCTGCCTCGCTCGTGGTCACAATGGTGTGACCCTGGTCACGAAACGAATCCAACAGTTGAGATTGAAACTCAACCATGTGCGCGGACCCGCGCTTCTCGCCCACGAACGCGACATTTAGCGGACGCCACCAGAGGCACGCCCGTACATCGATAACCTGTACGTCCAAGCGACACCGTCCCGTCTAACTTCAATCTTAGGTCAGGCTCGAGAGCAACCTCGCCCGTCGCTTACAGCACACAGGGAGATAGCCATCAAAAACGCCTTCGGACATCCCCAGACCGTCGTCGTGCTGGGCGGGAGCTCGGACATCGCCCGAGCGGTGACTCGCAGGCTCTGCACCGCTCGCGCCCACACCGTGGTGCTCGCCGGGCGCAACCAGAATCTCCTTGACGCCGCGGCGCAAGAGACTCACAAGTACGGGGCCACCACCACCGGCACCGTGCTCTTCGACGCAAGGGACGTCGCCAACGCCAGGGCCACGGTCTCTGAGGCCTTCGAGAAGGTGGGCGACCGGGTCGACCTGGTGATAGTGGCCGTCGGGATCCTCGGCGACCAGTTCGCCATGGACGACGACGCTGAGGCCGCGGGTCTGATGGCCACGGTCAACTTCGCCTGGCCGGTCGCGGCCCTCGCCGAAGTGCGCCGGCGCCTCGTGACTCAAGGCGGCGGCCGGATCCTCGTGATGTCCTCGGTCGCGGCGGTACGCGTGCGCCGGGTCGCCTACCTCTACGACGGGACCAAGGCCGGCCTCGACCGACTCTGCAACGGCCTCGCCGACTCGCTCGAGGGGACCGGGGTCACCCTGCAGTTGCTGCGCCCGGGCTTCGTGCGCTCGAAGATGACGACAGGCACTCCCGAGCGGCCCTTCACGACCGGGGTCGACGAGGTCGCCGAGAACGTGATGAAGGGGCTGGCGAGCGGAGAGCGCGTCATCTGGAGCCCGCCAATCCTGCGTTACGTCTTCTTCGCGCTGCGCCACTTGCCCGCACCACTTTGGCGCAAGGTCATGGCCAACTAACTCGCGTCGGGGTAGCCGGCGACTTGAAATTCAACCACATACGCCGTGTCCCACGGCAAATAAGGAGAAATAATGGCGGAATTTACAAGTGCCCAGATCAAATATCTCAATAGCCAGCGCCTCGGTCGCCTGGCAACGTTACGACCTGACGGAACACTCCAAAACAACCCCGTTGGCTTCACCTTCGTCGCAGAAACCGGCACGTTCGAGATTGGCGGCTTCAACATGGGTGGCTCACAGAAGTACAAGAATGTTGTGGCAAACGGTCAAGTGGCGTTCGTGGTAGACGACCTTGAATCAGTTGAACCGTGGAAACCGAGAATGGTAGAAGTGCGAGGAACGGCTGAGCCGGTTCCGAACGATGATCCGCGAAGATCGACCATACTCATCCATCCAAACCGGGTGATCAGTTTCGGTATTGAGGAGTGACGGGAATTAATTACTGGGGGGAACGACGGGGTTCTGGGCCCCATTTGACGAACCCTCCCTTATGTCGAGGATCCGACGTCTCGGTTCTGATTCCAGACACTGGAGACTGAGTGACTGACAGAGTTCTCCGTGCCATGGTTGGTTAGATCCTCTTGATCTGTTTCATCGGAGAATGTGTAAAACAATGCGCGAGACGACTAGTCCTTTACTGAGAGTTCTCAAACTCGTCACTACGTGTGGCCTCTTGGCGACAGTTCCAATTAGTTTCGGCACTGTCTCAGTGGCGAGCTTGAACAACCATGTTGCGGCCTCGTCAGAATATGTGGCACTCGGAGATTCCTACGCATCCGGGGAAGGCCTGCAGTCCAACGCGACGACGTACATTTCTCCTTCGAATAATGACGGATGTCATCGAAGCGTGACGGCGTATCCCGTCTTGGTGGCGGCGAGCCTCAACATAGATCTTGGTCAATTTGAAACCTACGGGTCCGGTGGCTTCGTTGCATGCTCGGGCGCAACGTCAAAGGACCTTTTGAAAGGAGAGAACGGCGAGCCAGCCCAACTAAATGCACTGTCGTCAGCAACGCGTTGGGTCACGGTGACCGTCGGGGGAGACGATCTTCATTTTTCAAATGTCCTGCTCGCGTGCTTAGACCTCCGTGCGAGCGTGACAGTCCATCGCACGACGAGGAGCTACACGCAATCGGGCATAGTACGTGAGAGCACAACGTGTGATGAGTACCTCGCCGCTGCGAATTCTCTCTTCGCCGTTACGAGCGGAACTTCCAAAGAAGTGGCCGCGCTGGAACACGTCTACGAGCAGATCTTCGATCACGCACCAAATACTGAGCTGGCGGTACTGAACTACCCGCAACTGTTCACCGAGAGCCCTCCAGCGTTCTGTCCCGTCGCGCGCGGAATCAGTCTTTCCTCACTGTTCAAGGTGAGATCCGCACAATTGAACGTTGGTTATTCAGCGAGTCAGATCTCAGAGTTCAATCGCGTGGAGAATGAATTGAACGCCGCCATCGCAAGTGCGGTCAGTGACGTGAGCGCACTGGGAGACAATATTCGACTGGTTGACGTCAACAGCCTGACGAAGGCCGCCGCAATTCCCTGCAACCTCGCTACCAATGGGCGATCCGACATCAATGCACTTCGAGTTTCCGTGGGTTCGCCGCTGACGACAATCGTCGAGAACTGTCACTTCGACTTAGCTCACCTACTTTCGCTTCGGTCCTTCGTTTCGTGTCCCTCGTATGAAGGAAATGTATTCCTGGCGAACATTGCGGCCAACGAATCATTTCACCCGAAACAGGTTGTGCACGAAACAATGGCGCGAGCCGTTGACGCTCTCTTCATTCAGGTTTCAACAACATCGACCACGCAGAATCCGAATTAAGCGTTACGGGGTGGCCGTCGATGGGCGGCGGCTACCGTCCGAACAGGCTTCATTTTAGGCCTCATATTTCTGCAACACCACGAGACGAGACCGACGAGCGACGACAACATCTTGGAAATGAAATAGGCTCCCGCTTTCCCGGCACAATTCAGCACTCCGTTGAGGTTTGGCGTAGTCACGGCTGCAATTTAACTCTGAACCTGGATGGGTGTGATTCGCGACTGACGCTATTTGGTCACTCGACGAAGGGTGCCCGCTCCAACAATGAGCGCGGCAAAGATGTACGCGAGCATGATGGCGAATTGGCCAACGTAGTACTGATTCGACTTCAGCGGGCTGATGGCATGCACGGCGGCCGTCATCGGCAGCACATCAGCGATACCGCGCAGCACGGAGGGAAGCTGACTGACGGGTATGACAAGGCCGCAAAGTAGCAGCTGAGGCAGGATGAACGCCGGCATGAACTGAACGGCCTGGAACTCCGTGTGGGCCACGGCACTCAGCGCCAATCCGAAGGCCGTGCCGAGCAGACCGGCGCAGAGCGCCACCATGCTGATGCGCCACGGCACTCCCTGATGGGCCAGTCCATACCAGGTGTAGGAAAGGACGGAGACGAGCAGGCTTTGGACCAAGGCGAGGGCGCCAAAGGCGATTGCGTAGCCCGCGACGAAATCCGCCTTTGTCAGGGGCAGCGTGAAAAGACGCTCAAGCGTTCCGACGGTCCTTTCTCGCAGAGTGATGACTGACGTGACGAGAAACATGACGATGAGAGGAAACACGCCGAGCAGTTTCGGGCCCACCGAGTCGAAGGCACCGGGATGGTTGATCAGGGACCACGCCAGGAGACCCACCAACGCTGTTGGGACGAGCAGCAACAGTGCGAGAGTCCGCGGATCATGGCGCAACTGTTCGAGGATGCGCCTTGTGGTGAGCAGTGTTCGCCGTAGGCTCATCGATCACCTTCGATCAGACGCTCGAACGCTTCGTCATAGCCGGACGCATTGGAAGCGGCCAACAGCGACGATGGTGTGCCGTCGAACAGTAGCGTCCCGTCGCGTAACAGTAGCAACCTGGCGCAACGAGCCGCTTCATCCATCACGTGGCTCGACACGATGACGGTGGCACCTGTCTTGGCGAGGTCATCGAACGTGCGCCAAAGGTCACGCCGCAGTATCGGGTCCAGTCCAACGGTCGGTTCGTCCAGGATCAGAACGGGGGGAGATCCCAATAGAGCGACACCAAGCGACACGCGCGCTCGCTCGCCGCCGGACAACGATGACACGAGCCGGTGGGAGAAAGAGTTGAGAGCGACGACGTCGATAACGCGCGCGACCTCAGAAGAAGACTGGACCAGTACGCCGGCAAAGTAGCGAATGTTTTCCTCGACGGTGAGGTCGAGGTAGACGGCCGAGCTTTGGGCCATATATCCGAGTCGGCCGCGCAGCGACGGTGACCCCGCGGCGGACTCCAAGATCCGCGCGAATCCGCCGGTGATCGCCTGGACGCCGAGGAGTGAACGCATCAGAGTGCTTTTGCCGCTGCCGCTTGGCCCGAGCAGGCCAATGAGCTCGCCGGGAGCTGCATGAAATGAAATCGACTTTAAGATTTCGTTGCCATTCCGCACGACACGGAGGTTCGACACTTCGAAAGTCGATTGTTTAGAACTATCCACCTGGAACGACCCTACTGTCGCCATGAGACACGAACGAGTTGATGGTGATAGCGCCGAGCGCGATACGCAAGTGGCTGTCGATGGCGCTCACGAAGAAGCCGGAATGCGATAATCACCAACGCTCCAATGAGATTCACCGGGAGCGGAACGGTGCTGAGTGACGGCGTGGCGTCAGAACACTGTCGACTTACATTCTGTGCAATGAGATACTCCCGATACATGGCGGCCGAATCAGACGAACCTCGCGCCGCAATGACGGCGTCATTACCACGTGTCCAGTGACTCGGCGAGGTAGAACCCTTCCTCAACTCGATCATCGAACAATCGAAACGGATTGAGGAGAGACTGCGGGTCGAACACTCGCTTGATGCCTCGCTCAAGCTCCAGCACGGTGGGATCGGTGAGGGCTAAATAGTGCTGCTGCTTGTCGCAACCAATGCCGTGTTCGCCCGAGATCTGTCCACCAAGTCCGAGGCCCACGACGAACAGTTCGCGCAACAAAGCCTCACGCTCGTCGTCGTCATGTAGAAACACCGCGAGGTGAATGTTGCCATCGCCGACGTGACCACAACCGGTGATGAAGGTAGCGTGTCGCGCGCCAATACGAGCGACCTCCTCGAGGAACGACGGCACCGCCGAGCGCGGCACGACGATGTCGACGATCTCTTTGGCGCCAGCATCTTTCGATACCCAGAACAGCCGTTCACGGGCCTCGATGAGTCGAGACGCGGCGTGCTCGGGCAACACATAAACGTCCAGAGCACCGGCTGCTTCGAGCATGGTGCCGAGGCCGACCACGTCGTCGTCTAACTGTTCCTTGGTGCGCGTTTCGAGGACGACGATCAGATAGGCCAAGGCCCTTTCGGCAACGGTCATTTCCACTCCGAGTTCAAGTGACGCCGCCGACGTGACGGATGACATCGTTCGCACGTCGAGGTACTCGAGCATCGACGGCTGCAATCCGGACGCCACGACCGTCGGTACCACGCGCGTGATCGCGTCGAGTGACGCGAACGGCACGAGCACCGTTGCGGAGTGTGCGAGTGCCGGTGAGAGTTTCAAGGTGACTTCGGTCACCAGCGCGAGTGTTCCTTCGCTACCGATGACCAGCTGTGTGAGGTCGTAGCCAGACGAGGACTTAACGATCGGACCACCGGTACGCAGCACTGTTCCGTCGGCGAGCACGAGCTCGAGCCCTAGTACGTGGTGACGTGTAACACCATGTCGCACGGCCCGCATTCCCCCCGCGTTGGTGTTCACGTTGCCACCAATCGATCCGGAGAGTTCGCCTGGGTAGACGGGGTAGCGAAGACCGGTCGAAAGAAGATACTCACCCAACTCGCGCAACGTCAGTCCCGGCCCCACAACCACCACATGATCGTTTGCGTCGAAACTCAGTACCCGGTTCATTCGCTCGAAGCTGATGACAATCCCGCCCGCTACTGGTGTCGCGCCGCCTGATAGCCCGGTGCCGGAGCCCCGTGCCGTCATCGCCAGGCCGTGTCGACTCGCGATCTTCGCGATTGCCGATACTTCTTGGGTACTGCTCGGTCGCACGACGGCGAAAGGTTCGACGTTCGTGCGGTGGAGTGATTCGTCATGGAGGTCGTCGATGTTGTGGTCTGGAGAAAACGTCGCCCAGTCGGCGCCGACGACGGCCCGCAGTTCGTCACGTGGGTTGGTCGTATTCATCTCAATGGCACGTTACCTCCGTGAATGTTGGCGCCACACTTTCAGAAATGACAGGGCAGTCGTCTATCGTTGGGCACACTGTCCGCCCGTCATCGAAGAATGTCACACCGACAAACAAATATCTCGAAGTTCATTTCAAGAACAACCAGACCCAGAACGGCTACCTTCCTAGCGACCCGCCAGAAGCTAACCGGCGCATTTCCAACTGCCCTTCACGTAAACGGTGCCACTTGCGGTGCCCTCATGAGCGCCCAATGTGAGGTTGACCTTACCGGAATTGTTCCCGAGCGTCATCGTTCCCTTCGTCGCGACCCAGCCGTTCAGTCCGCTTTGCAGCACGAAAGTCGCGGTCGAGGAGTTGAACTTCTTGGCGGCGGCACCGGACTTGGTCAACGAGATGGTTATCGACCACTTCTTGTATTTCTTTGAAGAAAGCGTCGTAGAAAATGAACTCAGCTGCGCGTATTTCGTGCTCCCGCTGCATTCAGTGACGGGACCGATCTTCAACGTGCCTGACAGAGCTCCACTTACTACCAAGGAGTTGGTGGTAGACGCTGAAGCGCTCGCAACGGGAACGATCATCGAGACCAATGTCATCGCCAATAAAGGCACCGCAAACAGAGCAACGTTGGCCAATCGGTGGATGGCGAATCGATTCGATTGTTTCGCAAGGTCCTTCATGCATTCCACCTTCTCTGAAGTGTCAAATATCGATTGACGAGTGTCGCTCGCGCAAAATTACCCCAAAATTACGTCGCTCGGAAATCGAGATGTTCCACGTTGCGTACGACGAGTTTGCCACAAACTCTGAATTAATCTCTTGCCCGTTTCGTGAGATGTTTGATACCACTTTCACCAGCGCCGAACCCAATCTTCAGGTCCGGACTAAAGGAGAATGACTTTGAAGTCGGAATCCACGGCCCAGTCCAATGGGGATGATCTTGAATGGTTCCGGGCTCTCACAAGTGAGCGAAGGTGGCAGCGAGGCAAGACCGACCCCTCACATGAATGCACCATTTTGGGGGATGGGTTCCGGGGCCCAACGTCGCGTTGTTCACGGTCTCGATCCTCGGGACGACGATGACGTCGGACTCACTCGCCCTCGTGCCATTAGTACCGCTCGGTAGCGCCGCCGTTTCAACTCCAGGCACCGTGCGCAACTTCTTCACAGTGGCACTCGCTTACTGCTCGCTGACCAACACTTCCATCGGCGAGATGACTCCCGCGGGCACGCCGCCAACTAGTAGTTCGTGGTAAAGGTGATGAGCCGGGCCGCTCTGTGCCTCGGCTTGGGCGGACGTTTGGCCGACGCATAGGTGCAGCACGGGAAAGGTCGCGACACCGAATGACGAATCGGAGTGGCTTCAGCGCTCACAAAGGCACTGCCCCGGACCATCAATGTGATCGGTTCGTTCTGTTCCAATGCCCATTATTGGACCCCGTTCGCGGTGAACGGCACCGATCCCTGCACGCTGCCGCCGTTGGACTTTTTGATCGCGAGCGTGCCGCTCAGCGCGCCGAGCTTGCCCGCCGTGAACGTCATGGCGAAGTCACAGCTCGCACCGCCGGCGAGCGCAGTCACGGAACTGCACGTGTTCAGGGCGAAGTCGGTCCGCTCGGCCAGGGCCTCCCTAAAGTTCGAGAGGGTGGTCCCCTGGATCGCGACGGCCTTGCCGACCACGATCGGCCCAGTGGTCAGGTTCGTCACGGTCACCGTCACCGGTTCGCCGTACTGGCCCTTCGGCACGTCCCCGAGGGCCAGTGGCGAGGGCGAGAGCGAGAGCACCCCGGACCCGCCCCTGCGGATTGTGAAGCTCTGTACGCTCCCGTTCGCCGCCGCGTAGATCGTTCCCGCCGCCACGTGTGCGGTAAGCGAGCATGTACCAACGCCGACGTAACTCACGGAGAGCCCCTTCACGGTGCAGACGATGGTTGTCGAGGAGGTCACCGACCGGGCTCCATCGCCGTTCGTGCTCACGATCGCGTTAAAGCCGCCACCGAACGCGCCGATTGCCGGCAGGTTCGTGATGATTGGGGTCGTAGGCAGCGTCGGTGGGGCGGCGGTCGTCGCGGAGTCGACGTCGATCGTGTAGCTCAGGCTCACCGTCTGTTCGGGCGTCGAGGTGTCGGTAGCGGTGACAGTGAAGTCAACCGGCCCCGGCGTCGTGGGCGTGCCGGTAAGGGCTCCGGTCGTGGAGTTGAGGCTCAGCCACGCCGGCAGTCCGGTGGCACTGTAGGTGTAGGGAGGGGTACCCCCCGAGGCCACCACGCTGTCGTCGTAGGGCGTGGCGACAGTGCCAATCTCCAGCGAGGTCGGAGCAAGGGTGAGGGCGACGTTGGCGGCGGCGATGGTCACCGTGTAGCTCATCGAGCCCGTATTGGGGATTGAGGCCGAGTCGGTGGCCGTGATCTCAAAGCTGTAGGTTCCAGTTGCCGTGGGGGTGCCGGTGATGGCACCGGTGGAGGCGTCGAGGTTCAACCCTGTCGGGAGCGACCCCGATGAGACGCTGTAGGTGTAGGGAGCGGTGCCCCCTGAAGCGGTGACGGTGCGGTTGTAGGCGATTCCGACGGTGCCCCCGGGCAACTCGCCCGGGAGGACGTCGAGGACGACGGGGGCAGAGGACCCGGTGACGGTGAAGGTGGCGCTAGCCGTCGGATAGTCCGCGGCCGACACCGTGCCCGCGCCCAGTGTCGCGTTGACGGGAATGGTGAGCTGGCAGACGACGTTCACGGTGTTGAGGATGTTCCCGTCGCCGTCGGTGGAGCACGAGGTCGACGCTGTCGACGAGGAGCCCCCGTAAGGGGTGAAGCTCACGGTCACCGACGCATCACCAGCGAACCCCGGTCCGTTCACGACCACGGCTGTCCCCCCGACCCCACTACTGGAAGACAGGCTCAGTGACGGCGTCGCCAGGAGCGCGAAGTTGAGGTCAAAGGCTTCCGAACCAACGGTGACAACGGCGGGGATGCTTGCCGCGGCACTGCCGAGTAAGGGGGGCACGGTAAAGGTGCACGCGCCGACGTCCCCGTCGCCGGGCAGCGATCCAGTGCCGTCGGTGGTGCAGCCCGAGAGCGTCACCGACTCACCATTCAGTCGCAAGGCGACCGGCTGGTTCTCGGTCGCGATGCCGGTGAGGTCCTGGATGAGCAGCGTGTCGGTCTGGCCGGCGTAGCTGTTGCCGGCGAACTCGATCAGGCCCACATTCTCAGTGACTGGGCCCAGGGTGAGGCCGAACGCATCAGATGCGCTGAACGCGATGGTGTCGCCGGGCAAGCAGTACCCGGCACAAGCGACGTCGAAGGTCGCCTCGCCGTTGGAGTCGGTGACCTGCGGGCTGGTGAATATCGCAGGAGCCGTGAAGCTAGGAGTCGAAACCAGCGAGACCGAATCGCCCGAGACCGGTGTGGCGGGTCCGCTCTCCACGGTTACGGTGACGGTGAAGTCGACCGAGCCGCCGGAACTCGAAACGAAGGCCGGACTGGGACTGATCGAGAGCGTCGAGTAGAGGTTCTCCGAACTGACCGCGGCCCGGGCGACTCCCATGCCGAGCGTCCCGACCAGCAAGGCCGCGGTCACGATGGCGATCCCGCGACTCGAAGTGTGGAACAACTTTTTCGCGATTCTGCGAGCGCGTCTCAGGCTCTTGTGAACTCCATATCCGAATCCATCATTATTCATTAACCGTCACGTTTCGCCCTTCTGCCCGGGCATCTCGCGCCATTGTAGCCATGTAAAAGAAAAGGGGGCCGATCGTCGCCGGCGCGCCGGAAAAGTAGACGGTCCAGCCCGGCGCAGCCATCCACTAATGAGCAGCCATTATTCGCCTCCAACGTCTCCCCGATTAATTTGGTTCATCAGGTGCACCGCGCGGTGCCCAATGGTTGGCAAGTTACGAGACGATTAGATGGATTCGTCCAACTCCCCCGGCACGGGTTTGGAAGCCCGTCAGTGACCGGACCGCTCGCCAATCGTCGATGTCGAAAGATCCGATGGCGCGCTCGTTCGAGCCCCGTACCACGCAGCGACCGTACCGATGAAACCGACCAAAGCCGCGACCGTCATGGCGGTGCGGTCGCCGCTGAGTGTGGCGACGCCGGCGCGCGCGCGGGCGCCCTCGGCGATGCCGACGAGTGCGGCCACGCCCACGGCGGCACCAACTTGGCGAGTGGTGTTCACCACGCCACCGACCAATCCCTGGTCGCTCTGGGCCATGCCGCTGGCGGCCATGACGGTCGTGCCGAACACGGTGCCCACAACTCCGAAGCCCACCAGCACGACCGCGAAGAACACCGGGCTGTAATGACCGCTCGAAGGCAGGTGAGCCAGTATCAAGAAGCCCACGCCCATCGATGCCGTGGCGGCGACCAGTAAAGCACGCATGCCAATGCGTCCAACCAGTCGGGCACCGAACATGCCGGTCATGAAACCAACGACCCCTTGGGGGGCGATGACCAGGCCGGCCGCCAACGGTGAATCGTGCAGCGCCTGCTGCAGATACACCGACAGCACCACCAGTTCTCCCGCCGTGCATGCACCCATCACAAAAGTGAGGATGGCGGCGGTGCGAAGTCCTCGCCGGCGCAGCAGCGAGAGATCGATGAGCGGTGCCGTCTGCACGCGCTCGACCGCGACGAAACTGCCCATCGCCAACGCCGCGACGACCAGCGCCGCCAGCACGAACGGATCGAACCAGCCCTGAACGGGCGCCTCGGAAACAGCGAAGACGCCGGCCGCCACCGCGAGCGTGATGAGTACTCCGCCCGTCACGTCGAGGTGAGTCGACTTCGAACTGCGCCGGACTGAGGTGATCAACCGAGGGGCCCATACGGCGGCGGCAATACCCACCGGCACGTTCACTAAGAAGATCAATCGCCAACTGGTGTACTGCACGAGTACGCCGCCCAGCACCTGTCCCGCCACGAACCCAATCGACGCCGTGGCGCCGTAAAGTCCGAGGGCCCTGGTGCGTTGTGGGCCCTCCCCAAGTCGTGCGGTAATGAGCGACAGTGACGCGGGCGCCACAATCGCCGCGCCGACACCCTGGACGGCTCGTGCCACGACCAGCAAGACAGCGTCATCGGCCACACCGGCGGCCAGCGACGCGGCAGCGAAGATCAGCAATCCGGCGATCAACAGCGACCGCCGGCCAAAGGTGTCAGCGATGCGTCCGCCCAAGATCAAGAGGCCGCCGAAAGTGATGGCGTACGCCGTTACGACCCACTGCACCGAATTACCTCCGAAACCCAACGCGCGATGGATCGAAGGCAGGGCCACGTTGACAATGCTGAAGTCCAAGACCACCATGAACGACGCCAGCAGAACCAAGGTGAGCGCTGACTTGGACAGTCCGGCCGCTTGTTCCTTCTCGCTGTCTGGCTCGACAGACGTCGTCACCGTAGAAGCGATCGGTGTCGGCGAGGGAGCGCAGTTCAAGTCGCTGACGTCGATAATTTCACTGTGATAGGGCCGCAGGCGGCCTTTTCGGTCGGTCTGAACTTGGGTCATCGGCTTCTCCTTATTTACGGTACGACACGTATCGTACCCTAACTATGGTAACCTGTCAAGACATGACTGAACCCACAACATCCGCACCGGCACTACGAGGTCGACCTCGTAGTGAGCGTTCGCACCAGGCCATCATCGCTGCGACAAATGAGTTGTTGAACGAGCGCGGCTTCGTGGACCTGACCATTGATGAGGTCGCCCTGCGCGCCAAGGTCAGCAAGACCACCATCTACCGACGATGGCCGACGAAGGGCACGTTGGTCTTCGAAGCATTCTCGGACCAATTTCTCGCACTACAGCCAATCCCCTCCGCCGGATCCCTCCACGAAGACCTGCTGGCGGCACTTCGCAGATTTATCAAGGTGATCAAAGGAACCGTGATGGGTCGCACCCTGGCGGGACTCGTCGCAGAGGTCCAGCGCGATCCAGAATTAGCCGAGGTCTGGCGTGATCGCTTCGTCGTGCGAGTGCGCACGCACCACCGCGTCATGATCGATCGAGCCATCGAACGTGGCGAACTGTCAGACGACGTTGACGCAGAAGTGGTGCTGGATTTGCTCTACGGGGCCGCCTACCACCGTCTCCTACAATCCCACCTCCCGCTCAGTGATGGTTTCGCTCAAGCGGTCGTCGATACCGTGGTCGCCGGGTTGTTGACAAATCACGCCGGGACAGCTACCAAGGGCGTTGGCGGGTAAGCCCGGAAACAAGGGCTTCCCGGACATCGAAGTCGCGCGGTCCCTACCGCGACGGGAACGATCATTTCAACGCAGTCGCGTAGACGCGAAAGGGTATCGGGGACCGGTGTACCCGTCCGTTCATATCCGAAACGAAAACGATTAGTACGTCTCGCCGAGACGGGGCGTTCGCCATAACGTCGTCCAGCACTATGACGAATCGTCCCCGTGACGTGGCGACGCTTTAATGAATGAGGACCTTCAGAGCGTCGTGCTCGGCCGCGTTCCCAAAGACTTCGTAGGCCTGGAGGATCTGGTCGAAGGAGAATTCGTGGGTGACGAAACTCTCCACCGGCAACTGCTTCTGCGTGACGAGCTTCAACAACATGGCGAGCGTGTTCGTGTTCACAAGACCCATCGAGATGTCGATGTTTTTGATCCAGAGCTCGTTGAGGGCTAGCTCCACCGGCTTGCCGTGGACACCGATGTTGGCGACGCTACCGCCGGGGCGCACGATCTCCGTGGCCATGGTGAAGGTCTGCGGCACACCGACCGCCTCAATGGCGACGTCGACGCCTTGGCCGTCGGTTAGGGCGAGTACCTGTGCTTTCCAGTCCGAGTCGCCGGAGTTGACCGTGTCGGTCGCGCCGAAGTCAGCGGCACGCTTGAGACGACTGTCGTCGAGGTCAATCGCGATGATCTTCGACGGGCCGTAAAGACGAGCGGTCATAACTGAAGCGAGTCCGACCGGACCCGAACCAATGACCGCGACCACGTCGCCCGGGTTCACGTCGCCGTATTGCACACCGATCTCGAACCCGGTCGGCAAAATGTCTGACAACAATATGCCTTCGGACTCCGTCAGACTCTCGGGCATCTTGTAGACCGAATTCTCGGCGAACGGGACGCGGACCAACTCGGCCTGCGTGCCGTCGATCATGTAGCCGAAGATCCAACCGATCCCGGCAATGCCTTCGGGGTCGAGACAGTGACCGAAGAGGCCCTCGCGGCAGTTGGAACATCGTCCGCAAGAGCTCACGCACGACAAGATCACCTTGTCGCCGACGGCCAGTTGCGTCACGCCCGTGCCAATCTCGGTGATCACACCGATGCCTTCGTGCCCCAGAATTCGACCAACTTCGACTTCGGGCACGTCACCTTTGAGAATGTGCAAGTCAGTGCCGCATATCGTAGTGGCGACCATTTTTACGATCACGTCGGTCGGCTTCTGGATGACCGGATCGGGTACCTCTTCCCAGCTCTTCTTGCCGGGGCCTTTGTAGACAAGTGCCTTCATGATTCTTTCTCCTTTGGTTTGTGATATTTGAACGCGGTTAGGTGCCTTGAGCACGAATCAACGTGTCCTCTTGAATGGTGGACTGTCGCGATCGTTCCTTCGATGGACGCGAGGTAAGGCGAAGCAACGCCAAATGAGGAAAAGCGGCAATATGGCGATGCTCGCGTCACCATACTTTTGGTCTCGACAATTGCGGACACAATTCCACCGTAGATGTCACTCCTTTAGGGACATCAGAGTAAAAGGTCCCGATTCAATGCCTCTCGCGGTTCCTCGACTTCAACAGCGAAAGTGACGTCGTGCGAAAGTGACCTTCTTCCCTGAGGGGCATCGCTCGTGGGCGAAGAAAATGGATACATGACATCGAATCAATCGGACCGACGATCGTGCCCGTCGCACGTCGACCCGGAGTTGGTCTCGTGACATTGCTTGAGGAAACGAATCGCGAACAGTTTCTCCCTTGGCGTTATCCGGAGGAGTTGATCGCCGAGGTCAGGGTGACGGAGGGCGCCAAGTTCCGACTGCGGCCCATCCGCAGTGAAGACGCGGAGAAGCTCGTGGTCTTTCATGCTCATCTCTCGTTCGACTCCATCTACCGTCGTTATTTTTCGTTGCATCCGGTGCTCTCCGCCGACGAGGTGCGGCACTTTACCCAGGTTGATTTCGTCGATCGATTGGCCCTCGTGATTGAAGACGGCGAGGAGCTCGTCGCCGTCGGACGCTACGACCGCTATCCCCAGTCCCCCACGGCCGAGGTCGCCTTCGTGGTACGCGACGACTACCAGCACCTGGGTCTCGGTCACCGACTGCTCGGCGCCCTCGCCGAAGCCGCCTGGGCGAGAGGGATCACGACGCTCTGCGCCGAAACGATGCTGGTGAATCGCGACATGTTGGCGGTATTTCGCCACTCGGGATTCCCGATGACCACCTCATCGGAATTCGGCGAGATTAGTGTGCGCCTCTCAATTGAACCGACGTAAGGGTTCGGCGATTCACCCGAGACAAAGGCAACACAATTTCTTTGTCGACCGTAGTGCCGTCGCCCATTGGGTGTTACGCTGCGCTTAGGACGTCAAGACCTCGCATCCTTCTCACCTGACATTGCGTCAGGGAAGCAGAAGAAGGAGTGACATGGGACTTCCAGGAATGGTGCTCAGCGCTATCGCAGCCGCGGCGGGCGCAATAATGTACTGGGCCGTTACCTATCAAGGAACGGGTTTTCGCCTCTCGACCGTGGGACTGATCCTCATGATTGCCGGGGCATTTGGGTTTGTCGTTTCAGCGATCGTCTTCGCGGTATCGCGAGGTCCCGAGCGATCTTCCCGGCACTCGCTGGACCGTCAAGTGGTCGACTCGGCCGGAAATTCGAGTTCGGTGCACGAAGACTCTAAGTAGCGAAACCCGGTCGATGCACGCGTCGTCGCCGACAACTGCCCGAACTAATACGAGGATTCCCAGAGGACGATCTTTTCGTCAAGAGAACACCACACAGATCAGAAAGGAGTGCATGCAATGTACATAGGAGGCGGAGCAGTCGTATTGATTCTCATCATCGTTCTCATCGTGTTTATGGTGCGGCGTTGAGGCATTGGCGACAATCGGAGTGGATCTGCGTTCGACCAAGGCGGTCTTACGTTTACAAAGAAACGGCGAGAGAAACGATTTTTCTCAACGGGACATGGGGTGACGATGGGCAAAAAGAAGAAAGCCAAGAACATGGCTGAGATAGCCAAGGGCAAGCTCAAGGAGACCGCCGGAAAAACGTCTGGCGACGCCCAACTTGAGGCCGAAGGCAACGTCGATCAAATGAAGGGCCACGTGAAGCAGGCCGGCGAGAAAGCAACGGATGCTCTTAATGATTAAATCCGCAAGGCACTCGGCGAGCGCTGCATAGTTCTCGTCGACAAGGGTCAAGCCCCCTTGATCCTTGTCGACGACGTTAGGACAAACAATCAAATGACGAGCACCAACGCACACGGGGAAAGGGCGTCAAGTTGGCCCCGACACAACCTCGGAATCGACGTTTTGGCATTACGCGAATCGAAATCCCGAAAGTGAGTGGGAAGTCAAAGTGACTGTTCATCGTCTCCTCGATATCTTCACGCTGATGGAGCGTCGCGAACGAGAGAGCGCCAACGGTTTCGCACTTTGTGCGGTGGCGGCCGAGTTCATGGCGCTTGACGGGGCCGGCATCGCCATGATCAGCGACGGCGACGATCTCACGTCCTTATGCACGAGCAATAACGCGGCGGGCGCGCTCATGGATCTCGAAATAACCCTGGGCGAAGGTCCGGCAGTGGACGCAAGTCATGGTGACGCCAACGAAGACACCAACCTTCTCAAGGAGAGCGCCTCCAATTGGGAAACGTACAGGCCCGAAGCCGTCGCCTTGGGTGCGAGAGCGGTCTTTGGCTTTCCCGTTCGATTGGGTGCTATCCGCTTTGGAGCGCTGAGCCTCTTTCGATCCACGCCCGGACCACTCAACGCAGAACAGGATTCCGACGCGTACCTCATGGCCTCGGTAATTGGTCGAGCGATTTTGGCAACACAGGCTGGTGGTTCGCACGAGAGCCTGGTTGGGGAATTGGATGGAGCGTCGATGTTGGACTTTCGCGTCCATCAAGCAACCGGAATGCTGGCGGTCCAAGGATCGATGTCGGTCAAGGATGCGCTCGTCGTCTTGCGGGCCCACGCGTTTGGAGTTGGGTGCCAACTGTCGGAGCTCGCCGATCGTGTGGTTTCAGGTTCGACCCACCTCGATCCGGATACGCGAGTTTGGGTCGACGATGTGGAAAGTGTAATTAATGGGTAGTACAATACGGGTGCCAAACGCCCCCACGTCTGGCGCCCATATATGATGGCGTTCGGCTAAAAGGCAGGAGAGTCCGATGGAACGAGAATCGCTCTTAATCGCCACGCTGGTGGAGTTGGCGGACAACCTCGTCGACGACTACGACGTCATTGACGTGCTCACCGTCCTGAGCCTTCGCTGTGTGGAGGCGGTCGACGTCGATGCCGCTGGGGTGATGCTGGCATCACCCGTTGGTGAACTCCAATTCGTGGCTTCGTCGAGTGAATCGATGACCGTACTCGAGCTGTTTCAAATTCAGACGAATGAGGGTCCCTGCGTCGACTGTTTTCGCGATGGGCTCGCCATCACGAATCATGCACTCAGCGAAACCGATGGCCGCTGGCCGCTGTTTACGCCACGAGCCCTTGCGCAAGGCTTCCGGGCGGTCCACAGTCTTCCGATGCGCCTCCGAGGTCGCACGATTGGCGCGCTGAACCTCTTTCGGACGCATCAAGGCACACTCTCCGATGATGACGTGATAGTGGCCCAAGGTCTCGCCGACGTCGCGACCATCGCCATTCTTCAACACCGGTCGACACTGGACGCCGGTACGTTGAACGCTCAGTTGAGTAACGCCCTCAATAGCCGTGTCATCATCGAGCAGGCCAAGGGGATGATACGCCAATCGACGGGCTGCGATATGGACGAGGCATTCAATCGATTGCGGGCCCACGCGAGAAACCACAACGAGGGTCTCACCGACCTCGCCACGCGCCTCGTTACCAAGTCAATCCACGCGATCGATCTTGACGAGTGGGCCAAACCCAAGGGTTCCTAACGAATCGCCGGTGACAGCGCAGCCAGCGAGCCGCGCCGTCACGGTTCACTGAAGCGCCTCGTCCGGAGATGGATTTGTCAGACACCACAATGGGCCACTCCCAGAAATTGGGCCTCTCAGAACCGGGCACGACTCTGGTACTGTGCTTCGAGGACGTCTAGATCCCGCATCCTTCGGGCCTGACATCATGTCAGGCCCTTTTGAAAAGGAACGCGTTGTGAGTTTTTCTGGACTCCTTACCGGCGTCGCGGTCTTCGGGATTTCGTCGATTCTGATTTCGCCACCGCGACGATCCAACTTGACGGACGTCCAGGTTCGCACGTCGGGTACCCGCAACGAGACCACGAGGCTGTCGCTACTGGAAAACACCACACAGTTCAATCGGATTCCGGTCGTCAATTTCGGCACGCGCCAGCTGGCTCAGTCGACATCTTTCGGATCGCGATCAACACACACTGGTTTTTGCGATGATCAATTTTGCTCATGTGGTCACGGGCGTCGCGGTGCGTATACACCGCGAGTGGCCACATGTTCTATCGAATCAAGAAAAGCGGGCAATGAATCGGCAAGACAGATGTCTGCCGGGAGAGTTTGAGTTGGGACATGAAAATACTGACCAGAGCCAAGAATATGTTTCAAATCTCCAAAGGCAAGACCAAGGAAGTCACCGGAAGAGCCATTGGAAACCGGGATCTCGAAACCGACGGGGCGAACGATCAACATAAGGGCCACCTCAAGCAGGTGGAAGAAAAGGTGAAGGATGCTATCGAGGAGCTTTGAAACGCTGACCGACGAAGGCGCCGACGGGGGTACCGATTACTTGCACGAGGTGCCTGCGCCCCTGGTCACTGCTGAGAGCGGGAGTATCCAAGATGACGTCGAGCGACTTATCGAGATCGCCGCCCAGCTCTTCTCGGCGATCGAGCGGCAGATTCATCTCATAGAAGAGGAGCTGGTGATCGCCTGTGGCGAGCAGGTTCGATCGTACGCACAGATGGTCTTCAAGGAGCGACTGATCAGTTGCGCCGAGAGTCTCGACGTTTCACTCAAAGAGATTGCCCTCAATCTCGAGCGCCGCGCGAGTGAACAATCTTCTCCACCCGCGCGATTTGACAACTCACCCATTCAGTCACTACTCCCTTCGTGACGGTGTCAAGAAACGCGTCAATGAAGGCGTGCGTTTGAGCGCTGTTCGGCCCGAGCCAGGGACCGCACCGTTTCGGAACTCAGTTCGTCCAGGTGGGTCACGATCGCGATAAACACCTGGGCCGTCGTGAGGGCATCTCCAAGCGCGTGATGAGGCCGGTGAACCGGCAGCGACAGGCTCTGAGCGAGTTCGCCGAGATCCATCGGTGCGGAAGGTTCCTCGCTCGCGAGCGCCAATAGTCGGCCGAGTTCGTACGTATCGAGGATCGGTTCGCGAAGGCGAATTCCCTGTCGCTCGAACGCTCGACTGAGGAACGACCGCTCGACCCAGGCCATGTGCGCGACAATCACCCTTCCCGCCATCGCCGACAGAAGTGGCTGAATCGCTTCGTCAAACGGTGGTGCCTCATCGAGATCGACCGTGCGCAGCCCGTGGATAAGTATTGACTCCTCCGGCAAGGGTCGAGTTGGTCGACATAGTCCGTACAACGCACCGCCGGCAATGACGCGGCCGTTATCAATTGGTACCGCGGCGAAAGAGATGATTTCGTCGTTGAGTGGATCCAGACCGCTCAGTTCAAGATCCACGACGCAGTAGCGAGCGTCGCGCCACGGAGTCTTGCCCTTGTCCCTCGGCGCCCGAGCGTATAACACTGCCTCTGGTGACGCTCCCTTTCGGAACAAAGTCGGGCGCCTCACCTTAAACATTCCAGAAGATGTCGTTCGCGACGCGCCGTTGCACCGAGACAACGGCGCGGAAAGCCTCTTTCAGGTACGTCCGGTTCAAAGGGCTCAATTCGTCGAGGGTGATGACGTCGCCCGGCTCGAGTCCATGTTCGATTTGGGCGACTTGGTGGTCGAGACGCAACTGGCAGGTAAGTTCGAACGCGTCTCGCAATGTAAGAGCATCGGACGCTGAGAGGGTTCCGCCATCGTTCGCCGCACTCAGTCGCGCGGTGGTCGACGCACACGCCACCCCGGCAGCCATGCCCGCCCAACGGGCTAAGTCAGTGATTGGTACCACGGCCGCGCTCTTCAGATCCAGCCGGCTGCGGCCCTCACCCGAGACATCAATGGCGAGACCCCGAATGAAACCGACCGGCGGTTTGTGCGAAAGCGCGAATTGGGCAAGGAGGCGGAGTAGCCGCGGATAGGCGCGAGCCGATCGAAACGTGTCAGCGATGAGAGGCTCCGATTCGACACCCCACACCGGACGACTGTCGACGAGAACCGACACCAACACCAGAGCCTTCTTCTGCGTGGGATCATCGAGAAAGGAATGGGCTTCGCGCTGCCACGAAGAAAGTGATCTGACGAACAGCGGATCCGATGCATTGACTCGGTGCTCATCGGGACGAAATCCGCACCGCATGAGCGCGTCTGTCGCAATAGTCGTCACCTCTTTGAAATACTCTCGAATCGGTGGCTCATCGTCTTCGTCCTGGCCGAACCAAGCAATCGCACTGTCGAGATCGGAACTCGGCATCGCTTCACGTCGAGCCTGGCTACCCAGAGCGAGCCAGGTGAAGCGCGTCGGCGGCACACCAACCTGTGCAATTGCAAAGTCGAGCGATCGCCGCGTCAGCGCGTCCGCAACAATCGAGAAGACCGACATGACGTCGAGTGCGGTCATGCCACCGCGGTGAAGGCTGACCACCGTGGGCCGCAATTTCGATGACGTCGCGACGAGTTCGTCAACCGTTCTCGCGTTCGAGATCGCGTGGCGAAGGTGGAACGACGTTGTGCTCTCAACGGCTATGAGGTCGTGGTCTTCGACAATTCCGATAATTCGTCCTGATGCCGAGATGACCGGAAAGTGCGTGATTCCCCGGTCGAGCATGTCCAAGAGGACTTCACTGCCCGGCCGGTCATCGGTCACGGTGAATGCTGGCGCCGACATCACCACCGATACGGGTGCGTCGCCGGACAATCCACTGGCGAGCGCCCTCGAACGCAGGTCCCCGTCGGTCACGATGCCAACTGAGTTACCGAGATCGACGATGAGAGCGCTGGCACCGATCATCGTCATCTGGCTCGCCGCCTCACGAATTGTTGTATCGGGCGTACAGATAACTGGCGCATTTCGAATGACGTCACGTACGGGCTTACGGAGCTGATCCCGAATCGACTCGCGTGATGGTCCCGACCGAATATGGTAACGGTCTTCAAGGATCAAACGAGTGACGTAACGCAATGTCTCAGGACCGGCAAGTACTTGAGAAGCTATTTGTGCCGGAATGCGGTACGTGAGCGTGTCTTCGGCGGCCCGCGCCTCGAACCCCGTTGGGAGGCCAGATAGCATCGAGGCATGGCCGAACATTTCTCCGACCTCCATCAGATCTAGAACCTGGTCATCGTTGATGACTTCGACAGAACCCGAACGAATCACTCGAAGGGCTTCGACCGGCCCGACACCTTTCGAGAAGATGATCTGACCGGCGGCGTGGAACTCGACCTCCACTCCCCTGCCGAGTACTTCGAGAGTCTCCGATTCGAGTCCGGCGAACGGCGGAAATTTACGAAGAAACTCGACAATGTCAGGTGCGCCCGCCAATTGTTAGGCGTTCCCTCGAAACACCACCACCGGGCACGCAGCGTTCGCGACACAGTGTTCGCTCGTAGAGCCAAGGAGCATTCCGATAAATTCACCATGGCCGCGACTGCCGATGACGAGTAGGTCGGCACCTTTCGATTCTCTAATGAGCACCGGTGCCGGGTGACCTTCGATAATCTTCGACTCCACCACGATTTTCGGATGCGCTGTTCGAAGGGACACCATAAGAGGGTCGATCATCTTGAGCAACTCGGCGGCAGGGTCGTAGCCCTCGGGGATTATTGACCAACCCAAACCGGTGGGCCAATCCCACGTCGCCACGATTTCAAGTGACGCGTCCGTGAGTTCCGCTTGACGCGCTGCCCATTCCAGCGCAGAAAGTGAGGCGAGTGAGCCATCGATTCCCACCACAATTCGGTGCCCTTCGATAACGCGAGCGCTCGATTCCTTCTTGTCCTGCTGAACGGAACTCACTTGTCTCCTCCGCAATTCTCCCTGAAAATCTCGTGCCGACTACACATGAAACGATAGTGCTGGCCCGCACGCACTCAACCATTGTCGGGTCTCGACCAAGCCCGAATACTCCATCGGGACGTCCATGGTTCACTTCGGCGATTCGAACCGTTGTCGCGTACTTGAAGGAGTCTTCAAATTTTGGGCCAATTACGGATGTCTTGCACGATTGACGCGCTTGCCACGACGATTGACAAGGGAGAACACCCGATTCGAAAACAGGACCAATGGCCCCGACCATCCGGGAGCTGCACCTGATGTGGTCAGCCATAGTCAATGTGACGGTGTGGTTTTGTCGAAGGAACATTGGACACAATGACGGTTTCAATGAAAAAATGTAATTAGAGGAGCGCCCATGACGACACCGGCGATTGAAACCTTCGATCTTCGCAAGGACTTTGGTTCTACGCGTGCGCTCCGCGGATTAAACCTGCAGGTCAATGAGGGAGAAGTCGTGGGTTGCCTTGGCCCCAATGGCGCGGGCAAGACAACGTTGATTCGGCTGCTACTCGGTTTGCTCATCCCGACGGCGGGCCGCGCCGAGATCTTTGGAATGGATTCCCGTCGTCAGACCGTTCAAGCCCACCGCCGGCTCGCGTACGTACCCGGCGAAGCCAGTCTTTGGCCCACGCTGAGTGGCGCTGAGACACTGCACCTCTTGGGCAGAGTGCACGGTCATGTCGACGAGGACTATCGGGTCACTCTTATCGACCGCTTCGGTCTGGACGTGACCAAGAGGGTCCGTGCACTCTCCAAGGGCAACCGACAAAAACTCATATTGGTCGCCGCATTGATGACACGAGCCGACGTGCTCATCCTGGACGAACCGACCAGCGGCCTCGACCCGCTCATGGAACAGGCCTTTCGACTCTGCGTGCATGAGGCGAAGGAGCGCGGCCAGAGCGTGCTGTTGTCATCGCACATATTGAGCGAGGTTGAAGCGCTCTGTGACCGCATAGGCATTCTGCGCTCTGGCGAACTCGTGGAAATGGGCACCATGACCCAGATGCGACATCTGTCAGCCCTCACCGTTGAAGCGACGTTTGAAGGAAATGTCCCGGACGTCACTCGGATCGCGGGGGTCTCGATGGTCGAAGTGCAAGGTTCCAGAGTTCGATGCCAGGTTCGTGGCTCGATCGAACCCCTGCTCCAGGTGTTTGCGAGTACCGGTGTCATCGAACTCTTGAGTCGCGAGCCGTCTCTCGAAGAACTGTTCTTATCGCACTATGGATCGCCAACGGCTGAGGTGGCGAATGCTGACCGAGGGCAGTAATTTGACGCTTCGGCGAGAGGCGCGAATCGACCGCTCGTCGCGCACTGTCATCGCGCTCCTCACCGCTCGAAAGTCGATTCGAGTGGGTGCCGGATGGGGCGTCGTCTTCGGCCTGTACGTCGCGACTCAAGCGTTGGCGTACGCGACGAGCTACAAGACCCCGGCGGCTCGGCAAATCTTGGTCGATGAGTTCGCACACAACACCGGGATCAGTGCCCTTGTCGGACCCGCGAACCAGATTGGAACCGTACCGGGCTACACCGCGTGGAAGTGTCTCGCGGTACTCGCGATCATCGGCGCCGTGTGGGGCATACTCACGAGCACCAAGATGACGCGCGGCGAGGAGGACGCCGGACGCTGGGAGCTTCTCCTGGTCGGTCAAGTCACGCGTCGCGGTGCCGCCCAACAAGCGCTCCTGGGACTTTGCGCTGGGGGCTTCGCGCTCTTCGTCTCAACTGCGCTCATCACCGCGGCGGTCGGTCGTTCATCCAAGGTAGGTATCGGCACAGGCGGGGCAATCTATTTTGCTTTGTCCGTCGCGAGCGGCGCCATCATGTTTCTTGCGGTGGGATCACTCTGCAGTCAGCTTTCGACGTCGCGACGTCAAGCGGCCAGTTTCGCGTCAGCCATCCTCGGCGTCAGTTACGCGCTGCGGATGATCGCCGATTCGGGATCCAATCTGGCCTGGCTACGTTGGGTCACACCGCTCGGCTGGATCGAAGAACTTCAACCGCTCACCAGTCCGCGACCTATCGCCTTCGTGCCCATCGTTGGTCTCGTCATTGTCATGGCCGTAGCGACAGTCAATCTCGCGGGACGCAGAGACCTCGGCGCGGGCATACTCGCGGATCGCTCAACCATTTCATCGATCCGCCAACTTCCGTCGAACCCCCTTGGCCTCGCTCTCTACTTGTCTCGTTCGGCCCTGATCGCGTGGGCGGTCTCGATTGCCGCCTACGGACTTCTGCTCGGCAGCATCGCGAAGTCGGGCGGCAAAATTATCACCAGTTCCCCGAGTCTGCGATCGGTGTTTGCGCGCCTCGGGGTCTCAGGGGCCGAAGCGTACTTGAGCGTGGCGCTCCTGATCATGTCCGTCGCGCTAACCTTCGTCGCCGTCAGTCAAGTCGCGGTAGCCCGCAAAGAGGAATCGAGAGGACAACTTGACAATCTCCTCGTCCAACCCTTTTCGAGGTCCTCGTGGCTCGGCGGTCGGATTGCCCTCGGCGTCGTAGCGATCGTCATGGGTGGGTTGCTGGCCGGTATCGCGACGTGGACCGGCGCCGTAAGCGATCACGCTCACGTGAATCTTCTATCGATGCTCGGCGCCGGGTTGAATGTTGCCGTTCCCGCCCTGGTGGTGTTCGGGTTTGGCGTGTTCGCGCTGACCATTGCGCCCCGGTACGTGAACGTCGTCACGTACGGATTATTGGTGTGGTTCTTCCTCGTCGAAATAGTGGGCGGAGGGGTGCGTATCAACCACTGGATTCTTGACCTTTCCGCTTTCCATCAGATGGCGGCGGCTCCCGCCACGCCGATTGACTGGACCACCAACGCGATTATGGCGGCCATTGCAATGCTCACTGCGGGCCTCGGCGTCAAGCTCTTCACCCTCCGCGACCTTAAAGGCGAGTGAACGTCGCCAGAAACGAAATGTAGCCTTCGGTCATCTTCTTCGGTGCGCCGACAGATTTCCACTGAGCTCATCCCCAGACGCTCGATACGGGTACCGTGACCAGTAAATGACCTTCGTCCCTAATGGGTGACGACCTCAAGAGGCGACCATGGAGTCATGCCGTTGCTAAGCCTGGAAAACCGTCGTGCGGTTGAGACCTTGCGGATCAGATCTCAAGCGGTCCGCGTGACGTCATGAACGACATCGGCGAACCAATTCAACCGCATGAGAGCGATGGCCACGTGCGCGCCCATCTCGTCGCCGGTCGCTACCCGGTCGAATTGGAGACCGACATCGTGGTACGGAGCGGCGCCTCCTTGCACCTACGCCCCATACGAAGCCTTGACGCTGCCAAACTCGTTGCGTTTCACCACAAACTGTCGTTTAACTCCATCTATCGTCGATACTTCTCGATTCATCCTGAACTCTCACTCCAGGAGGTCGCGCACCTCACGGAAATTGACTACATAGACCGCATGGCCTTTGTGGTTGAAGATGGCGATGATCTAGTGGCGGTCGGACGCTACGATCGAGAACCGACAACGACTGGGGCCGAGGTGGCCTTCGTGGTCCGGGACGATTACCAGCATTTGGGACTCGGACGTATCCTCCTCGACGCCCTGGCGAACGCCGCTCGCGAAAGGGGCATCACGACGTTCATGGCTGAAACACTGTTCGAGAACCGTGACATGATGTCCGTCTTTCGACACTCGGCCTTCCCGGTCACTTCGTCAGTGTCCGGCGGACAGATCAGTGTGCGATTCTCGATTGAACGGGACAGTTCCAGCGCCGCGCTCGACGAGCGTGCGGTCGGAACGAGTTAGCCCATGGTGCTGGTCATCAATGGGCCCTATAGCGACTCGGGCCACGAAGATATCGGGCATCCGGAACGACCCGAACGAATGGTGGCTGCGATGGCCGCCGTGGATGACCTCGGACTGGGAAGCGAGCTCGTTGTCGCGGAGAGTTACACCGCCAGCCGCGCGGAACTCGTTCGCGTTCACAACGGCAACTATCTCGATGAGCTGGGCGCCTTTTGCTATGCGGGCGGCGGCAATATTGATGACGACACCTACGCCACGTTCGACTCCTGGACCATCGCCACATACGCGGCTGGCGCCGGGCTCAAAGTCATCGACGAATTACGCCGTCGCGACGACGGCGTTGGCTTCGTAGCCGCCCGACCGCCCGGACATCACGCCCTCGCCGATCGTGCGATGGGCTTTTGTCTTTTGAACAACATTGCGGTGGCCGCCGCCGAACTTTTACGGCTGGGGGAACGGGTACTCATCGTCGACTGGGACGTGCATCACGGCAACGGGACCCAGCAGATCTTCTGGGACGAACCTGACGTCCTCTATGTCTCCACCCACCAATGGCCGCTCTTTCCCGGAAGTGGTTCGGCGAGCGAAGTCGGCGGTCGACATGCGAATGACCGGACGGTGAACTTACCGCTGCCCCCCGGCGCGAAGGGCGATGTCATGCTGCGGGCGATGAGTGAGATTGCCGGGCCGGTGATCGCCGAGTTCAATCCGACGTGGGTGTTGGTATCGGCCGGCTTTGACGCTCACCGCGACGATCCAATGGCCGATCTTTGTCTCACCAGTGGGGACTTCAGATTGATGACGAACTACGTGATGGATTGCGCGCCACGTCCTGGGCGGGTTGCTTTCTTTCTCGAGGGCGGCTACAACCTCGAAGCGCTGCGCTCGTCCATCCTCGCGACATTGAGCACAGCCCTCGGACACCCCCAAGAAGACGAACCCCCTTCGAACGGAGGTCCGGGAGCGGACCACGTTGCGCGGACGAGACAGTCCCGCCTGGTGGCGATCGAGATGTTGCGGCACAGTGATGAAACGGAGACGCCATGAAAACTTTCCGGAACCTTGCGGTGGGCTATGACGGATCGCTCGACTCAACGATCGCAGTGCGCTGGGCGCTACGCGCGGCGCGTGAAGTCGACGCCACCGTGACGATCGTCCACGCGACCGGCTTACTCGAACACCTCCGAGCTCGGTATTCGCCAGACGTGCTACCGCCGGAACTTCTCGGTCTCGCGAAGGAGTATGCATTCGATGAGAGCCGCCTTCGATGGCTGGTCACCAATGGTGACGCGTGTTCGGTGCTCTTGCGCATGGCGTGCGCACCAGTCAACGCCGACGCGCTCGTCGTGGGTTCACGGGGCGAAGGTAAGCGTGACGGACTTCTCTTGGGCAGCACCAGCCTCGAGGTCGCGGAACACGCGACCGTTCCGGTCGTCGTGGTTCCTTCGACCTACGTCGATCACTGAGGATCGACGAACATTCCTCCACCGTGGCCATTCATTTGACCAGAGCGACTATGGAGGGCGAATTCGACCGACGACTTGCCAAGGACGTGCCGATTCAATTCGGCGCCCAAGTAACGGATTGGCCGTATCTGCAGGGAATGATGACGTTCGGCCCTACTCCCATCGACGGCTCAACGATGAAAATTCGAAGGTAGTTCACACTATTAGGTGTCGTAGGTGAGGAGTGGCCGCGCCCGTCGGTGGTTCTCATGCGTCGAAAGAGCGTCTTGCCAGTCATCGGAGGGGGCCAATGATGATCAACGCCCACCATCGAGATTCCCTCGACGATGACGCCGAGGCGAAGAGTCCCATACCGAGCCGCCTCGACGGGCGAGAGCATACGAAGCGCTTCTGGTCCCACTATCTTCGCGTCGGAATCCTCGTGTTCACCGGCGAAACCGTCGCCACACTCGTGTACTTCCTCCTGACACTGAGTGAGCCGCATCGAGTATTCCTGGTTACTCTCACCTCAGTCACTCTCCTCGCGTTGGTGGCCTGCATACCTCTCACCGATCGATTCGCCTCAATGACCTTGCGATCGCAGTATTCGTTCGGATGGACGCTCCTCGCGGGAGTTATTTTGACGGTGTCAATTCACTTCGACGGCGGCATCGATAGTCCGCTCGTTTTTCTACTGGCGCTGCCCATCGTCAGCGCAGCCTTGGCGCTCGAAGTGCGACAGGTAATCGCGTGCGGCGTCGCGACGCTGGGAGAGTTCACGTACGTCTGGCTCTTCGACCGGGACGTCCATCGATCGGCGTCGGTCATCGCGATGTTTGCCATGGCGCTCGTGGGGTTGGTGGTGGTTGCGGTAGGAGTCTCGGCAGCTCGCACTCGACTGCTGGACGACGAAATCGATCTACGAACCGAACTCTCGACGTTGGCGACGATTGACACGTTGACCGGTTGTCTCAATCATGGAGCCTTCTACCAACGACTCGAAGTTGAGATCCATCGTGCGCTACGCCAGGGAGAGCCCTTAAGCCTCTTGATGATGGACCTCGACTTCTTCAAGGCCTTCAACGACACCTACGGTCACCTGGCCGGCGATGATGCTCTGCGCAACGTGGGACGCACTCTAAGGAAAGCAAGCCGAAGTTTCGACACCGTCGGACGACTCGGCGGTGACGAGTTCGCGGTCATATTGCCAATGGCATCCATTCAAGACGCCGCCGAGATCGCTGCACGAATGAGCGTCGCGGCCACGGCGTCCGGTCGGCCGACGGTGAGCGTGGGCTACGCCGAATTGGATCCATCACAACCCATCGCGAGACAGATCGTACGTGAAGCCGACCGACGCCTGTACGAAGTGAAGTTGCACGGTCGTGGCCGGTCCGCGACGACGCCACTCACAACGATTGTCCCCAACGACGCCGGGGTTGCCCCGGCCGGAGACGATGAACGCCGGGTAGCGGCCTACGTCCGCGCGACCGATCGCGCCACCACCGACGCGCTTACGATTCTCGAAAGGTACCAATCGACGTCCATTGTGGGAATGGGATTCGTTGATCGCGACTTTCGTTTTGTGCGAGTGAATCCCATGCTCGCCGCCGTCCATGGTAAGGAAGTGTCCGAGCAACTGGGTCGAACGATCGCCGAAGTCGTCCCCACGCTGTGGCCCCAACTTGAGCCCCTCTATCGACACGTGATCGAAACGAATTCACCGGTTGCCAATCGAGAAGTCTCGGGGCAAACTTCAGCCAACCCCGGTGTAACTCACTCCTGGTTGACCAATCTGTATCCCGTCACGATTGGGAACGATGTCATCGGTATAGGAATCGTCGTCGTTGACATCACGGACTGGAAGCGGTCTGTACTGGGCCAGGACCCCGCCGAACTACGACTCTAAAATTCGGCGCGCACGGGGCAAAGGGTGTCACTAAACGAGAGTCGCGACCGCGGACTGCCGCAGACGCGGAATTTGTCGTCAGCCACCTACTTACAGCGGCTATTGTTTCTCGACTTCCTAAACTTGATTAAAACCATCGACTTTGTTATAAATAATGATTCATTCGGTTCGTGACTGATCGCGAACCAATCAATAGAAGGAGAACATCGTGCCGGAATGGGGATTCGAAACTCGACAGATTCACGCGGGCACCTCGCCGGACCCGACCACGAATGCAAGGGCGGTCCCGATTTATCAGACGACCAGTTACGTATTTCGAGACACGGCGCACGCGGCGGCGCTCTTCGGACTCCAAGAGCTTGGAAACATCTACACGCGCATCATGAATCCCACTCAGGCCGCGTTCGAAGACCGCGTCGCCTCGCTCGAAGGCGGCGTGGCGGCCCTCGCCGTGGCCAGTGGCCAGGCCGCCGAAACCATCGCGCTCTTGAACCTGGCCGAAAATGGTGGTCACATCGTGTCATCAGCGTCCCTATATGGCGGCACGTACAACCTCTTCCACTACACCTTGCCCAAGCTCGGAATCGAGGTCTCGTTCGTGAACGATCCGGACGATCTCGAAGCGTGGCGGAGCGCCATTCGACCGAATACGAAGGCGTTCTACGCCGAGACCCTGGGCAACCCCAAGGGCGACGTCCTCGACTTCGAGGGTGTTTCCAAGGTCGCGCACGACAACGGAATCCCCTTGGTGGTCGATAACACCTTGGCAACGCCCTTCCTGGCCCAACCGCTCCAGCACGGCGCCGACATCGTGGTGCATTCAGCGACGAAGTTCATTGGCGGGCACGGCACGTCAATCGGCGGCGTCATCGTCGATGGCGGCACGTTCGATTACGAAGCCAGCGGTCGCTTTCCGGCGTTCACCGAACCGGACCCGAGTTACCACGGGCTGGTGTTCGCCGAACTTCCGGCGCCCCTCTTTCCCGCGCGCTTTGTGCTCAAGGCTCGACTGCAGTATCTGCGTGACGTGGGCGCCGCGATTGCCCCATTGAACTCGTTTCTCTTCCTTCAGGGCCTCGAGACTTTGAGTTACCGCATGGAGCGGCACGTGGAAAACGCCGTTATCGTCGCCAATTGGCTCGAAGCACGTGACGAGGTTTCGTGGGTGGCCTATCCCGGCCTCGAGTCGAGTCCGTGGCACGAGCGCCAGCTGCGCTACCTCCCTCTTGGCGGGGGTTCGATCATCGCCTTTGGCATCAAAGGGGGCCTCAGCGCCGGTCAGAAATTCATCGAAGGCCTCGAACTGTTCAGTCATTTGGCGAACGTGGGCGACGTCCGGAGCCTCGCGATTCACCCGGCCTCGACGACGCACTCACAACTGACCGAAGACGAGCAAACGACGACCGGCGTGAGTCCGGATCTCGTGCGACTCTCGGTCGGACTCGAGTCAATCGAAGACATCCTCGCGGACCTCGACGCGGGGTTTCGGGCCGCAAAGGACGCGTGAGCCCAACTCCGATTCCGGGTACGTGGCAGGTCGGCGACGACCCCGGTCAGCGCCACTTCGTCGAACTGAAGGGAAACGGAAACCAGGGTTTCGTCCTGGAGAGCGGTGCGGCGCTGCCGAGTGTCACGGTGGCCTTTGAATCGTGGGGCCAGCTGAACCAAAGCCGCTCGAACGCCGTCCTCGTGTTACACGCCCTGTCGGGTGATTCGCACGCCGCAAGACCAAAGGGGCCGGGCCACCTCTCGCCCGGTTGGTGGGACGGGCTCATTGGCCCCGGAGGACCAATTGACACGGACCGGTATTTCGTGGTCTGTCCCAACGTCCTCGGGGGCTGTCAGGGCACGACGGGACCATCCTCGCCAGATGACGAGAACACGCCCTACGGATCCAAGTTCCCAACCATCACGATTCGCGACCAAGTTGTCGTCGAAACCGCACTCGCCGACGAGTTGGGTATCGACACGTGGGCCGCGGTGATCGGTGGGTCGATGGGCGCGATGCGCGCGCTCGAGTGGTGCGTGGGATACGTCGACCGAGTTGAACGGGCCGTTATCTTGGCCGTGTCGGCGGCCGCGTCCGCCGAGCAGATCGCGCTCTGTTCGCTCCAGATCCGCGCCATCAAATCCGATCCCGCCTTCGCGGGCGGTGACTATTACTTCAGCGCTCATCACCCGTGGGTCGGTCTCTCGCTCGCACGAGGGCTCGGCCAATTCAGTTACCGGACCGAGCGCGAATTCGACGTCCGGTTCGCGCGCGAAGCTCAGGAGGACGAGGTACCGCTCCACGGCGGTCGTTACGCCATCGAGTCATACCTCGAGTATCAAGGCCAGAAGCTCGTTCGAAGATTCGACGCGAACAGCTACGTCGTACTGAGCGATGCCATGAATCATCACGACATCGGTCGTGGACGAGGTGGCATCGCCGAAGCGCTCAGCACTGTTTGCGCACGCGTCACAGTCGCCGGCATCGCGAGCGACCGCCTCTACCCGTTGGAACAGCAGTTTGAAATCGCGCGTCTGTTGCCGGGTGACAATGAAGTGCACGTCATACAGTCGGAGTTCGGGCACGACGGGTTCCTGCTCGAAACCGACGCGGTCGGCGAGGTCGTTCGGAGTGCCCTTCAACGATGACGTCGCGCGGAGGTAAGCCGAGCGCATAGCCTCTTCGTCATTTTCATTGATTAACTCGGCAACGAAGTTCACCGGCTGACCGAGCAATCGACCAACAAAAGCGCAGGTCCGAACCGCTTTCTCGTTCGGCAAATGATCCTCGATGGACCAGGCCTTCATATTTCCTATTATTTCACTAGGAATAGATGTATATTGATTGCAACCAGTTAAGGAGGCATCATGTCACTCAACGTCGCAACCATTTTCAGCGAAGCGCCGGAGTCACGCGTCAACGAGCTTCGCGAGTTCTTCGAGTCGCTGCAGTTGCCCACGGGCCGACTCGACACGGACACGCTCGAGAAGGTCACCAACGCTCTTGCGGCGCGGCCCGACTTGTTCGAAGACTTGCTGGTCGATGACGAAGTGAATCGCTGGTGGCTCCAACTGTTCGCTACTGAGAGCTACGAAGTACGGTTGCTCACGTGGGAGCGTGAACAGTCTTCCGATTGGCACGACCACGGTGGTTCGTCGGGCGCGTGGACCGTCACCGCCGGCGCTCTGTACGAAACGTATCGCGCCGTAGACCACGTCAGCGTCCGAGATCGCCACTACGTGGCGGGCGATAGCGGCTGCTTCGGTCCCGAGCATGTTCACGACGTGATCTACGAATCCGGCCAACCGGCCGCCAGCATCCACGCTTATTCACCACCCCTCAGCGGACTCACGGTGTACGATCGCACCCGTTTCGGTTTCGTGGCTCGTGAGTTCGTGGCCGAAGAACAACGCGGAGAACAGCGCTCCTAATTCGTCTCGGCGCTGTCAGTTGACCGATCCTGCCCCACGTGTCCCGGCCGTCCCCCAGGCCCGGGCCACGAGCGCAAGCGATTCGAGTCGAGCTTCGAGTGAATGGACTCGAGTCGAGATCATCAACTCGTCGGCCGCCGTTCGCTGTTGCAAATGAAGGAGTCCCGAAGCGACAGTGTCCGGATCGCCAATCAGATGGGTCGACATGGCTTCGGCGGCAATCGCTTCTTCCATCGGAGTAAACGAATACGCCGCGGCTTCTTGCGGCGAGGGCAGCAGACCCGGGCGACCGGTTCTCATCTGCACGATGCTGAGCGCCGACGATCCGGAGAGCCACTTGGCCTCCTCTTCGCTCGGAGCGCAAATGACGGAGGCGGCCACCATCACCTGAGGTTCACGCAGGACGATCGAAGGCCGAAAATTCGCACGGTACGTCGCGAGGGCCGCATCCACTTGCGCCGGGGCGAAGTGGTACGCAAATGAGAACGACAGACCCAGAACGCCCGCCAGCTGGGCACTGAACGTCGACGAACCAAGCAACCACAGCTCTGGCAAATAGCCGTTTCCGGGATTCGCGAAGGGATGAACCGGTACGCCAGTGTTGGGCAACAGATATTTGATGAGTTCAACGACGTCGTCCGGAAAACGATCGGCACCGAGGTCGAGCGAGCGACGCAACGCTCGAGCAGTGACGTGATCCGTGCCCGGTGCGCGTCCCAACCCGAGGTCGATTCGACCGGGGTGTAACGCTTCGAGCGTCGCGAACTGTTCGGCCACGACCAGCGGTGCGTGGTTCGGCAACATGACCCCGCCAGAACCGACTCGCAGGGTGGAAGTCGCGTTCGCGAGGTGCGCAATGAGGACGGCCGGTGCGGAGCTGGCGACGGCGGGCATCCCGTGATGTTCAGCCACCCACAGTCGCTTGTAACCGAGACGCTCGACCTCAATTGCCGCGGCGGTCGTTTCGGCAAAAGCTCGTGCCGGCGTCGAACCGGTGGCGACCGTCGCGAGATCGAGTACGGAGAGAGGGATCATGAAGGGAGGGGTATCAACATCGATTGACGGGTTTCTCGTGCGAATTAACCGATGTCAGTGATGTACGAGCCAACGAGCATTGCACTCGTTTGACTCACAGCGCCATCACGACGACTCTCGTGACCGTCCTGGAAATGAGCGAACGCTGGCGTCGCCGAGATCGGGTTGGTCTCATCCTCACCGTGGTTGTGAAACGACACGTGAAGGAACGAATCGTCCGCAAGACGCAGAACGATATAGCTGATGTTGTCCGGCTTCGTGTTCTCCAATTCCTTGAAGACGCCTTCAACCCGCTTTTGATTTTCGTCGGCCGCGACTTTGGACTTGGTTGCGTATCGTGTTACTAATCGCTTCTCCACTTGAGTACCTTTCATCGAAGAGAACTCCTCGTTCGCGGCGGACGGTGACCAGATTCGTAGCGTCTCTTGCACTCGTGACGTTATAGGGCGCTCACTCAAACGGTTTCGGACTGAAGGATCGCAGCAACGGATCGGCGCGCACCAATACAAGCTGGAATGGCCGTTAAGGCTGACACGACAATGAGAGTGAGAAGTAGAACCGCCCCAAGCACGCGTTCCGATGGCAGCACCGCCGAATCATGGCTGACCGCACCGAAGAGCGCGGGGCCAAAGCGGATTCCTATAAATGCTTTAGGGATCGCAGGAAGTAATTGCGCCACCATGAGGGCCAAACCGACTTGACTCGGCGAAGCACCGAGGGCGCGCTCTACAGCAGAAGCGTGCCGCGCGTCTTGAACCGTTGCTCAGGTGACGAGGAAGGCGTTGACAAGAGCGTCAGCCACGAGCGCAAGGGTGAAGACGAGCATCACGGTCAAGGTATCTGGAAAGTTCGAGAGTACTCTCTCGACAGAACTCTCTCGATAGGGTACTCTCGAATTATGACACCAGATAGTCCTCACTCCGAAACTCCAGTTGCGGCGAACGCTGACTCCGTATCTGAACTCCGCGACGTCAACGACCCAAAGACTCTTCGGGCGCTCACACATCCGGTGCGACTGGCCCTGCTCGAAGCGCTGGCGCTTGATGGGCCGCTCACCGCGACCGCGGCCGGCGAACTCATTGGCGAGTCACCAACCACCTGTTCATTTCACTTTCGCCAATTGGCTAAGTACGGCTTCGTCGAAGAGGCTGACGCCGGTCCAGGACGACTTCGCCCGTGGAAGATCATCAACGTCGGCATGCGATTCAGCGACGTCACGGAGGATCCGGAAACCAGTGTTGCCGCGAAAAGCCTCGAGCGAATGGTCTTCGATCGAGCGATGAGTCGCCTCGCGGATTTCATAAATGCGAAGGCCAGTTTTCCCAAAGTCTGGCAGGAGGCCTCGCAGAATGTCGAAACCATACTTTGGGTCACCCCCGCTGAACTCGAAGCCGTCACCCACGAGATCCTCGGAGTCTTCAATCGCTTCCTCGACCGACTCTCCGATCCGTCGGCGCGAAGTGAAGGGGCATTGCCCGTCGAAGCCCTTATGTTCACCTACCCCGTGCGACTTCCGGGAGGACCACAGTGACGATGCGTGACCTGGCCAAGTCGCGGGACGCGAGGGTTTATCTCATCGGCCAGAGCTTCTCGCTCTTCGGTGACACCGCCATGTTTCTCGCCCTGGGCATTTGGGTCAAGGAACTGACGCACTCGAACGCCGACGCCGGTTTGACCTTTCTCTTCTTTCCCTTGGCGGCGCTGTTCTCACCGTTCGCCGGCATGGTGGTCGACCGCGTGCGCCGTCGCCCCACGCTCATCTGCGTGAACTTCGTCAGCGCGGCACTCGTGATGTTGCTGCTCTTCGTGCACAACTCTTCGGACATTTGGATCATCTATCTGACGATGTTCCTCTACAGCTTCGCCGGCAACTTCATCGGTTCGGCGCAGTCGGCCTTCTTGACGACGCTGTTGCCTCCGGAGCAACTCGGCGACGCCAACGGCTTCTTGCGAACGGTCCGCGAAGGCTTCCGACTCGTGGCCCCCCTTGTCGGTGCCGGCCTCTTTGTCGTCGTCGGCGGTCACTGGATCGCCGCGTTGGACTCGGCCACGTTCGTCATCGCGGGTTGGTCGGTCCTCGCCTTGCACGTGCGCGAAGAGAAGCCGATTCGATCACCGCAACATTTTCTGGCGGAAATCTCGGCCGGTTTCCACCACGTGGCGCGAACGCCAATCCTTCGGCGCATGGCAATCTCGTTAGCGGTCGCGCTCAGTGTCATTGGCTTCCTCGAGACGGCGATCTTCGCCATAACCAGCAACGAACTGCACCGCAGTCCAAGCTTCATCGGAGTCTTGATGGCCGTCCAGGGGGTCGGAGCGCTCATCGGCGGACCACTATCGGCGCCCTCGATGCGACGAGTCGGCGAACGGTGGCTGTGCGGGATCGGCCTGGTTGGCATCGTGATTGGGTCACTGCTCCTCGAAGGTGGTTCACTCGCTTTCGTGTTGATGGGCGGCGTGGTCTTCGGGGTGGCGTTACCGCCGCTTCTGGTGGGTGCCTACACGCTCTTGCAACTTCGAACACCGGCCGAGCTTCAGGGACGAGCCTTCTCGGCCTTCGACTTGATCGCATCACTCCCGCAGACGATGTCGATAGCTCTGGGCGCGATTCTCGTGACCATTCTCGGATATCGAGGGGAGTTGACGATCATCGCCGTCGTCGTTTCGATCAGCGCGCTCATCATGCTGTTGCCGATCGCCGGCGAGCCGAACTTCGGTCCGATCGCCGCGATCGAAGAACTTGACGTCGCGACGGCCGACCAGTCACTAACGAGGATCCCGACGAATCAACCGTCCTGCGAATCGACGCAGACTTTGCTGTCTGACTTCGTACCATTGGCGGTACCGGATGCGAAGAAAGAATCGACGACGTGCCAGAACGAGCATGATCGATCGTAGAGAGTCAGATTCGCCTTCGCTGAAGTGATCGTGAGGGCGCCGGGGCATTCGTCGGCCGTTGCCGCCCACACCACTTTGCCGCCCTTCACCACGTTGATCTTCAACATCAACGAATCTTCCATGCACATGCCACCGCCAAAGTCCTTCAGTTCGGCGACCACGGTTCGCAAGGTGAGTGCTTGGTGGTGCGTCAGGACGACCGAAGTCGGATTGCTTGACCCGTCCATCAACGAAGTCTGTCCGTAACCGGTGACCGTCACCACGCCGCTCGTGGGCATTGTGGCGTGGACGATGGGGAGGTAAATCACCTGAACGTCGACGCGCAACTCTTGCTCACCATTTTTCGCCTCGGTTGTCTGGTAATAGACGCCGCAGAACGTGATGTGAGAACTGACGCAAAGAAGTGATAGGCCAAGGTTGTAAACGGGGTACGTGTTCGGCGCGTTGCCTGATCCGGTCTCCGTAACTTTTTCTCCGTCCGGTAAATGTGCGCGCACGTACTGATCGACGGAAACCGATTGGGGCAATAGATACAAATGGTGCGCTTGTCGAACGCCCGCCGACTCACCCACGTCGCCGTTCGGAGCGAGTGGTGTTGGGAGGGAGGTGACTTCACGAGCCTCTGAAGGTATCGGCTGCGCGTTCAAAAGGTGCAGCGCGTAAGCATTGCCCGCGGCGACGATCGTCGCGGGCAGCGTCGTGGTCGTCGCTGGAGCCGCGAGGGCACTGATGGAAGGAAGTCCGAGGCACGCGACGCCGAGAGCGACTGCAATCAGCACACTCCGGCCGACCGTCGATCTCGAGAATCGTCTCATACTCAATACTGTCCGGATAGTTCCGAATCTTTCGTTCAGTCCGATCGACCGAGCAAAGGATGGTTGGCGAAAGGGCCGGACCCTTGGGACGTCAATGCCTCAAGCATTCTCGCTCGTTTAGGGTGGTGCAAGGTCGATGAAGTTTTCGACGCCGATAGCCCGCCGAGGGGCCCCACCGGGAGGAACGCCATTAAGAAGCTCTTCGTATTCGACCTCGACGGAACCCTCGCGCCGAGTAAGTCGCCCCTGGGCGCCGACGTCGCCGCTCTATTGCACGATCTGTTGGGCGTCATGAAGGTGGCCGTCATCTCCGGTGGCGACTGGTCACAGTTCCAGAAACAACTACTCGCCAACCTCCCGGACGACGAACGGTTGAAGGATCTCTTTCTCTTGCCGACCTGCGGCACGCAGTTCTACGAGTACGTCGGTCATTGGTCGAAGGTCTACTCCGAGGACCTCAGCGTCGACGAGCGTGCGCGGATCATAAAGGCGCTCCAAGACGCCTACGATCAGTCAGGCACCAAGGTCGACAAGATCTGGGGCCAGGCGATCGAAGACCGCGGTAGTCAGATCACGCTCTCGGTGCTCGGTCAAGAGGCGCCACTCGAGGCGAAGGCGAAATGGGACCCGGACTTCGCCAAGCGCACCAAGATCATCGCGATCCTCCAGCCGATGCTGCCGGAGTTCGCCATTCACATGGGCGGCACCACCTCGATTGACGTGACGAAACCCGGCATCGACAAGGCCTACGGCATCGCCAAGCTGCGCGATCAGCTCGGGATTCCCGTCCAAGAGATGCTCTTCGCCGGCGACGCCATCTTTCCCGGCGGTAACGACTACCCGGCGCAAGAAGCGGGCGTCGACAGCATCATCGTGCGAGACCCTTGGGAGACGGCGCGCGTGATTCAAACGGTGATCGCCTGCCTCGGCATTGACGACGTGCAGATCACGTCGCCCGGAAAGCCGTCGTGAGCGGCTTCGCCATGCGCCCGCTGGACCTGGTGATTGAGCCGGAGCCGGGCAACGCCACTGAGGCCGGCGGCATCTTGAATCCCGCGGGCGCCCGGGGACCGGACGGACATCTCTACCTCTTTCCGAGACTCGTCGCGAAGGGCAACTACTCGCGAATCGGCATCGCCCGTGTGCAGTTCGACTCGAGCGGCGAGCCGTGCGACATCGAACGACTCGGCATCGCCCTCGAGCCCGAGATGCCCTACGAACTGCGACCGGACGGCGGAGGGTGCGAGGACCCCCGCGTCACTTACGTTGAGCCGTTGGAGCGCTACGTCATGACCTACACGGCCTTCTCGCCCTTCGGTCCGCGCATCGCGCTCGCGTTCTCCTATGACTTAATGCACTGGGAACGGCTCGGTCTGGCGACCTTCGAGCCCTACGAAGGAATCCACTTCGACGGCGTAGACAACAAGGACGCCGCGATGTTCCCGCTCGCCGTTCCCAATCCCTCGGAGCAACTTGAGCTGGCCATTCTTCATCGGCCCCTCTTCCCGGGCACGCTGCCTGAAGACACGATGCTGATGGAAGAGGACCGCGACATCGACTTGCATCGCGAAAGCATCTGGATCTCCTACACGCCGGCGGTCCCGAGCGACGTGCCGTATCCACTTGCTCATTTCACGTCCCATCACCGATTGGCCGCGCCGGTCTCGGACTGGGAGTTACTCAAGATTGGCAGCGGGGCTCCGCCGGTCATGACCAAACACGGATGGCTCTTCATCTATCACGGTGTGGCCGACGTCGCCGCGCCCGACAGCGATGCGCACCAACTCACGTACTCGGCCGGCGTAATGGTCCTGGCGAAGGACCATCCCCAGGAACTCCTCTACCGCTCGACCCACCCGGTTCTTTCGCCCCAGCCCTCCATGGGTCCTCGGGGCACGCCCTCCAACGTCGTCTTCCCGACGGCGATTGACCGTCGCGACGACATCGGCGAGCCCGACCGACTGGACGTCTACTACGGGATGAACGACTTCCGGATTGGCGTCGCCCGTCTCGACGTTCCGCCGACCCTTCCGCTCACCGGCGAGGCCGACCCACCCGCGAGTCAGACCCGTTGATCGTCGTTCACGTGATCGACACCCCGTGTGAGCATTGTCGCGGATTCGTTTGTGTTCCGCGAAGTTGTCAAACTGAAATGATGGAGGAGTCACATCTTCTCCCATGAACTAACTCCGAGGACTTTCTCATGACCACTCTCCCCCTTCGCCAACGAAGCGCCTGGTTGGCGCTCGAGGCCCACATCAACACCCTTCGCGCGACGAACCTGCGGACCCTCTTCGCGGAGGACCCAAAGCGTGGTGAGCGCCTGCACGCCGAGACTGAGGGCATACATCTCGACTATTCGAAGCAGCGAGTCACCGACGAGACGGTGCGACTACTCATCGAACTCGCGAACGAGTCCGGTCTCGGTGAGCGCCGAGATCAGATGTTCCGAGGTGAGCACATCAATGTCTCGGAGGATCGTGCGGTACTCCACGTCGCCCTGCGCATGCCCAAGAGCGCGTCGCTGGTCGTCGACGGCGTCGACGTTGTCGCCGAGGTCCATGCCGTCCTCGACCAGATGAGTTCATTCGCCACTCGCGTGCGATCAGGTGAGTGGAAAGGTCACACCGGCAAGTCGATTCGAAACGTCGTCAACATCGGCATCGGCGGCTCGGACCTCGGCCCGGTGATGGCCTACGAGGCGTTGCGCTTCTACTCGCGACGCGATCTCACGTTCCACTTCGTGTCCAACGTTGATTCGACCGACATGGTCGAGGCCCTGCGCGATCTCCAGGCCGACGAGACACTCTTCATCATCTCGTCCAAGACCTTCGGCACGCTCGAGACGCTCACCAACGCGACGTCCGCGCGCCGCTGGCTGATCGAACAACTCGGCGACGAATCGGCCGTCGCGAAACACTTCGTCGCGGTGTCTACGAACGCGAAAAAGGTCGCGGCTTTCGGCATCGACACCGAGAACATGTTCGTGTTCTGGGACTGGGTCGGTGGTCGATACTCGATGGAATCAGCCATCGGTCTTTCGACGATGCTCGCGATCGGACCGGAGCACTACTTCGAGCTGCTCGACGGGTTCCACGCCATGGACGAACACTTTCGAACGGCTGCGTTCGAAGAGAACCTCCCGGTGCTGATGGGATTGCTCGCCCTGTGGAATCGCGACTTCCTCGGTTGCGCGAGCGTCGGCGTCATGCCTTACGAGCAGTACTTGAAGCGACTGCCGGCCTACCTGCAACAACTCACCATGGAGTCGAATGGCAAGCACGTGACCCTCGAGGGAACCGCCGTCGACTACGACACGGGCGCTCTCTACTGGGGCGAGCCGGGCACGAATGGCCAGCACAGTTTCTATCAACTGATCCATCAAGGAACGACGGTCATTCCGATCGATTTCATTGGATTCGCCAAGAGCCTCAATCCGCTCGGCGAGCACCACGACATCCTGTCCTCCAACGTCTTCGCGCAGGCTCAGGCGCTCGCCTTCGGCAAGTCCGCCGAAGAAGTCCGCGCCGAGGGAACGCCCGAGTCCATCGTGGCCCACCGCGTCATGGAAGGCAATCGACCGAGCAACGTGCTGTTGGCCGAGATCCTCACGCCACGAATCCTCGGATCAATCATCGCCCTCTACGAACACTCGGTCTTCACCCAAGGTGCGCTCTGGGATATCGACTCCTTCGATCAGTGGGGCGTCGAACTCGGCAAGGTGTTGGCCGTCGCCATAATCCCGGAACTCTCGTCTGACGCTGAGCCGAGTCTCAACCACGACTCATCGACCAACGAACTGATCAGGCTGTATCGACGACTGAAGAGGAATGGGGACAGGCATGACAACTGACCGACCAATTCAATTGGGAATGGTGGGGCTCGGACGGATGGGCGCGAACCTCGTCCAGCGGCTCGTGCGCGATGGTCACCGTTGTGTGGTCTACGACGTCAACGTCGCGGCCGTCCAGAAGCTCTCGGGTGAACGCGTCGTGGGCGCTTCGTCACTCGAGGACCTCGTCACAAAGCTGGACGGGCCTCGCGCGGTGTGGCTCATGCTGCCGGCCGCGATCACTCAAGACGCACTAACGGAACTGGTGCAGTATCTGGATGCCGACGACGTCGTCATTGATGGCGGCAATTCGTACTACCGCGACGACATGGCTCGCGCCAAGCAACTCTCCGAGCGCGGCGTGCACTACGTCGACTGCGGCACGAGTGGCGGAGTTTGGGGACTGGAACGCGGCTACAGCCTCATGATCGGAGGCGAGGACGACGTGGTCGCTCGCCTCGATCCGGTCTTTCGGACGATCGCGCCCGGCGAGGACGGCACCGCCGCGACACCGGGGCGCACACGCACCGACGGCACGGCGCAGTTGGGCTATTTGCACTGCGGGCCCAACGGGGCCGGGCACTTCGTCAAGATGGTNNCACAACGGCATCGAGTACGGCATGATGGCGGCGATCGCCGAAGGCCTGAGCATTTTGAAGCACGCCAATGTGGGCACCACGAACGTCGAAGCCGACGCCGAGACGACGCCGCTTCGGGATCCGGAGTACTACCAATTCGACTTCGACCTTGCCGAAGTGGCCGAAGTGTGGCGACACGGATCGGTCGTCGGGTCGTGGCTGGTCGACCTCACGGCCGACGCCCTCGCCCGTTCACCCGAACTCTCTGAATTCAGTGGCCGGGTGTCCGATTCCGGTGAAGGTCGTTGGACCGTCGAAGCCGCGATAGACGAGTCCGTGCCCACCCCCGTGATAAGCGCGGCCCTGTGGCAGCGATTCGAATCACGCAATCAAGGCGAATTCACGGCCAAAGTGCTCTCGGCGATGCGCGCGGAGTTCGGCGGCCACGTCGAGAAGAGTTCGTAACGTGCACCACGAACTGCGCGATTTTCTCGACAGCGAGGCCGTGGCCACCGCGGCCGCCGAGTATGTCGTGCAGTGCGCGCGCCGTTCGATCGGACGCGCCGGACGCTTCACCTTCGCGGTGAGCGGCGGCCGAACGCCGTGGGTGATGTTCGAGAAGTTGGCGCAGTTGGACGTCGCGTGGCCCAACGTCGTCATCTTTCAGGTCGACGAGCGGATCGCGCCGGTGGGCGACGTGACGCGGAACCTCACGAATCTCGAACGGATTCTCGTCGAGTGTCGGCCAACCATCGTGGCGATGCCGGTCAACGACGATGATCTCGAAGCGGCGGCCGCGTCTTACGCCACGCAACTTCCCGAACACTTCGATCTCGTTCACCTCGGTCTTGGCCCCGACGGTCATACCGCCTCCCTCATCCCCGGCGACCCGGTACTAGAAGAACGTGATCGACTCGTCGCGATCACCGGCCCGTATCAAGGTGAGCAGAGAATGACCTTGACGTACGAGGCGCTCTCTCGCGCCGACCAATTGCTCTGGCTCGTCACGGGGGAAGACAAACGAACGTCACTCGCAAAGTTGTTGCGCGGTGACACGTCGATCCCGGCGGCGAGGGTCGAGGTCGCGTCCTCACTCGTGATGGCCGACGACGCGGCGCTTTCGCCATGAGCTTGGACGCGGAGAAGCGCTACGCGGCCGACGCGGCCGCCGAGCTCATCGAATCGGGCACCCGGGTCGGACTCGGCACGGGTACGACGGTCGCGTGTCTGCTCGAATCCATCGCGCGGCGCGGCGTCATCGCGAGATACGTGGCGACGTCGCCCGAAACGGCGGACGCCGCGCGCTCGCTCGGCCTCGTCGTCGAGGCTTTTGACGCGCTCGACGAGTTAGACCTCGCCATTGACGGGGCCGATCAGATCGCGCCCGATGGGTGGCTCATCAAAGGACGCGGCGGCGCGCACCTACGAGAGAAGATCGTGGCGGCGTCGGCGAAACGCTTCGTCGTCATTGGCGACTCCTCGAAACCGGTGACGTCGTTACACGCTCCGGTGCCACTGGAGCTTCACGCCTTCGGCCTTCAATCAACGCTTCGTGAGCTCGGCGATGTAACCCTGCGCGCCGTCGGACTCAGTCCCGACGGCGGCGTCCTCGCCGACTATCACGGTGACATCGGCGTTCCCCAAGAACTCGCTGAGCGCTTGTCCTCGATCCCGGGTGTCAGTGCCCACGGTCTCTTCGCACCCGAAATGGTGAGCGAATTCATCGTGGCCACCGGTAAAACGTTGAGTAGAAGAACTCTGGGAGGCCAGTTATGACGACAACGCACACCCGCATGCACGCCAAAATCCCACCGGATCACATTTTCGTGATGTTCGGCGCCACCGGCGACCTCGCGAAGCGCAAAGTCCTGCCGGGACTTTTCCATCTCGCGGTCGCCGGTCTTCTGCCCAAGAACTACCGGGTGATCGGCTGCTCGCGCCGGGCTTCGGCCCTTTCCGACGAAGAATTTCGTAAGCGCGCCTACGACGCGGTGTGCGAATTCGGTTCGAACAAGCCCGAAGGGTCCGACTGGGAGAAGTTCGAGAAGAATCTCTCGTTTGCCTACGCCGAAGAGGACGGGACGGGCGAACTCGTCGACGCGGTCGCCCGGGCCGAAAAGGAGATCGGCGGCCCCGTGCAGCGGCTCTTCCACCTCGCCGTGCCGCCGGGTGCATTACTCGGCATCATCGAGATGCTGGGCAAGACCGGACTGAACGAGAACACCAAGATCATCTGCGAAAAACCCTTCGGCGTCGACCTGAAGTCAGCTCGCCGCCTCAACGCGACCATCGCCAAGTGCTTCGACGAATCCCACGTCTTTCGCATCGACCACTTCCTCGGCAAGGAGTCAATCGACAACATCCTGGCCCTGCGATTCGCCAACGGTCTCTACGAGCCGATCTGGAATCGCCATTACGTCAGTTACGTCCAAATCGACGTACCGGAATCAATCTCGATCGAAGGTCGCGGCGCATTCTTCGAAGAGACCGGAACGTTTCGCGACATGGTCGTCACCCACCTCTTGCAGGTCCTGGCCTTCGTCGCCATGGAACAGCCGATCTCCCTCGACGCCAAGCCCCTGCGCGATGAGATCAGCAAGGTCTTCGATTCGATCGCCCCGCTGAATCCCGCACACGTCATTCGGGGCCAATACGACGGGTACCTCGATGAGCCGGGCGTCGCGCCCAACTCCCAGACCGAAACATTCGTGGCGCTGCGCGCCGACGTCGAGAACACCCGCTGGAAGGGCGTGCCCTTTTTCTTGCGGACTGGCAAATCCATGGCGCAGAGCCGACAGGTGGTCACCATCGGCTTCAAAGAGCCGGTCATGCGCATGTTCCCCGTGGACCACATGGAGGGCCAGCGACACGGCAACGAATTGGTCGCCGACTTCGCGGACCCCGGGTCGATCCAGACTCATTTCCTGGCCAAGCAGCCCGGACCGCAGATGCGTCTCGCCCCCGCCGTCATGACCTTTCGCTACGCCGACTCGTTCCAAACGGCCAACAATCTCGAGGCGTACGAATACTTGATCCTCGAAGCGATGCTTGGCAACCAGGCGTTCTTCACCCGCTCCGACGGCATCGAACGACAGTGGGAGATCGCCGCGCCGGTGTTGGCCCACCCGCCGGAGGTCGAGCTCTACGAGCCTGGATCGTGGGGTCCGGTCTCGATTGACCGGATCGTCGCACCCGACCGGTGGGCATTGCCTCGATGAACCCGAGAATTCGACTGCTGCTCTCCGACATCGACGGAACACTCGTACCACCCGACAAAGTCCTCACCGAACGATCGATCCAGGCGGTCAACAACTTGCGCCACGCCGGCATCCTCTTCGCGATCACCAGCAGCCGCCCTCCGCGGGGACTGAGCATGTACATCGAGCCGTTGAAGCTGTCAACGCCGATCGCCGGTTTCAACGGAGGGATGATCATCGACCCCGACAGAAACGTTCTCGAGGAACTGACTATCGACGACGACATCGTCACGACGACCATAGATTTCCTCGATGAGCACGACGTGACGGCGTGGATCTATCGGGGCCAGGAGTGGTACGTCCGTGACCCGAACGGTCCCCACGTCGAACATGAAGCCGAGGTGTGCGAATTCCGCCCCCTGCCGGTGGCGAACTTCGACTCGGTGAGCGAAAGCGTCGCCAAGATCGTTGGCGTGAGCGACGATAAGGATGCGCTGGCTCGAGCACAACGAGAACTACACGCCACTTTCGGCGCCGACCTCTCGGCGACGAACTCTCAGTCGTACTACCTCGACATCACGTGTCCCCAGGCCAACAAGGGAATGGTGGTCGACTATCTCTCCTCGATGTTCGACGTACCCGCCATCCACATCGCCACTATCGGTGACGCGCAAAACGACGTCTCCATGTTCGAACGTTCTGGATTCTCGATCGCGATGGGCAACGCCGAAAACGAAGTGAAATCGTCAGCCAGCGAAGTCACTACGTCGAATGAAGACGAAGGATTCGCGCGCGCCATTGAACGATTCATCTTGTAACAACGACGATCCTCGAATCAAATCACCATTCACAACGGAAATCCGTGCTGATCAAGTCACAACTCTGCTCAAAGACGCTTCCGCGAGGGCAAACCAAAGAGATTGTTAATCAATACGAACGTGGTCACCATCCCCCTCTTAAAGGTCGAAGCGCGGGACAATTGAGACACCGAAATCGTCATCGTGTCGGACTTCTTCGAAGGAGGATGAATGCGACTCATCATGAGATTGTTTGGTCTGTCAACGTCGAAAGCACAGAACACCAGCTTGATGGAGCCAACGTCACTGGCCGCGTTTGGTCAGATGAGCGGCTCCCAACAGTCAATGCTCGCCGAAGCACTGGTCGCCGCGGCCAACGAGCGCCGAAGGCTCGACAAGGCTTCGTAACGTCGCGTCTCGACGGTTAATTCAATTCACACTTCGGAGTCCGGTTTCGACACTCGACGTCGATTTGGCGGAACGGTCATCGGCGGAGAGCGCCGAGGTGGCAACGCGCCCAACAGCCGCTCGGTCGCCGCGGCGATCTCATCGACGGCCTCGGTGAACGCGCCCGCCATCAACAGTGGTCCCGACGAGACCGCGGCCACTTTCCTGGCGTACTGCAGCGCGGCCGCGTGAATCTCTTCGTGGGTGGCGGGTGGCTCGAGTCCTCGCAACATGGTGATGTTTCGACACATCGCCCCACCGTAGGTCGCTTCACGCATGTCTCCAAACCGGACGATGTCAACGGCGTCAGGAGGTGAAGAACCTCCCATGAACGTGCGCGGTGGCGGAGGGTATTTCACCAACGATCACTTCGCGCCAATCATCCCGTCACCTCTAGGGAGAGCACATGAGCATTGAACGTTTTGAAGTACAGCGAACGATACACGCGGCGCCGTCGTCAATCTTCCGATTCCTCAGCGATCCGAACGGGCACGTCGCCATCGACAGTTCCGGGATGCTCATGAGCGCCGAAGGCGACCGGGTCCTCAGAGTCGGCGACACCTTCGTCATTCACATGGACCGCGAGGCGTTGAACGACTATCCCTTGAGCCTCTATGACGTCACGGTGACAATCACGAAGTTCGTCGAGGACCGCGAGATTGCCTGGACCGTGGCGGGCCTTCGGCCATCGATTGGTCACGTCTACGGCTACCTTCTCGAACCGGTCGACGACGCCACGCTGGTGACGTCGTACTACGACTGGTCGAGCATCAGCCAAGAGTGGAGAGACGCGGGCATATTCCCCGTGATCCCCGAAGCAGCACTTCGCGCGACGCTCGGCATCCTCGCTCGAAACGTAATGAGAGGCGACGACGTTTCGAACAATTGACGCCGTTCAATCACGACGAATACTTACGAGTCCCCGCCACTTGTCGAGTAGACCAAGCCGTTGTTACGAACCGTGTTGGCGTACCACGAGAAACTGGCCTTGGGCAGACGGGTGCCGGTCGGAAAGTCGACCCACACGATCCCGAAGCGCCGCGAGTAACCGTAGGCCCATTCGAAGTTGTCGAGCAGACTCCAGACGAAGTAGCCCTGAACGTTCACGTCGGCGGCGATCGCGTCGTGCACCGCCGAGATGTGCTCCTCGAGGTACGAAACGCGGTCGTGGTCGAGGACGTGACCGTTGGGATCGACGTAGTCGTCGAAGGCCGCGCCGTTCTCCGTAATGTAGATGGGCAGCTCGGTGTAGTCGCTCTTCACTCGTACAAGGAGTTCGGTGAGTCCCGACGCGTCCACCTCCCAGCCCATCGAAGTGGTGTCGGTGCCCGGCGTCTCCAGTGAGAGCACCCGAAGGTCGGGGAACTGCTCGCCGAGCGGCACGCCGTAGCCCGCGGCGCGGGCCTCCTTGGCTCGCGAAGAGTCCATGATGGTACCCGGGAAGTAGTAGTTGACCCCCAGGAAGTCGAGCGGTTGGGAGATGACCCCCATGTCGCCGTCGTGCACGACCGTAAATCCGGGCAGGTTGTCCTGGTAGTGCTCGAGCATGTCCTCGGGATAGCGGCCCCGAAAGACGGGGTCCAGGAATATCCGATTGAGATTACCGTCCGCACGGCGCGCCGCGGCGAGGTCGAGTTCGTGCGTCGTGCCGGGTCGCGAGACGCCGAGGTTCAGCGTGATGCCGACCTTGGCGCCGGGTATCGCCGAGCGCAGAATCGGCACCGCGTTACCGTGCGCCAACAGCAAGTGGTGCGTCGCGGCGATCGCCTTGCCGATGTCCTTGATGCCGGGGGCGTGACGTCCCGCGCCGTAGCCGAGCCAGGCCGAGCACCAGGGCTCATTGAGCGTGATCCAGCGTTCGACGGAGTCGCCCAGGGCTCGCGCCACGATGTCCACGTATTCGCCAAAACGCTCGGACGTGTCGCGAACGCACCAGCCGCCCTCGTCTTCAATTGGCTGCGGTAGGTCCCAGTGATAGAGCGTCAACGTCGGTTCGATGTCACGGGCCAACAGTCCGTCGACCAGTCGACGGTAAAAGTCCAGACCGGCCTGATTGGCCGGGCCCTTGCCGTCCGGCTGCACCCGGGGCCAGGCGACCGAGAACCGGTACGAGCCAACGCCGAGCTTCTTCATCAGGTCGAGGTCTTCGTCCATTCGGTGATAGTGGTCACAGGCGACGTCGCCGGTGTCACCGTTCCACACCTCTCCGGAACGGTGACAAAAGGTGTCCCAGATAGAGGGACCGCGGCCGTCGACGTCGACGGCGCCTTCGATTTGGTATGAGGCGGTGGCGGTTCCCCAGAGGAAACCGGAGGGGAAGGAGCGTGGTGGGCTCTCGTTGTGGGGGCTTGTCGAACTCATGGTGTGGGTGTCTCCTAATAGTAATTGGGCGAGTTTCAGCGAAGGGCGACTGCGCGCGACCGCGCTGATAGCAATATCGACGCGGTCGCGCGTAATCTGATAATTCTCTGCGCGCGGGCTAGCAGTGTTGGAAAACTCCTAGCCCGCGCGCAGAGGTGATTATTAACTGGCCTTGAATTGCATCAAGATGTACGGCAATTGGGGGTCGCCCGGCGACGGGTCCATGTACGGATTGGCCGCGGTCACGAAGCCGGTGAAGTTCGCCGTGCTGTACTCGTCCCAGTCCGCGCCATACAACAGTGGCACGATGGGCAACGTGGTCGCCTCGATCTTCTCGAGTGGCAACGTGGCCGCCTTTACGGCCGCCGTGTTCGACGGGTCCGTCGCTGACAACTTCGACAGCAACGACTGCACCGTTGCGTTGTGGTAACGGCCGTAGTCAGCCGAGGCCGTCTTGCCAATCGCCGCTGAGTTCGTGTAATCGAACCAGTTGTCGAACTGCGTGTACGGGTCGGTCCCACCATTGCCCCAGTGAACGATCGAGTCAAAGCTGCCGGCGGCCGAGTCGCTGTACCACTGCGACGCCTGGACGCCATCAACCGTCGCGTCGATGCCTTCGGACTTCAGTTCAGAGGACATGAGCTGGATGTCCGCGTAGTAGTCGGAGTAGGAAATCGGGTCCTCTAACGAGAACTTGACGACCTTCCCCTTCAACGCGTAATAACCCTGCTTGTTCTTCTTGAACCCGGCCTTCGTCATGATCGACTTCACGGTCTTGGGCTGATTCGTTGACTTGATGTCGTTCTTGTAGGACGAATTGAGGTACGACGCCTGGCTGGGCAAGATAAGTGCACTCAGCGACGTGGCCGGAGCCTCGTAGCCAGTCTCACCCTTAATGCTCAACGCACTGCGGTTGACGCCAGCGCTGATGGCCCGACGAACAGCGACATTGGTGAATGGCCACCTGGTCATGTTGAACTCCAGTGTCACGGTCGAACCCGGGGCAAAGTAAATGTGGTTGGTTGCCTTGTTCGCGTCCACAAAGATCTTGTTGACGTTCGCAATGTCATTACCAGCCCAATCCAGTTGTCCAGCCGCCAAGGCGGTCGCGGCGTCGGTGTTGGACGCGTAATACGCAACGTTGATCTGAGCCGCCGCGGGCGTACCACCCCAGTACTTCGCGTTGGCCTTGTAACTCACCAACGTGGAGCTGTAGTTGTTCAGGGTGTACGGACCGGTGCCGATCGGTGCAGTCACTGTTGCCGTCGCGGCAGGTGAGTTCACCGTCCCGAAGTTTGCGGGCAACATCAACTGCGTACCGGCAATGTTCACGATGTTCGAGTACTGCGGTGTCGCGTAATTCAACACCACGGTGTTACCCGAAACCGTCGCCGGACTAGACAACGCCGGAAGTCCCCAAATGTTCGCCGCGGGAGTGGAACTCACGAGGTTGAACGTTGCGGCCACGTCGGCTGGGCCGAACGCCGAACCGTCACTCCACTTCACACCAGTGCGAATCGTGAAGGTCAGGGTCTTGCCACCGTTGGACCATGCGTACGCCGTTGCGAGCCACGGATACGAGACGCCCGCTTTGAGCGAGTCGAACTCGAATAGTGGTTCATAGATAAGCGAGCGCACGCTTAACTGCGTCGCGAACGAGCCCGAATCCAATGGATTGAAGTTATCGGTGAAGGTCACACCGGTGTTGCCTTCAATTGTCAAAGTGGAACTCGCCCCCGAAGCGGCAGTGAGGCCTGCGCTCATGACTATGCCTAGTGTCAAACACGACATCGCCGTGAAGACAACAGCAGCTCTTTTAAACATATTTTTCCTTTATATTGATAGTGTCCAGCCGGCTTCCGCCGACGTTTTGTATGAACCGTGTGGGTCCTTACTTAACAAACGCGAGGCCGGTTGGACCTTCGCGATATTGCCGACCGCAAGAACGCATTAACGAGCGTTCTCACGGTTCTCTAATCGAAGTGGGTCATGTCGTCGCGGTCTCCCCCTCCCTCCGGCGCGTCGATAGCGCCACTTCGACTGCGGCCTCGTGGTCGGCGTAGAGCCAACACTTCGAGGTGTGATTTTCGCCAACGACGAACGCCGGCGGCTCTTCTTCGCGACACCGGTCCATGACGTGGGGACATCGCGGATTGAAACGACAGCCCTTTTCGGCGACCGCGATTTGGGCGTGCTCGCCCGTGGGCGGCACGTCGCGGGTCGGGTCCGATGGATCGGGCACCGACGCGACGAGGAGTTGGGTGTACGGGTGCTTCGGCTCGTCAACGAGACTGGTGCCCCGCGACTGCTCGACGATTTGGCCGGCGTACATCACGATGATCGAGTCAGCGATGTACCTCGCCGAGGCGATGTCGTGCGTGATGTAGAGGATAGCGAGACGGTCGTCGTCACACAGGCCGCGCAGCAGATTGAGCACGCCCAGTCGCACCGACACGTCCAGCATGGAAATCGGCTCATCGGCGAGTAACACTTTGGGCTCGATGCACAACGCGCGAGCAATCGAGACCCGCTGCAACTGTCCGCCCGAGAGTTCGTGCGGATAGCTCTCGAGGAACCGACTGGGTGGCTCGAGCGACACACGGCGCAGCGCCGCCTCGGCGAGGGCCGGCGCGTCGGCCTTCGACGCGCCGTGGATGCGCAGCGGTCGCAGCAGGTTGTGGCTCATCCGGTGGACCGGATTCATCGACGCGAAGGGGTCTTGCAGGACCAACTGGACCTGTGAGGCGTAGGCGAGCGTGCGCTTGGACTTGATGGCGATCGGCGTGCCTTGAAGGACGAGGTCACCGGACGTCGGCGTCACGATTCTCGCCAGCATTCGCGCGAGCACCGACTTGCCCGAGCCGCTCTCACCGACGACCGCCACGACTTCGCCCGCGACTAAATCGAGGCTGACGTCATCGACCGCGCGCACTACGCGCCGGGCGTTGAGAAGACGCCCGGGCGTGCGCACCGAAAAGTGCCGGGTGAGATTTCGAGCGGCCAACTGCACCGGGCCCTTCGTCGCGTCGCTCATCGCGCCACCTCCGTGGCCGGATCGAACTTTTTCGTGCCCGTCGCCACGCGACTCAATTCGACCGGAACCGCGACACCGGCGTCGCCGACATGCAGCCAGCAGGCGACCGATCGGTCCGAACCTTTGATTTCGACGAGCGGTGGCGTTTCGTTCGTGCACCGTGCCATGGCGTAGGGACAGCGCGGGTGAAAACTGCATCCGGTCGGCAGGTGCGCGAGGTCCGGGGGTGAACCGGGTATGCCCGTCAACTCCGTTCGCTCGCCGTGCATCGGGGGAAAGGAGTTCAACAGTCCGAGTGAGTAGGGGTGGCGCGGCGCTTCGTAGAGCTCTCGCGCCGAAGCACGCTCCACCAGCGCGCCCGCGTACATGACGACGATCTCATCGGCCAATTCCGTGAGCAAGGAGAGGTCGTGCGTGATGAAGATCATCGCGAAGCCGAGCTGAGCACGGAGTTCGAACAGTTCGCCGATGATCTCACGCTGGGTAACGACGTCGAGCGCCGTGGTGGGCTCGTCCATGATGACGAGTTGGGGATCGAGCGTGAGAGCGAGCGCGATCATGATGCGCTGGCGCTGACCGCCCGAGAGTTCATGCGGGTAGCGATCCAGGCGATCCTCGTCGAGTCCGACCATTGCCAGCAATGCCGCGGCGCGCGAGCGTCGTTGGTCCTTGGACATATCCTTTCGATGCGACTTCAGGACCTGCTCAAACTGCGAGCCCACGCGCACGACGGGATTGAGGGCGCTCAGTGCGCTCTGGAGCACGATTGAAATGCTGGACCACCGAACGCCGCGCAGTTCGCGCTCGCTCGCGTTCACGAGATCGATTATGTGCTCGCCCTCATCGTCGGTTCCAAGATTGAAGCGCGCCTCTCCGCCCCTGATCACGCCCGGGGCGCGAAGGAGCCGCGTGATCGCGTAGACCAACGTCGACTTTCCACTCCCGCTCTCGCCCGCGATGCCGAGCACCGTGGAACGATCAAGGTGGACGTCGACATCGTCGACGGCGCGCACCGCATTCTCGCCCCACCCGTAGTCAACGCTGAAGTTGCGCACGTCAAGAATGCGCTCTCCCATCGCAGCATCACCGTGCGTGGTCGCCACGATCGGTCCATATGTCGTCGTCGGGAGTGCCCCAGGTGGCACTTCGGTCGCCACCACGTCGTCAACTCCCATCGAATCGGTCGTCATGGTGTCACCGAATACTCTGTTTGCACCGCAATTCGCGGTGCGGTCGTCACGGAACGCACGACCGGCGTGAGACCGAGACGCTGGCGACGCGGCATACCCAAACGACGACGTTGGCGACCGCTCAGACCGCCGGCGCGAAGTCGTGGGTTGATGAACTCGTCAATGCCGAAATTCAAGAGAGCCAGACTCGTGCCGACGAGAGCGATGCAGATGCCCGGCGGCACGAACCAGTACCACTCACCGGAGAGCGGCGCGTTGTTCGACTGAGCCCAAAAAAGCATCGTGCCCCAGTTCCACACCGAAGTACTGGTCAGGCCGATGTAGGCCAAGGTCACGTAGGCGCCAATGGAATACAGGATCGTAAACAGCAGCGACGCGGCGAGAATCGGCAAGAGATTGGGTGCCACCTCGGTGAACATGATCCGAATCCGCTTCTCGCCAATTATTCGTGAGGATTCGACGAAGTCGCGGTTGCGGAGTGACATGGTCTGAGCGCGCAGCACACGAGCTCCCCACGCCCATCCGGTCAAGGAGATGATTAGTCCGATGACGAGTGAATTGGAACGACTGTCCACCGGGAGGTAGCTGTCAATCACGATCAGGAGCGGCAGCCCCGGCAAGGCGAGAAAGACGTTCGACATCAAGGACAGGCCGTCGTCAGTAAATCCGCCGATGTAGCCCGCCGAAATTCCCACGATTATTGACAGCATCGTGGCCACGAGTCCCGCCACTCCCGCCACGACCATCGTGGCCCTTGCGCCCACGAGCGTCTGGGAGAAGATGTCTTGACCGAGACTCGTCGTACCGAACCAGTGGTGCATCGACGGAGTGAGGAGCGGCGCGAAGGACGTGTTGTCGGGGCTGAACGGCGCTAGATATGGTCCAAAAATCATGAGGAATACGAAGAAACCGAGGATGGACAGTCCGATGATCACCTTGGGCGAGCGAGGAATGCGCAGTGATCTCACGGTGCCACCTCGGTTCTCGTTCGAGGATCGAGCAGGAGATAGACGAGGTCAGCCAAGAGGTTCGCGGCCAAGACCGTCAACGTGATGCACAAGAAGATACCTTGAATGAGCGGATAGTCCTGACCCGAGATCGCATTTAGAAGTAGGTCGCCGACGCCCGGGTAATTGAAGACCAGCTCGACGAGCAGCGCTCCGGAGACGACGAGGCCGATGGCCAACGATAGGTTCGCGATGCTCGGTAACACAGCGTTACGCGCGGCGGCCATGATTACTTTGCGTTTTGGCAGTCCCATGGCGATCGCCATCAGCACGAAATCCTCAGCCACCATCGTGATCATCATGTTGCGCATGCCAAGCATCCAACCGGCGACGGAACTGAGCACGATGGAAATCACCGGGAGCTCGCCGTAGCGCAGCAGGCTCGCCACGAACGCCCAATGCCAGCCCGGTACCAGATTCTGACTGTAGGCCCCGAGTACCGGGAACCAGCGGAGGTTGCTCGCAAATACCAGCAGCATGACGGTGCCTAAAAAGAAATACGGAACCGCTTGAAAGAACGTCGCCGTGGGGATCAGCGAGTCCAGTCGCGACCCACGAGTCCAGCCCAGCAACGCACCGCTGACGGTGCCCACCAAAAAACTGATGATCGTGGAGACGCCGATGAGACCGATGGTCCACGGCACGTGAGAGATGAGAATTGAGCTCACCGTCGCCGACTGCGTGATCGAGACACCGAGGTTGCCGTGGAGGAGTTGCCCGATGTAGGTGAAGTACTGCGAAATCAAGCTATTGTTCAACCCTCCGCCGAAGGAAAGCCGAATGGCGTTGATCTCTTGCGGCGTGACCTGGCCGGTCAATTTGCCGATCATGGTCTGAATCGGATTGCCCGGCATTAGGTGGGGTAACAAGAAATTCACCGTGATCGCCACCCACAAAGTCAGCGCGTACAGTGCGAGTCGATGACCGATGAGTCGCATTCTCAGTTCACCACCATCGTCGGTGTCGCGGTCATTTTGAAAATCTCCGCGGGTGATTCGGACGCCGCGGCGCAGCCACAACTCTCACGCACCACCAGTTCAGTCGGCAGAACGATGGTGCGCACCGCGAGCTCAGAATTGTCAAGCGTCGCGACCAACGCGTCAACCGCGACTTCGCCCAAGAGACTGCCCGACTGGCGAATCGTCGTCAGCGGTGGTTTGAAGTATCGCGTCAACGTGATGTCGTCAAAACCCGACACCAAGACATCTTCGGGCACTCGAAGTCCGGCCGCGTGCAGCGCGTAGATAACGCCAACTGCGGTTTGGTCATTGGCGCAGGCGAACACTTCTGGAAGGGGCGCATCGAGCGTGAGCCGCCTTCGCATGGCCCCTTCGCCGCCCGCGGACGTCCAGTCGGATTTGAGTATGTCGACGTCCGCGAGGGTGACGCCGCCCTCTTCGATAGCAGATCTGAATGACGCCTCACGCGCCACGCTGTCCGGACTTCCCTCGTGACCCGAGACGAAGCCGACGCGCTTGACGTGGTGAACGTCAATGAAATGCTGGGCGAGACTGCGCATCGCTTGCTCGTTATCGACTCGCACCGTGATGGCGGCCGAAGAGTCGCCGCGGCCCGCGAGCAGCACGACGGGAATCCGACGGGAGAGGTCGGCGACTTCGTCTTCGACCAAAACGCGATCGAGCATGATGAGTCCGTCCACCGTGCCCGTCAGGTTCATCAACGGTGTCATGCCGGCCGGATGATTCTCGCCCGCGCCGCAGAGCAACAGAGAGTACCCATGAGCCGCCGCTCGGGCCTCGGCCCCTCGAATGACGATGTCGGTATAGAGAAGGCTCGCTTCTTCCACGGCAAGGACGTTGTTGTCGACCGCGGTCTGCATGAAGACGAGCCCGAGGATCCAGTGCTTTCCGCTCGAAAGACCTCGGGCCACGGAGTTCGGAACGAATTTTAATTCACGCATCGCCACCAAGACCTTGTCACGCGTAGCGGGCCGAACTGAAGAGAGGGAGTTAAGTGCGCGACTGACGGTCGCGATTGAAACGCCAGCGCGCTGGGCAACGTCATAAATCGTTGGTTGTGAATCAACCACGTATTCCCCTTGGTTCCCCAACAGCGACAACGCATTATTGCCTCTGTAACCGCTTACAAAATACACAGACGGGTCCCCTCTGTCAAGTCAGTAAAACCCTTATTTCGTAACGAAACTCTCCAACAATCTTCGAAAAGTAAGCGTTTACAACGCTTTTGGTTCAATGAAAATTTTGACAATCTTTTTCGGCGTAATTTGCGCACTCCCTGGCGAGAATCACGCCAATTCCCTTCACGCGTCCATCACGTTCTGGAGGAGCGTCACCAACATATTCGAGCCTTCATTGGATTACCGGTCACCCGAAAGTTTTCGAATTCGACGACCGTGTTCTCATTGCGAAGGTCATCACCCAGCCATCAATTCAACGTCATTCGATAGATTGGAGTTATCAATTCAGTGCATTCCCACGTCGCCTTAATCAACGAGGTACCGGCGTTCTCAATCAGATTCCTTGATTTCGACTGCCGCCTGGTGGAGTCGTTTCGGACGCGATGTCCCATGGAAGGTTCGGCGTTAACGAGATGAGTACGACCGGAGAACTCTTGGACGGGCGGTACCGACTGGGCACACTGCTCGGTCGCGGTGGAATGTCGGATGTCTTTCGAGCCGTCGACGAAGTAAACCGCACCGACGTGGCGATCAAGATCGTCCGCTCGCCAGACCGCGAATACGCTCAACGCCTCGCTCAGGAAGCCCAGGCGCTTCGACGCTTCTCCCATCCCGGACTGGTCCAGCTGTTCGAGACCGGGGTCAACGGCGACATGGCGTATCTCGTGATGGAGTTCGTCGACGGACCCAGCCTCGATCAGGAGCTTCGTCGCGGTCCGCTGACGACCGCCGAGACCGCTTCGATTGGATCGTCGATCGCCGATGCGCTCGCCTACGCCCACGACCAGGGCGTGGTGCACCGCGACGTCAAACCGGCGAATATTCTCATCGGCGCCGACGGACTAGCTCGACTCACCGACTTCGGCATCGCCCGATTGGTCGACGCTTCGACGTTGACGCTCACCGGCACGATGCTCGGCACGGCCACGTACATGGCGCCCGAACAGTTAGAGAATCACGCCGTGGGACCGAGCGCCGATGTCTGGTCGTTGGGCATCGTCCTGCTCGAATGCCTCACCGGGGAGCGCGTCTTTGCCGGCACGCCGAGTGAGGTACTCGCTCGGCGAATGGCCGGTCCGGTGACGTTGCCCGACGGTCTTCCCGTGCCCTGGAAACTGCTCTTCACCGGGATGCTCGCGCCGATTCCCGATGATCGCCTGAGTGCCTTCGACGTGTCCACGATGCTGGCCGCGCCGGCCTTCCGAACTCCCTGGGTGCGAACGACCTCGTTGAGCGACATCACCACGATCGTGGGCGACCCGGGCCAATTGCGAGGTGGACAAGACGGCGAGACGACCATCACGCCGCCGCGCGTCGCTCCCAATGCCACGCGGGCGCCATCGGCGAGTTCGAACCGCACTCGCAACACACTTTTGATCGCCGCTGTCGTTGTGGTCGTCATCCTCGGAGCAGTCGGACTCGCCTTCGCGCTGGAATCGCATGGCCCGAAGGTCGTGACCACGACGACGATTCACACGACGACGACTGTGCCACCTACGACGACCACGACGTTGCCCTCGATTTCGCACTCCCTCACCAAGATGGTGAATGACGTGGTGGCCGCACAGAGTGCGCACGCCATCGGCCCGCAAGTGGCTCAATCAATCTCCGGCGGGGCGCAACAGGCGGTCACCGACCTCGCGTCGGGTAACGCCCAATCGGCGGCCAGTGACCTGCAAGGGGTGGCCACGGCTATCGCCAGCGGCGTCGCCAACGGATACGTCAGACCGGCTTACGGAACGCTCCTCCAGGCCGATCTGAAAAACCTCGCCAACGCCCTCGGTCTAAGTGCGGCGGCGAACCCGTCGTCATCAACTACGACTACTTCGACGACGTCGCCTGGAAATCCAAATGGCAACGGCAACGGGAATGGGAACGGGAACGGAAACGGAAACGGAAACGGCCCTCCGTAGGTTGAATGATGGAGCGGCATACGGCCTGATCCGATCCGACGGAATCGAAGAAGTGTCAAGGTTCACTTCGGAGTGGCAGCGATCTTGATCATGAACTCTCAATGGCCCACGTTGTACGTCGCGCGGAGAGCGGTAACTGATCACAGTTCGACCGAGCGACCACTTGCGAATTCCGGAAGCGGCAACGACTTCGTCTGTACAGTTCGAGAATGATCGTTTTCCTTCACGGAGTTCCTGAAACATCCGCTCTCTGGGACAAGGTGCGCGCAGAGTTCGATGAAGAGACCGTCGCACTTTCGATCCCGGGATTCGGCTGTGCCCGTCCAAAGGGATTCGGAGCCACCAAGGACGACTACGCCGGTTGGCTCGTCGGAGAACTCGAGAAGTTCGACGCACCCATCGATCTCGTCGGTCACGACTGGGGGGCGCTGCTTACGTACCGAATCGCGACGACTCGCGGAGAACTCCTTCGGTCTTGGACCGCGGACATAGCCAACGGCGTCCATCCCAACGTCAAGTGGCACCAGTACGCTCAAATTTGGCAGACGCCCGGTGAGGGCGAGGCGTACTTCAAGGCCATCCACGAAACGCCGATCGAAACCATGGCCGAGGCCTACGAAGGTTTCCACCTCAACCACGACGACGCGCTCACCTTGGCCAAATGGTCCGATGACATCATGGGCACCTGTATCCTCGATCTCTATCGATCCGCCACGCCGAATGTTCACCACTCCTGGGGAGTGGAGTTTGGACCGACGTCGGCACCGGGGTTGATCCTCTTCGCCGAACTCGATACGTTCGGCAACGAGACGATGTCCCATGAAGTTGCCCGGACCTTTGGTGCGCGAGAGGCGACCCTAAAGGGTGTTGGGCACTGGTGGCCCCTCGAAGGACCGAGCGATGCGGCCACGGTGATTAAGGACTTCATCCAGTCGGTTGACTGAAGTCACCTCGCGAAGTCACCTTGGTCAGTGAACGCGGCGCACCAGTACGAAGGCCACTGCCAGCGCAATCATCGCGATTGACAAAGAGCGGAGAGCTCGCTCCGACGGCACCAACAAGAAGTCGCGATCAATCGGTCGAACGGTGCCATCGGCGAATCTAATCTCGCCTTCGACGGACGTCACCCGACGACGGATCATGCGAACGGGATTGGAAAGGTTCCGCTGCGCGGCGGACAGTAGAGCAGCCGCGGCGGCGAGAACCACGGCCGACCACGTGATCGTCGACGTCTGGGCAAACGCCGAGGTCAGAACCGGAAACGCGCCCCAGGAGAGCGCGAAGCCCAAATCGGTATGCACGAGTCCGCCAAAGAGCTCCAGGTCGTAGGCCAGCACGAAGAAGGCACCCACGATGATGAACCCCAAGAGCCCAAACCCGACGCGGGTGATGCCGATGACGCCCAGCGCCACGGCGCCGCCGAGTCCTAGTGCTGCGGCACCGCTCAGTAGCCACGAGGGCAACGCCGTGGAGAGCGGACGACCACGCAGTTCATCCAAAGCGTGCGCCGCAATACCGACCGCGAGGAAAAATGCCAACAACGTTGCAATAAGCGTCGTCCAGTTCACGCGGGGCGCAATCATGGCGCCGAGCACCACGTAGGAGAGGTGCCACGCCGTATACGGCGGGTGAAGGACCGCGCGCACGTCGCGCCACGTGCTTCGCTGACCGGTCGCGTAGAACGCCGGTCCCGCGACGCTCTTAGTCACCGCTCCCCTTGGTCGCCCACATGACGAGACCTCCGCCGAGGGACATCGGCTTTGCCTGAACATTGACCATCCCGGCCGACTTCCAGTAGTCGATCGTTGCTTCGAGCGGGTGTCGGGCGTAGTGCCCTTCGATGTTGGGACCGAGGAAACGTCCCACTTCGTACCACTCTCGTCCGCCGGTGAGGAGACCGCCCACGGGTAACACCCATCGCGTGTAACACCACCACAGAGGACGCCAGAAACGAGAGGGCGGTACATAGAAGTCCATGCCCGCGAGCACGCCACCTGGTTTGAGAACTCTGACGAGTTCAGCGACGGTCGCCGCGGGGTCACTGACGTAACGAAGCAGATAGGTGAACGTCACGTCATCAAAACTGTCGTCGGCGAACGGCAGATCCTCGGCCCGACCCTGCACGAGGCGCACGCCGGCTTCGCCACGGCGCGACAACTTTTGTCGCGCGTTCTCCAACATGTTGGCGTTGAGGTCGATGCCAGTGATCTCGGCGCCGGTCGCCGCTCGCAGCGCCAGCGCGACGCCGGCCGTGCCGGTCGCCACGTCGAGGACCAATTCACCCGGAGTCGCGTTCACCTTTTCCACCACGGCCGAACGCCATCGACGGTCCTGTCCCATCGACAGGAGATAGCCCAGTCGGTCGTAGCGCGACGGCAATCCATTGAACAACTTGGTGGCAAATCGATTTGGATCGTGTCCCGTGCCTTGTGACATCACCATCTTTCGTGTTTCACGCAGATTACGCCCTCGCGCATTGGGCCGACGCGACGCTGGCCTCCTTCCGTAAGACGCGCGAAATATGACGCGAAGTTCCGATTAGAGGACGGAACGACCGCGGGCAATTCTTCGTCGCGTGTCGAGTTCGATCAGATTCCACGGGAACTCACGCAGCGCCCGCGGAAGGTGACGGTTGACCATACCGGCGCGCGAAACAATTTTCTCGAAGCGCTTCTGGTCCCGTGGCGTCCACGACAATCCCAGTTCCTCTCGGAACGGCGACGGTAAAAAGCCCACCGTGAGGAATCGGTGGCTCGGTCCCAGCGTGCGCGCGAGCGGCGCCGGTAGAAAGTCGAGTGACGCCAGTCCTCTCAGGTAGGCGCGCGTGACGTCGTCCATGGACACTTCGCATATCGATTTAGTCCAATAGTCGTCGAAGGTCGATCGGTCCTCGGGCCAGCGCGACTCGCTCACCTGAAGTGTCGTGGCGAAACGACTGCAGTGGCGCAAGAGGGTCGCGAACTGGGCGTCGTTCACCGGTCCAATGAAGGACGTCACGGCGTCAATGACACCATGGAACATGCACGCCGCGACCCACAACTGAAGCTCGGGATCGAGCGCGTCGTAGGCGACGGCGCTGTCGTGATCGGAACGGACCAATCGATGCTGGGCATTGACCTCGCGCCGTATCGCCGCTCGCTCATATTCGGTGCCAGAGAGGGCCACCATGATGTAGGCGAGCGTGGTGCGCGTGCGTTTTATCGGATGCTTCCGGAGTGAACCGCTATCGACCGTGCTCTCAACAATGGCGTGACCGATCGGTAGTCGAGACAACTGCATGATCACGTTGGCGCCGGCCGGTGCGAGGGCGAGTCCACTGATGAGCAGTCGACGAATGTCGGGCGAAATCGAAGTGTCCGGAGACACTGGAGGCCCGTCGGATTCACTCGTCAATGATTCTCTATCGTTTGAGGTTGGACGACTCAATCGTACCGGCGTTATCCATTGGGCCGAACTGTCGCGCAACACCAATGACGCGGAGAAGCCGTGCCGACCTCGTCACGCCAGACGACCCGACCGACAAACGCGCATGGTGCGGTACTGTCGCCGTAGACGAAGCTCAGCGTCCGACACAGAGAAAGTCCGCAGCTCGACCTTGATGAAGGCACAGGAGTCCCTCTACACCGACCGATACGAGTTGAGCATGCTCGATGGCGCACTCGCCTCGGGTCTCATCAACGCCCAAGCGACCTTCGAAGTGTTCACTCGTTCCCTGGCCAACGCCTATCGCTATGGTGTCGTCGGCGGCACCGGACGCCTCCTCGACGCGCTCGACTCGTTCTCATTCGACGACGAGACAATCTCGTGGCTCCTCGACCAACACATCGTGAGCAACGAACTGGCCGCGTTTCTCTCGACTTACCGGTTTGCGGGCAATATCTACGGATACTCGGAAGGCGAAGTATTCACGTCCCTATCGCCGATTCTGCGGATCGAGGGCCATTTCTGCGATTTGATTCTCGAGACCCTCGCGCTTTCGATCCTCAACTACGACTCTGGTGTGGCGACCAAGGCCGCGCGTGTCGTGCACGCGGCCGAAGGACATCGTCTCATCGAGATGGGATCACGTCGAACTAATGAAGTCGCGGCGATCGCGGCGGCCCGCGCGGCCTACGTCGCGGGATTCGACGCGACGAGCAATTTGGCGGCCGGCAAGATCTACGACATCCCGACCGCGGGCACCGTAGCGCACGCGTTCGTACTGGCTCATCAGAGTGAACGAGAAGCTTTCGAAGCCCAGGTCGCCGCGCAGGGACCGGGCACGACGTTGCTCGTCGACACCTTCGATACCGAAGCTGGTACGGGACTGGCCCTCGACGTCGCAGGGCCCAATCTGGGGGCCATCCGCATCGACTCGGGAGACTTGGCCGACTCAACTCGTCGGTCGCGCAAACTGCTCGATCAACGTGGGGCGACGAACGTCAAGATCACGGTGACCGGCGACCTCGACGAGTTCGCGATCGCCCGTTTGCTCGCGGCCGATTCGCCGGTCGACTCCTTTGGCGTCGGCACGAAGCTGGTCACGGGCTACATGCCCCCGGGCTTCGTCTTCAAATTGGTCTCCATCGAAGACGGCGCGACGATGCGTCCCGTCGCGAAGCGCTCCATCGGAAAGATGTCGAGCGGAGGCGCCAAGGACGCGTTCCGACTCTTCGTGGACGACGTCGCGGTCAGTGAACTGTTGATCACTCGCGACTTCGGCATCGCGGAACCCCCCGAAAGGAGCCGAGCGCTCACGCACCTCCTCGTCGATCACGGCGTTACCGTCGTCGATTCGTCGTTAGAAAGCGCACGGGCGACGGCGAGGGCGGCGCTCGCCGAACTGTCTCGAGGCGCGTTCGCACTCACTGCGGGCGACCCGGTGCTCGCGACCGAGATCGTCCCGCGCCCGACGCCGGCGCGCTCGAACCAATGAGTGACGCAGCCATGCCTCGTACGTCACCCAAAGGTCGAGCCATCATCGTGGTCGACCCGCAACCGGATTTCTTCGAAGGCGGCCCGCTCCCCGTCACCGGCGCGACGCAGACCGCCGAGAAGATTGCGCGGTATTTGCGTGATCGAAGTGACGATTTCGATATGAGGATCGTCACCCAGGACTGGCACGTCGATCCCGGTGACCATTGGTCTGACGACCCGGACTACGTCACGACGTGGCCGGTGCACTGCGCCGCAAACACCGACGGCGCGCGAGTTCATACATTGCTCGCGGACGAGAAGTGGGACGCGGTCATTCGCAAGGGTCTACACGAAGGCGCCTACTCGGGCTTCGAGGGTGCGAGCGACAACGGATCGATGCTGGCTGAGATACTCACGACGAATGATGTGCACCACGTGACTGTGGTCGGTTTCGCGACCGACCATTGCGTGAAGGCGACGGCGCTCGACGCGCGCGCACTCGGATTTGCGGTCAACGTGGTGCTCGATCTCTGCGCGGGCGTTGATCCCGAGTCGACACGTCAGGCAATCTTGGCCATGCGAGAGGCGGGTGTCACGTTCGAGTCGTCAGGCGACCGTTGAGCGACGTCGGTTCATTTACGGCAGCGATTCGATGAGTCGCGCGAGCTCGTCGCGACGGTAACCGAGTCCCCTGGCGAAATCAATCAGTTCGCGGGCTCGCGATACCACAGCACCAACTTCGGGAGAGCCCGAAACGGTGATTCCTCGGCCGCGACGGAACTCCAACAGTCCCTCGTCGCGCAAGATGCGAAGGGCTCGAAGGACGGTATTGGAGTTGACGTTGAGTACGGCCGCCAAGTCTCTAGCCGGGGGTAGGCGTTCACCACGTTGGGCTTCGCCGTCGGCGATCGCTCGACGCAATTCCGCGGCGACTTGATCATGGAGGGCGACAGATTCTTGGGGAGTCAACTTGACACTCAACATGGTGCTAGATATAGTAGCACTAAAGCGGAGTTCATTACTAACCCGGAGATTGACCATGAGCCCAGTCCTTACTGCAGTTGCACCAGAAATTTCTCCCGTCGTGACCGCGATCTCCCTCGAGCACCGAGAAGCGGAACAGTTACTCATTGAAGAGGCACGACGTCACCAGCGCCGTCGTCAGCGCGTCATTGCCGCCATCGTCTCGACCATCGTCGCCGCCGCCGGCGTCGCGTACGCCGTCACCAGTGGGGGGTCGAGCCCGCGACCACGCCCAATCTCCGGTCAGCCCGTATCGTTGGCGGCCTTTCCCATCTGCACGTCGAGCCACTTGCACGTCTCGCTTTCCGGGCAGCCCAACGGCGCGGCCGGCACGATCTATTACACGTTGAAGCTCGTGAATAACGGTCCGGAATGCACCGTGGCGCCAGTCGTGGCGCGGGGATTCAACACGACGAGTTCCAGTTACGCGGGGCCGTGGTCGCGAACGTACGTGACCAGCCACACCAAGACCGTCCTGACGACGGGTCGCGCGGCGTACGTGCCGTTGGGCATCGGACAGAGCGTTAACTGGCCGACGTCACTGTGCCGACCGGCGAACGTGAACGCCATTCGCGTGGCCCTGGCCGGGAATCACTCCGTCATCGGAGCGGTGGTGTTGCACACTTCGGTCTGCACGACCACGCAAAACATGCATACGCAGTCCGCGTCGTTGAATCCCAGCGGCGTGTAGCGAAACTCCTTAATCGTCAAGACGTCCCACGCTCGACAGAATCTGCTCAGCCTGGCGCAGCAACGGCGCGTCGATCATCCGGCCCTCGTAGCGAAACACGCCGTGTTCGCTGACGGCGGCCCGCAAGACGCCGGCCGCCCACTCGATCTCACTATCTGTCGGGCGATAGGCCGCTCGTACGACCTCGACCTGTAAGGGATGAATGCAGGCGGTCGCGGAAAAGCCCGACGCGGCGGCGTCTTGCGCCTCGGCGCGCAGTCCCTCCGTGTCCGCGATGTCGAGGTGAATGGCGTCGATCGCCGCGCGAGCGTGCTCTCGTGCACTGAGGAGCACCTGGGAACGAGCGAAGCGGGCGAAGTCGCGGTAGTGGCCGCTTTCATCTCGGCTCGTGCGTCCGCCGAGGGAGGCGAGCAGATCCTCGGCGCCCCACATCAGGGCGATCGTTGGGCCGGCCGCGGCAATGGCCGAGGACTCGAGGACGCCCTTGGCCGTTTCGCACAAGGCGATGACACTGCGGCCCGCCAGGGCATCAACCTGCTCGCCGGTCTCCGTCTTCGCCAGCATCACTAGGGAATACGGCGTTTGATCGAGGGCTTCGAGATCGAGCCCGAAGTCGGCTGAATCGACCGGATTGACGCGCAGAATCGTCCGTTGTGGATCGAGCAGGTTCTCGATCACGGCAGCTCGAGCGACGGCGCGGTCACCGGCGTTGACGCCGTCTTCGAGGTCGAGGATCACCATGTCGGCCGCCGCGGCGGCCTTGGCGAATCGATCGGGGCGATCGGCGGGACAGAAGAGCAGCGCCGGACCGAGGGGCGTCCAACTCACGCCGACGGCCTCGTGAGAACCATGGTCGAGCGCTTCGCCACGGCAACCACCTCGCCGTGTTGGTTGCGGGCGGTGTGTTCGAAGCTCACGATACCGGCCCCGGGCCGACTGGCCGAGAGACGCTTCTCGAGTACGACGGTCTCGGCGTAGAGGGTGTCACCGTGGAAGACGGGCTTGGGGAAGACGACGTCAGAGAAACCGAGATTGGCGATGATGGTGCCCTGGGTCAACTGAGCGACCGAAAGGCCCACGAGCGTCGACAGCGTGAACAGGCTGTTGACCAGTCGCTCACCGAAGGGCTGTTGCGCGGCCCACGCCCCATCGAGGTGCAAGGCCTGCGGGTTCATCGTCAGCGTCGAGAACAGGACGTTGTCCGCTTCGCTCACCGTTCGGCCGGGTGCATGGCGGAAGAGGGCCCCGACTTCGAGCTCTTCGTACCAGAGTCCCCGCTGCTCGTACACCGGACGCTCGTCGTCACTCATAGTGCCAACCTCATTTCTGGCCCCGTGGCCGCGCGTACTTCATCGACGCTCACGCCGGGCGCCGTTTCACGAAGAACCAAACCTCCTTCATCAACGTCGATGACCGCGAGGTCGGTGATGATGCGATGCACGCAGTGCTTACCGGTGAGGGGTAGCGAACACTCCCGCACGATCTTGTGCTCGCCGTCTCGGGTCAAGTGTTCCATCATCACGATCACTCGCTTGGCGCCGTGCACCAGGTCCATGGCGCCCCCCATGCCCTTGACCGTCTTGCCCGGGACGATCCAGTTCGCGAGGTCGCCGTCCTGGGAGACCTCCATGGCACCGAGGACCGCGACGTCGATGTGGCCCCCGCGGATCATCGCGAAGGAGGTCGCCGAATCGAAGAACGACGCGCCGGGCAACGTGGTCACCGTCTCCTTGCCGGCATTGATCAAGTCGGCGTCGACGTGTTCGTCGTCGGGGTACGGGCCGACTCCGAGTATCCCGTTTTCCGAGTGCAGCACGACCGTGATGTCCTCTCCCAGGTAGTTCGGCACCAAGGTCGGCAGGCCAATGCCCAGGTTCACGTAGTCGCCGTCGTTCAGCTCGGCGGCGACCCGTGCGGCGAGCTGCTCGCGCGAGAGCGCCATCAGCGAGCTCCTTCGTTCTCGGTAACGGTGCGCACGGTGCGTCGCTCGATCCGCTTTTCCGGATTCTCAGCGAGGACGACCCGCTGGACGAAGATACCCGGCGTGTGCACGCTGGCGGGATTGATCTCGCCCGGTTCGACGAGTTCTTCCACCTCCGCGATCGTGATGCGCCCGGCCTGCGCACAGAGGGGATTGAAATTCTGGGCGGCCTTTTCGTAGATGAGATTGCCGTGCCGGTCTCCGACGCGCGCGTGCACGAGCGCGAAGTCACAAGTAATCGCGTGCTCCAAGACGAATTCAACGCCGTCGAAGAGGCGAATCTCTTTGGGCTCCGAAGCCAACGCGATCGATCCGTCGGGAGCGTAACGAAGCGGCAGTCCCCCGTCGACTACCTGCGTGCCGACGCCCGCGCGCGTATAGAACGCGGCGATGCCGGCGCCGCCGGCTCGCAGGCGCTCCGCCAACGTGCCCTGGGGAACCAGTTCGACCTCGAGTTCACCGGAAAGGTATTGACGAGCGAACTCGCGATTCTCCCCGACATACGAACCGGTCGTTCGGCGTATGCGTTTCTCCTGAAGCAGCATGCCGAGTCCGAACTCATCAACGCCACAGTTATTGCTCACCGTCACGAGATCGCCGACACCAATGGCGAGAACCGCTTCGATCAGCACCGACGGCAGGCCGCTGAGTCCGAATCCGCCGACGGCCAGAGACGAGCCTCGGACGATGTCGGCGACCGCGTCGGCCGCACTGGCGACTACCTTGTCCATCCCGTTACCGCCTTCTCACAACATCAGGATGACATCGTCGCGAGCGAATCGACCGTCTCACGAACTGATCTCCGTCGACAACTTCAGCGGAGCCAGCCGTGCCACAACCTCGTCAACGACCACCGAATCACCTTCTCGCACAAGGATATCCACGGTGCCGTCGCGCGGTGCCACGAGCACGTGTTCCATTTTCATCGCCGATACCACGACCAGCGCCTCGCCGACGCGCACGTCGGCGCCCGATGTCGAACGCACTTGCACCACGGTGCCGGGCATGGGGCTTCGCACGTCATTGGAAGCAGCGGCAGCGCTACGAGCGCGAATCGCAAGGTCTTCTTCGGCGAGCGACCACGTCTCCCCGCCCACACTGACCCACGTCGAAGGGCCCTCGATCCGATACCGGGCACGATGTGATTCGCCATTCAATGTGATGAACCGCCCACCATCTCGATCGATGAGAGTGACGGCAACTTCGGCGCCGCCGTTGAACGAAACACGTGCCGCGTCGCACGTACCCGACACGTTCACGACCTTGACGGCGCCACCATCAACAACCACGCGCAAGGTCAGTGGGCGATTTCGTCCACCGCTTCGCCATCCGCGCATCGCACTCCACGGATCGGTGATCGATCCGGTTGGTGTCAGTCGTGACAACCACGTCAGTGCGTAAAGGGCGAAGGCTTCCACCGACGGCTCTGTCGCCACGAGCGACGCCACCTCACGTTCAATGAGTCCCGTGTCGAGGTTGGCGACCACCACGTTGGGATGCGCGACGAGACGACTCAGGAAACCGACGTTGGTGGTGACGCCGAAGATCACGGTCTCGTCCAGCGCTCTTTGGAGCCGATCCAACGCAGTCTCTCGATCGGGACCCCACGCCACGATCTTCGCCAACATCGGGTCGTAGTCGGTCGCCACGTCGAGACCATCGAGCAGGGCGCTGTCCACTCGAACGCCCTCGCCGGTTGGCTCGTGAACTTCCAGCACCCGCCCACTCGTCGGGAGGAAGCCGCGTAACGGATTTTCGGCGTAGACACGCGCTTCGACACTGTGGCCGTGGATGCGCGCGGACATCACGTCGTCTCCGAGAGCTTCGCCCGCCGCTACTCGCAACTGCTGTTCGACGAGGTCCAGGCCGGTCACCATCTCGGTGACCGGGTGTTCCACCTGTAGACGGGTGTTCATCTCCATGAAAAAGAACTCGTCCGGTCGCGAGGCCGCGACGATGAACTCAACCGTTCCTACGCCGACGTAGTCGACACTTCGTGCGGCGGCGACGGCGGCCGCCCCCAGGCGCTCTCGCGTGACGTCGTCAATCAGTGGCGACGGCGCCTCTTCGACCACCTTCTGGTGGCGACGCTGCAACGAGCATTCGCGTTCACCTAAGTGCATGACGGTGCCATAGTGGTCGGCCAGGACCTGCACTTCGATGTGACGGGGTCGCTCCACGTATCGCTCGAGAAACAACGTGTCATCACCGAACGCCGACGTCGCCTCTCGGCGGGCACTGGTGAGTGCCTCGAGGAGATCGCCTTCGCGTTCCACGAATTGCATACCCTTGCCACCGCCTCCGGCCGACGGCTTCACCAGGACCGGGAAACCGATTTCCGTGGCCACCTCCACGAGCTCGCGGTCAGTCATTCCCGTCTCGACACGGCCCGGGACGACCGGAACGCCCGAGGCGGCAACGTGGCGCTTCGCTTGGATCTTGTCGCCCATCAATCGGATGGCGTCCGACGGCGGCCCGATGAAAACCACCCCGTTCGCGGCGCACGCGTCGGCGAAGTACGCGTTCTCCGACAGGAAGCCGTAACCCGGGTGAACGGCGTTCGCGCCCGAGCGCGTGCAAGCTTCCATCACGCGCTCGATGTTCAAGTAGCTCTCGCGAGCGGGCGTCGCGCCCAGGTACAGCGAATCGTCGGCTTCGAGAACGTGGCGAGCCTCCCGGTCGGCGTCACTGAAGACGGCGACGGATCTGATGCCGAGATGGCGCAAGGTTCGAATGACGCGAACCGCAATCTCGCCTCGATTGGCGACGAGTACCGTTTCGAACACCGATCACATCCGAAAGACGCCGTAGGCGACGTCTTCGAGCGGCGCGTTCGCGCAGACCGCGAGCGCGAGACCGAGGACGGTGCGCGTCTCGAGGGGATCGATGATCCCGTCGTCCCAGAGTCGCGCGGTCGAGTAGTACGCGTTGCCTTCATCTTCGTAGCGCTCGCGAATCGGGGCCCGGAACTCCTCTTCGTCTTCGGCGCTCCACGTGCCGCCGGCATCTTCAATCTGCGTTCGTTTCACGGTCGCCAGGACGGCGGCCGCCTGATCGCCGCCCATCACCGAGATTCGCGCGTTGGGCCACATCCACAGGAACCGCGGCGAATAGGCCCTTCCGCACATCGAGTAGTTGCCGGCGCCGAAGGAGCCGCCAATGATCACGGTCAACTTGGGAACTCGCGCGCAGGCCACCGCGTTCACCATCTTCGCTCCGTGTTTGGCGATACCGCCGGCTTCGTACTCCCGTCCCACCATGAACCCGGTGATGTTCTGCAAGAACACCAGCGGGATCTTGCGCTGATCGCATAGCTCGATGAAGTGCGCACCCTTCAGCGCCGACTCCGAGAACAGCACACCATTATTGGCGACAATCCCAACCGGGTGTCCCCAGAGATGAGCGAATCCAGTGACCAGTGTGGTGCCGTATTCCGCCTTGAACTCATGGAAGAGGCTCGCGTCCACGAGTCGCGCAATGACCTCACGCACGTCGTAGGGCGTTCGCGTATCTGACGGCACGACGCCGTAAAGGTCACTCGGATCGACGGTTGGTTCTTCACTCGCTTGCACGGTCCACGGAGTGTCAGTTCGCGCCGCGAGCGTCGACACGATCGAACGCACAATTGACAATGCGTGTGCGTCGTCGTCGGCCAGGTGGTCGACGACGCCCGACGTGCCGGCGTGTACCTGTCCCCCGCCGAGATCCTCGTCCGTCACGATCTCGCCGGTCGCGGCCTTCACCAGCGGCGGACCACCCAAGAAGATGGTCCCCTGACCGCGAACGATGACGCTCTCATCGGACATGGCGGGTACGTACGCCCCACCGGCCGTGCACGAGCCGAGCACGGCCGCGATCTGGGCGATGCCCAACGAACTCATTCGTGCCTGGTTGTAGAAGATCCGACCGAAGTGCTCGCGGTCGGGGAAGACCTCGTCCTGGCGCGGAAGAAATGCGCCACCCGAGTCGACGAGGTAGAGACACGCCAGTCGGTTCGCCAACGCCACCTCCTGGGCGCGCAGGTGCTTCTTCACGGTCAACGGGTAGTACGTGCCACCCTTGACCGTCGCGTCATTCGCGACGATGACGCACTCGCGACCGCTTACGCGCCCAACTCCGGTGATGATGCCGGCACCGGGCGCCTCGTCGTCGTACAACCGATAGGCCGCCAGCGGCGAGAGTTCAAGGAAGGGACTGCCGCGATCGAGAAGCGTGTCGACCCGGTCGCGCGGTAAGAGCTTGCCGCGCAGCACGTGCCGCTCCCGCGACGCCTCGGGACCCCGCGAGTAGTGATCCAGCCGAGCGTTGAGCTCTTCGACCAGGGTGCGCAGGGCCGACGTATTGCGCGCGAAGGATTCGCTGTGACGGTCGACGGCGCTGGAAAGTCGCTCCACGTGGTCCCCCTATTTGAGTTAGTTATGATTAACTGAAATAGTGTACCAACGAAGTACCGCTTCGTCCAGAGGGAGATAGGTGAATGAACGAGGTGACCCGGCGCAGTCGCATGAAGGCGGAACGGCGCCTCCAGCTCGTTCGAGCCGCCTCGCGACTCTTTGCCGAGCGAGGCTTCCGAGCGGTTTCCATGGAGGATCTCGCCGCCGAGGCCGACGTCAGCGGCCCGGCCGTGTACCGACACTTCGCCAGTAAAGAGGCCCTGCTGGCCGATCTCCTCATTGCTGTGAGTCAACAGCTTCTCGAGCAAGGGACGCGACGATCCAAGAATGTGTCGTCGTTTGAATCACTGAAGCTACTCATTGCGTTCCACACTGATTTCGCCCTACGCGACCGTGACCTGATTCGAATACAGGATCACGATTTCTCCAACCTCGCACCCGAGGACGCTCGTACCGTGAGCCGTCTTCAACGGGCGTATCTCGAAGTCTGGGTCGAGGTCCTTCGCCAGATCGATCCAACACTCGGCGAAGGGGTTGCGCGCACCAAGATCCAAGCAGTGTTCGGGCTGATTAATTCGACGCCGCACAGCGCGTCGCATCGCGATACTGAAACCACGCGATCGATACTCGAAGAAATGGCCTTAGGCGCGCTCGGCCTCACTTTCGCACCTTGAACATCAGACAGAACTGCTCAGTGGCAATACGCGTCGCGACTAACGCAGCATGGCGGTCGCACGGTATACGTCGGTGACGTAGGGCAACTCGATCCGCTCGGGCAGCGGGACCACCACCCTCTTGACGTCGCGCATCAACGTTCGCTGTTCGTCGTCGTCCATCACCGCGATGTAACTGGTCGTGAGGACTCGTTGGTAGAGTCCCTCGTGATCGAGAAGCTGGCGATGGTTGAACTTCCTCCGCTCAATGTTGACGAACGGTCCCGACGACAAGATCGGTGTGAAGTCTTGACCCACGTTGTATGGCTGGTGAGTCGGCCAGCGCATGGCCTCTCCCAGTTCGGCGACCCACGGAATCGATTCGTCGCGTTCGTTCCATAAGACGCCGAGGCGACCGCCTTCGACCAGGACTCGGTGAATCTCCTCCAGAGCCACTGGTGCGTCGAACCAGTGAAAGGCCTGAGCCACGACCACGCAGTCGACCGTCGCGTCAGGGAGTGGAATCGCGACGTCGCGACCGTCAAGGACATTCACAGTCGGCAGACGTTCGCTCAGTACCTTTCGCATTCCCGGTGTTGGTTCGACTGCCGTGATGTTCGCGCAAAACTGAACCAACTGTCCGGTAAAGATTCCGGTGCCCGCGCCGAGGTCAAGGACGTGCAAGTCCTCTTCAATGCCGAGCGAGTCGACCAGGAACGTCACGGCGTCGCGGGGATAGTCCGGTCGCGCCAATTGATAGCGCTCACCGTCGGCGAAACCGGAAGTGCCGTGAAGTTGTGGGTGCTCGGCCAAGTTCGCCATCCCCGATTGTGACGTTCATCCACAATCTACGGGGCCGCCGGTCACCTCCAGCGGGGGCGGCGACCAGGGCTCGGAAGATTTGACCTATGAATCCAACTCGCCGTTTCGCTGTGGCACTATTGGCGGATGTCAGACGTGAGTCAAGCGAACGGTCGTCGACTGCTCCAAATCACATTGGGTCTCGTCGCCTGCATACCCTTCGCGTCGGGAATGATGTCAATTCTCAAGGGACCTACCGCCCTGCCCGGTGACGTAGGGAATGTCTCGCCGAATCTCGACAGTGAATTCCGGTTCACCAACGTCTTTTGGATTGTGGTGGCCCCGATTGTTTGGTTGTCCCTCCCCAGCATTGAGAGAAAGAATCCGGCCTTGCGTCTTGTGTTGGCGACCGCTTTCTTGGGTGGCTTTGCCCGACTGATCTCGTGGCGCAAGATCGGTCGACCACATCCAATATTCATTGCCGCAACTGGCTTGGAACTGATCGGAATGCCGGCGCTGGCGTTTTGGCAGCGATACGTCGCCTCCTCTAGTCAACAAGCATTCGTTACGAGCAGTACTTCTGATTCCTAGACCCGAAGAATGGGTCGGTTACGAGATGACGAGCGAATTGGATTGGAGCATGACGTTGCTCAACGACCGTTTGCTATGCGAAGGAAAGGAAACCCGAAGTAATGCAAAGGCCGAAAGCGTCGATCACGAGAAATCCAACAATGAGCGTGATAACAATGGCCCGAGTCCAGCGGCCCCGAAGTTGGTACGACGGCGACGGCATGTACCAGTTCGGCAGCAGCGACGGTGTTCGAAGGTCTCCACCACCCCAAGCGACCGCGTCGTCGGCGAGCGCAGTGATCGGCTCGGCGGCCAACGCGAGTGCCGTCAACTCCTCATCGGAAAAGGGCGTCTCGTCGACGGGGATGACAACCGATCCGTGGTCCACACTGGCCTCCATTGACTCTCTTTGAGCGTACGGGAGTTTCAGTCTCACCGGACTTCAGCTCGTTACAGCCGCCCCGGGATTGAACTCCGTATTCAAGGCACTTCGCGATATTTAGCCGAGCTTGAAAGGGAGATTGGCCAGGTTTCCGAGTCCGCCGCCACCGCTCTTGCTCTGTTCCGGTATGTACGGCTGCAATGCGTGAGCGAGTCCCGGCAGGGTCATGGTCTGCAGGTGGACCTTGCCCGGACCGGTGAGCTTCGCCAAAAAGAGTGCTTCGGCGCCGAAGAACATGTTCTTGATGCCTTTCACCATCTGGATGTCGAGCGTGACCTTCGCTTCGAAGAGTCCGATGTGGCCCGGGTGGACCAGAATCGATTCGCCGGCGGCGAGTTCGTACGTGACGAGCTCGCCGGAGAGTTCGATCCAGGCTGTTCCGGCGCCGGCGATGCGCTGGAGGATGAAACCGTTGCCGGAGAAGACGCCCACCCCGAGCTTTTGCTGGAATCCGATATTGAGCGTCACGCCGTCGGTACTCGCCAAGTAGCCGTGTCGCGACACCATGTACTCGTTGTCGGCGTCGATGTGAATTGGCATGATTCGACCGGGCAGCTTGGTGGCAAAGGCGACGGTCGCGTTGTCGGCCGAGGCGGTGTACTGCGACATAAAGATCGTTCCGCCCGCGACGGCGCGCTTGAGGACCCCAACGAATCCCGATCCGCCGGCGCCGGCGGTCTGGGTCGTCATCACGATCGTGGGTGACATCCACGACAGTTCGCCGCCCTGAGAGATCACCGACTGACCCGACTTGAGTTGGACTTCGAGCACCGGCAGGGTGTCACCGATCACGCGATGCGCGACCCCGGTACCATCAATGTCGGCGAATGCGGGCAGCCCTCCATCAACTTCTTCGGTCATTGCGATCCTTTCGATTTCGTCCCCTCATACTGGCATGAATTTTGAATCGCTTACAGGTCCGAGTTGGTCCGTACGGAATGCCAGATCGCTCAACTTCGCGCGTGGCTCATAGGTCGAATGGCCTCGAATACCCGACCAAAGTCCCAAAATAAGAGGAGTAAACTGAGATTCGGCCCCCATTGCGGTACTTCGCCCGTTGCGGGACTTTGTCGAGTTGTATTGAAGGAGAACGCTGCGTGGAGCCGACCAACGACCAGGACCCGAGTTACTACCACAAGGTAGTGGACTGCCAGTGGGCCTGTCCTGCGCACACCAACGTGCCCGGTTACATCCGGATGATCGCCCAGGGACAGTTCGACGACGCCTACATGTTGAACCGCGAGTCCAACGTCTTTCCGGGAATTCTCGGACGCACCTGCGACCGACCCTGTGAGCCGGCCTGTCGGCGCGACCGCGTCGACGGCCAGCCGGTGGCCATCTGTCGACTGAAGCGGGTCGCCTCGGACTTGAAGGGCGACATCTCGGACCGTCTCCCGGCCATTCCCACGGAGAAGAACGGCAAACGGATCGCCTGCATCGGATCCGGACCGTCATCGCTCACCGTCGCGAATGACCTCTTGCCGCTCGGCTACGAGGTCGTGATGTTCGAGCAGTTCGCCAAGCCCGGCGGCTTGATGCGTACGAACATCCCCGAGTTCCGTCTACCTGACAAAGTGCTCGAAGACGAGACGCAGGTCATCCTCGACATGGGCGTCGAGGTCCGTTACAACACGCCCGTGACCAGCCTGCGTGCGCTACTCGCCGAAGGCTTCGACTCAATCTTCGTCGGCGTCGGCGCCCCTCGCGGCAAGGAACTGGACATCCCCGGTCGCCACGACGAGGTCGAGTCGCACATCTACATCGGCATCGATTGGCTCGAATCGGTGGCTTTCGGTCACGTCGATTCGATCGGTTCCCGGGTCTTGATCATCGGCGTCGGCAACACCGCGATGGACTGTTGTCGTTCGTCACGACGACTCGGGGGCACCGACATCAAGGTCATGGCCCGGCGCCCCCGCGAGTACTTCAAGGCGTCGACGTGGGAACTCGACGACGCCGAAGAAGAGGGTGTCGAGATCATCGTGAACCACGCGCCGAAGCGCTTCGTCATCGACGACGGGAAGCTGGTCGGGATGGAGTTCGACGTCCTGGAATGGGATCCCGGCGCGAAGCAGTCGACCGTGCTGAATACGGTGATTATCCCCTGTGACGACGTGATCCTCGCCATCGGCCAGGAGAACGCCTTCCCGTGGATCGAACGCGACCTCGGCATGGAGTTCGGCGATTGGGATATGCCGGTCGTGGACGAAGTGACGATGCAATCGACGCTCTCGGGTGTCTTCTTCGGTGGCGACGCCGCGTGGGGACCAAAGAACATCATCTGGGCCGTCGCCCACGGCCACGGGGCCGCGATCTCGATCCACAACCTTTGCTCGGACGTCGACCTGAACGATCGTCCACCCCAGGGCATGAACCTGGTGAGCCAGAAGATGGGCATGAGCGAGTGGAGTTACCACAACGACTACAACCCGTCGCCGCGTCAAAAGATGTCACACGTGGAGTTGACCAAGCGCTTCGAATCGCTGGACCTCGAAGTCGAACTGGGATTCAGCCTTGAACAGACCGTGCACGAGGTGCAGCGCTGTCTCAACTGTGACGTGGAGACGGCCTTTAACGCGCCGGCCTGCATCGAGTGTGACGCCTGCATCGACATCTGCCCGGTCCATTGCTTGACCATCACCAGTAACGGCGACGAAGCCGACCTCCGCTCACGACTTTCCGCGCCGGCGCCCAACCTCGACCAGGACCTGTACGTCTCGGCGCCGCTCCCCCAGACGGGACGAGTCATGGTAAAGGACGAGAACGTCTGCGTCCACTGTGGACTGTGCGCCGAGCGGTGCCCGACGGCCGCCTGGGACATGGAGCTCTTCGACCTCCAGATTCCCTACGCCGCGAGCGCGAACTTCATTCGCATCGGCGCGATGTCGCCGAGCGGCGCGAACCGAGGGAGTTAGTTATGGCGATCGACGAAGTGCGCGATCAGCGCACGCAGGTGAACGACTTCGCCATCAAGCTGGCGAACGTCAACGGCACCGGTTCGGCCAGTGCCAACAGCCTCTTGATGCAGGCGATCTTTCGCATGGGTATCCCCGTCTCGGGGAAGAACCTCTTCCCTTCGAACATCCAAGGACTGCCCACGTGGTACGAAATCCGGGTCAACCGGACCGGGTACACCGCGCGGGCTCTCGACTACGACCTCGTGGTCGCGATGAACTCCCAGACCTACGCCCAGGACATCGCCGACGTGCGTCACGGCGGCTACGTCATCTACGACTCATCGTGGCCGCTCGACCCCGACCTCTCGCGTGACGACGTCACGTTCCTCGGCATCCCACTCGCGAAGATGTGCCTGGAGAACTTCAAGGCACCACGCGAACGCATCCTAATGAAGAACATCGCCTACGCCGGGGCCGTGGTCGCGTTGGTCGGCATCGACGTCGAACTCGTCGCCGATCTGCTCGCCGAGACCTTCGCGCGCAACGAAGCGCTGCGCGATTCGAACCAACGAGCCCTGCGCCTCGGCTACGACTTCGCCATGGAACACTTCCGGTGCCCACTGCCGTTCTACGTCGAACGGATGGAGGCCAACGGCACGTCGATCCTGATCAACGGCAACCTCGCCGCGGCCCTCGGATGCCTGTACGCCGGCGCCACCGTCGCGGGCTGGTACCCGATCACGCCGGCGACCGCGGTCATGGACAACTTCATCCAGCTCTGCGCCCGGTACCGGCGCGAGATAGTGGCGAGCGAGGACCCCGACGTCCCGGACACCACGCGCAACAACTACCTGATCATCCAGGCCGAGGACGAGATCGCCTCCATCGGCATGGTGCTCGGCGCCGGGTGGAATGGCGCGAGAGCCTTCACGTCCACCTCCGGACCCGGAATCTCACTGATGAACGAATTGCTCGGCTTGGCCTATTACACCGAGATCCCGGCCGTGATCATTGACGTGCAGCGCACCGGCCCCTCGACCGGCATGCCGACTCGCACGCAGCAGGCCGACATCATGATGTGCGCGTACGCCAGTCACGGCGACACGAAGCACATTGTCGTGTTCCCCGCCAACCCCTACGAGTGCTTCGAATTCGCCGTCCAGGCCTTTGACCTCGCCGAGCGATTCCAGACGCCGGTCTTCATGCTCTCGGACCTCGACATCGGAATGAACGACTGGGTCGTGCCCGAACTTCGTTGGGACGACGCCTACGTGTGGGACCGCGGGCCAGTGCTCACCGACGAGGACCTCTCGCGCATGTCCGAGTTCTTCCGCTACAACTCGGCGAATGACGACTTCGTCGCCGCCAGGACGTTGCCCGGTTCGAACGAAAAGGGCGCCTACTTCATCAGGGGCTCGGGCCACGACAAGTACGGGCACTACACGGAGAACCCGCCGGAGTATCAAGAGGTCGTCGATCGCCTGAAAAAGAAGCACGCCGCCTCGGCCGCGCACGTGCCGGCCCCGGTGATCGAGCGCCGTGACGGCGCCGCGATCGGCGTCATCACGATCGGCAGCTGCGACCTCGCGGTGCGCGAAGCCCTCGATCAACTGGCCGACGCCGGGCTGCCCGCGGACTTCCTGCGGGTCCGGGGATTCCCCTTCGTGGCCGAGGTCCGTGCCTTCGTCGAAGAGCACGAGCACTGCTTCGTCGTCGAACAGAACCGTGACGCCCAACTTCGTTCACTCATCTCGATCGAAACGGGCGTCGGTATCGAGAAAATGCATCCCGTGCTCGCCTACGGTGGCTTCCCCCTCAGCGCCCAGCAGGTCGTTGACAGCGTTCTAGCGAAGTTGGAGAACTAACCATGCCCTCGATCACCAAGCCCCTGATACCTCTTTCACCGTTGCCCAAGAACGACCTCGGCCTCACGATTCGCGACTACGAGGGCCAGATGTCCACGCTCTGCGCGGGCTGCGGTCACGACTCGGTCACCGCGGCGATCGTGCACGCGTTCTGGGAGCTCTCGACGCCGCCGCACATGATCGCCAAACTGAGTGGCATCGGTTGCTCGTCCAAGACGCCGACCTATTTCGTGCGTGGCGCCCACGGTTTCAACTCGGCCCACGGGCGAATGGTGCCCATCGCGACCGGCGCGATCGCGGCCAACCGCGAACTCACCTACATCGGCATCTCGGGCGACGGTGACTCGCTCTCGATCGGGCTCGGTCACCTGATGCACGGCATCCGGCGCAACGTGAAGATGGTCTACATCATCGAGAACAACGGCGTCTACGGACTCACCAAGGGCCAGATGTCGGCCTCGGCGGACATTGGCTCGCGGCCGAAAAAGGGTGAGGCCAACGCGCTCGCGCCAATCGATCCCGTGACAACCGCGCTCAGTCTGGGTGCGACGTTCATCGCGCGAAGCTTCTCGGGCGACAAGGAACAGTTGGTGCCGATCGTGAAGGCGGCGATCGCGCACAACGGTTTCGCGCTCATCGACGTAATCTCGCCGTGCGTGACCTTCAACGACCACGAAGGTTCGACCAAGAGCTACAAGTTCATGCGCGACCACGAAGTGAAAGAGGTCCAGACTGATTTCGTGCCGATCCGCGCCGAGATCCGCGCCAAGATCCCCGCCGATGACGCGATCAAGGTCACGATGCACGACGGCAGCGTCGTGCAGTTTCGGTCGGTCCCCGAAGGTTACGACCCGCACGATCGCATGAAGGTCGAGGAGTACATTCGCGACCGGCAGAGCCGCGGCGAGATCGTGACCGGTCTGCTGTACGTCGACGAGAGCGCCAAGGAGCTTCACGAATTGAACGCCACGCCCACCAGTGCGCTCGCGAAGATTCCCTACGCCTCGCTCTGTCCGGGTGCAGCGACGCTGGCGTCGATGCAAGAGGACTTCCGTTAAGCGCCCGAGCGGAGACCGATGCCGCGCCACGGAACTGCGAGGAGCAGTGACTGATGGTCGCGGCGAAGCCGGCGAGGGCGGCGAAAACGCCTGTTACGCCCATCTCGTCTGTCCGGAATGCGGCACGGTACTGGACGGCGCCGTGCACCGGGACGGCTGAACCCGGACCGAATCCGAAAATCGTATCGATCTTACGCACGACGTCGAACCCGTTCCCGGGGACTGAGGGGCGGTACCTCGGCTTTCATTGGTTTCGACTGATCGATCCGCACCGTTTGACATAAATCGCTCCGATTGACTTGACTCGCTCGCAGGCACTCGATAACCTGTTGCCTAATCTCTACTAAATCAATGGAAATTGATGTAATTAAAGGACCCCATTATGAAAAAAGTCACTTTGAAGCGAATCGCCGGAATCGCCGTGGCCCTCTTGCCGATAACGCTCCTGGCGACGAACTCCGAGGCCGCAACCCCCAAGACCGTGAACGTCGTGGGGTACTCCATTGTCTCGAACGCCTACACCGCGCTGGAGTCGGCCTTCTCGCACACTTCGGCCGGTCAGGGCGTCACCTTCACGAACTCCTTCGGTGCCTCAACGACCCAGGCCGAAGACGTGGTCGCGGGCCAACCGGCCGACGTCGTCAATTTCTCTGCGAACCCCGACCTGGCACTCCTGATCAACGCGGGATTGGTATCGCGTAAGTGGGCGTCGGAGAAGGCCGTCAAGGCCCAAAAGGGCATTGTCACTGACTCGGTCGTGGTTATTGTCGTCCGGCCCGGCAACCCGCTCGGTATCACATCGTGGAACGATCTCGTCAAGCCCGGCGTCAAGATCGTGACACCCGACCCGATCAGCTCGGGAAGTGCCCGCTGGAACATGCTCGCCGTTTATGAATCTGAGATCGACCAGGGTTTGGGCGCGATGTCCGCAACCACGTTCGTCGACGATGTGATCAGGCGCACCGTTTCGGAGCCGTCAAGTGGTTCCAAGGCGCTCTCGGCCTTCATCGCGGGAACGGGCAACGTCCTCTTGGCTTACGAGAGTGACGCAGAGAACGCGTTGGCATCGGGCCAGAAGATTCAAATCGTGCAGCCGGCGCAGAATTTGCTGATCCAAAACCCCGCAGCGCTCACGACAACGGGTACAAGCAATCCATCGGCGGTCGCGTTCTACGACTTCCTCTTCTCTAAGGCCGGGCAAACAATCTGGTTGGCGCAACACTTCCGCCCGACCCTCAGTTCGCTCGGGGCCGTGAGTAAGACAACCTTCTACGCCCCGGCCAAGCTGAACACGATCACCGAACTCGGAGGTTGGGCGACGGTAACGCCGAAGTTCTTCGGACCGACTGGAATCATCACACGAGCAGAGAACGCGAATGGATACACCAGCTAGACGACCCAGCTCCGAGCTTGGAGCGCCGCCAGCCCGAAAGGGCTGGCGGCGTTTTTCGCGGCGTCTGCGCACTTCTTTTGGCCTCTACGGTGGCGCCTCGCTGATCGTCGGTTACCTCTCGATCATCGTCCTGATCCCTATCGCGGCCGTCGCGGCGCACGGTTTCTCCTTCAGCATCCACACCCAGGGTTGGGGCGCGGCGTTCTGGCACTGGCACCTCTCGGCCGGCTTCGGGATCTTCTGGCACGACATCACTCAGCCGGCGGCGATCAGTGCGATTCGGCTTTCTTTATGGCTCTCACTCTCCGTCGCGGCAATCAACGCCGTCATGGGCGTCGCCATCGCCTGGGTGCTGGTGCGCGACCAGTTCCCCGGTAAGTGGTTCTTGGAGGCCTTCATCGACCTCCCCTTCGCACTGCCGACCATCGTCGTTGGCGTCGTCCTGCTCTTCCTCTACGGCACCGCCAGCCCGATCAAGGTCGACCTCTTCGAGACCTGGATGGGCCTTTTGGTCGCGCTCTTGTTCGTCACGCTGCCGTTCTCGGTGCGCGCGGTCCAACCGGTTCTGGCGTCGCTCGACGGTGAATCAGAGGCGGCGGCGAAGTCACTCGGCGCCGGCGGCATTCGAACGTTCCTTTGGGTCGTCTTGCCGTCGCTCTGGCCGGCCGTACTCGGCGGTTTCGGGTTGGCCTTCGCGAGGGCCATTGGTGAGTTCGGATCGATCTCGCTAATCGCCGGCGGCATCGGTCGAACGACGACGGCCTCGTCCTACATCTACAACTTGACCCAAGGATTCCTCTGGACGAACGCTGCGGCCGTTTCAACCGCGCTGCTCGTACTGAGCCTGTTGATCCTCATCACCACGAACGTCTTCGCTCGTCGCATCCAGCGTCGGCTCGCTTCATGAATCACACCACCAGGAAATGGTCCCTGCGCCTCGTCGTGATCCTTTACCTCGGTCTCCTCGTCGGTCTCCCCGTCGGCTACCTCTTCATCAAGGCCTTCAGCAATGGATTTCACGCCTTCTGGATTGAAGTGACCAAGCCCGACGCCATCGCGGCCCTGAAGCTCTCGGCCGAAGTCGCTCTCATCGCGGTGCCCGTCAACACCGTCGTGGGCATCGGCGCGGCGTTGATACTCGCGCGACGCAAGTTCTTCGGGAGTCGGGCGCTCACGTTAGCCTTCGACATCCCGGTCGCGGTTTCGCCCATCATCATTGGCGTCGCCCTGGTACTGGCCTATTCGAGGATTGGCTGGTTCGGCGGTTGGTTAATCAGCCACGGCATCCAAATCCTGTTCTCACCAATTGGCATCGTGTTGGCCACGATGGCCGTGTCCCTACCGTACGTACTGCGCTCGGTGCTGCCGGTCTTGATCGAGGTCGGCAAAGACCAAGAGGACGCTGCGCGCACCCTCGGGGCCGGAGCGTTCCGGACCTTCTGGCAGGTGACGCTGCCGGCCATCCGCTGGGGTGTCCTCTACGGCGTGACCCTCACGATCGCGCGCACCTTGGGAGAGTTCGGCGCGGTCCTGGTCGTCTCGGGCAACATCACCGGCAAGACCCAAACGCTGCCTATCTACATCTATGACGCCTGGGACCAGAACTACGACACGGTCGGCGCCTTCGCGGGAGCCCTCGTGCTCGCCTCCATCTCCATCGTCGCTCTTATAATTCTCTCAACCCTTCGTGCGCGTGAGAGGAAGTTGCATGTCGATCTCGCTTAGCCACCTCACGAAGCGTTACGGCGACGACGCCGTCGTCGACGACGTGAACGTCGAGATCCCCGAGGGTTCGCTTACGGCGGTGCTCGGACCATCGGGGTCAGGCAAGTCCACCCTGTTGAAGCTGATCGCCGGGCTCGAGATCCCCGACGAGGGTCGCGTAGTGATTGAGGGTGACGACGTCACCGATGTCGACCCGCGCCACCGTGACATCGGATTCTGCTTCCAGCACTACGCACCTTTTCGCCACATGAACGTGGCGCGTAACATCGGCTTCGGACTGCGGGTGCGAAAGCAACCTAAGGACGTGATCGACGCCAAGGTCGCCGAACTCATTGAACTTGTGCGACTCGAGGGCAAGTCGAAGTCCTACCCGGCCCAGCTCTCCGGTGGTGAACGCCAACGCATGGCGCTCGCGAGAGCATTGGCGATAGAGCCACGAGTCCTATTGCTCGACGAACCGTTCGGGGCCTTGGACGCTCAAGTGCGAGCCGAACTTCGCCAATGGGTCAAGGAACTCCACCGACAGATCAAGGTGACCACGATTCTCGTGACCCACGATCAGGACGAGGCGATGGAAGTGGCCGACCAGCTCTTGATCATGCACGAGGGACGCATCGAGCAGGCCGGGGAGCCGACGGAACTCTACGAACGGCCAGCGACCGAGTTCGTCCACGAGTTCCTTGGCCCAACCACGATATTCAAAGGCGCCTCGATCCGGCCTCACGACCTCGAACTCGTGCGCTCATCCGAGGGCGCAATGGAGGGAACCGTTCAATCCATCATGGAGCTCGGCTTCGAAGTTCAAGTCACGGTTGCCCTGAGCGACGGCTCAACGCCATGGGTCCAGATGAGCCGCAACGAGTTCCGCGCCTTCGAAGTTGCGACTAACTCGCCGATTTCTGTCAGGGAGCGCGTCGCGAAGTAAATTGCGCGAGCCCATCGCGCGAACCGGTCGGCTTTGGATAGTGTTCGTCACCATGAGTTACTCAGATTCCATCGACATTGCGTGTTCTCCGGACGAAGCCTTCAAGGTCGTCACCGATCTGCCCAATATGGGCCGCCTCTCACCCGAGAACACGGGTGGAGAATGGATCGGAGGCACGACCGGACCCCAGGTCGGTGCATCATTCAAGGGCGCCAACACTCGTGGGCAAGTCTCATGGTTCACTGTCGCAAAGGTCGTGACCTACGATCGGCCCACTCGATTCGTCTTTGACGTCAGGTACAAGAAGGTCTTCAAGGTCGCTCGTTGGGAGTTCGACGTCGAGCCCGCGCCGGGCGGTTGCCGCGTCACTGAGACCTGGTCCGACCACCGAAGCAACTTCGCCCGCCAGCGGAGTGAGAGCGATGACTTCAAACGTGCCGACTACTCCAAGGTGTCAATACGCACGACGCTCGAAAAATTGAAGGCGTTCTGCGAGAATTCAAGCGCCTGACCGAAGTGCTCGCCGTACTGGGTAAATCTCTGACGCGGACGAATTCGTGGGAACGGGGTTCGTGAGCAGGCCTCGACGCGCGGTGTCGAGCCGAACATGTCGTCCGTGGTCTCCCCATTTCGACACGCCAATAACTCAATACTGGTATGTCCCAGTTGGATCAGCGCATTCGTGATGTTTCTGCTTCTGGTGCGCTGAACGGGCAGCGGCCACGGCCGACGCGATCGCGTCGGTGAATTCAACGGGCCGTCGCCTGCTGGACGCTCTCGTGCGTACCCTCCGATCAACACGCTTGGTGCGACCCCCCACATCCAGGCCGATGTCGTCAGTGAATCCGGGGCTTGACCCGGCGAAAGAGACGACGGAGCGTCTCTCTCCCGTCGATCCAACGGTGCAGCGTCGTTTCACCAATTCGTTCCCGGTAAGGAATGTCGATCTCACTGATCCGACAACCCGCGACTGCGGGCCATAGCAAAAGATCCACTGGGAATGCTCGGCCCGTCGTATCCCAATCGAAGTGCTCGATAATCTCTCGACGGTACGCTCGCTGTCCCGAATGCACGTCGCGTAGAACGCGGGTGGCGTGAACGCTTGCCACAACGTTGAACAGGACGTTCGCCACCCAGTTTCGAAGTGGCATCGCCTTAGGCGGTCTTCGACCGAGCCGATTGGTCCCGGCGACGTCGTCACCTTCTCGAACGCGCCGCACCAGTTCGGGGTAGATGTCGGCCGGATACGTGTCGTCTGCGTCCACGGTCACCACGATCGGTCGCGTCGATGCGCGAAGGGCGTAGAGCAGGGCCGGTGCGGGACCGCCGGAGGGCTCACGGAACACCTGGGCACCATGCTCCTTGGCGATCTCAGGAGTGCGGTCTGAGGATCCGTCGACGACAATGACTTCGCAACCCGGGAGGGCCGAACGCGCGTCGTCGACTACTTTCGCAATGGCCCCTTCCTCGTTGCGCGTGATCATCACCACCGAAACGTCGTCGTAGTCACGTGGTCCCGTCGTCAAAGAGGGCCGCCGCTCACGGCACTGAAGGCAGCGCGGTCTCGCGGCCATTTAGGAACGTTGCCAACGCCTGGGAGCGCGCCACGCAGCCGTCCACGTTCAGATAGTCGAACGAGCCGAAACGACCGTGTAACTCGATGCCGAGACTCTTCGCCCACTCTCGGACCACGGAGACCGCGACTTCATAGCCTTTGGTGTACACGACGTACGCGTGACGCATTCGCTGCACATCCTCGAAGACAGGAACGCTCGCGGGGTCCACCATCCCCGCCGCGACGATGCCATCGTGGACGTGTCGCACGAGATCCGCATCAGTCATGTCGAGGAAGTGTTCCCCCGGTGGATAGGTAATTTCCGCTTGGAGACTGAAGTGGCCTTCCGGCGCGTTGCGAGGGCTAAAAACACTCGGCCCACTGACCCGGTTGGGCAGATACTCGTCATCCGCGAAGTACACCGCGGTGTAGTTCCCACGGTTCACCCCTCGATAGCCGAGCGTGATTACGTTCACGGGATTGATTCGAAGCGACGCGACGGCACCGCGAACTCGATCGGGAACATCACGTACCAGATCTAACAGCGAGGGCAACGGTACCGTGGAGACCACGCGATCGAAGACGGAGGAACCGGCGTCACTCGTCACCATAACTCCGTCGGCGACTCGTTCGATTCCTTGGACTGCAGTGTTCAAACGTAGTGACTCCGGTGCAATCCGCTTCGCCCACGCGTCGGTAATCGCCTGGTAGCCACCTTCAAGGGGGTAGTGGTAGTGGAGCTGATGCAGGTAGCCCTCCGTTGACTCGCCTAGCGCGCCGCGAACGACGTCGTGGGCCGGTGGCAGGGGTATGCGTTCGGACCAGGTCATGGAGAGATCCTCCAGCGCGACATTCCAGACTTTCTCGTTATAGGGACGGAAGTAGAGATCCGTCATCCCTTCACCAAAGTTGCCAAGGAACCATTCACTGAGGTCGGCGGGCTCCTTGGCGAGCGCGGCGTGGTCGTTGAAGAGAAAGGTCAGTAGACAGCGCGCCCGAGACGACAGTTCCAATGACGCGAGGTCGTTCTCGAACGGGTATTTCACCATTCGGCGATCGACGAACACCTTGTTGTTGCGCGTGGACTGGTGGACGTTGTCACCGAGGCTCTTGATCATGAAATCGAGCACGTCGACGTTCTTGGAGAACATGATGTGCGGCCCCTGGTCAAAGGTCCATCCGTCACGAACCGTCGCGTGGCAATGGCCACCCGTTCGATCGCGACGCTCGAAGACAGTGAACTCGCCGTCGAGCATGAGAGCGAGACTGAGACCACTCGCTCCCGCTCCTATGATGCCAGTGCTCATTCACGCTCCCAGTCCGTCGAGCTCTCGACTCACTCTACAAAGGGTTGATGGAATCTCCTGACACACTGGGCGGAAAAAGGGGGCCGTCAGAACTATCGTTTGCATCGTGTCGACAGCGCGGCAATCCCTCAGAACACGACTGTGCGATTTCCGCCACTCCCCCGATTTCGCAAAGCTCTGGCGTTACGGGACCATCTCCGTCGTTTCGACGGTCATCTCGCTCACCGGACTGTTTCTCTTTTATCGAATCCTCTCACTGAGTCCGGGCTGGTCGAACATCTGGGCGACCGTCATCGCGACGATCCCTTACTACTACTTGAATCGGATGTGGGTCTTCAAGAAGCGGGGCCGGTCGCACCTGACCAAGGAGGTCATCCCCTTCTGGGCCATCGCGTTCAGTTCACTGATTCTCTCTACGCTGGCGGTGCGCTTTGCGGGCTACGAGGCCCGAACAATCGGTTCCAAGACGACGCGAGCGGGCATCTTGCTGATGGCGAACTTCGCGACCTACGGACTCCTTTGGCTTATGAAGTTCTTCGTGTTCAACAAGATCCTCTTTCGAAGTCGCGTGCCCGAGACGCCGTCGGACGTGCCCAACACCGATTAAATCGTCGACCGATCGCTCCGCTCGACGTGGTGAGCGCTACTGGCGACGAGCACGCGTTGACCTCGGAGGGCAAGGTAGCTCCAGAGCAGAATCAGTATCGGCCCAACCACGATTATGGACCCCCACCACGCGCCGCCCTGAACGTCCTTGTAGGGCGTGGAGACCGTCCAGAAGAGTACCCGGAACCAAGTGGACCAGGAATAGATGGTTCGCAGGAACGCGTAGTGCGTGAGTCCCGTTTGGACAACGCCAATGAGGGCCTTCTTCACGTGCGTGGGCTCCAGCGAATAGGTGAGGACGGCAACGATCAAAAGGGCCGCGTACGGGACGCAGGCTCTCGTTGCTCGGAGTTCCAATGGATTAAGCAGTAATGCTTCATCGGAAGGCGTTGCCCGCCATTTTGAGATCAATAAGTACAGCGCCAATGCACACATTGCTATCGGGAGGTAGAGATTCAGGATCGGCAACCACACTTCATGGGCGAATGAAGTGGTCGCCGCCCACTGCAAGAGGCCCCTGGGGATCCCCAAGAATCTCAGTGAGTGCAGCGGAAGAAAAGCCCCGATGTTCTCACCGGGCTCGACCGACGAAGCGGGGATCAAGAAGTACAACAACAAAAGAAAGGAAGTGGCGGCCGAGTACGCGACCGCAATTCGCAAGCGGCCCGCTGCGATGAGGAACGCCAACGGCCACACCAAGTACTGCGCCGCAAGTCCACCAATCGCTGGAGCGATCAAGAGCATTGACGCTGCCGCGGCCATGGTATCCATCGGTGTCTTCGAGAACACTTGGTACAGGACAATGCCGAGGACATAGATGACTGCGAATGTCCGAAAATCTCCAATGACTGACGCTCTCGTCTGTAGGTGTGAAAGGAAATGGAAGAAAGTGAGTCGGGCGGGGCCGAAAACGATGAACCCGGGGGAACCGCCATAGCTGATGACACCCTTGAGGTTGCGCCGAAGGTCGATTCCTTCGCTGGCGAACATCACGAAGAACGCGGCGACCGAGAGAATCGCTCCAGTCGCGATGAGCACCAGTTCCTTGATCCAGGACGTGAGTGACGCGCGACTGTGAACATTCGGTATCAACAGACCGGCGACGACGAGGGCGACGGGCTTGGAGATCAGGGCGAGGCCGAAGAACAGGCCAATGATGAGACACGTCCGGTACTTGGCGGGACTCCCGTCGCGAGTCTGCATCGACAGCGCCAGTGCCGCGAGCATCGGGAGGATCCAAAGGGAGTCCCATTGACCCTCCAGGCAAACCAGGATGATGGTCAGCGGACAGAAAGCATAGATCCACGCCGCCCTTCGTCGATACGTCGCGTCAAATCGGTTGTAGCGAAGGAGCCACACACTGATCAGACTGTCCGCGAAGCACGGTAGGAGTTTCGGAAACAAGCCGATGGGTAGGAAATGTAGGTGGTTCATCAATAATGCCGATGAGCCCAGGATGTTCTCGACAATGGGGAAATAGGGCAGATAGAAGTAGCCGTGCGAGGCCGCCACCGGCATGAACGAGAGACTGTTTACTGTGTCGACGCTGCCAAGGAATACGGCCGCCACTATCAGTCGAACGACCAACGCAGTGAGAAATACCGTTGATGTTCTGTCGAGGATTCCAACTTTGTCGGTCGATCCGGATTCGAGGGTGTGCTCTGAAGTGGAGAGCTCACTTTTCACGGAGGCGCCTCGCATTTACTCGCACACGAACCACCTGTACGAAGGATTGAGCTGCCACGCGCCACAGTTTGAGTTTGGCCAGACCGGCAGTACCAACCGGTGCGCCAACGTCACGTACCTCCGTTTGGAAGATCTTCAACCGCGAGTAACCGGCCAAGCCGGAGATGATTACGTTGGGAGCAACCGCGTCGTCCGGTAACAAAGCGAGCAACGGTCCGAGTGCACTCGCGCGCATGAGTCGGTAGGGGGTGTTCGCGTCAGTGACCGGCGAATGGAACATTCCCCGTACGACCGACCGACTGGTCGCCGTCACGAGTCGCCGGGACCAATTCGATTGACGGCCGACGCGATATCCGAGCAGTACGTCGAAGTCCTCTCGATTTGCCCACAACAACTCGAACTCCTTCGTCCCGAAAGCGTCATCACTGTCCATTTGAAAGACCCATTGCGCAGTGGAGTCGCGATAACCCATGAGGATCGATGGTCCGTGGGCCAGACCTGGGCGGATACGAAGATCGAGCCGACGGAGTTGGTCGTGAGCCATCTTCTCCTCAATGATCGCGAGAGTGCCATCAGTGGATTGCGCATCATAAATGACGATTTGGTAATCGATGGCCAGCCGGCCACACACGCCCGACCAATCATCGATGACCTTGGAGATGTGGGCCGCCTCGTTAAATGAGGGGATCACAATCGATAGTTCGGCGGTCAATCGCCCGCCCGATTATCTCGTCGGCTCGTAAGCAATCGCGAACAATCCACTCCCGGCACCGATCCCCTGTTCAATTCAACGTTGCAATCGTCCCTTTATCTTCGTCCACGGACGTAGTCTGCAGGTGGAATGCGAGACTTAAAACTGAGAATATCGAGCCGTGTTGAAAGTCAGCGACCGTGAGGACCCAATACTCTCAATGTGCTCGAGCCCAATCGAAGGGGTGCCGTTGACTGAGACCTTCTCCAGGACGTTTCTGAGCGAATCCGCGAAGATCATTGATGCAATCGATACGGAATCGATCGAGAGGACCGCGAGTGGTCTCTCTTCGGTTCGAGATCGAGGTGGCCGACTGTTCATTCTCGGCGTGGGGGGATCGGCCGGCCATGCCTCGCACGCAGTCAATGACTTTCGAAAACTATGCGGGTTCGAGGCCTACGCGCCAACGGACAATGTCTCAGAACTGACGGCGCGCGCCAACGATGACGGTTGGGACTCGACCTTCGAAGGTTGGTTGCGCGGATCGCGACTCAGCGAACGCGACGCGATTCTGGTGCTCTCGGTGGGGGGTGGGAGCGTTGAGCGCAACGTTTCCGTCAACCTCGTTCGGGCCGTCGATCTCGCCGTGACGTCCAAAGCGTCAATCTTCGGCATCATCGGACGCGATGGGGGTTACACCAAACGCCACGCCGACGAATGCATCATCATCCCTGCCCTATTCGACGAACACGTGACGCCGCACACCGAGGGCCTCTGCGCGGTGATTTGGCACCTCCTTGTCTCGCACCCGTCGTTGTCTCGTGCTACGGCCAAATGGGAGTCAATAAGTGATGTCTGACATTGGATCGTCCCGCCACTCAATGCATCGGGTCGTCGTCGTGGGTGGCGCCGGATTCATTGGCGCACATTTCGTAGACACCCTTCTCGGCATGGACGACATTGAACGAGTCAGGGTGTACGACAATTTCTCGTCAGGTCGTCGGTGGCACCTCGAGCGCCACGTCAACGATGACCGATTCGACGTGGTGCCGGACGACGTTCGCGATCTGGAAGCGCTCACAACGGCGCTCGTCGGGTTCGACACGATCATCCATCTAGCCTCCAATCCGGATATCGCCGCGGCGGTGAGCAACCCCCTCATTGACTTTGACCAAGGGACACTGCTCACGCAGAATGTCGTGGAGGCCATGCGACGTTCATCGTGCGATTTGGTGCTCTACGCTTCGGGTAGTGGCGTGTACGGCGATCTCGGTGAACGAGAGGGTACGGAAGACTACGGTCCGCTGGTACCCGAGTCGACGTACGGGGCGAGCAAATTGGCCGGCGAAGCCCTCATCGCGTCGTACTGTTACATGTTCGGAATGCGCGGACGCTCGTTTCGATTCGCCAATGTCGTCGGGCCCCGCCAGACGCACGGTGTCGGGTACGACTTTGTTCGCCAACTACTCGCGGATCCCTCACGTTTGAACGTTCTTGGCGATGGCCACCAATCGAAGTCCTACATCCACGTGAATGACGTGATTGCGGCTGTCCTGACAGCGGCGCGCGCTCCGGTGGATCCGTTCTCAACCTTCAACGTCGCAACGACGGACTACATCACGGTCAGGGAAATCGCTGACCTGGCGATCAAGACGGTCGTCGGTGACACGCTCAGTACCTCGACACATTTCGCTGGTGGCAAGCGAGGATGGAAAGGGGACGTACCAATCGTTCGATTGAACACCGATCGAATTCGCACGCTCGGCTGGAACAACTCGCTCAACACTCGAGAGGCGCTTCGACTCTCACTCGAATCGCTACTTCAGGACTTCCGGTCTGGGAAGATCGGGTAAATGGATACTGTCCTACGACGGGCGGTGTTCCTCGACCGTGACGGTGTCCTTAACGAATCCATTCATGTCGATGGCGTCCCGGTGCCGCCTCGCACCATCAATGAGTTTCGCCTGATCGATGGCGTCGTTGACGCCGTGGATCGGTTGCGAGCTGCCGGATTCGTCTTGATTGTCGTGACGAATCAACCCGACGTCGCGCGCGGGCGACAGACGGTTGCCGTCATAAAGGCGATGCACGAGAAACTTCGGTCCGAAGTCGCGATCGACGACATTGTCACGTGCTTCCACGACGACGTCGACGCGTGCCGATGCCGCAAGCCCCAGCCGGGGATGCTTACCGACGCGATCCGTCGCCGCGGCATTGATCCCTCCCGTAGTTTCATGGTGGGCGATCGGTGGCGCGACGTCACCGCGGGGCGCCTCGCCGGGTGCACGACGATTCTCGTGGGGCCAGGCTGGGAATCGCCAATGCCCGACTCGCCGGACCTACGGGCCCGGAATCTGCGCGAGGCCGCCGCCATGATCTGTCAATCGCAGAGCCACGTTCGGAGAACACCTGGAGCCTAAGATTCGTTGGTGACAGTTGCGAACGTCAAGATCAAGATCTTTGCGGACGGAGCGAACGTCGCTGAGATTCTGGAAGTGGCTCAGAACCCCTTAATCAAGGGTTTTACGACCAATCCGACCCTCATGTTTCGCTCCGGGGTGGTCGACTACGAGGCGTTCGCCCGAGAGGTCCTTGAACAGGTCACGACGCTGCCCGTGTCCTTTGAAGTGATTGCGGACGACTTCGCTGAGATGTCACGCCAGGCCCGCCGACTGGCATCGTGGGGCGACAACGTCTTGGTCAAGATTCCGATCACGAACACTCACGGAAACAGTTGCGCTCCACTGATAAAGGAACTCGCGGCGGACGGGCTTCGACTCAACGTGACCGCCCTCACGACCATTGGTCAAGTTCAATCAATTACAGACGTTCTCAATCCGGAAGTTCCCATGATTGTCTCCGTGTTCGCTGGCCGAATCGCCGATACGGGCATCGATCCGATTCCCGTCATGGACCAATCCCTGAAGCTCCTGGCGCCCTATCCACTCGCCGAGTTGCTCTGGGCCAGTCCTCGAGAGATCTTGAACATCGTGCAGGCTACGTTCGTAGGTTGTCACATCATTACCGTGACGAACGACCTGCTGGCGAAACTGTCAAGTCTCGACCGTGACCTCGAGACGGTTTCGCTCGATACGGTGAGGATGTTCTACAACGACGCTGTTCGCTCGGGACTGACGCTCTAATGACGAAGCGTGCGACGCCGTGATCATCACTCGTACACCGTTTCGCATCTCCTTGGGCGGAGGAGGCACCGACCTACCCTCGTACTCGGATCGTTTTGGTGGGATGGTGATCTCAGCGGCGATCGATCGCTACATGTTCGTATCCATCAATAAATCATTTGGTGACGACTATCTGCTCAAGTACTCTCACCTGGAACGGGCAAAAGCGATCAGTGACATCGAACACCCCATCATTCGCGAAGCACTTCAGCGGTACTACCTCGCACCTGGGATTGAAGTGGTGAGTGTGGCCGACATCCCCTCGGGTACGGGTCTCGGAACGTCGGGATCCTTCACCGTGGGTCTGTTGCGTGCACTCTCAGCACTTCGTCGAGACTTCGCGACGGCGCACAGCCTCGCGCTCGAGGCGTGTGATATCGAGATCGGCAGCCTCGGGCGGCCCGTCGGCAAACAGGATCAGTTCATCGCCGCCTACGGAGGCGTTGCGGTGATGGAATTCCGACCCGACGGCTTCGTCAGGGTCAACCCCCTTCGCATGTCCAGTGAAACGCTCACGCTCTTGGAGTCGAACCTGGTTATGTTCTTCACTGGTTATTCAAGAGATGCCGACCTGATCCTTGGCGAACAGAAATCAAAGTCCGAGGGCAACGACCCGTCGATGATCGAAAACCTCCACACCATGAAGGAGCTCGGCAATGAAGTCAAGGTCGCCCTTGAGACCGGCGACGTCGATGGTTTCGGTGAGATTATGAATCGCCACTGGATGCACAAGAAAGAGCGTTCCACGTCGATGACGAATCCGCTCATCGACCGCTATTACGACCTCGCGCTTACTCACGGGGCGATCGGCGGCAAACTCGTTGGTGCCGGGGCGGGCGGCTTCCTCCTCTTCTACACGCGACGACACGCCGAATTGCGAGCGGCGATGGCAATTGAAGGACTACCGGAGGTCCCCTTCGGTTTTGACTTCGAAGGATCGACGGTTCTTGTTCGGGACTGACTATCCATTGGTCGTCCTCGCCGGCGGACTGGGAACCCGAATGCGGTCATCGGTTCCAAATGTTCCAAAGTCCATGATTCCGGTCCTGGATCGGCCCTTCATCGAGTGGCAACTCGAGTGGCTCGTCGCGCAAGGTGTCCGTGACGTCATTTTCTGCATCGGGCACCTTGGCGGCGACATCCGTCGCCACGTCGGAACCGGAGTGTCATTCGGCATTCACGCGACCTACGTTGACGAGGGCGATGCGTTGAAGGGTACGGCCGGTGCCTTGCGATTGGCGGTCGATGAATTAGGAATCGCGACTCCGTTCTACGTGCTCTACGGCGATTCGCTGCTGGACGTGTCGGTTGCGGACGTTTCGTCGACGTACCAAAGGTCAGGTTTGCCCGCCCTCATGACGGTGTATCGAAACGAGCGCCGGTGGGAGGAGAGCAACGCGGTCTTCGACGGGCGCATCGTGACGAGGTACGAGAAACTCCTTGCTGCTCCGCCAACTGACATGGTTTACGTTGACTACGGCTTCCTCATCATTGACAGTGCCGTCATCGACGAGTTCGTTCCCACCGGCGAGGTCGCCGATCTAGCAAACGTGCTTGGCCGGTTGAGTTCGAGCGGACGGTTGGCCGGATTCGAAGCCTCTCGACGATTCTTCGAAATAGGTTCTCCTCCAGGGCTCGTCGCGCTGGAAGAGTATCTCGCAACGAAGCGAGACCACGCTCAATGACTCGAATTCACCAGTTCGCGCGAGGCAGAACGTCTCCAAGTACCACCACTGTTGACGAATCAAAGCTGCCGTGGTTGGATCGACCGCTTAGCGCCTGGTCGTGCGCGCTCGGCTGGCTGATCGCTCTCGCGATCTTCGTCGGGTTCACCACCCTCTTGGGCGGACTCACGCAATTGGACGCACTCTTGTCCACCTATTCGTCGTGGTTCATCGCCCACGGTAATTTCGCATGCGCCTATCCACCGGGTAGTTCGGTCGAGATTCCGCTCACCGCGCCGCTGTACACACTCATCGCGGGAGGACTTTCGGTACTCTTTGGCGTCGGTCACGGCGTCATGTTCCCAACACAGTCTGTACTCGGCTCGAGATGTCTCACGTGGCTTGGTCCCATTCGACATTGGTCCTCGCACACGAGTGCGTTGACGCCAACACTTCGATTCGGCTATCTCGGTTGGTTGGTACTAATGGTCGGTGTCGTCGCGGTGCTTCGCGCCTGTCGACGTGGCAAGACTGGATGGGAACCACTCACGCTCATATTCATTGCGTGCACTCCTCCAGTCTTCATGTGCCTCCAATACCTTTTCCACCCTCAGGACCTTCTCGCGATGGGACTGAGTCTCTGTGGAGTCGCGTTGGTATTGCGGGACCGGTGGGTTCTAGCCGGTATCTTGATGGCGCTGGCGTTGACCACCCAGCAGTTCGCGATTCTGATTCTCGTTGTACTCCTCGTACTTGCCCCCAATGCTGGTCGCCTCAAGATGGCGGCCGCCACGGTCGTGACGTGGGCGATGATCGTACTCCCGCTCGCATTGGTGACGTCTGGACGGGCCCTTCGAGTGGCGCTCGTCGGATCAGGGCTCGCCGGGGCGCAGTACAAGTCGCTCACGTGGGAACTCCACCTCACGGGATCAGCGGCACTCGACGTGTGGCGACTGATGCCTATCGTGGTCTCCGCGTGCCTCGCGTACTGGACGCTGCGGCGCCTCGGGCCCGCCGCTCTCAATCCGGTGCCCTTGATAGCACTCGTCGCCACGTCATTGTCAATGCGCCTCGTCTTTGAGGAAGGACTTTACGGCTACTACTTCATGGCGGTTGCCGTCTCACTGATCGTCCTTGACGTCCTGCGCCGAAGTTTTCGGTTCGAACTCATCGGATGGCTCGCACTCATCGTCTTAGTCTTTAGTCCCCTCCCGTGGGGACACGACCGACTGACCTATTCCGTTCCCATGTGGATTTGGCAGTTACTCCTCGTCACTCCGGCCGTGTGGCTGTCGCTGTCTCCACTACTTGACGCGATTCGTGGCGCCACTTCATCAACGAACGTAGAAAGGGTTCCTGCGTTAAAGTAATCAGAGGTTACGAGCGGTGTGGCGCCAAGTGGCGACGTTCGTGTCACTTCGACAACCTAAGGTGACTCTCATGTCCAAATCCTCCGGATTCTCGAGTGGGGGCGAAATCCAACGGGTAATCGACGCCGCGCGTTCTCCGGAGTGGAGCATCGGTCAAGGACGAACTGGTCAGATCATGGCAACGCGTGACACGGGTGACGTCGGACTGCCCTGGGTCGTCACCGCCGAGCGCGCGGGTCGTGGCATGCGAGTCTCTCTGTATCGCCCGGGAGACGACGTCGAACTCGAAGGCGATGTCATCGGTGATATATCTGGCAATCCTCGTGAGATGGGTCGTCAACTTCGAGCGATTCTTGAAGAGCTGTGAAGTTCATGACGCCAAATTCAGGATCCATCGCGTGCGTTACTGTGCAGCGCTGGAAACCTCTTGGAGTGAGTTCGAATCTCGATGTTGGCGGATGACTTCCAACAACGGAACAGTCGACAGCCAGAGCGCAATGGGAACAAGAACCAACTGCATAATCCACGTCGGCAAATGTTGACGAAGCGCTTCGTGATTCCACGGCCACTTCACGAGGGTCACTCCGACGAAGGTCCCCGCCGCGACGACGTACCAACGAACACGGTGCCTCACCAGATCCGCCAAGATGATCACGGCGGCGGCGATCAAGAATACGTTTGGCAACCACTCACGTGCCGCCAGTCCCCATGACTGACCGTTTGAGTTGAATCCCCACGGAAACGGATCGAATAACACTGTCACGAGCGCGAGCCAAGTGAGCTCGTGGCCCCGGACTCGTCCCGCAATGACATCCATGAGCACGAGCATTGTCGTCACGCCCAAGAAGAAATAACCATAAAGGCTGAATTCAAACACGAGTCGCAGCGCGAGCGCGGTGGCGATGATTGAGAGAACCGGAATTGGTTGAAGCACCTTGTCCGCCAATCGCCGCTTCGCCCACCACGCAAGCGCCATTGCGAACACGATCGGAATCACACGTGCAATGGTGAAAAGGACCGCGCCCCTCAGGTCGGTTTCCGAAAGAACGGTTCCCCCGCCTTTCGCCGGTGTGAAGCCCGAGCCCAGTACGGTCGCCTTAAATGCGTCACCGGAGGTGAGGATGATGACAGGTACGGATATGACAGTCACGACAGCGGCGGCGGTCGCCGCGAACATGATCTTCCATTGTCTTGGCGCGAGCACAATCATTGGTCCGGCAAATAAAAGCGCAAATTGGTTGGAGGTGAACGCCAGACCAATCAAGATTCCGGCCCACGCCCATCGTCCGCGCAGCGCACACGCGAGTGAACCTAGAGCGAGACCCAAAGCGAGAATGTCTTGCGGATGGAAGTACTCGGTCAGACTCTCGGACACGGGCGCGGCAACCGCTAAGAAAAGTAACGTTGCCAGTTCCCATCGTTGTCGGCCGCGACCGGCCGCTCGCAACAGCGCCACCGTTCCGCCCATCAAAGCGAACCACGTCAAGTAACTGATGCGAATAGTCGGAATGATTGCGTGGGAAAGGCCCGCCCAATGGTACATCGCAGCGGTGGAGGTCATACAGTGATTCCCCAATTGCGCTGCGGTCGGAAACGGAACGTTATACGTGCTGTGAACAACCAGGAGAACTCCGGCCGAGAGTAGAGGATAGAGAGGGGGGATGAACGAAACGGGACGAACCAAAGTCGGCAGACTATTCATGCCCACCGATGAGTACGCACAGGCAATATGTCCGTGTGCGATGGCCCACGTGGAGAAGACGGATAGTGCGGCATCACCTTCTACCGGACCACCGATCCATGCGGTCACTCCGAGAAAGACGACGGTTGCAACAACCCAGCCTGTGACGCTGCTAATTGTGGGCAGCGGGCGCTCCAACCAAGACTTCACGTCGACACGAGACGGACTCACGTTGGCGAAAGACATTGACTAATCCTTACATGGCCAAGGAAGAAACACGAGCCAAAGGAGGGTGAACTTGAGAAATCGGCTGTAAATCGATTCGACTCTTCGATCGCTGTATAGATCAAGTCTTTCACTACGTTTCTGACGCTCTCTCGACTTGTGCGGGTCACCCATAGGCGCGGTCAATACGAGAAGCCTTCGCGCGCCAATCCGACTGATGAAGCGACGAATGACTCTCGAAGTCTGATTGGCCGAATGACGATACGCACGTTCAGTTGCGTTGAAGGTGATTCACTTCCCTGATGTATCCGACCCCGCCTCGCCGAATGTATCCACTCGGAGAAAATGGACGACGTGACGAATCACAGACTGTTGGAGAGACCCAACAATTGCATTGGATTGCCCTTAATGTGTACGAACACGGGTGATCAACATTCGACTGGCCGGTGGGGCGGATTAGGTATGGCAATTGATTATTGGAGAGCGCGAGTGAATCGAAAACTTGCATTTCCAAGTGCATTCGAGAATTGCCTCGATCTTCGTCACGGAGATAAGTGGTGTTAGCACTCTTGATCGGAGTGTGCGCACTCTTCGGATTGGCAATCGGTTCGTTTCTCAATGTCGTGATCTATCGAGTGCCGCTTCACAAATCGATTATCTCGCCTCGATCTTCATGCCCTACGTGCGCCGCTCCGATTCTGGAGCGTGACAATATACCCGTCCTCTCCTGGTTACTACTCAAAGGTAGATGTCGCTCCTGCAGCGCGCCGATTTCGGCTCATTATCCGCTCGTCGAGTTATCGTGCGCCGCGTTATTTGCGGGAGCTGCGGCACGCTTTGGCTTCAACTGGTACTTGCCGGTCTCACTTGTCTTACTCGCGTCACTATTGGCGCTGTCGTGGATTGACCTAGAACATCTTTTACTACCGAAATCTATTATTTACCCGTCACTGGTGATCGTTCTCGCCTTGTTAGTTGTTGATGCCTCGGTGACCAACTCTTGGCATCGCTTTCTGATCGCGAGCGTATGTTCAGTTGTTTGGTTTGCACTTTTCTTCGCGATCAACGCCGCGAGTCCCCGTGTGCTCGGGTTTGGTGACGTCAGACTCTCACTGATCTTGGGTATCGGTCTCGGATGGCTGGGGATTCGTTATGTGATACTCGGCTTTTTCGCCAGCAACTTCTTGGGCGCAATCATTGGAATCTATTTGATCGCCGCCTCAAAGAGAACCAGGGATCAACCACTCCCCTACGGTGTTTATTTGGCGCTCGGGACCGCGTTGGTCCTCTACGCCGGACCGGAAATACTCGCTCCCTTTCAGGGGCTGCATTGACATCGGAGGAGACGTCAGTCATCAAAGCCGACGTGCCGCGCAGCGGAGTAAGAGAGATTCTGGACCGTCCGCTCTCTCGACCTTGGTGCGCGATGAGTTGGGTCGTATCAACCAGACTCTTCGTTATCATCGTCCGGCTCTTCGAAGTGATCGTCCTTACACCGTTCCTCGTCGGAGCGCGTCATCGTCGGAACCGGTGGTACCTAGTCGCCTCAGGCGTAGTCGTGGCGCTTACTTGTGTTGTGGGGCCGAATGTGGACGCACCATGTCGCCCCGTACTTGCTGTGGCAGATAATCTTCATGCCGACTGGACTCATGCTGGCTTCGGAGTCACTTCGATTCGCAATTCGAAATCACCATTCCAGGCACCCGCTCGAAGTGGCCGACGCTATTTCGTAGCCGCTGCCGAGCCTAAAGAGATATAGCTTTTGCCACTATTTGAGAACAATGACGTCGGCGTTGAATATCCCTTCTCGCGGGATTAGTACACAATTTCCATGCGGATGCCTTCGCCGTCCCACTCGGGCTCGACCGGGATGCGTTTGGCGGCGTGACCGAAGACTCGCCGGGCCGTCCAGAGGAGGGCGAAGGAGTCATAGAGGTGTCTCTGCGGCAGTCCTAGAGCCTTCGCGTCGAGATAGCGCTCGCTGCCGCGGATTCGTTCTTCGAGCACGACGCGACGTTCCTCTTTGCCTTCCGTGGCCACCTTCGACATCTTCAGAGGCTTGTCCTTGTGCAGCTGGAAGAAGCTGAGTTCGGGGTGTCCCTCGTACACGACGCGCTGTCGATACGGTGACATTTCGGCGGCGACTTCAGAATAACGCGGCAACATTGTCCGGGTCACGGCGTCGAGTCCATCCTGGCCGGGTTCAACTCGCCCCTCAAAGACGGCGCGACTCGGTGCGTTGTGCACCGCCGTGCCGCGTCGCCTGAGGAGAGCCCGCGCTTGTCGGTCACAAGTCCTGGCGCCCATCTCCGGGGTGTCGAGGAATCCAATTGGGACGTTGACGACAACCACCGCGAAAGCGGGACGTTCGCTGAGGACTTCGAGAAAGGAGTCGTAGGCCTTAGGCGGCTCAGGTGCGAACGTTGAACCAGCCATTTTGGCACTCGCCACGAGCCATTTGTCATTGAATGGGGTGACACCGGCGACCACGGTGTACGGCAGGTCGGGGCCGCGTTGAGGACTCACCCAGTCATTTATACAGGAATACGGCTCTTATCTAACTGCTCAAGGGTGCGGATAAGTTCCTTCGGGTGAGCGGTGACCGCCATCGCGTCTTCGTAACTGACGACGTTCGTGGCGATGAGCTCGGCCAGACTATTCTCCAGAGTTTGCATACCCTCCTTGGTGTTGGTGAACATGACGTTCTGGAGCTGGTTGGAGCGTCCTTCGCGAATCAGGTTGCGCACGGGGTTCGTGGCGATCAGCACCTCAAAAGCGGCCACCATGCCCCCACCAATCTTCGGAACGAGCCGTTGGGCAATGACGGCACTCAGTGAAGCGGCCAACTGTACCCTGGTCTGTTCCTGGCGCCACGCCGGGAAGACGTCGATGATTCGGTCAATCGCCTGCGCCGCGTCATTGGTGTGCAACGTAGCGAAGACGAGGTGGCCGGTTTCGGCCATGGTGAGAGCGATTTGAATCGAGTCGATGTCGCGCATCTCGCCAATGAGGAGGACGTCGGGGTCTTCACGAAGGGCCGACCGAAGGGCTCGATCGAAGGATGGGCTGTCCAGACCGACCTCGCGCTGACTGACGGCCGAGGTCTTGTGGTTGTGGACGTACTCGACCGGGTCTTCAATTGTCAGAATGTGACAGGCCCGGTTCTCGTTGATTGAATTGACAATGGAAGCGAGGGTCGTGGACTTTCCCGATCCGGTGGGTCCCGTGACGAGGACGAAACCTCGGGGCTGCTCGGCCACCCAACTGGCCGCGTACGGCAGTCCGAGTTCTTCAAAACTGGGGATACGAGCGGGAATCACTCGAAGGGCGAGGGCCGTTTGCCCTCGTTGGGTGAAGATACTACCTCGAATGCGAGCTTTGTCTGCCCAAGAGAACGCGAAGTCCACGTCGAGGAGTTCATCGAAGATCATCCGTTGACCATCAGTCAGCAAGGGCAAAGCAATCTCGTTGATCTGGTCTCCCGTGAGGACCTGCACATCGGCGAGCGGCTTAAGTTTTCCATCGACACGTATCCGAGGTGGCGAGCCACCAGAGAGGAGAAGGTCCGAGCCGCCTTGTTCCCACAATGACTGCAACCAAGGTTCAATTTTCAATATGTTCTGGTCGCTCACGACAACACTTCCCTCTCTAAGGCCCAATGAAAGGAGTGCCCGGCGAACTGGCCGGGCACTCCTTAACACTTGGCAAACTAACTGCTTACTGAACAGCCGTGCATGAACTAGGGCCCGCGTAGGTAGCGAAGGAACCCCCGCCGGTCACTGCGCCTGCAGGTGCAACTGACACGGTCGGCTTGGATTGATATTGATCAGCCAATGTGCCCGCTTGTAGCTTGAAGGCGTAGTGAGGCAGATTATTTGGCCAGGACTGGATATAAGCGCTGTTACCGTTCGCCGTCGTTCCTGAGGTGAGCAGTGCCGAGGTGGCCGGAATCCCTGGGTTTTGGGCATCGAAGGCAGCAATCGCCGTTGAAATAGTCGCCCCGTCCGCCTGGCAAGCCGCTACAGCACTCTTACCGGTGATGCCACCGAGAGCGAAGATCACGACCGCAGCCAAGATACCGAGAACAACGATGACGATGAGGAGCTCGATCAAGGTGAAACCGTCGATCTCTCCAGCATCCCTCTGGCGCTTAAGCCGTTGGTAGGTCGAAATCATATTCATACTCCCTTATGGTTAGTGGGTTTGCCGACACTCGGAACTACCCGATTTATGCACCGATTGAAGACATTTCGCCCGGCTGGAGCAAATTATATATGAAGTCTGTAGTTATAATGGTCTACTGAACAACAAATCCTTATGGTATTTTTAACTCCAGATTTTCCTGGTGAACACCGTGATTTTTTCAAATTACTCCCTCGTGGTTCGACAAAACAATCTGTGGCGAGTGCGCATTCACTCAAAGAACTGCGACGGATCACGAAGTACAAAATTACGAATTGAACATCTCGAGTGATTATTTCGTCAATTCGCGGCCCGGTTCGAAAATATTGTTCCAAAACCGACGAAGTTCGACGCTCCCGTCGATCTCTCTCGACTCTGATGGACCGGAGATGAGCGATCGGGCCTGGAAGAACCGCACTCCCGTGACTCAGATCCAGGGTTCTCAGTGTCCATTGCCCAGACGATTATTCAATTGAGGGGACCCAAATCCAAAACTCGATTGTGCTTCTAGAACTGTTGTATACAGGTTCCAACTAGGGCTGCGTGTAGGTAACTTCCCTCGATCCTGAACGGGTTCCATTACCAATGGCAACGACGTTGACGGTGTTCGTGGACGTGACCGGCACCGAGGCGCTCACCGAGCACGAAGTGCTGAGTGCGGCAATCGGGCATTTAAGGGCACTCGGTGAGGCGACACCGCAGGAGATGATGTCAACCATGGCCATTTGGCTCGCGTTGCTTGAAGTGCGATTGTAAAAGGTCAATTCCGTGAGCGTGGTGCCGGTGCCCGAGGTATACGCATTGCCGATTGACGAGACCAAGGCCACCAACGCTTCGTCGATGAGCCAATAGTTGTTGCCAGCGCGAATCGAACCAGAACTCGATCCGAAATAGGTGTCGACCTACGCGGCAACGGTGAAGCTCTGCGTCACCTGAGGAGCGGGGGCGAAGTTGAGGTTTCCGTTGTCATTGAAGTCCAGGGTGCAGTTTCCAACCCCGACCATGCTCACGACGGTTCCCGCCACCGTGCACACGCCGGTCGACGCCGACGTGACCACCACGGAATCGCCAGAAGTGGCGGAGGCGACCGCGTTATACGTCGCCCCGCCGTCGGTAGCGCTCGCGGGAGCCGTCGACGTGACGGTGATCGTATTTAGGGCCTCGCCGACCGATTCGGCTGCACCCGACCACGACCACTGCAACTCCGTCGCCCCATAGCCGCAGTAGCTGGGTCCGGCGCAGGTTGTTGCGAGAGTCGTCGCTCCCGGCAGGTAATCGTCATAGGCCACCTGGGCATAAAGCAGTGGCTTTGCGGCGCAAGTTGCACCATCCGCATCGGCGGTAGCTAGGTTCACCGGCACCGTGGTGGGACTCGTACACGCGTAGAAACTCACGACACGAGTATTGGCACTGGCGAGATTCTCCGCCGTACTGCACCACACGGTGACGTTGAATCCATTGAAATTGGTGAGTTGTGAAAGGTACGCCGCACCCGAAGGGGTCCAGCAGTAGCCCAACCCCGGGGGGTTATTGGAGGCGGTTACCGAGTAAAGAGGGGTGTAACGGATGCTCGAAATGGCGACTTGGGTAGCGCTCGTGGCCGCGTATTCCAAGGAGCTGGCCGATTGGAAGTGGTTAGTGTTGTTGAGGTCGTTCATCGCCCAGTCGGCTAAAGCGCCCACGATCAGGCTGATCGAGACGATGTACACCAGGGCCAGAATCAGTACGCTGCCACGTTCGTCGCCTGCGCCCGAAGCGGCGCGTGAATGAAATCGAGTTCTCAGCGACGTGCGGCGGCACTTTGATGACGTCTCGCGCTTTCCGGTGACATTTGACCTCATTTAGGGAGTGACCTCGATACCAATCGTGCCCCACGCCGCTGTCGCCGTAGACAGCGTGCCAGTCACAATTGGTGTACTCGGATTTCCGAAGTACACGGTGGGAGTATAACCCTTTGTTGTCCCAGAACTAATCGGAAGCGAACCGAGCGACGAGAATGCGGAGATCGCGTTCCACGTGGGTAGCGTCGTCGTTCCGTTCGTCAGTGCTCCGAACAGGAACTCCGAATAAACTGCGGGCGGCGCACCGCTCAGGAGCCACGAGGGTTCCGTCGTACTAGCGCCGATATCGGTCTGTGCGAGATTGAACGTCGCAGCGTAGTCGCCCGTTAATTCAATTACCTGTATCGATGCGAAAAGCGTGGTACCGCTAGCGAATGTCTCCTTAACGGTTCCGTTGGTGACGTTCGTACCCTTGCCATAGTACGCGCACATGAGGAAGTGCTCACCAGTGGAGTACCACGCGTAGGTGGGGGTGGGAAGGAGCAGTGAAGTCACTCCGGACAAGGCGGCAGTGCCCGCTGGAGTGTTACAAGTCCTGTTGGCACTAATACTTTCATTCGTCACCAAGATAAGAACTGGTTCTCCAGGAGGAGCTGTGAATGCTGGACTCAAAACCGTTTGTGAGCCTGTGCTCGTATTAGCCCAATACTTGGTACTAGTGAAGCTCTGCTGGACCTGGGGTGCGGCCAGGTAGTCGACGTTACCCAGCCTGGTTGGCGTCGATGATGCAGGTGCCCAGGGCCCCGCCGTACTTGACGGTGGAGCCCGTGACCGTGCAGCCCGAGGTCGACGCGCCGTCGATGCTGAAGGTGACCGCGTTGCCCGAGGCCCCGCCGGTGGCCGCCACCGATGTAGCTCTGGGAGTTGGTCACGCTGTAGGTCAAACTCGCCGGCGCCGTCGAGGTGAAGGCGATCGTCTGGGTGACCTGGGCGACACTGAAGCTCTGCTGGACCTGGGGTGCGGCCAGGTAATTGCCGTTGCCCAACTGGTTGGCGTCGATGATGCAGGTACCGGCGCCGACGCCGTACCTGACGGTGGTGGGGAGCGTGATCGTGCAGCCCGAGGTCGACGCGCCGTCGATGCTGAAGGTGACCGCGTTGCCCGAGGCGCCCCCGGTGGCCGCCACGGTGTAGCTCTGGGAGTTGACCCCGAGGTAGGTGGCACTGGCCGGCGCCGTCGAGGTGAAGGCNNAGGCGATCGTCTGGGTGGCCTGGTGAACGGTGAAGTTCTGCTGGACCTGGGGTGCGGCCAGGTAGTCGACGTTACCCAACTGGTTGGCGTCGATGATGCAGGTGCCCAGGGCCCCGCCGTACTTGACGGTGGAGCCCGTGACCGTGCAGCCCGAGGTCGACGCGCCGTCGATGCTGAAGGTGACCGCGTTGCCCGAGGCCCCGCCGATGGCCACCACCGGGTAGCTCTGG
>PMTF01000022.1 GCA_003167415.1 Acidimicrobiaceae bacterium | reverse complement strand
CCCAGAAATACTGAAACATCACATAGTGGGCGAGGGGGGACTTGAACCCCCACATCCTTTCGAATACAGGCACCTGAAGCCTGCGCGTCTGCCAATTTCGCCACTCGCCCGAGACCTCGCAACATTAGTCGACTCCCCCGCAGTTTTTTGCGCCGACGATTGCACCGAGCCACCGGTACAGTTGATGTTGGTATGGTCCTGAAGAGCGTAGAGAATCGCCTCGAGCGGATCTTCGAAAAGACGTTTTCACGTACTTTCAAGAGCACGCTGCAGCCGATTGAGATCGGCACGCGCATTGTTCGCGAAGTCGACCTCACCCGCCGTCTCTCGAGTCAAGGTCCCATTTCACCCAATCAAATTCGGGTGTGGCTCGGTCCGGTCGACGCGGCGCGATTTGAAGGCTTCCAGAAGGCCCTCGTGAGTGAACTGGAAGAGACGGTGCGCCAGCACGCCGTCAGTGAAGGCTTCAGTTTCGTCGGTCCGGTCAGGGTCGAGGTCTTCATCGACGACGACATCAAGACCGGCAACCTCGAAGTGAAGACCGAGTTCATTGGTGGCGAGAGCCAACCACGACTGATTCTGAGCGACGGGCGGTCCTTCAACGTCGCTGAACGTCCCCTGGTCATTGGGCGAAGTCCGGACGTCGAAGTCGTCATCAACGATTCCAACGTGTCACGGCGGCACGCCGAGGTGTGGCGCACGAGCGAAGGGGTGGCCGTGCGCGACCTTCAATCAACGAACGGCACCTACGTGAACGGACACCGAGTCACCGCCGTCTCACTCTCTCCACGCGACGACGTCACGATCAGCACGATTCACTTTCGGATTGAGCTCGCTTGAGTCTTATGGCCGCGACGTCGAATTACGCGGCGATCGTTCGGCCACTCCAAGTGCTCGTCATGGTCGTCGCCGTATTGTTTTTTTTACGCATCACCCGCGTCGCTGCGATACAGGCGCGACCGATCGACTACGAAAAACGGTCGCGTCGCCGACGCACCGGAACGTTGTCATTGAAGTTCGTGGAGCCGACCGATCGCGAGGGCGAACGCATCGACGTGGACGCGGCGGTGACGATTGGACGCAGCGCCGACTGTGATCTCAGTCTGTCCGACACGTTTCTCTCGTCGCGACACGCGCGCCTCACGAACGACGAGGGTGATCTCTCCATCGAAGACCTCGGATCGACCAACGGCACGTACGTGAATCAGGAACTCGTCGACGGACGCGTTCACCTCGAGCGGGGTGACATCGTGCAAGTCGGCGGCGTTCTGTTCGAGGTGGTTCGTTGACGCATTGGCGTCACGCCGAGGCGACCGACACTGGACTGGTACGTCAATCGAATCAGGACGCGGTGTACGTCGACGACTCCTTAGCCATCGTGGCCGACGGCATGGGGGGACACGCGGCCGGCGAAGTCGCCTCCGAGATGACGATCGAGTTGCTCCGCACGGGATTTGCCGAGAACCAGACGGTGGAGGGCCTCTACGACGCCATCAACACGGCCAACATCACCGTCTTGAATGACGCGCGTGACAATCCCAAACATTTCGGTATGGGTACGACGGTCATCGCCCTGGGACTCACGGTCGACGACGAAGGTGTCACGTCGCCGACGCTCTGTCACGTCGGCGACTCTCGGGCCTATCAGCTGCGTGATGGTGCGCTTCGACAGTTGACCGATGACCACAGCGTCGCCGAAGAGTGGGTGCGCATGGGTCGACTCACGCCGGAAGAGGCCGCGGTCCATCCCCGACGTCACCAACTGACTCGCGGCATCGGGGTCGAAGAGACCATCGCGGTCGACGTGATGTCGTTGCACGCGCTCGCCGGTGATCGGCTCCTGCTGTGCAGTGACGGACTTTCCAACGAACTCGACAGTGACACCCTGGCGCGCCTCTCCAGCGCTCCCTTCACGCTCGACGAGGCGGTCGTGCAGTTGGTGGAGGCGGCCAAAGAGGCCGGTGGTCGCGACAACATCACGGCCGTGCTGGTGGAGTTCGATGAGGTCTCGGTCACCTCCACGCCCATCAAGCGCACGCTCTCGTCGGTCACGCCGCCCGTCGCCCGGGCAGCGGCGCCCACGCAGAAAGGTCGTAAGCGTCACCGTCTGACGTGGCGCACCCCGGCCGCGCTCCTGCTCTTCGCCGGGGTCGTCGTCGGCGCCTACTTCATCGTCCACTGGTACGCCTATTCGACCTACTACTTAGGTAACGACGCCGGCACCGTCGCGGTCTACCAGGGCCAGCCGAGCGGCGTCCTTTGGTTCAAACCGATCAAGGTCAAGGACACCAACTATCAAGTCAGCGCGCTTCGCACCACCGACCGAGTCCAATTGAACCAGACCATTGTGGAGCCGACGCGTGCCGCGGCGCTCAACTACGCGACGTATCTTTGTAGCGAAGCGACGAGTTGCGGCGCGTCGACCACGCCGACCACGACCACCACGCCGACCACGACCACCACGGTGAAGAAGGGTTGATCGGTGTCGCGACGTCTCCGCATCCTGGCCACGATCCTTCTCGTGCTCTTTGGCGTCATCGTGGCTCAGGCGGCGAACATCCAGTTCTTTCGGGCGCCCGCGCTCATAGCGAGCCCCAACAATCCCCGCAACACGAACCCGTCGGGCAACTTCCCGCGAGGCGAGATCCTGGCCGCCGATGGCTCAGTGCTTGCTTACTCAGCTAAGCAGAACAGTCCCTACTTCCCGTATCGTCGCGTGTATCCCGACGGCTCTTTGACCTCCGGCGTCGTTGGGGTCTCCTCGCCCTACTACGGCGTGTCGGGAATCGAAGACGAGTACAACGGCTTCCTCGCGGCACACCCGCAGCCGCCCCAGAGCTTCGAACAACTGCTCTCACCCACCAGCGCCGCCGATTCGGTCACGTTGACGATCGTGCCCGCGCTTCAACGAGTCGCGCGAGCGGCGCTCGGCAAAACCGATGGTGCCGTCGTGGCGATCGACCCCAAGAACGGCGACGTGCTCGTCATGTATTCCAATCCGAACTACAACCCCGTTCCGTTGACGTCGCCGAGCCTCGCCGTGGACACCGCGGCCCGCCATCTCTATTTCAAGGCTGACAGTAACGGCTTTGAGCCACTGGGATTGGTGGCCACGCAACAGACCTTCCCACCCGGTTCAACCTTCAAGGTCATCACGACCGCGGCGGCCGTCGTGAGCAAACCGGCCGACTTGAACAAGCCTTTCTATAGCGACCGCGGGGCGTGCACCACCCTGCCGGATTCGAACCAACCGCTCTGCAACAGTGGCGGCCGACCATGCGGTGGTGTCGTCGCGGAGATGCTCCCGATTTCGTGTGACCCCGGGTACGCCCTGCTGGGGATCGACCTCGGCGCGGACTACATGTTCAAGGCGGCCACGTCCTTCGGCTACGACTCGGTGCCGCCCCTCGATTTGCCCGGCACCCAGGCGAGCTATTTTCCGACCGCGGCGTCCTTCGCGAACAACATCCCCGGTCTGGCTTACTCCGCGATCGGCCAAGAGAACGTACGCTCGACCGCGCTGCAAGACGCGCTGGTCGCCGCGGCCGTGGGCAACGGTGGCGTCATGATGACCCCGCACCTCATGAGCTTCATCACCGCGCCGGACGGAAAGATCCTCAAGCGCTACAAGGACTCGGTGTGGAAGACACCCTTGACCGCCGTCCAAGCCCAAGTGATCGTCCCACTGATGGAAAAGGTCGTGACGATCGGCACGGCCTCGGGCGTCGGATTCTCGGCCGCGGACGACGTGGCCGCCAAGACCGGCACCGCGCAGACCGGCAACGTAAAGAAGAACACCGACGACTGGTTGATCGCCTTCGCTCCGGCCACCGATCCGACCATCGCCATCGCCGTCGTCGTGCCGTTCCAGCTAACGCAGGACTTCGGTGCGACGATCGCCGGTCCCGTCGTGAAGGCTCTCGTCAATGCATTTTTCGCAATGCAATCCGGCAAGACACCGTCGTGAACATCGGCACGTGTCTAGCGAAATTAGAAATCCGCCGAATCGCGAGAGCGTAGGCTAGACGCCATATGGAGCCTGTAGATGACGCCCGACTGTATTCAGGTCGCTATCAGGTAACGCACCTCATCGCCCGAGGTGGCATGGCCATTGTCTACCGGGCCCAGGACGTCCTTCTCAATCGTCCGGTGGCGATCAAGACCCTCTACCCCGAACTCAGCGCCGACCCGCTATTCGTCGAGGGATTCCGTCGTGAGGCCCAGGCGGCGGCAAACCTCTCGCACCCGAACATCGTGCCGGTCTTCGACTGGGGCGAGCACGACGGCACATACTTCATCGTCATGGAATTGGTCGACGGCACGTCACTCGCCGACATGTTGCGTGGTGGGCGCACGCTCACGGCGTCACACTCGGCCACGCTGATGGCCCAAGTCGCCGCGGCCCTCGGCTACGCGCATCGCAACGGCGTGGTCCACCGGGACGTGAAGCCGGGCAACATCTTGATCGCCAGCGACGGTCAGGTGAAAGTGACCGACTTCGGCATCGCCCAGGCGATGTCGGTCGAGGACCAACTGGCCGAGGAGGGTTCGGTCATGGGCACCGCGACGTACTTTTCGCCAGAACAGGCCGAGGGTGCACCGGTTGACGGACGCAGCGACATCTACTCCCTGGGCGTGGTCCTCTACGAGATGCTCGCTGGACGACCACCGTTCATCGGTGACTCGCCGGTCGCGGTGTCGAGTCAACACGTGCACGGAACGGTGCCCCCGCCGTCGGAGTTCAACAGTGGAATTCCCCCCGACCTCCAAGCGATCGTGATGGAGGCCCTCGCGAAGTCTCCGGATCAGCGTTACCAGTCGGCCGAAGACCTGCGCTCGGACCTCATGCGATTCAACGAAGGTCAACCCGTGCGGGCCGCGCAGCGCGACGCTGCCTTCTTCGGTGCTGACGCCACTCGAGCGGTCTCCACGGTCGCGCCGGGGGAGCGGACCCAGGCGGTGCCGATGATGAGGGGACCGCGCACCGACGTTCGCCGACGACGCCGAGTGAGCGGTGGCGTCATTGTCGTCGTCGTGTTGCTGTTACTCGCGGTCGGCGGACTCGCGTACTTCCTCGCCCAAAAGAGCAACCCGCCGTCAGTGGAGATGCCAAATCTCGTGGGTAAGACCGAAGCGGCCGCGTTCCGAACACTCTTGAGCGACGGCATCCATCTCCATCACGTCATACAGACGCACTCGAAAGTGGCCGTAGGTGTCGTGATCTCGACGAAACCCAAGTCCGGGACCACGTTGAAAAAGAATCAGAAGGTGGATGTGACGGTGAGTCTCGGCGTCCAGGCCGCCATCGTCACGATTCCCAGCGTGACGAACCTTCCGTTAGCGAGTGCAGAGAGCGAGCTCTCGTCCCCGAAGTTTCTGTTGAACTATCACCCAGTGTTTCTGCAGACGGCACCCGCTGGCACGAATCCGAAACCGAACGTTGTGATCTCCCAAAAGCCAGCGGCCGGAATCAAGGTACACCAGGGCGACATCGTGACGATCTACGTGCTGTCACCGAATGCGCAGTTCACCGTGCCATCACTGGTGAACGACAACACCAATCAAGCTTCCGCCGTGCTCGGTCAATCCGGTCTCACCTTGGGAACGACCACTTCAACGATCTGCTCCAACACCGTGCCGATCGGAATGGTCGTGAGTTCCAATCCCGCGGCCGGAGCGTTCGTCAATGCCGGCGACCAGGTCTCGCTCACGACCTCGAAGGGGTACTGCAAGGTGCAGGTGCCGAGCGTGTACGGCGAGAATCAGGGTCAGGCGACCGCGACTCTTCGAGATGCTCACCTCCAGGTTCAGGTGAGCCCGACCGACCCGTCCACGTGCTCGCCGAGCCAAGTCGGTTTCGTCACCAGCCAGAGTCTCGGCATCGGAACCTTCGTGCCCTACAAATCGACGATCACGATCTCGGTCTGTGACGCCTCCACGGAACAGCCGACGACCACCACCTCGCTGTAGCGGGCGGCGTCACTAGCATTGAGCCCCATGGCAAAGTCGACATCGAAACCAGGAAGCCGAAAGAACGTCGGTCGCTACGTCGCGCCCGAGGCCCGGGGCAAGGTCACCGCACGGCGTCCGGTGGGCGAGGACCACAGTCCCCGGTGGTACGGATGGCTCATCGTGGCCCTCCTGGGTGTGGGCATGCTGACCATTATCTTGAACTACCTGTCGGTCTTGCCCGGCTCGGTGTCCTCGTGGTATCTCATCGGCGGACTGGTCGTGATGTTCGCCGGCTTCTATCTCGCGACGCGATACAAGTAACGCGCGGTTTCTAGCCCAGGCGCTCAATGATGGTCGCGTTGGCCAGTCCGCCACCTTCGCACATCGTGAGCAGTCCGTAGCGACCACCGGTGCGCTCGAGTTCGTTCAGTAACGTCGCGCACAGCTTCGCGCCCGAGGCGCCGAGCGGGTGACCCAACGCGATCGCGCCGCCGTTCACGTTGACCTTGGAGAGATCGACGCCGAGCTCCTTCTGCCAGGCCAGGACCACGGACGCGAAGGCCTCGTTGATCTCGATCAGGTCGATGTCCTCAAGCGTGAGCCCGGCGCGCTCGAGCACCTTCTTGGTCGCCGGGATCGGGCCAGTCAACATCGTGACCGGGTCGACGCCCGCCAGGGCGAAGGAGTGGAACTTGGCGCGCGGCGTGTACCCGAGCTCTTTGGCCTTCTCCTCGCTCATGATCAACACCGCCGAGGCGCCGTCGGTGATCTGAGAGGAGTTGCCGGCCGTCACTTTGCCGTCCTCTTTGAACGCGGGCTTCAAGTTGGCGAGCGTGGCGACCGAGGAGTCCGGTCGGATGCCTTCGTCCGTGCTCATGAGCTCATCGGTGGCCTGTCCCTCGTCGTCACGAACGTAGACCGGGACGATCTCACGCTCGAAGCGACCTTCGGCCGTCGCCTGGGCCGCGCGCCGGTGACTCTCGGCCGAGAACGCGTCGAGGTCTTCGCGCGAGACGTCCCACTGGTCGGCGATCATCTCGGCGCCGATCCCCTGGTTCTTCAGTCCGCCGACCGGTTCGTAGCGAGCGCTGACCCGCGGGCCGAAGGGCCAGCCGGAGTCCTTACCGATGGAGGAACCCATGGTCACGCGCGACATCACTTCGACACCGGCGGCGATGACGACGTCGTAAGCACCGGACATGACGCCCTGCGCGGCGAAGTGCAACGCCTGTTGCGAGGACCCGCACTGGCGGTCGATCGTGGTGGCCGGCACCGACTCGGGCCAACCGGCCGCGAGGACCGCGCTGCGCCCCACGTTGAACGCCTGCTCGCCGACTTGGGAGACGCAGCCCATGATCACGTCGTCGACCAACGCGGGGTCGAGGTTGTTGCGACTGGCAATCGCCTTCAGCGCCTCCGAGGCGAGGTCCACGGCGTGCCAGTTCTTGAGTTTTCCGTTGCGCTTGCCCCCGGGGGTGCGAACGGCGTCCACGATTACGGCTGTCGGCATTGTTGAACCTTTCGTCTGCGGCGGGCGTTACCCACGGCGCGAATCCTACCGGTGAGCGCGGCTAGCGTCGCAGGCGTGAGCGAACGAAAGAGCATGGATCGCTGGCTCGGCGACGGCGGAATGGCGATCATCGGGGCCATCGGCGGCTCCTTTGAGAGCTACGGCGTGGACGGCGAAGACCTCGGGTGGGTGAGCGGCTCGTTCACGCCGACCCCGATGGCCTGCAACCCCCACGGCGCGGTGCAGGCCGGCGCGCACTCGGTCATCTTGGACGCCGCGATGAACTTCTGCATCAATGCCGCGCTCATCGGTCGCGACCGCACCGAGGCGACGATTGAGATGACGACCGAACTAATGCGTCCGGCGTTGTTGGACACTCATTACACCATTCGTGGTGACGTGGTTCGCCTGGCGCGTCAGATCGCCTACGCCGAGGCCACGATCTCGAGTGACGAAGGCAAATTAATCAGTCGATCGACCGGCACGTTCCTCGTGCACCGTTCGCCCTCGACTTAGATGTGGTCGGCCGGGATCTGACCGAGTCGGCCGGCCTCGTAGTCCTCGAAGGCCTGTTGTAGTTCGGCGCGGGTGTTCATCACGAACGGTCCGTAAGTCGCCACCGGCTCGCGAATCGGCTCACCGCCGAGAATCAGTACTTCGAAAGCCCGGGTGCGCGAGTCCTGAGTCGCATTGGCCGCGAGCACGAGGAAGTCGCCGTCGACGTGCACGGCCATCTCACCTTCGGCGATGGCGCTGCGGTCGTGTCCGACGGTGCCCTGACCGGCGAGCACGTAGGTGAGCGCGTTGTAGGCGGGGTTCCAGGGAAGGGAGAGTTGTCCGCCGGGCAAGAGCGACACGTGGGCGATCGCGATGGGCGTGTGAGTGGAACCTGGTCCGTCGATGCCGCCGAGGGATCCGGCGATGACACGGATGATGGCGTCGCCGTTCTCGTTGGTCAACAGCGATACCGATTCGGCTTCGATGTCCTGGTAGCGCGGCTTGGTCATCTTCAACTTCGCCGGCAGGTTGACCCAGAGCTGAATGCCGTGAAAGAGACCGCCGGAGTCGATCAATGCGTCCGGTGGGCGCTCGATGTGCAAGATGCCCGATCCGGCGGTCATCCACTGCGTCGCGCCGTTTTGAATCACGCCGCCGCCGCCGATGGAGTCCTGGTGCAAGAACGTACCGTCGATCATGTACGTCACGGTCTCGAATCCGCGGTGCGGGTGCCACGGCGTGCCCTTGGGCTCACCTGGTCCGTAGTCGACTTCACCCATCTGGTCCATGTGGACGAACGGGTCGAGGTCGGCCATGTCGATGCCGGCGAAGGCGCGGCGCACCGGGAAGCCCTCGCCTTCGAGGCCTCGCGGCGCCGAGGTGATGGACTTCACGCGACGTGGTCGATCGGTGGTCTCGGGCTTGACGGCCTTGGCAAGCTCGAGTGGATTCTCTACGGAGATGGCGGGCATTGGACCATGTTACGGACGGAACGCGCGAGTTTGACGCGCCTCGGTGTACGCCAAAGCGAGCACCGCGACGACGATGATGCCCGACAAGGTCAGCGCGACGTTGCCCGCACCCCCGCCCAGACCGCCCGCGATTTTGGGCTTGCCCATCCAGTCGGCGTAGGAGGCGCCCAGTGGTCGCGTGAGGACGTAGGCGATCCAGAACAGCAGGACCGCGTTCCTACGGGTGAACCAGAATGCCAGCGCCGGCAAGATAATAAGTCCGGTGAAAAGTAGACCGGAACTGAAGAATCCGAGTTTCACCACGAAGGCCGTGAAGTCACCGACGGCGGTGCCGAGGGCGAAGGCAACGGTCACCGTCACCCAGTAGAACAACTCTCGACGGGTCGAAGTGATGCTGTGGATCGACAAGGTGCCTTCCATTCGGAACCACGTCCAGAAGACGAGCACCAGCACCAGCGCGAAACCGAACGCCGACACCACGTAGGGAACCTTGAACTCCACGTGGACGACGTCCGCGCACATCGTGCCGAAGACGCTGACCATCACGACAGCGAACCAGTAGATCACGGTCTGGTAGGCGGGCCATCGCAGTTGCCACCAAAGGACGACGGCGAAGACCACCGCGGCGCACACCACGGCAATTCGGGGATCGAAGCGATTGACGAAGTAGTCCGACGTCGCTTCGCCCATCGCCGTGGTGAGGATCTTCAGACCCCAGAACGACGGCGTAATCGTGGGCGGAACTTTGCTCGTGCGGAACTTGCGGCGTAGGGAGAGCGCCACGTTCAGTCCTCGTTGATCAGCAGTTGCTCGAGGAACGTCGAACGGTCCATGGCGATGAAGAGGGCCTTGGCGCTCGCGACGAGGAGATCATCCGCGTGCAGCGTCGCCTCCACGAAGTGTTTGCGTTCGTCACGTCGCACCAACCAGGCCCGAGCGACGATCGGCTCTCCGACCGGCGTCGGAGCGCGGTAGGTGATGTCCAACTGCGCGGTGAAGGCCATGGCCCCGTGAATCACGTTCATGAGGCCCATTACTTCGTCGAGCAGGGCGGCGACGACGCCACCGTGCGCGCGCCCCGGCGCTCCCTCGAAAGCCTCACCCAGCGTGACGCGCATGCACGCGACGTCGCCGTCACGCCACATCTGCGCGCCGAGGCCCATCGGGTTGGCGGCGCCGGCCACCACGGAGTCTGAGAAGAGTTGACGTTGGCCGATCTCGTCGATGGTGGGAATCGTCAGCGTGAACTCTTCGAGTCGATCGCGAGAGAACTCGCGCACGCGAGGCGCCGCGCCGCGGAATCGTTCGAGCAGTTCTCGCAGCTCCACGCTGAGGTCGTCGAGCTGATCGTCGCTTAGATCACGTGCGACGAATTCGTGTCCCAGCTCGCGCATCAGCGAGGCGGCCGCGATTCGTTGCTCTTCGCTCGTCACTCGCCCGTGTAGTAGTGGTCGGCCGCAGCGAGAGCGCGCTCGAGGCGTGCGAGTCCATCACGAGCCTCGTCCGGGGTGATGGTGCAGGGTGGCACGACGTGGATGCGGTTGTAATTGGTGAAGATGAGCAGGCCCTCGTTGCGACTGGCCGTCACGATGTCGTTCATCGCGGCTGAACTGGCGCCGTAGGGGGCGAGCGGTTCCTTCGTCGCGCGGTCGGTGACCAGTTCGAGGGCGAAGAAGACGCCGAGACCACGGACGTCACCGATGATGCGGTGCGCCGCCGCCATCGCTTCGAGGCCCGGGCGCAGGACCTCGTCGCCAACGCGCTGGGCGTTCTCGACGATCCCCTCGTTCTGCATCGCTTCGATGGTCGCGACGGCGGCGGCGCACGCGAGCGGATGTCCCGAGTAGGTGAGCCCTCCGGGATAGACGCGTTCGTTGAACGAGGCGCTGATGGCCTCATTGATGATCACGCCGCCCAGTGGCACGTAACCGGAGTTGACGCCCTTGGCGAAGACCACCAGGTCGGGCTTCACGTGGTGCTGGTGGAACGCGAACCACGATCCGGTGCGACCGAAGCCGCACATGACTTCATCGGCGATGTACACGATTCCGTAGCGATCGCAGATCGCACGAACGCCGGCCAAGAATCCCTGGGGCGGCACCATGATGCCGGCCGTGCCGGGAATCGTCTCGAGCACGATGGCCGCGATTGACGTCGGACCCTCGAATCGAATGGTCTCTTCTAAGTTCTCGAGCGCACGTTGGCACTCCTCGGCCTCGGTCGTCGCGTGAAAGGCCGATCGGTAGAGGAAGGGGCCAAAGAAGTGCACGACGCCGGCGGCGCCGATGTCGTTGGGCCAGCGACGGGGGTCGCCGGTCAGGTTGATCGACGTGGCGGTGGCGCCGTGGTAACTGCGGTAGGCCGACATCACCTTGTGTCGACCGGTGAAGAGTCGCGCCAGTCGCACGGCGTGTTCCATCGCTTCGGTGCCGCCGTTGGTGAAGAAGACCTTCGCGGCGCCCTCGAAGGAGCGGTCCAGGATGAGTTCGGCCGCGCGGTACCTCGAGACGTAACCGTGCTGGGGCGCAATGGTGCAGAGCGTGGCGGCCTGCTCTTGGATCGCGCGAACGACGGCCGGGTGCTGGTGACCAATGTTGGTGTTGACCAACTGCGACGAGAGGTCCAAGTACGTCGTACCGTCCTCGGCGGTGACGTAGACGCCCTCGGCGTCCTTCACCATCAAGGGGTTGATGCTCGCCTGGGCCGACCAGGAGTGAAAGACCGAGGCCTTCTCTCGTTCACTGCTCGTCAGCGTCGACCGATCGTTCGCCATTTCGCCGTCCTTTGCTCATTAAGACGGTAACCCACGCGCCGCGCGAGCGGTGCTGGCTCGGTGATCTAGAACGGTCTCTAGAGACCGCCGTCCCAGAGGGCCATCTCGGCCGAGAAGTCATCGAGTCCCATGGGACCGAGCACGAGGGCGTGAGCGTGGAAGGCCTTCAAGTCGAACTTGTCTCCCAGTCGCTGCTTCGCGGCTTCGCGCGACTCGAGCCAGATTCGCTCGCCCACCTTGTAGGAGATCGCCTGGGCCGGAAGTCCCAGGTAGCGATCCACTTCGGAGACCGACATGGGATGGTCTTGGATGGCCCACTCCTCGAGCAGTGCGACGGCCATTCCGGCGGTCCAACGCTTGTTCGAGCAGTCGCCGAGGTCCCCCAAGACGCCGATGTCCGACGGGGCGTCCAGTTCGAGGTGCAGTCCGACGTCGACGACGATGCGCGCCGCGCGAAGGGCCTGATTGGCGAGGTAACCGAGTTCGTCGCCGAGGTCCGAGAAGTAACCGAGCTCGTCCATGAGTCGTTCGGCGTAGAGCGCCCAACCCTCGGCGTACCCACTCGTGATGCCAACCAGGCGGTGGAATCGACTCTGGCGTTCCGACGACAACAGGGCCGTCGCGATTTGGAGATGATGGCCCGGAATCGACTCGTGATACCAGGTTGACGCGAAACGCCACCACGAGAACTGCGTCTTGCCCAGGGTCGGGAACCACGTGGTGCCGGGACGACTGAGGTCTTCGCTGGGGTTGATGTAAAACGGCGCCGCGGCCGATCCCTCCGGTGCGAGACGAGCGTCACAGAATCGAATTCGGTCGTCGATGTCGAAGTGCACTCCGTCGAGTTCGTCGGTGGTGCGCGCCGTGAAAGCCTTCAACATGGTGAGGAGTGCGTCGGTACCGTCAATCGCTCGCGCGGGATCACTGTCGAGCAAATCGGCCACTTCGACCAGACTGGTGGCCGCCGGAAGAAGTTCGCGCGCTATCTCCCACATCCGAGCGTTGATGCGCTTCAAGTCCTGGTAGCCCCATTCGTACAGTTCGTGCAAGTCAAGCGTCGCCCCCGACCAGTAGGCGGACCATCGTTGGTAGCGCTCCTCACCACAGGCTTCTTTCGAAGAGGCCTTCGGGGCGAGGTCGGACCGCATCCACGCCGCGAGTTCGGCGTACGCGGCTTCGGCGTCCTTGGCGGCGGAACGCAGGCCCGATGTTTCGAGGTCGACCCCCGTCGCCGTTGCCGTGCGCTCGGCGAATTCACTAAAGGCACCGGCGGCGCAGGTATCGGCTTGATCGGCGACGCCAATGATGTGTCGCGCGGCGGGCAACTCGTGTTCGGCGGCCGTGATGAGTAGGGCGCCCCGCCAGGTTTCGAGCGACGCGCGAACATGACCAAGACGTCGGGCCACGTTCTTCGCGTTCTCCGGCGTACTGAGCGGCATCAGTTCGAACACCTGTCGAATCGCCGCCACCGGAGAATTGAGGACCGAAAACGTTCGACGCTCCTCGTCGGCTTCGTACAGTGCGAGCTGAACCGAGAGTCGCTCACGAATCACCGCCGCAGCGATTCGATCGACGTCACCGTGTGCATCGAGCGTCTCGAGGGTCTGAAGATCTCGAACAATCTGCGCCTGATCGCGACGTCGCTTCGCGACCGAGAAGTCCGGCAACAAATGGTCGTAACCGGGAATGCCCGCCTCGGTCGCGAAGAGGGGATCGCTCTCGGCGAGTCGATCGACGATTTCGTCGGCGAGGGTGAAGATTGCCGACTGGGAAGATTGCTCGGACATAAGGGATCCTTTGAATAACGCGATTACCCGCGAAATCGAAATTTACACCGTGGCTCGATGGCGGTACTCCTGCGCGCCGCGGCGTAGCAAACGGCGCGTCATCCGTGTTATCACCGTGATCATCTGGCTGGACTTTTCAGTCTCAGGCGTCCTCAACTGACATGAACCAGTGCTCGTTGACGTTGAGCGTGCAGTCGGGATCGTCGGAGCACACGTGCGTGTCGTCGTCCATCACAATCGCGGTGCCGTGGCAGTGCTGAAGGTGGTCATCGCACATCGTGCACAGAACAACTGGTGACGTGTATTGCAGCGGTAGTGACATGATTCCAACCTAAATCGGTGCTGTGACATGCGAGAAGACGCACGAAAATCACCCGCAGCCATTGAAGTTGCAAGTTTATTGTGAATCAATTGATACCGATGGTAAATTTCCTCAGTCGGTCTCTTACGCATTCGTAGAGGAGAAACAACATGGCGCGCGCGACATGGTCAGGATTTTTGAGCTTCGGATTGGTGAGCGTCCCCGTCGGCCTGTTTAGCGCCACGTCGGATCAGACGATCCACTTCAATCAGCTCCACAAGAACACCTCGCATCGCGTCCGCTATAAGAAGGTTGATGAAGAGACGGGTGAAGAACTTTCGACCGAAGACATCGTGAACGGCTATCCCCTCGGCGGCGGCGAGTACGTCGTTGTCACGCGCGAAGAGATGGCCGAAGCGGCCCCCGGCAAGTCCGAACTCATCGAGATCCAGGACTTCGTCGACCTAGAAAAGATTGACCCAATCTTCTTTCGTCAGTCCTACTATCTGGCGCCGAAGGGGAAGGGTTCCGACCGCGCGTACGCGCTTTTGTTGCAGGCCATGCTCGAAACGAAGAAGGTGGGCATCGCGACGCTCGTCTTGCGCGACAAGGAGCATCTCGTCGCCATTCGTCCGGCCGATAAGGTGCTCATGCTCGAAACGATGTTCTTCGAGGACGAGATTCGAGACCCCGAAGAAGAACTCGATAGCCTGCCGCCAGTCGGCAACGCGAACGCGCGCGAACTGTTCGTCGCGAAGAAGCTGGTCGACTCGTTGACCGACGAGTGGGACCCGAGCCGCTACAAGAACACCTATCGGCAACGGGTCGAAGAGCTCGTCGAGCAAAAGCGCGCGGGTCACGCCGTCGTCCACGGCGCCGAGGATCGACCGAAGTCGAACGTCATTGACCTGATGGCCGCCTTGCAGGCGTCGATCGATCGCTCGGCGAAGCGGCCCGCTCGAGCCGCCGCCAAGGTGACCGCGTCGTCCAAGAGCGCGAGTTTGAAGGTCGCGGATCATCGTGAACGACAGGGGCTCGACGCGATGACCAAGGCCGATCTCCTCGAACGCGCGAAGCGACTCAAGATCGAGGTGAGTTCGAAGATGACCAAAACCGAACTCGTTCGCGCGGTGAGTGAAGCCAAGAACGCCAAGAAGAAATAAGGCTGACGAGTTTCATGGCTCGCGCCGATGGCACTCGAGCGACGCGCCCCGCCAAGCTCTCTACCTACCGGGCGAAAAGGGATCCGCAGAGAACTCCTGAGCCCATGGGACGGACGGCGACGTCCGTCGCCAAGAAGAAGCCGCGACTCCCGACGTTCGTCATCCAAGAGCACCACGCCCGGGCGCTGCATTGGGACTTTCGCTTAGAACGAGACGGTGTCTTGGTTTCTTGGGCACTCCCAAAGGGTCTTCCCATGGACCCCGACACCAACCACCTGGCCGTCCACGTCGAAGATCACCCGCTGGACTACGGAAAGTTCGAGGGGACCATTCCCAAGGGTGAGTACGGCGCGGGTCAGGTCACCATCTGGGATCACGGCACCTACGACACCGAGAAGTGGCGAGACAACGAGGTCATGGTCGTGCTCCACGGGACCCGCGCTTCCGGACGCTACGTCCTCTTTCCCACCGGTGACAAAAATTGGCTGATCCATCGAATGGACCCCGCCCCCAAGGACTTTGAAGACATGCCCCAACACTTGAAGCCCATGCTGGCGATGGCCGGCGAACTCCCGACCAAGGACGCTGGCTGGGCCTACGAATTCAAGTGGGACGGCGTGCGGGCCATCCTCTACGTGGACGGGGGCCGGGTGCGGGCGTTCACCCGCAACGACAAGAGTCTCCTTTCGACCTTTCCCGAACTGCGCGACATTGGACTGAACTTGGGTTCGCGCTCCGCGATTCTCGACGGAGAGATCGTGGCCCTGGACGAGAACCATCGCCCGAACTTCTCGACGCTCTCGAAGCGGCTGCACGTCACGTCAAAGTCGGCGATCGAGAAACTGAGGTTCTCAACACCCGCGAGTTTCTTCGCGTTCGATCTGCTCTATCTCGAGGGCCGCTCACTCGCCGAGCTCCCCTACGACCAGCGTCGCTCGGCGCTCGAATCACTCAACCTGCAGGGCGAGACGTTCGCGACGCCGCCGTCGATCATCAATACGGCCGGCGCGAAGGTGATCGACATCGCTCGAGAGCGCGGACTCGAAGGCGTCGTCATCAAACGTCGCAGCTCTCGTTACTCTCCGGGATCGCGCAGTGGCGATTGGATCAAGGTGAAGAACTTTCGCACCCAAGAGGTTGTCATCGGCGGATGGACCGAGGGCAAGGGCGAGCGGGACGGCGGTCTGGGCGCGCTGTTGCTAGGCGTTCCCTCTCACGAGGGACTCACCTACGTGGGCAAGGTAGGAACCGGCTTCACCGCCGCCGCGCGCCAGGAGCTACTGCGTCGGTTGGCGCCACTCGCGCGAAAGTCGACACCATTCTCGGCACCGCTCAGTCGCGCGGAAACGACGCTCGCGCATTTTGTTCGCCCCACCATCGTGGGTGAGGTCCAGTTCGCGGAATGGACGAACGATGGGAATCTGCGTCAACCGTCCTGGCGCGGACTCCGGTCGGACAAGAACGCCAACGAGGTGGTCCGTGAGTCCTGAGCGAGTTCTCACCGAAATTGACGGGCGCGAACTGTCGTTGTCGAACCTCGACAAGGTCATGTACCCCGACACCGGCTTCATGAAGAGTCAGGTGCTCGACTACTACGCAAGAATCGCCGACGTCATGTTGCCGCATCTACGCAATCGTCCCACCACCCTTCGCCGATTCCCTCACGGGGTCGAGGGGATGTCCTTCTACGAAAAACACGCACCCGACAACCAACCGGACTGGATCGGCACGATCGAAGTGCCCTCGAAGAGGGGCGAACACGACCCGATCGCGTACACCGCCGTGAATGACCGACCAACGCTGTTGTGGTGCGCCAATCTCGCGGCTATCGAGTTCCACGTGCCGCTCTGGCACGTCGCCAAGGGCAAACCCATACCCGCGCCGCCGGACTATCTCGTGTTCGACCTCGACCCCGGCCCTGGCACGACGATCGCCGAATGCTGTCGCGTCGCCCAGTGGGTGGGGGATCGACTCGGTCGCGACTCACTCTTCGCGAAGACCAGTGGGTCGAAGGGTCTGCAGCTCTACACGCGCGTGCAACGCACGACCTGGGAACGACTGGGCGAGCGGGCGCACGAGATCGCTCAAGCAATCGAACGAGATCATCGCAACGACGTCGTTTCCACGATGCGAAAGGATCTGCGTAACGGCAAGGTCCTCATCGACTGGAGTCAGAACAATTCCTCGAAGACCACCGTGGCCGCGTACTCGCTGCGCGCGCGCCCGGAACCGACGGTGTCGACACCCGTGTCGTGGACCGAGGTCGACAAATGTGCGAAGTCCGGCAATACCGCGACGCTGAGTTTTGAAACGAAGGACGTGCTGAAACGAATCGAGAAGCACGGCGACCTGATGGCGCCACTCGTTACGACGAAGTCGCGCGCGAAGTCAAAGATCTAAAAATTATTCTCGCTTGGAGAGCGCAACGAACACCTGGTGGCGTGTTGCACAGACTTCCGGGAGACCTGCGCCAGGGATTGATCGCCAACCCCACGGCTGGTCCAACGAGGGCTCGCCGAAGGGATTGGCACTTCATTCCTTCGGTCGGGGGCTGGTGCGCAATTAAAAGGAGCCAAATACCAGGAGAACGGCGCTGCGCCCGATAGCGTTCATTCGCGACGGGTACTCAGAGGACATGCCTATGTTCATGAAGCGAGCGAAGTCAGTACTGTCGTTCATCTTTTTCGTCACAACGGCAGTGGCGATGATCCCGGCCGTGGCAGGCGCTACTGGGGTGACCCTCCTCACGGACACGTTCACTAACACCACGCTGGCGAACCCGTCGTTGTGGTCGCTTCCCGCGGGCAGCAGCGGAGTATGCCTGACAGCGGGTACCAACATGTCGCTGACACCGGTCCCCGACTGCCAGAGTTCGGGCGGTGACGCCAACGGTAGCGGTGCGCTGCGGTTGACGAACAACGCCGGCAACCAAGTGGGAACGATTTTTAGCAACGTTACGCTGCCGACCGCGGACGGGCTGGACGTCACCTGGGACTCGTATCAGTACAACGGGACCGGAGCCGACGGCATCTCCTTTGACTTCGCGGCCGCCAACCCGGCCAACCCGGCACCTCCCACGACCACCGGTCCCAATGGTGGTTCGCTCGGTTACGTCACCGACGGTGGTAACCCCGGCATGCCCAACGGTTATCTCGGTTTTGGCGCCGACGTATACGGGAACTTCGAGAACACTTCGTTCGGTGGTAGCACCTGCACCCCGTCGTCTCCCGCGAAGTCGGAATCGATGGGCGTTCGCGGCCCGGGCAACGGCACCACCGGATACTGCCTACTCCGACAGGTCAACCTCGCCTCTCCGCTCACCCTCGACGCCAAGTCCGCGACCTCGCGCACGGGGCTGGCGGTTCCCGAAGAGGTCGTCATCAACACCACCGGCTCCGCCGTAACCGCCAGTGCCTCGGGCGTCTCGGTGCCCGCCGGCGACTACCTGTTCGCCACCGAACCCCTCAGCAGCGGCCTCGCGGGTGGCACCTGGGAGTCAACCCTCGGTACCCTGCCGACCGATCCCGTCGGCGTGCCCGCGGGGTGGCTAGGCACCAACGGGATTCCTCAGACGCTCGCTTTCGGGTGGGCGGCGTCGACCGGTGGTAGCAACGAGTTCCACGACATCAACAACCTGCAGGCGACGAGCCTACAGGTTGGACCAGTCCTGTCGCTTACCAACACCGACAGCGGTAGCGGCGTCCTGTTAACGAACTCCAGCGACTCCGTGACTCTCACCCCCGGCGTCTCGGCTTCGAGCACAGTGAACGAAACGGACACGGTAACCGTCACCGATACATTGCCCACCGGGCTGACTCCCACCTCGGCGTCCGGCACCGGCTGGACTTGCGCGGTCGCGGGCCAGAACGTGTCCTGCACACTGCCGGCCGGCAATGTCGCGCCGGGCGCATCCTTCGCGGCGATCACCATTGACGTGACCGCCTCGGCGACGCCTGGCCCGTTCGCCAATACTGCCACTGTCAGCTCAACGGACGGCGCCCCGGCCTCGGCCACTGATTCGGGAAACATTTCCGGCCAGGTCATCACCTTCACCAACACGCCGCCCTCGCCGGCCTACGTGAACGACACCTACACGGTCACCGCGACCGGTGGCGCCTCGCTCATTCCGGTCGTGTTCTCTCGAGACGGCTCGTCGACCTCGGGCTGCACGTTCGACGTCGCGACCGGCGTGGTCACGCTCTCGGAGCCGGCCGGCACGTGCGTGATCGACGCCAACCAGGCCGGCAACTCTTCTTACGGCGCCGCGGCCCAGGTCCAACAGACGGTGGTGGATTCGGTGGCCGATTTAGTACACGCGCAGGTGATCAACTTCACCAACACACCGCCGACACACCCGTCGCTCGGTTCGACCTACACCGTCTCCGCGACCGGTGGCGCCTCGGGCAACCCGGTCGTGTTCTCGGTGGACCGCTCTTCGACCTCGGGCTGCACGATCGACGCTTTGACCGGCGTCGCGACGCTCTCGGCCCCGGCCGGGACGTGCGTGATCGACGCCAACCAGGCCGGCAACGCCGCCTATGGCGCCGCGGCCCAGGTCCAGCAGTCATTGACCTCGCTCATCGCGACGATCTCTCTCGTTCTGCATTACGCGAACAACTCGTGCGTCCTGACCGCGTGGTCGAGGGAGCACCTTCACTCGCTAGCCCTGGCTATCAAGAACGACCGGCTCACTTTGGTAGAGCTCCGCGGCTTCGCGAGCTCCACCGGGACTGTCGCCAGGAACAATGTGCTCGGCATTCAGCGCGCTCGGGTACCGGCGACGCTGCTGAAGACCTATCTCAAAGCACTGCACGTTCATCATGTAACGCTGCGCATGACGGGTTACGGGGCGTCGATGTTCGTTACAAGGCCAACCAGTGCGGCGGCGAACCGTCGCACGGAGATCACCGTCAGCTGAGTGGACCAGTAGCGATGTAGGTAAGCCTCTGATTTACAACCGTCACACGCGTATGTGATATTTGGCTTGTGGCACACTGTTGACTACATGGAAGACTCCAACTCCGAAACCGATGAGGATAACGGTTATGCAAAGTCGGCGGGTCCCGTGTGGCGCTATGTGGGTGGGCTGATCGGATTTGTTGTGGCCATGACCCTCTTCTGGTATCTAGTCAGCCACCACTAAGTCAGATCGAGCAACGTACCAGGCGACTGACGCGCCCGGCCATAGGAGACGGCAAACTCTCCGACTAAGAAACCTCTCACCAGGGCGGCACCACAGTCTCCTGCGGTTTCCGTTCGAGCCCAGCCGCATTCATCCGAACGTGTATCTGAACGGTTCCGGCTCATTTATCCGAATGCCTCTTGGTGGGGCTGTGGTGGGGCTGTGGTGGGGCTAGTAAGAATCGAACTTACGACCTCGTCATTATCAGTGACGCGCTCTAACCGACTGAGCTATAGCCCCGCAGGGGTACCAATCTAGCCGACGGTCACGTCGAACTTAGATGGTCGAAGGGTCCCACACTCGAGCCGCGATGGACTGACTAGCCGTGGCGAGGAGCGTTCCCGATTCACTCCACATAAACGCCGTGCCCTGCGCGAAGCCACCGGACAATGCGTGCATGTGAATCTCGGTGAGCACCCAATCAGTCGGTTCGAGCGTGACGATGCGAATCGTGTTGTCGAGACTCCGACCCATCGTGGAAAAACCCAGCGGTTGAGAAAGTCCGCCCGCGACGTAGTCCCCGAAGATGGCGAGCGTCGCTGCGGACAAATCAAAGTGCCCCGGCACGCGCGACCAGAGCGCCGAGACGGGCGGTCCGGGCGTGCCGTCAATTTGTTCGAACGGACGACCGAGTGCAATTCGGGCGTCGAGGTGGTGAAAAATCGAGCGGCTGAATCGCTCTGGCATGATGCGTTCCCGACACTCCTCCGGCGACTTCACCGTGGGCATGGTGACCCACGGCGTCGGGGCGGTGAGATCCCCCGTGCCGAAAGCGCCGTTAACGGTCAATATCTCTCGATCCTCGGCGAAAGTGGTAGCGCGTGCCTGGGTCACGTGCCCGCCGACGACGGCGAGGTCGGTCTTCACGGTGACCGTTGCGCCGAGCGGCGCGTAGGAGAGATACTGCGCCGTCGCCCAGATCGTCGGTCGCCCGCTGGCCTCTTCGAGCGCTACCAGCGCCGACGCCAGTCCGCACCCGCCAAAGAGGAGGTTGCCCGGTGTGATGACCCGCTCGGTCACTTCGAAGGACCACGTCGCCTCACCGGTTCGTTCCATGCCAAGAAAAGTCCGCGCGTCCACGAACGCCGAGGTTAACGCAGCGTCGCGACCGATCTGATTGAACGTCAATCGCGACGTGGAACGGCAGCGGGCAGACTTGTGCGGTGATCGATCCGCGTTTTGTCTACCTCGCCGCGGCGCTCTCGCTCGTCGGTGCCTACGGCTACATCCGCGATACGTTGCGCGGCGACACGTCGCCGAACCGAGTGACCTGGTCGCTCTGGGGTGTCGAAGGGGTGCTGGCCTTTTGTGTGGAGGTTCAACAACACGTAGGTCTCGCGGCGTTGATGACGTTGATGCTCGGCCTCGTTCCCTGTGCGGTCGTCGTCGCGTCGTTTCGAAATCCCCATGGTGTCTGGAAGCTCGGCGCCTTCGACTTCCTCTGTGGGGCAGTGTCGATAGGCGGGTTGGTCTTTTGGGCGTTCGTCAACGAGCCCACGGTCGCGCTGGTCTCCTTCGTCGCGGCCGATCAGATGGCCGCGCTGCCCACGATTCGAAAGTCGTGGCTCGCGCCAACGACCGAGTCGCCGCGACTGTTCTTCTTGGGATCGACGAACTGTGCGATCACGCTGCTGACCCTCACGAGGTTGACCACGGCCGGGGTTCTCTTCCCCGGCTGTATCTTGGTGGCGGACCTGATTGTGGGCCTGCTCATCGTGAGCAACGTTGGACCGCGACTGCGCGGCGAACGCTACTGCGCACCGAAACCGAAGATGGCGTGACCATGGATACGACTGCACCACTGACTCCGGATGAGAGTAAGACCCGCGGCCAGGCACAGCGCGAGGCGGCGCCTCGCGGCGCGATAGCGAAAGTGAGCGACCGACCGGCCGACTACGACCCGGTGACTCGCCTGATGTGGCAAGGTGAGACCCGCCAGCCCGACCTGCTGTCGCTGCGCTACTCGCGCATGCTCGCCGACCCGATGTCCTTTTATCGAGGCAACGCGCTGTTAATGGCAGAAGACTTGGTGAGAGGATCGAATTCGTCACTCGAAGTGCAAATTTGCGGCGACGCGCATCTCGCGAATTTCAATCTGTTCTCTTCGCCTGAGCGCCGTCTGGTCTTCGACGTGAACGACTTCGACGAAACGGACCAGGGCCCGTTCGAATGGGATCTCAAGCGCCTCGTCACCTCACTCACCGTCGCCTCCTCGCACCTGGGCCATAGTGACGCCCAACAGGAACGCATCGCACGCACCGCGGCGCAGGAGTATCGACTGTCGATTCGTCGATTCGCCGGAGAGGACCGGCTGGCCACGTGGTACTCGACGTTGGACATTGACGCCGTCGTGACTGACCTCGGCGGTTTCTTCACCGAGAATGCGATTCATCGGATAGACCATGTCGTCGCCTTCGCCAGTGGTCGTGATACTCGAAAGGCGTTCGCCAAACTGATTGTCGACGACAAAGACGGTCCGCGAATCGTCAATCGACCACCGCTCCTCGTTCCTCTCAAGGATCTCCACGAGAGCGGGTATTTGACGACCGGCGACCTGGAGCGTCTCATCGCGGGCTACGCACGTACCTTGAGCCACGACCGCCAAGTGCTCCTCTCACAGTTCACACCGGTCGACGCCGCGCGCAAAGTCGTCGGCGTCGGCTCGGTCGGCACCGAATGCTACGTAGTGCTCCTCCTGGGTCGAGACGAATTTGACCCATTCTTCTTGCAAGTGAAGCAGGCCGGGCCGTCCGTTATCGCGACGGCGACCTCGCACGAGTCGATGATGCCCGCGGGGGAGCGTGTGGTCCAAGGCCAGCGACTGATGCAGGCGACCCCCGACGTGTTCTTGGGCTGGCACTCGGTTAAGAAGGGCGGTTCGACCCGGCACTATTACGTTCGCCAGCTCTTCGACAACAAGGCGGCGATCGCTATTGACCGACTCGACGAATCTCTGCTCGTGACCTACGGTCGACTTTGTGCGTGGACGCTGGCGAGAGCCCACGCCCGAGGGGGACGCGGCGGCGAGATTGCGGGCTACCTGGGCAAGTCCGACGTGGCTGACGACGCGTTCGCCGAGTTCGCGATGGCCTACCGAGATCGAACGCTGAGTGATTTCGCGGCACTCACGAGCGCCGTGAAGGAAGGTCGCATTACGTTAGCGACGTGACCTCGTTGTTGCCCTTTCGTTGGCACATCGCAGACGTTCTCCTCATCGTCGCGGTGGGCGTCGGTCACCATACTGTCGTCACTTCGAAGCGCGAACGGCGTCTCGCGGCGGGCGCGCTCCTCGCACTGCTGGCCGTCACGGTCTGGCCCATGGGGGACCTCGCCTCGTCCGTGTCGCTGACGGCGGCCACCGTCCAACGACTGATCATCATGGTGTTAGTCGCGCCGCTGTTGTTGATGGCGACGCCGACGGATGTGCTCGCACGGCTGACTCGACCGCGACCGATTGACTGGGTGACCCGAGTACTCGCGCATCCGGGGGTGGCGATGTTCGTCGTCACGGTGGTGGGCACCTTGACGCTGTCAACGCCGGTCGTCGACTGGGGAGCTCGTTCGACAATTGCGCGCGGCGTGGTGCTCGTTGTTGTCATGTTCGTGGGGCTCGTGCTCTGGATACCGGCGCTCGGCGTTCTGCCCGGGGTCAAACGACTCTCGCCGGTAGCGCGCGCCGGTTACGTGTTCGCGTCCTCGCTGGTCGTGACAAGTCTTTCCTTCGTGTGGATCTTCTCGCGGCACTCGCTCTATCCGGCCTTGCACCATCAGCACGCCCTCTTACACATGACGCCGCTCTTCGACCAGCAGCTCGCGGGGTTCGTCGCCAAATTTTGTTGTTACGCACCTATGTGGGCGGTCGCCTTCACAATCTTCTCGCGCGCCGAAGAGCAGGGCGCGTCCACCGAAGAGACACCGTTGCACTGGGCCGACGTTGAACGACAGTTGCTGCGCGTCGATCGTCAGCGCGAGCGAGCCCTCCGTCGTCATCAATCGCAATAGGGACTCTTGGTAGGCTGGAGCCCCCGGGGACGTAGCTCAGTTGGTAGAGCGCGGGCTTTGCAAGCCTGAGGTCGTGGGTTCGATCCCCATCGTCTCCACTCCATAGGTCGCCCGATCGCCCGATCGCCCGATCGCACCGATTAACGGAAGTAGTGGCCTTCGGACAGGTCTTCGAGCAGACCCTGATGCGTGGGCTCCCAGCCGAGCAGAGACCGCGTGATGGTGTTTGACGCGGTGGCGTCGGCGCTGAAGAAGCGGCCCATCCACCCGAAATGTTCATTGGCGTCCTCGCTCGACACGGTTACGACGGGAACGCCGAGCCGGACGCCGATGGCCTCGGCGATCGCTCTCGTGGCAATGCCCGGCTCCGCGACCGCGTGGACCGAGGATCCGGCCGGAGCACCTTCAAGGGCGAGGCGCACGAGGCGCGCGGCATCGAGCCGATGGACGGCCGACCAACAGTTGGTGCCGTTATCGATGTAGCCCGAGGTGCCCTTCGCGCGCGCGATGGCCACAAGGGTGGCGATGAAACCGTGGTCGCCATCGCCGTGGACGGTCGGGGCGAACCGCACGCACGATGATCGAACGCCCTGTTCAGCCAGCGACAACACCCACTGAACGTTGGCCGTACGCGGATGGAGGCCCAGGTCCGGCTCGTCGTTCTCGGTCGCAACGCGTCCCGGGGCGAGTCCGAGCACCCCTCCGGCGACGACGAACGGACGGTCGCTCTGCTTCAGGGCTGAGCCGATGGCTTCGATGGCACTGCGGTCGGTCCTCGCGGCCGATTCCATTTGTGAGAAGTCATGGTTGTAGCCGAGGTGGACGACGCCGTCACATTGAGCGGCGCCCTCGCGAAGGCTCGCCGGGTCATCGAGAGATCCTCGATAAGCCTCGGCTCCGGCCGCAACGATCGCGGCGGCCGCGTCGTCGGAACGGGCGAGTCCTAAGACCACGTGTCCAGAACCCAGGAGTTCGGGAACTACCGCCGAGCCGATCCAGCCCGACGCCCCAGTTACGAATACACGCATGTGCTGTTCTCCTTGTATTGGTTGACATCGACGCCCAGGTACGAGTCATGATGTCAGTTACTGCCATCACTATAGCGATGATGTCAGCGACTGTCAACAGGGGGTAGAGTTTCCCTATGGTGCGTTGGGAACCGGACAGTCGCGGGAGGCTCGTCCAGGCGGCCATGATCCTCTACGGCGAGCAAGGTTTCGATCGGACCACGGTCGCCGAGATCTCTGAGCGCGCCGGATTGACCGAACGCACATTCTTCCGCCACTTCACCGACAAACGCGAAGTCCTCTTCTTCGGCGCCCAGGCGCTTCAGGAACTTCTGGTCAACACGGTCGTGAACGCCCCGGCGTCGACGACACCCATCGAAGCGGTTACGCGTGCCTTGGAGGGCGCCGGAGCCCTGTTCGGAGAACGCCGGGAGTATTCGGTGCAGCGCCAGCGCATCATCAATGGAAGCGCGGAGTTGCAAGAGCGCGAGCTGATCAAACTGGCTTCGCTGGCCGCCGCGCTGGCCGACGCTTTGCGCCAGCGGGGCGTCACGGAACCGACCGCCGCCTTGACCGGTGAGGTCGCCATCGCGATCTTCAAGACCTCATTCGAACGTTGGGTAACGTCGTCTCAGCCGAGCGACCTGGGGCAACTGGTCCGCGACTCGCTCGATCAGTTGAGGGTCATCGCCGCAGCGACGTAAGTGGCATTCTGCCTTTTCGAGCGCCAGTAAGGAACTAAAGAACCGTGATGATCGGCTCGGCCGATCGTTCGACGCGTCGGGTGCCCGGTTCACGGTCGTGGGCACTTTGGCGTAGATGAAACTGGGTGACGCCAATCGTGAGCGACACCGCACCCACTACGTGCAGTTCAACCAGAAGCGGCGGTACGTGCGTCAAGTACTGGGTCACGCCGATCGCCGCCTGCGCCAACGAGATGATCACCAAACGACGAACGCCGAGGCGCAGCGCACTCGGCGCGTCGCTGGTCCAAACCGCGAAGAGCAGACCGGTGACGAGTCCGATGAACAGCACGGCAGCGAGCGAGTGCACCCACGCCGCCGAAGAGAACGCGAAGGGCAGACGTCGCGCCACCAGTTGTCCCTGGGACGCTCCGGCGTGCGGCCCGGAGCCGGTCGTAATGGTGCCCGTGATCAACAAGACCGCGAAGGGGATCCAAAGCAGTCGCGCGATGAGCAGGAAATGTCGGTCGCGCACGTCGTTTCGGGCGCCCGGACCGTAGACGTACTTCGATCGGTGATAGAGCACCGCGCTGATGACGATCATCGAAAGCGACAACAACATGTGCAGCGAGACGAGCCACGGGTTGAGCTTGCTGTAGACCACGAAGGCGCCCAGAATCGCGTCGGCGACGACGCCCGCGATCAGCATTCCTGAGAGGATTATCAGGTCTTGACGGCGTACTTCGCGCAGGATCGCCGCCACCAGCGTGGCCACGGTGACACAGATCAACGTCACGGTGACGACGCGGTTCCCGTATTCGATCAGCGGATGGATGCTCCACGAACCGCTGATTCGCCCGTGGAAACACGTGGGCCAGTCCGGACAACCCAAACCGGAACCGGTCAGGCGAACGGCTGCTCCCGAGAGCACGATGACGATCATCGAAATGAACGAGGCCAGGGCGAACCAACGGAACGTTGGGCCCGGCACGACGCGGCGTGGGGTAGCGGTCACCTCATCAGAATACGTAATGGTGTCTCTCCTAGAATCCCCCTATGACGATCACGGCCCCGGCCCGCCATTCCTTGGCCGAAGTGTTGCGGGGCTATCTCGCCCTCACCAAGCCGCGGATCATCGAACTCTTGCTGGTCACCACGATTCCGACCATGGTCGTCGCGGCGAACGGAGTCCCCGGTCTCTGGCTGATGGTGGCGACGCTCGCGGGCGGTACGCTCGCGGCCGGCGGCGCCAATACCTTCAACATGGTGATTGACCGCGATATCGACGCGATCATGGAGCGCACGAAGCGCCGGCCGCTGGTCACCGGTGTCATGTCGGCGCGCGACGCCACGTTATTCGCGGTGGCGCTCGAAGTCGTCGCTTTCGCCGTCCTCGCGTTGTGGGTGAATCAACTCTCGGCGTGGCTCGCGATGTCGGCGACGGCGTTCTACGTCATCGTCTACACGCTGTGGCTGAAGCGGCGCAGCAAGCAGAACATCGTGATCGGGGGGGCCGCCGGCGCGGTGCCCGTGTTGGTCGGTTGGGCTGCGGTCACAAACTCACTCACCTGGACCCCCGTGCTCTTGTTTTTGGTGATCTTTATCTGGACGCCCCCGCACTTCTGGGCGCTCGCGGTTCGCTACCGTGACGACTACGAGGCGGCGAACGTGCCGATGATGCCGGTCGTGACGTCGCTTCGTCACACGACGCTCGAGATCCTCATTTACTCGGTAGTGATGTGGGCGCTGACGCTCTTGATCGGCCCGACCGCGCACCTGGGCGTGGTCTACGCCGTGTCGGCCACGGTACTCGGGGGACTGTTCACGTTCTACGCCGCGCGACTCTACCGACACGCCCGAGCCGACAAGGCCGACGTCGGTGAAGCGATGCGACTCTTCCACTTTTCCATCACGTACCTGACGGCGCTGTTCGTCTTGATGGCGGTCGACGTTCTTGTCCGACACCACTAGTCCGCCGCGGCTACGCCCGTCGCAGAAAGCGCTCTTCATCGGCAGTGGCACCACGATTGCGATCATCGCCATAGTTGTCGTGTCAATCTTCACCGGCGGCCACGTGACGCCGAACAACAATGAACCGACGAGTGCGCTGGTGGGCAAGGCAGTCGCGACCTTTTCGCTGAGCGGACTGAAGAGCGGCACGGTCGAGGCCCCTTGGAAAAGTCATCACGCGGCGGTGTTGATCTTCTTCGCGAGTTGGTGTGGGCCGTGCAAGAGTGAAATGCCCAAAGTGGCGTCGTACCTGCGCCATCACAACGAGGGCTCGATTCGAGTGATCGGCATCGACGCGGGTGACTCGCGCGGTTCGGCGATGAGTTTCGTTGAGAAGAGCGGCGTCACGTTCCCCATCGCGTTCGATCCCAATAACACGGTGACGAACGGCATCTTCAATTTCGCCACGGTTCCCGAGTCCGCGTTCGTGAGCGCGAAGGGCATCGTCACACAGGTGTACTTCGGGGCGATCCCGAAGAGCGTGCTGGTGAAGGGCATCGCGGCCCTGCGAGACTAGTCGAAGCGAAACGTTCGCGCCGCGACGAGCGGCGCGACGAGAGCCCAGATTCCCAGTACGAGCCAGTCGGCGCCCGTGGGTGCGAAACCCTGGCCCAGGATTCGGTGAAGACCCTCGGCCATCGCGCCGGGTGGCAGCGCGACCGCGACGCGTCCGATGAATCCCGGCAACGACGTCAGCGGCACGACGATGCCCGAGAGCAACAACAGCACGAGGTAGAGACCGTTGCTGGCGGCGAGATTCACTTCGGCGCGGAGTCGTCCAGCCAGGGCCAGCCCAATCCCGGCGCATCCGGCCGAGCCGAGCACCAAGAGTGCCGCGACTTCGAAGCCGCCCATCGCTCCGCCGCGGGGGCGCCACGTCAAGGTGAAGGCGACCAGCGTGAGAATGACGACCTGGAGGGCCTCGGTTACCAGCACGCCGGCGATCTTGGCGCCGATGAGTCGACGAGTGCCGATCGGGGTCACGTAGAGACGTCGGAGCACGCCGTAGCTGCGCTCAAAGCCGGTCGCGATCGACAGCGCGACCAGCGACGTCGAGAGCACGCAGAGGGCGAGGATTCCCGGCGCAATGAAATCAACGCGACTCTTCGTCGGCGTTGAGGCGACCTTGGTCAACGAGAAGAACACGAGGAGCAGGACCGGGATACCGACGGTCAAGAGCAACGTCTCACCCCGTCGCATCGTCATGCGAACCTCGGCGCGACTCTGGGCCCACCACGCGTTCACGGGCGAACCTCTCGACGTTCCTGCTCGATCAGTTCCAAGTACCGCTCCTCAAGCGACGCCCGCGTGCGCAGCGAAATCAGCGTCACGCCGACGCTCGTCAGATAACTGTTCAACTCGGCGATTCGTTCGGGCGTCGATTCGGTCTCACAACGGAGTCGATTGGTGGCATCGGCCGTGACGACGCATCCCAGTTGTGTCGCGAGTAACGAGGCATCGACGGTACCGGAGAGTTCGATGATCATCTCGGGCGCGCCCGAGAGCTCGTCGAGCGTGCCGTCGACGACGACGTGACCGTGGTTCATGATCACCACGCGGTTCGACGTCCGCTCGGCTTCGGTGAGTTCGTGGGTCGTCACCAACAACGCGCATCCGCGATCTCGTTCGGACGCTATGAGATCGCGGATGACCTGGCGACCTTCGGGATCGACCGCCGTCGTCGGCTCATCCAGTACCAGGACCCGCGGTCGACCGAGCAGCGCGAGCGCCAGCAAGGTTCGCTGCTGCTCACCGCCGCTGAGGCGTCGCCACGGCGTGCGGGCGCATCGCCCGAGGTCCAGTAAATCGAGCAGTTCATCAGCGTCTCGGGGAGCGTCGTAGTACGACGCGGTCAGTTCGAGTACTTGGCGCGGCGACATCGGGAACCAGACGCCGCCCCGCTGCAGCAGCGCCCCGGTGCGAACGACGACTTCGCGGTGGTCCCGTAGGGGATTGAGTCCGTGGAGTCGAACGATGCCGGCCGTCGGTGCGCGAAATCCGAGCAACGTCTCGACGAGCGTGGTCTTACCGGCGCCGTTGGGACCGAGCAAGGTGACGACTTCGCCGTAGGCGACGTGAAACGACACGTCGTCCACGGCCCTCAACGCGCCGAAGTTGACCGTCAGTTCACTGACCTCGACCGCGTTGCTCACGACCACTGAACCTAGACGGTTCTTGGAGTTGCCTTTGGTGTGCTCGGTAGGCTTGGCGAATGATTGACCTCGTCCAACTACGTCGTGAACCGGACATCGTGAGGGCCGCCTTGGCCCGACGCGGCGTCTCGTCGGCGACGATGGACGAAATTATTGGCCTGGATGTGGAACACCGCGCGCTGTTGCAAGAGGCCGAACGGCTGCGCGCCGAGGTGAAGTTTCTCTCCCGATTGGTCGGCGAAGCCCGTCGCGACAAGGACGCGGAGACGGCGGACACCTTGACCGAAAAGAGCCGAGCACTGGGTGAGGAGGAGCGCACGGCCACCGAGGCCATGGAGCGCATCGGCACGAAGTTGCACGACGAACTCCTGATGATCCCCAACCTTCCGGACCCCGAGGTACCGGACGGCGTGGACGAAAACGACAACGTCGAGTTGCGCCGCTGGTGGCCGGGCATGGACGAGGGCCGGCCGTTCCCCGAGTTCGCCGATCACCAGAAGGTCCCCCATTGGGACGCCGCGCTCGAACTCGGAATCCTCGATCTCGAGGCCGGCGCGAGAATCGCCGGATCGATGTTCCCGCTCTTTCGTGGCGCGGGGTCGCGACTCATTCGGGCGCTCAGCGCTCTTTCACTCGATCGAAACGCCGGCGACTACGAGGAGATTCACCCGCCGACCTTCGCGTTGACCGCGACGATGATGTCGACCGGTCACCTGCCGAAGTCCGCCGACGACATGTACGGCATGGAGCGTGACGGGCTCTGGGCGATTCCCACCGCCGAAGTGCCGCTCACCTCGATGCACGCCGATGAGATTCTGGACGAGGGGAGTCTGCCGATTCGACTGTGCGCCGAAACGGCCTGCTTTCGTCGTGAGGCCGGTTCGGCGGGGCGCGACACGCGGGGCGTGTTGCGCGTGCACGAGTTCGACAAGGTCGAGCTCTTCGCCTACTGCACCCCCGAACAGGGTACGGCCGCCTTCGACGACATCCTGGCGCGCGCCGAGAGCCTCTTGCAAGAACTCGGTCTCACCTACCGTCTCTTGAACCTGTGCGCGGGTGACCTCGGCACGTCGTCGGCGCGCACGATCGACCTCGAGGTCTTCAGCCCCGGCGTCGATCGCTGGCTCGAGGTCTCCTCGGTCAGTTGGTTCCGTGACTACCAGGCTCGTCGAGCGCACGTGCGCTACCGCACGAGCGAAGGTACGACCGCGCTGGTGCACACCGTGAACGGTTCCGCCCTCGGTTGGGCCCGTATCTGGGCCGCGCTGATCGAGACGTACCGCCAAGAGGACGGCTCGGTCGTGCTACCCGAGGTGCTCGCTCCCTATATGGGCGAGCTGCGAACAATCAGGCCGAAGGCTTCGTAGCCTCGTAGCGATAGCCGACGCCGCGCACGGTCGTGATGTGTTCGGGGTTCTTCGGGTTGTCCTCAATCAAAGTGCGAAGTCGCTTGATGTGCACGTCGAGAGTCTTGGTGTCGCCGACGTAGTCACTGCCCCAGATTCGATCGATCAGTACTTCGCGAGTCAGGACCCGGCCGGGATTCTCGAGAAGGAGTCGCAGTAACGCGAACTCCTTCTTGCGCAGTTTGATCTCTCCGCCGTCGACGTAGCACCGTCGCGCGTCGATGTCCATGCGAATCGGGCCCAATTGGATTTCGTCGTCTGGCGCCATGACGTTCTCGTGGGTCTCTCGACGACGCAGCACGGCGCGAATGCGCGCCACGAGTTCTCGAAGTCGGTAGGGCTTCGTGACGTAATCGTCGGCGCCGATTTCGAGCATGAGCACCATGTCGACCTCTTCGCCCTTGGCGCTGACGATGATGATGGGCACCTCGCTGCTGGCTCGAATCTGTCGACAGACGTCCAGCCCCGACATCTTGGGCAGCATGAGATCGAGCAGCACGATGTCAAAGTTTTCTTTGGCGAAGAGAGCGACGGCCTGCTGGCCGTCTCGAGCGACGGCGACGTCGAAGCCTTCGCGGTCGAGGCCGATGGTCAAGGCGTCGACGAAGGACTCCTCGTCCTCGACGAGCAAGATGTTGACGCGCTTCTCACCGGAATGTTTCTTCGGCATCAGTGCGTCATGGGAAGTTCGAGGGTGAACGTCGAACCTTCGCCTTCACGTGACTCCACCAGTACGTTGCCGCCGTGGTTCTGCGCGACGTGACGCACAATGCTGAGTCCGAGTCCGGTGCCGCCGGTCTCGCGCGCCCGACCGGGATCGACGCGGTAGAAGCGTTCGAAGATGCGCTCGAGGTCCTTGGCGGGAATGCCCACACCCTGGTCCTTGATCGCGATCAAGGCGAGCGGCCCGACGCTCTCGCCTTCGTCGGTGACGGTGGCTTCAATGCGGTCAATGGTGATGCTGACCAGGCCGCCGCGCGGTGAGTAGACGACCGCATTCTCCAGAAGAGCATGGATGGCCGAGATCAATTGTCGTCGATCGCCGACGACGACGAGACTGGCTTCCGGTTCCACGAAATCCACCTTCACGTCGTGTTGCTCGGCGGCGGTGCGAATTCGTTCGATGGCGTCGGCGACGATCAAGACGACGGGAATCGGCTCGCGCGAGGGGGAACCTTCACCCTCGATGCGCGAAAGGTCGAGGAGGTCTTCGATGATTCGATTGACCCGGAACGCCTCAAAGTTGATTCGCTCGGCTAGTCGATGCGCCACCGCGGGGTCGGTCTCGAACAGGAGCGTCTCGGCGAGCAGACCGAGCGCCCCCATCGGGGTCTTCAGTTCGTGGGACACGTTGGCGATGAAGTCACGACGAATGTCCTCGAGTCGACGGCGCTCGGAGATGTCCTCGATGATGGCCAGCACGCCCAATGGCCGACGGCCGTCGTCGATGACGGCGGCGCGGATCGTGAGGGTTCGGCGCGGCGGTCCGTAAATGTCGACGGTGCGCTCGGCGACGCCGTTGGACCAACCTTCGGCCAGCACGTCGGTGACGGCCTGGGCGGCGATGGCGTCGCCGTAGCGACTGGTCATGAGCGCTTCGGCCTGCTTGTTGCGAAAGATAACGCCGCCGCTCTCGTCACAGAGGACCAGTCCAAGAGGGAGCGAGTCCATGGACTGACGAAGTCGCGACGAGTCGGCGTTGGACTCCGAGACCGCCGTGCTGGCTACGCCCGTGGCCTCTTCGAGGAAGCTGAGCGCCGTCTCGACCTTGCCCTTGTCGTCGTGGGGCTCGACGCCGAGTCGAGAGCCGAGCGCCATGAGACGTTGGGCAATGGCGCGGTGTCCACGATGTCGGTTGATCAGCACGCCGATGAAGAGACCCACGATCAGGACCCCGGCGCCAGCGCCGTAGAGGGCGGCGGGGGGCCACTTGGAAATCACGTTGTGGGCGAGCGCGACGAGCACGGGACCATTCTCGCAGACAAAGCCTCGGTGGTCGCGCCAGCGACCGTTGGGCGCTCACCGTTTGAAGGAGACCACCATGCTGTTCGCCAACGTCAACCTCAGTCCCTCGACGTCCGCCCTGCCCGGCAGCGCGGCGCTGCAACAGATTGCCAACGGAATCGCCGCGTGGGCCCTGATCGGTGCGTTGGTGGCCCTGCTGCTGGGTGCGGCGTTGTGGGCCGTTGGCAGTCACACGCAGAACATGCATCAATCGTCGCAGGGTCGCCGTGCGGTGCTGACCTCGCTCGCCGCGGCGGTCCTCATCGGAGCGGCTCCGACGTTGATCAACTTCTTCTTCAACACGGGTCTCAAGGTCCACTAGTGGGCCACCTGTGGTGCATTCTGCGTCCGTTGAGTTGCGTCACGCATGCCGTGACCTCGACCGTCGTGGGCGGCTTCTTCAGCACCCTCACCAACTGGATCCTCAGTAGCGTCGGTTGGTTCCTTTCGTCGGCGGGCGCCGTGTTGACCTCGGCCAGTGAGTCCTCGACCGTGATCCGTGCCGCGGAACCGGAATTCAGTGTCCTCGTGAATCTCGCTCCGGCTCTGTTGATGGTCGGACTCTTGGTCGCGACGCTGCAAGCCGTTCGCCACGGCGACGCCGGGTCCCTGTGGCGCGTGTATCTCGGTGTGGCGCCCGCCTGCGTGATGGCGATCTTCCTGGCGCGTCCCATGGCCGCGCTCGTGCTCGACACGGTGAACCAACTTTCCTCGAGTGCGAGCAACACCGTCATCGATCACCAAGCGACGATAACTAATGCCCTGACGAGTCTTGCGACCGCGACCCCGGCCTTCGCGCTCTTCGTGCTGGCCGTCGCCGTTGTCGTGGGGACGTGGCTGTTGTGGTGCGAGTTGATCGTTCGCGGCGTAGTGCTCACGCTCTTGCTGGTGCTCGTTCCGGTCATCGTTCCGCTCGCCACGTTCCCGGCGGGACGTCGCCTCGGTTGGCGCCTCGCCGAGACTTTCATCGCCGTGGCGGCGAGCAAGTTCTTCATCGTGATCACGCTGTCACTCGGACTCGATGAACTGCAAGGAAGCTCGGCGACGCAGGTGATCACGGGCGCCGTCACGTTGATCCTCGCGACCTTTTCGCCGTTTCTCCTCTTGAAGGTGATCCCGTTCATGGAGACGGCGGCGCTGCACAATCTCGAAGGCGTACGGGCGCGGCTCACCAAAACGGTCACTGATATTCCGTCATCGCCGGCCGCCCAGGCGGCGCGCGCCATGGTGCCCGCTGTGCCCATCGCCGGACCGGAACCGCGCCCCGACGATCTCGGACTCGACATGTGGGAGGGGACTCCGGAGACCCCTATGCCCGAGTTCACGGGTGAGAAGCTGCCACCACCTATCGGCACTCCGACGCCCCGAGGCGGTCACGTCGCGTACCGCACGGACGAGATCGGTCCGGTCGTCGGATGGCACTTCGATGAGTGAGTTACTCGGGCTAGGCGTGGCCGACGGCGAGAGTCGATGGATTGGTGTTCGACGTCATCAAGCGGCGCTCGCCATCGCCGGAGTCGGACTCCTCGGCGAGTGGCTCACGCACGCGCACGCCGGTCTCATCGAACTGGTCATCGGCGTCGGACTGCTGTTGTGCGCGGCGCCGACGAGAGATGGTTTGACCGTGGGTGAGCGACTGCGCATCGCCGTCGACTTCATCGTTCGCTCACGGTGGTCGTCGATTCGAGCGTCGCAGAACCGCGGGACGGTGACGATCAACGCCCACGGCGATGCAACGGTACGCGGTTACGAACTGCAACATCGTGGACGACTCGACCTCTCGGGACGAGACCAACTCAACGCGCTGGCGCTGGCGGAGTTCGCCGACGCCCTCGCGACGTCGGACGACACCCGTCACTTCTCACTGCACGTGTGCTCGTCCCCGAGCGGCGTGGCGACGGTCTTGGCCGCGCCGAGCGACGTGAGCGCACCGTCGGGTTGGAAGGAGAACACCGCGTTGACCCTGGAGGCGACCGGCGTCGGCCGTGATCCGGGCGTCGCGTGGCTAATGGAGCGTTGGGCGTACGTTCGAGACGAGCGCGAAGTGATCCGCGTACTTCGCGTACGCGACTTCAGTTCCGTTCCTGACGGACACGCACTCCTCGAACGGATGCAGTTCGCGTCGCCGTCGCTGGACGTGGTGGTGCACGTCGATGTCGTGGGGGGCGTGCGCGCGCAGCGACTGGCCGCCCGAGCGGTGCATCGTGTCGGGAGCGACGACGTCACGTCTTTGGCGGCCGGCTTTCGACGTACGGCTCAGTCCGTGCACTCCCTCGAGCGCCTTCGCCAACGCGAGTCTCTCGTCGTCGAGGGGACCGCACTGATGCGAATCGCCGTCTTCATCGTCATACGGGCGGTCTCGCTCCAACAGCTCCGACGAGACGTGAAAGTGGTCACCCGCTGCGCCGTCGAGTCCGGACTTCGTTGCGAGCCGGGATTTGGTCGTCAGTCCTCGTGGTACTGCGCGCAGTTACCTGGTGCTCCGGGGTGGTGAGTCGTTCCTGGACGCACTGGGCGACGTCGCGCGATCTCGTCGCTCTGGCGTTGCCGGCCCACGACGCCGGTACCGGGCTCCTCGGTCGAAACCTCGGTGAGGCGCAGCGCGGCGGGCCGTTCGTCTTGGACCCCTTCGACGCCTACGCCTCGGGGTTGGTGTCCAACCCGAACGTCATCGTCGCCGGCTCGATTGGCGCGGGCAAGAGCACCGTGGTGAAGATGACGCTCGATCGTGCCCTCGAACGTGGTCGCCGCGTGGTCGTGATTGACCCGAAGGGCGAGTACGCCGCGTTGGCGCAGGCCCACGGCGTCCACGTCGTCGCGCTCGGTCGCGACGGATGGTGCAGTCCTTTCCCGTCGAATGATCGCGAGAGTCGTGACTTGCTTCGCGCGCTCGTCGCCAGTGCCCAAGGTGCCACGCTCAAGAGTGACCAGCACTACGTCATCGACGAGGTGTGGCAGCAATTGGACTCGCCGCGGCCGCGACGGGTCCTGCGTGCCCTCTTTGAGTTACTGCACGTTCATCTGGCGTCGCCGACCTCGACCCCGGAACGGAGCGTGGCGCTGACGTTGTACCGATTCATCCACGGCGACCTCGCCGGACTGTTCGACGGCGATGACGAGCCGATGGTCTTCGCCGGTCAACTCGTGGTCCTCGATCTTTCGGCGCAGTGGTCGTCGAACTCGTTTTCCGTTGCCGCGTTGAGCGCCATCGCCGCCGCGCAGCAGATCGTCGCCCTGGAGAACGGACTCGGCTATCTCGTGCTCGACGAGGCGTGGTCTCTCCTGGCTGATCCGCACGCCCTGCGTTGGTTGCAGGGCTCGTGGAAGTTGGCGCGCGCTAAGGGCCTTTCTCACGTGCTGGTCCTGCATCGCTGGAGTGACGTCGCCGCGGTCGGTGACGTCGGCTCGGCCCATCGCGAACGGGCCCAAGGGCTGTTGCGCGAGTGCGAGACGGCCTGGCTCTTTCGTCAGCCGCCCGACGAGGCGCGAGAGATGGCCGTGGCGTTGGGACTGCATTGTCGCGAGGAGCGCTATCTCTCGGCGCTGCCCAAGGGCGCCGCGCTCGTGCGCTACGGAGCGCACCGTTCGATCGTTCGAGTGCGCCCGGACGAGCGAGACATCGCCTTCATCGATACCGATCGCGCGATGAGGGCTCCGATCGCCGATGAATGACCGTCCGTCGCTCGGACGACGTACCTTTCACGGCTTCAGTTACGGACCGCGGGTCCGTCTCGCGCCGCGCAGTTCGCTCCTCATCGTCGGTCCCACGCAAGTCGGCAAGACCTCGTCGCTCGTGATTCCCGCGTTGTTGCGTTGGAGCGACGCGTTGGTCGTGACGAGCGTGAAGAACGACGTGATCACCACGACGAAGGAGTGGCGCGCCACGCTCGGTGAGGTGCAGGTCCTCGAACCGGGGCGCGAGTCCGGCTTGACGTGGAATCCGCTCGAGGGCGTCTCGACGCTTCGTCACGCGCTGCGAGTCGCGCGCGACTTGACCAGCGGAACCGCCGAGCGCGGCGAGACCGATTTCTGGAACTCGCTGGCGACGAAGTTGGTCGGCTCCTTACTTATGTTGGCCTTTCAGCGCTCGCGCGACATCTTTGACGTCGCCCAGGCCATTGAGAAGCGCGACTTCGATCGGTGGACCGACGTGGTCGGGCACAGTGAGGCCGGCGACGTGTTGGAGGCCTTCCTCACGCACGAACCGAGAACGATGGACGGCGTTCTGACGACGGCCGAGACCATGCTGATGCCGTGGCGATTCCGTCAGCCGTTGGCTCACGTGCGCGCCGTCGTCGACGGACCCAACACCCTGTACCTCTGCAGCCCGCGCGGGGAACAGCGGCACTACGAGCCGTTGTTTCGTGGAGCGCTTCGCATGGTGTTGGAAGAACAGCAACGCCGGGTCGAACTGGGGACCCAACGGCGACTCCTCCTGGTGCTCGACGAAGCGGCGACCGTCGCTTCGCTGGACGAACTCGATCAGATGGCTTCGACCGTGAGTGGCCTGGACGTCACGCTGGTGACCGTCTTACAGGACTTCTCCCAGTTGAAGGCTCGCTGGGGACCCCGAGCCTCGACCATCGTGAACAATCACACGACCCGTCTGGTGCTCGGTGGCCTGGCCGACCCTTCGGCGTCGCAGTACCTGCCCGAGCTTTTCGAGATTCGAAAGGACGCTCCGCCATCGGTGCCCCTTCGCCAACGACCACCAGGCACGGGCACCGTGATCGCCGGTCACCGACCGGCGTACGCAGTCCGTCTGCAACCGTGGTGGACCGAACGGCGCCTTCGGGTCCGAGGGGTGCGCGAGCCTTAACTAGCATCGCTTGATGGCGCCGCCCCGAACTCCCGTGCAAGATCAGATCTTGGCGGTCGATATTGGCGCCACTAACGTCAAGTTCTGTCACGTCGACATCCACGGTGAACTGCTCGAGGGCGTTCGTCGACGTCCGACGCCCTACCCGTGCTCACCCGATCGTCTCATCGAAACGCTGGACGAACGGATCGAAAGTAGCGCCTGTCCGCGCGTGGGCATCGGCTTTCCCGGTGAGTTCATCGACGGTCGCGTCGTGCGCCCGGGCAACCTCTCGAGACCCGGGGGAGTCACCACTGAGGTCGACCCCGAGCTCGAAGCCCAGTGGAAAGGCTTCGAGCTCCAGGCCGAGCTGTGCAAGGCGACCGGCCGAGACGTGCGGATCGTGAACGACGCCACGCTGGCCGCCCTGGGTTCCATCGACGGCCACGGCGTCGAACTGGTGCTCACCTTGGGCACCGGTCTCGGGATCGCCCTCGCCATTGACGGCACGTTGCGCAAGATCCGCGACGTGGGCGCCGAAGTGTTCGTTCGCGGCAAGACCTACGACCAGACGATCGGTGAACACTCACGCTCGACGAACGAAGAACACTGGGGTGAGCTGCTGGTGATGGCGGTCGACGGATTCGTGCGCGAGTTCGGAGCCACGACGGTCCACTTGGCCGGGGGTAACGCGAGACGGGTCACGCCGACGCTGTTCGCCGAGTCGAACTACCGCGTGGTGATCAACGGCAATCAGGCCTCTATTCGCGGCGCCGCCAAGCTCTTCTACAGCTGAGCGAGATCGACCGCGCTCTGGACCAGGACGCCGGCCAGGATCCGACAGGCCCCGTCTTGCACCTGAAAGTCCGGGCTGTGGTGCATACCGCTCGAGCCGTCGTCGTTGGCGCCGCCAATGAACATGTAACAGCCCGGAACTCGGTTCATAAACTCCGAGACGTCGTCGCTGGGTGTGAACGGGGGAATGGTCATGACGCCGCTGGCCCCGACGACCTTCGTCGCTGACTTCATGACCTGTTCGTAGACGTCGACGTTGTTCACCACCGCCGGCGCCAGGTCGGTCAGATCAAGTGAGCACGCGACGACGAACATCGCCTCCACCTCATCCATCAAGGTGCGCAATCGTCCCAGCGCTTCGACGTGTTGCCCGGCGGTGAACGTACGAAGTGTTCCACGCAGCACGGCGTGTCGCGGTACTACGTTCATTGCGGTGCCGGCGTTGATGACGCCGGCCGAACACGCGCAGTTGGTTCCCTCGAAGGAAAGACCGTCGACCACTTCGCCCAGTCGCGGCGCCAAGTGACTGACGGCGAGAATGACGTTGCCCTCGACGCTCGCCATCGCCCCGTGACCGCCCTTGCCTTTTATGTGGATCGAGAGGGACGCGGCTTCGCTCATCATGACGCCGGGCTTCGTTCCGACGAATCCGAGGGGAGCGAGTGATGACACGTGAGCCCCGATGACGACATCGACCGGGTTGTCGGTCAAGACGCCACCGTTGATCATCGCCATCGCGCCGCCCAGCGCCTCCTCGGCCGGCTGAAACAGCAGCGTGAATTCGCCGGCGAGCTCTGCTTGGCGCCGCGACAGTACGTCGGCGATGCCGAGGAGACCGGCAGTGTGGACGTCATGGCCGCACGCGTGCATGACACCGTCGTTTACCGAAGCGAAGGAGATCTGGTTTTCTTCGGCGACCGGAAGTCCGTCGATGTCCGCGCGAATCATGACTCGTCGCCCGGACTTCGCGCCACGAAGGACCGCGACGGCACCGGTCTCCGTAGGACACGACGCGAGCTCCCAGCCGAGTTCGACGAGCCGGTCACGTACGACTTGGGTCGTGCGGCGTTCTTGGAAGGCGAGTTCGGGATGGGCGTGGAGGTCGTGTCGAATCTCCACCATGGACGCGTCAACGTCGTCGAGCAGTCGTGGTAGATCGTCGGAGAACGTGCCAGTCATAGAGGCATGGTACCTAGTTGACCGAGGTCTCAATGAAGGTCATTGGACTACGATTGAAGGTCAGCATCAATGCGGCTGTAGCTCAGCGGATTAGAGCATCGGTCTACGGAACCGAGGGTCGGGGGTTCGAATCCCTCCAGCCGCACCATTCACATCTGGGAGAGAGGGGCCCCGCGCCGAAACGAGCGAGAACCCCAGCGCAACGGGAAACCGCGCCGCGCCGCCGCGTAGTTGATTGTAAGCCCTGTGAAGCATGGCCGAACGCTTGGTCGGGAACGTGTGACAACTGGCCCTATCGAGACAGACCATTGTTGCTGAAGATGTAACCATGCTTGACCATCTTTCAATTCAGTGTGCCGATACTGCAGAGAGTGCAGCGTTCTATGGCTCAGTTCTCGCGCCGCTTCGAGGAGTCCGCGTTATGGACTTCGGGCAAGTCATCGGTTTCGGCATCGATGCCAAACCGGAATTCTGGATTGGCCCACGCGTGACAGGCGAAGGCTTTCGGGAGTGCCATATCGCTTTTGTGGCGCCGAGTCGTGCAACTGTTCGTCAGTTCTTCGATGCCGCCACCAGGCTCGGCGCACACGTGCTGCATGAACCTCGCTTATGGCCTGAATACCATCCGGACTACTTCGCCACATTTGTGCGCGATCCCGATGGCAACAATGTCGAGGCAGTATGCCACCAACCCGAGTAGTGCGCAGAGCTTCGTGATCCAACAGCAACGTCGGCCACAACGAACCAGCTATTAGTTGACTGGCGTATTCTGAGACGAATCTGCTCCAAAGTTTGAAGTACTTATCGCCGTACTTATCACGTTGAACGCCCTTGAGCGTGAGTGAGCATTTCCGTCAAGAGTCGGGTAGTATTCCTCAGGGAATTCCTGAGTTGTTGAGTGTGGAATGTACCTACGGCCGAGGGTCGGGGGTTCGAATCCCTCCAGCCGCAGCAACCACAACGGGGTTATTAGATAAGGCCCTTCGAAACGCCGCATCGCGTTTTCAGTTCGGGTCACTCGGAGCTCACCGCGTTGAAACGGAATCGACATCAGACTCTGCCAACTAGACCTTGCGAAATATCACGCCCCCTGCACCGTGACGACGACGGCAATTTAGAAAGCGCCGCTACGCGATTGGTTCGAACTGGGCGGTGAAGTGGCGCAGGGCTTGCGGTTCTTGGACCATTCGATACCCAGGCAAGGAGGCAGCATTTTTGGCGACTGAAGTGACGACCTCAATCACATAATCAATATGGCTCTGGGTATAGGTTCGCCGTGGAATCGCCAAGCGGACTAACTCCATCGTGGCGGGCGTTTCCGTACCGTCAGGTTGACGGCCGAACATCACTGTGCCAATCTCGCAACTTCGAATACCACCCGCTTTGTAAAGGGCTACCGCGAGCGCTTGACCCGGATACTGCAGTGGAGGAATGTGACTGAGCAACGCCTTGGCATCCACGTATACCGCATGGCCCCCAATGGGTTTCACGACGGGAACTCCGGCCGCGTCGAGCGCGTCGCCTAAATACGCGGTGGAGCGAATCCTGTAGCGCAAGTAGTCAGGTTGCACTGCCTCCTTCAGACCCTGGGCCAATGCTTCAAGGTCTCGCCCGGCCAACCCGCCATAGGTCGGAAAGCCTTCGGTCAAAATCAACATGTTGCGACATTTCTCGGCGAGATCATCATCGTTCAAGGCCAACCAACCACCAATATTGCCAAACGGATCCTTCTTAGCGCTCATCGTCATACCGTCGGCCAAGGACGCAATCTCTCGGACAATGTCGCTGATGTCTCTTTGCGATTGACCCTCTTCGCGTTCATGGATGAACCATGCGTTTTCGGCAAATCGGCACGCGTCCAAGAAGAACGGAACGGCGTACCTTCGACAGATATCACTCACACCCCGAATATTGGCCAATGAGACCGGTTGTCCGCCGCCCGAGTTATTAGTTATGGTCAAGAAGACCACCGGGATAGTGGCCGCGCGCTCCTGGAGAAGTGTTTCGAGCGCAACAAGATCCATGTTCCCTTTGAAGGGGTGAATCTTTGCGGCGTCGTGACCTTCAGGAATCACGAGATCTCGTGCCTCGGCGCCGGAGAATTCGACATTTGCGCGCGTCGTATCGAAATGGGTGTTGTTGGGAACTAATTTTCCCGAGCCACCAACGACCGAGAAGAGAATTCGCTCGGCCGCTCGGCCCTGATGAGTTGGAATAACGTGACGAAAAGGAAATAATTCCTTCACGGCGGCTTCAAAACGAAACCACGACGGTGAACCTGCGTAGCTCTCGTCACCATGTTGAATGGCGGCCCACTGGTCACGAGACATTGCTCCAGTTCCAGAGTCAGTGAGCAGATCGATTAGAACATCTTCGGCATGAAGGTTGAACAAGTTGAAACCAGCTTGTTCAATTGCGAAAGTACGCTCCTCTGCCGTGGTCATGCGTAACGGTTCGACCGAGTGAATTCTGAATGGTTCGATAATGGTGGTGAAAGTCTCGCCCATAGCCTGATGGTACCGTCATTAGGCCATTCGTCGGAAAGCGATAAGGGCCAGTCGCATCTTCGTCATTTGATCAATGGACTCAAGTTGTCCCGACATATCAAACGAATATGGGCTTAGGTCCTTCGGTAATCGAACGAGACCTGCATAGGACTTTCCTCTAGGCGGGCAGTATCCAAGAATATAAAAACTTGCATCCGCATTGCTCCATTTAAGTTGTGCCAATTTTCTCGTGACGCCGCGGCGGTCGACGATCAGAAGTCGCACCCCCTTAAGTCCGGTTGAAAGACCTTCCACAATTCTCATTATGTCGAGTTAACGTCTGCGCCCTTTCGATACTTTGTTGGACCGGATTCTCCAATCCTCTTTGCTTCCGGACTTACTACCTAGCTGTAATTACACCCGTGTGAAAAGCATCGCTTGTTAAGAGTGTTTGTAACAAGATGCCCAACGTGGGGAAATACCTGTGTCTATGAAGGAGAACTTTCAATCGTTCCAATGACCTGACTGAGCATTCACAACGGACTCACTCCGACTTGACAACGCTACGTCAACCGAACTAAACCTCGTGTTGCAAGGGCTGACGGGGGATTGTGACGGAAACTGCCTGCATATCAACGTGTCGGCTCTCTTCGGCATTGCAAGCGCGAGTCGAGTCTCACGTACGCCCAGGTGCAATGCCCGAGTCTTCTCTAGGCACGCCGAGCGACTGCCGCGACAGGTTCGACCGTCGTGGGCCCGAACAATGACGAATCATGACCTTCATCATTAACCACCACACCTACATCGTTACCACTGGAATGCTTCGCCTGTGGATTCTGCTCTGCTTTATTGAGTTGGTGTGCTGGGCGCTCATTGCAAGGCACTGGTACTTGAGAAGGCACCCGAAGCTCGCCGAAGACCCGCCGTGGCCGAAGTCCCCAGTTTCGGTGGGGATGCGGAACTACTTGGATGAGCACGAGTCATAGACATTAATCCTCTTGGCGATGAAGATTCTTGTTTCGCTCGATTGAACGGCTCCGTAAGTGCCGCTAGACCCAAGTGGCGCTGCAGTCGCCAGGCGCACTGCACGATATTGATTCGAACGTCACTCCTCTAATTTCGGAACTATCTCTCAGCCATTTAACAGCACCTTCACATGCCTCTCACAAATGCGTTTTCTACTCTGAGCATTGTTCCTTTGAAAGGAGAACTAATGAAAAACGTAACTACCCGATCCTTTGTGGTACTCGCGCTAGTCGCCGCCATGGGTATCGGCATTCCATCCATTGCTTACGCCGGACCGACCACTACTACAACCACTGTTCCGAGTGCCAGTTTCATAGCGGCGCAACATGCGCTCGAGGTCCAGCTGGCAAACCGTGCAACGCAACTCGGGCACCTTGTCGCAGACGTGACGGCAGCGACTTCGCTGACCGTGAGTGCAAAGTCGATACTTCAAGCACGTCTTTCGACAGAGGGAGCGAGTATTAACGCTTTGATCGCGAAGGTTCCGACAGACACCACCAAGGCAGAACTCAACTCTGACCGCTCCGCGATGTTGAAGGACAACCGCGTTTACGCGGTGATGTCGCCACAAGTGTTCGAGATGATCGAAGCCTCGGTTGTGGCGAGTCAGGTTACGACGATGCAGGGTAACGAATCGACGCTCCAATCAGAGGTTGCGTCAATCGTGGGTCTACCGGGCTACAAGAACGCTCTTAACCACTACAACAATTACGTGTTGCGTCTTTCAAACTGGTCCACAAGAATTCTGAACGTAGAAAGCATCGTGCTCGCCCAGACACCGCAGGGCTACCCAGGCAACACGAAGATCTTCGTCGCCCAGAATCACCGAATTCTCGACGCCAACATTGCCCTGGCGTACGCGGCGTATGACGCGAGCATCATCGGCCTCGCTACCGGCGGATACACCGGTTCGTAGAGAGTCACGTCAGAACCTAATCAATCGCTGTCAAATGTGGCGGTCGGTGGCCTCGGTCATCGGCCGCCATTGGATTTTTTGCCCTTGTCCTTGATTTATTGATGTCGATTGAAGTGAGCACATTGCATGAGTCGACGAGACAGGTAACGTTGATGATGTCCACGAGTGTCGGCAATCAATTAGGGCTGCTGAGTAGTAAGAAGTTGACGCGCGGCTGTAGCTCAGCGGATAGAGCATCGGTCTTCGGAACCGAGTGTCGGGGGTTCAAATCCCTCCAGCCGCACCATCCTCTCCGAGGCAATCAGTATGACCTTTAGCGAATCTGAGAGAAACGCAATCTCCTCCAACGTCGAACGGTGTGTACGACGAGATAGATAGTGAGAACCACTCCGGTGATCGCGTGCCATCGAATCTTCGAGTGGTGCGTTGCCCAGAGGTCCCAGAATCCAGAAAAGAGCATTGCCAAAGTGATGATGAATAGGAATCCATCAGCGAGGGCCAATCGGCCTGCGGGCAGGAGCAGTTTTTTGACTCTCAGTAGTCGAATGGCCAGCCGTTTGGAGATTCGTCGACGTTGAGCGAGGTGAATTCCCGCGAACAACACGAACACCAAACCCAAGGCCACGTGCAAGATAAGCACCGGTTCCAACACAAGAGATGCGATCGCCGATCCGATCAAAGTGACGTGAACGAGCCAACGTAGGGCGCTGCGGCGGGACTGGGCAGTTCGCATCATTGAGGTCTTGGCGCATTCCGCCATTGCATCCTCGAACCCGTCGCGCCGAGATTCTGTTTCTGCGAGAGATCGCACGTCGCATCTTGTCCCTTGTCACCACGCGTTGAATATGTCTGCCTTGAAGAACCACGAAGCAAGAGCATGCGCCCAATTATCGACGTCATACTCGGCAATTGAAATCGGGGAGAACCCCTAAGAGTCAGATGAACCCTTAGGGGCTCGGAGACGTCGCACGCCGATTCACGGTCCAGTAGCGCCTAAGTATTCGAATAGACAGGTTTCGTTGGCGGGTGCCAATTTTTCGGGTGCAACGGTACTGTGTGGACTAGAGCAAGAGAAGAGAGTTGGCCGTGGCCGACGTTTCGATTCAGCCGAGTGAGCGATTGGGGATTGAGACCATTCCCAACGTCGAAACCGCCGGCCCCTCTCGAACCGTAGCGATCGTTGGAATAGTTCTGGTCGTCGTCGTCGCAGCGATCGCCATCGGCGTTCGACTCGCGGGTACCTCATCAGCCGGTGCTGCAACCACCGTTCGTGGCGCTCTGGTGTCGACGCTCGCTAAGAACACCGCCAATCTCTCGATCTCGGAGTCAATCGACGTCGAAGGTCAAATTGGTACGGCGACGGGAAGCGGTAAATGCAATCTCCAAATTGACGCCTGTTCGGCCACGCTGAACTACAACGGAGCGTTGAGCCAACTGGGTACCGAGTCGATGCTCTATTCCGGTCGCATCATGTATCTAAAACTGGCGGGAACCGTGGGCGCGAGTTTCCCGACACCGTGGATCTCACTGCCCTTCAAGGCGTCGAACCGGCCCTCGGCGTTGGGATCGACCGGGAGCCCGCTCGCGGGACTGGCGTTGTTGACCCGCCCAGGAGCCGTCTTGAGGGACGAGGGGCTGGTCAAGGTCGACGGCGTCACGATGCATCAGTACGGGGTCACTATCGGTAATTCGAGCACGAAGAGCGTGGTCAGCCGCGACGAGTCCGGTCTCCCCGTGTGGTTGGCCAATCCCACCACGCAGGGACCACTCGGCGCACTTTCGATGACACTTGCTATCAACGCGGCCGGAAAGATTGGCCGTATAACCTTCACGACGTCGGCGACCCAAGACCGCACGTTCGCCATCGTCCACGCGACCGAAACGGTGACGAGCCTCGGCGCGCCGGTCACCATTGCCGTTCCTTCGAAAAACGAACTGACGGTGGTGAACGCCTTAGCGGGCACGCTGACGAGGTACTGCACTCCCGCGCCAGGGCTGCGTCTCGGGCCGGCGTCCAAGCCCATCGTCACGCGTCATTAGCCACCATGCTGATTGAGATGCGGCGCGTCTCCACAACCGTGTGGGAGAACTTTGTCTATGGTTCTTTCTATTCGCAAGAGGACACGATTGACGTGTTCCTTCGAGAGGAGGCCCGATGTCCGACGTGGTGAGAGCAGCGCTGGTGCAGACCGCGTGGACCGGCGACAAGACTTCGATGATCGATCTCCACGAACACCACGCGCGAACGGCGGCGTCCCAGGGCGCCCAGGTGATCTGCTTCCAAGAACTCTTCTACGGCCCGTATTTCTGTCAGGTCCAAGACGCGACCTACTACGACTACGCCGAAGCCGTGCCGGAAGGACCGACGACCCAGCGCTTCATGGCGCTCGCGGCCGAACTCAATATGGTGATGATCCTGCCGGTTTACGAGATGGAACAAGAGGGCGTCCTCTACAACACCGCCGCGGTCATCGACGCCGACGGCACGTACCTCGGCAAGTACCGCAAGACCCATATTCCGCAGGTGAGCGGATTTTGGGAGAAGTTCTATTTTCGCCCGGGCAACCTCGGCTATCCGATCTTCGACACCGCTGTTGGTCGCATCGGTGTCTACATCTGTTACGACCGACACTTCCCCGAAGGGTGGCGCGCCTTGGGCCTCGCCGGAGCCAAGATCGTCTTCAATCCCTCGGCGACTAGTCGAGGCCTGTCGGCCTACCTCTGGCAACTCGAGCAGCCGGCGTCGGCCGTGGCCAATGAATACTTCGTCGGCGCCATCAACCGCGTGGGCGTCGAGGACCTCGGTACCAACGACTTCTACGGCCAGAGCTACTTCGTGAGTCCGCGCGGACAGTTCGTCGGTGAAGTGGCGAGCACCACCGACGAGGAAGTGGTCGTGCGCGACCTCGACATGGACCTCTTGAAAGAGGTCCGTGAGCAGTGGGCCTTCTACCGCGACCGCCGCCCCGATATGTACGAACCCTTGACGGACTGGTAAGTGATGGCGCGCGTACTCATCACCGGTGGTCGGGTGCTCTCGGCGACGGGCGCTCAGGACTACGACGTATTGATTGACGGCGACGAAATCGCCGCACTGGGCACGCCGGGCTATTTCGAGAGCGTGAAGCCGAGTTGTGACCGCGTGCTCGACGCGTCCGGTCAGTACGTCATCCCCGGCGGCGTTGACGTCCATACCCACATGGAACTGCCCTTCGGCGGGACGAACGCTTCGGACACCTTCGAGACCGGCACCATCGCGGCGGCCTTCGGTGGCACGACGTCCATCATCGACTTCGCCGTGCAGCGAACGGGCGAGGACGTGCACGACGGACTCGCGGCGTGGCACGAGAAGGCCGACGGCAACTGCGCCATCGATTACGGCTTCCACCAAATCATCGGCGGCGTCGACGACGCGGCGCTGAAGGCCATGTCCGATCTCACGAACAACGAGGGCGTCACGAGCTTCAAGCTGTTCATGGCGTATCCCGGCGTCTTCTACTCCGACGACGGACAGATCCTTCGCGCGATGCAGACCGCGTCGGACCTGGGCGCCACGATCATGATGCACGCCGAGAACGGTCCGGCCATCGACGTCCTCGTCGCCCAAGCGCTCGAGCGCGGCGAGACCGACCCCCGCTACCACTCGCTCACCAGACCGGCAGAGCTAGAAGAGGAGGCGACGCACCGAGCCATCATGCTGGCCAAGGTCGCGAAGGCTCCGCTCTACGTCGTCCACGTCAGTTCCAAGGATGCGGTCGAGGCCATTGCTCGCGCGCGCGGACTCGGCGCCAACGTCTTCGCCGAGACCTGTCCTCAATACCTGTACCTGAGCCTGGAAGAACATCTGTCGAAGCCCGGCTTCGAGGGCGCGGCCTACGTCTGCTCGACGCCGTTGCGCTCGCGCGCCGAAGGACACCAGGATTCGCTGTGGCGGGCCCTTCGCACCAACGACGTCTCGGTGGTGAGCACGGACCACTGTCCGTTCTGCATGAAGGACCAAAAGGAATTGGGTCTGGGCAACTTCTCCAAGATCCCCAACGGCATCGGCTCAATCGAGCACCGCATGGACCTGCTCTATCAGGGCGTCGTCACGGGCGAGATCACCCTGTCGCGATGGATCGAGCTGGCCTCGACGACGCCGGCACGAATGTTCGGCCTGTACCCGAAGAAAGGCGTGATCGCACCGGGATCCGACGCCGACGTCGTGATCTACGACCCCAAGGGCACGACCGACATCAGCGTGAAGACGCACCACATGAATATGGACCATTCGGCCTACGAGGGCCAGCACATCGACGGTCGAGTGGTGACGGTGCTGTCGCGCGGTCGTGTCATCGTCGAGAACAACACGTTCACCGGTGCGGTCGGGCACGGGAAGTTCTTGCGCCGAGGGCTCAGTCAGTACCTGGTCTAGGACGCCACGGCGGACAACGTGACTATCAAGCGAAGGAGGTGTTCATGGAGTTCGGGGTAGTACTGCAGACCAATCCTCCGGCCTCGCGCGTCGTCGAACTGGCCACGCGAGCCGAACAGTTGGGATTCCACTACGCCTGGACCTTCGACTCGCACATCTTGTGGGAAGAGCCCTTCGTGATCTACAGCCAGATACTGGCCTCGACGCGCTCGATCAAGGTCGGCCCGATGGTCACCAATCCCGCCACGCGCGACTGGACGGTGACCGCCAGCCTCTTCGCCACCTTGAACGAGATGTACGTCAATCGCACTGTCTGCGGGATCGGTCGCGGGGACTCGGCCGTACGGGTGACGAACGGCAAGCCGACGACGCTCGCCACCTTGCGCGATTCGATCGACGTCATTCGCGAACTCGCCAACGGTCGTTCGGTTGAGTACCACGGCTCGACGCTGCATTTCCCGTGGGTCGTTGACAGCGAACTCGAGATATGGGTGGCGGCCTACGGTCCTAAGGCGCTGACGCTCGCCGGCGAAGTCGGCGACGGATTCATTTTGCAGTTGGCCGATCCCGACATCGCGCGATGGATGATCACCGCGGTGCGAGCGGCGGCCGCGAATGCGGGACGCGATCCGGCTGCATTGACGTTCTGCGTTGCCGCGCCGGCCTACGTCGGCGAGGACTTCGCCCATCAATGCGATCAATGCCGTTGGTTCGGAGGAATGGTGGGGAACCACGTCGCCGACATCGTCAAACGATACGGTAGCGACCCCGAATCGCCGATCCCCGTGGCGTTGACCGATTACATCAAGGGTCGTGAGGGATACGACTACAGCGAGCACGGGCGAGCCGGCAACACGCACACCGAGTTCGTGCCCGACGAAGTCATCGATCGCTTCTGTCTGTTGGGCCCCGTGGAGCGCCACATTGAACGGCTTTTAGAGTTGCGCGACTTGGGCGTGGATCAGTTCGCACTCTATCTGCAACACGACGCCAACTCCGAGACGCTCGAGGCCTACGGCGAGACGATCGTTCCGGCGATGACCGATTCGGCCACCGCGACCTCATAACGCAGGTGTCGACTACGAGTAGGGTTTTCGCTCTTGAGTCAGCCCGCGTACGGCTGTGGGAAACAGCCCAATAATTGTGACGCTGGTAAGGTCTAAGGGTGACGATTCCCCTCGAACGGGGCATGGATAGTTGATTGAGGCCGCGGTGTCGGCTTCGAATGGGGCGATTGTATGAAGGTACTGGTACTCGGCGGTGACGGATTCTGTGGCTGGCCCACATCGCTGCACCTCTCGGATAAGGGTCACGACGTCATCGTGGTCGACAACCTCAGTCGTCGCGAGATCGACCTGGAGCTCGAGGTCGAGTCGCTCACCCCAATTAAACCGATGGGCGAGCGTATCCGAACCTGGAAGGAGTTGAGGGACAAGGACATTGGTTTCGTCATGCTCAACCTCGCCGAAGAGTACGAGCGGTTCGTCGAGTTGTTGCGCGATGAACGACCCGACGCGATCGTGCATTTCGGCGAGCAGCGCGCCGCGCCGTATTCCATGCGCAACGCCGCCACCAAGCGTTACACCGTCGACAACAACGTGCGCGGCACGCACAACGTGCTCGTGGCCATCGTGGAGAGCGGACTCGATATCGCGTTGGTACATCTCGGCACCATGGGCGTCTACGGCTACGGCTGGTCCGGTTCGGCCCCGATTCCCGAGGGCTACCTCACGGTGAAAGTGCCCACCCCCGACGGCGAGATCGAGCGCGAGATCCTGCACCCGGCGAATCCCGGCTCGGTGTATCACATGACCAAGACGCTGGATCAACTGCTCTTCGCTTTCTACGCGAAGAACGACCAGCTGCGCATCACCGACCTCCACCAGGGCATCGTGTGGGGAACCCAGACGCCGCAGACCGCGCTCGACGAACGCCTGATCAATCGCTTCGACTACGACGGCGACTACGGCACCGTCTTGAACCGCTTCTTGATGCAGGCGGCCATTGGTCACCCGTTGACCGTGCACGGCACGGGCGGACAGACCCGCGCCTTCATTCATATCCGCGACACGGTCCGGTGCATCCAGATCGCGTTGGAGAATCCGCCGAAGCGCGGCGACAAGGTCAGCGTCTTCAACCAGGTGACCGAGACCTATCGAATCCTCGAGTTGGCCGAACTGATCGCCATGGAGACCGGCGTCGAGATCGCGCACTTGCCGAACCCTCGTCGCGAAGCGGTGGAGAACGAACTCATCGTCAGCCGCGATCGCTTCATCGCCCTCGGACTGGACCCGACAAAGTTGACCGAAGGACTGCTCGAAGAGATTCGCAATGTCGCGAACAAATACAGTTACCGCGCCGACACGACGAAAATCATCGCTCGTTCCACATGGACCCAGGGTATGGAGACCTCACCAGATTTAGTTGAGTAAGCGTCATCGAGAATCTGCGCGTTCGAAGGGACTAGCCGATGACGACCGTGTTCGAAGAAGAGATCCGCTCCCAGGGCGACGTTCTTCGTCATCGCGCGGAACTGGGCATGCAACAGGCGCGCGACGCCGCGGCCTCGTGGCGCGACGTCAAATACGTACTCGTCGCCGCTCGGGGATCTTCGGACAACGCCGCGGTCTTCTTCCAGTACCTGGCGGGACAGGAGCTCGGCCTCCTGGTCGCCCTGGCCACGCCCTCGCTTTTCGACGGCGAGACTTCCATCGGGCTCGACGGCGCCGGCGTTCTCGCCGTTTCTCAGTCGGGTCGGACCCCGGGACTCGTCGAGGTCGTCGAGCGCGCCACTGCGCAGGGTCGGCCCAACGTCGCGATCACCAACGACCCGACCTCCCCCCTCGCTTCAGCGGCCGAGCATGTTATCGATCTCCGTGCCGGGCCGGAGCGGCTCAGGACCGCATCGAAGATTCGACACAACGGAAGTGCTCTGGGAAGCCGATTGGGTTTTGTTCACTCGCTCAAACGTGTGAGAATTCCGATGTGCCAAATATCTACCAGTACGCGCGTCACCCCTGGACCGATGAGCGCAAATTAGCGGGCCCGACGAAGACCCGTGACCTTCGCCCCCTCGATCACCCCAACCCCTTCGTGCGCTTTAACGCGAGGTTTGGCCTACGCATCACTCTCGTGGTGGGAACCATGTGGATGGCGTACATCTTCAGCATCATCGCCCTATTCGCCCTTCCCGACGCCATCAAGCAGGGCACCTTCTTCGTCATCGTGTGGCTCTCGAGTTCGTTCCTGCAGCTCGTGTTGTTGCCGATCATCATCGTGGGCCAGAACATCCAAGCCCGCGCTGCCGACAAGCGCTCGGAAGACACGTATAACGATGCCGAAGCGGTGTTGAAAGAGTCCGAAGAGATCCAGAAGCATCTCCAGGCGCAAGACGAGGCGATCTCGGACATCCTCGCGCGCCTCGAGACGTTAATGGGCCAACAGGAGAAGACGGCGAAGTAGTGACCGTGCTCGGACTTGGAAGGACGAGTCACCCCTAGGGCCGAACAGGAGCAAGTAGTTGAGCGGATTCATCGAGGCCCTGGCTACCACGACGACGATCGTGAACGTCCATCGCGGCTCGGTTCTGCCCGAAGCTCGCGTCATCGTCATAGCCGTTCCGGTAACGGTGTTCTGCATTTATTGGTTCGTACTGCGCAAGCGCGGTCACCCGTGAGTAACTTCGCCTATCTCCCGCTCGAATCCAAGGGCTGGCGGATGGCCATGGGCCTTCGCCCCCTCGACCTCGATCACTGGCTCGAAGTTGACGATCGGCGTGATGACGAACTCGAACAAAAGCGTCAATTGCTTGATACCGTTTTCGACGTGGTCGTGGCGACGAATCCCGAAGGTGATGAGGGGAGTCGTGAGTTGCTCGGTGAAGTGACGCGTTACCTCGACGCCCATCAGCCGGAGTTGACCATCGAAGTTCGTCGCGAGGAGCACCCCATTGTCGCGGCCGCTCGCCTGGTGCAAGAGGACCTCTGCGTACTCGTGCGCTCCGACGTGTGGCGACTGCAGGCGGCCTGTGTCTGTTTTCCCTCGCGCTGGAATCTCGCGTCCAAACTGGGCACGACGCTCGACGACATCCACCGGCCGGTGCCGACCTACGACGTCGAACTGAGTCGGCCCACCAACGCTTTTTTCGAACGGCTGAAGTCCGATCGCTCGTTCTGGCGACTCAACTGGACCCTGATCGATTCACCCGCGCTGCATCAGCCCACGAGTGCTCGACGCAGCCCCCACGGCGAACTGGCCGACTGGTTCTTTCGGGTGGAGCGTCAGACGCTGCGACGTCTCCCGGAGAGTGGCGCCATCGTCTTCACCATTCACAATTACGTGGCCTCGGCGAAGGAACTGTGCGAAGCGCACGAGGATTTTGGCGCGACCCTCTTGTTGAATCTCGACACCGCGCCTCCGGCGATGCAGGAGTACAAGGGTTGGGTCGGTGTCGCTGATCGCCTACGGGCCTCGCTCGACCCAGAACCACGACTTAGTCGCGAATGAGGTCCTTGGCGATGGCGATGACCTGCATCTCGTCGGTGCCGGCGTAAATTCGAAGGACCCGCGCGTCGCGACTGAGTTGTTCGACCCGATACTCCGCGATGTAGCCGTTGCCCCCGAAGATCTGAATCGCGTCGTCGGCTACTTGGCACGCCGCTTGGGCCGAGTAGAGCTTCATCGCCGAGGCCTCGGCGAAGGTGGGCACCGCGCCGTGCGACGAACGCTCGATGTGGGCGAAGACCATGTTGCGCACGTTGACGCGCGCCACTTCCATCTGGGCGAGTTTGAGTTGGATGAGCTGAAAGTCGGCGATCGCCGTTCCCCAGAGTCGACGGTGTTTGGCGTAGTCAACGGAGAGCTTGAGGCACTCTTCGATGATGCCCAAGGACATCGCGGCGACGCCGGCGCGTTCGGCGACGAAGTTGTCCCTCGCGCTTTGACGACCACCGCCCTGCGGATCTTCACTCTCCCCGAGGAGGCGATCCTTGGCGGCGTGGACGTCGCTCAAGAAGATTTCACCGGTCGGTGACCCGTGCTGACCCATCTTGCGCATCGGCGCGGTCTGCACCAACCCGTCCATTCCCTTGTCGAGCACGAACGTCAGGACCTTGCGGTTGCGCATCTCCTCGCCGCTGCCGTCGTCGAGCTTGGCGTACAAAACGATGGTGTCGGCGTAAGGACCGTTCGTGATCCAGGTCTTCTGGCCGTTCAAGATGTAGTCCTCACCGTCGCGCTTGGCGCTGGTGCGCATGCCGCCGAGCGCGTCGGAACCGGAGTCCGGTTCGGTGATGGCCCAGGCGCCGATCTTGTCGAGTGTCATGAGATCGAGAGCCCACCGCTCCATCTGCGCCGGCGTACCCAGTTTGTTGATCGTCCCCGCCGCTAGTCCACTCGACACCCCGAGTGAGGTGAGTAGCCCGGGACTGACGCGGCACAGTTCGATCGTGGAGATCAGTTGCGCCGCCGGGTCCGACCCGCGAGTTTCTCGCGCCGGTTCTTCACCCGAGATCTTGCGTTGGAGTTGGCGCGCGAAGGTCTCTTTCGCCATCTCCTTCAGTCCAAAGACGTCGTACATCTTTCGAAGGATCGCGTACGGGGGCATACCGTTGTGTTCGAGGTCATCGAGCTGGGGGCGGATCTCCTCGTCGACGAAGCGTCGTACGACGTCGATGATCGCTTGTTGCTCGTCGTTCCATTCGTACATCGCGCTACCTCGCTCGGCGGTTGGACGTCATGACGTAGCGTTTCGTGCGTGTCACGACGGGCGGTTGCCCGGTCAACTTCGTCGTCATGTCAAAAAGTGGCCGGCGTCGACGGCTTCGAAGAGGACAAGAGATGCTCGATCAGCGTGGCGATCCACCGCGATTCGCCGACCGCGACGATCACGGGTGCGACGCACAGCCACACTTCGGCGTGGAATTGGGCGACGAAGAGCACCATCAAGACGACCTCGGCGCCCACTCGTCGAAGCGGCTGTCCGCCAAGTCGCCGAGTGACGACGGTGTTAACGGCGATGAGGTTGACGCCGGGGATGAAGGCCCACGGCGTCCAGTGGCCCTCGAGCTCGCGGGCGGCGAACGCGAAGCAGGCCGAGCCCACGAGGATGAGCGCGACCGCGACGTTGCTCGCCGCGACGGCGAACCACTCGGAGACCGGGTGTGCCGTGCCCGGCCAGTGGGCCAGCACGCTGACCAGAATGCTGATGCCCGCGAAATCGCCGGCGATCCCGTAACGGACCAATCGATGGAGGGCCTGAATGAGCGAGAGATCGGACACGATGCTCGGCGCGGGCGCCACCTCACCGTAGGGGCGCGTCAACTCTGACCACTGCGTCCCGGTCCAGACACGCCATTGGCGCGCCCCCGAGGGATCCGGGTACCAACCGGAAGGGACGGGGATCGCGTTCAAACTCACCGCACCAGCCTCGCATACAAACGAAGGGAAGGTTCAACGTGAGCCCCGCGCGCGGGGGCGCCGCCCCAACTTCGGGGTTCCAGGACCACGACAGCTGCTGGCTGTTGAAGGCGCCCCGTTGTGGTCGAAGTTGCCGGGACTCGTGGCGTCGTCACCGAAGAGCTAGGGACGCAGCGTCATCACGGTCGTCACGCCGATCGCCGCACAGATCTTCGATCCGCACGCAACGTCGGCAATTGGTGTGGGCACGTAGGTGAGTTTCGCCACCTTGAGCGAACCGGACGTCAGCGTGGCCAGCCACGGCGCGGACGAGCTCGTCATGCCGCCCACGACGCATCGCTTCAGCGACATACAGGCGAGAGTCAAGATCGAACTTCGCAGCGAGGTCACCTTCGACCACGAGTGTCCGAAGTTGTCCGTCCGCACGACCCGCGAACCGGTCGAAAGTTTCGCGAGCCCCAGACATTTACGTCCGGCACAGTTGAGTGACGTGAGCGCCGCCCAGGTAATCGTGGAGAAGCCCGTCCGAAGCGTCCACGTGGCACCGCCATCGTTGGTCACGTAGACCTCAATACCGTTGGAGGCATTGAGGAAGCTCGCGATGCAATCGAGGTCGCTTGGACAAGAGAGCGCGGTCACCGAGTCTTGTGACGGGACGCCGAAGCTGACCGGTGTCGACCACGTCGTGCCCGCGTCGTGGGTCGTGAGAAATCTCGGGCCACTTTTCCCCGAATCGAGGATGGCACACGTCATCGACGCATAGCAACTGATCGCCTCGATGCCGAGCGCTCCCGTCGGCGCAATCTCGCTGTTGATCGAGTGCGAGTTGGCGTTGTAACGCCACACCAGTTCACCGCTCAATTGCGATCCCACGAACAGGCAACCGTCGCTCCAACATGACGAGGATTGGATGTTGGTCGAGGTGTCGGCGCTTGGCACGTCGAGGGCCGCCCAGCCACCATTGGCCGATCGGTACTCGCCGACCGACGACAGACTCGCGTCAAAATCCGAGGTCCCCAACGCCACGCACGAGTTACTTGTGGTGCACCCAACGGCCGAGAGCGGCACCGAGAAACTAATGGCGGGAAGACCGGTCACGTGCGGGATCACCGCCGGCGTCGTCGAGGCACACGACGCCAACACGACGCCCGCGAGCGAGCACGTCGCCGCGATTCGTACCAGTGAACGTACGTGGGCTGGTACTCGATTCATTGTTTCCTTGTGATCGTGACGACCGTTGTCGCTGTGTTGATGTTACTAATCTGAGGTTCAGCTCTTGATCGGCCTCCACAAGGTAGAGGTCTAACTTGGGAATCATGAACTGGGTCGATGTGCTCATCGTCGCGATCGCCATCGTGGCCGCGATCGGGGGTTGGTTCCAAGGCGCCATCCGACAGGTCCTGGGTTGGATCGGATTGATCGCCGGCTTCTACCTTGGTATCGCGATCGCGCCGTCGCTCTCGACGAAGATCACTCACTCGTCGTGGAGACCGATCCTGGCGCTGGTGATCGTCGTGGTTACCGCCTACGCCGGACACTTCCTCGGTCACCTCCTCGGTGCCTCTATTCGGAGGACCGTGAAGATGGTGAAGTTGGGCCTCGTCGACTCCGTCGCCGGTGTGGTGGTCGGTGTTGTCGGTGCCCTCATTACTGTCTGGCTCGTGGCGGCCTTGCTGGTCGCCACGTCGTGGTCCGCCGCCGCCAGCGGTATCCAAGGGTCGAGCATCATCAAAGCCCTCGATAAGGAGCTTCCGACCGTTCCCTCGGCCGAGGCTCGACTCCAGTCGATGCTTCGAAACGCCGACTTCCCCAGTGTCTTCGCGAGCATCGTCGCGCCGACGGTTCCGTCGTCGAGCCCCGCGCCGAAGCTCGGCCAGAACACGTTGTCACCTACTTCGCCGATTCAGATCCTCAAGGTTCTCGCGATGGGATGTCCCGACACGCATCAAGGAACGGGATTCTTCGTCACGCCGCAACTCGTGGTCACGAACGCGCACGTCGTGGCGGGCGCGACGAGCGTCACCGTCGGGGGAGTACCGGCGAAAGTGGCGCTCTTCGATCCGGTCAATGACCTAGCGATATTGCGAGTGGCCATGAGCGCGTCGCCCATGAAGTTCGTGCCGTCGGTACCGTCGTCGGGTGCGAAGGCCGAGGTAATCGGCTTTCCCCTCGACGGGAGGCGAACCATCAGTCCTTCGTTCATCAACGGTGAGATCACCGCGGAGTCGAGGGACATCTACGACAAGCAAACCTTCGCTCGCACGGTGCTGGTGGTCTACTCCAACATCGAACCAGGTAGCTCCGGCAGCCCGGTGTTAGTTCGTGGCGACGTCGCGGGCGTGGTGTTTTCGAAGTCACTCACTCAGAGTGAAACGGCCTACGCCATTCCGGCCTCGACCGTCGAACGCGACCTGGCTCGGACACCGGCCCACGGCACCGAGTCGACGCAGAGCTGTTTGAACTAGCTGGCGGAACGGACCGCGGCGCCCAGGACGTCGAGTCCGTCGGCCAGTTGGGCGTCGGAGATCACCAGTGGCGGCAGCAGTCGTACGACGTTGCCGTACGTGCCACACGAGATCGCGATGACGCCGTTCTGGTTGCAGTAGTTGACGATGGCCTTGACCGCCGCGGGGTTCGGGTCCTTGGTGCCGGGCTGCACGAACTCCATGGCGACCATCGCGCCTCGCCCGCGCACGTCGCCGATGATGGCGACGTCCTGGGCGAGGGAACGAAGGTTGGCGAAGAGGATCTCACCGATCTCCCGGGCCCGGGCCACCAGGTTTCGGTCGCGCAGGGTCTTGATGGTGGCCAGGGCCGCCGCGCAGGCCACCGGGTTGCCGCCGTAGGTGCCGCCGAGACCGCCTTCGTGGACCGCGTTCATCAACTCCGCTCGACCGGTCACGCCGGCCAGCGGCATGCCGCCGGCCAGACCCTTGGCGGTCGTGACGATGTCGGGGATGACGCCTTCGTGGTCGACGGCGAACCAGTCGCCGGTACGACAGAAGCCACTTTGGATCTCGTCAGCGATGAAGACCACGCCGTTGGCCGTCGTCCACTCCGACAAGGCCGGCAAGAAACCGTCGGCCGGCACGACGAAGCCGCCCTCACCTTGAATCGGCTCAATGAGTAGAGCGGCGACGTTCTTGGCGCCGACCTGGGTCTCGATCATCTTGATCGCGAGCGCGGCCGCTTCGGCCCCGCTCAGCCCATCGCGGAACGGGTAGCTCATCGGGACGCGGTAGATCTCGGGGGCGAAGGGGCCGAAGCGGTCCTTGTAGGGCATGTTCTTCGACGTGAGGGCCATGGTCAAGTTGGTGCGACCGTGGTAAGCGTGGTCGAAGACGACGATTGCCTGGCGACCGGTCGCGAGGCGAGCGATCTTCACGGCGTTTTCAATGGCCTCGGCGCCGGAGTTGAAGAGCGCGGAGGTCTTGGCGTGCGAACCGGGCGTGATGGCGGCGAGCTCTTCGCAGACCTCGACGTAGCTCTCGTACGGGTTCACCATGAAACAGGTGTGAGTGAAGGCGGCCACCTGGGCGCTCACGGCCTCCACCAGTTCGGGTACGGCGTGGCCGATCGACGTGACGGCAATGCCCGAGCCGAGGTCCAGGATCTGGTTGCCGTCGACGTCCACCAGGATCGCGCCCTCGGCGCGGTCAATATAGATAGGGAATCCCACCGTCAGTCCGGTGCTCACGACCGCTTGGCGGCGCTCGTGCAGGGCGCGCGATTTCGGACCGGGCAACTCGGTGACGACCTTGCGCTCGGTTCCCACTGACGTATCGATTGACGAGACCATGGCATTCTCCTGAAAGTCGTCGGCTCGCGCCGAACGATTCCAGCGTACCTGCATCACGAAAGACCCCCACCGGAACAGAAAACGGGTGACCAAAGTCACCCGTTTTCTGCTGGCGGAGGAGGTGGGATTTGAACCCACGGTGCCCGGAGACACAGCAGTTTTCGAGACTGCCCGATTCGGCCGCTCTCGCACCCCTCCGTCGAGAAGTCTACAACGCGACTTCGTCACGACTTTTGGCGCGTCGATGCGGTGCGCCTCAGTAAGTTCATTGTCGTGGATGACACCCAGAACGATGAACTCTTCATGCGCGCGGCACTCGACATCGCGATCGTGGCCGCGGGACACGAGGACGTTCCCGTCGGGTGCGTCTTGGTGGAGAACGACGTCGTGATCGGCGTGGGGGAGAACCGGCGCGAGCTTGATCAGGACGCGACGGCCCACGCCGAGATAGTGGCATTGCGCGACGCGGCGTTCTCGCGACCGTCGTGGCGTATGGACGAGGTCACGGCCTACGTCACGTTGGAGCCGTGCGTTATGTGCGCCGGCGCGCTTTTGAACGCGCGCGTGCGTCGAGTGGTGATCGGAGCACTCGACGAAAAGGCCGGCGCCGTGGGCTCTCGCTACAACGTCTTGAGCGACCCGCGACTCTTGCACGAGGCGTCGCTCACCTACGGCGTGCTCGCGAGTGAGTCGGTCGAATTGCTGCGTACCTTCTTCGAAGGGCGTCGCGCCAACTGATGCGCGCAAAGAGCTGTGTCGACGACACCAACTCGTCGAGCGCCACAACTGGCGCCGGCGGTCGAGGGATGACCCTCGCCCCGGCCATCGCGGAGGAGAGTTTCCAATGAACGACGTCGAGTTGATCTGCTTTGACATGGCCGGCACCACCGTCCTCGACGACGGCCTCGTGCTGGTGGCCTTTCGGCGCACGATTGAGGACCTGGAAGTCAGCGCCGACGAGGCCGAGTCGGCCGAGGCGTACGTCGTCGAGACGATGGGTCAGTCGAAGATCGAGGTCTTCACGGCCCTCTTCGGCGAACGGGGGTCGATCGCCAACGAGGCCTTCGAACGGAACTTCGTGGAGTCGGCCCAAGAGCTCGGCGTCAGCGAGATCCCGGGCGCTCGTTCGACCGTGGAGACCTTGCGCGACGTCGGACTGCAGGTGGCCCTCACGACCGGCTTCTCGCCGACGACGCGTGAAGCGCTCGTCGACGTGCTGGGTTGGGGAGACCTGTTCGAGCTTCGCGTCTCTCCCGCCGACGCCGGTCGCGGTCGACCGGCGCCGGACATGTTGTGGTGGTGCGCTTTGAAGTCCCAGATCACCGCGGCCAGTTCCATGATGGTGGTGGGCGACACCGCTTCGGACATGGTGGCCGGGCTTCGCGCCGGTGCTGGTTACTGCGTAGGCGTTCTTTCGGGCAATGACGATCAAGCTCGACTGATCGCCAATGGCGCCGACGACGTCATCGACTCGGTCGTTGATCTACTTAGTTTTGACCTTCTGGTGACGCACTAGTCATTGAAATGCTCGCGAAGGCGTCACGTGCGCGGCGACTACTGAGCCTTGAAGATCGGCAGTTGGATGGTGAAGACCGAACCCTTGCCGGGCGTGCTGTCGAAGCTCAACGTGCCGCCCATCGCCTCGGTCAGGTTTTTCGAGAGGGCCAGTCCCAGTCCGGTTCCTTCGATACCGGTCGATTCGACGTTGAGTCGGTCGAAGGGAATGAAGAGCCGCTCAAACATCTCGGGACTGATACCGAGTCCGGTGTCACGCACCGAAATACGAACCGTGTCCTCGACGATCTCCGTGCTCACCGTGACGCGGCCCTGCGGACGGTTGTACTTGATGGCGTTGGAGAGAAGATTCAGCAGTACCTGACGGAGGCGTTGTTGGTCGGCGCGCACCAGGGCATCGGTGATGTCACCGACTTCGACGTCGAGGCCGCGTTGGCTCGCCTGCAGGGTGATGATTCCCACGCAGTCGCGGATCAGGTCATCGAGTGTCACCGCGCGCAAGGTCACGATGACGCGTCCCGATTCGATCCTCGAGATATCGAGGATCTCGTTGATCAGGTTCAAGAGGTGCTGCCCGGAGTTGTTGATGTGTCCCAACATTCGCAGCACATCGGGATCATTGGACTCCATTTGCAGTAGTTGGGAGAATCCGATCACCGAGTTGAGCGGCGTCCTCAACTCGTGACTCATGCGCGACATGAACTCGCTCTTGGCGTGGTCGTGGCGTTCGGCTTCGGACCGGGCGATTTCCAGCGCGTGCTCGAGCGCGACGGATTCGGAGATGTCGCGGGTGATGACGACAGCGGCGATCGGTGGTTCGCCGCCGTTGTCGAGCGCTTGACCCCGCGACTCGACGGTGACCCAGTGCCCGTCGTCGTGGCGCACTCGAAATCGCGCCGTGGTGGCCCGACCCTCGTCGAAGATTCGCCGAATCGCGGCCAAGACGACGGCCTGATCGTTGTAGTGCACGAATTCGAGAGCGGAGTGGCCGCGACGGAGGGACTCGGGAATGCCGTACATGGCCTCGCTCGCCGGACTGACCTCGAGAATCGTACCCTCTCGATCGATGACGACGATCGCGTCGACGGCGGTGTCAATAATCGCGCGTAGCTTGGCGAGGTTCTCGGCGAGCGCTTCTTGGGTTTGGGCCGCCGCCGTGACGTCGCGCGTGATGAAGACCGCGCGCGCGGGCGATCCGTCGAGGTTGCGCAGCGCTCGCCCTCGAGTCTCGAGGGTGATCTCGTGTCCGTCGGCGTGTTGGGCGCGAAAGCTGACCGTCGTCACTTCATCGATCTCGAAGGTTTTGCGAAGGGCCGCCTCGACGAAGGGTCGGTCGCGTTCGTCGATGATATTCAGCCCGGTGCGTCCTCGTCGACCCCGTTCGGGGTAGCCGTAGATCTGTTCACTCTCCGGGCTCGACTCGATGATGATGAGGTCTCGGTCGATGATAACGATGGAGTCGGCGGCCGCCTCGAACATCGCTTCGGTTACCGCGGTGCTCTGGTTCAACTTGGTTTGTATCTCGAGGCGGTCGGTGACGTCTTGGCCCGTCGAACAAATCCATCCGTCCTTTCGCAAGGTACTCCACGAGATTGTCCGGTACGTTCCGTCTCGGCAACGTTGGCGATTGACGAAGCCTCGTCGCGTCTCTTCCGGTCCCTCGATCACGAGTCGAAACTCGTCCGCGGTCGCTTGCACGTCATCGGGGTGGACGAAGTCCGTGAACGGCACGCCCCGCAGTTGGTCGAAATCCCAGCCCAGCATTTCGTGCCACGCTGGATTCACCTGGATGAGTTCGCCGTCCTTTCCGAAGACCGAGAGCAGGTCCGGGGAACTGTAGAAGAAGTCGCCAATGTTCGGGATCGTCGACTTGTCGTCCTTCACGTACCGCAACCCCCTGCTCGTGGCCGATCCTTCCAAGTAAGTAACGGCTGCACTACATTTTGGCGCGTGTCAACCGTGGGGTGAAGAACAACGGCCCATCGAACTGACGCGCAACGATGCAAAACGTGAGTTCCTCGACGCCCGGAGGCGTGGTCGTCTCACGCCGGACGAGTGACTTCGCGGTGGTGGTCGGAACTTACTTGGCGCGACGTGCTCGCACAATAAATCGGCCCGCGACTCCGGCCAAGCCCAGGGCGATGAGCCCCAGAGGAAGCAGAAGCATTGAGGCGATTCGCGCCGTTCCACCGGCACCGGTCGCCGGAGCGCCGAGGGGGATCACGATCGTTGGCGTCGTAGTCGACGAGGAACCGGGCTTGGAACCCGGCTTGACGGTCGTGCTCGTCGTGTGCACCGTGGTGGTCGTCGTGTGCGCCGTGGTGGTCGTTGACGGCACGGTCGTTGTCGTTGTCGTCGACGATGACAGGAGACAGGTCGGCACGGCGATCGTGTTGGCATCCATGGTGACGGCGCCGGTACTCGCCAGGACGCGACCAGTCACCGTCGCGTTTGTGTTGAGCGTGATCGACGTCGATGCGAGAATCGAACCGTTAAACTGCGTGGTGGTCCCCAGCGTGGCGGAGCTGCCAACCTGCCAGAACACGTTGCACGCTTGTGCCCCGTTCTCCAGAGCAACGACGCTGCCCGATGCGGTCGTCAACGTCGATCCCGCCTGAAAGATGAAGACGGAGTCTGGATTGCCCTGACCATTGAGCGTGACGGTGCCCGTGAGACCGATGGAAGAGGTGGAGTGATAGACGCCGGAAACCAGCGTCGTTCCGCCCAAGTCTCCCGAGACGGATTGGGTGGCCGTCGCGCCCGCGGCAGCATTCATGGCCGTGGTGAGGTCGTTCTCGGCGGTCACGGCCGTTGCGACGTCGACGAACGTCGACCCGGAGTTTTGCGTGATCGACGAGGCTCCGGTAATCGCGCTGCCCGGAGAGAGCCCGATATCGCCTGTGATTGTGGTCGGACCGGTGTCCGTGATCGCACTGCCAGCCAGTACGGCGAAGGTCGTCGCGGTTCCGAGGGGGACCGTCGCCGTGGCCGCTACGGCGGACTGGGTGCCGAAGGCCGCCAAAGTGAGGAACGCAATTCCGGTCACCAACATGGTCGAGAAGGAGAGTCGCAGGGTCAGCGGAACAGTGCGATGACCAGGACCGCGACGAGCCCGGCTAAGCGTCTTTCGCGAGGAAGGGTAATTCGAAGGTCGTGCGGACGTGGACATATATGTCCTTCCCAAAGTTCGTCATGGTGCACCAGTCGGGAGTGACAAAACGACAAGCCTCATAAGTACTACATAAGGACAGCGTAGGGGGACGGCTCGGCGATCCACACATTTTGGTCAAAACATTGAACAGGCGCTTGAGAAGTTATTCACATGGTGCCTAATGTACATCTTGTACAGCTAGATGTCATAGTGGTTCGAATGTCCGCACGACGAATCGGTTCGTGGTTCGAGGCCACAACTGAATTAATTACAGTGAGTTCGTGACGACGGATGATCGTGAGCGAATGCGAGCGTTCTACGACGACCTCGGAGAAGCGGAGTGGACACGCCTGGAATCGTCGCCACGCGGGCGCGTCGCGTACGAGGTTCATCGCCAATTCCTGGAGCGTTTCGTGAAGCCGGGCGATCACGTGCTCGAAGTTGGTGCCGGACCGGGACGTTTCACGTTCGACCTGGCGCGACTCGGAGCCGCGATCGATGTCACCGACTTCTCTCCCGTTCAGTTGGATCTTCATCGACAACTCGTAGGGGATTCGCCGACTGAAGCGGCGGTGTTATCTCGGGAACTTCTCGACGTTTGTGACACTTCGCGCTATGGCGATGACACGTTTGATGTGGTGCTGGCGTTCGGTGGCCCGCTTTCCTACGCCTTCGAACAAACCGACGACGCCCTCGCGGGACTGATGCGCATCACGAAGCCAGGAGGCTACGTCGTCGCCTCGGTGATGTCGTTACTCGGATCATGGCGATATTTCCTTCAAGCCGCCACGGAAGATATGAAGGTGGTCGGCGAAGACGCCAATGACTTGGTGTTCGAAACGGGTGATTTACGACATTCTCAGACTGTCCACGTGTGCCAAATGTTTCGGGCTCGAGAGATTTCGGATCTCGTCGCCCAATGCGGCGGAGAAATGGCCGCTATGTCAGCGAGCAATTGGGCGTCGCTCAATGAAGCCTCGGTGCTCGAAGAACTCGAAGCCGATCCTGATCGTTGGGCTCGGTTCTTGAAGCACGAGATCGAGGCGTGCGCTGAACCGGGCGCTTTGGACGGTGGCACGCATCTGTTGTTCGCGTCGCGTAAATTGTAGAACCGACCAGCGCAGATAATCGCGTTCATACCGACGTGACTAATTGACTGGCGCAATCCTGTATTTGGGATTGCCAGGAATGATTGTGATCACTTCTCCGCCAGACAGACTGCCTTTTTCCTCGAATGTGCCAAACCACTGCGACGCCGCGGCTTTACAGCCGCTCACGTATTGGGACGGGTCGGCGACTCCTGAAGGAACGCCCCGAAACACTGCCAGCTTCCATCGAGGTTGGAGTTGTATCCGAGGACCTATGACGGCGACGGCCCTCCGGCGCACCCGCTCAACGACAGTCCGCTGATCATCAGAATTGTTGAAAGGATGATCTTGCGCACGACCATTTCTAACTGGAATCACGCCCTTGGCGGGGTGTTAACGAAACTCCAACCGCCCTGATGCAGCGGATTGCTTGATTTTGTGAATCTGAGCACACCACACGATTTTGAGCACAATGACCACACGTTTCTACCCGGCGGCCGTGAGATCGTAATCAGTTACCCCAGCCAGCGCGAAACCTGTCGTCCACCGCCGCGTCCCGTCGAGTCCGACGATGAAGGCCTCGTAGCCGGCCAGCGAATGAATCGTGGCGAGCATCCCCTCGCCGGCCACGCACAGCGCCGTGGCCAACGCGTCACACATTCCGAGGTCCGGTCCGCTCACGCTCGCCGAGGCGAGCCGGGCGTCCGTTCGACCGGTGAAGGGATCAATGAGATGGGCGCCGCGCTCGTAGGTGCCCGACGTCGCGAGAGCCGCCCGGAGATCCGCCAACGCCACCAACGAGTCGGTTCGAAAGGGATCGGCGATACCCACACGAAATAGTTCGCCCGGGTGCGGCACGCCGAAGCAGACCAGGTCGCCAGCCGCGTTGACCATCGCCGCGCGCGCCGGTCCTGCGCGCAGCTGCTCCAACGCGCGCTGGGCGGCCCAGCCCTTCACGTAGCCCGTCGGGTCGACACCTCCGGCCAGTCCCCAGGGATTGAACCACCCGTCACTCAGCTCTCGTGCGTCACGGCAGAGTTCGAACACGTCGCTGATGACACGCGGCGCGTTAGCCAGTTCCAGGGTCCCGGCGCGTACACGACTCAAGGCGCTCGCCGGGTCGTAGGTGGAAAAGATCCGGTCGGCTTCGTGGAGTTCGTGGATCGCCGCGTGCAGCGAGGGCGACAGTTCGTCGGAGGTCACCGAGGCGTCGCCGTAGAGGTCGAGTACGACAACGGTGCCCATGACCTCCTCTTCGCGACGCATCGTCCAGGTGGTCGGGTCGAGGATCGAGGTGGTCATCTCAAATCCCCAACGCCGTCAACGCACTTTGTAAGGACTGGATGAAGCCGGCGCTGGTGTAGCTCGCACCCGAGACGCTCTGAATATGGGCACTCTGGGCGGCCATGGCTTCCTTCGTGAGGATGGGGATCGACATCGAGTCCAGGCTCTGGGAGTACGAATTGCCACCGTCGTTGAGTGACGGTACCGAGATGTTGGTGATGGTCTTGCCCTGGACGGTAACCGAGACCGCCAGCATGCCGTAGTTGTAATTGACGGTCGAGCCGGTCTGGCTACGCACCGCCGACGGGGCGGCTGGTGTGCTGGAGGTTGTTGGTGCCGATGGGGTCGTCGTCGATTGTTTGGTGGGCGTGGGCGCGCTGCGCGACGTCGGGGCGGGGGCGGTCGTCGTCATGGCGAGCGCCGCCGGGCTTGCGTGGAAGCTGCCGATCGCGACGAGGCCAATAACGGCGCCGAGGACGACCATAGGGGTGCGACGTGTAGTCATCAGAATGAGAACTCCTCTTGGTGGATACGTGTGTTGGGCACGCCCAAACTGGTGGCGGCTTTGGCGACGTCATCGTTGAAACCCTCGGGGCCACAGATGTAGACGTCACTGTCGCGAACGCGCGGGGCCAGTTTGTTCAAGGTGTTGCGGTCAAGTCGCGCTCGTTGTCGTGGCCCCAGAAGGGTGTGGAAGGTTCCCTGTCGCTGCTTGACGAGCGCGCGGACCTCGTCTGCGTGCACCAGGTCCTCGGGGGTGGACGCCCGCAGCAGCACCGTCACCGCGACGTCGTGAGGGAGATCCTCAAGCAGGGCCCGCAATGGTGTCACCCCCACCCCCGCGCCGATGAGGGTGACGGCTGGTGTCGATATCTGATGCCGCGTGAAGACGCCGTAAGGACCTTCGATGAAGACGCGCGTGCCGGGGCGCAGGTGCGCGAGGGCGGAGGACTGGTCACCCAGGGACTTCACCGTCATGCGCAGATGCGGCGGGTTCGGCAGGGCCGAGAGCGAGTAGGGGTGACTGTGGATGAGGAGTCCCGGGGCGAGAAATCGCCATTGGAAGTACTGACCGCCCGAGACGTTGAGGCGCTCAAGATGGTGGCCGCGCATCACGATGGCGAACACGCCCGGCGAGACCTCTTCGACCGAGGTCACGCGCAAGCGGTAGCGCAGGTTCGCCAGCATCGGTCGCACGATGCGCGAGATCACCAGCACGGCGGCCACGCCGACGAAGACTCTCGTCCACAACGCGACCGTCATCGGGTGGCCCAGGAAGATGATGCCGGTACGGATCTGGTGGGCGAAGCTGAGCGCGACCGCGAAGTAGAACGCAAGGTGGATGGTCCACCACGTCTCGTAGCGCAACCGGCGTCGGACCTGGGGAATCGAGAAGGTCGTGGCGAGGAGCAACAATCCGAAGCCGACGAAGGCCATCAGCATGTCGGGGTAGTGCTGGATGAACGTGACGGCCTGGTTAACGACGTTTGTCTTGGCCGTGGCGGCGTAGCCGAAGAGCAGCGTTACCACGTGCATCGTGATCAGCACCACCGGCCAGGCGCCGATGCGCCGGTGCCAACGAGTGAGCCGGTCTTGACCGATCGTGCGCTCGAGCCAGGGAATGCGCGCCATCAGCAACAGCATCACGAGCAGTAGATAGGTGCCCACCATGCCGCTCAGTCGTCCGACGGCGTCGAGGAACCCCGCCATCGACGTCACCGAGTGCAAGGAATCTTGCGAGAGCGCGAACGCGGCGCTGGCTCCGAGGCCGAGGCCGCCCAACCAGGCGAACCAATCGGCGACGCGCGGCATCGGCGCCGGTCCCGAACCGCGATTCGGGCTCGCGGGCAGGTCCGTCGCGCGACCCGGGAGCGACGGCCGCTTGGTGTAGTTCGTCGAGGTGGGCATGGTCAGTTGTCCGAACCGGCTACGAAGGACGAGGGAGAGGAGGACGAGCCCGTCGTGAACGACGCGTCATCACTGCCCCCGGCGGGCGGAGTTGCGAGCGATACCGGAGTGTTCGACACGTGCGACGAAGGCGACGCGCTCGATGTGAGGGGTATCGCTGTCAATTGCGCGGGGGCGGCAACTGTGCTGGCCATAGGCACGTCGAGCGTGCCTATGGCGGTGAGGACACCGGCGAACGTTCCCAGCGAGATCAACATGGTGACTATCCAGGAGGTGAAGTTCTTTTTCATACCCGATACTGTGCCGGGCCCCTTAAATCGTCGGTAGCAATCGACTAATCCCGCGTTAAGGATTTCCTGTGGGTCTCCTGAGTCTCAGGAGTACCTAGTGAAAGTCTTCAAGTCATTGACACCGATTGGAGTGGCGCTCGCCATCGATGTCGTGCCGCTCACATCGAGTGCCACCGCTTCAGCAGCGGCACATTTCGCGTCACCGAACAAGAGCTATTCGTTGGTCGGCTTTGGCGTGGCTGGCTGGTGGCCTGGCTGGCTTGGCTTGGCGGAGGAGGTGGGATTTGAACCCACGGAAGGTTTCCCTTCACACGATTTCCAATCGTGCCGATTCGGCCGCTCTCGCACTCCTCCTCAATACCGGCACGCACCTTTCGAAATGAATACCGGCTCGCAAGGCTACCCGAGTCGCTTCGAGTACCGGTCCGGTAGCCTGTTCAACGCCGAGGTTCACCGCAGTGGTCGGGTCCCGTGCGACGACCGTTTGTGAACCGAGTCAGGGGTGGAAGCCAGCAGCTCTCAGCAAATCGTGTTGGGTGCCACGGATCGCCTGACCACTGCTTTGGACCTCGGCATCGCACACCCTCCAATTAGCATGCGGGCATGGCTGATGCGTCGACGACCCCGACTTCCATCGACGGCGTCACCTCGCTGTATCGCAGGTTTCGACCCGGTCGATTCGTCGAACTTCGCGGTCAAGACCACGTCGTTCGAGCGCTTCAGGGGGCGGTGAAGAACCAGCGCGTCTCCCACGCCTACCTCTTCTCAGGTCCCCGCGGAACGGGAAAGACCACGACCGCGCGGATCCTGGCCAAGGCCCTCAACTGCGAGCATCCGCTCGACGGCGACGCGTGCAATAAGTGCGCGAGTTGCGTGGCGATCACCAAGGGGACGTCGTTGGACGTGACCGAACTGGACGCCGCCTCGAACAACGGAGTGGACGACATTCGAGACATCACCGCCGGCGCCTGGCACGGTACGCCGGGGAGTTGGAAGGTCTACATCTTCGACGAGGTCCACCAGCTCTCCAAGGCGGCTTCCGCCGCTCTTTTAAAGACATTGGAGGAGCCGCCACCGCACGTCGTCTTCGTGCTCGCCACGACCGACCCCCACAAAGTGATGCCCACGATTCGATCCCGCACCCAGCATCTGGAGTTCCGACTGTTCAACGGCGAGACGTTGAGTTCGCTGTTGCATGAAGTCGAGCGCGCGGCCGGGTTGAGCGCCGACGAGGCGACGATCGAAGCGGCGGTGCGACTCGGGCGCGGTTCCGCACGAGACGCGCTGAGCGCTCTGGACCAACTCCTCGCCACCGGCTCGATTGTCGAATCGCAACCGGAATTTGACGGACTCTTTCGAGCCCTGGTGGACGCCGACGCGGTCGCTGCACTGAAGTCACTCGCGGAACTGGCGAGGGAGGGATGGGACCCCGAACAACTCGCCGAGAGTTTCGCCGGCGATGTTCGACAGGTCTTCTTGTTGCAGGTCGCGCCCGAAGTCGCCGACGCGGTCGACAGTGACCGCGACCGTCTCACCGAGTGGGGGACCCAACTGGGACTTCCGCGCACGGTTCGTGTGCTGGAGACCGTTGGGCGGGCCATGCGTGAAATGAAGAGTGCGCCGGAGAAGATTGTCATCCTCGAAGTGGCCATGGTCCGGCTGATTAGGCCCGAACTCGACAACACCGTCGAAGCGCTCGATGAACGCGTGACCAAGCTGGAGCGCGACGGCGTTCGGGTCGAGCCGTCGGCCCCGGCACCGCCGGCCGTACTTCGCCCGATCGGCACCGCTGCGCCCGTCACGCCCACGCTTCCCGTGAAGCCGGCGCCGGCGCCAGTGGCCGAAATCGTTGAACCGGAGACGACGGCGCCCAACGGCGGGGCCACCCTTGATCTCGACGACGTGCGCGCCCGATTCGTGGAGCGCGTCGTCCCACGGACGTCGCGTGGCGCACAGTTGCTACTGAAGTCCGCCTTCGTGCGTTCACTCGATGGACAGCACCTCACCATCGCCCTACCGAGCGAAGAGATGCGTCAGAACACCGAGCTGATCGCCCAAGGACTGCGAAGCGCGATGGAGCACGAGTTCAAGTCGCCGTTGCAGATCACCTGGGCCGTCGACCCCACGTTGGCGAGCCCGGCCGCCGCTCCGGCCTCGACGTCGCGTCCGATTCGCTCGCGCGAAGCCGACGCCGAAGAGACCTACTCAGCCGACGAGACCGTCATCGTGGTCGAATCGGCCGGTGATCACCTCATCACCGAGATGTTCCCCGGGGCGACGGAGATCACGTGACCTACCCGCCGCCGCTCCAGGCCGTCGTCGATGAGCTCGGACGGTTTCCCGGCGTCGGTCCGAAGTCGGCGCAACGCATCGCGTTCTGGCTGATGCGTCAGCCCAGCGAGGACGTCGCGCGGTTGGCCGTGTCCATCGAGGAGATGAAGACCAAGCTTTCGTTCTGTGAACGGTGTTGCAACATCGCCGAGACCGGTGGGCTCTGTCCCATCTGCGCCGACGAACGACGGGACCAAACCACGATCTGCGTGGTCGAGAACCCGCCGGACGTGGTGGCCGTCGAGCGATCCGGTGCGTTTCACGGCACGTATCACGTGCTCCACGGCGTCTTGAATCCGCTGGAGGGCGTAACGCCGGACCGGTTGCGAATCCAAGAGTTGATACTGCGTCTTCGCGGCCCGGTGAAAGAGGTGATTCTCTGTTTCAACTCCAACGTCGAGGGCGACGCGACCGCCATGTACCTCAGTCGGCTCTTACAGGTGCCGGGTCTGATTGTCTCCCAGCCCGCCAGCGGACTGCCGGTCGGCGGGGACCTGGAGTTCGCCGATGATCTCACCCTCGGTCGCGCCATCGACGGCCGTCGAGTCCTCACCGATTAGGCGAAGCGAATCACGCAGAGAAGTCCGGCGACCAGACTGTAGATGCCGAAGGGGATCAGGGTCTTCGTGGTGAACCACTTGGTGAGGAATATCACGGAGATTAGGGCGGTCACCATGGCGCAGAGCGCGCCGACCAGCGTTTGGTAACGGACGCCGTCGCCGAGCGGCCCCATCAAGTCGGGCAGTTTGAGCACGCCGGCGAGCAAGATGACCGGCGTCGCCAACAAGAACGCGAAGTTCGCCGACTCTTCGTGGTCGAGACCGTCCATCAGTGCGGCCACCATGGAAATGCCGCTCCGTGAGATGCCGGCCAAGAGTGCGAAGATCTGTGAGCAGCCGATGGCGAAGGCGCCCTGGGGCGAGAGTCGTTCGAGCTTCTTGAATTGCACGTGACGACTGCTGTTGCGACGCAGGCGCTCGCCGACCAGCAAGATGACGCCATTGATCGTCAGAAAGATCGCCGCGGCGAGGGGCTTGGCGAAGAGGACGCGCAGTTTGTGTTCCAACAAGAGCCCGACGATCCCGACGGGAACCGTGGCGACTGCGAGCAAGAACAGCAGCCGGTAGTTCGGATCCGTGTCGGGTTCGTTGAGGTGCCACAGCGACGAGACGCCGGCGCCGCGAACGCCGGCCAACTGGCTGCCCAGTCCGCGAAAGAGCGCGATCCACGTCTTGCGGTAATAGACGAGGAGTCCGAGCGCCGTGCCGACGTGCAGGCCGACGATGAAGGCGAGGAAAAACGACTCGGACGCCGACTGGGAGTTCACGAGGTTGTGCCAGCCGAGTAGGGCCGGCAACAACACGCTGTGACCCAGACTCGAAACGGGAAAGAGTTCGGTGATGCCCTGCGTGAGGCCCATAATGATGGCTTGGAAGTACGACAGCGACGCGTGCACCCTCCAACGCTAAACGAACGAGCCAGTGGTGCTGGTCACCGAATTGGGTCAGAATTCTCCAATGCGCTATCTCACGGTGGTTCGACACGCGAAGTCGGCGCCGGCCAAGCCCGGGGAGTCGGACTTCGTCCGCCCGCTGAACAAGCGCGGCCGCGACGAGTGCGAACGGCTGCGCGAGTGGGCGAGTGACCCCGACGAACTGGGTCGATTCGGACCCACGACCGCGCTCGTGAGTTCGGCCGCTCGAACGCGGGAGACCTTTCGAAGGGCCTTTCACGGCACGGCGTTCGTCCAGCGCTGCGAATTCAGTGAACTCATTTACAACGGTCGTCGCGAGGTCAGCGCCGAGGACCTCTTGATCGACCTCGGCGCCATCGACCCCGTCACGACGTCACTGTTGGTCGTCGGTCACAATCCCACCGTTCACGAGGTGATGATCACCCTGGCGAAGGATCTCCCGAAGGCGTTGCGTGGTGATCATTATCCGCTCGGAGGTGCCTTCGTGCTGGCGTTGCCCGACGATCGTCCGGTCGGTCTGGCACGCTACGAAGTCGTGGCGAGTTACATCCCCGTCTAGAGGTTGCGAAGGATGGCGGCGTCACCTTGGCCGCCGCCACCGCACAACGCCACCGCGGCCACGCCGCCGCCGCGTCGGCGTAGTTCGCTCAGGGCCGTGAGCGCGAGGCGAGTGCCCGACATTCCGACCGGGTGTCCCATGGCAATGGCGCCGCCGTTTACGTTGACCTTCGCTTCGTCAATCCCCAGGTCGTCCACCGAGGCTAGGCCGACGGCCGCGAACGCCTCGTTGATCTCGAAGAGGTCCAGACCCTTCACGTCGAGATCGGCCTTCTTCGCTGCCTGGAGTATGGCGTGCGAGGGCTGCGTGAGGAGTGACGCGTCGGGCCCGGCGACCTGGCCGTAACTCACGAGTTCGCCCAGTGGTGTCAGACCGAGTTGTTCGCAGCGTTCTACGGACATCACGAGCACCGCCGCGCCGCCGTCGGAGATCTGCGAGGCGTTGCCGGCCGTGATCGTGCCGTCCTTCTCGAAGGCGCCGCGCAACTGGGCCAGCGACCCAGCCGTGGTTTCGCCCCGCACGCCCTCGTCGATGGCGACCAAGATCGGATCGCCCTTTCGCTGGGGCACCGCGACCTCGACGATTTCCTCGGCGAACTTGCCCGCCGCGATCGCCGCCGCGGCCAGTTGGTGACTGCGCGCCGAGAACTCGTCCTGACGTTCGCGGCTGATTCGCCCCTGGTTGTACTTCTCGGTGGCGAGTCCCATCGCGCACTGGTCGAAGGCGCAGGTCAATCCGTCGAACATCATCGAGTCGATGACCTTCTGATCGCCCAGGCGATAGCCGGACCTCGCGCCCGGCAGCAGATATGGCGCGTTGGTCATCGACTCCATGCCGCCGGCGATGATGACGTCGGCCTCCCCGGATCGGATCATGAGGTCGGCGAGGTAAATGGTCTGGAGGCCGGAGAGGCAGACCTTATTAATAGTGGTGGCGGGGACGGTCATCGGAATGCCGCCCTTGACGGCGGCCTGGCGAGCGGTGATCTGACCCTGGCCGGCTTGGAGGACCTGACCCATCAATACGAGGTCGACGCTGGACGGATCGACGCCGGTGCGATCGAGCACGCCCTTAATGGCGGCGCCCCCGAGGTCCTGGGCGCTGAGCGACGCGTAGGCTCCCGCCAATTTCCCAATAGCCGTTCGAGTGCCGGCGACGATGACGCTTCGTGACATGGAGACTCCTTTGTGCGATTCCACCCAAGGTCGACTTTAGACGCCGTTCTGCGAACTCCGACTGAGCCGTGCGAGGCCCACCATTGCGCTCGTCATTCGCGCAGTTCTACCGAGCGATGTCACGGCGGCGGGTAACCTCGCCGGGATGAGTGAGATTCTCGACGCGGTGCGCTCCGGCGCTTCGGCCGAGGCGTTGGCGGCGACCGAAATGCCCGCGATGACGCGTGCGGTCTTCGTGCGGCGCGACGAGCAGACGATGTTCGATGGCATGGACAGTGGCGACAAAGATCCCCGGCGCAGCCTGCACGTTGATGAGGTGCCGCTCCCGCAACTCGCTCCCGACGAAGTCTTCGTGGCGGTCATGGCGTCCTCGATCAACTTCAACTCGGTGTGGACGAGCATCTTCGAGCCGCTTTCCACCTTCGGTTTCCTGGACCGTCTGGGCAAGGAGTCAATCTGGGGACAGCGTCACGCGCTGGACTATCACGTGATCGGCTCGGACGCCGCCGGCGTCGTCCTGCGCGCCGGATCGGCCGTGCGCAACTGGAAGGTCGGCGACGAGGTCACCGTGCACTGCAACTACGTGGACGACCAGGATCCGACAAGCCACGAGGACTCCATGCTCTCGAGTAGCCAGCGGATCTGGGGATTCGAGACCAACTTTGGGGGGCTGGCCGACATCGCGGTCGTGAAGGCGAACCAGTTGATGCCCAAGCCCACGCACCTCACCTGGGAAGAGGCGGCGGTGAACGCGCTGTGCAATTCGACGGCGTACCGGATGCTGGTGTCACGCAACGGCGCTCCGGTGACTCAGGGCGACGTGGTGCTGATCTGGGGGGCCTCGGGAGGTCTCGGATCGTTCGCGGTGCAACACGTGTTGAACTCGGGCGGCACGCCGGTCGGCGTCGTCTCGAGTGACACCAAAGTCGAGACGCTGCACGAACTGGGCTGTGAGTACGTGATCGATCGTCGAGCGAATGAGTACCGGTTCTGGAAGGACGAGCACACCCAGGACCAGGGGGAGTGGCGTCGCCTGGGCAAGGACATTCGGGCGCTCGTCGGCGAGGACCCCGACATTGTCTTTGAGCACCCCGGACGCTCCACGATGGGCGCGAGCGTCTTCGTGGCCAAACGCGGCGGCACCATTATCACCTGCGCCGCCACGAGCGGTTACATGATCGAGTACGACAATCGTCACCTGTGGATGAAGTTGAAGACGATCAAGGGCTCGCACTTCTCCAACTACCGAGAGGCCTGGGCGGCGAACCAGACGATTATCGCCGGCAAGGTCGTACCGCCGCTCTCGGCGGTCTTTCCCCTCGAAGAGACCGGCGTCGCCGCCTTCGAAGTGCACCACAATCGACACGAGGGCAAGATCGGGATTCTCTGTGTCGCGCCCGAAGAGGGTCTCGGCGTGACCAATCCGGAACTCCGCGCGCGCGTCGGCGAGGATCGCTTGACCATTTTCCGTCGACACGACAGGGAATCTTCGTGACGTCACAACTCACCGAGATCGACCACGTCGCCATCGCGGTCAACGACCTCGACGCCGCGATTGCCTGGTACGAGGCGGTCTTCGGCGCCGAAGTCGTCCATCGCGAGATCGTCGAGTCCGATGGCGTTGACGAAGCCCTGGTGAAGGTGGCCGAGTCCTACATCCAATTGCTGACGCCGACGCGCGACGATTCACCGGTCGCGAAGTACCTCGCGAAGAACGGCGAGGGACTGCACCATATTGCCTATCGAGTCGACGACTGCGCGAAGGCCCTCGAAGCGGTGAAGGCCAGTGGCGCGCGCGTGATTGACGAGGCGCCGCGGCCGGGATCGCGAGGAACAACCGTGGCCTTCGTGCACCCGAAGAGCTCCTTCGGAACGCTTATTGAGTTGGTCGAAGAGAGCCGCTGAGCGAGTCGTCGCGCCCGTTACCGGGACGGCGACGAATCATCATCGTCAACGCCCTCGATTTGATTGGCGTTGGCATTTCGAGTTCGACTGAGAGCGGCTTGGGCGTCCTTCAACAGTTCGCTCGCCGACTTCAAGTTCTCGGCGTCCAGGACGGTGAGTCCGGCGCTCACGGTGAGAAAACCGCTCGAGGAGTCTTCGTGGGGAATGGCGAGTTCCTCGATACTGCGGCGCATGCGATCCATGGCGAGCGCCCCGGATTCCAGTGACTGTTCCGGTAAAAGACAGATGAACTCGTCCCCCCCGACGCGGTAGACGGAGTCGCCCAGTCGAGAGCGGTTCGCGAGCCGTTCGGCGATGGCGACGATGGCTTTGTCACCCGCCTCGCGGCCGTAGCGGTCGTTGAACTTCTTGAAGTCGTCGATGTCAATGAGCGCGACGCAACTGCGCATTCCGTAGCGAGCGACCTGCCCTTCGTAGACGGCGAGATCCTTTTCCAGCAGCCGTTGGTTGCCAAGGCTCGTCAACGCGTCGGTGAGCGGGATCATTGTGCGAGCACCCTCGAGAGGTCCCGGTTTACCGTGCGCTCACGGTGACGGCGTCGAACCACTGTTTTCTTCGTCTTCGATTGAATTGGCGTCGGGATTTCTGGCGTAATAGAGAGCGGTTTCGGCGTCCTTCAACAGTTCGCTCACCGCCTTCAGGTGTTCGGCGTCCAAGAGGGCGAGTCCGGCGCTCACGGTGAGAAAGCCGCCCGAGGAGTCTTCGTGGGGAATGGCGAGCTCCACGATATTGCGGCGCATGCGATCCACGGCGAGCGCCCCGGTTTCCAGCGACTGTTCCGGCAAGAGACAGATGAACTCGTCACCCCCCACGCGATAGACGGAGTCACCCGACCGAGAGCGGTTCGCGAGCCGTTCGGCGACGGCGACGATGGCTTGGTCACCCGCCGCGCGGCCGTAGCGGTCGTTGAACTTCTTGAAGTCGTCGATGTCAATGAGCGCGACGCAACTGCGCAGTCCGTAGCGAGCGACCTGCCCTTCGTAGACGGTGAGGTCCCTTTCCAGTAAGTTTCGATTGCCCAAGCTGGTCAGCGGGTCGGTGAGCGGGATCATTGTGCGAGTACCGGCGAGCGCCCCCGGTTCTCCTGAGGTGTTGTCGATCACTGGGAGCTCGCGCACGAAAGCGTTAAATCCGTCCTCTTCGCGCGCCCAGATAATCATCTCGACCGGGAACTCGTGGCCGTCACGGTGAAGCGCCGCCGTCTCTAGGCGTTTGCCCACGATGGCGGAGTCGGATCCGGCCCGGTAGTTGGCGAGGCCGTTTTCGTAGGCCGGGCGATGCAGCACGGGAATGAGCGTGTCGGTCATTCCCTCGCCCAGGACGTCCGCCGCGTTCCAACCGAAGAGCTGTTCTGAGTGCGCACTCCACGACGTGATGGCGCCGGTGGCGTCGAACGAGAGAAAACCCTCGTCGGTCGCTTCGATCAATTGTGCTAGTTCGCGATCACGAATCGCCACTTGCGCTTCGGCTTCCAACCGTGCGCGACGCGACGCGACGCCGTACCACACGGCGATGGCGACCACGAGTACCACGAGTACGGCAAGAAGCGCGTCCATTACTCGATTGTAACTGACGGAGGAAAAGAGCCGCTTTTGTCGTGGAGTTGTGCGCCTAATGTGCCCCGAGGTGAGAGGGTTTTCCGGACTTGTCGCCCCCGACGCCGAGCACCTTAACCGCGGTCCTTCGATCTCGACGCGAGGACCTCCCGGGGGCTAATCATGCCGATTGGAACTGATCGGAATGCCTGCGACCTGACGATGACACTCCACGGAACGTCAACGTGATTGTTTGGGTAGCCTTGCTCTCCATGGAGCATTCAATGGCGGAACGCCTGGCCGAGCTCGACGCGCGTAAAGCCGAGGCTCGCGTCGCCGGCGGCGAGAAGGCCATCGAGCGCCATCAGGCCAAGGGCAAGATGACCGCGCGCGAGCGCATCGAGTACCTGCTCGACGAGGACACGTTCCAAGAACTGGACATGCTGAATCGTCACGTGGCCTCGGGCATGGGGCTCGAGGAGACGCGTCCTTATACCGACGGCGTGATCACCGGGTACGGCAAGATCGACGGACGAAAGGTCTGCGTCTTCTCCCAGGATTTCACGGTCTTCGGCGGTGCGGTCGGTGAGACCCACGGCGAGAAGATTCACAAGATCATGGACATGGCGACGACCATGGGCCTGCCGATCATCGGACTGAACGATGGCGCCGGCGCGAGAATTCAAGAAGGCGTCGCCGCCCTTCACGCCTACGGCGGGATCTTCATCCGCAACGCCCGCGCGTCAGGAGTCGTTCCGCAGATCTCGGTGATCCTAGGTCCGTGCGCCGGCGGCGGCGTCTACTCCCCGGCGTTGACGGACTTCATCTTCATGGTGAAGGACACCAGTCACATGTTCATCACCGGCCCCGACGTCGTGAAGACCGTGACCGGCGAGGACGTCACCCTGGAAGAACTTGGCGGCGCACTGACGCACGCCACGAAGTCCGGCGTGGCCAATTTCGTCCTGCCCGACGAGAAGAGCGTGCTCGACGAAGTCCGCTACCTGTTGTCCTTCATGCCCTCGAACAACATGGAGGAGGCGCCGCGAATCCTGACCGGCGATGACCCGAACCGACTCTGTGAGGATCTGCGCGACATTCTTCCCTCGTCGTCCAACCTTCCCTACGACATGAAAAAGGTCATTGCCTCGGTCGTGGACGGCGGGGACTACATGGAAGTGCACGCGAACTTCGCCCAACAGATCACTTGCGGCTTCGCGCGCATCGACGGTCACAGCGTCGGCATCGTGTCCAATCAACCCAACGTGCTCGCAGGCGTGCTCGATATCGATTCCAGTGAGAAGGCGGCGCGCTTCGTTCGTACCTGCGACGCCTTCAACATCCCCATCGTCACGTTCGTGGACGTGCCCGGGTTCATGCCCGGGACCGACCAGGAGTACGGCGGTATCATCCGCCACGGCGCCAAACTGCTCTACGCGTTTTGCGAGGCGACCGTGCCGCGAATCTCGGTCGTCACCCGAAAGGCCTACGGCGGTGCCTACGTCGTCATGAACTCCAAGTCCATCGGCGCCGACCTGGCCTACGCGTGGCCGACCGCCGAGTTGGCGGTCATGGGTTCGGCCGGCGCCGTCGAGATCGTGCACCGTCGCGACTTGATGGCCTCTGACGACCCCCAGACTTTGCGCAAGCAGTTGATCGAGGAGTACGAGGAGCAGTACGCCTCGCCGTACATCGCCGCCGAGCGGGGTTTCATTGATGAAGTCATCGACCCGGCCGAGACGCGCCGGGTCCTGTGCCGCTCACTCGAATTGCTGCGCGGCAAGCGCGAGGACTTGCCCAAGCGCAAGCACGGGAACGTCCCGCTGTGAACTACGGGCTGACGCCCAGGCCCGAACTCGCGCCCGACGAATTGGCCGCCCTGGTGGCCGCGGTCGAAGAAGTACTACTGAGCGAGAAGATTGTCGTCGTCGACCAGGTGCCGAACTGGCGATTCTCGGGACGTTGGTTCAACGCCGCGCCCTTCACCGATCGTCGACCTCGACTCAGCTGAGCGCTTCGACGATTCCCAACAGGTCGCTCATGATGGCAGCGAGCGAGAAGTCCTTCGGCGTGTAGACGGCGACGACGCCCAAGTCGAGCAGTGCCTTCGCGTCCTCATCCGGCACGATGCCCCCGACCACGACCTTGGTCTCGAGGTCACTCGCGCGAAGGCCCTCGACGATGCGCGGCACTAGCGCCAGGTGCGAACCGGAGAGAATCGACAGACCGATGACGTCGACGTCCTCGTCGCGCGCGGCCGCCACGATCTCTTCGGGCGAGAGCCGGATTCCCTGATAGACGACTTCGAAGCCGGCGTCGCGAGCGGCGACGGCGATCTGCTCGGCGCCGTTGGAGTGACCGTCGAGGCCCGGCTTGGCCACCAGTAACTTCGGCGGTCGACCGCGGCGGGATTGGACCGCCCGGGAGCGCTCGACCAGCGCGGCGAAGAGTTCGCCTCGCTCGGCGACACCGGCGCGAACACCGGTCGGCGCGCGGTAGACCCCGAAGACCTCGCGCAGGGCGTTGGCCCATTCGCCCGTCGTGCCACCGGCCTTGGCGAGCGCGATCGTGGGCACCATGACGTTGTCCGCTGGGTCGTTACTCCGGGCCACGCGAGCCAGTTCGTCGAGAGCCGCGCGCACGGCCTCTTCGTCGCGCGTCGTGCGCCAGCGAATGACGTCATCAATCAACTGACGCTCGACCGACGGGTCCACGGTCATGATCGTCTCGATCGCTCTGTCACTGGCCAGCGGCGACGCCGCCGTTTCGGTGAAACGGTTGACGCCCACGACCACCTGTTCGCCCGATTCGATGCGCGCCACTCGTTGGGACTGACTGGCGACGAGACGACTCTTCAATTCTTCGATGGCTTGAAAGGCACCGCCGAGGGCCAGCACGTCGTCGAGTTCGTTGCGCGCGCCCTTGGTCAACTCGTTGACCTTGGCTTCCATGACCGAGGAGCCGGCGAAGATGTCGGGGTATTCGAGGAGGTCGCTCTCGAAGGCGAGTACCTGTTGCATGCGCAGGCTCCACTGTTGGTCGGCCGGTCGCGGGAGTCCGAGTGCTTCGTTCCACGCTGGTAACTGCAGGGCGCGCGCCCGCGCGTCGGCCGAAAGCGTGACCCCGAGCATCTCGAGCACTATTCGCTGCACGTTGTTCTCGGGCTGCTGTTCGGTGAGACCGAGTGAGTTGACCTGCACGCCGTAGCGAAACCGACGAAGGGTGGCGTCTTGGACGTCGTAGCGCGTACGACAGATCTCATCCCACATCGCCGTGAAGGTACGCATCTTGGCGATCTCTTCGATGAAGCGCACGCCGGCGTTCACGAAGAATGAGATCTGTCCGACCACGTGGGGCATCTGCGCCGGCGAGATCTTTCCCGAATCCCGCACGGCGTCCAGGACGTCGATCGCGGTCGCCAGCGAGTACGCGATCTCCTGGATCGGGGTGGCCCCGGCCTCTTGGAGGTGGTAGCTGCAGACGTTGATCGGGTTCCACTTGGCGACGTGGTCGTGCCCGTAGGCGATCATGTCGACGATGAGCCGCTTGGAGGGTTCGGGCGCGAAGATGTACGTACCCCGTGACAGGTACTCCTTCACGATGTCGTTCTGGGTCGTCCCCTGGAGCAGGTTGGGATCGACGCCCTCTTCTTCGGCCAGCGCCAAGTAGAGACCCCAGAGCCACGCGGCCGTGGCGTTGATCGTCATCGACGTGTTCATCTCGGCCAGCGGAAGGCCGTCGAAGAGTTCGCGCATATGTCCGAGGTGCGCGATTGGCACGCCGACCTTGCCCACCTCGCCGACGGCGGCCGGGTCGTCGGGGTCATAACCCGTCTGCGTCGGCAGGTCGAAGGCGATCGAGAGGCCGGTCTGGCCCTTGGCGAGGTTGGAGCGGTAGAGCTCGTTCGACGCGACGGCGCTGGAGTGACCCGAGTAGGTCCGCATCACCCACGGCTTGGATCGTTGCGCCATCTCTCCCTTTTCGATCTCGTTAGTGACGGTAGTCGTAGAAGCCGGTACCGGACTTACGGCCCAGTTGACCGGCCGAGACCATTCGTCGAAGCAGCGGTCGTGGGGAGAAGTTCGGTTCGGCGAACTCGGCGAAGAGAGCGTCGAGAATCGCCAGCGAGGTGTCGAGTCCGACGAGGTCCAACAGCGCGAAGGGACCCATGGGGAATCCGCAGCCGCCCTTCATCGCGATGTCGATACCCTCTTTGGTCGCCACGCCTTGCTCGAGCAATCGCACGGCGTTGTTGAGGTACGGGAAGAGCAGGGCGTTGACGACGAAGCCGGCTTGGTCCTTCACGTTGACCGGCTCCTTGCCGCACGCGAGCACGAACTCGGTCACGGCGGCCATCGTTTCGTCGCTGGCACAGATCGGTCGCACCACCTCGACGAGCGACATCGCCGGTGCGGGGTTGAAGAAGTGCAGACCGCAGACGCGCTCCGGCCGCGAGGTTTCCATCGCCAACTCAATCACCGAGAGGGTTGAGGTATTCGTCGCGATGATGGCGTCGGCGTGCACGACCTCGTTCAGTTCGCGAAAGACGGAGCGCTTCACCTCGAGGTCCTCGATCACCGACTCGATCACGAAGTCGCAGTCGGCCAGGTCCTTCAGGTGCGTGGTCGCGGAGACGCGCGCGATGATGGCGTCCGCGTCCTCGGCGGTGCGCTTACCCTTCTCGACCTGTTTGGCGAGGGACTTGGCCATCTCCGCCAACATGGCGTCCGCGGTGGCTTGGCTGCGCGAGCGCACGATAACGGTGGCGCCGGTGGCGGCCGCGACCTCGGCGATGCCACCGCCCATGATTCCCGCACCCAGTACGCCGACTTTTTGGAAGCCCATGGAGAGACATTAGTGGGCCTCTCCAAACGGTCCGGATGCGAGACTCGTCACATGGGGTCCTCGACGTACGCGGTCGGATCACTCGACGCATTGCGAACGCTGCTGCGCGACGGACCACTCACGATTGTTGATGACGCCGACGTCGTCATCGTCCCGACGGCCGCGGCCTTCGTCGGCATCACCGAAGCGGTGCTATTGACGAGCGCCGCATTCGACGAGTTCGACGTTCGCCTGGAGGCGTTGATGGTGAGTGACCGGGCCGCGACCACTGATCCGTACTGGACCGATCGACTCACGAGCGCCGATCTCGTGGTGCTGTGTGACGGATCACCGCTGCACGCGCGCTCCGTGTGGCGGGCAAATCCGTTCGGTGACGCGATCGACGCCGCCGCGACCCTCGTGGCGATCGGCGCGGTCTCGTCAGTCCTGGGCGACGTGATGATCGATCCGCGCGGCGGCGCGCCGACGACCGGACTGGGCTATCGAAGTGGCGCGGCCCTGTGCCTGACGGCGAGTGACGATCAGATGGTGCGCACGCGCTCGCTGTTGAGCGACGTCGCGCTGGTGGTGTTGGGGCCGACGGGCATCGTGCACCACGACGGTGCGCACTGGCGTGTGGTGGCCGGTGATGTCGTCGTGACCCGGGGCCCTGACGTCATCGAACTCTAAGACTCGGTGATCGTGACCGATTCGATGACGACATTCTCTTTGGGCTTACCGGACGGTGTCCCGAGGCCGTTGATCGCCTCGACCACGTCGAGGCCTTTTACGACTTTGCCGAAGAGCGCGTAGAGCGGCGGGAGGCGAATGCCGTCGGGACCGGAGATGACGAAGAACTGCGAGCCGTTGGTGTGGGGACCGGCGTTCGCCATGGCCAGCGAACCGAGTTCGTAGCGACCGGGTTTGGGCAACTCGTCGTTGAACTTATATCCCGGTCCTCCCGCGCCCGTGCCGGTGGGGTCACCACCTTGCAGTACGAAACCGGGGATGACCCGGTGAAAGACGATGCCGTCGTAGTAGTGCCACCTAGCGAGGTACACGAAGCTGTTCACCGTCGTGGGAGCGCCCAGCGCGTCGAGGACGATTTCCAAGGTCCCCTTCGACGTCACCATGGAGGCGGTGTAGTTCTTCGCGGCGTCGATGATCATCGGTGGCGCGGCGCTGAACTTCTGGCGCTTGTCACTCGATCCGTCGGGGTTGGGGATGTGGTCGCTCATTTGCTCACCTTTAGTAGGTCGATGATAAAGACGAGTGTGTCGTTCTTCGGAATGCCCGAGGGAGGCGTCGCGCCGTAGGCGTCGACCGGCGGCAGGATCAACTCACGTCGACCACCAACCTTCATGCCCACCATCCCGTACACCCAGCCAGAGATCAAATTGCTCGGGAGAGTGTCGGTGAAGGGCTGAGAGGACCACGACGACTGAAGGACCTTACGCGACGCGTAGTCGGCGAGGACGTACTGAGCCGTGAATTTGTCGCCGAGAGCCACTGCGGTTCCGGTACCGGTGATCAGGTTGGCGAGCTCGGGCTTGGTCGGCGGAGCCCCGGCTGGCACGACGAGCACGGGCGACTTTCCCCAGACGCCGGGCGCATTGGGGGCAGTCACGGGCGAGAAGGAAACGGGCTTCGCCAGCGTGGTCGTCGTCGTCGGGGAGGTCGTGGTCGTCGTCGGGGAGGTCGTGGTCGTCGTCGTGGTTGTCTTGCCGGCGAAGAGCAGGGCGCCGGTACCGAGCACGACGATGGCGACGATCGCGACGATGATGCCGCGACGGGTGTTTTGCCGACGCTTCGCGCGTCGTTGCATCGCCTCCATCTTGATTCGGCGCGCGGCCTTTTGACGTTCACGTTTCGTAGTTGCCATGGAGGCAACTTTACTCGGCCACCGAAAGTGCTTCGGTTGCCTCAAGTAACCTTTAATGCCATGGCGCTGATCGTTCAGAAGTTCGGTGGCACCTCAGTCGGCGACGCCGATCGAATCAGGGCCGTCGCCGACCACGTCGCGCGAACGCGCTCGGCGGGCAACGACGTCGTCGTCGTCGTGTCGGCCATGGGCAAGTTCACCGATGACCTGTTGCGACTGGCCGATGACGTTTCACCGACACGACCGCCGCGCGAGCTCGACATGCTGCTTACCGCCGGCGAGCGGATCTCGATGGCGCTGGTCAGCATGGCGCTCGGCGCCTGCGGCGTGGAATCGGCCTCCTTCACCGGCAGCCAGGCCGGCATCATCACCGACACCGATCACACCCGCGCCAAGATCCTCGAAATGCGCCCGGACCGTATTCGAGAGGCGCTGGACTCCGGACTGGTGCCGGTCGTCGCGGGATTTCAAGGGGTCTCCACGGATCGCGACGTCACGACGCTCGGTCGCGGCGGATCGGACGTCACGGCCGTCGCCCTGGCCGCGGCCCTCAAGGCCGACGTCTGTGAGATCTACACCGACGTTACCGGCGTCTTCTCGGCCGATCCCCGCGTCGTCGTGAAGGCCCGGCGCATCGCGAAGGTCTCCTTCGACGAGATGATGGAGATCGCGGCGACCGGTGGGCGCGTCTTGATGCTGCGCTCCGTCGAGTACGCGCGTCGACACGGCGTACCGCTGCACGTTCGATCGAGTTTTACCTGGGAGCCAGGCACCTGGATTGTGGAGGAGGACCCCACCATGGAAGAAGCCGTCGTATCGGCCGTGACCGATGACACCACTGAGGCGAAGATCACCGTGGGGGGCGTGCCCGACCGTCCGGGTGTGGCCGCGCGGCTCTTCCGCCAACTCGCCGACCGGAGCATCAACGTCGACATGATCGTGCAGAACACGAGTGCGAAGGGGATCACGGACATCTCCTTCACGGTCCCCAAGACCGACCTCGCGGCCGCGCGCGAAGCCTGCGACATGGTCAAAGACGAGATCGGCGCGACCGAAGTGACGAGCGACGACAACATCGGACGGGTGTCGATCATCGGCGCCGGGATGAAGTCGAACCCCGGCGTCACCGCTCTGATGTTCGAGACGTTGTCGGAGAACGGTATCAACATCGAGATGATCTCCACCAGTTCGATTCGAATCTCGTGCGTGATGCGCGCCGAAAAAGTGGCCGACGCGGTTCGCCACCTTCACACAGCGTTCGGACTCGACGCGGCGTAACGGCCAATTTGGCGTCCCGTAGACTTCTTTCATGCGAGTAGCGGTCGTCGGAGCCACGGGCCAAGTCGGCACGGTGATGCGCGAGATTCTTCGCGAGCGCTCGTTCCCGGTGGAGGAGATTCGTTTCTTCGCCTCGTCGCGCTCCGCCGGTTCGACTTTGGACTGGAACGGTACGGCCGTCGTCGTAGAGGACGCCGCGACCGCCGACTTCTCGGGACTCGACATAGCGCTGACCTCTTCCGGCGCCACCTCGTCGAAGGTGCTCGCGCCGCGAATGGCCGCCGCCGGGGTCATCGTGATCGACAATTCGTCGGCCTGGCGGATGGATCCCTTGGTTCCGTTGGTGGTCTCGGAAGTCAACGCTCACGCTCTTCGCACCATTCCCAAGGGGATCGTCGCGAACCCCAACTGCACGACGATGGCCGCGATGCCGATTCTCAAGCCCTTGCACGTGGCGGCCGGACTGCGCTCGATCACCGTGGCGACGTATCAGGCCGTGAGCGGCGCCGGTCGCGAAGGCGTCGACGAACTGGCGAATCAGTTGGAGAAATCACAGGGCAACGACGCGCGCAGCCTCACCTTTGACGGCTCGGCGTTCCCGTTGGACTCCGGCGTCAAATTCCCGGCCACCATTGCGCACAACGTGATCCCGATGGCCGGCACCCTCGTCGATGACGGTTCGCTCGACACCGGCGAGGAGAAGAAACTTCGCGACGAGAGCCGCAAGATCCTCGAGCTTCCCGGACTCCTCGTGGACGCGACGTGCGTTCGGGTTCCGGTCTTCACCGGTCACTCACTCGCCATCACTGCGAGCTTCGATCGACCACTGTCGCCCGATGAGGCGACCGAGATTCTCGAGGCTGCCGTCGGTGTCGTCGTCTGTGAGATCCCGATGCCGCGTCTCGCCGCCGGCAGGGATCCGAGCTACGTGGGGCGGATCCGTCGCGCCGAGACCGTGGTCAATGGACTCTCGATGTTCATCAGCAACGACAACCTGCGCAAGGGCGCCGCCCTTAACGCGGTGCAGATCGCCGAGGAACTGCTCGCGATTCTTTAGTCGGGGCCGTTGCGGCCGACCTGTCGACGCGCGAGGTTGACGCAGTGGTCGCCGAATCGTTCGTAGAAACGCGCCAGCAGCGCCAGTTCGACGGCGACCGGCAACGTCATCGACCCCGACGTCAGTTCGGCGGTCAAGGAGACGTGCAGATCATCGAGCTCGTCGTCGATCTCTTCGATGGCGCCGGCCGCCTCGAGCTTGCCGTCGATGATGACGTCCGTGGCTTCGCGCCAAATGGTGGACGCGACCTCACCCATACGTTCGACGAGGCCGCGACTTCGTGGTGACATTTCAACGCCCAGTCCGCGCGCCGCTCGACGCGCGATGTGTTCGGCCAGGTCCCCGCTGCGTTCGACCTCGGGCAGGATGCGCAGCAGTGTCAACAGTCGCTGACGGTCGGCGACGTTCAGCGACTCGTTTTCGACCAACTGAAGTTCGGCGGTGTCCACGATCGAGTTCACCAGCTGATCGATCGCGATGTCCTTGTCGACCACGCGCTTGGCCAGTTCGCGGTCGCCCGAAAGCAGGGCGTGGGTCGCCCCGGCCATGGCTTCGCCCACCAGCGCGAAGATCTGGACGATTTGCGGGCGCAACTCTTCGTCGGCCGTGGCGACCAAGGGCGCCTCTTCGTCCGGTTCCCCGCGGTTGCCAAATAGCCGATTCATGGCCAAAGGATACCGCCGCGTTACAGCACATATCTATGGTGGGAGTGTCCGGACGAAAGGGATCGAATGGTTGCAGTGATTAGCGCTGTCGTTGGCCTCGCCCTGGGCGCGGCGGTGACGTGGGTGTACATGGTGAAGCGATCTCAGTCATTTCGCGAGGACGTGCTGAGAGCCGAAGCCGACCTCAAGGTGCGCGACTCTCAACTGAACGAGGCGAACGAACGACTGGAGCGACAACGCGTCGACCACGAGACGGCGATTGTGAAGATGGGCGACACCTTCAAGGTCCTTTCCGCTGAAACACTCGACGAGACCGTTCGGCGCTTCAGTCAATCTCAAGAAGAGACTCAAAATCTTCGGGAATCGAAGCTGGACTTGACGCTGGAGCCGCTGGAAGTGCTACTGGGCGAATACAAGCAAAACCTCGCCGACTTCAACACCTTGAACGCCGGCGCGCTCTCGGACGTCAAGAGTAAGGCGGCCGAGTTGCTCGAGGCCCAGCAACAGACGCAGTACGAAACACGCCGACTCAATCAACTTCTCGGACGAAGCTCACAGCGTGGCGCGTGGGGCGAGATCCAACTGGCCAACGTGATGAGCGCGTCGCAACTTCGCCAAGGCATTGACTATGAACTGCAAGTTTCAGCGACGAACGACGAAGGACGATCGCTTCGTCCCGATTGCGTCGTCAACCTGCCCAACGGGATCCGGCTCGCCGTAGACGCGAAGTTCCCCTATGACGCCTTCGAGCGATCGTTGGACGAAGAGGACGGCGAAGCGAGACGCGAGTTGCAGGCCAAGCACGCGCGCGATCTTCGTAGTCACGTGAAAACGCTGCGGGAGAAGAGTTACTGGGAGGCCGTGTCGCCGGCGCCGGAGTTTGTCGTGTGCTTCATCCCGAGTGACTTCGCGATGTCGGCCGCCCTCGACGCCGATCCGGAGTTGCTGGCCTTCTCGGCCAGCGAGCGCGTCGTCATCGTCGGACCCACGAATCTGCTCTCTTTGTTGTGGTCGGTCGGATTCATTGTTCGTCAGCAACAGATCGCCGTGAACGCCGAGCAGATCGCTGACATCGCGAACAAGCTTTTCGACCGGATCCGCAAGGTCGCCGAACCGGTCGGGAAGATGGGCAAGTCGCTGGACACCGTGGTTCGCGAGTACAACTCAATGTTGAGTTCCATCGAGGGCCGACTGATTCCCGCGGCGAAGAGCTTGCGCTCCTTCGGCGGCGCACAGCGCGCGAAGGACCTGCCCGAGCTCGCGTCGGTCGATCGACTATCGAGTCAATTGAATGAAGCCAAGTGGGGAATCGACGACGACAACGCGCTTCCCGAAGGTGCCTCGGAGATTCTCGAATTGGACATCTTCGACGAGGAGTAACGAAATCCACGGGGACTAAGTTCATAAGTCGTGGCCCGTACACGCGCGCAACGTCGCCGACATTCGTTGTTTCTCATGATTGCACTGGCCGTGACGCTGGTCATCTTGGTATTTGCGAGGGACGTGGCGCGCTCGGCCCACGGAGCGATCACGTCCCAGCGAAGTGAGAATCGCAGCTTCGCCGGACTCGCGAACGCGCTGATCGTGCAGGAGAACAATTTCGACGTGCGCCTGGCGCGGCTGTTGCGCAGCGGTTCGACACTCACGCGACCGGTCTTCGACGCGCGCCTCAACCAACTCGACCAGCAATTGACGTACTGGTCGACGACCGCTGACCTCTTGCGACGGCCGAAACTCGCTCATGACGTCAACGACGAGATCGCCGATCTCACCGACACGCGGGTGGACGACTACGAAGCCATCATCGCGAGAATCGCTCGTAGCCTCGCGCTGCCCGCACCGTCGCCCAGTGTCGGCAACGAGACATTGGCCGGTCCGGCGCAGTCGCTCATGGCGACGGGACTCACGTGGAACAAGGACCGATTCGCATTGCGTCACGAGCCGGGGCAGGTACGACTCGACGAGTTGACGTTATCGAGCGCGAAATTGTTCGCCGAGAGTGGCGTTGCGAATCTGACGGCGTCGTCGTCACTCGCGGTGGTCCGGGGCATCGGCATCGCCGCGGTGTCGGTGGTGCCGGCGCCGCTACCGGCCCGAAAGGGCGTCCTCTTACTTCCGCCGGTCACCCAGATCAAGATCGGTGTGTCGGTCGTGAACACCGGATTCGTGGAGCAAGAGGTCACCCTGCAGGTGACGATGAAACCGTCCAACGGTCCACTCCCAGAACAGCGCCGGACCTACCACGTCGTACTGGCGCCCCTGCAGTCCTACGCCTTTGTGCACCAAGAGATCGATGTCGTACCGAGCGAGCGCGCCGTCCTCGATCTCCGAATATCGGGAGCTTCGGCATCGGCGAACCTGACGCGCTCAAAGAGTTACCGAGTCGAGTTGTCACCACCCGGAGCGTTGCCGCCCAGTTGAGTTGTCACCGTCCGGTCACTCTTGAAACGATGGCCTTCCCGGCGAGTTCGCATACGATGGACCTGCCCCCATATGAATCGAGGAATTGTGTCTGAGTCAATTACCGTGACCGACAACCGCACCGGCGAAACTCGAGAGATTCCCATCGACAGGGGGGGCGTGGCCGCCGCGGAGTTCTCCAAGGCCGTGCCCGGTATCTGGTTCTACGACCCCGGATTCGTCTATACCGCGGCCGCGGAATCGGCCATCACCTTCGTCGACGGCGACCAGGGCATCCTGCGCTATCGCGGCTACCCGATCGAACAGTTGGCCGAGCACTCCACCTACCTCGAAGTCGCCTACCTGCTCAACTACGGAGAGCTCCCCAACGAAGCCCAGGCCATGGCGTGGGCACAAGAGGTCACGCACCACACGTATATCCATGAGAACGTTCGCAAGCGTTTCCTCGAGGGCTTCAACTACGACGCGCACCCGATGGGCATGCTCGTCTCGGCGATCGCCGCGCTGTCGACCTACTACAAGGACGCGAAGATCCTGGACGACCCCGAGATCCTGCACCGCCAGGTCGTTCGACTCATCGCGAAGATGCCCACGCTCGCGGCCGCGGCCCACCGCTTCTCAGTCGGCATGCCTTTCGTCTACCCCGATAACAACCTGGGCTACACCGAGAACTTCCTCTCGATGATGTGGAGGGTCGCCGAGCCGCGCTACGAGCCGGACCCGGTCCTGGCGCACGCCCTCGACGTCTTGTTCATCTTGCACGCCGACCACGAACAGAATTGCGGCACCACCGCGATGCGGATCGTCGGCTCGTCACACGGTGACCCGTACTCGGCGACCGCCGCCGCGACGGCCGCGCTCTACGGACCGCGCCACGGTGGCGCGAACGAAGCCGTCTTGAAGATGCTGACCAAGATCGGCAGCATCGACAACATCCCCGCCTACATCGAAACGGTGAAGCAGGGCAAGGCCCTGCTCGAGGGCTTCGGTCACCGCGTCTACAAGAACTTCGATCCGCGCGCCACGATAATCAAGAAGACGGCCGACGAGGTGTTCCAGGTGACCGGCAAGAATCCGCTGTTGGACATCGCCTTGAAGCTCGAAGAGATCGCTCTGGCCGACGACTACTTCATCTCGCGCCGCCTCTATCCGAACGTGGACTTCTACTCGGGCCTCATCTACCAGGCGATGGGCTTTCCGCTGGATATGCTCACCGTGCTCTTCGCCATTCCGCGTACCTCCGGATGGCTCGCGCACTACCAGGAGCTCCTCGCCCAGGACGTGAAGATCGCGCGTCCCCGCCAGATCTATATCGGTGACGATGAGCGCAAATACGTGCCGATGTCGGCGCGCACCTGATTTAAGCGTTCACCGCTTCCAGCAGTTGCGCGGCGTGCGTGCGCGGATGTTCGGTGTAAACGGCCAGCCAGGTAGCGAGCGTGTAACGGCCGGATTGGGAGTGTTCGCCGTAACGCTCGAGGTCGGACTCGCGAAGACGTCCGAGCACGTCGAGTGACGCGAGTCGCACCGCCTTGAAGACCTCGAGCGCGTGGATGATGGGCAAATCGCGGTAGCCGAGTTGGGGACACTCGGCCCACGCCGCCTCGTCGTAACCCTGGATGACCGAGCCGGCCGGTTCGGCGAGTAGGCGACGGAGGCGCGCGTAGGACTGGGCCTCGGAGTCGGCGACGTGGTGGATCACTTGTCGCGCGCTCCATCCTCCTTCGCGGTGACGATCCAAATTGTCGTCGTTGACGATCGTTGCGTCGTGCAAGAACTGTGAGGTGGCCATGCTGTAGGCCGCCACGTCATCGCTGAGAGTCATGACTTGTCCTTTACTTTGTTGGGATCCACCACCCGAGTGAGACCCTCCTGGACCATCGAAATGATCAGTTGGCCGGTTTGATTCCATAGGAAGCCGCGAGCGAGACCCCGGCCGCCGTGGGCGATCGGGGAATCGGTGTCGTAGAGCAGCCACTGGTCGGCGTGGACCACACGGTGGAACCACATGCAATGATCCAAGCTCGCGCCCATGAACGAACCGTTGTCCCAGCGGATCGAGTGCGGCGCGAGGATCGAATCGAAGAGACTCATGTCACTGGCGTAGGTGATCACGCACGCGTGTAACAGCGGGTCAACGGGCAACGTCCCGTCGGCCTTGATCCAGATCTTTTGGTGCGGCTCCTTGCTGCGATTCGGACTCCAGGGCAGTTCACCCACGAAGCGTTGATCGATTGGGTGTTGGCGCTTGAACCATTCGTCGATGTTGCCGCCCTCGTCTTGGATCCGCTCGTCGAGTCGTCTGATCGTCTCGGGGGCGGCAACGACGGGCATCACGAACTGGTGCTCGAGACTGACTTCTTCAGTGTGGAAGCTGGCCTGCATGTTGTAGATGGCGCGGCCGTGCTGGATCGCGACGACGCGCCGAGTGGTGAAGCTGCGACCGTCTCGGATCCGGTCGACCTCGTAGAGGATCGGAATGCTCGGATCGCCCGGTCGAAGGAAGTACGAGTGGAGCGAGTGCACGCTGCCGACCTCGACGGTGCGACCCGCCGCCATCAGGGCTTGCGCGGCGACTTGTCCACCGAACGTGCGCTGGCGCTCCTCTTCGGGGTGACGTCCCCGAAAGGTATTGACCTCGATACGTTCGAGGTCCAGTAAATCAAGGAGTAACGCCAGGGCTTCGGACATTCTCCATTGTTGCATCTCGGCCCATCAGGGCTCTTAGTCCGACGCTCTCGGGGAATTAGACTGGGTCCAATGCGCAAACGTTTCGACTCTTTCCTGACGTGGTCGAAGACCCACCAAGGTAAGAAGCTCATTCGTTACACCGCTAGTTCGGTCATCACGACCGGCGTCTCGTTCTCCGCCATCGTGATCCTCTACGGCTTCCGGATCATCCCCGGCGTCATCTGGGCGACGCTCGCCGGCAACGTCATCGCGACGTTGCCGTCGTATCACCTCAACCGACTCTGGGCGTGGGGCAAGCGCGGGCCGAGTGCCTTTCGCAAAGAGATCGTCCCGTACTGGTCACTGGCCTTCGCCGGTATCGCCTTCAGCCAGATCGGCGCGTTCTCGGCGCGCGCCGTCGTGCACTCGCACCACTGGAGCCACCTCGCCGACACCGCACTGGTCGCATTCACGAACTTGGCGTGTTTCGCCATCTTCTGGGTCTTGAAGTTGGTCGTCTTCAACCGGATCTTCCGCTTCGACAAGCTCAAAGTAATCGACGAGGAGCTCGTCGCCGAAGAGCTGTCCACGATTGAACCGACGACACGCGACACGATCTGGACCGATTAGCCGAGTAACGAAATCTCTGGGCCGCATTTCCGGCCTCAACCAGTGATTTCAGAGCGACGAAAGTAAGGTCTTGTCGGTGCTCACTCGTCTTCGCTCGCTGCGGTCCTGGTCCCAGACGCACCAGGGTAAAAAGCTCATCCGCTACACGATGGTCTCAGGCACCTCGACGATCATCTCCTTCGCCGCCATCTCGGTGTTCTACGGTTTCAAGATCATTCCGAGCGTCATCTGGTCGACCCTGGCGGGCAACCTCGTGGCTTCGATTCCGGCCTATCAGTTAAATCGTCGTTGGACGTGGGGCAGGCGCGGCAAGAGTCAACTCCGTAAAGAGGTCGCACCTTTTTGGGCTCTTACGTTCCTCGGAATCGGCGTGTCCCAGCTCGGCGCGCTCTGGGCGCGCCACGAGGTGCGCACCCATCACTGGAGCCACCTCGTTAATACTGGACTGGTCTCGTTCACCAATCTGGCCAGCTTCGCGATCTTCTGGGTGCTGAAGCTCATTGTCTTCAACCGCATCTTCAAAGTCGACGTCATCGAAGAGATCGACGAACAGCTCGACGCCGAGGAGTCGCAGACCGGTTAGTCCCTGAAGTTGGTGAACTGCAAGGGCACCGCCAGGTCGGACTCCTTGAAGTAGGCGATCGCCTTTTGCAGATCGTCGCGTTGCTTGCCCGTGACGCGTACTTGGTCGCCTTGGATCGAGGAACTGAGGTTCTTCACGCCCATCTCTTTGACCATCTTGTTGATCTGCTTACCGACGTCCTGGGTGATGCCGGCCTTGAGGGCGATTTTTTGACGGGCGCTGCCTTGACTGGCCTCTTCGATCTTGCCCGGGTCGAGGGACTTCAACGACACCGAACGTTTCACCAACTTCTCTTCGAGCAATTGGTAGAGCGCGCGCAAACGGTCCTCGGTCGAGGCTGACAGGCGCAACTCCTTGTCGGAGAATTCGATGACGGGATTCGTGTTCTTGAAGTCGAATCGGGTGCCGGCCTCGCGGTTGGCCTGGTCGACGGCGTTACGCACTTCTTGCAGATCAAGTTCCGAGACGATGTCAAAAGTAGGCATGAAGAAATCGTAGGCGGAGGCGGTTGGATTACGTCACGGCCACCCAAGTATGATTCTCGACGGGTCAGTGCCCGAGTGGCCAATGGGATCTGGCTGTAAACCAGACGGCTTAGCCTACGGGGGTTCAAATCCCTCCTGGCCCACCAAGGCCAATCCAGCGTGACTGGATTGGCCATGCCCGAAACGGCCCGAACGAAATAAGGTGGCGAGGGGCAAGGGAGGAGTGGTGTGAACCGGCTGAGGTCGACGGCGAGCTTTGTGCGCCGCAACTACGAGCGAGTCGCCGAACGTTTCGAATCTGGTGTGTCGCTGCTCGAACGCCGTTACACGCCGCTCGGCCGATTCTCCCCCGGACCCTTCGAAGGCTGGCGGTTCCTCTGGCAGCCGGCCGTGCTCGGGTTCGTGGCGTTGTCGTTCATTCTCGCCGGATGCTCCTTCACCAACTCTCCCTTCAAGCTCGATTTGCCGAGCACGTGGTTCTTTGGCGAACCGTCGCCCAAGTTCAGCGTGACGCCGAGCGAAACGAAGTACATCCTTTCCGTCGTCCTCGTCTACGGCGGACTGGTGTTGTTGATGCGGGTTTGGCTGCGCCTGGCCGAGGTCATGAAATTGCATCCCGGCGCCAAGATCAAGTCGCTGTGGTGGATGCTGCTGTTCTGGGCGACGCCCATGATCGTCGCGCCGCCGCTTTTCAGCCGCGACGTCTTCAGTTACGCGGCCCAGGGGGAGATGACCTTTCGTCACATCAGTCCGTATCTGTATGGGCCCTACACCCTTGGCTCGGGCCCCTATCCCAATCCCGTCGATCCGCTCTGGAGTAATGCGCCCGCTCCGTACGGCCCGTTCTTCCTCTTCCTCGACGGAAAGATTGACTGGATCTCGCAGCACCACGAACTCTGGACCGTCGTCGGACTACGACTGCTCGAGACGTTCGCCGTCGCCATGATCGGTTACGGAGTCGTGATCCTGGCTCGGGGCCTAGACCGCGACCCCGGCGAGGCCTTCGTGCTCTCGGCCATGAACCCACTGGTCTTGATCACGTTGATCGGGGGAGCGCACAACGACGCGATCATGGCCGGATTCCTCGTGGTCGGCATCGCGCTCGCGGTCAAACGACATCCGGTCTGGGCGCTGGTGTTCTGTTCGTGCGCCGCGGCGATAAAAGCCCCGGCCGCTATTGGACTGGCCTTCGTGGCCTGGACGTGGCTCGGGCCGAAAGCGTCCATTCGAGATCGCCTACGACCGATCGGTATCGCGGTCATTGTGGCCACCGCGACGCTCGCCGTGTGGACGTGGCTCGCCGGATTCGGCTTCGGGTGGGTGAACAACTTGCTTTCGAACGGAACCGTTCGGTCGTGGGCCGCTCCGGCGACGGCCGTGGGACTGGCGTTGACGAATACGTTGCACGCCTTCGGATGGCACGGCGTGGCCGTCGGCTCGGTGCTCTCGGTGACACGACTGCTGGGTCTCCTCACCGCGGCAGGTTTCACACTTTGGTTGCTCTGGCACGCCGAAGAGCGCGGCTGGGTGCGGTCGTTAGCGCTCTCGTTGATCCTTTTCGTGGAACTCGGACCGGTCGTGCAGCCGTGGTATCTCGCCTGGGGGCTCGTCCTTCTCGCCGCGAGTTATAAGGGCCGTGAGCACTTCTGGCTCCTGGCGCTCTCGATTACCGGTCCCTTCATTGGGATGCCCGGGGGACGGGCGTTGCTGATCGACCTCGTGCACTCCAACCCGCTGCTCATTGCCGTAGCGGTCGCGATCCTCGGAGGGGTATTGATTCTCCCGATGGGGCGTTGGACACAGTGGTCCTGGCCCGGTGAAGAGCTCGAACCGGCGAGTCCGATTCCTATCTCGAGCGAGTAGGCATTACGAACTGGTACTCGACCACGTCGAGCCACGCACCTTGTTTCCGACCGACTTCGATCTCGGTGCCCACCAGGGTGAAGCCGCACTTCTCGTGAAGCCGAATTGAGCTGGCGTTCTCGCCGACGATGCGCGCGATCAAGGAGTGGAAGCCGGATTCGCCCGCGAGCGTCATGAGCTGGCGCAACAACACCTCGCCAACGCCTCGACCGCGCGCTGCACGAGCGACGTAGACCGAGTTCTCGACGGTGGTGGCGTAGGCCGGGCGGTCGCGAAAGGGCGACACCAACGCGAAGCCGAGGATTCGCTCGCCGCGGGCGCCTATTTCGCCGACCTCGTCGTCCTCATTCACCGCAACGATGCAGGGGTGGGTGTCGAGGTGCCGGCGAATCCACGCCTCTTGTTCTGCCAGGGTCCGCTGAACGAGATCGAAGCTGATGGAGGACTCGGTGACCTCGGGGTTGTAGATGTTCATGACCGCCGAGGCGTCGTCCACTTCCACCAAGCGCGTTCTCATGAGAGTCAAGGGTATATGGCACTGTTGGAACCAATAGGCTTGTTCGGAGTACAATTCGCTTCGCGCCAAAGTGGACGCGAGCGCCCTCTTAGCTCAGTGGTAGAGCACTTCCATGGTAAGGAAGGGGTCGTCGGTTCAATCCCGACAGAGGGCTCGCCAGGCGGCGTAGCTCAGGTGGTTAGAGCACACGGCTCATAATCGTGGTGTCGCGGGTTCGACTCCCGCCGCCGCTACCAGGCAGGACTTTGGTCCGAGAAGCAGTGATGCGAGGAGAGAACGATGGCGAAGAACGAAAAGCGAGTGCAGGTCACCCTGGCGTGTGAGGACTGCAAACGCCGTAACTACATCACGATGAAGAATAAGGTCAACGACCGCGAGCGCATCGAGATGAAGAAGTACTGCCAGTGGGAGCGCAAGCACACCACGCACAAGGAGACGCGCTAGGAGCCCCTCGGGGAGGATGGTAAGATTCTTCTTCCCTACGGCCTCAGTCACGTTGTGACTGTCGTCACGAAGGGCAGTGGCTCAATTGGTAGAGCACCGGTCTCCAAAACCGGTGGTTGGGGGTTCGAGTCCCTCCTGCCCTGCGCGAAGAGTTTCTTCGGTGGAATATGAAGTGCGAACGAGAGACGTGAGATGAACCGCGAACAGAAGCGAATGATGCAGCGACAGGGTCAGGTGGGCGCCGACGGCACCCCCGCGCCTCGTCGCACGTCAACGCAGGACGTCCAGCGCCGCCGTCGCCAGCGCACCGGTCCGCGCCAGTTCTTCCGCGAGATCCGAGAAGAGATGCGCCAGGTCTCCTGGCCCACCCGTCCCGAGGTCATCAACTACACCCTGATCGTGTTCTTCGTCCTGGTCTTCATGACCTCACTCATCTTCGGACTCGGCTACGGCTTCTCCAAGTTCGTCACGTTCCTCTTCCAGAAGTAAGGCGACCATGAGCGATATTGAGACCCCAGTAACAGAAGAAGAAGTCGTGCTCGACGGAGAGATCCGCGAGATCACCATCCTCGACGAGGACTTCGAGGAGCCCGTCGCCGAGAGCGCCTTCGACCGACCCGGTCGTTGGTACATCGTGCACACCTTCGCCGGTCACGAGCAAAAGGTCATCGGCGCCCTGCGCAACATCATCAAGAGCCGCGAGCTCGAGGAGCAGATCTACGAGATCTACCTGCCTGAAGAGGACGTCACCGAGTTCAAGTCCGGCAAGAAGGTCACCGTTTCCAAGCGGATGTTCCCGAGTTACCTCCTGATTCGCTGCGAGCCGGACCCCGAGATCTTCTACGTCATCGGCTCGACACCCGGCGTCACCGGTTTCGTGGGGGCCGAAAAGACTCGCCCGACGGCGCTGACGCGCCGGGAGGTCGACAACATCATTCGACCGCACGTCGAGGGCGTCGAAGTCGCGCCCGCCAAGCGTCGCATGCCGACGCACGAATTCGAAGTGAACGACACCGTGCAGATCAAGACCGGGCCCTTCGCCACGTTCTCGGGCCACGTGGCTGAGATCAACGAGGACCAGTTGAAGGTCAAGGTGCTGGTGGACATATTCGGACGAGAGACCCCGGTGGAGCTCGATTTCACCCAGGTCACCAAGCTCTAGATCGCCTAAGGAGAGAACCATGGCTAAGAAGATTGTCGCAGTCGTCAAGATCCAGCTGGAAGCGGGCGGCGCTACGCCCGCCCCGCCGGTCGGCACCGCCCTTGGACCGCACGGCATTCAGACCATGGAGTTTTGCAAGCAGTACAACGCGGCGACCGAGTCGATGAAGGGCACGGTCATTCCGGTCGACATCACCATCTACGACGACCGCTCCTTCTCGTTCATCTTGAAGACCCCGCCGACGCCGGTGCTGCTGCGCCAGGCGGCCGGAGTCCCCAAGGGCGCGCACCTGGCCGGCCGCGAAGTCGTGGCGTCGGTGACAATGGACCAGATCGAAGAGATCGCCAAGACCAAACTGAAGGACCTCAACACCGATGACATCGAAATGGCGAAGCTCCAGGTAGCGGGCACCGCGCGTTCGATGGGCATCTCGGTCGCGAGCTAGGAGAGACATGAAGCACGGCAAGAACTACCGCAACGCCCTGGCCCAGGTGGACCGCGAGGAACTTCTCAGCGTCACCGAGGCCGTAGAAAAGGTGAAGGCGCTTTCCACGGCCAAGTTTGACGAGACCGTCGAGCTGGCGATTCGACTGGGCGTTGACCCGCGCCGCGCCGAGCAGATCGTGCGCGGCACGCTGTCGCTGCCCGCGGGCACCGGCAAGACGAACCGCGTCGCGGTCTTCGCCGCCGGCGAGGCGGCTCAGGCCGCGCGTGACGCCGGAGCCGACGAGGTGGGCGCCGAGGACTTGGTGGCCAAGGTCGCTGGAGGATTCCTCGACTTCGACGTCGCCATCGCGACCCCGGACCTGATGGGTCAGGTCGGTGGTCTCGGTCGAGTGCTCGGACCGCGCGGTCTGATGCCCAACCCCAAGACCGGCACCGTCACGATGGACGTCGCCAAGGCCGTCATCGAGTTCAAGGGCGGGCGTGTGGAGTACCGCACCGACAAGATCGGCAACGTGCAACTTCGCGTCGGCAAGGTCAGCTTCAGCCGTGACGACCTGATTAAGAACGTCCGCGCTGTCGTCGACGAGGTCTTGCGCGTGAAGCCGGCCAGCGCCAAGGGTCGCTACATCATGAGCATCACGGTCTCATCAACCATGGGACCCGGCGTCAAAGTCGATCCGGCTCGGGTGAAGGACGTTGAAGAAGTGGCGGTTCCGGCCTAGAGCGTTTTGACGAGGCCGAGCCTCGCCCGTAGGATGTATATCCGCACGAAACCTGTGCCACAGATTTGAAAAGAACGCCGAAGACATCCGGTGGGGAAACCCATAAGGGCCAGTGGTCCGCCTGACGAGGAGTTCGAGTCTCGCAGGAGACTCGTTCGCTTGGATGTCCCGGCCCGAACCGGGCGGTATCCGGCGAAGGAGCAGTATGAGCAAGGTTCAGCCAGCCAAGGTCGCCACCATCGACGAGGTCAAGACCCGTATCTCGCATTCGACGACCGCCGTCGTCACCGAGTACCGCGGCCTCACCGTGGCCCAGATCTCAACCCTTCGCCGCCAACTGCGCACGTTGGGCGCGGACTACAAGGTCTTCAAGAACACGCTCGTTCTTCGCGCCATCGCCGGTACCGACGTGGAGTCACTCGCGGAGTTCCTCGTCGGCCCGACCGCCATCGCCTTCGTCGACGGCGACGTCTCGGCCGTGGCCAAGGCCCTGCGCGACTTCGCCCGCGAGTCCCCGAAGTTGATCGTTAAGGGCGGCGTCGTCGACGGCAAGCCCCTTTCGAAGAGCGATCTCAGCGCCTTGGCCGACCTGCCGAGCCGCGACGTGCTCTTGGCCCAGATCGCGGGCCTCTTGGCCTCGCCGCTTCGCACCTTGGCCGGCCTCTTGAAGGCCGTCCCGCAAAACTTCGCCTACGGCCTGTCGGCCTTGATCGAGAGCAAGGGCGGCGTCGCCGCCCCGGCTGCGGTCGAGGTCGAAGAGGTCGCCGAGACTCCGGCCGGGGTCGAGGAAGCTGCTTCGGCAGCGAGCGACGACGACGCGACTCCCGTCGCGGAGGTCGCAGCCGAGGAGGAGGCCCTCGCGGCCGAGCCCGAGGCTGAAGTCCAGGTCGAGGAGGAGGCCCCCGCGGCCGAGCCCGAGGCTGAAGCTACCGAGGCGCCCGTCGAGGACGCCGCGGTCGAACCGGCCGAATAACCAAGTCCACGAAGTACGAAGAAGAGAGGAATCACCATGGCTGCAACATTGACCAAGGAACAAATCCTTGACGGCATCGCAGAGCTTTCCGTCATTGATCTGAGCGAGTTGTTGAAGGAGTTCGAAGAGAAGTTCGGCGTCACCGCCGCGGCCCCGGCCGCAGTGGCCGCTCCGGTCGCCGCCGGTGGCGGAGCTGCCGACGCTCCGGCAGCCGACGAGAAGAGCGACTACGACGTCATCTTGACGGCCGGTGGCGACAAGAAGATCCAGGTGATCAAGGAAGTGCGCGCACTCACCAGCCTGGGGCTCAAGGAAGCGAAGGACCTCGTCGACGGTGCCCCCAAGCCCGTGCTCGAGAAGGTCTCCAAGGCCGACGCCGACAAGGCCAAGGCTTCGCTCGAAGCGGCCGGCGCGACGGTAGAAGTCAAGTAATTAAAGGCTTTTAGAGAAGTGTCCCGGCCGAGAAGTCGGCCGGGACATTTTCTTTCCGGGTGTACTTGACCTTGAGCCGGAACGTGCCTAGGGTTACCGCAACCGTTCTTACGGCCGCGCGTCTCCAAAAGGGAGGAGCGCCAGTTGCGCATACCCCGATTCAACCGCTAGAGTTGAATGACCGTGTCCTTGCACCTAACTTTGTCATCCCCTGACGCCGTTTTGTACGTGTTCCCGGCATATGCCCTCAGTAATCACCCACCAACACGGAGGATAGACCGTTGACGTCTCGGTCCACTAGCCCAGAGCGATTTAACTTCTCGGCACTCGGTGAAGCTCACCCCTTGCCTAACCTTCTCGAAATTCAGCGAGACAGTTTCGACCTGTTCATGAAGCAGGGTCTGCGTGAAGCCTTCGAGGCCATCTCGCCGATTACGGACTTCACCGGTCGACTCTCACTCGAACTGGAGTTCGACCCCGACGACGCGGACCTAAAAAGTCCGCCGAAGTTCACCGTGGAAGAGTGCCGTCAGCGCGCCACCACGTACTCCCAGCCGATCTTCGTTCGCGCGCGCTTCCTTAACAGTGAGACCGGCGAGATCAAAGAGCAGACCGTCTTCATGGGCGACTTCCCGATCATGACCGAACAGGGAACGTTCATCATCAACGGCACCGAGCGTGTCGTGGTCAGCCAGCTCGTGCGTTCACCGGGCGTGTTGTTCCAGCCCGGCAAGGACGAGAAGGTCGCCTTCGAAGGAACGATCCACCCGAGCCGCGGTGAGTGGCTCCAGGTCGACTTGGAAGAGAAGAAGAACAAAGCCGCTAACGCCGGTGCGCGCATTGCGCGCAAGCGTCGTATTTCGATCTTCACCTTGCTGCGCGCACTCGACACCGTCATGGACGAAGCGTTCTTCGAGAAGTTCGTCGCCCACTTCGACTTCCTCGAAGACCAGTTCCACGCGGACTGGAAGAAGGCGCACCTCGAGATCGCCAAGCACATGGACAAGTACAACCTTGAGGACACGCCCGAGAACTTCCTGCGCGCCAGCCAAGAGACCGCGTGGCTCGAGATCTACCGACGCGCGCGTCCCGGCGAAGTACAGACCATCGAAGCGGCCCGTCAGTACTTCGAGGGCGCGTTCTTCTCCGAGAAGCGCTACGACCTCAGCCGCGTGGGCCGCTACAAGCTCGACCGCAAGCTCGGTGACGAGGTCGCCAAGAACGTCGAACTCTTCGGCGATCTGCTGGAGCGTCCGAACACCTCGATGCACGTGCTCTCCAAGGCCGAGGTGTTGGCCACCGCGACGTATCTGTTGAACCTGGCGCGCGACCGCACCGCCAAGGAGACCACGTACCACATCGACGACCAGGACCACTTCGCGAACCGCCGCATCCGTAGCGTGGGCGAACTGATCCAGAACGCCCTACGCACCGGACTCTCACGTATGGAGCGCGTCGTGCGCGAGCGCATGAACACCCAGGACGTCGAAGCGATCGCGCCCCAGACGCTCATCAACATCCGTCCCGTGATGTCGGCGATCAAGGAATTCTTCGCGACGTCTCAGCTCAGCCAGTTCATGGACCAGAACAACCCGCTATCCGGTCTCACGCACAAGCGTCGTCTCTCGGCCCTGGGACCAGGTGGTCTGTCACGTGAGCGCGCCGGCCTCGAAGTCCGGGACGTGCACTCCTCGCACTACGGACGCATGTGCCCCATCGAGACGCCCGAAGGCCCGAACGTCGGACTCATCGGCTACCTCGCCAACTACGCGCGCATCAACGAGTACGGCTTCATCGAGACGCCGTACCGCGTGGTCACGTCGGGCAAGGTCACCGGTGAGATCAAGTACTTCACCGCCGACGAAGAAGAGCGTTTCGTCATCGCCCAGGCCAACACCGAAATCGACGAGAAGGGCGTCATTCGTGCCGAGCGCGTGCTCGTGCGTCGTGGTCCCGTCGGCACCGGACTGCGCGTCGGCTCGTCGAACAAGTCGTCCTCGACCACTTCGGAGATCGACTTCGTCAAGCCCGACGAAGTCGAGTTGATGGACGTGTCGACCAAGCAGATCATCTCGGTCGCGACGTCGTTGATTCCCTTCGTCGAGCACGACGACGCCCAGCGCGCACTCATGGGCGCCAACATGCAAAAGCAGGCCGTGCCGCTCATCATGCCCGAGGCGCCGTTCGTCGGTACCGGCATGGAGGCGCGCGCCGCGCTCGACTCCGGCGACGTACTGATCGCCGAAGGTGACGGCGTCGTGAAGCTCGTGTCCGGTGACCGCATCGTCGTCGAGTACGACAAAGACGTCACCGACCGCTACGGCAACGCGCTCGGCAAGAAGCAGTACAACCTCAACAAGTTCCGCCGTTCCAACCAGGACACGTCGATCAACCAGAAGCCGTTGGTCTTCGGAGGTGAGACGGTCAAAGATGGCGACCTCTTGGCCGACGGCACCAGCACGTTCAACGGCGAGCTCGCGCTCGGCAAGAACCTGCTCGTCGCCTACATGCCGTGGGAGGGCTACAACTACGAAGACGCCATCATCTTGAACGAGCGTCTCGTTCGTGACGACGTCTTGACGTCGATCCACGTGAAGGAGTACGAGATCGACGCTCGCGACACCAAGCTCGGTGCCGAAGAGATCACTCGGGACATCCCGAACCTGCCTGATGACATCCTCGCGGACTTGGACGACCTCGGCATCGTGCGCATCGGCGCCGAAGTCGAGCCGGGCGACATCCTCGTGGGCAAGGTCACGCCCAAGGGTGAGACTGAGCAGTCGCCCGAAGAGCGACTGTTGCGCGCGATTTTCGGTGAGAAGGCCCGCGAAGTGCGCGACACCTCGCTGAAGGTTCCCCACGGTGAGTCCGGCAAGGTCATCGACGTCAAGGTCTACAGCCGTGACGAAGACCACGAGATGCAGCCCGGCGTCAACCAGCTGGTGAAGGTCTACGTGGCCCAGAAGCGCAAGATCAGCGAGGGCGACAAGCTCGCCGGCCGCCACGGCAACAAGGGCGTCATCTCCAAGATCCTGCCCGAAGAGGACATGCCTTTCATGTCCGACGGCACGCCGGTCGACATCATCTTGAGCCCGCTCGGGGTTCCCAGTCGAATGAACGTGGGCCAGGTGCTCGAGAGTCACCTCGGCTACGCGGCGCGTCACGGCTGGGCCGGCATCGAGGTCAACTCGACGGTCGGTACCTCGGGACACGCCGACCAGGCCGACGCCGCCACGCGTCCGTACCGCAAGACCCGTCCGCGCACCGAACCGGCCGTCTACGTGGCGACCCCGTCCTTCGACGGCGCGCACTGGGACGAGACCGAACGGGCCAAGGACAAGCCGACGATCCAACAGACCTTCGCCACGCTCAACGTCGACGGTCAAAACGGCAAGCGCCTTCTAGCCGGGGACAACGACGGCAAGGTCACGCTCTACAACGGTCGCACCGGTGAGGTTTACGACCGCCCGATCTCGGTGGGCTACGCCTACATCTTGAAGCTGGCCCACATGGTCGACGACAAGATCCACGCCCGCTCGACCGGCCCGTACTCGATGATCACCGCCCAGCCACTCGGTGGCAAGGCCCAGTTCGGTGGTCAGCGTTTCGGGGAGATGGAAGTTTGGGCCCTCGAGGCCTACGGCGCGGCCTACGCGCTCCAGGAACTGCTCACCGTCAAGTCCGACGACATGAAGGGCCGCGAGCGCGCGTACGAAGCGATCGTCAAGGGCCAGAACCTGCCCGAGCCCGGTATCCCGGAGTCCTTCAAGGTACTCATCAAAGAAATGCAATCACTCTGTTTGAACGTAGAGGTGCGCGACAAGGTCGGGGCCCACGTGGACCTGGCCGACACCGAAGAGGACTTCTTCTCGGTCACCCGCGAGCTCGGTATCGACATCAGTCGACCGGAGCGCGGATCTGACGAAGAGGACGCTCGACGCGCCGCCGAAAGGAAGTTGTCATGAGCCCGTTAGACGTCAACCAGTTCGACGAACTGAGCATTGGACTCGCCACGGCCCAGAACATTCGTAGTTGGTCTTCGGGAGAAGTGAAGAAGCCCGAAACCATCAACTACCGCACGCTTCGTCCCGAAAAGGACGGTCTCTTCTGCGAGAAGATCTTCGGGCCCCAAAAGGCCTGGGAGTGCGCTTGCGGCAAGTACAAGCGCGTTCGTTTCAAGGGCATCGTCTGCGAGCGTTGTGGCGTCGAAGTTACCAGTGACAAGGTCCGTCGCGACCGCATGGGTCACATCGCCCTGTCGGCGCCGGTCGTGCACATCTGGTACCTGCGCGGTACTCGCTCGTGGTTGGCCTACCTGCTTATGGGCACCGCTCCCAAAGAGGAGCTGAAGGCCAAGCAGCTCGAGAAGGTCATCTACTTCGCCGCGCACATGGTCACCTTCGTCGACGTCGACAAGCGTCACGACGACTTGGCCGAACTGCGCCAGGGCCTCGGCGAAGAGACGCTCGAGATTGCCGAGCGCGAAGTCAAGGCGCTCGACAACAAGCTCAAGGAGATCGAGACCCGGGCCGTCAAGCTCGAGGCCGACGGCGCCAAAGAGTCAGAACTTCGTGCGCTGCAGCGCGGCACCGAGAAGGAACTCGACGGCGTGCGTTCGCGCTTCGCCGAAGAGCGCGAGCTGGCCAAGCAGGCCTTTGACACCTTCGAGGGTCTGCACTCTCGTCAGATCATCGAGGACGAAGTGTTGTACCGCGAGATGGACTTCCGCTACGGCGAGTACTTCGAAGGCGGCATGGGTGCCGACGCGATCTTGCAACTGATCGACCGCATGGACCTGGACCAAGAAGAGAAGGTCATGCGCGAGATGATTGACGCGAAGGACGGCCGCAAGCCTTTAAGCGCGCAACGTCACGCCAAGTTCTTGAAGCGCCTCGCTATCGTGCAGTCCTTCAACCGTCGTGACGACCAGGGCCGTCGATTGAACGACCCGCGCGCCATGATCTTGGAAGCCGTGCCCGTCATCCCGCCGGACCTGCGCCCCATGGTGCAGCTCGACGGTGGCCGCTTCGCGACCTCGGACTTGAACGACCTCTACCGTCGCGTCATCAACCGCAACAACCGACTGAAGCGTCTGCTCGACCTCGGGGCGCCGGACATCATCGTCAACAACGAGAAGCGAATGCTCCAAGAGGCCGTCGACGCCTTGTTCGACAACGGCCGTCGCGGACGTCCGGTCGCCGGCCAGAGCGGCCGACCGCTCAAGAGTCTCTCGGACATGTTGAAGGGTAAGCAGGGCCGGTTCCGTCAGAACCTGCTCGGCAAGCGCGTCGACTATTCGGGTCGTTCGGTCATCGTGGTGGGACCGCAGTTGAAGCTCCACCAGTGTGGTCTGCCCAAGATGATGGCGCTCGAGCTCTTCAAGCCCTTCGTCATGAAGCGTCTCATTGAGACGCAGATGGCCCAGAACATCAAGAGCGCCAAGCGCATGGTCGAACGTCGCAAGGCCGTGGTGTGGGACGTCCTCGAAGAGGTCATCCGCGAGCACCCGGTGTTGCTCAACCGCGCACCGACCTTGCACCGACTGGGTATCCAGGCCTTCGAGCCGGTCCTCGTCGACGGCAAGGCCATCCAGATTCACCCGCTGGTGTGCAAAGCCTTCAACGCTGACTTCGACGGTGACCAGATGGCCGTGCACGTACCGCTGTCCGCCGAAGCGCAGGCCGAGGCTCGCATCTTGATGCTCTCGACCAACAACATCTTCACGCCGGCCACCGGTCGACCGATCACCGAGCCGGCCCAGGACATGGTCTTCGGCGCGTACTACTTGACGTTGCCGGCCGACGAGGAGATCTCGAACCCGCCGGTCTTTCGTCACGTGTACGAGATCGAGAACGCCCTGGCCGACAAGACCATCGGCGTGCGCACGCAGATCCAGATCCGCCCGAGCGAGGGTTCGTCACTGGACACGCGATTAGAAGCGGCCGGCGTCGAAGTGAAGGGCGCGAGCCGTTCACTGATCACCACGGCCGGACGCGTCTTCTTCAACGAGGCCTTGCCGTTCAGCTTCCGCTACGTGAATGAACTCATCGGCAAGAACGCCACGCCGATCGGCACCATCGTGGAGGAGATCTCGGGCAGCTTCAGCCGCCAAGAGGTCGCCGAATCACTCGACGCCATCAAGTCGTTGGGCTTCCGTTACGCCACGCTCTCGGGACTCACCATCTCCATCGACGACGTCGTCACGACGTCGGAGAAGGCCGCGATCTTGAACAAGTACGAGGAGCAGGCCGCCAAGGTCGAGACCAACTACCGCCGAGGGGTCATCGTCGACGACGAGCGTCGCCAGCAGGAGATCGAGATCTGGACCAACGCCAACAAGGAGGTCGGTGACGCCACCGACCGTGCCATGAACGCGACGTTCGACAACCCGATCCGCATGATGGTCGACTCCGGAGCTCGAGGCAACAGCCAGCAGATCCGTCAGATCGCCGCCATGAAGGGCCTGGTGTCCAACCCGCGCGGTGAGATGATCCCGCGTCCGATCAAGTCCTCCTTCCGAGAAGGCCTCTCGGTCCTCGAGTACTTCATCTCGACTCACGGCACCCGCAAGGGCCTCGGTGACACGGCGCTTCGCACCGCCGACTCCGGCTACCTGACCCGTCGACTGGTCGACGTCGCCCAAGAACTAATCGTCAAGGAGTTCGACTGCCACACCCAGCGCGGCATGTGGATCGAGCACGTCACGCCCGACACTCGCGGCCAGCGCGCGCACCTCGAGACCAAACTGTGGGGCCGCGTCCTGGCCGAAGATGTCACGCTCTCGAACGGTACGACCATCGCTACCGGCACCATGTTGATGGTCGACGACGTCGAGCTGCTTCGAGAAGACGCCGCCGTCGATCGCGTTCGCGTTCGCACGACGCTCACCTGTGACGCCGTGCAGGGCGTGTGCGCCGCTTGTTACGGACTGTCGCTCGCGACGCACCAGTTGGTCGAGCTCGGTGAGGCCGTCGGCGTCATCGCCGCGCAGTCCATCGGCGAGCCCGGCACGCAGCTCACCATGCGTACCTTCCACTCCGGTGGAGTGACCGAGAGCGACATCACGCACGGCCTGCCGCGCGTCGTCGAGCTCTTCGAAGCCCGTACGCCGAAAGGTGCTGCCAAGGTCGCCGAGTTCTCGGGCGTGGTGCGCGTCGAGTTGATCGGTCGCGAACGAAAAGTCACGGTCGTCGGTAACGACGGCGAGGTCCAGGAGGAGTCGATCTCGATCGCGCGCCACTTGCTCGTCGAGGACGGTCAAGAGGTCGAGGTCGGCACGCCCCTGCACGACGGACCGCTCGACCCGAAGCTGATGATGAAGTTCCGCGGAACTCGTGAGACCCAGCAGTACCTGGTCGAAGAGGTCCAGAACGTCTACCGCGACCAGGGTGTGTCGATTCACGACAAGCACATCGAACTGATCGTTCGTCAGATGACGCGCCGTGTCCAGATCGTTGACGCCGGAGAGTCCCTGTGGCTGCCCGGAGCGATGGTCGACGTGAAGCTCTTCAACGACACCAACGACGACATCGAAGCAAACGGCAAGGAAGCGGCCGACGGCCGCGCCCAGTTGATGGGTATCACCAAGGCCTCGCTCGCCACCGACTCGTGGCTCTCGGCCGCCTCCTTCCAGGAGACGACGAGGGTCCTCACCGAAGCGGCGATCGAGGGCAAGCGTGACCACCTGATCGGGTTGAAGGAGAACATCATCATCGGCAAGCTCATCCCCGCCGGTTCCGGACTCGAGTACTACAACCAGCGCGAACTGCGTCTGGACATGCCCGACGCCGAACTGCTGCCCGCCTGGGCGCAGGTCAGCGACGACGACCTCGACCTCGCGAGCCTGCTCGGTGAACTCTCCGGCGACGACGCCTCATTCAGCGCCGACCTGTCGGCGTTCCAGAACATCGGGACCGCCACCTACGACGAGTCGGCCCTGCCCGAGAACGACGCCGCCAACGCGGAAGACGAGTTGGGTAACCGAGCGATCTAGCGCGAGGTCAGCCGGAGCCTTCATCGGCCCGGCTGGCTTGCCGTTCGAGGGTGTTTTGTCGTAGGATTGATAGTCCGCGTGCGAAGTCTCTGGCACGCTCCAGCAACGAAGTTCAAATAGAAGAGGTTTTCTGCGTGCCCACAATTGCACAGTTGGTCCGAAAGGGTCGACAGGACAAGGTTTCCAAGACCAAGACGCCAGCCCTGAAGGGGGCCCCGCAGCGTCGCGGTGTGTGCACGCGCGTCCACACGGTAACCCCGAAGAAGCCGAACTCGGCCCTTCGCAAGGTCGCTCGTGTCCGTCTCACCTCGGGCGTGGAGGTCACGGCCTACATCCCGGGCGTCGGCCACAACCTCCAGGAGCACTCGATCGTCCTGGTGCGCGGCGGTCGTGTGAAGGACCTCCCGGGCGTTCGCTACAAGATCATCCGCGGCGCGCTCGACACCTCGGGGGTTCGTGACCGCAAGCAGGCCCGTAGTCGTTACGGCGCCAAGAGGGAGAAGTAAGCAATGCCTCGTAAAGGCCCCGCCCTCCGTCGTGAAGTCCCGGTCGACCCGATCTACAAGTCGGTCCTCGTCACGCAACTCACCAACAAGATCCTCGAGCGCGGCAAGCGCACGATCGCTGAGCGCATCGTCTACACCGCCTTGGAGCAGGTCGAGCAGAAGACCGGCACCGATCCCGTGGCGACCTTGAAGCGCGCCTTGGAGAACGTTCGACCGGAGTTGGAGGTAAAGAGCCGCCGCGTCGGTGGCACCACGTACCAGGTGCCGATGGAGGTTCGTCCCCGTCGCGCCACTACACTGGCTATCCGCTGGTTGACGGATTTCGCGAAGAAGCGCCGCGAAAAGACCATGGCCGAGCGGCTCGCCAATGAGATCATTGATGCGAGTAACGGTGTCGGTGCTGCAGTGAAGCGTCGTGAGGACGTGGCCAAGATGGCCGAGTCCAACAAGGCCTTCGCGCACTACCGCTGGTAATCAAAGAAAGCTCGAAATGACCGCTCGCGATATCGCCCTGGACAAGGTCCGCAATATTGGGATCATGGCGCACATTGACGCCGGCAAGACGACCACGACCGAGCGCATCCTCTTTTACACCGGCAAGAACTACAAGATCGGTGAGGTCCACGACGGCGGCGCCACGATGGACTGGATGGTCCAAGAACAAGAGCGCGGGATCACCATCACCTCGGCCGCCACGACCGCCTACTGGAACGGCCACCGCATCAACATCATCGACACGCCCGGCCACGTTGACTTCACGGTCGAAGTCGAGCGCTCGCTGCGCGTCCTCGACGGCGCGGTCGCGGTCTTCGACGCCGTCGCCGGCGTCGAGCCCCAGACCGAGACGGTCTGGCGCCAAGCCAACAAGTACAACGTCCCGCGCATCTGCTTCGTCAACAAGATGGACCGCATCGGCGCGGACTTCTTCCGATGCGTCGACATGATCGCCGACCGCCTCGACTGCGTTCCGGCCGTAATCCAGCTGCCCATCGGCTCCGAAGGCGGCTACCTCGGCATCATCGACATCTGCTCGATGACCGCGACGATCCACCACGACGAGCACGGTGAGCGCGTCGAAGTGATCGAGATCCCCGACGAGTACAAGGCCCAGGCCGCCGAGTACCACGTGAAGCTGCTCGACCTGCTCACCACCTTCGACGACCATCTGATGGAACAGGTCCTCGAGGGTCACGACGTCTCGGTCGAGGACATCCGAAGCGCCCTGCGCCACGGGACGCTGGAGGGACTGTGCGTACCGATCCTCAACGGTTCGGCCTTCAAAAACAAGGGTGTCCAGCCCATGCTCGACGCCGTGGTCGACTTCTTGCCGTCCCCGATCGACCTCCCGCCGACCCAGGGCACCAAGCCCGGCAAGGACGAGGTCATCGAGCGCAAACCCTCCGACGATGAGCCCTTCGCGGCCCTGGCCTTCAAGGTGCAGACCGACCCCTACGTCGGCAAGCTCACCTACCTGCGCGTCTACTCCGGCACCTTGGAGAAGGGCGACACCGTCGTCAATACGACGAGGGGCATGAAGAAGGAGCGTCTCGGACGTCTGCTGCTGATGCACGCCAACAACCGCGAAGACCTCGACACCATCCGCACCGGCGACATCGTCGCCGCGGTGGGACTCAAGCAAGTGACGACGGGTGACACGCTCTCGTCCATCGACCAGCCGATTCAACTCGAGACATTGGTTTTCCCCGAGCCGGTCATCCACGTGGCCGTCGAGCCCAAGACCAAGGCCGACCAGGACAAACTAGGTCGCGCGTTGTACGCACTCTCCGAAGAGGACCCGACGTTTCGCGTGCGCACCGACGAAGAGACCGGCCAGACCGTCATCTCGGGCATGGGTGAGCTGCACCTTGAGGTGCTGGTCGACCGCATGCAGCGCGAATTCGCCGTGGACGCCAACGTCGGTAAGCCCCAGGTGGCCTACCGCGAGACCGTTCGTAAGACGGTCACCAAAGTCGAAGAGAAGTACGTGCGCCAGACCGGTGGTAGGGGTCAGTACGGCCACGTCGTCATCACCCTGGAGCCCACGGGCCCCGGTGGGGGCTACGAGTTCGTGGACGAGACCTCGGGTGGCGTGATCCCCAAGGAGTACATCCAGCCGGTGAATCAGGGCATCACTGAGGCGTTGACTTCGGGCGTCCTGGCGGGCTATCCGGTCGTCGACGTGCGCGTGAGGTTGACGTACGGTTCGTACCACGACGTCGACTCCTCGGAGATGGCCTTCAAGATCGCCGGATCGATCGCCGTGAAGAAGGCCGCGCGCCTCGCCAGCCCGGTGTTGCTCGAGCCGATCATGGCCGTCGAGGTCGTGACGCCCGAGGACTACATGGGCGACGTCATCGGCGACCTTTCGTCTCGTCGCGGACGCGTCGAGGGCATGGATCAGAATGGCAATAGTCAGGCGATTCGGGCACTTGTGCCGCTGGCCGACATGTTCGGCTACGCTACTGACCTGCGTTCTCGCACTCAAGGGAGAGCGACGTACACCATGCAGTTCCATTCCTACGCTGAAGTACCTGACGCGATTTCGAAGGAGATCGTGGCCAAGGCCACTGGCGCGTAAGACGCTGGGTGACCAGCGAAAACAAGGTCCAAACCGTAGTCGGGGCGGGCCAAAACGAACAAGACGGCTTCATGAGAACCCGTCGCTAGACAGAAAGATAGTTCCCGACAATGGCAAAGAAGAAGTTCGATCGCACTAAGCCGCACGTAAACGTCGGAACGATGGGCCACATCGACCACGGCAAGACCACTCTTACCGCGGCCATCACCAAGGTCCTCTCCACCCGCCTGCCCGGTACCTCCTTCACGCCCTTTGACCAGATCGACAAGGCGCCCGAAGAGAAGCAGCGCGGTATCACCATCTCCATCGCCCACGTGGAATACGAGACGGCCAAACGTCACTACGCGCACGTGGACATGCCCGGCCACGCCGACTACGTCAAGAACATGATCACCGGCGCCGCCCAGGTCGACGGGGCCATCCTCGTCGTCGCGGCGACCGACGGCCCGATGCCCCAGACCCGCGAGCACGTGCTGCTCGCGCGCCAGGTCGGCGTGCCCTACATCGTGGTCGCCCTCAACAAGGTCGACCAGGTCGACGACGAAGAGCTCCTCGAGCTCGTCGAGATGGAAATCCGTGAGCTCCTGACCAGCTACGGCTTCCCGGGCGACGACACCCCGATCGTTCGCGTCTCGGCGTTGAAGGCCCTCGAAGGCGACGAAGCGGCCGGCGACCAGGTCATGGCACTGATGGACGCCGTTGACACGTTCATCCCCGAGCCCGTTCGCGCGACCGAGAAGCCGTTCCTCATGTCGATCGAAGACGTCATGTCCATCACCGGCCGTGGCACCGTCGTCACCGGCAAGGTCGAGCAGGGCGTCGTGAAGGTCGGCGACGAAGTCGAGATCGTGGGCCTTCGCCCGACGACCAAGACCGTCGTGACGGGCATCGAGATGTTCCGCAAGCTCCTCGACCAGGGACAGGCCGGCGACAACCTCGGCGCCTTACTCCGTGGCACGAAGAAGGAAGAAGTCGAGCGCGGCCAGGTGCTCTGCAAGCCCGGCACCATCACGCCCCACTCCAACTTCGAGGCCTCGGTCTACGTGCTCACCAAGGAAGAGGGCGGCCGTCACAAGCCGTTCTTCGCGAACTACCGTCCGCAGTTCTACTTCCGCACCACCGACGTCACGGGCACCATCGAGCTGCCCTCGGGCACCGAGATGGTGATGCCCGGGGACAACACCGAGATGACCGTGACCCTGGGTAAGCCGATCGCCATGGAAGAGGGTCTCACCTTTTCCATCCGCGAGGGTGGCCGTACCGTCGGTTCCGGTCGCGTCGTCAAGATCCTGAAGTAGCTATTCATGGCCGACAACCGACAAATGATTCGCATCCGGCTGAAGGCCTTCGACCACGGCGTCCTGGACCAGTCCACCGCGAAGATCGTCCAGACGGTCGAGCGCACGAACGCGAGGGTGCAGGGCCCCGTGCCCCTGCCCACCGAGAAGCACCGTTACACGGTCGTTCGGGGACCCCACAAGCACAAGGACTCGCGCGAGCACTTCGAAATGCGCGTGCACAAGCGCCTTTTGGACATCGTGGACCACACCGCCAAGACCGTCGATTCGCTCCAGCGTCTGGACCTTCCGGCCGGCGTCGACATCGAGATCAAGATTCGCCAAGTCTGATACCCGTGAGGCCCGCGCCTTTGCGCGCGCGGGGCCCGATGGTGTACCGTTAATAGCCCCCATAAAGCTGTTCGGGCGGAAAAAAGAAGTGTTCAGTTGCCCTTTGGGGAACGCTGAACCAAACCAGTCGAGCGCTCCGTTCGGGTTTCGTTACCCGGCGGAGCGTCTGTGTGTCGGCAACCGACGCATAGAGGAAGAAAGAGGCACACGTGGCGACCAAAGCGATCGTCGGCGAGAAAGTGGGCATGACCCAGGTCTGGGACGCCCAGAACCGGGCCATCCCGGTGACGGTCGTTCGCGTCAGCCCCGCTCGCATTGTGCAGGTGAAGACCCCGGAGAAGGAGGGTTACTCGGCCGTCCAGGTGACGTGGGGAACCCGTCGGGCCTCGACGCTTTCCAAGCCCGAGCTCGGTCACTTCGAGAAGGCCGGCGTGACGCCCGGCAAGAAACTGGTCGAACTTCGCCTTGATGACGTCACCGGCTACGAAGTCGGGCAGGAGATCCTCGCCGACGCCTTCGAAAAGGGCGAGATGATCGACGCCACCGCGGTCGCCAAAGGCAAGGGCTTCGCCGGTTCCATGAAGCGCCACAACTTCTCGGGTCAGGGCGCCGCGCACGGCAACCACAAGCACCACCGCGCGCCCGGTTCCATCGGCGCCTGCGCCACGCCCGGTCGCGTCTTCAAGGGCACGAAGATGGCCGGTCGCATGGGTGGCGTTCAGGTGACCACCACGAATCTCGAAGTGATCTCGGTCGACGTCGAGCGCCACCTGGTGCTCGTCAAGGGGGCCGTGCCCGGTCCGCGCGGCGGCACGGTCGTCCTGCGTACGTCCGTGAAGAATCCGATGAAGGCCGGAGGCACGCGATGACCGACGTCTTCACCCTCCGTGGCCCGATCAAGAAGGACCGACCCGAGCCCGCTAAGCGCGCGGCCGCGCGCATGTCCCTCGACGGGAGCGCGCTCAGCACCGTCGATCTCGAGCCGACGATCTTCGGCATCGAACCCAACATGGCCGTGTTGCACCAGGTGATCAAGGCGCAACTGGCCGCCAAGCGCTCGGGCACGCAGTCGACCAAGACGCGCAAAGAGGTTCGCGGTGGTGGCCGCAAGCCCTTCAACCAGAAGGGCACCGGGGGGGCCCGTCAGGGCACCATCCGCGCGCCGCAGTACCCGGGCGGTGGCATCGCGCTCGGACCGAAGCCGCGTAAGTACGACCAGAAGACGCCCAAGAAGATGATTCGCCTGGCGCTCTACTCGGCGCTGTCGGACCGCGCCTCAATGAATCGCGTCGCGATCATCGACAGCTTCGCCACGTGGGAGACGCCCCGGACCAAGGACGCGATCGGTGCCCTCGAAGCCCTCAGGCTCGACGGGAAAATCTTGGTGGTGTTGGGCCGCGATGATGCCACGGCGCTGCGATCGTTCCGCAACTTGATGAACGTGAAGACCATCGACGCTGGCGAGGTCAACGCCTATGACGTCCTCGACTGCGACTGGATCCTCTTCACCGATGAGACGTTGCCGACGCTGAAGGAGAACAGCTGATGCGCGATGCCATGAGCGTCCTAATTCGCCCGGTGGTCTCGGAGAAGACCTACGCCCTGATGGATAAGGGCACCTACGTCTTCGTGGTGGACCCGCGCTCGACCAAGGTCGACGTGCGAAACGCCGTCGAGCGGACCTTCAACGTCAAGGTCACCAACGTCAACACACTCAACCGCAAGGGTAAGTCGACGCGCAACCGTCGCACCGGTGTCGTGGGCATGCGCCCGGGCACGAAGCGGGCCATCGTCACCCTAAAAGCCGGTGACACGATCAACCTCTTCGAGAACTAAGGACCGCCATGGCGCTACGTCAACGCAAACCCACCAGCCCCGGTCGGCGCTTCCAGACGGTCTCGGACTTCGCCGACATCACGAAGACCCTGCCTGAGAAGTCGCTGCTCGATTCCAAGCCCAAGACCGGTGGCCGCAACAACTACGGCCGCAAGACCTCGCGTCACCGCGGTGGTGGCCACAAGCAGCAGTACCGCATCATCGACTTCAAGCGCAACAAGGACGCCATCCCCGCACGCGTGGCCGCCATTGAATACGACCCGAACCGGACCTGTCGCATCGCTTTGCTGCACTACCTCGACGGCGAGAAGCGCTACATCCTCGCGCCGAATGGTCTGAAGGTCGACGACATGGTCGAGTCCGGTCCCAAGGCCGACATCCGTAACGGCAACGCGTTGCCGATGCGCTTCATCCCGACCGGCTCCACGGTCCATAACGTCGAGCTGCGTCCCGGCGGCGGCGGCAAGATGGCCCGCAGTGCCGGCATGGGTGTGCAGATCGTCGCCAAAGAGGGCGCCTACGCCACGTTGCGACTGCCCTCGACCGAGATGCGCCGCGTGCCGATTGACTGTCGCGCCACGCTCGGCATCGTCGGCAACTCCGAACACGAATTAACTTCGATCGGCAAGGCCGGCCGCAACCGCTGGAAGGGCATCCGCCCCCAGACGCGCGGTGTGGCCATGAACCCGGTCGACCACCCCCTCGGTGGTGGCGAAGGCAAGACGTCCGGTGGACGTCACCCGGTCTCGCCGTGGGGCCAGCCCGAAGGCCGTACGCGTCTGCCAAAGACATCAGACGCGCTAATTATTCGTCGCCGCCGTGGACGCGGCGCGCGGAGGTAGGTAGAGAATGTCACGAAGTCTGAAAAAGGGGCCCTTCATCGATGCTCACCTCTTGAAGAAGGTGGACGCGATGAACGCGGCGAACGAGAAGAAGGTCATCAAGACCTGGAGCCGTCGTTCGACGGTGATCCCCGATATGGTCGGGCACACCTTCGCCGTGCACGACGGCCGTCGCCACGTCCCGGTCTTCGTGAACGAGTCGATGGTCGGACACAAGCTGGGGGAGTTCGCGCCGACGCGAACCTTCCGCTTCCACGCCGGCCAGGAAAAGACGGGTAAGCGCTAATGACCGGTCCCAAGCTGAACGAACGTCCCGGTACCCGCGCCACCCTGCGCGGCTATCACATGTCGGCGAGCAAGGCGCGCGTTGTCTTGAACCTCATTCGCGGCGAAGACGTCACCACCGCACGCGAGATTCTCGCCGGCACCAACCGCGAGGCCGCCGACGTGATTGGCAAGGTCCTCGCCTCGGCCGTGGCGAACGCCGTCACCAACGACGCGATGCAGGCCGACGAGCTCTTCGTCTCGGCCGCCTACGCCGATGAGGGCATCACCATGAAGCGCTTCACCCCCCGGGCGCGCGGACGGGCCGGACAGATTCGCAAGCGTTCGTGCCACATCACCGTCATCGTGTCGCGACTCGATGACGAGCGTCTCGAGACCCTTCGCAACGCGCGTACCGCCCAGGCCGCCGTGTCGCGCACCCGCCGGGTGGCGTCGTCACGTCGTCGCGCCGACCAGCAGGCCAGTTTGAACAAGCGCGAGACCGCCGCCGTCGTAGCGGCCGAGAACGAAGCCCTGGAGGCTGAGGCGAACGCCAATGCCCAGATAGAGGACGAGGTCAACGAAACCGACCTCATGGAGTTCGACACCGTCGACACCCCGGTCGAGGACCTGGTCGCCACGGACCAGGTCGACGCCGAGAGCGACGTGGCCGAGAGGCCCGTCGACGAAGCGCCCGCCGATGAGACGCTGGCCGAAGTTCCGGTCGACGACACAGATTCAGACGACACCACTGAGGAGACGAAGTAATGGGTCAGAAGGTAAACCCCTACGGTTTCCGTCTCGGGATCACGACGGACTGGAAGTCGCGCTGGTTCAAGGAGCGCGGCTACAAGGACCTCGTCATCGAGGACTGGAAGATCCGCGACTACCTGACCAAGCAACTCGAGAGTGCCGCGGTCAGTCGCATCGAGATCGAGCGCAACTCCGACCGCATCCGCGTGGACATCCACACCGCGCGTCCGGGCATCGTCATCGGTCGCCGCGGCGCCGAGGCCGAGCGCCTGAAGAAGGACCTCGAGAAGATCACCGGTCAGAAGAACAAGATCTCGCTGAACATCCAAGAGATCAAGCAGCCCGAACTGGACGCGGCCTTGATCGCCCAAGGAATTTGCGACCAACTGCTTCGTCGAGTGGCCTTTCGTCGCGCCATGAAGCGTGGTATCCAGACCGTGCAGAAGGCCGGCGCCATGGGCGTCAAGATTCAGGCGTCGGGACGTCTCGGTGGCGCGGAGATGTCACGCCGCGAGTCCTATCGCGAGGGTCGCGTGCCGCTGCACACCCTGCGCGCCGACATCGACTACGGATTCCGCGAGGCCCGCACCTCGACCGGACGCATCGGCGTGAAGGTGTGGATCTACAAGGGCGACATCCTGCCGTACCAGTTGACCAACGACGAGAAGATCGTGCGCGAGGCCGCGATGGCCGCGGGCGACGCGACCCCGGTGGCGTCCTCGAGCGGATCCTCGGCACCCAAGGGTGTCGTGCGCGCCGGTGGTGGACGCCGCCGCGTCGAGGCCGAGCCGGTCGTCGACGAGGTCGTCGAAGAGATCGTCGTTGACGGTGACGAGGTCGAGTCCGTCGATCTTTTGGCCGAGACCCCCGAGGTCGAGGCGCAACTCAGCGTCGAAGAAGAGATCGAGCGTCGTACCGCCCAAGAGCACAACGACACTCCGCATTTCCGGAAGGACGCCGAGTAACCATGTTGATGCCCCGCAAGGTAAAGCACCGCAAGCAACAGCGCGGACGTCGTGGCGGCAACGCCAAGGGCGGCGTCGAGCTGAACTTCGGCGACTTCGGAATCCAAGCCCTCGAACGGGGCTGGATCACCGCGCGACAGATCGAGGCGGCCCGTATCGCCATGACCCGTCACGTGAAGCGTGGTGGCAAGGTCTGGATCCGCGTCTTCCCCGACAAGCCGGTTACGCAGAAGCCGGCCGAGACCCGCATGGGTTCCGGAAAGGGCAACCCCGAGTTCTGGGTCGCCGTGGTGAAGCCCGGCCGCATCATGTTCGAGCTCGGTGGTGTCGATGAGGCCCTGGCCCGCGCCGCCATGGAGCGCGCCATTCAGAAGTTGCCCATCAAGGCCAAATTCGTCATCCGTCCCGGCACGCACGGGACCCCGGAAGTGAGCATCTAATGGCCAAGACCCGTGAACGAATCGCCGAGATGCGACTGTTGGGCGACCGCGAACTGCTCGAGCGACTCGCTGAGTCGCGCCGCGAGCTCTTCAACATGCGCTTTCAGCTCGCGACCGGTCAGCTCGACAACTCGGCGCGTCTCAACGAGGTGCGCCGCGACGTGGCCCGCCTCTCGACGTTCGCGCGCGAGCGTGAGATCGCGGCCGCTGAGGCGCAAGGAAGGTGAGTAGTCATGACTGACTCCAACGAAACAAACAGGGTCAATCCCCGCAAGGTCCGTGAGGGCATCGTCGTCTCGGACAAGATGAACTCGACGCTGGTCGTCGCGGTGAACGAGCGCGTGAGTCACCCTCGCTACGGCAAGACCGTCCAGCGCACTAAGAAGCTCTACGTCCACGACGAAAAGAACGAAGCCAAGATCGGTGACAAGGTCCGCGTCCAAGAGACCCGTCCGCTCTCGAAGCTGAAGCGTTGGCGCCTCACCGAAGTCGTGGAGCGTGCGCGATGATTCAACAAGAGAGCCGACTCAAGGTCGCCGACAACAGCGGAGCGAAGGAAGTGCTTTGCATCCGCGTGCTCGGTGGATCGCGTCGTCGCTACGCCTCGATCGGTGACGTCTTCATCGCCACCGTCAAAGAAGCGATCCCCGGCGCCGCCGTGAAGAAGGGCGACGTGGTGCGCTGCGTCGTCGTTCGCACGTCCAAGGAGAAGCGTCGTCCCGACGGTTCCTACATCAAGTTTGACGAGAATGCCGCGGTGCTAATCAACGACCAACTGCAGCCGCGCGGCACGCGCATCTTCGGGCCCGTGGGGCGCGAACTGCGCGACAAGAAGTTCATGCGAATTATTTCCCTGGCACCGGAGGTGCTGTAATGAAAATCCGTAAGGGTGACGAAGTGTTCGTCCTGGCCGGCAAGTTCCGCGGCGAGCGGGCCCACGTCGAAGAGGCGATGCCGAGTGCCAACAAGGTGATCCTCGACGGCCTCAACATCGCCAAGCGCCACACCAAGCAGGCCGGCTCCACCATGCAGGCCGGCATCATCGACAAGTTGATGCCGCTCGACGCGAGCAACGTCGCGCTCTGGTGCGACAACCACAAGGGACCGGCCAAGGTCGGTTACAAGACCGAAGAAGGCGTGAAACACCGCGTCTGTCGCAAGTGTGGGGAGGTTTTGTGAGCACCACCACCCGCCCCCGTCTCAAGGTGCGCTTCGACGAAGAGATTCGTCCCGCCTTGAAAGAGGAACTCGGCCTCGACAACATCATGCAGGTCCCGCGCCTGACGAAGATCGTCCTCAACTCCGGGGTCGGTCGCGCCACGCAGCAGGCGTCACTGCTCGAGGGAGCGCAACGCGACCTCGAGCTCATCACCGGACAAAAGCCGGTCGTGACGCGCGCGAAGAAGTCGATCGCCAGTTTCAAGCTCCGCGAGGAACAGCCCATTGGCGTGAAGGTGACGCTGCGCGGGGACCGCGCCTGGGAGTTCTTCGACCGGCTGCTCAGCCTGGCGATCCCGCGTATCCGCGACTTTCGCGGTCTGTCGCCGAAGTCCTTCGACGGACACGGCAACTACACGTTCGGCATCAATGACCAGTTGATCTTCCCCGAGGTCGACTACGACAAGATCGACGCTGCACGTGGTTTCGACATCACCATCGTCACCACGGCAACGAACGACGAGCAGGGACGCGCATTTTTGCGCGCGTACGGCTTCCCCTTCAAGCAGGAGAACAAGTAAATATGGCGAAGAAAGCTCTTCGAATCAAGCAGCAGAAGACCCCGAAGTTCTCCACGCGCGCCTACACGCGCTGCGAGCGATGCGGTCGACCGCGCTCGGTGTACCGCAAGTTCGGCCTGTGCCGTATCTGCTTGCGTCAGATGGTGCACGCCGGCGAAATCCCCGGCGTGACCAAGGCGAGTTGGTAGGTAGATCATGACCATGACCGACCCCATCGCCGACATGCTCACGCGGATCCGCAACGCCAATTCCGCGATGTTCGACACCGTGAAGATGCCCAGTTCGAAATTGAAAGAGAACCTGGCCAAGGTCCTCGAGCGCGAGGGCTTCATCGCCGGCTTTTCCGTCTCCAAGGTCGACGGCAAGCCCGGCAACCAACTCGAGATAACGCTCAAGTACTCCGAGGACCGCAAGAAGACGATCATCGGCATTAAGCGCGTCTCCAAGCCGGGACTTCGCATCTACAAGAAGTCCGACCAGATGCCCAAGGTGCTGGGGGGCGTCGGCGTGGCCGTCGTCTCGACCAGCCACGGCCTGATGACCGACCGCGAAGCGCGCAAAGCCAAGCTCGGTGGCGAGGTGCTCTGTTATGTCTGGTAGTCCCCGCAACCCGGAGGTCCGCTGATGTCGCGAATCGGCAATAACCCCATCACCGTGCCCGCGGGCGTGAGCGTCACGGTCGCCGACGGCGTCGCGACGGTGAAGGGCCCGAACGGCACCATGAGCCGCATCATTCCCGACGGCATCACGCTCGAGCAGTCCGGCGACGTCCTGACGGTGTCGCGCCTGAACGACGAGACGCAGTACCGCTCGTTGCACGGACTGACGCGCACGTTGATCGCCAACATGGTGATCGGCGTGACCGACGGCTGGTCCAAGGAGCTCGAGATCATCGGCGTCGGTTACCGCGCCGCCAACGGGGGACCGGGCGTGCTCGACCTCGCCCTGGGCTTCTCGCACCCCGTCAAGTTCACCGCGCCCGAGGGCATCACCTTCGAGGTGCCGCTGCCGACGCGCGTCATCGTCAAAGGCGCTGACAAGGAGGCCGTCGGTCAAGTGGCCGCGTCCATCCGCAAGATCCGTAAGCCCGAGCCCTACAAGGGCAAGGGCGTTCGCTACCTCGGAGAACGAGTAGTGCGCAAGGCTGGAAAGGCTGCGAAGTAATGGCACGAACCACACTGGAGTTACGCAAACGTCGTCACGCGCGCATCCGCCGTCGCCTCTCGGGCACGGCTGAGCGTCCCCGCGTCGCCGTTTCGCGTACTAACAAGCACATCTCGGCCCAGATCATCGATGACGTGGCTGGCCGCACGCTGGCTGCCGCCTCGTCGGTCGAGGCCGACCTCAAGAAGAGCACCGGCGGCAACATCGCCGGGGCCAAGGCCGTCGCCGAACTGCTGGCCCAGCGCGCCAAAGAGGCCAACATCACCGCCGTCGTCTTCGACCGTGGCGGATTCGATTATCACGGCCGGGTGGCGGCGTTCGCCGACACCCTTCGCGCCGCCGGACTGGAGTTTTAATGGCTGACCTGGAACAGTTCGAAGAGCGCACCATCAAGGTGAATCGCGTCTCGAAGGTCGTGAAGGGTGGACGTCGGTTCTCCTTCACCGCGTTAATGGTGATCGGCGACGGCAACGGTCGCGTCGGTCTCGGCTACGGCAAGGCCAAAGAGGCGGGGCTCGCGGTGCAAAAGGGCATCGAAGAGGCTCGCAAGAACCTCTTCGATGTGCCGCTCGCCGGCACCACGATCGTCTACCCGGTCCTCGGCGCCTCCGGTGCCGGACGAGTGTTGATGAAGCCCGCCGCTCCCGGTACCGGCGTCATCGCCGGTGGCGCCGCGCGCGCCATCCTCGAGATGGCCGGCGTCAAGGACATCATCGCCAAGTCCCTGGGATCCTCCAACGGCATCAACGTGGCCCACGCCACCATCGAGGGCCTCAAGCAGCTTCGTCGCCCCGAGGAGATCGCCGCCTCGCGCGACAAGCCGGCCGACCACGTCATCCCCAGCGGGACCCTTCGCGCCTATCGCGAGCGTCAGCGCGAGGGCGACCTGTTCAAAGTGACGGAGAGCTGATGTTGAAGGTCACCCAAATTCGCTCCGGCATCGCCACGAAGCCCAAGCACCGCGGAACCCTTCGCGCGCTCGGCCTTCGCGGTATTGGCCAATCCAACGTGCTGCCCGATCGTCCCGAAATCCACGGGATGATCGCGCGTGTGCCGCACCTCGTGAAAGTAGAAGAGGTCAACGAATGAAGTTGCACGATCTCAAGTCACCCGAAGGCTCAATCAAGCGCAAGAAGATCGTCGGTCGTGGTATCGGTGGTCGCGGCGGCAAGACGGCCGGACGTGGCACCAAGGGCCAAAAGGCCCGTCGCACGATCCCGGCCGGATTTGAGGGCGGCCAGTTGCCGCTCCTCCAGCGCATCCCCAAGCTAAAGGGCTTCACCAACCCGTTCCGCGTGGAGTACACGCCAGTGAACCTCGACGCCCTCGCGGCCCTCGGCGTCAGCGACATCACGCTCGACGTCATCGTCGAGCGAGGACTGGCGCGACGCAAGGACTTCGTGAAGGTTCTCGGTCGTGGCGAACTCACTACGAAGTTGAACGTAACGGCTCACCGATTTTCGGCGTCGGCCAAGGCCGCCATCGAGGCCGCGGGTGGCACGACGAGCGAAGTGGCGCTGCCCTTCGCCGTTCGCCCTCCGGCATCGGGCAACCAACACCAGAACCGCTAAGGTCCGACCGTGCTACGGCGACTCGGGAACATCTTTCGCGTACCAGACCTGCGCAACAAGGTTTTGTTCACGATTGGCGTCATCTGTTTGTACCAGGCTGGCGCCAACATCCCGATTCCCGGCGTGAGTTGGAGCCAGGTCCAACTGCTCCAGTCGAAGGCCGGCGCCAGTGGCGTGCTCGGTTTCTTGAACCTCTTCTCCGGTGGCGCTCTCACCCGACTGGCGGTCTTCGGACTCGGCGTCATGCCCTACATCACCAGTTCCATCGTGATCCAACTCCTGACGACCGTCATCCCCAAGCTGACCCAGTGGCGCGACCAGGGCGCCGTCGGACAGAAAAAGATCACCCAGACCACGCGTTACCTGACCATCGGTCTCGCCCTGCTGCAGTCGACTGGTCTGATCTACGCCTTCCACGGTCACGACCAGGCCCTGCTCGGGTTCAACATCGACCTCATCCCCAAGTTCAGCCTCTCGTTGGGACTGTTCATGGTGGCGATCATGACCGCCGGCACGGCCTTCGTCATGTGGCTCGCCGAACTCATCACCCAGCGCGGCATCGGCCAGGGCATGAGTCTGTTGATCTTCGCCAACGTCGTCGCCGGCATTCCCTCCGGCGGACACGCCGTGCTCGACGAGGGTGGCCCGGTCAAGTTCGTGGTGCTCATCCTGGTCTCCATCGCGCTGCTGGTGCTCATCGTCTTCATGGACAACGGACAGCGGCGCATCCCGGTCACCTTTGCCCGACGAGTCGTCGGCCGAAAGGAGATGGGCGGCAACTCGACGTACATCCCGCTGAAGGTCAACCAGTCCGGGGTAATCCCGATCATCTTCGCCTCGTCGGTGCTCTACATTCCGATCCTGTTGAGCAACATCGTGCCGTGGGCGAGCTTCACCAACTTCGTGAACTCCTCGTTGCACCCCACCAGCTTCTTCTACATCATCTCGGACTTCGTGCTGATCGTGGCCTTCACGTTCTTCTATGTCTACATCGCCTTCGAACCGCACCAGCAGGCCGAGATGCTTCGTCAACAAGGTGGCTTCGTGCCGGGCATCCGACCGGGCATGCCGACCGAGAAGTACTTCGCCAAGATGCTCTCGCGCATCACCGTCGTCGGGGCGTTCTTCCTCGCCTCGGTCGCCGTCGTGCCGAGTATCCTGATGGCGCTGTGGAACATCAACCGCTTCCCGTACTACGGCACGACCTTGCTGATCGCGGTGGGCGTCGCCCTAGAGACCATGCGTCAGATCGACAGCCAGCTCATGATGCGTAACTACGAAGGCTTCCTGAAGCGGTAGTGATGTCGCCACGTCTAAATCTGATCGTTCTCGGCAAACAGGGCGCCGGTAAGGGAACCCAGTCCACGGTGCTCTCGGAGAAGTACGGCATCCCGCACGTCTCGACCGGCGACATCTTGCGTACCGCGGTGAAGGCCGGTAACGAACTGGGAATGAAAGTCGCCTCCATCCTCGAGGCCGGTGACCTGGTCTCCGACGACATCGTGAATCAGCTCGTGGAAGAGCGCTTCCAACAGGCCGACGCCCAACGGGGCGTCCTGCTCGACGGCTTTCCGCGCACCATCGGTCAGGCCGAAGCGCTCGAAGGAATGCTCGGCGAGGACGGCATCAAGCTCTGCATCAACCTCGACGTGCCGATCGATCTGGTGACCCAGCGACTCTCGTCGCGACGGGTCTGCCAGGAGTGCGGCACGACCTATAAGGACGCCGACATCGAAGCGATCTCGGGTACCTGCTCGAACTGCGGCGGTGACGTGATACAGCGCACCGACGACTACCCTGAAGCGATCCGCACTCGATTGATGAACTACGAACGAGACACCGAGCCGCTCCTGTCGTTTTACGGGTCACGGGGACTGCTGGTCAGCGTCGACGGTGATCAAGGTCCCGATGAAGTGACCGACGAGATCATGAAGGCGGTCCACGAACGGGGCCTGGCGTGAGGCGCTCCGCGGACGAACTGGACAAGATGCGAAAGGCCGGCAAGGTCGTGGCCGAGATGCACGAAGCGACGCGCGCGGCGATTCGACCGGGCATCACGACGCGTCAACTGAACGAAGTCGCGGCCGAGGTTCTGGCGAAGCGCGGCGCCCGTTCCAACTTCCTCAATTACCACGGATTTCCGGCCGTGATCTGCACGAGTCCCAACGACATGATCGTGCACGGCATTCCCGGGGACTACACGCTTCGTGAGGGTGACATCATCTCGGTCGACTGCGGGGCGATCATCGAGGGCTACCACGGCGACGCCGCCTACACCGCGGGCGTCGGCGTCATCAGTGACGAGGCGCAGCGACTGATCGACGTGACCGAGCGCTCGTTGTGGGCCGGTATCGATCAACTGAAAAAGGGCAACCGACTCAACGAAGTCGGTCGGGCCGTACAAAACCTGGCCGAGGCGGCCGGGTACTCCGTCGTTCGCGAGTACGTCGGCCACGCCATCGGTACCGCGATGCACGAGAGTCCCCAGGTGCCCAACTACTGGCCGGGCACGCCCGGGCCGACCTTGAAAGAGGGCATGGTCTTCGCCATTGAGCCGATGGTGAACATCGGCGGCTACGAGACCTACGTGTTGGACGACGGCTGGGGAGTCATGACCCAGGACGGCTCGCTCTCGGCGCACTTCGAACACACGATCGCGGTCACTGACGACGGACCGGAAGTCTTCACCGCGGCTTAGTCCTTCGGATGCTTGCGATCCAGTTGACGTTGGGCGAAGAGCGCCGCTTCGGTGCGACGTTGGAATCCCAGCTTCGCGAGCAGGTTCGACACGTAGTTCTTCACCGTTTTCTCGGCGAGGAACATGGCGTCGGAGATCTCGCGATTGCTGAGGCCCTCGCTCAAGAGATCCAGTATCCGGTGCTCTTGCGGACTGAGACTCTCGAGGCGGATGTCTTCGGAGATCTGACGCATGAGTCGTTCCTTGGCGCGCGACACCTGCTCAGGCGTGAGCAGCATCTCGCCGTTGGCGACGCGTCGTATCGAAGTGATCAACTCGTCGCCCCGTACGTTCTTCAAGACGTAGCCTCGCGCACCGGCGAGGTACGAGGCGCTGAGAGCTTCGTTGTCCGCGAACGAGGTCAGCATCAGACACGCGAGTTCGGGGCGCGTGGCACGCAACTGGCGACAGAGGTCGACGCCGCTGCCGTCGGGGAGGCGCACGTCGAGGACCGCCACGTCAATATCGGTGATGTCGAGCGCGAGCGCTTCGTCCAGTGAGCCCGCTTCGGCCACCACGTGGAAATCTTCCTGGACTTCGAACAGTTCGCGAAGTCCGCGACGCACGATCTCGTGGTCGTCAACAAGTAAAAGTCCGATCATTTCACACCTTTCGATTTGCGGTCCAGCGTACCGTGGTCCCGCCGCCGATCTTTGAGTCGAAGGTGCAGTCGCCACCGAGCTCGCGGGCGCGCGACACAAGATTGCGTGTACCTCGCCCGGTACCGATGTTGGGCACGAAGCCGACACCATTGTCGCGCACGATCACTTCGATGAGTTCACCATCGGTGTCGACTTTGACCTCAACGGCGGTCGCCTGAGAATGGCGAACCACGTTGGAGAGCATCTCGCGTAGGGCCTGCATGCTATGGTGCGCGCACTCTGTTTCCAGGTCAGCGTCTATTCCCCGCGCGACCTTAACGATTGCGAGCACGCCGAGTCGGGATTCGACCTCGCTTGTCAGCGCGAGCACGCGCTCTTCGAGAGTCTCGTCAACCGGGTGGTCCTGGTCGATTTCGAAGATTGTCGTCCGGATTTCGTGAATCGTGGTGTCCAGTTCGTCGAGCACGTTGTTGATGCGTACGCGCACGTCCTCGTCGACAATGGCGGGCAATGATATCTGGAGCGCGAGTCCGACTGCGAAGAGACGCTGGATGACCGTGTCATGGAGGTCACGCGCCAGTCGCTCGCGCTCTTCCGTGAGCGTCAACTCGCGGGTATTGGACCGCAACATTTCTTGATCGATGACCAGTCCGGCGGCCCGGCCGAAAGCTTCGATGAGTTGCTCGTCCTCATCGCTGAACGGTTCACCGTCCAAAGGGTCCGTGAGGTAAAGATTGCCGAAGACGTGACCGTCACCGGTGGCGACCGGCACGCCGAGGAATCGTGTCATTGGCGGATGATTCGCGGGGAATCCGACTGACGTTTCGTGTTGGGTTAGATCATCGAGGCGTAGCGTCACGCGCTCTCGGATGATCTCGCCCAGCAGACCCTGGCCGTGGGGTTCGGGCCCGATGGCTGCCCGTTCTTTGTGGCTCAATCCGTAGGTGATGAAGCTCGACAGCGTGGTGCCGTCGCGGGCGATGACCCCGAGCGCGCCGTAGCGCGCTCCGACCAATTGGGACGCGGCCTCGATGATTCGAGAGAGCAATCCGTCCAAGTCGGCGTCTGCTTCAATGAGGAGAATTGCGTCAATGAGTGCGTGGAGTCGCAGAGGATCATTGATTTTATGGAACGCCACTGGTCGAATCCTTCCACAGTTCGACCAAAGGGTTCTTGGATTCAGTGGCCCCTTTGACCGGTGACGACCGAGATTGGAAGCGTGACCAACGCGGCGCCTCGGCCCGCGATGCGCTTGATTCTTTCGGTTTCGACCACGTCGACGGGTTCCGAGCCAGCGATCCCCGTGACCATGACGGACCAGGTGTTGTCGTCGCTGTCGAGGCCATCGATCTGAACCGAGATGACGTCGCCGCGTCGCGCGGCGAGTTGCACCGCGTTCTCCCGGCTCGAAATCACCAAATGGTCGCGTTCGGAGAGCGCGATTCGGGCCGGTAATGCCACCGGGAGGGCGCCGAGTGAGAGCAACACGCGAGCGACGTCGGCCTCATCGAGAAGGCGAAGACATTCGTCACGGGTGAGAGGGACGCTTGAGAGTGACGGATTAGATAACGCCATGTGTCCATCTTGGAGCCATTTTCCGTATGGGCACTAGGGTCGCGGGTCACATTATCGGCAACTATGATGGAAGCATCGGTTCGTCGGGACGGAACCGGGCTCACTTTTGCGTTTTGCCAGAATTTTGGTAGAATTGTCAGCCGACCTCTTGGCATGCCTCGAGGTCCATCCGTGAAGGAGTTTTTGTTCTTTCACGTCCCGCCGTGCCGTTACAAGGAGAAAGAACCTGAGCAAGCCAAAGGAAGACGCGTTTACCGTTGAGGGGACCGTCGTCGAGCCTCTACCAAACGCCATGTTTCGCGTGGAATTAGAGAACGGGTATACCGTCCTCGCGCACAGCTCAGGAAAGATGCGCATGCACCGTATTCGCATCCTTCCCGGGGACAAGGTCCAGGTGGAGATCACCCCGTACGACATGACCCGCGGTCGCATCACCTACCGCTACAAATAGCTCCAGTTCTGGAAGATCGAGAAAGAGAATCATGAAGGTTCGCGCGAGCGTCAAGCCCATGTGTGAGAAGTGCAAGGTCATTCGCAGGGCCGGCGTCGTCCGTGTGATCTGCGAACAGCCCCGCCACAAGCAGCGCCAGGGCTAGGAGAAGAACATGGCCCGTATTGCCGGAGTGGACATCCCGCGCGACAAGCGCACGGTGATCGCCCTCACCTACATCTTTGGCGTGGGACCGACCATCGCCCAACAGATCTGCGCGGCGACCGGCGTCGACGAATCGACGCGCGTCAAAGACCTCAGCGAAGCCGACGTCAACAAGCTGCGCGCCTACATCGACCAGAACGTCACCGTCGAGGGCGACCTTCGCCGTGACGTCGCCCAAGATATCAAACGCAAGATGGAGATCAACTGCCTCCAGGGGATCCGTCATCGCAAGGGCCTGCCCGTGCGCGGTCAGCGCACCCGTACGAACGCTCGCACCCGTAAGGGTCCGAAGCGCACCGTCGCCGGCAAGAAGAAGGTAACGAAGTAATGGCAAAGCCGAATACGGTTCGTAAGGGTCGCAAGAAGGAGCGCAAGAACGTCGCCTTCGGCGTGGCGCACATCAAGAGCTCGTTCAACAACACCATCGTGTCGATCTCGGATCCCGAGGGCAACGTGCTCTCCTGGGCCAGTTCCGGTCAGGTCGGCTTCAAGGGATCACGCAAGTCCACCCCGTACGCCGCGCAGCTCGCCGCCGAGAAGTGCGCGCGCGCCGCGATGGAGCACGGCGTGAAGAAGGTCGACGTGCTGGTGCGCGGACCGGGATCCGGTCGAGAGACCGCGATTCGATCGATCGCCGCAGCCGGCATCGAAGTCGTCGCCATCAAGGACGTCACGCCGTTGCCGCACAACGGGTGTCGCCCCAAGAAGCGTCGTAGGGGTTAGCCATGGCTCGTTATACCGGACCCGTCTGTCGACTCTGTCGTCGTGAGCGCACCAAGTTGTACCTGAAGGGCGAGCGCTGCTTCACCATGAAGTGCCCCGTCTCGGAGAACTCGGACCGCCAGACGCGCGCGTTCCCGCCGGGTATGCACGGTCGTGACCGCCAGCGTCAGGGCTCGGAGTACTTGACCCAGTTGCGCGAAAAGCAAAAGGCCCGCCGCATCTATGGGCTCTTGGAGAAGCAGTTCCGCAACCTCTACGAAGAGGCCAGTCGTCGCCCGGGCATGACCGGTACGAACTTGCTGCAGTTCCTCGAGCTGCGTCTGGACAACATCGCCTACCGCGCCGGTTGGGGAGCGTCACGCGCCCAGGCTCGCCAGTTCGTTCGTCACGGTCACGTGACCATCGACGGCAAGCGCGTGAACATCCCGTCGTATCGCGTTCGCCCCGGCGAAGTCATCGCCCTCAAGAACGTCACGCGTGAGAACTTCAACGTGAAGCGCAACCTCGACGTGCTGGACCGCAGTGTCCCCGGTTGGCTCGAGACCGGCGACGGTGGTTTCAGTGTCACCGTGCGCATCGTCCCGCAACGCGAACAGATCGACGAGTCGATCAAGGAGCAGCTCATCGTCGAGCTGTACTCCAAGTAACCGAACCTTTCCCAGACCTCAAGGAGTCCCCATGTTGATCATCCAGCGCCCCACCATCGAAGCCCTCGGCGACGAAATAAACAACCGTCAGTCTTTCGGCATCGGCCCGCTCGACCCCGGCTTCGGCCACACGCTCGGCAACTCGCTTCGCCGCACGCTGCTCTCGTCGATCCCCGGCGCCGCGGCGACGCGCGTCAAGTTCGACGCCGTCCTGCACGAGTTCGGTGTCATCGAAGGCGTCAAAGAAGACGTCCAGGACATCTGTTTGAACCTGAAGGACCTGCTCTTGCAGGTTCACAGTGACGAGCCGGTCATGTTGCGCCTCGACAAGCGCGGCGAAGGCCCGGTCACCGCTTCGGACCTTTCGACCACGGCCGACGTGGAGATCTTGAACGGCGACCTTCACCTCGCGTACCTGACGAACGCCAAGAGCGCGCTGACCTTCGAGCTCACCGTCGAGCGCGGCAAGGGTTACGTCGGAGCCGAAGGCAACAAGGGTTCCTCGACCATTGGCGTCATTCCCCTGGATGCGATCTTCACCCCGGTTCGTCGCGTCAGCTTCGAGATCGAGCCGGTGCGCGTCGAGCAGTCCAAGGACTTCGACCGCCTGGTCATCGAGATCGAGACCGACGGATCGATCAGCCCCCGCGAGGCACTGGCCTCGGCCGGCAAGACCCTCGGTTCGCTGGTCGAACTGATCGGCAACTTCGACGACGAAGCGCCGGCCCTGGAGTTGGGCGACGTCGGCACGGCCCAGGCCGCCGCCAGCGAGCTCGACATTCGCATCGAAGAGCTCGGTCTCACCGAGCGTTCGCGTAACTGTCTGAAGCGCGCCGGCATCAACACCATTGCGCAGTTGGTCAACGCCACCGAGCGCGACCTCACGTCGATCACCAACTTCGGTGCCACGTCGCTGAAAGATGTCAACGACCGTCTCGAAGAGCGCGGCCTCTCGCTTCGAGTCGAGGACTAACCATGCGCGGTACTCCTACCAAAGGCAAGCGATTCGGCGGCGACTCCGCCCACCAGAAGGCGATGATGGGCAACCTCGTCGCTTCGATGATCGCGGCCGAGTCGATCGTAACGACCGAGGCCAAGGCCAAGGCGCTACGTCCCATCGTCGAGAAGGTCGTGACCGCGGCGAAGAACTCACCCGAGGGATCGGTGCACGCGAATCGTCGCGTCGTGGCGTTCATTCGCGACAAGGACATGACCCACAAGCTCTTTACCGAGATCGCTCCGCGCTACAGCGATCGCCCCGGCGGCTACACGCGAATCTTGAAGCTCGGGCCGCGCCAAGGTGACAACGCCCCGATGGCGCGCATTGAGTTCGTCTGATTCACCGCTAGACGTCCAGCGTTGGCGTCTGGACCTGGCCTACGACGGCCACGCGTTTTCCGGTTTCGCCTATCAACCTGAGTTCACCACCGTCGTCGGAGTGCTGCGCGAGACACTAGCCAGCACTCTGCAAATCGAGGAGCCATTAATCATTGGCGCCGGACGCACCGACGCCGGTGTGCACGCCTTCGCCCAAGTGGTCCACGTTGATTTACCGGTGACGCTCTTCTCGACTAAACGCGGCCCCGACTCTGAACGACTCACGCGCTCGCTAAACCAACAGCTTCGAGGACGGATCAAAGTGCTGGACGCACGTCCAGTCGAACAAGGCTTCCACGCCCGCTTCTCCGCCACCTGGCGCGAGTACCGCTACCTGGTCCTCGAAACTTCACCGCCGGCGTTGAATTTGACCGACCAGTGGTCGTGGTCGGTCCAGGGCCCGTTGGATGTCGATGCCATGAATCGCGTGAGCGCCGAGATCGTCGGCCTGCATGATTTCCGCGCGTTCTGTCGGCGACCGACGAACTCCCTCGCTGATGAGCCGCTGTTGCGCCGCGTCATTGACGCGCGATGGGTTCGACTGGCCGACGAGTGGAATCTCACGCCTGATGGTTCGCCCACGCTGCGGTTCACCATTCGAGCGGAATCGTTCTGCCATAACATGGTGCGCTGTCTCACTTCGGTGTTGGTCGAGATCGGTCAAGGGAAACTTCCCGACACGACTATCGCTGAACGTTTGGAGAGCCTGAGTCGCGACCACCTGCCGTCACCGGCTCCGGCCAGCGGACTGGCGCTCGTGGCCGTGGGCTACGACGATGGCGAAGGCGATTCCGCTCGGTAGGCTTTCGCGAGTGACGACACAACCATCCACCTCAGGCTTCGATCCCACCGATTTCTCTTCGAGCGTTCGGCCTCAAGACGATCTCTTCCTCTACGTGAACGGCGATTGGATCGAACGGACTGCCATTCCCGAGGACAAGGCACGCTACGGCACCTTTAACATCCTCGCCGACGACGCCGAACTGGCGATCCGCGAGATTCTCCAGGAGTCGCAGACAGCTGCTGAAGGCAGTGAAGCCCGAAAGATTGGAGACCTCTTCTCGAGTTTCCTCGACGAAGAGCGCGTCAACGCTCGCGGCGCCGGGCCGCTCCTTGAGCGCCTCGAGCAGGTCGAAGCCGTTCAGTCGATCAATGAACTACTGGCCCTCATCGGCCGGCTCCAGCGGCGGGGAATCGGCGGTTTTTACGCGGTCTTCGTTGACAGCGACCCGGGCGATCCCGAGCGCTACGTCACGCTGTTGGAACAAGGCGGACTCTCGCTCCCCGACGAGAGCTATTACCGCGAAGAGCATTTCGCGCCGATTCGTGAAGCCTTCGTGGTGCACCTCCGACGGATGCTCGAGTTAGCCGGCGTCAGTGACGCCGCCACACGAGCACAACGCATCTTCGAGCTAGAGACGAAGATCGCTGGTGGTCACTGGAACAACGTCGACTCGCGCGACAGCGAGAAGACCTACAACTTGAAAATGTGGGCCGCGGCCTCAGAGCTCTTCGGTGACGTGCCGCTCGAGGTGTGGCACAACGGTCTGGAGGCGCCCGTCGGCGCCTTCGACGAGGTCGTACTTCGCCAGCCCAGTTTCACCAGCGCCCTCGGTGAGCTTTTCATCGAGTCCAACCTCGACGCCTGGAAGGACTGGTTGTCGTGGCAGATCGTGGCCGGCGACGCGCCGTACCTTTCCAAGGAGTTCGTCGACGAACACTTCGACTTCTACGGCCGCACGCTCACCGGAGCCGAGTCGATCCGTCCGCGATGGAAGCGCGCCGTCGCCCTCGCCGAAGGCGCCATGGGCGAAGCGATTGGCAAGATCTACGTGGAACGCCACTACCCACCCGAGGTCAAGGACCGTATGGACGTACTAGTCGCCAACCTCGTTGAGGCCTATCGACAAAGCATCACCGACCTCGAATGGATGGGGGAGGCGACGCGTCGTCGCGCCTTGGAGAAACTCGATGCGTTCACACCGAAAATCGGCTATCCGGTGCGCTGGCGCGACTACTCGACGTTGCGCGTCGAGGCGAATGATTTACTCGCCAACGTTCGCGCAGCGAGTGAGTTCGAGTTCATCCGCAACCTGACCAAGATCGGTCAACCGGTTGACCGCGACGAATGGTTCATGACACCCCAGATGGTCAACGCGTACTACAACCCCGGCTTTAACGAAGTCGTCTTCCCGGCCTCGATCCTTCAGCCTCCCTTCTTCGACGCGGAGCGCGATGAGGCCGCCAACTACGGGGGCATTGGCGCGGTGATCGGCCACGAGATCGGCCACGGCTTCGACGACCAGGGATCGAAGTTCGATGGCTCGGGGCGACTGGCCGACTGGTGGGAGCCATCGGACCGGGCCGCCTTCGAAGTACGCACGAAGGCGCTCATCGAGCAGTACGACGCACTCTCTCCGGAGTTGACGCCCGGTCTTACCGTGAACGGCGCTTTGACGGTCGGTGAGAATATTGGGGACCTTGGCGGTCTCGCCATTGCCTGGAAGGCCTACCAAATTTCGCTGGGCGATGACGAGTCACCGGTGATCGACGGGCTCACCGGCGCCCAGCGCTTCTTCTTCGCGTGGGTCCAAACCTGGCGCCAGAAGTCCAAGAAGGAAGAGGTAGAACGACTCCTCGCGTTGGATCCGCACTCTCCCAACGAGTTCCGAGGCAACCAGATCGTTCGCAATATCGATGAGTTCTACGACGCCTTCGACGTGACCGAGGGGGACGCGATGTGGCTGGAACCGGCCGCGCGCGTCACCATCTGGTGAGACGACTGGTTTACTGACCTTCGATGCTCGGAGGTGGGGTGACTGATTCGATCGCGACGCCCAGTCCGCTGCGCGGCGCGATGACGCCGTCGATCAGACCGTAGGCGACGGCCTCCTCGGCCGTCATGAAATGATCGCGGTCGATGTCGTGCATCACTTCGTCCAAGGAACGACCACTGTGGTGAGCGATGATCTCGGCCATGCGTCTCGTCAGCGACAAGACCTCTCGCAACTGAATCTCCATATCGCTGGGCGCCCCGCGGGTCCCGGCGTTGCCCTGATGGATCATGATGCGAGCGCTCGGCAGCGCGAGCCGTTTGCCGGGCGCCCCGCCGCAGAGCACCATCGCGGCGGCGGACATCCCCATCCCGACGCAGACAGTCGAGACGTCGGGACGAATGTGTTGAATCACGTCGTAGATCGCCATGCCGCCGTAGGCGAGACCACCGGGGGAGTTGATGTAAAGGCTGATGTCGCGATCGCGATCGACCGCTTCGAGATACAGCATCTGGGAGATGATCAGATTGGCGACCTGATCGTCGACCTCTTGTCCGAGGAAGATGATGCGCTGGCGCAGGAGCATCGAGTAAATATCGAAGGCCCGCTCTCCCCGGTTGGACTCCTCGAGCACCATCGGTACGAGCGAATGTCGTATCTCGCGCTGAAGAACTTCCGTCATACATCCCCTCGCCGCGCCATCAACGCGCTGCTTTCAAGTGCAATCAATTAGTTGCATTATAGCGCCGCGAGACAGTTTGTGCAATAGAGTGGTTGCATGACAGATACCGTGCACCGAGAGTTGGATCTTCCCTGTTCGCCGAGTGAGGCCTGGAAGCACGTCATTGATCCGTCCTGGTTGGGCGACGGCGAGGTGCCGATCGTTCCCGGCGCCGACGGCTGGATCAGTGAGGGCGACGACGTTCACTATCTCATTGTCGAAGAGGTCGACGAAGAGAATCGACTCGTCTATCGCTGGGCGACGTTCGCTGACGCGCCGTCGCGCGTGGAGATTGAACTGACGCCCACGCCCGAGGGGACTCGGATCTCGATCTCGGAATCACCGATTGAGGTGAAGGCCCAGTCGAGTCTCATCCTTCGATGAGTGACGACGTCTCGGTGGTCTTCGCCGCTCTCTCGGACCCCACGCGTCGAAGTCTCTTCGAGCAACTCCTAGAGCAGCCGCAAGGTCGAACGGCGACGGAGCTCGCCGACAACGCGAGCGTGTCACGCCAGGCCATCGTGAAACACTTGCAACTGCTGGCGAACGCCGGTCTCGCCGTGGCCGTTCGCGACGGGCGAGAGGTTCGCTACCGCGCCTCGACGGACGTGGTGCAGCACGCGTCCGCGTGGCTCAGCGTACGGGCGAGCGCCTGGGACCGACGTCTCGCGGCTTTGGAAAAAGGTGTACGCGATGCCCAAAATTCGAGGACGCCCACGTCGCGCCGTCGCTGAAGGTCGAACCCTGACGTGGAATCGTTAATATGGAGGAGAAATATGGCCTCCAAGAGTTGTCGATCGAGGAAAATGACGTTGGCGATTTGCCATGGAGGCCGATTTTTCCTAGACTTAAGAGTCCTTCGGACCCGGTTTGGTCCGTTCACAATCGTTTATGGGAAGTTCCGTGCGCACATTTTCGCCAAAAGTCAGTGAGATCACCCGCGAGTGGCTCGTCATCGACGCCGAGGGTCTCGTTCTCGGTCGCCTGGCGACGGTCGCTGCGTCTTTGCTGCGCGGCAAGCACCGCGTGTACTTTGCCCCGCACGTCGACTGTGGTGACAACGTCATCATCGTGAACGCCGACAAGGTGGTCCTCACGGCCAACAAGGCCGCGCAGAAGTTCGCTTATCACCACTCGGGCTACCCGGGCGGTCTGCGCGCGACGTCCTGGCAGACGCTGCTCGACGAGGACCCCGTCAAGTTGGTCTTCGACGCGGTGAAGGGCATGGTTCCCAAGAACCGCCTGGGCCGTGAGATCATGGGCAAGCTCTTCGTCTACGCCGGCGCCGAGCACCCGCACGCCGCCCAAACACCTACGCAGTACGACGCTTCGGCCATCCGCCGCGGTTAAGGAGAACGACGTGTCATCACCACTCACCCAGACGACCGGCCGCCGCAAAGAGGCCGTCGCTCGCGTGCGCCTTCGCCCCGGCACCGGCACCATCACGATCAACAGTCGGGCCTTCGACAACTACTTCACCTCGGCGACGCACCGTCAGATGGTGATGGAGCCGCTTCGCCTCATCGACGCCCAACAGACCTACGACATCGACGCCACCATTGAAGGCGGCGGCATCGCCGGACAGGCCGGCGCGCTCCGTCTCGGCATTTCGCGTTCCCTCCTCGTGATCGACGAGGCCGTTCGCCCGGCCCTGAAGAAGGCCGGCCTCCTCACTCGTGACTCGCGCAAGAAAGAGACCAAGAAGTACGGTCTCAAGAAGGCGCGCAAGGCTCCCCAGTACTCGAAGCGGTAGTCGCATGACCGTGCAATTCGGCACGGATGGCATTCGTGGGCGAGCCTCCGACCAAATCACCGAAGACCTGGCCTACCGGCTGGGACGCGCCGTCGCCGCAGTCTTCAGCGCCGACGTCTTCGTCGGCTACGACACGCGCGAGAGTTCACCGCTCTTAGCGAGGGCCGTCCTCGCCGGACTGCGCGACGGTGGCGCGCACGGCATCAACCTCGGTTACTTCACGACGCCCGGTGTCGCGGTGATCGCCCAACAGCGCGTCGGCGTCGGCGTCGTCGTGTCGGCCTCGCACAATCCCTACTACGACAACGGTCTGAAGGTTCTCGGACTCGGTGGCGGCAAGCTCGACTACGCAACCGAACGGGCCGTAGCCGAAGCGTTGGACGTTGCCGCGTCGGCCGCCAGCGACACCTTTGGCGAGTTTGCGGTTGACCAATCGGCCGAGCACGACTACGCGCACCACCTGCGCTCACTCGTGCCGACCGACTTGTCGTCACTGCACATCGTGCTCGACTGCGCCAACGGCGCGGCCAGTCACGTCGCGCACGAAATTTTTGAATCGACCGGCGCACGCATCACGACGTTCCACGACCAACCCGACGGTCGCAACATCAACGAGAACTGCGGCTCGACCCACATCGAAGACCTCATAGCGCACGTACTGGAGCTGCACGCCGACCTCGGCCTCGCTTTCGACGGCGACGCCGATCGCCTCATCGCCGTGGACGCCGGAGGACGGGTTCGCGACGGCGACGACCTCATGATCCTCTTCGCGCGCGACTTCTTCGAACGCAACGCCCTGGGCGGGGGGCTGGTCGTCACCTCGATGAGCAACTTGGGTCTGCATCGCTCGATGGCCGACGCCGGAATCGCCGTCGTCGAAACCGACGTCGGCGACCGCAACGTCTTGATTGAGTTGGAGGAGAAGGAGTGGCCCTTCGGCGGTGAACAGTCCGGGCACCTCATCTTTCGTTCGCTCGCCCCGACCGGTGACGGACAGTTGACCGGTCTGATGCTCGCCGACCTCATCGTGCGTCGCGGGCCGCTGGCCGAGCTGGCCGACGCGGTGTGGCTGCGCGTGCCGCAACGTCTGATCAACGTCGCGCGCGACGACTATGACGACGGCGCGGTGCTTGAAATGTTCGAAGAGATTCGAAAGAACTACGGCATCGAGATCGACGACGTGCGACTTCTCATTCGACCGTCGGGCACGGAACCGGTGGTGCGCGTGATGATCGAAGCGTTGGACGAGGATTTCGTGAACGACTTCTCGCAGCGGATCCAAAACTTCTTCCTCGCGTAATCATCGCTCGAAGAGGTCAAAAATGGCCCGAGTAGGCTGGTTCTATGTGCGGCATTATCGGGGTCGTAGGATCCGACGACACGCTGGCGACGCTGCTCGAGGGCCTGACGCGCTTGGAGTACCGCGGCTACGACTCAGCCGGTATTGCCCTGGTGCGCGCCGGCGAAACCTGGCGGGCCCGCACGGCTTCGGGCACCGAATCGGTCACGGCCTTAAAAAAAGAGTGTCTCGACGCCCCCAAGGGATTCACCTCCGGCATCGGCCACACCCGTTGGGCCACGCACGGCGCACCCGAGGCCGTCAACGCTCACCCGCACCTGGACTGCTCGGGCAATATCGCCATCATCCACAACGGCATCATCGAGAACCACACGGAACTGCGAGAGGACCTGGAAAAGCGCGGTCACATGTTCACGTCGGTCACTGACTCCGAGGTTCTGGCGCACTTGATTGAAGAGTTCCGTTCCCAGGGACTCGAACTCATGGAGGCCGTTCGCCAGAGCCTTTTGGTGGTGCGAGGGGCGTTCGCGCTCGCCGCGATGGACGCGACCGAACCGAACGTCATCGTCGCCGCGCGGCGAATCTCGCCACTCGTGGTGGGAACGGCGCCCGGTGCGACGTACTTGGCGAGCGACGTGCCGGCGATCCTCGACCGGGCGTCGGCCTTTTACGCCGTCAACGACGACGAGATCGTTCGCCTGGGGCCGGAAGGCTTTCGCGCCATCGACCTCGAGGGCGCGCCGGTTCGCCTCCACCAACTGTCGATCGATTGGGACCTGGAGACCGCCGAGAAAGGTGGCCACGACGACTTCATGTCCAAGGAGATCAACGAGCAGCCCACCGCAATCCGTTCGACGTTGTTGGATCGCCGACGCAAGGACGGCACCATCAACTTCGACGAGATGCGCATCGGCGACGACGAGCTGCGCGAGGTGAAGCGCGTCTGTCTGGTGGCGGCCGGCACGTCGTACCACTCGGCGCTGATCGCCAAGTACGCCATCGAAAAATGGGCCCGTCTCGGCGTGGACGTCGACATCTCGAGCGAGTACCGCTACCGCGACCCCATCGTCGAGGTGGGCACGTTGGTGATCGGGGTCTCCCAGAGTGGCGAGACCATCGACACCATCCAGGCCACTCGAGAGGCCCAGCGCCGGGGCGCGCACGTGGTCGCCATCTCGAACATCGTTGACTCTTCGATGGCGCGAGAGGCGGACGCCGTGATCTACACCCGCGCCGGTCTCGAAGTCTCGGTCGCCTCGACCAAGGCCTTCGTGGCCCAGGTCGCGGCGTTGGAACTATTGGCGCTGCGGCTCGCGCAGCTTCGCGGCACGCTGCCCGAGTCCGAGATCGACGGACTGTTCCAGGGTCTCGGCGCGGTCAGTTCCCAAGTACAGACCGTGCTCGATCGTCGCGAGAGCGTGGAGCTCGTCGCGAAGGAACTGATGGGCGCGCACGACTTCTTCTTCATCGGCCGCCACGTCGGTTTTCCGACGGCGCTCGAAGGTGCTTTGAAACTGAAGGAACTGACGTACCTGCACGCCGAGGGCTATCCCGGCGGCGAACTGAAGCACGGTCCGTTGGCGTTGATCGAACCGGGCGTGGTCGTCATCGCCATCGCGACCGACCCGGCCATGCACGAGAAGATGCTCTCCAACCTCTCGGAGGTGAAGGCCCGCGGCGCGAGCGTGGTCGCCGTCGCAACCGACGACGACGAGCTCATCGAATCGGTCGCCGACTTCGTGCTGCGCGTACCCGCGACCGAACCGATGTTCACGCCGATGGTCGACGTCATTTCGCTACAGATGTTCGCGTACGCCGTGGCGCGTGGACTTGGTCGAAACGTCGACCGGCCGCGGAACCTCGCCAAGACCGTGACGGTTGAGTAGTGGCCATAGTCGGCGTCGGCATTGACGTGGTCGACGTGCCGCGTTTCGAGATCGTCCTCGGACGTCGGCCGCGGATCGTCGAGCGACTTTTCACCGAGGGCGAGCAGCGTGACGCCCGCGGCAAAGCCGAGCGACTGGCCGCGCGGTTCGCCGCCAAAGAGGCGGTGATGAAATCGCTCGGCGTCGGCGCCGGCTCGGTGCCGTGGAAGTCGATCGAGGTGAAGCGCGCCCCTAGTGGCGCGCCTTCGGTGATGTTGCACGGCGCGGCGGCCGAACTGGCCGCCGCACGCAGCGCCGACGAGTTCGCCATCTCTCTGACGCACACGGCAATGACCGCGGCGGCCTTCGTGGTCGCGAGCTCAAGGGACCCGCGTGCAAGCTGAGGGTGTTCACCGTCCGGCGAGAGCGGAGATATCGGCCTCGGCCATCGCGCACAACGTGCGCGCGCTGAAATCCATCGTCGGGGCTAGTCTGTTCTGCGCCGTCGTCAAGGCCAACGGCTACGGACACGGCGCCGAACTCGCCGCGAAGGCCGCCCTCGTGGGTGGTGCCGACATGCTCGCCGTCGCGATCATCGACGAAGGAATCGAACTGCGATCGAGCGGCGTCACGGCTCCGATCCTCCTGCTCGCCGAGGTGCCGCCCGACACCATCGTGGCCGCGCTTCGCCACTCGCTCACGCTCACCGTCGGTTCGATCGATGGCGCCCGCGCCGCCGCCACCAACGCCGCGGCCCTGGGTGGACGCCACCCGGTTCACGTGAAAGTCGACACCGGCATGCACCGGATGGGCGTGGCGCCCGAAGACGTGGACGACGTCATCGACGTCCTCACGGCGTGCGAGGCGATCGACCTCGAGGGGATCTACACGCACTTCAGTGTGGCCGACGGTTCGAGTGCCGAGGATCGAACGTTCACGCGAGATCAGATCGCGCGTTTCGACGAAGTCGTCGCGGGACTGGCGAAGCGCGGCGTCAAGCCGCGCATCGTGCACGCCGCCAATAGCGCCGGCGCGCTCGGCTATCCCGAGGCCCGCTGGGGGATGGTTCGCGTCGGTCTCGCGCTCTACGGTTACCTGCCAGAAGCGTGGCTGGCGTCGGCACTCGAAGAAACGAATGATTGGCTGGTGCCGGCGCTCACACTGCGCGCCAACGTCGTGGCCGTTCGACGCGTCGAGGTCGGGGAGCGCCCGAGCTACGGTCGACGCCGGGCTCTGGAGAACGCCGCCACTATTGCCACGGTCCCCTTCGGTTACGCCGACGGCTATCCCCGTCGACTGTTCGACGCCGGCGCCGAGGTTCTCATCAATGGCCGGCGATACCCTCTGGCCGGGATGGTCACGATGGACATGCTGTTGGTCGACTGTGGCGATGACGTCGTGGCGCCCGGTGACGAGGTGGTCCTCTTGGGTCGCCAAGGCGACGAGGAGATCACGGCCGACGAATGGGCCGAGCGCGCGGGCACCATCTCGTGGGAGATTCTTTGCGGCATCGGGGCCCGCGTGCCCCGTATCCTCGTGGGCTGAGATGAGTCGCGACTTAACCGAGCTTCCGACGTGCACGCGCTGCGGGCTGTCTGAGTCGCGTCAACGCGTCGTCGTTGGTTCCGGACCATTAAATCCGGCCCTGATGGTGATCGGCGAGGCACCCGGTCGCGACGAGGACGAGGGTGGTGAGCCCTTCATCGGTCGAAGCGGGCGACTGCTCTTCCAACTCATCGAAGAAGAGGTCGGACTGGTGCGCGCCGAGTGCTTCGTCACCAACGTCGTCAAGTGCCGACCTCCGGCCAATCGAACGCCGACGCGCGACGAACTTACGGCCTGTCGCCCGTGGCTCAGCGAGCAGTTCCTGGTGGTGCGCTCGCCGCTGGTACTCGCCTTGGGTAACACCGCGGCGCGATCGGTCTTCGGCTTCGAGCAGGGCATCGGCCTCACCCACGGACGAATCGTGACGCTCGGGGGCGGACGGGGAATGGCGACGTACCATCCGGCCGCCGCGCTTCGCGGCGGCGAGAGCGTCGTCAACGTCATGCGAGCCGATCTGCGAATTCTCAAGACCCTCGTGGCGACGCCGTGAGTTGGCAACGATTCTGCGCTACGGCCGAGGACACGATCGCGGCCGGCGAGGCGTTCGCCGAGGTGCTTTCGAGCAGTGACATCGTCTTGCTCTCGGGGACCCTGGGCGCCGGCAAGACCACCTTCGTGAAGGGCGTCGCGAAAGGTCTCGGGGTGAGCGAACGAATGACCAGTCCGACCTTCACGATGGTGCGAGAGCACCGATGCTCGAACGCGCTCGGTATCGAGACCCTGCACCACTGCGACGTCTATAGGGTCGAGTCCCTCGACGAGGTGCTGGATCTGGCGTTGGGCGAGTTGGTCGAAGACTGCGCGGTCGCCTTGGTGGAGTGGGGGGAACTCGCGGCGTCGGTCTTTGGTCGCGACGTGATTACGATTGATTTCAGCGTCGAGGTCGACGACGCGCGAATCCTCACCGTCGACGGGGACCTGGCCCATGCTCGGGCCGCGCAGCTGGATCGGTGGGCGTCGTGAATATCGTGGCCATTGAAACGGCCTCCCCCGCCTGCGCCGTCGGGGTTCGCACGACGGCCGGCGTGGAGGTGACCCGGGTCGTCAACGATGGACGCCGTCACACCGAAGCGTTGGCGGGGGCCATGAAGACCCTCCTCGACGAGGTCGAGTTGCGACCACGCGACGTCAATCGGGTGGTGGTGGACCGCGGTCCGGGACTCTTCACCGGTCTGCGCGTCGGGATCGCCACGGCGATTGCCTTTTCCCAGGCGCTCGGATGTGAGTTGGTCGGCGTCACCTCACTCGAAATGCTCGCCGGTGGCGCGTTCGATTCGGGGGTGCGGGGCACCCTGGTGGCCTGCGTTGACGCTCGGCGAGGCGAGATCTTCGTGCAATCGTTCTTGCTCGACGACGCCGTGAATGCGCTCGACAGCGCTCGCGTGACCACCGCCCGCGAGATTGTGACGACGTGGCAAGCCAATGCCACGTCGGCCGCCTTCACGGGGGACGGCGTCGAGCGCTATCGAAACGAATTTGAGTACCTGCCTCTGGCGACCATCATTGGCCAGGTCGTGCCGTCAGTTCACGCCGAGCTGTCACTCGGTGCGGTCCGTTCGCCCGACGAGGTCGTGTCACCGCTCTACTTGCGAGAGGCCGACGCGGTCGCGAACTTCACCACCCGTGAGCGTCCCCGATGAAGAACGCCTGGAAGATCCGCCTGGCCGAGCGCCGCGACGTCGGAGAACTGCTGGGGATCGAAGAGGCCCAGTTTCCCGAGCCCTGGACTAGGCGAATCCTGCTGGATGAGATTGAGAACACCGAGACCCGCCGCTACACGGTGGCGGTAGAAAACAAGCGCATCGTGGGCTATTTGGGGATCATGTTCGCGCTCGAAGAACTGCACGTCAACACGATTGGGATCCTCCCGCCCGAAGAGGGTCGGGGAATTGCCTCCTCGCTCCTCGACGAGGCCTGGGCGGACGCCAAAGAACGCGCCATCAAACGCGCGACGTTGGAAGTGGCCGTCTCCAACCAGCGCGCGATCGATCTTTACTACCGCTATGGATTTCGACCCGTCGGCGTTCGAAAGAACTATTACGAGAAGAGCAACGAGGACGCACTGATTCTCTGGGCCGACCTCTCGAGTGAGCCTCCGGAACCTCCATCTACGCTGGAATGATGGGTTTGGTCCTCGGCATCGAGACGAGTTGTGACGAAACGGCGGCCTCCGTCGTTGGCGAGGACTTTCACGTGCTTTCCTCGGTGATCGAGTCCTCGATCGACCAGCACCGGGCCTTTGGCGGGGTGGTGCCCGAATTGGCCGGCCGCGCCCACGTCGCGACCATCGGTCCCGTCGTTCGCCGGGCGCTCCTGGACGCCGGACTCGACCCTCTGAATCCGGCGATTCTCGGGATCGCCGTCACCAGTGGGCCGGGTCTGATCGGATCGCTGCTGGTCGGACTTTCGGCCGCCAAGGCCTACGCCCTGGCCTGGGGCGTGCCTTTCGTCGGGGTCAACCATCTGGAAGGACATCTTTTCGCTCCCTTGTTGGAGCGCTCGGAATTGGAATGGCCGCTCATGACCCTGCTCGTGTCGGGCGGTCACAGCCTGATCGTCCTTCAGTCCGGTCCGGGCGAACACAAAGTATTAGGTGAAACCATCGACGACGCCGCCGGTGAGGCGTTCGACAAAGTGGCTCGGTGGCTCGGACTGGGCTATCCCGGCGGACCCGAGATCGACCACTTGGCCCAATCCGGCGCGGCGCGATCGCTGAAGCTTCCTCTTTCCATGACCGGCGACGACTACGACCTCTCCTTTTCGGGACTCAAGACCGCGGTCGTTCGCGCGACCGAGAAGCAACGGGACCTGCCCATCGCCGACGTCGCGGCCTCCTTCCAGGCGGCCGTCACCGAACAACTCCTTCGCAAACTACGCCGTGCGCTTGAGTATCACCGCGTGAAGGGCCTGGCTCTCGCTGGTGGCGTCGCCGCCAACTCGGCCCTTCGCGCCGGCGTCACCGAATTGGCCCAGGAGTTTGGCGTCGAAGCGCATCTGCCGGCCATGGCCATGTGCACTGACAACGCCGCGATGATCGCCGCCGCCGGCACGTACCGCCTTCGTCACGACGGGCCGAGTTCGTTCGATCTCTCGGCCGCGCCGAACTGGCAGTTGGCCGACGTCTCGTGAGTGAGGCGTGGGTTCCGTTAGAACTGTCCGACTGCGATCCGAATCCGTTCGTCCAGTTCCGCCGTTGGTTCGACGACGCGAAGGGCGTAATGCTCGAACGCGACGCTGTCTCGGTCGCGACGTCGACACCCGACGGGAAGCCGAGTACGCGGATGGTTCTTCTACGTCACGTTGACGACACGTCCGTCGGCTGGTACACGAACTACGAATCTCGAAAGGGACGCGAACTCGAGGAGAACCCGTACGCCTCGATCCTCTGGTACTGCGAGCCACTCGGTCGACAGGTTCGCTTCGAAGGGTTCGTGGAGAAAATGACGGCGGCCGAATCCGACGCCTACTTCGCTACTCGCGCGCGCGGCAGTCAACTCGGCGCGCACGCCAGCGCGCAGAGCCGCGTGATTGTCAGTCGCGAAGAACTCGAACAACGAGTTCGCGCGTTCGACGAAGAGTTCAATGGTCGCGACGTACCTCGACCCGAGTTCTGGGGCGGCTATCGCCTCACACCGAATCGATTCGAGTTCTGGCAACATCGTGAAGACCGACTGCACGATCGCATCGTCTATCTGTCGTCGGCGAACGGTTGGACGTTGGCGCGTCAGGCTCCCTGAGTTTCCAGTTCAGAGTTCTTCGCACTTCGAGTCGCGCGAATCGCCTGGACCGAAGATCAGCGCGACGATCGTGGTCACGACGCCGGTGATGTGAAAGACCCTGCGCGGGGCAACGATGGTGAGATTCAGTCCGCCAACAACGGTGCCCATTCTCGGCGCTCGTGACGGCCGCGCTGCTCGCGGCGTTCGCGTGTTCGACGAAGAGTTCAAAGGTCGCGACGTACCTCGACCCGAGTTCTGGGGCGGCTATCGCCTTACACCGAAACGATTCGAGTTCTGCCAACATCGTGAAGACCGCCTGCATGATCGCATCACAATCTGTCGTCGGCGAACGGTTGGACGTTGGCGCGTCAGGCTCCCTGAGTTTCCAGTTCAGAGTTTTTCGCACTTCGAGTCGCGCGAAGCGCGAGGGGACCGAAGAGCAGCGCGACGATCGTGGTGACGACGCCGGCGATTTGAAAGACCGTGCGCGGGGCCACGATGGTGAGAATCAGTCCGCCAAAAACGGTGCCCAGAATCTCGGCGCTCGTGAAGGCCGCGCTGCTCGCGGCGAACATCTGTCCTCGCTGCGCTTCGGGTGTGCGCACGGTCATCAGCGTCATAACCGCCACGTTCAAGACGCCGACCGCGGTACCCAGGATCACCAGGATCACGAAAAGGTAGCCCACGTGTTCGACCAGTCCAATGAGGCCGGTCATGACGCTGATCACGAGCAGCCCGATGAGTGACGCCTTGGCGAGCGACACGTCGTGTTGTTTCAATTTGCTCGAGGCCACCGCGCCCACCACGTTGCCGACCCCGAAGCTCGTCCCGACCAGTCCGTACATAAGAGCCGAGGAGTGCAAGGTCTTGGTGATGAAAAAGACCTCGGCGACGTTGATCATCACCAAGGACAACAGGAAAACAACGAACGTGATCACCAGCGGCCGTAGAACCCCGTCGCGGAAAAGAATCCGCATCCCCGCGCCCAAGTCGCGTTCCCCCTTCTTGGGACGTACCACCCCGGGGTCCGGTCGGCGATCGGTCACGAGCAGCCAGGTGCCCAGGGCCCCGAGCCCGAAGCTGATGGCGTCAAAATACAGCGGCCAACTCTGGCCGAGCAGCCCCACCAGCAGGCCACCCAGACCGGGGCCGGCCACCGCGGCAATCCCTTGTACGGACTGCATGGTCGAGTTCGCGGCGGTGAGATTATCCTCCCCGGCGATCGTGGGCACGAGGGCCGAGTACCCGGGTAAGGAGAAGGCCACGAAGCAACTGAGTAAGGCCATCAGCCCGATGGTGACGACTCGCCCGTGCCAGAGACCGATCCCCACGCAGACCACGCCCTCGCAAAAACAAAGAATGGTCAACAGACGCTTCGCGGGAGTGTGGTCGATGATGAAACCGGAAATCGGCGAGAGCAGAACGAGCGGCAGTGCCGCGGCGATCGAGAGCGAGGCAATGGCCCAACTTGCGTGCGCACCGTGCGACAGACGAAGATAGAGGGCGATTAAAGCGATCGCGTCGCCGAGGTACGAGACTCCGCGAAGAATTGCGACCAACGTGAGGTCGCGTTTTTGCACGGATGAGAATGTCACCGGGTCAGGCTAACAACGCCGTGATCTCTGTTGGCACTCATAACCTCTAGGCTGCTAAATTGGCAGTCGGAAGATTCGAGTGCCAAAAGCACAGGAGGCAGGAAAAAATGAAGTTGCACCCATTGGAAGATCGCATCGTGGTTCGACCGGACATCGCCGAGGCCACCACGGCGTCGGGCCTGGTCATTCCCGACACCGCGAAGGAGAAGCCGCAGCAGGGTGAAGTGTTGGCGGCCGGTCCCGGTCGCCGCAGTGACACCACCGGCGACGTCATTCCCACCGGCGTCAAGGTCGGCGACACGGTCGTCTACTCGAAGTACGGCGGCACCGAGATCACCGTGGACGGTGAGGACCTCTTGATTCTGTCCGGTCGCGACGTACTGGCAACCATCTCCAAGAAGTAGTCACGGGGGCGTCTTAGCCTCCATTTCTCAGACAAGGAAAAAGAATGTCGAAATTACTGAAGTTTGACGAAGACGCTCGTCGCGGTCTCGAAGCCGGCGTCGACAAATTGGCCGACGCCGTGAAGGTGACCCTCGGGCCCAAGGGCCGCAACGTGGTCATCGGCAAGAAGTTCGGGGCGCCGACCATCACCAACGACGGGGTCTCGATCGCTCGAGAGATCGAGCTCGAAGACCCGTTTGAGAATATGGGCGCGCAGTTGGTGAAAGAAGTCGCCACCAAGACCAACGACGTCGCCGGTGACGGAACGACGACCGCGACCGTGCTCGCCCAAGCGCTCATCAAAGAAGGTCTGCGCAACGTGGCCGCCGGAGCGAACCCGTCCGGTCTCAAGCGCGGAATCGAGAAGGCCGTGAAGGCGGCCGTCGAGTCGATCGAGAAGCAGAGTCAAGCCGTCGAGGACAAGAGTCAGATCGCGCAGGTCGCCACCATCTCCGCGGCCGACACTTCGATCGGTGAAGTCATCGCCGACGCCATCGACAAGGTCGGCAAGGACGGCACCGTCACGGTCGAGGAGTCGAACACGTTCGGCATCGAACTCGAGCTCACCGAAGGTATGCAGTTCGACAAGGGATACCTCTCGCCGTACTTCGTGACCGACCCCGAGCGTCAAGAGGCGGTCCTCGAAGAAGCTCTGGTGCTCTTCACGAGTTCCAAGATCGCGGCTGTCCACGACCTCGTGCCGTTGTTGGAGAAGGTCATGGCGTCGGGTAAGCCGCTATTGATCATCGCTGAGGACATCGAGGGCGAGGCCATGGCCACGCTCGTCGTGAACAAGATTCGCGGCACCTTCACTTCGGTCGCCGTCAAGGCGCCCGGATTCGGAGAACGTCGTAAGGCGATGCTCCAAGACATGGCGATCCTGACCGGAGGCACCGTCATCTCTGAGGAGATCGGACTCAAGTTGGAGTCGGCCACGCTGGATCTCTTGGGCTCGGCCCGTCGCATCGTCGTTACCAAAGACGCCACGACCATTGTCGACGGCGGCGGTTCACACGCCGACGTCGCGGGACGCGTCGCCCAGATCAAGCGTGAGATCGAGGACACCGATTCGGACTGGGACCGCGAGAAGCTCCAGGAGCGTCTCGCCAAGCTCGCCGGCGGAGTCGCAATCGTGAAGGTCGGCGCCGCTACCGAGATTGAGCTGAAGGAAAAGAAACACCGCATCGAAGACGCCCTCAGCGCGACCCGCGCTGCCATCGACGAAGGAATCGTGGCAGGCGGCGGGACGGCATTGATCAGGTGTCGCAAGGCCGTCGACAAGCTCATCGAGACGTTGACCGGAGACGAAGCGACCGGTGCTCGAATCGTGGCCAACTCCCTCGAGTCACCGCTTCGCCACATCGCGGCGAACGCTGGTTTCGAAGGTGCCGTCAAGGTTCGCGAAGTCGCCGACGCCAAGGGGACGATTGGTCTCAATGCCCTGACCGGGGAACTAGTCGACCTCGTCCAGGCAGGGATTATTGACCCAGCCAAGGTGACGCGATCGGCTCTTCAGAACGCCGCTTCGATTGCTGCGCTGCTACTCACCACCGAGGCCATCGTGGCTGACAAGCCCGAGCCGGCTTCAATGGGCGGCGGAGGCATGGACGGTGGAATGGGTGGCATGGGCGGCATGATGTAGCCCACCCCCTCGGGGTAGGACTTTGGAAGAGCCGGGTCGGTAGCGACTCGGCTCTCCCTATTTGTTGTGCATCCGTAGTGATTAGCTCGGCGCTCACGAACTCGTTGCCTAATCGTGGCCTCAAAAAGAAGTTCGTCCGGCTCGAACGATGTCAATCGGCTGTCGCGACGAAGCCGAACGGCCCAATAAGGCTGATTGCAGATCGAGTGTCCAAAAGCCGGTGTTTTACAGGGCCGCCAAAGGGGTGCTCCGGTCCCACCAGGTATTTCGAGAAGTGGGCTCTCGGGGTGGCCCCAGAAGCGCCCCACGGTCGCTGGGCCGGCTCCGCCGGGGGTCGTTTTCGGGGGTGGCCCGAGGCCCGCCGGAGGCTTCGAAGAGGGTGCTCGGGCGACCCCGGGGAAGTCCCTTCGAGCTCGCCTGGGATCCTCCGAGCGGGTCCTTGGCAGCCCTCGAAAGCGCCTCCGGAGCGAGTTCGGAGGCTGGGGAACCAAAAGCCGGTGTTTTACAGGGCCGCCAAAGGGGTGCTCCGGTCCCACCAGGCTTTTCGAGAAGTGGGCTCTCGGGG
>PMTF01000029.1 GCA_003167415.1 Acidimicrobiaceae bacterium | reverse complement strand
CACTATTTGGAGCCCAGGTCAAATCCAACGTCTCGAAACTTCTAGGCTTAGGTCGCGTGCATTTTATTTTGACGAAGTCCTCGTTCGTTGTCGTCATGGCTGCGGTCATTCTTTTGGCCACGACGGGCCCCGCCCTGGCCGAATCACCACTCGCTCCCACGGCGACGGGTTTCGACATCAGTTTTCCCCAGTGCACCGAGCCGTTGCCGCCGTCGCCAGGCTTTGGTGTCGTGGGTGTGAACGGGGGTACGACTTTCAGCGCTAATCAATGTCTCGACCGAGAGCTCGTCTGGGCCGAGGGCGCGGCCAACGGAACACCCGCCTTCTACGCCAACACCGAAAATCCCGGTCCGGCGAACGCCTCGAACTGGCCGACGAACCAACAGACCCCGCGCGAATGCTCCGGCGCCAACTCCGTCGCGTGCTCCTACGACTACGGCTGGAACGCGGCGCGACTCGCTTTCGCTAACGCCGTCAACGCCGAGAGAGACGACGGAGCGTCGTCACCAACGGCCTCGGCCATCGCGGCGCCGTGGTGGCTCGACGTGGAGACCGGAAACAAGTGGGAGACCCTCGAGTACGGGCGAAGCTCCGCGACGGGCACCTACGACGAAGCGTCGATCGAAGGCATGATCGCCTCTTTCGAGAACATCGGCATCGCGTCAGTCGGGGTCTACTCAACTTCTCAGCAATGGAAGGTCATCACCGTTAGTACCGAGTCAACGTTCCCTACGGTGCCGGTGTGGATCCCGGGCTTCGGCTCGCTGGCGACGGCGGAGGTGGGTTGTGGTTTGGTGTCATTCACCGGCGGACGCGTGGCGCTGATCCAGTATGGGTCACTCGGCTACGACGGCGACTACGCCTGCGGCCTATTGAACACTCCAATAACGACCTCGGTCTCCGTGGCCGCTTCGGCGACCTTCACCAACCAGATCGTCTCCACCAACAGCGACGGTGCGGTGACCTACGTCCAGACGAGTGGCAGCCCAGAGTTGCTGGTGAGCGGCAGCGGGCTCGTCACCACGAGTGGCACGATGGCGCCCGGAACGTACGTCGCGACGGGCACGACGAGTGACCCGAACGACGACACCGGAACGTTCGCTCTGACGCTCGAGGTCGGCGAGCTGATCCAGAGTGTTCCCACGACCGCCTCCGTCAAGGTGAGTGGATCGCAGGCCTACCACGACCAGCTAAACGTCACGGGCAGCGACGGTGCGGTGACCTACGTCCAGACGAGCGGTACTCCCGCATTGATCGTGGGCGCGAGCGGCCTCGTCTCAACCAGCGGGGCGTTAACGGCCGGTTCGTACGTTGCGAAGGGCACGACGAGTGATCCCGTTGGTGACAAGGGGACCTTTACGCTCACAGTGAAAGTCGGCGCGCTCGTTCAACGCGTTCCCTTAACGGCGACGGTACTCACGACGATCTCAACGTCGTTCACTAACCAACTCGCCGTTGGGGCCAACTTGGGCGCGGTGACCTACGTTCAAACGAGGGGTATTCCCGCACTGATCGTGAGCCCGAGCGGCCTCGTCACGACGAGCGGAGCTTTGGCCAAGGGCACGTACCGCGCCGCCGGCACGGTCAGCGACGCGTCGGGTGACGTGGGAACGTTCGCCTTCACGCTCAGCGTCACGACGCCGTTGATCGTGCCGACCGCGACGTCCATCATCGGCTACGCCGTCGCCGGGAGAACGAGGACCCTCGTCATTCACGGCACCGGCTTCTACGGACATCCTCAAATCACGAGCCACTCGGGAACGACTGCAATCGTGACCCGCGACACCGGTCAGGCGTTGGTCGTGCGCGTCGTTGTGCGCGCACGCTCTCGAAACGGCGTCTTCACCTTCACCATCGTCCTGGCGGACGGTGAATCGTGCCAGATTCGCTACAACCAGCGCTAGGCCAGAGACTCGTCGCGTCGCGCCACCGACCGAACGAAGAGTGCCATGACTTCAAGAACTTTCGATTGACAACCGGTAACCACGAGTGAACACAGATGTCCTTTGTTGCTTATCCGAACCATGGGCGGCGTCTCGCGTCGCTGAAACGTCCCATGAATTGTGACGATTCTTGGTGGTCGACCGGCTCATAGTACGTTGGCTCGTTATGCGCTATGACGATTGGTTTCTCACCTCGGAAGAGCGGGGAAACCCTATGACCGAGATTGACTCGTATCGTTCTGGGGTTGCTGCGTGGACCGAGGGCAATCACGTTGTCTACCTCATTGACGGGGTCTCGTATTTCCACAGTCTTGCCGAAGTCATCTCGATCCTCGAGCCTGGCGATGAAGTCCGCTTCGTAGATTGGCGCGGAGACCCGGACGAACGGGTATTGAAAGACGGAACATCGATTGCGGCCCTCATGGCCAGCGCATGTCGACGAGGCGTCGACGTTCGGGGGTTACTCTGGCGTTCGCACAGCGACCGCTTCGGGTTCAATTCGCAACAAAATCGACGCCTCGCCGGTGAGGTGACCGAGGCGGGCGGTGAAGTTCTCCTTGATGAGCGCGTGCGCCGAGGCGGATCACACCATCAAAAGATGATCCTCGTTCGTCATCCCTCCCGTCTCGATCGTGACGTTGCGTTCATCGGGGGAATCGATCTCAGTCACGGTCGCCGAGATGACACCAGCCACGGCGGAGACTTTCAAGTCATCAAGTTGGACCCGCGCTACGGACCTCGTCCCCCATGGCACGACGTCCAACTTGAGATTCGGGGACCAGTCATTACCGAACTCGATCTCACGTTCCGGGAACGATGGGAAGATCCGACCCCGCTTAATCACTCGGGTCGAGCGCGGGCGTGGCTCTCACGAGCGATGTCGCGAGATCGTGTCGCCCGCCCACTCCCCGCACGTTTGGACGACCCCTCGACGCAAGGCCGACACGCCGTCCAAGTGCTTCGGACCTATCCATCGCGACATCCCAAGTATTCTTTCGCGCCGGACGGCGAGCGTAGCGTCGCGCGAGCGTTCGCCAAGGCGATTAAGAGAGCGCGCACCTTGATCTACTTCGAAGACCAATATTTCTGGTCCGTCGAAATCGCGCGACTACTCGCCGAGGTATTGCGTGAACAGCCGAAACTGCAAATCATCGGCGTAGTTCCGCGTTTCCCGGACAAGGACGGCAAATGGTCGGGGCCGCCGAGCAGACTCGCTCAAGCGAGGGCCCTCGCCATCGTACAAAAGGCTGGCGGCGAGCGAGTCGGGATCTACGACATCGAGAACGAAATCGATAACCCCATTTATGTCCACGCCAAGGTCTGTGTTATTGACGACGTTTGGGCGACGGTCGGATCAGACAATCTCAATCGCCGCTCGTGGACTCATGACTCGGAACTTTCGTGCGCCGTGATTGATAGCGAACTCGATGACCGGATTCCGCTTGATCCGGGCGGCCTCGGCGACGGAAGCCGCAAATTCGCGCGCGCATTGCGGCTCTCGCTTTGGGCGGAACACCTCGGAAGATCGCCCGAAGACCCGGAGCTCTTGAATCCGTCTCAAAGTTCTGATCTTTGGCGAACGAGCGCCAATGCACTCGAAGACTGGCGGTTGAGCTCCGACGTAGAAAATCGACCAATGATTCGGATTCGACCGCACGTCATCGATCCCGTTCCCATGGGCAGTCGGCGTTGGGCCGGCCTCGTCTACCGATTAATTTTCGATCCCGACGGTCGCCCGCTCAAACTTCGACTTCGACGGGGCTTTTGATCAATCGCGTTTGCGTGACGATTGGGTTGGTCGTCGAGTTCACATCGGCCCATCACGTGATCATTGAGCCCACGTTGGAAGGGGATGGGATGCGAAATAGTCACGCGACTTCGTCTGAGGGCCAAAACACCCTTGATTGACGATTCACTGATCGAACAGTGAGTAGAGCCCTATAGTGAACTTGAAGGTACCCGGACCCCGTTTCCTTCTGTCTTGGCCGATGGCCAAGTCGACAGGAGAGAAGTTCCAACCGTGGGCACTATGGAAAATGACCTTGCCGACCGCGACGTCGCTATGAGAACTCTCGGGGACAGCACGCTGGCCACTCTAGATCGCAGCGTCAAACTCGATTCTGTCGAGGAGGACTTTTTCAAGCCTTCAGGAGGGCTTTCGTCGTGAGAGCGATCTCGCGCAGTTCACGGGCGCGTCACGACTTGTTCATCGAGAATGCGACTTTCGTTCACGGGCTACGCCGCACAATCAGAGGTCGTGTCCTCTTCGAATTCGGGCGGTATCTATGAGCGAGATGAGTGTGCAGGGTGACGGCGCAATGGTGTCCATGGACAGCGACGAACGCGAAAGGCGACACAGCTTTCTCGCACCGTCGGCCGAGGGTCCGGCGAGTCGCCTGGTAAAAAATGTGTCTCGAGGACACGGCGCCATCGCGATCGCGATTGCGGTGATTTGCTCATTCGCCGTAGTGGGATTAATACTCGTCGCATTCGGTCTCCTGATTACTCACGTTCTCGAGCACGGCTCGATCGGCGTCTGGGACCACCACGTCAGCCAGTGGTTCGACAAGCATCGCAGCACTCGCTGGAACCGAATCACGGGTGACCTGACCGACATTGCTGACACGTTCGAAGTAGCCGGAGTTGCCGCGATCGTTACTATCGTGCTTCTGGTTCGACGATGGGGACGACAGGCTTTCTTGCTCGTCGCCGGCCTTGTCATCGAGCTCACGGTCTTCCTTGCGTCGAACCAAATCGTCGCGCGACCTCGTCCGGCTGTGAGTCATCTGGGAGGAACGCCTTCAACGTTCAGCTTTCCTTCGGGCCACACGGCGGCCACCGTCGTTCTCTACGGCGGCATCGCGGTGATAGTTGTGGTGGCGACTAACCGATGGTGGCCCCGGATCGTGATGTGGATCCTCGCGGTCGCTCTAACGCTTGCCGTTGGCTTGGCTCGGGTCTATCGAGGCGAGCACTACCCGACGGACGTCGTGGCCGGTTTGTTGTTGGGTATTGGAGCTCTCGTGGCCGGCGTGTTCATCATTCGAGTGGCCGGCGTCAATCGTTCCGCCAAATCTCAATCGGTAAAAGTTCAGATCTCGGACCAAGATATCGGCGAACTAGACCGGGCCCCGGAGTGACGTCCGTCGCCGTTATTGCCCACAAGTACAAGACCCTCGACGGTGGTCTCGTGGAGCTGCGACAGGTCTTAGCCGACCGGGGCTTTCCCGATCCTCTCTGGTACGAGGTGCCCAAGAGTCGCGCGGCGCCCAAACGGGCGCGTCAGGCGGTCGCCGACGGGGCCGACCTGCTCTTCATTTGGGGAGGAGACGGCACCATCCAGCGTTGCGTCGACGCCGTCGCCGGGGAAGCCGTGAACCTCGCGATCTTGCCGGCGGGAACCGCCAATCTGTTGGCGAATAATTTGGGTGTTCCGATCAATCTGAGTGCGGCGGTCGATGTCGGACTTCACGGCGATCGGCGACAGTTAGATGTCGGCGTCTTGAACGGCGAGCGTTTCGCGGTGATGGCGGGCGTGGGTTTTGACGCGATAATGATGCGCGACGCAGACAGTGAGTTGAAAGGACGCTTTGGCCGCCTGGCCTACGTGTGGACCGGCGTGCGCGCCACGCACATGACCAGTCGCAACGTCCGCATTGAGATCGACGGGAAGATGTGGTTCAAAGGTAAGGCCAGTTGCATCTTGCTCGGCCAGATGGGAACGCTGGCGGCCGGAATTCGTGCCTTTCCCGACGCACAACCCGACGACGGACTGCTCGAGGTTGGCGTGGTCACGGCGAAAAACGCACTGGAGTGGGCGCGCGTGCTGAGTCGACTGGTGGCCGAGGACGCCAAACACTCACCACTGACTCAAATGGGTCGAGGCAGCACGGTCAACATCAGACTTGATCGACCGACGACCTTCGAACTCGACGGGGGCGCTCGGAAGGCGAAAAAGAAGTTCCGAGCCAGCGTCGATCGCGGTGCGATCACCGTCTGCGTACCGAAGAAGGAGGAAGAATGAGTAGCGCTACCCTCGTTCCCGAGACTCGTGGTCT
>PMTF01000010.1 GCA_003167415.1 Acidimicrobiaceae bacterium | reverse complement strand
GATCGACGCCATGGGCCAACGCCTCCAGGTGGCGCGTTTGGTGAATGACGGTGTCTCCTACCAAGAGATATCGCGACGAACGGGGGCGTCGACCGCGACGGTCACGCGCGTCGCCCAATGGCTCCACTACGGCGAGGGCGGTTACGCCGCCGTTTTGAAACGGAGCCGACGATGAACCGTCGCCTGTCGTTGGCGTTGCCGTCCAAGGGCCGACTTCGCGAACCATCGTGGTCCCTGTTGGAAGCGAGCGGCGTCTCGCCTCAGGAGCCGGGCGAGCGCGTGTTGCAATCGCACTGTCGCAACGCCGACATCGATTTGCTCTTCGTGCGGGCCGAGGACGTGCCCGAGTACGTCCAAGACGGCGTGGTGGACTGCGGGATCACCGGTCTCGACTTGATTTCGGAGCGCGAGTGCGACATCGAGGTTCTCCTACGCCTGGGCTACGGCGCCTGCTCGCTGCAGGCGGCGGTCTCGATGGAAGATGACGCTCGGCGCATCGAGGACCTCGCCGGTCGACGAATCGCCACCTCGCACCCGCGTATCGCCGCTCGCGCTTTGGCCGAACGCGGCGTCAGCGCCGAACTGGTACAGGTCACTGGGTCGGTCGAGATATCACCCCGACTCGGTCTGGCCGACGCAATCATCGACTTGGTATCGACGGGGAGCACGCTGCGCACCAACGGACTTCGCTCGGTCGGCACGTTGTTCGAATCGGAAGCGGTGCTGGTCGGGCGAGTCGGCTCCACCGATCACGAAGCTCGCCGGACGCTGACCATGGTGCTCGGATCCGTCATCAACGCTCGGGCGAATCGTTACCTCTTGTGCAACGTCGCCAAGAATCGGCTGGCCGAAGTGACGGCGTTGTTACCTACGTCGGGATCGCCAACGATCATGGACCTGGCGACGCCGGGCGTGGTGGCGGTGCACGCGTTGGTGCCGGCGGCCGAGATTTGGTCGCTATTGCCGCGGTTGGAAGCCTGCGGCGCGAGTTCAATCCTCACGCTGCCCGTCGAACGGATGGTGCCGTGAGCAAACCCGTCGCCACCGAAACGCCCGTCACCATTGAGGACATCGTGAACGATGTTCGAGCCCGCGGCGACGTCGCACTCGTCGAATGGTCGAAGAAGTTTGACGGCACCACGGCCTCGAGTCCCCAGCGCGCCGTTGCCTACGGTGACATTCCCACTTCGGCGGTGCTCGCCGCGGCCGAAAACGTACGCACCTGGCACGCCGCGCAACGACCGACCGACGTGACGCTGGAAGTATTGCCCGGCGTCACGCTCGAACGTCGATGGACGCCCATTCGTTCGATTGGCATCTACGTGCCGACCGGCCTGGTGTCGTCGCTCATCATGGCGGGCGTGCCCGCCCAGGTCGCCGGGGTGGAACGAATCGTGGTCTGTACCCCGCCGAAGGGATCGGCCACGGTCGCCGCCGCCGCCGCGCTGCTCGGCATCGACGAGGTGTGGGCGATCGGTGGCGCGCAAGCTATCGCGGCCATGGCCTACGGCACCGAGTCGATCGCCCCGGTCGACAAGATCTTTGGTCCCGGCGGGGGCGCGGTCAACACCGCCAAACTCCTCGTCAGTCGCGACGTGGCGATCGATCTACCGGCCGGACCGAGTGAAGTGGTCGTCGTGGCGGACGTCGGCTTCGACGCCGAAATCGTCCAACAAGAACTCGACGCTCAAATGGAACACGGTCCCGACTCGCTCGCCCATGTGGTGTGGGTCGGCGACGACCTCGACGCCGCACTGGCCGAAGTCGAGGCCTACGCCGCCGAGCACGTCGCGCTGTTGGGAGAGCGCGCGGAGTCCCTGGCCGATCGCATTCGAAACGCCGGTGCGGTCTTCGTCGGTCCCTACTCGCCGGTGCCGGCGGGCGACTACGCCACCGGCGGCAATCACGTGCTGCCGACCGGCGGGTGGGCCAAGTCGACGGGCGGGCTCGGTCTCGAGGCCTTCATGAAGACGGTCACCGTCCAGCGCGTCACCAAGGAGGGACTCGACCGCCTGGCGCCCACGATCGAGGCGCTGGCCGATCTCGAGGAGATGCCCGCCCACAAGGTCACGGCGCGTCGATGAAACGGCCCGTCGAGCTCGCAAGTTACCAGTGGCCCCCGTCGAACGAGGTGATCGCGGAGAAAGTCGGATTGGACCCGCGCGAGATCATCCGCTTCGACGGCAACGTCGCGACGACGCCGCCTCCCAGCGCTCGCCCGGCGGCGCTGGCTCGGGCCCTCGCGGACGTCAACGAATACGACCGCGGTCGATATTTCGCGTTGCGCGCGGCTATCGCCGAACGACACGGCGTCGGCCTCGATCAGGTCGCACTCGGCGCCGGCAGCGACGAGTTCATCGTCTTGCTGGCGCGGCTTTTCGCCGAGGGGGGCACCGTGGCCACGGTGCCCGCGTTCTCCTATTCGATGTACCCCTACGCCGCGGCCATGGCCGGCGCCACGATCGTGGACGATCCAAAGACGGCGGACCTCGTCTTCGTCTGTCGACCGAACAACCCGACGGGAGAGTTGCCAGAGATCCCCGACGTGGACGGCCAGTTGATCATCGACGAGGCCTACGCCGATTACGCCGGCGTCGACGCGCTGGACCGTGTGAACTCCGGCGCCGTCGTGCTGCGAACGTTCTCCAAGGCCTACGGACTGGCCGGCGCGCGCGTCGGCTACGCCATCGCCAGTCCGGAGTTGATCGACATCATCACGTCTCGTCAGGCCCCGCTCTCGGTCTCGTCGCTGTCGGCGTCACTGGCACTCGCGGCCATCGCGACGCCGCTCGACGTCTCGACGCAGGTGGCGGAGCGCGAGCGACTCGCCGGGGAGTTGACCTCGCTCGGACTGGCGCCGGTGAAGTCCTACACGAACTTCCTCTTCATCCCGATGGAGAGTCCCCAAGAACTGGTCGAGCAGCTGATGGCCTACGGCGTGGTCGTGCGCGCCTACGAAGGCGGACTGAGGATCAGCGTGAAGGACGAACTCGACGACAACGTCTTGCTCGACGCACTGCGCGGCGTTCGCGAGGGCGCGGCGATGCCGAGTCCTTCGGTGCGTCGTCGTCGCGCGACGGCCGAGACGCTGTTGAACATCCGGCTCCGCATTCCCGGCGAAGGTCGTGTCTACGTGAACACCGGGCTCGGTTTCTACGACCACATGCTCCAGCAGTTGGCGTTTCACGGAGGTATGGACCTTCGTTTGGAGGGGGTGGGCGACCTCGAGACCGGCGAACACCACATGGTGGAGGACATGATGATCACCTTCGGCGAAGCCCTCGACGAGGCGCTCGGCGATCGCCGAGGACTCACGCGCTACGGCGAGGCGCGCGTACCGATGGACGAGGCCCTGGCCCACGCCGTCGTTGACCTCTCCGGTCGAGCCACCGCCACTATCGCAATCACACCCGACCCGGGCATGGCCGCGCACGCGTTTCAGTCCCTCGCTCAGAACGCGAGGATCACGCTGCACGTGACGGCGACCGGTGAGAACGATCACCACGTCGCCGAGGCCGCGTTCAAAGCCGTCGGACGGGCCCTCGCTCAGGCCCTCACTCGCGACGGCACGCTCGTGCGCTCGACCAAGGGTTCGCTATGAATGACGTCGTGGTGGTCGACTACGGCGCCGGCAATACGCGATCAGTACGGGCGGCGCTCGCCCACCTGGGTGCAACCAGCGTGGTCAGCTGCGATCCCGCCGTGATCACGGATGTCGACCTGGTGATCCTCCCGGGGGTCGGTTCGGCGCGCAGCGCCATGGACCACCTCGATTCGACCGGCGCGGCCCAAGCTCTGCGTGATCGCTTTGAGACCGGCGCGCCGATCCTCGGTATCTGTCTCGGCATGCAGTTGGCCCTGGAGCACAGTGACGAGGACGGTGGCGTCGACGGCATCGGGCTGCTGAGCGGTTCGGTCCATCGGATGACCGAGGGTCGGGTCCCTCGCTTGGGTTGGGCCACGGTGGAGCCGTGGGGTGACGCGTATTACTTCGCCCACTCGTACGCCGCGCACTGCCCCGACGGCGTCGCCACGTCCGAAGGTGTGACCGTCGCCGTCGAACGCGGCTCGTTCTTCGGGGTCCAATTCCACCCGGAAAAGAGCGGGACCGCCGGCTTGGCGTTTCTCGAGCGATGCCTCTCGCCCGTCTGATCCCCTGTCTCGACGTGGCGCACGGCCGCGTCGTCAAGGGCGTCAACTTCGTGGGACTCCGAGACGTCGGTGATCCGGTCGAACTCGCGAAGTTCTACAGCGACGGAGGAGCCGACGAACTGGTCTTCTTGGACATCACGGCGACGCCCGAGGAGAGCGCCACGATGACGACGGTGGTCGCCGACGTCGCCGACGTACTGGAGATTCCCTTCACCGTCGGCGGCGGTGTGCGCTCCGTGGAGGACGCGATCCGAATCATCGAGTCCGGTGCGGACCGGGTGTCCCTCAACTCGGCCGCTCTCGCCGATCCCAGTTTGATCAGCGCGATTGCCCGGCGCTACGGCAGTCAAGCGGTGGTGGTCGCGATCGACGCCGGCGACGGTGTCGTGCACACGCACGGCGGTCGCGTGGTGACCGCGACCAAGACGATTCCGTGGGCCGTGGAAGCAGCGTCGCGGGGCGCCGGTGAGATTCTGTTGACGTCGATTTCGCACGACGGGCGCCGGGAAGGATTCGACCTCGTGTTGACCGCCGCCGTTCGTGACGCCGTGTCAGTGCCGGTCATCGCGTCGGGTGGTGCCGGTTCGGCCGCGCACGTGGCCGACGCCCTGCGAATTACCGACGCGGCGCTGATCGCGTCGATCGTGCACGAGAACCCGGCTGGCCTGCCCGGTCTTCGTCGGGAGATCCAAGACCTCGGTATCCAACTTCGACCAATGAGGGAATTGATATGAGTGATGAACTCCGCGCGGCAATCGTGCAAGACGACGCTTCCGGGCGCGTCTTGATGTTGGGTTGGATGGACGAAGAGGCGCTCGCGCTGACGCGATCGAGCGGACTCCTTCACTTTTTCTCGCGGTCTCGTCAGAAGCTGTGGCGAAAGGGCGAGACGTCGGGCAACACGATGCACGTCGTCGAAATCGCGCATGATTGCGACGACGACGCGGTTCTGGTGCGCGTTTCCGCCGACGGACCGGCCTGCCACGACGGGGCCACGTCGTGTTTCACGCCGTGGCTGTGGCGTAAGATCCTCCGACGCGAACAAGACGCCCCCGAAGGCTCCTACGTCGTGGACTTGCTTCACGAAGGGACCAGCCACGTCGCGCGAAAGGTCGGGGAAGAGGCGGTCGAACTGGTGGTCGCGGCCCTCAGCGAAAGTGACCAACGAGTGATCGAAGAAGCGGCCGACCTGTGGTTTCACACTTTCGTCCTGCTCCGTTCACGAGGACTCGACCCGGCCGCGGTCGAAGACGAACTTCGGCGCCGTGAGTAGTGAGCGACGAGATCACGGCCGGTTGCGCGTGACGAATAGTAACCTTGGACCTGATATGGGCGTGCGATTCGACTGAGTTGTTCGGATGAATCGATTTGCCACGTACTTCGGTGCAATCGCATTTCTTCGCGACAGCACTGCGTATGTGATTCCAGTAAGAGGGAAAGAGTTGTGTTCGTAGCAACATCAGTTTCATCGGGAACGGTCGTGCTCGTCGGTGCCGTGTTCCTGGCGTCGTGCGTGGAGATGGTTGAAGCCCTCACGATTGTGCTGGCGGTCGGTCACACGCGCGGATGGCGCTCCGCTTTCGAAGGAACGGGCACGGCGCTGTTGGTACTGACGGCCCTCGTCGCGGCTTTCGGTCCGGCCCTCGTGCACGTTCCACTCAGTGCCTTGCGACTCGTCGTCGGCGGAGTGCTACTTATCTTCGGAATGCAGTGGCTGCGAAAGTCGATTCTCCGTGCATCGGGCTTGAAAGCCAAACACGACGAGGACGCCATCTATGAAGAGTCCGTCGCCACGTTACGAGCAGCCGGTTCGACACCCGGTCGTGACCGCATCGCCTTCGTCATGGCCTTCAAGGGAGTCTTCCTCGAAGGCCTCGAGGTCGTCATTCTGGTCATCACGCTTGGCACGTCGGCACACCAGCTGGGTCTCGCGTCCGTCGTGGCCGCGGTCGCCGTCGTCCTGGTCGGCCTGTGCGGCGTCGTGGTCGCCAAACAGCTCTCGAGCGTGCCGGAGAACCTATTGAAGATGTCGGTCGGCGTGCTACTGGTGACCTACGGGACGTTCTGGACCGGGGAAGGTTTGAAGGTCCGTTGGCCCGGCGGCGATTCCATGCTCCTCGGACTGGCCGCGATTTACGCCGTCGTCACGTGGCTATTCGTCCTGTCCCTGCGACGCGAGACCAGCGCACAAACGCAGAGGACGAGCGCGTGAACGATCGTCCGCCTCTGGTGCTGCGCCTCATCCGGGGCTTCGGTCGCTTCTGGTGGGACTTCTTGGTGGGCGACACGCCCGAACTCTTCGTCGCGGCTCTGGTGATCATCGGGGTCATTGCCCTGCTGAGTGAGCGTGGCCATTTCAACACCGCCGCGATCGTGGTCCTGCCCGCGTTCGCCACTCTCGCGCTGGCGGCGTCGCTGGTGCGAGCAGTACGACTCTCGCGTCGAAAGTGATCTAGGCGACCGGCAACTCGTACGCGGTCATCGATAACGAACCGAACTCGTAGCCGTCGATCAGCGTGCGCGTCGGCGTATTCGCCGCGGCCGACAATCCCGCGACGTAGGCGAGTGGCAAGAAGTGATCGGGTGTCGGGACGGCGAGACGGTAATCATCGTGAGCACCGGCCCGACCGAGTTCGGTCGCGTCGCTCGTCATGATCTCGCGCATGTCGTCGTCGAATCGATGAGCCCAGTCGGTACCCACGCCGGGGGAGTTGAAGTCGACGAGTCGTAGGTTATGCACGACATTGCCGCTGCCCACGATGAGAACGCCCTCGCCGCGAAGCGCGTGCAACTTCGCGCCCAAATTGAAGTGGTAGTCGAAGGGCAGTTCGGCGTTGATGGAAAGTTGCAGTACGGGCACGTCCGCCGCGGGAAACATGTGTACGAGGACCGACCACGTGCCGTGGTCGATACCCCAACTGTCCTCATCAAGTCCGACGTAGGTCGGTTCGACGACGTCGACGATTCGTTGGGCGACGGAGGGATCGCCCGGCGCCGGATACTCGACGGCGAACAGGTCTTTCGGGAAACCGTAGAAGTCGTGAATCGTGCGCGGCGTGGCCATGGCCGTGACCGCGGTGATATTGACGTACCAGTGCGCCGAGATCACGAGGATGGCTCGGGGCTTCTCCATCGAGGCTCCGAAACTCGTCCAACTCTCGGTGTAGCGATTCTGTTCGATCGCGTTCATGGGGTTACCGTGACCGATGAAGGCCGCGGGCATCAACTGTGGCATCGGACTCGTTTCGACGCTCGTCAGCGTAGCGGTCGGTAGTGCGCGATTCGCCGCCGTAGCCTTCATTCGTGCGACAGTGGCGAATCCTTCTCGGTGCGGCAGTGCTCTCGAGCGTGCTCGTCGTCAGTGCCGGCGCGAGTGAGAATCGAACGTCCACCACGAACGTCGAGTGCGCTCTGCAAATCGTCTCGACCTGGACGACCGCGCAGTTGGCGAACGAGACCATCGCCATTCCGGTCGAGGCGACGAATATCGGTGCGTTGGCCCCGGCCGCGCGCGCCGGTTATGGCGGAATTCTGCTGTTCGGTTCGACGGCGCCCGCGTCGATGCCGCAGGTCCTCGCCACGTTGCAGCGTGAACGACCCGGCCATTACGCCTGGATGGTAATGACCGACGAAGAGGGCGGCGGCATCGAACGGCTCACGAACTTGGTCGGTTCGTTTCCGTGGGCGCAGACGATGGGGAAGAACCTCAGCGCGACGCAGATCACCGCGATCGCGCGACGGGTCGGTACCGCTCTGGCGGCCGCGGGCGTGAACACGGACCTCGCGCCGGTGCTGGACGTGGACGGTCGGGCGCAGTATCCCGGTGCGGCCAATCCCGACGGCTACCGATCCTTCAGTGGTGTTCCGTCGGTCGCTGCGACGGACGGCACCGCGTTCATGAAGGGTCTCCAAGAGGCCGGCGTGATGTCGGTCGTGAAGCACTTTCCGGGACTGGGCTACGCGACGCGCGACACCGACTACGGTCCGGCGGCGATACTGTCGTGGGCGAAATTGCAAACGACGGGACTCGTTCCCTTTCGTCAGGCGATCGCGAACGGTGCCACCGCGGTAATGATGTCGAATGCGCGAGTTCCCGGTCTGACCTCACTGCCGGCCGGACTCTCGTCGGTCGCTGTAAATGCTCTACGGAACGACCTTGGTTTTAATGGACTCATCGTCACCGACTCGTTGTCGGCCGGGGCAATTAGCGCGCTGCACCTCAGCGTGGCCGCCGCGTCGGTGGAGGCGCTGGCGGCCGGTGATGACTTGATCCTGTTCGGATCGCCAACGTCGGTGACGGCGACGTTGGCCCAGGCCGCCAACATCTCCAGCACCATCGTGAAGGCGGTCGCTGACGGCATCATCGCCAAGGTGAGGTTGGCCTACGCCGCCTCGCTGGATCTGGCGGCTCGCAATCAACTCACGTGTTCATCGACCACCACCACGTCATAACCGCTAGAGATAGTGCGGCGGAACTTCGTTGGTTTCCCGACGGATTCGACGGATCTCTTCCTTCAGTCGAGTGATCTCTTCGCGCAACGACGCGATGATCTCTTCAAGTTCATCGCGAGAGGGTTCGGTCGGTGTCATCTCGTAACACTCGCACAGGACGAGCGGCTACGACAAGACAATTTTATTACGACCCACCGGAGTGTGACTAGTCCGTGAACACGGAGGTAGGAGTCGAATCGATTAGGGGAAGAGTCCGCGCAACTCGGTCGCTTCGGCGATGCGCTCGACACCGACGGCGATCGCCGTCTCGCGCAACGTGACGCCTAGTTGGAGGTGACGAGTCCAGATGTAATTGAAGGCTTCGCGCAACGTCTTTTCCAAACGGTCGTGGAACAGTTCCGGCTCCCATAGATAGCCCTGGAGGTCTTGGGCCCACTCGAAGTACGACGCGACGACGCCCCCGGCGTTGGCGAGGACGTCGGGCACCACCGCGATACCTCGACTCGCGAGTACCTCGGCTCCCTCGCCGGTGGTCGGACCGTTGGCCGCTTCGACGACGATCGAGGCCGACATGGTCTTGGCGATGTCCTGGTCGATGACGCCACCCAAGGCGGCGGGGATCGCGATATCACTGGGCAGCGTGAAGAGCAGATCGGCCGCGATCGCTTCGGCGTTGGGGTAGCCGACGATGGTGCCGGCCTCCTTGAAGTGACTGGCCATGAGCACGGGATCGATGCCCGTGGGAACGTGGATCGCCCCGCGAATATCGGCGACACCGACGACCTTCATGCCGCGGTCGCTCAGGAGCTTCACCAACGGCGCTCCGACCTTGCCGTAGCCCTGGATGACCACGCGCTGTTCACTGGCGAGGCGGCCGAGTCGCTGGAGGATCGCGCTGGTGCAGATGGTGACACCGAGTGACGTCGCGCCGGCGTGTCCGAGCGTGCCACCGATGGCGAGCGGCTTGCCGGTGACGACGCCGGGGATGTTGTGTCCGGCCAGCATCGACACGGTGTCCATGATCCAACTCATGACTTGCGTGTCGGTATTGATGTCCGGGGCGGGAATGTCGCGGTCCGGTCCAATCATGGGCGCGATGGAGAAGGCGTAGCGGCGGGTCAGTCGCTCGAGTTCGGCGCGACTCAGCGCCGCCGGGTCGACGCGGATGCCGCCCTTGGCGCCGCCGTAGGGGATATTGACGACCGCGCATTTGATGGACATGTCGGCGCTGAGGGCCGCGATCTCATCGACGTTCACACTGGGATGGAAGCGAATGCCACCTTTACCGGGGCCGCGCGCCGTGCTGTGTTGGATCCGCCACCCGTGGAACATCTCGATTTCGCCGGAATCCATGCGAACGGGGACCGCGACTTCGAGGATCCGCTCCGGGGTCACGATTCGCTTGATCAATCCCTCGTTCAGGCCGAGCAGGTGCCCGGCCGTCTCGATGAGTGACGTGACATGCAGCCACGGGTTGAATTCGTGAGGGGACGCCTCAGTCGGACGCGTGACCACGTTGTCACCAGCCTTTGATCTTGTGAAAGCGAGATTGCTTACAGGTACCAGCGTACACAAGGCAAGTCAGAATAAGAATCACCGACCAACCCCGGGCGGCGTTGCCACCACCCTTTCCACTACCTATGCCAACAGAGACAACGTTCGTGCTGGCTGCGTGGTTCTGCTCTGGTAACGGTCCCCGCGTCCCCGCCTGAGCGGTTTAGTCTCACGGTCCCTCAAGTCAGCGTTTAACGTCTCGGGTTGGTGCCCCGCGACGGTTGAAGCTTCATTAGTGAGAAGGCGATTTCCTTCATCACGGATGTTGCGCGCGGCGTTCACGTCCCGGTCGAGACTTATGCCGCACTTACTGCACTCGAAGACGCGATCACTGAGGGCGAGCTTGGCTTTCGTCTCGCCACAGTGAGAGCACATCTTCGAAGAGGGGTAGAACCGATTGACCACGACGACGCGGTGTCCCCGGTCTTCGGTCTTATAGGTGAGTTGGCGTCGCAGTTCATAGAATCCGGCGTCGAGGATTGAACGTCGGAGCGCCTTCGCGGTGTTCTTCTTCGACTTCTTCACCATGCCAACAACGTTGAGGTCTTCGATCACCACCGTCTCGAAGCTTCCGGCCAACGTCGTAGAGAGCCGGTGCAAGTTAAGGTTCCTCGTCCGAGAGATCCGCCCATAGAGGCGCTGGCGGCGTAGGCGGAACTTCGCGTGGTTCTTCGACCCTTTCACGCACCGTGAAATTTGGCGATCGAGTTTGGCGAGCCGTTTGAGCTCCGCCTCCAGGTGCCGAGGATTCTCGACGTTACCGCTGGCGTCACTGAGCCGCATCACCGGCACCGACAGAGTTGCCAAGTGCGTCACCCCGAAATCTATTGCCATGATTGGACCGAGCAACTTCGTGGCGCTCGTGATAGCGACAGAGTACTGACGAACCGAGAATGAGGCCTGCCAACGTCCACCAGTAAACGAAATCGTCACCGCCTGGATTGTCCACTCGCCGGAGGCGACCTTCTTTTTGAGGCGACAAAGTGACTCGGTCGTGTGCAGCCACTGGAGTTGTTTGCGCCGCCGCGCGATCCGAGGGTCCGTGGCGAAGCGCGGCAGAATGAGTCGCACGTGCCGTGAGTCCATTGAGAACCAACCTCTGGATCGGTTGACATTGATCAGCGTGAAGGACTGCTTCGAATGGCGGTTCTTGAAGTTCGGGAATCCGACCGGTTCGCCCTTGCGAACGCCCTTCTTCGATTCGTCGAAGTTCTTCAGCGCAATCGTGGCGTTAGTGACTCCACTGCAAAAGGCGTGCCAGGTCACGTCGCGGTGCCACGGGGCGACCTCGTCCTTCCTTGAGTTCCAAAGGGGGGTCATAGAATATTGCGACCAGGAGAGCTTTATTGTGAGTTCGGCCTCCTCGATTCCGTCCCGGCGTTCCCTTTTCCGCGTGTCCAGGTTCTCTTTGGCGATGGCCACCGCCCAGTTGTAGGCGAAGCGTGACGCTCCGCAGTAACTGCGCATCAGTTGCGCCTGGGCGGGCGTCGGGTCGAGAGACACCAGCACTCCACGATTGCGGTAGGGCTGGTCCATTGGTTGGACGGTACTTGAAGGGTGTTACGTGCCAGATGTTCGTTCGCAGACAACTTCGCTACTCTGACGTCCATGACCTCGACCACTAGTCCACCGCTCCAGATTTCCACGATCCTGGCGTACTCGGGAGGCTTCAAGGAGGCGGCGCGAAGTGTCGCCGAGATGGAGCGCGCCGGCCTCGACCTCGTCTGGGTCGCCGAGGTATACGGATTCGACAGCCCCTCCCTGATGGGGTACTTCGCGGCGTTGACCGAGCGCGTCCAGATCGGCTCGGGGATCATGAACATCTACTCGCGAACGCCGTCGTTGATCGCGATGACCGCCGCGGGCGTGGACGCGCTCTCCGACGGACGATTCCACCTGGGTCTCGGCGCCTCGGGTCCTCAGGTCATCGAGGGCTTCTACGGCGTGCCGTACACCAACCCGCTCGGGCGCACTCGAGAGATCGTCGAGATCTGTCGCGACGTCTGGAAGCGAGAGGCGCCGCTCATGCACCACGGCAAGAACTTCACGCTGCCGCTGCCGAGTGACCAGGGCACCGGCCTCGGCAAGGCGCTGAAGATATTGACGCACCCCGTGCGCAGTGAGATTCCGATATGGATCGCATCGCTGGGAGAAAAGAACGTCGAGATGACCGCGGCCATTGCCGACGGCTGGCTCCCGGTCTTCTTCATTCCCGAGCGCGCCCACGAGGTCTGGGGCGCGTCGCTCACGGCCGGGCGAGCGAAGCGCGACCCGTCGCTGGGCGAACTGATGATCTCGGCCGGTGGTCTGCTCGCCATCGGCGAAGGGAAGGACGTCACGGCGCTACGAGAGTTCTCGCGTCCGGGGACCGCCCTCTACGTCGGGGGCATGGGTGCCAAGGGCAAGAACTTCTACAACGAACTCATGGTGCGCTACGGCTACGAGAAGGAGGCTGCGATCATCCAGGACCTCTACCTCAGTGGCAAGAAGAAGGAGGCCGAGACGGCGATACCCGACGAGTTCCTGGAACTCACGACGCTGTGCGGTCCGGCGAGTTACGTGAAGGAGCGCGTCGCCGCATTCAGGGAGGCCGGCGTGACCCACTTGCAAGTGCACCCGATCCCGCTCGGCGAGCAGACGCCGGCGTCGCTCATCGAGGCCGTCAAGGAGATGGCTTAAAGGTCCTTCGCGTCGGCGCGGGTTGCGTCGCGGCCGCCCGAGGCGAGCCACGCGTCGTACATGGTGGCGTAGGCGCCGCCCCGAGCCAGAAGTTCCGCGGGTGTACCCATCTCGACGATGCCGCCGTGGTCGATGACGACGATGCGGTCCGCGCGTTGGGCGGTCGTGAGGCGATGCGCGATGAGAATCGCCGAACGGCCCTCGAGGAGTCGATCGAGGGCCCGCTCGATGACCGTCTCGCTTTGCAGGTCGAGTGAGGACGTTGCTTCGTCCAAGATGAGCACCCGGGGCCGCGCGAGGAAGGCCCGCGCCAGCGCGAGCTGTTGACGTTCCCCGGCCGAAAGCGTCTGGCCACGCTCGTGCACAGGAGTGTCGAGCCCTTGGGGCAGCCGGTCAACCAATTCACGTAGCCCGACGACGTCGACCGCGGTGTTGATCTCGTCCTCGGTCGCTTCGGGGTGGCCGAAGCTCAAGTTGGTGCGGATGGACCCCGCGAAGAGGAAGGGCTCTTGGGGTACGACGCCGAGCTGTGAGCGCAGCGAACCCAGGGTGACCGTCCTGATGTCGATCCCGTCGAGGAGCACCCGGCCCGACGTGGGGTCATAGAAGCGGTTCGCGAGTTTTGCCATGGTCGACTTGCCGGCGCCGGTCGGACCAACGAAGGCGACGGACTCGCCGGGGGAGATCTCCAGATTGACGTCGTGCAACACCGGCTCGTCGCTCAAATACGCGAAGTCGACGTGCTCGAAGGTGATTCGGCCCTCGATGACGGGCAGGTCGGTCGCGTCAGGCATCTCGTCGACGGTCGGCGCGGTGTCGAGCAGTTCGCGCAGCCGGATGATCGACGAGCGTCCCTGTTGGAGGGTCGTGTACTGCTGGACGAGCAGTTGGATCGGTGCGAAGAATCGATTGAGGTAGAGGAAGAACACGATGAGTTGCGCCACGTTGAGTTGGTTGTTCAAGACCATGTGGCCGCCGATGCCGAGCAGCATGGCCTGGCCCAAGATGCCGATCATGAGCGTGGACGGACCATAGATTGCGTTGACGCGACCGGTGTACGCGTTGGCGTCACGATAGGCGCCCACCACGTGTCGGTGATTTCGGATGTTGCGGCGCTGGCGGTTGTTCGCAGTCACGACACGAATCCCGTAGAGCGACTCGGAAAGGTCGGCCAAGAGGATCGCGATTCGGTCGCGTGCGAGGAGGTAGCCCTTCTCCGACGCGTGGTGATACCAGATCGAAAAGACGACGAGGATGGGTACCACGAGCAGCACGGTCCACGTCGCGAGTTCGACGTTCGTGAGGAACAAGATGACGGTGATGACGACCATCGTGAGTCCCTGGAGCGCGAACTGGCTGATGCCGTCTTGAATCAACTGTTGTAAGTTCTCGATGTCACTCGTCATCCGACTCATCAATACGCCGGCCTTCTCTTCGGTGAAGAAGTCGAGGCTGAGTCGCTGGAACTGCGTGAAGACTCGAATACGTAGGTCGTGCATGACGCGTGAAGAGAGCTTGCCTGTGACGTTGACCTGCTGACGTTGGAAGTAGACACTGACGAACGCGAGGGTGAGGTACAGCACCGCGCACACCACGATCACGCTCAGGCTCCTGTGGCGCTCCATCCCGTGACTGATGGCGAACTCGGTGAGGAGCGGTCCGGCCTGCAACGTGAGGCTGATGACGATGACGAGCGCCGAACCGGCAACGACCCATTTGGGGTAGACGCGTAGCAGTTGAGGAAGGGTCAAGCGCTCGCGTTCCTTCTCGCTTGGTCGTTGCGTGAAGTGAACGTGGGACGTCGGGCGAACGGGTTCGCTCGCGAGCAGCTTCGTCGCCTCCTCCATCAGTTCTTCGGGAATGCCGCCGAAGGGAAGTCCGGCCCGTCCGCTCGACGAGGACGCGCTGGGACCGAACATCGCTCCGCCACCGGGACCACCCCAACCCATCAGGACCCCTCGCTCGACGTGGTCTGGGCGAGAATCTCTGAATACAGCGGTTCGCGTTCGAGTAACTCCTCGTGCGTGCCATTGGCGATCACGTGACCCTCATCGAGCACCAAGACCCGACTGGCGAGTGCGATGGTCGAGATACGGTGCGCAATGACGATCGTGGTGCGCTGCGTCAAGAGACCGCGTAGGGCCTCATAGATGCCGGACTCCACGTGCACGTCGATCGAGCTGGTGGCGTCGTCGAGAATGAGGATCGGAGGATTGAGCAGCAACGTTCTGGCAATCGCGATGCGCTGGCGCTGACCACCGGAGAGGGTATAGCCACGCTCGCCGACGACGGTCTCGTAACCATTGGGCAGGCGTACGATGAACTCGTCGGCGTTCGCGGCGAGCGCCGCCGCCTGAATCTCCTCAAGGGAAGCGTCGGGCCGTCCGTAGGCGATGTTGTCGCGGATGGAGACGGAGAAGAGGAACGGCTCGTCGAGCACGACGCCGACGTTCTCGCGAAGCGAGGTGAGTGTCACGTCACGCAGGTCGTGTCCGTCGATGGTGATGGCGCCGTCGGTCACGTCGTAGAAGCGATTGAGCAGTCGCGCCACGGTGGACTTGCCCGATCCGGTGCGCCCGACGATCGCAACCGTCTCTCCCGGCGAGAGGTGGGCGTCGAAGTCGCGAAGAATCTCGGCACCGTTGTCGTAGGTGAAGCTCACGTGATTGAAATCGATCGCGCCACGTACGTCAAGGAGGTCGTAGGCGCCGGGGCGGTCCACGATCTCGGGATTCTCGTCGAGGATCTCGAAGATTCGACCGGCGCTGGCCTTGGCGCGCTGTCCCATCATGACGAGCTGGCCGAGCATCATGAACGGTGCCTGGAGCATCAAGAGATAGAGACTGAAGGCGAGGATTTGGGGATAGACCAGGTCTCCGTGCAGGACCATCCAACCACCACAGAGCAGTACCAGGGCGAGTCCCAATTGGGGCAGGTTCTGGACCCAGGGCGACCAGATCGCTCGAATGTTCGCGTCCTTGATGTAGGCCCAGGCGACCCCTTCCGCAGCGTCGGCGAGGCGATCAATTTCCGCCTCCTCTTGCGCGAACGACTTCACCACGCGAACACCGTTCACGTTCTCATCGACGATTGTCGCGACCTCGGCCAAGCGGGCCTGGGTGATCCAGGAGATCGGGAACATGACCCGGCGCATCTTGATGCCGACCACGTACAGAATCGGCATCACGATCATCGAGATCAGCGCCAACGCCCAGTTGATGCTGAGCATGAATCCAAAAGCGACGACACCGATGAAGCACTGCACGATGATGAGCGGCGCGAAGATGGAGTACATCTGAACACTGCGAATGTCGCTGTTCGCACGGCTGATGAGTTGACCGGACTGGACCCGGTCGTAGAAACTGAACGAGAGCCAGGTCAAGTGCTGGTAGATGAGCGAACGGAGGTCCGCCTCCACGTTATAGGCCGTGTTGTAGAGGAATTGCCGAGAGATGATGCCGGCCGCTCCCGCCAACAGCCCCACGATGACGAGCGAGACAACGTCGCCGTGTAGAGACGCTACGTGGCGCACGAACGTGTGGTCGATGTCGTTACTCAGCATGTTCGGCACGAGCACCTGGAAGATGAGACTCACGAACGAAAGGACAATCGCCGTCACGAACGTCACGCGGTGTGATTGAATCACTGGAAGTACTCGGCGCCACCAGGTCAGGCTCTGATCGCGCGAGATTTCGTGGCGCGGACCGGGATACTTCGACCGTACCCCTCCCAAGGGATTGGCCGAATGCTGCTCTCGCTCTCGCTCTCGGACGCGTTCGGAACGCGAAGATAGGAAAGAAGCCATTGATCAATAATACCGGTCGTCTGCGACCTCGATTCTCGGTAACCGACGTCGTCGACACGTACCGGCGTCAGCGATCACGGGTTTCGTTCCAGGCGCGCTCGGTACGCGTACGACGCGACCACGAAGACCTACTCGGTGGTCTCGCGTCGATGGAACTCTCTAACCACGTCAGCGAACAGGTGGGCGTCGAGATGTAAGACGGAGGCCGACTGCCAATCTTCACGCGACTTCGTGGCCACCACTGGACGGTGGATCAGCTCATCGGCGTTCGGTACTGCGAAGGTTTCACAAACTCGAATATTCCCGACGTGCTTCGAGCCCCGTGGGGCGTTTGTGGATCGTGGCAACCGTGAGCGACGCCACGGCGACGCGTGAACTTCGCTCGGCGTAGTGTGACCTCGTGCCTTCACTTCACGTCATCAACCATCCGGTGGTCGCCGACAAAGTGCGCAGTTTGCGTGACGTGGCGACCTCCAACGCGGACTTCTTGCGCCTCGCCGGAGAGATCTCGCGATTCGTCGCCTACGAGGCCTTTCGTGATACGCCCGTCACCCAGACGACCGTCGACACGCCGGTTCTCAAGGGTGCGCCGGCGGTGCGCATCGATACCGAATATCTGATAGTCCCGATCCTGCGCGCCGGTCTCGGCATGAGCCCGGCGGTGCAGGAGGTCTTGCCGCATCACCGGGTCTGTCTGGTCGGTCTCCGTCGCAACGAAGAGACGTTGAAGCCCGACGTCTACCTCGACGGACTGCCCGAATCGCTCGCCGGGGTACATGTCGTGCTCTGTGACCCGATGCTCGCCACGGGGGGATCGTTGGTCTGCGTGCTGGAGATGCTTCGCGAGCGCGGCGCCGGCGACGTGACCGTGCTGTGTCTCATCGCGGCCCAGCCGGGTGTCGACTACGTCTTCTCGAAGCACCCGGACGTCGCCATCGTGGCCGCCGCACTCGACGCCGAATTGAACGACGTCGGTTACATTACGCCCGGTCTCGGTGACGCCGGCGACCGACTCTTCGGACCTCCGGCGCGCTAATCAGGGGACTGACATACCTGACGCACCCGGCAGTTCGCGGCGAATTGGTCAGAAAAATGGGGTAAGAGTTGGGATAACGTTAACCGGTGAGTGCCGAAGAGGGAGCCGACATCGGCATCGAGAATAAGGGCCAAGAACCAGCGTCCCGGAAGAAAGGCTCGATTCGGTCACATGAGCAGTTGATTGGAATGATCATCCTCTCGGCGGCGTTCATCATCGGATCGTTCTCGGTAGCATCGGGGATCCGAAACCGAAATCAACCGCAGACCAACCAGATCACGATTACCGGTTCTGCTCAACAGGCAGTCACGTCCAACACATTCCAATGGATGGCAGGTGTGGCCAGCACGCAGCCGACAACCTCGGCGGCACTGGCGCAATTGAACGGGTGGGCGGCCCAAATTCGCAACGCGCTTATCGCCGCCGGAGCTCTCAACGACGAAATCTCATTTGGCACGGTAAATGTGCAACCCAATACACAGGCCACCGGTCAAGTGACCAGTTTCACTATGAGCCAAACGGTCACCGTGCAGTCCTCTCGCCTGACCGCCATGCAGCGTGTTCTGGGCGTCAGTAATCTCCTGCTCGCCAAAAACCTTCCGTTCATCGCACAACAACCGCAGTACACCTTCAATGGATTGAAGAAACTGCGACCCGCTCTCACGGCAGAGGCGGCCGCAAACGCTCGACAGCGTGCCCAAGCCGCGTTGGGCAAACAGATTAAGTTGGGGAAGCCGATTTCGATCACGGTGGGACAAGTGTCGGTGGATGCGCCCCGGTCCGTCAATTACGGCAGCGGAGACTTCAACACCAGCTCGATTCCCAAGGTCGTCTCGGTGGTGGTTTACGCCACCTACTCAACTTAGTAAGTGGTCCTCACCCTCGCATGATGAACCGATGAGGGTTGGGAGGCGGTTCTGCGAGCAGATTGTGAAACTCGTGATCACCTGCCGAGTCACTCGTCGAGTAGGCATCATTCATCGGCTGCGCCGGGTGGGTCTGGTATGTCGGTCCCCTAATCAGAGCCCGATGTCCTCGTTCCAGAGATCGGGATGTTCGAGTATGAAGGTGCCCAGTAGCTCGGTGCACGCTGGGTCATCCAACACGACGATTTCGACCCCGAGTTCGGCGAGCCAGTCGTGACCGCCGTGAAAGGTCGTCGCTTCACCAATCACCACGGCGCCGATATTGAACTGACGAACCAGTCCCGAGCAGTACCAGCACGGTGAGAGCGTCGTGACCATGACGGTGTCCGGGTAATCACGTCGACGACCGCCCTTGCGAAAGGCGTCGGTCTCGGCGTGCACCGACGCGTCGCGTTCCTGGACCCGTCGGTTGTGGCCGGAGCTGATCAGGGTGCCGTCGCGCAAGTAGAGCGCCGCGCCAATGGGAATGCCGCCCTCGCTCAGTCCGAGGACGGCTTCGTCGTACGCCGTCACGAGCATTCGTTGGGCGAGGTCGCGATCGAGTGGTGCAAGGGATGAACTCATCGGTTAAGTATGCTCGCTCAGCGTGGGCGAGCGCACGTACTCAGTCGATATCGGCTCTCAGCGCGTTGACCTCCCGCTCGTCTCGCTGAACCAACAGTTGGCCTTGGCCCTCCTCATCACGGTCGACATGGGCGTCGAGTTCATGTCGCGCGCGGGCGCCGAACTGGCCGAGATCATTCGACCCTACGACGTCGACATCGTCGCGACGGTGGCGACGATGGGCATCCCAGTGGCTGTCGAAGTCACGCGGCACCTGGGGCTCGATCAGTACGTCATCTTGCACAAGACCCCCAAGATCCACTTGGCCGACGCGGTAAGCGAGAGCGTTCGTTCGATCACGACCGACGCCGAGCAACGCCTGCTCTTTGATCGCGCCCGGATCAAGGACGTCGCCGGCAAGCGCGTGGCCATCGTGGACGACGTGATTTCGACCGGCGCCTCGACCGGAACGGCTCTTCGACTGTTGCGCGGGGTCGGCGCCGAAATCGTCGTCATCGGCACATTGGTGACCGAGGCGTCGATTTGGCGAACCTCGCTCGGCGACGACGCGCAAATGGTTCGAGCACTCGGCTCGATTCCGGTCTTTCGCCCCGATGGTTCGGGTGGCCTCGTCGAAGACTGGGCGGGATAGCTTCGAGAACGTCACGGCCCCCGAGCCGAGACTCGGGGGCCGTCTCGTTCTCTACAACGTGGGTTCGAGTTCTTGTTGCTTGGCGACCTGTCGAGACACGTTCCCGGTAACCTTCTCGAGTACGAAGTACACGAGTGCGGCCACGATGATGCCCGTCGGCACCGAGAAGTCGGCGCCACCGTACCACCCGGCGGTGCAGACGTTGTGGACGAGATTGCCGGCGCAGGCGCCCCCGTAGTGATTCGAAATCGGCGTCATCCAATGGAACGGGAAGTTGACCGGCGGCGGCGCCTTGGAGAAGGCGATCGTGGCACAGACCATGCCGACGACGAAGGCGACGATGGAGTTCCAGTTCACGCCGCTTTTGCCGACGTAGTAGATCCCGTCCTTGTCGTCGCGCTGGAGTTCCGAGGCGCTGTAGCGATACTTGCGCATGATCCAGTCCATCAAATAGATGCCGAGCCACGGGGCGATCCACACGATGATGACGCCGACGAACTCCCTCATGTAGAGCGAGAAGGTCGACTGGAACATGGCCCAGATCGTGAGTCCACAGGCGAGGAAGCTGTCGAGAACGACGGCCTGGTAGCGCTTGAGTTTGAGTCCCATCGCCTGGAGCGAGACGCCGGATGAGTAGAGATCGAGTGAGTTGATGCCGAACAGCTGCACGATCGCGAAGATCAGAAAGAGCGCGACCACCCAACTGGGAATGATGTGCTGTACGTGCAGCGCCTCGAAGGGATTCGAACCGTTCCAGTCAGCCGACTGCGCACTCGAGGAGATGAACGTGAACGTGGCCGCACCGAGGACCATCATGAAGATCTCGGGAATCGCCGTGCCGAGGAACATCCAGCCGACGATGGATCCCTTGCTCGCGTCGCGAGCGACGTAGCGGGTGTAGTCATTGCCGCACTCCGTCCAGCCGACCCCGGACAGGGCGAAGGTGAAGGCCAACCCCGCGGTGAAGAGCTCCCAACCTCCGCCGAAGCCCTTGAAACTCGCGGACCCGTGCTTGAAGTCATAGATCGCCAACAACACGAAAATCGCGCCAAAGGGAATGATCAGCGCGCGGAGCACCTTGACCATCGTCGCGTGACCCAGGTAGGGCATCACGGCCTGAATCGCCGCCGCGAGAATGATGTAGGCGACCTTCAAACCACTCGAGGTGTGGAGGCCGGCCATCTGGGTCAGCACGAGTGCCGCGCCGACAATCAGGATCAGTCCCTCGGTCTCGAATCCCAATTGAGTGAGCCAGTTGAAGAAACTGAGCAACCGCGAACCTCGAATGCCGAAGGGCGCCCGAGAGATCATGAAGGCCGTCGTGCCGGCCTCGGGACCTTGCAGTGACGCGAGTCCCAAGAGGAAATACGAGAGATTGCCGATGATGATGACCGCGAGCGCCGTATAGAAGCTGAAGCCGAAGCCCATCAAGAGTGCGCCGTAGATGAAGTACTCGACGTTGATCGACGTACCCGCCCAGAGGGCGGCGATGTTGCGCGGGGTCGCCCAGCGCTCGTTCTCGGGCACGTAGTCAATGCCTCGTCGTTCAACCTTGAAGGCTTCGTCGCCCGATGATCCGTCGTGAATATCAATGCCTGTCGCCACTCGTGTGGTCCTCCCTAATAGCTGGTGTGCCCCTGATACGACTCCGTGAGGTGCTAGTCGTACGCGCCCAGTATGCCCGAATTCAATCCGTTCATGAGGCCTTCGTGACAACTTCGTGACGAACTTCGAGTTTTAATTCCTTCTTACGTCCTCCCAATGTCATCCACACACTCATTGAGGAAGATGTCCCTGTCTCGATATCCCCCACTCGAGACAGAAAGCGAAACTCCCATGTACCAGCGATCCCGGAAGAGAGGCCCACGACACGCAGGACCTTCTTCCGGGTTCGCTGGTGAAGTGACCTCGAGCAGAATCGGTGCAAATGCGCGAGGTGCCACAGCAACGAACACCTAAGTAATAGGTGTCGACACAATCTCAGGGCCCGGGTGGTCCCTCCCTACCATCCGGGCCCTGATGCACCACTTCCTCAGTTCTCAGAGCCCAGACGGCCCCCCCTCCGTCTGGGCTCTGCTTTAAGAAAAGACGATCTCAATCTTGTCGATTTAATGGTTATCTACCTCGATTCAGGCGGAACTCGCCAAGGATCGAGCATTATCAGCTAAATACAGGGTGAGTACTCCACGATCGGGCAAGAAGCGCCATTTATGGCCATCTAAAGTGCCTCGAAGGACTTTCACAAGGCTCTCACAAACCGACCTTTGAAGATGGGTGTGTCTCGATGCAAGGCGACTCGAGATAGAGGGCGAGTTTCACGATGTTCACCATGACCGTGAGAACTATTGATCGCACCGAATTCATCTCGGTAACGACGGACGACGTGACTGACCGGTCGACGCGTCGCTGGGCACCGCAAAGCAGCGAGGCAAATGAAACCACGTACTGCGCCCGAACCTGTCGAACACTGTTCGCCAGTACCGCACTTTCGCCAGGGATATACGGCAAGAATGCGGCATCGATTGCAATGACCCCGGTTTCGATCTTCCATTCCGAACGAACACTCCTCGCTGATTCAACGACATTTCACGGCGAATCAGTGGGCGAAGGCACTCAAAGTCGCCGGAACTCGCGTTGTGAATATCACAGCGACCATTACCGCCGTGATCGATGTCACGACGCTCTGCACCCCTCGCTGGCCGTCACCCACACGGCCGCGCATGAGTTTCCCAGGGTCCGATCGGCGTCGCCCTGCCCGTCGGGCCCTGGGATTATAACCCGAGGAGATTTGTGGCCTTTTTTCTCGATGGGTTCTTGCTAAGTTGCGACCAGTAGGAGCGCCAGCACAAGGCCGGAGCTCCAGGGGGAAAGCGGGACAAAGATGTCATCCACGTTCGATCGCCGATCGTTCCTAACTCACTCAGCTGCCACAATTGGTGGTGTCGCACTGGCCGGATCGATCGTTGACGATCTTCTTGCCACCTCGGCCAGCGCCGCCGCAATTGGTGTGAACAATGGAAAGCCGAGGCGTGGGGGGACGCTGACCGTCGGGACTCTCTCCGATGTTCCGAACTATCACGTTTTTAACGGCGCACAAGGCAAGTTGGACGCCTCAGGTTTTTGTGTCGCCAACGCGCTCTACGATCCACTCTTTGTGGTGTCGGCGAATGGAAAGGTCGCGCTGCCGATGCTGGCGCTCTCAGCCACCCCGAACGCGAATTACTCGGTGTGGACGATTCCCCTTCGCCAGGGCGTCACCTTCACGAACGGCGATTCATTGGACGCCGACATAGTTGTAGCCAACTGGGTCGCCGCCAACGCCGACCCCACGGTCGGCCTAGCAATTAAGCCAATCATCGGTTCGGTAACGAAAGTGGACAGTTTCACCGTTGCGTACAACTTGGTGATTCCGTTCTCGTCGTTCCCGATCTTCTTGTGCGAGCAACAGATCAGCTACATGGCGCACCCGACCTCATTCGTGCCCACGTACACGGGCAACCCCATCGGCACCGGTCCGTTCAAGGTGAAGTCCTGGCAGGTGAACGTTGAGTCCCAACTGACGAAGAACGGAAACTACTGGAAGTCGGACGCGCACGGTCGTCAGTTGCCGTACTTGAGCAACATTCACTTCAAGACGATCGTCGACCCCGAAGCCCGTAACCAGGCACTGCAGGCCGGTAACGTGGACATGATCCTTCAACAGAATGGTCCGCAGATTAATGCCTTCAAGCACATGAAGGGCGTCAGTTACGTTACGGACATCCACGCGCCGCGCGACCCAGGGCTCAACTTCTTGATCATGAACACGACGGGAACGATGAACCAGTACTTCGCGTGGGCCGGCGAATTCGCACCGACCGTGCCTGGTTCACTGCCGTACATCTTGAAGGGTCAGGCGCCGCCGCTGCTGGTCCAAGAGGCTGACTGGATCGGCACCATGGGCGCCGTCAACCCGTCGTCGGGGCAGTGGGACACGACCATGAAGCCAGTCGTGAACGACCAAAGCATTCGTCAGGCCTTGGCCATGGCCGTCAATCGCAGTACGTACTTCCGGGTAATTGACGACAGCGTGGGTGCGATCGCGGATGGCATCTTCCGAAAGAGTTCGCCGTTCTACAAGAACCCCGGCTACCCGGCCTACAACCCGACGAAGGCCAAAGCCCTCGTCGACGCCTACAAGGCGAAGAACAACGTATCCAAGGTTGCCTTCGTCATGGACATCGTATCCGGCAGTGCAAGCGCGACCAAGGCCTTCGCTTTCTTCGAGCAGGAGTTTGCGAAGATCGGCGTCACGATCACGCCCCGTTCAGCTGTCCAGAGCACGCTCATCAACAACGTGATTTACGGCGAGTACGACTGCGCGGGCTGGAACCAATTCGGTGGCGCCGACCAGTCGGAGAACTATGTGTGGTGGAACTCCCAGTCAGCGACGTCATCACCGGCCGTTGGAGGTTTGGGCATGGCGGGACTTCCGGCCGGAACCCAGATCGCGGGTGCGGTGAACTTCGCCCACCAGGCCGACCCCGTGGTCGAGACTTCCTTGTTGGCAGCCCTCGCCGCGCGTCCCGGTTCGGCGGCGGAAAAGACTGCGTGGCAGGCGGTGAACCGTCGCTTCGCGATCGAGATTCCCTACGTCATGCTTGACACAACGGTCAATGCGTGGGCCGCGAGGTCGAACGTGCAGAACTGGGTATCGGGAACTGCCGGTGATGGTACGACTCGCTGCCTCAGCCCAGACGCCGGAGCGGCGCGCTGGGACCAAATCTGGAAGAGCTAGTTGCTGTAGCTACCAACTGAAGAACTAACAAAAGGGGCGGCGAGAGCCGCCCCCTTTTGCCACATGATCATGCGGTTTCGGTGATGTTGCCCGTCACGTCGCGCCACCACCAAAGTGTCGTCAGTCCGAAGACTGCCGAGACGACGGCGAGCAGCGTAAAGGGAAGCGCCGAATTGATCGTGAAGAGGAATCCAGAGGTCCCGGCGGCGACGGCGAGTGCCGCTGTATTCGAGGTCGCGTAGAGGCCCTGGCGCCGACTGAGTTCGCGATGGACCGCCCCTTGGCTCATCAGCGACGAAATGGACGGCGCCGACATTGCGGCGCCAATGGACTCCAGTGACCCCATGAACAAAATGAGGTCGTTGTTGTGAATATGCGGATAGATGGAGAGAAAGAGCGCTCCGTTCAGCAATCCGGCGAGGGCGACGTAGCGACGATTGGCGTGATCAGCCAACCATCCCCCGATGCCACTGAGGGCCACGAAGGGGAGACAGAAGATTGTCCAGCTCAGGCGGATCTGCAACGTCGAAGCGTGGTGGGCGTGCATTAACAGGCTCCAACAGGCTTCGTAGACGCCGATGACGAGACCACTGGCGCTGGCGGCCACCAGGGCACCCGTGAGTTGCGGGCTCCACTGCAACTTGGGCAGCGGCGTCGGATCGAACGCTCGGTCGCCCAAGTTCGTTCGGTACGTGACGATCGCCGCGACGAAGCTGATCATGCCGGCTGCGAAGAAGGCCCAACCAAGGCTGTTCACTGATACCACGACGCCCGCTATTGGTCCGAGTGCGAGCCCGAGCAATTGCGCGGCGATGATGCGCGAAATCGCTCGACCACGTTCGCTCTCAGAAAAGAGGGCCGCCACGGCCGACATCGACGCCACCTCGATCGCGCCGGCCGACGCCCCCTGGACTGCTCGCGCGAGGGCGAACCACGGTGCGGAGACCGGGAGGAGGTACGCCGTGCTGGCGATGCCGTAGGCGATGAGGCTGTAGATGAGCACCGGACGTCGGCCGAATCGGTCGGCCAGTCGTCCCAGAAAGAACTGGGTGACGACGCCGGCCACGAAGAACGACGCCATGATGAATCCGATGATCGTGGGCACGCCCCCGCGGTGCTCGAGGAACAGCGGAAGTAGCGGAAGACCCAAGGTGGCGCCCATCCACTGGATCGCCACGATGATGGTGAGGCGTCGCAGAGTCTGTTGAGGAGTGCTTTGGGCCACCGTTCAACGCTAGTCACGTTGAGTTCGTGGCGACGAGATTCGGTTGGGCCAAGATCGAGCCGCACGAAAATGCGACGCAAGGCATCCCGCGAAGTGCGTGTGGAAATATGAGTCGCATGCACGCGATCGAGCTCGTTTTCGCTTTCGGATGGACGGCGTTCTGGATTTACTGGCTGGTGGCAGCTTTCTCCATGAAGAAGGGGCGCTTGTCGTGGGGCCGCGAACTGCGGATCAGGGCGCTCATCGTCGTCCTCGCACTCCTCCTGATTCGATTGGGAGCCTTCCGGAATCGCGGTCTCAATTCGGATCCGTTACGCGCAGCTCTCGGGCTCGTCCTCTTCGCGGTTGGACTCGGATTCGCCATCTGGGCCCGCGTGCACCTCGGTCGCAACTGGGGTACTCCGATGTCACGCAAGGACGACCCGGAGTTGGTGACCAGCGGTCCGTACCGACTGGTTCGCCATCCCATCTACACCGGAATTTTGGTCGCGGGTATCGGCACCGCGGTAGCGCTGAGCTGGTCGTGGCTGATTGCCGTGGCGCTCGCCGGGGTCTACTTCATCTACAGCGCGATCGTCGAGGAGCGCTACCTGACCGAGCGGTTCCCCGACACCTACCCGGCGTATAAGCGCTCGACCAAGATGCTCCTGCCGTTCATCTTTTGAACCGAAGTTAAGCAATGTTGCATCGACGCGCGAAGCGATAAGGCCAAGGACAGGGATAACCGCAATACGCGCTACAGCGAACCACATTCGATCAAGATCAAGACGCCGAGACTGAAGTACAGCCACGGTAGAAATAACGGCGCGTGTTTCGTGCCCCACGCGACGAGGCCGGGTCGGCCGCTGATCCACTGAGCGCTGACTATGAACAACAGTTCCATGGCGGCGAATATCACGACGGTCACGAAGGCGTGGGCGATCCCGTCGGCGCGAAGCAGGGGGATCCATACGGCGAGGTTGTCGCCGCCGAGGGCCAACGTCACCACGAAGGTGGTGAGCGCACCTCGTCGAAAGACCTCGTGCGGCGCTCTGTCGCGGTGTCGCCACGCGTACCACGCCAGAGCCCACGGAGCCAAACAGAGAAGTCCGATCCACGGAAGGGGAATCGGGGTGAGCAGGGATCCGATGCCCCCGGCGAGAACGAGCAGTGTGGCGACACCGAGGGCCTGGGCGTAACTCACACGACGGAAGCGCTTTTTTTCCGTGACGATCAATTGCGCGGCGAAGGCGAAGAAATTGTCGAACATCGTTCCGACAAACGCGAGGACGGCCACGACAATGACACTGAGAATCGTGTGCACTCGATGACCTTACCTGACCGTAGAAAAGCGAGAAATCGAGCACTGTAGGCTGTCAACGATGATTCGTCAGGTCTTGCCCCCGAGCGTCGAGCAAATTGAAGCGGCGCGACGCGTCATTGCCGATCACCTCATCGCGACGCCCACCATCACACTTTCGTTGCGCGGGCGACCGGTACTGGTGAAGATGGAAAGCTTCCAACCCACGGGGTCGTTCAAGGTCCGAGGTGCGTTGGCCGCGGTCGACGCCGCACGGCGTGACGATCCCAACGGCGCCGTGATCACCGCGTCGGCCGGCAATCACGGACTGGGCGTCGCCTACGCCTCCTCCGCGCTGGGCGTTCCCGCGACGGTCGTGGTTCCCCAGAACGCTTCGGCCGCCAAGGTAAAAAAACTGGGCAATTACATGATCGAACTGATCCAATTCGGATCGTCATTCGACGAGGCGCAGGCCCACGGCCTGGCGTTGGCCGACGAGCGATCAATTCGCTTCATCTCGCCGTTCAATAACTCGGACGTTATCGCCGGACAGTCGACCGTCTTCGACGAGATACTGCTCCAGGCGCCCGAGCTCGAGCACCTCGTCATCTCGGTGGGCGGCGGTGGACTCCTCTCCGGTGCGCTCATCTCCCGCGACGCGCACGGGCGTTCGGACATTCGCGTCACCGGCGTGCAACCGAACGAGAGCGCTGCGCTGTATCACGTGTTGCGCGGCGCGACCATGGCCGAGGTGGTGCACCGTCCCACGATCGCCGACGGACTCGCGGGCGGCGGCGACGACGGATCGGTGACCAATGAACTGATCGCGTCGCACGACATCCCCCTCGTCTTGGTGCCCGAGATTGATATTCGTCGAGCCGTTCGCGAAGCGGCGGAGAACAACGGCATCGTGATCGAGGGATCGGCGTCGGCGTCGTACGCGGCGATAACGAACGACCTGATCGACGACGCGACCTCGCGCATCGGCTTCATCGCGAGCGGTCGCAACATCTCGCTGGAACTACTACTGGAGATACTGCAAGAGCCACTGGCCTGAACGGCTCCGGAGTGAAAATTTCGAACAGTTAAGGTGTTCCAATGGCCGCGTTCAAGAAATCGTCGGGAATCGCGCTCGCCTGTTTTGCCTCCGCCCTTACGTTCCTGGGGGTCGTGCTCGCCGCCACCGACCCGAATCCCTCGGGCATTCCCAAGGACCCGCTGGTCTTGAACGGGGTGCCACCGCGTTCGGCGAGTCTGCTCATGTCCGTGTCCAACGGTCAGGCGTACACCGTCTCGGCGACCATCAACGTCAATTTCGACACGTCGCGCGCCGAGGCGATCGTGCAGTTTCCGTTGCTGTTTACCCAGACCTCGGTCGAACTTCGACTGGTCGGCAATCACCTTTATGCCGAGGCGGCCGACATCTCGTCGGGCAAGTGGCTCGAGATCGACGAACACGCGCCGTCGTTTTTCGGTATCGCGCTCGAGATGACGCAACCGGCGCCGGACCTCAATTTGATCAAGAGCTTCGACCACAAGACGGTCACCACGAGCGGGTACTCCACGACGTATGACTTTTCGAGCAACGACGTCGCCTTGAGCAACGTGCTGGGAACCCCGAAGAAGACGGTCCTCGGCTCGCTCGATATCACCATCACGACCGGCAGTGGCGGCGAGGTGACCGGCGCGACGATGACCTCACGTTCGAGACACGACATGAGCAAGATCACGCTGCAGGTCCTCTCGTACAACAAGCCAACGACGATCACCGCTCCATCGGCGAGCGACGTCAATGCCGTCAAGGTCTCCTCGATTCGCCAACTTTTCTCGACGTCAATCGCCACGTTGTTACTGCCCGACAACCTGGCGTCGTTGGGCCAAGGGACCGCGCAGGTAAGTTGAGCGCCGTGAGCCGCGTCAGAGCCGAGCCTCGCTGGCCCGCGTCACTCGCCCTGGTCGCGTGCGTCGCGCTCTACGTCGCGCTGCCCAGTCGATTGGTCGTGGGACCGCACTGGCTGGTGCCGGTACTGGTGGCCCTGCCGCTGGCCCCGCTCTCGGCGCGAAAGCATCGTCACCCCGACGAGAGCGTGTGGATTCGCCACGCCACGATTGGCCTCATTGCTTTGGTCACCCTGGCCAACGTCACCTCGTTGGTGCTGCTCGTGCATCACTTGTTGGCGGGCCACGTTTCTCAAGGACGAGCGTTGATCTTTTCGGCGGTCGCAGTGTGGATCACGAACGTCATTGTCTACGGTCTCTGGTTCTGGGAGGTCGATCGCGGGGGACCTCATCGTCGTGCCTCGGGCGAGAAACTGATGCCCGATCTGCAGTTCCCGCAAATGGAGAACCCCGACATGGCGCCCGAGGACTGGCGCCCTAATTTCATTGACTACCTCTACACCTCGCTGGCGAACGGCACGAGTTTCGCGCCGGCCGACGCCATGCCCCTCTCGGTTCGCATGAAGGTGCTGTTCGCGGGCGAATCGATCGTGTCCTTCGTCACCATCGCCGTGGTCGCGGCGCGCGCGGTCAACATTCTTCGCTAGACCTCAGTCGACGAGGTGATCGAGCCAACGACTCGCGCGGCTCACCCGGGCGTGCTTCGCTTCGACGCGGTCGGCCCAGCCGGCGAGGAAAAGCCCCGCGTTGATGCCGATCCAGCGAAAGGGTTCGAACTCCCAGCGACGCCCCGAGCGTTGCACGAAGGGCAGGCGGGTAAAGGCGGTCTCGCTATCCGGTCGCGTGATCAGATCGGCGAGCGCGGTCGCGGCTACGTGGCTGAGCACGACGCCGTCACCGGTGTAACCGCCCGCGGCGGCGAGGCCCGACTCGAAGTCGACGCGCACGAACGGCGAATGGTCCCGGGGCATCGCGAGGGGGCCGCCCCAGGCGTGGGTGATCGAGGCGTCCAACGTCGGAAAGAGCTCACGCAACGTGACTTCGAGCTTGTCGAAGACCCTTTGATCGGTGTCGAAACCCGGTTCGACGGAGGATCCGAAGTGATAGGGCGCACCACGGCCCCCGAAGGCGATCCGGTCGTCACTCGTGCGCTGGCCGTAGATGATGAGGTGGCGATCGTCGGCGAAGGTTTCGTAGTGCGCGAAACCGACGTCATCCCAGAAGTCCTTCGCGAGCGGTTCGGTGGCGATCATCAAGGAGTACAGGGGCACGACGGAGCGACGCTCGTGCGGCAGGTTCGGCGTGAATCCCTCGGTGGCTCGCACGACGACGTCGGCGTGCACGTTCGCCCCGATCGTGACGACCTCCGCCTGACGGCCGAGACGGCCCGGGATGATTCGCGTGACCGCAGTGTTCTCGAAGATCATGGCGCCGAGGTGCTCCACGACGTCGCACAGTCCCCGAACCAGTCGCGCGGGGTCGATCCGTGCACAGTGCGGAGAATACGTCGCGCCAAGCGCACCGGCCACGCGACCGTGCCCGTCGAGGTCCGTCCCCTCGATCCAGGCGAGATCTTCCTCGCCGAGGCCCTCATCGCGCGACGACGAGATCTCCTCGGCGAGTCGCGCGACTTGGACATCACTGCGAGCGAACTTCATCGTGCCACCGTGCACGAAGCGCGCGTCGATGCCGTCCTCGCGCGCCGAGGACCCGAGTTCGACGACGGCCTCTTGGAGTAGGTGTCGCTGGTGGTCGAAGGACTCTCGGCCGTAACGCCGGATGACACTGGCGTTACTCATCGGAAAGAGTCCCGAGGCCCACCCGCCGTTTCGTCCCGACGCGCCGAATCCGCAGACCACTTTCTCGAGTACCGCGACGCGAAGCGTGGGGTCTCGGCGCAGCAGTTCTCGCGCGGTCCAGAGACCGGTGAAGCCGCCGCCGACGATCGCAACGTCGACGTCCAGATGACGTCGCAGCGCCGGCCGGGGCGTGACTGGGCGCTCGAGTGACGACCACCACAGTGACTGCGATGGCGACACGATCAGATGAACTTGACGGCTCCGGTGAAGACCTCGCGCATGGTGCCCACCATGAAGTCGATGTCGGCCCTGGTAGAGATCAGCGGTGGCGCGAGTTGGACCACGGGGTCACCCCGGTCGTCCGAGCGGCAGATGAGACCGCGGCGGAACATCTCGGGCGAGACGTAACCGCGGAGCAGTCGTTCGGCGTCTTCACCGGCCCACGTCTCTTTGGTCGCCTGGTTCTTCACCAGTTCCACGCCCCAGAAATAGCCCGTACCGCGTACGTCGCCCACGATGGGGATGTCGCGCAAGTTCAAGAGACTCTGACGGAAGTAGTCCTCGTTGGCCAGGACGTTCTCCAGCACGTTTTCGTTCTCCATGATCTCGATGCTCTTGAGCGCCACGGCACACGAGACCGGGTGTCCGGACCAGGTGAAGCCGTGAACGAACGAGGCGTCGCCGTGCTGGAAGGGCTCGGCCAGACGATCCGACACGATCATCGCGCCGAGCGGGGCGTAGCCGGCCGTGATGCCCTTGGCGCACGTGATGATGTCGGGCACGTAGTCGAACTTCTGACCACCGAACCAGGTGCCGAGTCGACCGAAAGCGCAGATGACGTCGTCCGAGACGAGGATCACGCCGTAGCGGTCACAGATCTCCCGCACCGCCTTCCAGTAGTTCGGCGGGGGAGTGAAGCAACCGCCGGCGTTCTGGACCGGCTCTAGGAAGACCGCGGCGACGGTCTCGGGACCCTCGCGCAAAATCGCCTCTTCGATCTGGTGGGCCTGCCACAGTCCGAAGGCCTCGAAGTCGTCGCCGTACTGCTCGGCGCGATAGAAGTTGACCGCGGGGACCTTCACGGCGCCGGGGACCAGCGGCTCGAATGGTTGGCGGTATCCCTCGAGTGAGGTGATCGTCAGGGCGCCCATGGTGGTGCCGTGATAGGCGACGTCGCGACTGATGACCTTGTAGCGATCGGTGTCGCCGCGCATCTTGTGGTACTGACGCGCGAGTTTCCAGGCGCTCTCGTTGGCTTCGGCGCCCCCGGAGGTGAAGAAGACTCGGTTGAGGTCACCGGGGGCGAGGCTCGCGATCTTCTCGGCCAGTTCGATGGCTTTGGGGTGGGCGTAGGTCCACAGGGGGAAGAAGGCCATCGTGGTCATCTGCTCGGCCGCCGCCGCCGCGATGTCGGCGCGACCGTGACCGAGCATGTTGGTGAAGAGTCCCGAGAGTCCGTCAAAATACTCGGTGCCGTTGGCGTCGTAGACCCGTGTGCCTTCGCCGCGCACCATGATCGGTACTTCGGAGTGCTCGTCGTAGGCACCCATGCGCGACATCTGGAGCCAGAGGTGGCGCCGAGCGCGCTCGGAGTAGTTATGACTCGCGTGTTTCTCGTCCGTGAAATTGATTCCGTCGCTAATGGTGTTCAGCGTCACTTGGTCCCCCATACGTATGTCTGCTTTGAAAGCTTCAAATACAGAAATGTCTCGACTTCGGTCACCCCGGGAATGCTCCGAATCGAGTCATTCAAGAGGTGGACCAGTGCGTCGTCGTCGACGGCGATGACCTCGGCGATGATGTCGAAGCTGCCGGCGGTCATGACCACGTAGTTCGCTTCGTCAATCGAAGCGATCTTGTCGGCGACGAGGCGAACGTCACCGTGCACGCGAATGCCAATGAGCGCTTCGCGGCCGTAGCCGAGTTGCAGTGGATCGGTGATCGCGACGATCTGCATCACCCCGGACTCCTTCAGGCGTTGCACCCGACGACGCACTCCCGCTTCGGAGAGTCCCACTTCGGTGGCGATGGCCCCGTAGGCGCGACGGCCGTCGCGCTGTAGGTGACTGATGATCTGTCGATCGATGGAATCAAGACCATTGGGCGCGGACGAGATCAGTTCCGAAGTCGAGCGCTTCGCGCTCTTCTCGGTCTGACGAAGTGGTTTGGTTGCTGGCATTGGTCACTCCCGGCGAAGTAGCCCTAGGGCCACCTTGCTGCGGATAGAGACAGTATAGGGGGCTAGAGCGACGGAAAGCGTCGTATTTTTTACTTGAGGGGGCTTATATCTTCAGCCTAGGTTGCAGCGCCCAGGCAATCTCTGGCAGAGTGGCTCAGGGCGGCACCGAGACGGTGCCCGTGACTGGGAGGGAAAAATGCGTCGTTTGGACAATTTTGTGGGGGGCGAGTCCGTCGCTCCCAAGAGCAAAAAGTACGTGGAGCTGATCAACCCCGCGACCGGTGAGCCTTTCGCCGAGATGCCCGTGTCCAACGCCGCCGACGTCGATCACGCGTTGCAAGTGGCGAACGCGGCCTTCCAAAGTTGGAAACGGACGACGCCGTCCCAGCGCAGCCGGGCCCTCCAACAGATCGCCGACATCCTCGAAGCGCACGCCGAAGAGCTCGTCGCCGTTGAGGCCGAGAACTGCGGGAAAATCATCTCACTCACGATGAGTGAAGAGATTCCGCCGATGATCGACCAGATTCGTTTCTTCGCCGGGGCGGCGCGCCTCTTGGAGGGTCGCGGTGCGGCGGAGTACATGGAGGGCATGACGAGTTACGTTCGCCGAGAGCCAATCGGCGTGTGCGGCGCGGTCACGCCGTGGAACTACCCGATGATGATGGCGGTGTGGAAGTGGGCGCCCGCGATTGCGGCCGGCAACACGATGGTGTTGAAGCCCGGTGATTCGACGCCGGCCTCGACGGTGTTAATGGCGCAACTGATGGCGGAGGTCCTGCCGGCGGGGGTCTTCAACGTGGTGTGCGGTGACCGCGACACCGGTCGCGCGCTGGTGGAGCACTCGATCCCGGCCATGGTGTCGGTGACCGGCTCAGTGCGTGCCGGCATGGAGGTCGCCTCGAGCGCGTCCCAGACCCTGAAGCGGGTCCACCTCGAACTGGGCGGCAAGGCACCGGTCATCGTCTTCGATGACGTCGACATCGCCTCGGCCGCCGAGAACATTGCGGTCGCCGGTTACTTCAACGCCGGTCAGGACTGCACCGCGGCCACTCGGGTGCTCGCGGGGCCCAAGGTGTACGGCGACTTCGTGGACGCCCTGGCCGAACAGGCGCGAAACACGGTCATCGGTCCACCCGACAATGACGACGCGCTCTTCGGACCGGTCAACAACGTCAATCAGTTCCAGCGCGTCACCGGTTTCCTCGCTCGCTCGCCGGGACACGCGTCGCTGGCCGCCGGGGGCCAACAGGTGGGTGACGCCGGCTACTTCATAGAGCCGACGGTCGTCGCCGACCTGCACCAGGACGACGAGATGATCCAGAGTGAGATCTTCGGTCCCGTGATCACGGTGCAGAAGTTCAGCGACGAAGCCGAGGCGCTCGCCTGGGCCAACGGCGTCGACTACGGACTGGCGTCATCGGTGTGGACCAGCGACCACGGCCGCGCCATGCGCTTCACGAGGGACCTCGACTTCGGCTGCGTGTGGGTCAACACGCACATTCCACTGGTGGCCGAGATGCCGCACGGAGGGTTCAAGAGGTCCGGCTACGGCAAGGATCTCTCGATGTACGGCTTCGAGGACTACACGCGCGTGAAGCACGTCATGCACAACATCGAGTCGTGAGGCTTCTTTGAGACGTCGACGCGAGAGGTGTCGACGACGTCGATTGAACAGACCGCCCAATCGTCGCCGTTGGTGAGGTCATCACTCACCGCAGCACGCGCTCACGGCGAGTGACTACCGTGGATGGGGCGACAAAAACCAGAAAGGATGATCAACGATGATCATCGGCGTACCAAAGGAAATCAAGACGGACGAGTACCGCGTGGCGCTGACGCCGGCCGGCGCGCGAGAACTGACCGGGGCCGGTCATCGTGTCCTCATCGAACGAAGCGCCGGTGTCGGCTCGTCGATCGCCGACGCCGACTACGTGGCCAACGGAGCGACCATCGTTGATTCGGCCGATGATGTCTGGTCCGAGAGCGAACTGCTGATGAAGGTGAAAGAACCGATCGCCCCGGAGTATCACCGCTTGAGCGCCCACAAGGACCAGGTGCTCTTTACGTACCTCCACCTCGCGGCCTCGCGCGAATGCACTGACGCGTTGGTCGCCGCGAACAACGTCGCCATTGCCTACGAAACGGTCCGTCTGCGCGACAATTCGTTGCCGCTGCTCACCCCCATGAGCGAAGTCGCTGGACGAATGGCTCCCTTGATGGCCGCGCATCACCTCATGCGTCCCGGCGGGGGACACGGGACACTCATCAGTGGCGTGCCCGGCGTCGCGCCGGCCAATGTCGTCGTCATCGGTGCGGGTGTCTCGGGACTGGCGGCCGCGACAATGGCCGCCGGACTACACGCCAACGTCAAGATCCTTGATCGCAACCTCGAACGACTTCGCCAGGTCGACATTCACTTCGACGGACGCGTCCAGACCATCGCGTCCTCGACGCTGGCACTCGAAGACGCCTGCCTCGACGCCGATATCGTCATTGGCGCCGTGTTGGTGGTCGGTGCCAAGGCGCCCAAGCTCGTGAGTAACGAGCTGGTGGCACGAATGCGCCACGGCTCGGTGTTGGTCGATATCTCTGTTGACCAGGGCGGCTGCTTTGAAGCAACCCACCCGACCACGCACTCGGACCCGGTGTTCGAGGTGAACGGTTCGATTTTCTACTGCGTGGCCAACATGCCCGGCGCGTTTCCCTACACGTCGACCTACGCGCTGGCCAACGCTACGTTGCCTTACGCCATGGAGTTGGCGCGCCACGGATGGCGCGAGGCCGTCGTGGCCGACGACGCTCTGGCCGAGGGCGTCACCGTCGTCGAGGGCGCCGTCACCTACGGACCGGTGGCCGAGTCCCTTGGCGTGGCCTTCAGTCCACTACGCTCGCTCCTATAAACGGCGACGGCCCGATGGGTGTTGTGGCCGTGTCCAGGACTCGCACTTCTAACACCGCTCGGGGGAATTGATGTCGGACGCTTCAGTCAGTCACGTCGTTCACGCCGAAATGCCCGATCCGCGACGTTGGTTCGCTCTCGTCGTCATCGGCATCGCGCAATTGATGGTGATCCTCGACGCCTCGATCGTGAACATTGCGCTGCCGCACGCCTCGCTGCCCAAGGTGCTCGGTGGCTTGGCAATCGCGCAGAGGAACTATCAGTGGGCCATCACCGCCTACACCCTCACCTTCGGCGGGTTCCTGCTGCTCGGTGGACGAATCGGTGACTACATGGGTCGCAAGCGGTCGTTCCTCATCGGGCTCCTCGGCTTCGCGGGCGCTTCGCTCCTCGGAGGGTTCGCCCAGAACCAACAGTGGCTCTTCGGCGCGCGGGCCCTGCAGGGACTTTTTGGCGCACTGCTCGCGCCCGCGGCGTTGTCACTGATCTCGGTGACCTTCACGGACTCCAAGGAGCGGGCCAAGGCCTTCGCGGTCTACGGCGCCCTCGCCGGGGTAGGTGGCGCGATCGGACTGATCGCCGGGGGTCTGCTGACGCAGTATTTGTCCTGGCGCTGGTGTCTCTTCGTCAACACGCCGATGGCCATCATTGCGTTCTCCCTCGCCGTGCCGAACGTTCGCGAATCCAAGGTCGAGGGTCATCCGCACTACGACGTCCCGGGTGCGCTCACGGCGACGGCGGGCATGCTCAGCGTCGTCTTCGGGGTCTCCCAGGCCTCGACCGACGGCTGGGGCTCGACGAGTGCGTGGCCGTTTCTGGTCCTCGGCGCCTTCTTGCTGCTGGTCTTTTTCGTCATCGAAAGCCGCATCAAGGAGCCGCTACTGCCGCTACGACTCATCACCGACCGGGTTCGGGCCGGCGCCTTCCTCGCGCAGCTGTTCGTCGGACTTGGACTCTTCGGGATGTTTCTCTTCATGACGTTCTATTTCCAGTACGTCGAGCAGTACTCGGCCGTGAAGACCGGACTGTTGTTCATGCCGTTCTCGATCGGCGTCATACTCGCCGCGGGAATGACCGGTCAATGGCTCCCCAAATTCGGGCCGCGACCGCTGGCGACCATCGGCAACCTGATGGCGGCCTTCGGGTTCCTCTATCTCTCCTTCATCAAGGTCGACAGCTCGTACGTCTCGAGCGTCATGCCGGCCATGATCGTCACCAGCCTCGGACTGGGCATGGCTTTCGTGTCGATCGCCTCGACGGCGCTCTTCAACGTGCGACCGGACGACACCGGCGCCGCGTCGGCGGTACTGACAACGTCCCAACAGATCGGTGGATCCTTCGGTACGGCGATCGCCAACACCATCGTCGTTTCCAGTGGGACCGCGTTCATGGTGGCCGCCCTGAAGCATTCGCACCCGGCGATGACGGCGAAGGCGAAATTGCTGTTGATCGCCACGTCCCACGTCCACGGCTATGACGAATCGTTCCGCTTCGGATCCTTAATGCTGTTCATCGCCGCGATGGTGTTCTTCGCGCTGGTGAATATCGACCGAGACCACCTCGGACAACACGACGAAGCCGTGACCGAGGTCTATCCGGCTTCGACGTAAGGGCAGTGGCGACAGCCACTCTCACAGCACGTTCCGCGCGCCAGGTGCGTGGCCGCCGTCAAGACCATGAGACCGGACGTCGGATCTCGGTACGTCGGCTCACCGGCGAATGTGGCCGCTTCGTGGGCTTCGATGATGGCGTCGTAGTCCGAACGCGACGGATCGCATCGACTCGGATGCGGTCGAGGGACTGGAGTACTCACCGAGTCAAACTAACGGGGCTCACTCTTCGATCCGCAAGACGACCTTGCCGAACTTGCCCGGTTGGGCGAAGTACTCGTAAGCCTGCGCGACCTCTTCCAACACAAAACTCCGGGCCACCGGCACGCGAACTTCACCGGTGCGCCAGCGAGGGATGAGCGTTTGACTGACCCGATCGGCGACCTCGCCTTTTTCTTGGCGAGTCCTCGAACGAAGGGTCGATCCGGTCAGCGTCGAACGCGAGCCCATGAACAGCCGAAGGTCGACGTCGACGCGGCTGCCGCCGCCGGAGATGCCGATCACCACGACGCGAGCGAACGGATTGAGCAGTCCTTGGGCGACGCTCAAGTGGGCCGCGCCGACCAGCTCGAGTATTACGTCCACGCGACCAACCTCGCCGACCTGATCGAGCGTGACGGTCTCGTCGGCGCCGTACTCGCCAAGCGCGTCGTGGTGCTCGCTCGTCCTGGTGACGGCGATCACGTGAGCGCCGAGCGCGTGGGCGATCTGCACCGCGGCGATGCCCACGCCGCCGGTCGATCCGGAGATCAGAACCCGTTCGCCGGCGCTGACGTGTCCTTGGGTCACGAGCGCGTCGTGGGCGGTCGTGAAGGCTTCGGGAAAGCCTCCCGCCTGATCCCAACTGACGTGATCGGGTACGAAGAGCAGGTGTTCGCTCGGCACGAGACAGTGCGTCGATTGCGCGCCGCCGCCGACGATCGCGCAGACTCGTCGTCCCAACAGTGGCTCGTGCACGCGCTCCCCGACGGCGCTCACGACCCCGGCCAGTTCCATACCGGGAACGTCCACGGGCCAACCGTCGGGAGCGGGGTAGTGGCCGTCGCGTTGCATGAGGTCGGCCGCGTTGATGCCGGCGCCACGGACCGCGACGATGACGTCGTTGGGACCGGGATTCGGGGTCTCACGCTCCTGTATTTCAAGGTTGCCCTCGTGGATGACGACGCAGCGCACGCGTGCAGCCTACGACGCGCCACCTTCGGCGACGGCCCGTTAGTGTCACGAAATGACCATCTACGACGTCCCCCTGCACACCCTCGATGGCGAACCGAGTTCGTTGGCGCCCTACGACGGCAAGACCGTCCTGGTCGTCAACGTCGCCTCCAAGTGCGGCCTGACGCCGCAGTACGAGGGCCTCGAGCAGTTGCAAAAGACCTACGCGGACCGAGACTTCAGCGTCGTCGGTTTTCCCTGCAACCAGTTCGCGGGACAAGAGCCCGGCACCGCCGAGGAGATCCAGACCTTCTGCTCGACGACGTACGGCGTGACCTTTCCGCTCTTTGAGAAGATCGACGTCAACGGCGAGAACCAGAGTCCCATCTACGCCACGTTGAATCAAACGGCCGACGCCGAGGGCTACTCCGGTGACATTCGATGGAACTTCGAAAAGTTTCTCATCGGTCCCGACGGTTCCGTGCAACGTTTCGCACCCAAGGTGACGCCGGAAGACCCGATCCTCATAAGTGCGATCGAAGCGGACTTGAGCTAGCCGAGCCCGATCGTGCGATGCAGTCGCACGTAGGTTGGCTCGAATCCGCAGTCCAACCAGAAGTTCCTCGCCCGACGGTTGGTCACGCGCCAATTCGTTTCCACGAACTCGAACCCGGCGATCTGCGCGTCACGAAGGGCGGCGTCGACCATGGCCGTACCGACGCCCAGGTGCCGGTGTTCGGCGTCGACGGTCACGGCGCTCAAGTGGAGCGTGTGCTCAAAGGACCCGCGACGATGCGGCAGCGGAAAGGTGATGCACTGGGCCACGGGGTCCTCTCCCAATTGCACGATGTAGTGGTGCACCTCGGGGTCCTCGAGAGTCTCCAAGAGATTGTCACTTTTGGAAGAGTGGTCGAGGCCGATGGAGAAGCTCGGTCCGACGCGCTGGACCGCGTCGAGTTCGTCGTCCAAGGCCACCGCGATCTCGAGGTCGTCGACGCCACCACGGCGAAGCGCGTAGCCCTCGGGTAGGGCGTGATCAAAAGGTCCCTCGAGTCGCATGACGCCGCGCACGTGCATCCGCGCAAAGCCCATCTCGTACCACGGCTGCGTAGAAGCGACGTCGTCAATGGTCCACACGTAGTGCTCGAGAGCTCCGTGCTCGATCCATCGCGCCCCGGCTGCGCTGTAGAGATCGCTCAGAATATCGGTGGTGTCGAAGGAGGCGCCGTCGGGTCCAATCCACACGCCGTTGCCGTAGGTCTCACTCTCCAACATCGCACCGTAGAGGTGACCGACGATGACGCCGTCGTGATCTGCGACCCAGGTCTGATCGGTCGCTTCGCGCAAGGAATCGGATAGCAGCTGCGTGGAAATCGACGGGTTCACCAGAGGCTGGTTTTCGGCGTCGCGAGCCAAACGATCACAGATGCGTGTGACGACGGCTTCAACGTCATTTGGTTCCAATTGGCGAACGGTTGTCATGGAGCAACCCTAGGTGGCTCGTGTGCCAGAGTTGCCGGGTGAGTATTGCGGCCTCGCTGTTCGACATGGACGGCCTCTTGATCGACTCCGAGGTCTTGTGGCACAAAGCCGAAGTCGACATCTTCGGCACCCTCGGCGTTCCGCTCTACGAGAGTTCGAGGCGTTCGACCAAGGGCGTGTTCGTCAAGGAGGTCGTCGACTACTGGTACGCGCGCTATCCCTGGAGCGGACCGAGCGCCAACGAGGTAGTCGAGATGTTGCTCGAACGGGTGGGGTCACTCGTCGAGTCCGAGGGTCGGCTCCTGCCCGGCGCGATCCGCGCGATCGATCTCACGAGTGAACGCGGACCGGTAGCCTTGGCCAGCTCCACACCGTTGGCGTTAATCCATCGCAGTCTCGAACATTTCAACTTGACGACTCGATTCGCGTCCATACATTCCGCCGAGTTCGAGCCTTACGGCAAACCTCATCCCGGTGTCTTTCTTACCGCTGCGTCCTCACTCGGCATCGAGCCATCGCGCTGTCTGGTCTTCGAAGACTCCACCGCGGGGGTCATCGCAGCGCGGGCCGCGAGCATGCGTCTGGTCGTGGTGCCGACGCCCGAAGACCGCGCCGACGTCGAATTCCTCCTGGCCGACCTCGTGCTGGACACGCTCGAGGAACTGTCGCCGGACTGGTTGGACGAGCAGTTCGCCTAAAGATCCTTCGAGAATCGCCGGGCTTGGGGATGGCTGAAGGCGCCGACGGGGTACTTACCGATCTCCGTCCAACCGTTTGACTGATAGAGCGTTAGCGCCTCGGGTTGCGCCGGTCCGGACTCGAGGAAGAGCGTCACGTACCCGAGTTCCTTGGCGTGCGTTTCGATCTCGTTCATCAAGGCGAGACCGATGCCCTCGCGACGCAGGTCCGGTCGCACCCAAAGCCGCTTGACCTCGGCGAAGTGCAGACCGGGCTCGCAGATCAATCGAAGACCGACGCCGCCCACGAGATCATGATCGCGGCGCGCGACGAGGAAGAGGCCGCGTGGCGGGCGTAACTCGTCGACGACGAGGTGCTTATTGTCGCCCTCGCCGCCGTAGCGCTGTTGGAGTTCGTCACTCGCCGCGTGCACGAGGGCGAGAGCGCCGCTGGTGTCAATGGATTCGGGGAGGACGGTGATGGGAATCACGTGGACATCGTAGGGGTCGGTTCGTCGCGGATTCCTGGTTCAGTACGATGTGATGACTCTTTGAAGGAGAAATGTGTTTCGCCCCGTCAGCGCCGAACTGGATTTTGTGGCTCTCGAAGAAGCCGAACTGGCCCGCTGGCGCACCAACGACGTCTTCGCACGGTCCATGAAGCATCGTGAAGGAGCCGAGCCGTGGGTCTTCTACGAGGGTCCGCCGACGGCGAACGGCATGCCCGGTCTCCATCACGTGTGGGCGCGCGTCTACAAGGACCTCTTCTGTCGTTACCAGACAATGCAGGGCCGCTTCGTGGCGCGCCGAGCGGGTTGGGACACTCACGGACTACCAGTGGAAGTCCAGGTGGAAAAGCAACTCGGCATCTCGGGGAAGAAGGCCATCGTCGAGCAGGTCGGTGTCGAGGAGTTCGCGCGACTCTGCCGCGAATCGGTCCTCACGTTCGTCGGCGAATTCGAACGGCTCACCGAACGCATTGGCTACTGGACCGACATGGAGCACGCGTACTACACGTTCCATCCGGAGTACGTCGAATCGGTCTGGTGGCACCTGCAGCAACTCTTCGAGCGCGGCCTGTTGTACGAAGACCTCAAAGTCATTCCGTACTGCCCTCGCTGCGGCACGTCCCTCTCGAGCCACGAACTGGGTCAGCCGGAGGTCTATTCCGACGAAGTCGACGAGAGCGCGTACGTTCGGCTTCGGATCACCGACGCCGACGCGCACGATCTCGCCGGCGCGACCCATCTCGCCGTGTGGACGACGACGCCGTGGACGTTACTGTCGAACGTGGCGGTCGCGGTCAACCCCGAGATCACGTACGCCGTGGTCGACGGCGTCATCGTGGCCGCCGAACTCGTCGAGTCGGTCTTTGGGGCCGGTGTCGTGCCGAGCGCCACGCTCTCCGGGAACGCCTTGGCCGGCGTGCACTACGAGCGGCCCTTCACCGACGCCGCACTGCCCGACGACGTGGACGCCTGTTACGTCGTGCTGGCGGACTACGTCACGATCGAAGAAGGCACCGGACTCGTTCATCAGGCGCCGGCCTTCGGCGAGATCGACCGCCAGGTGGCGCGCGATCATGGTCTGCCCACGGTCAATCCCGTCGGACCGGACGGCACGTTCACCACGGAGATCCCGTGGCTCGAAGGTCAAGACGTGCGCGCCGCGAACCACGTCATCAACGACGAACTCGAACGACGTGGCGTCTTGATCCGCCGGCTCAACTACAACCACTCGCTGCCGCACTGCTGGCGTTGCGGAACCGTCCTCATCTACTGGGGCAAACCGAGTTGGTACGTGGCGACGAGCAAGTTCCGCGAGAAAATGCTCGCCGAGAACGCGACTATCGACTGGCACCCGGAGCACATTCGCGACGGCCGCTTCGGCAACTGGCTGGACAACAACGTCGATTGGGCGCTATCGCGCGACCGCTTCTGGGGCACGCCGCTTCCGATTTGGCGTTGTCCCGACGATCACTTCACCTGCGTCGGCTCGCTCGCCGAGCTTTCGGCGCTCGCCGGACGAGACCTCGGCGACCTCGACCCGCATCGTCCGGGTATCGATGAGGTCCTCGTGCCGTGTCGAACGTGCGCGAAAGAGGCTCGCCGGGTGGAACCGGTCATCGACGCGTGGTTCGACGCCGGGTCCATGCCCGCGGCGCAGGTGGGCTATCCCCACGTTGAAGGGAGCGCCGAGGCGATGCAGTTCCCGGCGCAACTCATCGTGGAAGCCATTGATCAGACGCGAGGGTGGTTCTACACCTTGCTCGCGGTGAACACCTTGGTCTTCGGCGCCACACCGTACGAGCACGTGTTGTGCCTCGGCCTCATCGTGGACGAGGACGGCAAGAAAATGAGCAAGTCCGTGGGCAACGTGATTGACCCGTGGGAGGTGTTGAACACTCGTGGCGCCGATCCGCTGCGCTGGTGGATGTTCTCCCAGGGCTCGCCCTGGTCCTCCACTCGCACGAGTTTCGGCGCCATTGACGCCTCGCTTCGCGAGACGCTCGCCACGCTCTGGAACACCTTCAGTTTCTTCACGCTCTACGCCTCGATCAACAACTTCGACCCGACAGACCCGGAGATTCCCGCTCACCACGATCGCGCCGCGATCGACCAGTGGATCCTCTCTCGTCTCGAGTGCGTGACGGCGGCGGTCACGAGCGCCCTCGACGGCTACGAGCCGCTCGGCGGCACGAACGCGTTGAGCGAACTGATTGACGACCTGTCGAACTGGTACGTGCGACGAACCCGTCGACGCTTCTGGCGCACCGACCCCAAGGCACCGCGCTCCGATTCCCTGGCCGCGCAGGCCACCCTGCTAGACGTCCTGCAGCGGGTGACGTTGCTCCTGGCGCCGTTCTGTCCCTTCGTCGCCGAGCGTCTCTACGTCGAACTGTTCGACGTCGGAGAGACGGACTCGGTCCATCTCACCGACTGGCCCATCGGCGAACCGGAGCGTCGAAATGTCGCACTCGAGGAGTCGATGGCCGTGGCCCGACGACTCACGTCGCTGGGTCGCGCGGCGCGCGCCGAGGCCGGCATGAAAGTGCGTCAGCCCCTCTCGAAAGCGCTGGTGTTCTTGCCGTCGCTCTCTGCCATGCCGCCGGCCGGCGTGGTCGAAGACGAACTCAACGTTGATCAGTTGGAATACGCGACGGACCTAGCCAATGTGTTGACCTTCGAACTCGTGCCGAACTTCCGAACCGTGGGTCCACGTCTCGGCGAGGCGGTGAAGGAGTTAAAACCGGCGTTGGCGGCTCTCGACTCCGTCGCGGCGGCCGAGACGCTCGAATCGGGCGGATCGCTCAGCGTCACACTCTCGTCGGGCACGTTCGAACTGAACGGCGAGGACATCGAGCTACGGGTAAAGGGACAAGAAGGCTACGCGGTGTCGCGCGATGGCGGCGAGGTCATCGCCCTCGATTTGACGCTCGATCACGACCTGCGTCGCCGGGGATTTCTACGCGACGTCATCCGCCAGGTGCAGGACCTTCGCAAGAACTCCGGTTTGGACGTGGCCGACCGAATCGTCCTTCACGTCTCGGGAATCGACGATCTCGCGGACGGCTTCGCGACTTTGGCGAGCGAGGTGTTGGCCGTTGAAGTAATCACCGGCCCGGGCTGGGGCGAGGGGACCGTGCTGGAACTCGACGACGAGCGCGAGGCGAGGGCCTGGGTCGCGAAGGATTAACGAGAGGCGTTGAGCTTCGTCAACAATGAGGCCAGGGTCGCGCGTTCGCTTTCGGTGAGCTGCTTGGCGAGGCTCTCGTCCAAGTACTCGAGGTGAACGTTGAGCGCTTCGTCCAACTTGGCGTTTCCGGCGTCGGTGATGGCGACGTGAATCGCACGGCGATCGCTCGGACAGTTTTGGCGCTCGACGAGGCCGGCCTCTTCAATGCGATCGACGAGTCGGGTCGTGCCGCCGCTCGAGTGGACGATCGCGTCGGCGATCTCGTTCATCTTGAGTCGTCCCTCGGGCGAGCGACGTAATTGCAATAGGACGTCGAACCAGGCGAGGGGGAGTTCGCATTCGGCTTCTAACTCCAGGCCCAGACTCCGGGAGAGTCGAGCGTTGGTTTCCAGCAATAGGCCGAACAACTGGACCTTTTCGTCCCCCGAAGGGCAGGAATTGGCTTGGAAACTCATGCAAACACTATACCATATAGTTCGCCTAACAAGTACTGCTTGACAAGTAGTTGCATAAGCAAGTATACTCAGAGCAGCACAGTAAGTGCCTAGATAACAGGAGATTCGAAATGACCAGTTCCCCCACTACCGAAGTTGCCACCAGCAACCTGCCCGTTGCCGGCACCTACAACGTCGACGCCGTCCACTCGACGGTCGGCTTTGTCGCCCGTCACCTCGTGGCCTCCAAGGTCCGCGGTCGATTCACCGACTTCGTCGGTGTGATCACCATTGGCGACACGCCCGAAACCTCGAGCCTTCAAGCGACCGTTCAGGCCGCCAGCATCACGACCGACAACGAGATGCGCGACGCGCACCTCAAGAGTCCGGATTTTCTCGAGTTCGAGACCTTCCCGACCTTGACGCTCACGTCGACCAAAGTCAGCGCCAAGGGCGACGACTTCGAGGTCGTCGCTGACCTCACCATCAAGGGCATTACCAAGTCCGTCACGTTCGACCTCGAGTACCTCGGTACCGGTCCTTCCATGACCCCTGGTGTCTCCGTCACTGGTTTTGAAGCGCGCGCCGAGTTCGACCGTCGTGACTTCGGGATCAACTTCAGTGGCACACTGGAGAACGGCAGTTTGGTCCTCGGCAACAAGATTGCGATCGAACTCGCCGTTGAGGCCCACCAAGCGGTCTAACCGATCAGCTGCGCTGAAACGCCGGGGACGTTGTCCCCGGCGTTTTGCTCGTTACGATGGGTCATGGCTGAAAACCAGAAGGGCAAAGGCGCGAAGTCCACTATTGGCGTCCTGGGCGTCCTGGCCTCGATCATCTCGATCTGGTGGTTCGCCCTTCGCCCGCGCCGCAAGCAGCGCGACCAATAGCCCGTCGGCGCGACCGGGGGAGGTCGCCGCCGGACATTAGCGTTTAGTGATGGCTTCTGCGTCGTTCGCGCCGCTTCGTCACCGAAGCTTCGCCCTTTCTCTCACTTCATCGTTCGTCTCTTCCACGGGCACCTGGATGCAGACGGTGGCCCTCGGCGTCTACCTGACCGAGACGACGCACGACGCCCTATGGCTCGGACTCTTGACGGTGTGCGCGTGGACCCCGGCCCTGATCGGCGCGCCACTCGGCGGCGTGATCGCCGACCGCGTGGTGCGACAACGTTGGATTCAAGCCAACAATTTCGTGATGGCCCTCACTGCGAGCGCGCTCGCAACGGCCGCTTTGACGCACCACTTAACGCCCGAGTTGGCGTGCTACCTGGCCATCGTCGAGGGACTCGCCAGTTCGGCGTCGTGGGCGGCGTGGCAGTCGTTGTTGCCGGACCTCGTGAATCGTGACGAGGTCTTCGCCGCGGTGTCGCTTTCGTCGGCGCAGTTCAACCTCGGTCGTATCATCGGGCCCTTGCTGGCCGGCGTGACGTTGGCGTTCGCCTCGCCCGGCGTCTGTTTCGCGATTAACGCGGCGTCCTTCGTGTTCGTCGTGGTGATGTTCTCCTTCGTGCGTTCGGCGACCAGACCCAAGCCGACCACGTCACTTCGCATTTGGTCGGAAACGAAATACGGCGCGATCCGCGCGTGGTCCGTCAAGGGCTGTCGATACCCGATCATCGGCATCGGGACCGTTGCGTTGATCGCCAGTCCCTTCATCGCGCTCGTGCCGGCCATGGCCATCCAAACGTTGCACGCCGGGCGGATCGGCGTCGCGTGGCTCGTGGCCGCCCAGGGCGTGGGCGCGGTCATCGGCGCGGTGACCCTGCCCGCGATCGCTCGACGTACGTCACGCATCGCCGTCCTGCGTGGTTCGCTCGCGACGGTGGCGTTGGCCCTCGCGCTCTACGGATTCGCGCAGACGTTGGCGGAGGCCGTCGCGGCCCTGGTGGTACTCGGTGGTGCGTACGTCGGCACCTTGACCGGGCTCAACACCTCAGTGCAGTTGCACGCGCCCACCAGTGAACGCTCGCGAATTCTCTCGCTCTACAACCTCTCGCTGTCGATGTTCTATCCACTGGGCGCCCTCGTGCAAGCAGCCTTCGCGCGGACGTGGGGGGTGCGCCCGGTCAGCGTGTGCGACGCCGTTTTGTTGGCGCTGGTACTGGGAATCGTCACGCTGTGGCGACCCGAGTTCTGGCGTGAGATCGCCGTGACCCCGAATGAGCCGGTTGTTTTGCTGGCAGACTAGGGACATGTCATTCACCGCAATTAATCCCGCCACCGAAGAGTTCGTCGCTGAATTTGACGCCCACAGCGATGAGGACGTCGAGCGGGCCCTCGCCCACGCGGCCACGGCCTTCGAGGCGTGGCGCGCGACCTCCGTATCGGACCGGGCGCATTTGATGATTCGCGCGGCCGAACTGCTCGAGAGCGAGATCCCGGTCGTCGCCGAACTCCTGACCAGCGAAATGGGTAAGACCTTCACCTCCGCCAAGGGTGAGGTCGCCAAGTGCGCCATGACGATGCGCTACTACGCCGAGCACGCCGAGGCGATGTTGAAAGACGAAAATGTATCGACGAGTGGATCGCGCAGCGGCATCCGCTACGACCCGATCGGCGCCGTTCTCGCGGTGATGCCGTGGAACTATCCGCTCTGGCAGTTCATTCGCGTCGCCGCGCCGACCGTCATGGCCGGCAACGTGATGGTCCTTAAGCACGCCTCCAACGTGCCCGGGTGCGCCAAGTTCATCGAGGACCTCTTCACGCGCTCGGGTTTCCCCAAGGGCGTCGTGACCACGCTCTTCGTCAGTCACGATCAGGTCCCGCGCATCATCGCGGACCCGCGCATCGCCGCGGTGACGCTCACCGGCTCGGACCGCGCCGGCCGCTCGGTCGCCGAGGTCGCCGGTCAGCACTTGAAGAAGTCGGTCCTCGAACTGGGCGGCTCGGACCCCTTCATCGTGGCCAGCTCAGCCGACATGGACGCGACGGTGCCTATGGCGGTCACCGCGCGATTGCAGAACAACGGTCAGTCCTGCATTGCCTCCAAGCGCTTCATCGTCGTGCGCGAGCGCGCCGACGAGTTCATCGAGCGCTTCGTCGCGGCCATGGCCGCGGTCCCCACCGGCGATCCCATGGACCCCGCGACCGTCCTCGGACCGGTGGTGAGCCGCTCGCAGCTCGACGAGTTGACGGCGCAGGTCGCGGACTCCGTCGCCCAGGGCGCTGTCGCTTTAACCGGGGGCACACCGCTCGAACGGCGCGGGTACTACTTTCCGGCGACGGTGTTGACCAACGTCCCGACCGGCACGCGAGCCGGCTGCGAAGAGCTTTTCGGCCCGGTGGCGGTGGTCGAAGTCGTCGAGGACCTCGACGCCGCGATTGCCTTCGCCAATGACACGCCGTGGGGCCTCGGTGGCGCGATCCACGCGACCGACCAGAAGGAGATCGACGCGGCCATCGCCGGTCTCGACGTCGGGATGGTCTTCGCCAACTCCATCGTCGCCTCGATGCCGGAACTGCCCTTCGGCGGGACGAAGGATTCCGGTTTCGGTCGTGAACTGGGTGAGTTTGGCGTACGCGAGTTCACGAACGTCAAAACCTTCTTCGTGGCGTGAGCCAGTACTACTTCGACCACGCGGCGTCGGCCCCCCGGCGCGACGAAGTCGCCGACGCCATGGCGCCCTGGCAACGCGGCGTGGTCGGCAACCCTTCGGGCAGCCACAAGGCCGCGCGCGACGCCCGCCGGGCCGTCGAAGAGGCCCGTGACGAGGTCGCAGCGTTCGTGGGGGCCAAGCCCGGCGGCGTCATCTTCACCGGCGGCGGCACGGAGTCCTGTGACCTCGCCATTGCTGGTGTCACCAACCACCATCGCCGATCGCACGAGCGCTCAGAGATTCTGATCAGTCGTATCGAACACCACGCGGTCAGCGACGCCGCCGAAAAGATGGCGCGCGACTACGACGACGTGTGCGTGCGCTACATCGACGTCGACCACGACGGCGTCGTCGACCTCGACTCGCTCATGAACCAGCTCAGTGACGACACCGCGCTGGTCAGTGTGATGGCGGCCAATAACGAGACCGGCGTGCGACAGCCGCTCGACGGCGTGAGCGCGCTTTCGAAGTCCATCATTCCCGGGGGCGTCTTGACGCACACCGACGCCATTGCGGCGGCGTCGTCGGTGCCGCTGGCCAACATGACGGCCACGACCGACATGATCTCGATCTGCGCGCACAAGATCGGGGGTCCGGTGAACTGCGGCGCACTGATCCTGCGTAGCGACATCCCGCTCGAAGCGGTCGTACCCGGCGGGGGACAAGAGCGCGGACGTCGCGGCGGCACCGTCGACGTCGCGGCCGCCGTGGGACTGGCCGCCGCGGTGCGCGTGACGAAGAAAGAACTCTCCGAAGTGAACGACCGGGTACTCGACCTCCAAGAGAAGCTCGTCGCGGCCGTGAGTCTGATTCCCGGATGCGTCGTGACCGGCCTGGGAGCTCTGCGCGTGCCGGGGACGGTGCACGTCACGTTCGAAGATCTGGCGAGCGACGAACTTCTGTTCCTATTGGACCAAGAGGGCGTCTGCGCATCGGCGGCCGCCAGCTGTTCGAGCGGCGCCGCGAGCCCCAGTCACGTACTGGCTGCGATGGGTGTCTCGCGCGAGCGCGCCCGTGGGTCGCTGCGACTTTCCATGGGGGCCGAGACGACCGACGAAGAGGTCGACGCGGTCATCGCGATCCTTTCCGGCGTCGTCTACAAGTTGCGCAGCGAGGCTTAGGAGTCGCCGCGGCTGGCAGACTAGGACGGTGAAAGTCCTTGTCGCCATGAGTGGCGGCGTCGATTCGTCGGTCGCCGCCGGTCTCTTGATCGAGCAGGGTCACGACGTCGTCGGCGCCACCTTGAAACTCTGGGGCGGCGTCTCGGACTCGGGTTGTTGCTCGGTCGCCGACGTCGACGACGCGCGCCGCGTCGCTCAGATGCTCGGCATCGACCACCACGTCTTTAATTACACCGAAGAGTTCGAACGACACGTGGTGGCGCCCTTCGTGGCGGCCTACGCCACGGGACAGTCGCCGAATCCTTGCATCGAGTGCAACCGCCATATCAAGTTCGACCTGCTCTTTGAGCGCGCGCGACGACTGGGCTTCGACGCCGTCGCGACCGGCCACCACGCCCGGGTGTTGGCGCGTGACGACGCGCACTTCCTGGTTCGCGGCGCCGACGACCAGAAGGATCAAAGTTACGTGCTGGGCTACCTGACCGAGGATCGACTGGCCACGTTGTTGTTACCGATCGGCGACATGAACAAGAGCGATGTACGCGCTCACGCCGAACGGTTGGGTCTACGAACCTGGGACAAACCCGACAGCCAGGACGTCTGCTTCATCGAAGCCTCCAAGGGGCGTGAGGTCTTCTTGCGCCAGCGCATCGACTTGACGGCGGCCGTGATTGTCGATGGCGTCAGCGGCGAGGAGATCGGCGCGACGGCGAGCGCGGAGTTGATGACCGTCGGACAGCGTCGCGGCGTACTGCCCGCGCGCGACGGCGAGCGTCGCTTCGTCTCCAAGGTCGACCTCGACGCCGGCCGAGTTGAGGTCGGTCGCCTCGAGGACATCCTCGTCAACGAGATCGCCCTCGACGCTTCGTCGTTGACCTTTTCGCACGCCGAGCTCGTCGACGGTTCGGCGGTGCTGGCTCAGTGGAGTGCGCACGGCGTGGCGCAGAGCGCCACGCTGCGCCACGGTTCGTGCTGGCGCCTCGAACTGGACGAGCCGGCCCGACCGGTGGCGCCCGGGCAGTCCGTCGTCTTTTATCGCGTCAGCGAGCCCACGATCGTCGAAGGTGCCGCGATCGTCGCAGTGTCGTGAAGCCCGCCGAGCGTGCTGCGCGACTGCGCGCCGAGATCGCCGCGCACAACGAGGCCTACCACGTGCTCGACGCGCCCACGATTCCCGACGCCGACTACGACGCGTTGGTTCGCGAGCTTCGCGCGATTGAGGCGGAACATCCAGAGTTGAATGTCGAGGACTCCGTCTCGCACAAAGTCGGCGCTCCGCCGTCGACGCTCTTCACGCCCGTCACCCACGCCGAACCGATGCTGAGTCTGGACAACGTCTTTGACGTGAGCGAGTTGCGTGCGTGGAGTGAGCGCGCCGCGAAGACGCTCGGCGTGTCGTCCGAAGAGCTGGTCTTCGTGGTCGAGCCGAAGATCGACGGCTTGGCGCTGTCGATCGAATACGTCGATGGTGCGCTGGCGCGGGCGGCGACACGCGGCGACGGACGCATAGGTGAGGACGTAACGGAGAACGTGCGGCGGATCGCCAATATGCCACAGACGTTGTCCGGGAACGTGCGTTCGCGAGTCGAGGTTCGCGGCGAGGTCTTTCTCGCCAAGTCCGACTTCGTTGAGATGAATCACCGTCAGCGTGAGGCCGGCCAGAAGGAGTTCGCCAATCCCCGAAACGCCGCGGCGGGCAGCCTGCGTCAGAAAGACCCCTCGATGACGGCCCGTCGCCCCCTGTCGTTCCTTTCGTATCAATTGGTGGAGCTGGGGGGTCGGTCGACGTCTACTCGCTACGTCGAGTCGATCGCCCAATTGGCGACGTGGGGATTCCTCACCGCGCCCGAGACGACGACCGAAGTCGGCGCGAGCGCGATGATTGCTCGCAGTGATTGGTTCGAAGAGCACCGACACGAACTCCGCTACCAGATCGACGGGATTGTGGTGAAGGTAGATGACCTCGCCCAACGATCACGTTTGGGCTTCACGAGTCGCGCGCCGCGATGGGCCATCGCCCGCAAGCTGCCGCCCGAAGAGCGCACAACGAGGTTGCTCGCCATCGAGGTGTCGGTCGGTCGCACCGGCCGGGTCACCCCCTTCGCCGTGCTCGAGCCGGTGGTGGTCGCCGGATCGACGGTGTCGATGGCCACGTTGCACAATCAAGATCAGGTGAGGGTGAAGGACGTGCGTCCCGGCGATCTGGTGATCGTTCGCAAGGCCGGTGACGTGATCCCCGAAGTCGTGAGCGCGGTGAGCGAACCGGGTCGTCGCCGAAAGCCCCCGTGGAAGTTTCCGACCACGTGCCCCGACTGCGGAAGCGTTTTGGAACGAGTGGGCGACGAGAGCGACACCTACTGCGTCAATCCGGCCTGTCCCGCGCAACAACTCCAACAGATCGTGCACTTCGCCTCGAGGGGAGCCCTCGACATCGAGGGTCTCGGTGAACAGCGCGTGGCCCAACTGCTCAGCGTTGGACTGATCAGCGACGTGGCCGATCTCTTCTCGCTGCGCGCGCCGGACCTCGCCGAGCTCGAAGGATTGGGGGAGCTCTCGGCCACGTCGCTCGTCAACGCCATCCAGGGAGCCAAGACGATGCCCCTCAGTCGGTTGCTCGTGGCGTTGGGTATCCGCCACGTCGGCCCGGTCGCCGCGCGCGAGTTGGCGGAAGCCTTTCACCGTTACCAGGCGCTGGAGGAGGCGTCACTCGAGGCGCTCGCCGGCGTCGCTGGCGTCGGTCCGGTCATCGCGGCCTCGGTCGTGGCGTATCTCTCGGAAGAAGAGAATCGAGAACGGGCTCGACGATTCGAAGCGGACGGACTTTCGATGATCGAACCCCAGGTGGCCTCGACGCTCGATCAGACTTTGAGCGACCGCGCCGTCGTGGTGACGGGATCGGTCGAGGGCTACACGCGTGACGGTGCAGAAGAGGCGATCGTGGCGCGCGGCGGAACTTCGCCGGGGTCGGTCTCGAAAAAGACGTACTGCGTCGTCGTCGGCGAGGCACCGGGAGCGTCCAAGGTCTCGAAGGCGCACGACCTCGGTATTCCTATGGTCCCGGCGAGCGAGTTCGAGATCCTGCTGGCCACCGGAACGTGGCGGACACTACTCACGTGAGCACAAATCGGTAGGGTTAGGAACTATGCCAGCGCCGACCTTCGCCAACGGACACCTCCTGGTCAACCGCTACCGCATCCAGGAGCTCCTGGGAATAGGTAACACGGCCGAGGTCTATTTGGCGGACGACCAGTCGCTCCAGCGCGCGGTCGTGGTGAAGGTGTTGTTGCCCCGACTGGCCGGTCACGAGGACGTTCGACGCGCCTTTCGCGAGCGAATCATCAAGGCCGCCACGCTGAGCCACACGCACCTCGCCCGCGTCTTCGACGGTGGCCAAGAGTCCGGTTCGATCTTCATGATCTGTGAGTACCTCAGCGGGGGTTCGCTCGAAGACGTGCTCTCGAGCGGACGTACGTTGAGCGTGGACGACGGCGCGCGACTCGGTCGCGACGTCGGCAGTGCGTTGGCCTACGTCCACGAGAACGACATGGTGCACGGCGCGCTCTCCCCGTCGAAGCTGTTACTCGACGAAGAAGGTCGCGTTCGCGTGAGCGATATCGCGTTGGCGGGTATCGGCAAGGAGTATCGCGAACGCGTGACGCTCGACGACGTGCGCTTCCTCAGTCCCGAACAAGCGATCGGTGATCCGGCCAACGCTCGCAGCGACGTCTACGCCCTCGCCCTCATTCTCTACGAAGCGGTCACCGGCATCACGCCCTTCGATGGCGTGACGCCCGAGGCGGTGCTGCGCGCCCGGATCAACGCGACGCTGCCGATGCGTCCGGAGCTCGGCACCCTCGACATGGTGCTCGCCCAGGCCGCGGTCTCGGACCCGCGTCAACGACTCGACGCCGAGCAGTTCGCCAGTCGCCTCGGAGCGGTCGTGAGTGACTTCGCCCCCTTGGTGATACCGCCCACCGGGGGAGAGGTGCCGCTGCTCAGTCAGTACCGACCGTCCGAACCCAGAAATTCGGTGGGCTTTCGACCGCCGTCGCCCGATCAGATCACCGGTGCGAACGCGGTCGTATCTTCACTCGGTCGAAACGGCGCGCCGCGTCACGCCCGTCCGGCCGATGAGTGGGTTACCACGAGTTCGCCGGTGGGTCGCAGCCGGAGCGTTCGCAACGATTTCGACGACCTGGACTACGCGGGGCTTCCGCGGTCACGTCGTCTGGCCTTTCTCGTGGCGGCGTTGGTACTACTCGTCGTCGCGATCGGCGGGGGCATCGCCTGGAAGGTCGGACTCTTCACGCAAGACAACTCGGTGCCGAACTTCGTCGGCGTCAATTTGAGCGAGTACCAGAACTCCAGTTTCACCACTAGCGCGCCCATCAACAGTCTTCGTACGACCGTCAAAGCCGACGGCTTCGTCGTCGCCATCAAGCACGCGTTCTCCTCGAGCGCCAAGAGTGGCACGATCATTACGCAGACACCCCTGTTCAACACCGAGGCCAAGAGCGGTCAGGTGATCACGGTGACGGTCTCCGATGGCGTACAGACCGTGCGACTGCCCGCCCATCTCATCGGTGAGACCTGCCGTCAGGCCGAACCCCAACTGGTACATCTGCACCTCGTCGCGAGTTGTCCGGCCTCTCGGATGATTTCGAACGCCACCACGCCCCTCGGTCGCATCGCTGGCGTCGTCAATACCGCCGGCAAGTCAATCACCTCAGCGGTCGTTCATTCGACGGTCGTCCTGGAACGAAGCACCGGTCCGGCCACCACGACCACGACCACGACGGTCCCGTCGACCACCACGACGATCGCGAGTCAGGCCCTGGTCGCGGTGCCGAACGTCGTCGGCCTGAACCAGGCGCAAGTGTCGGCGGCGATGACCGCGGCCGATCTCTACTACCACACGACCGGACCCGGCGCCGGTACGAAGCCGACATGGACGAAGGTGGTCTCTGAGACGCCGGTCGCCGGCACGATGGTGAAGAAACTTTCGTCGGTGACACTGCACGTCCAATGAGTGTCGGCTGTGACCTGTGCGAGGCGGCCGTCATCACCACGCGGTACTTCGAAGATGACGACTGTTGGATCGCCGATTGTGAGATCTGCCTGGTGCCGATGGTCGTCTGGATCAAGCACGACGTCGCGCCGCCCGAGGACGTGATGGAGCGGCTCCACTCGGCGTTGCGAACCGTCGCTGACGCCGAGTTCGGCGACGGCAACTGGTCCTACGACGACCACATGCGCAACATCCCCGACCACTACCACGCGCACGCCCGACCGCCCTACTTCTGGCGCCGGGGCCGGACTCAGTAGGTCTCGTCATCGTCGGTACAATCGGTTCACATCATTCTTCAAAGGGGTCACCATGGGTGCGCTGGACGGTCGCGTAGCAATCATCACCGGAGCCGGTCGCGGCATCGGGCGAGAGCACGCGCTGCTCTTCGCCCACGAGGGCGCCAAGGTCGTGGTGAACGACCTTGGCGGCGCGCTGGACGGCTCGAGTCACGCCGCCTCGCCGGCCGAAGAGGTGGTGGCCGAGATCACGGCCATGGGTGGCGAAGCCGTGGCCAATCACGACAACGTCGCCGACTGGGAGGGTGGCCAGCGACTCGTGCAGTGCGCGTTGGAGACCTACGGCACGCTGCACGTGTTGGTGAACAACGCCGGAATCCTGCGCGACCGCGTGCTGGTCAACCTGAGTGAAGAGGACTGGGATTCGGTGATCAACGTCCACTTGAAGGGACATTTCGTGCCGACGCGTCACGCCGCCAACTACTGGCGCGAGGAGGCCAAGGCCGGCAATCCGGTGAAGGCCGCCATCATCAACACGTCCTCGACGTCCGGGTTACTCGGCAACATCGGTCAATCGAACTACGGCGCCGCCAAGGCCGGCATCGCCGCGTTCACGGTCATCATCGCCGAAGAACTCGGTCGTTACGGCGTGCGGGCGAACGCGATCGCGCCGGCGGCGCGAACCCGCATGACCGAGTCGACGCCCGGTCTGTCCGATCACGTAGTGGCGCCGTCGGACGCGTCGGTCTTTGACACGTGGGACCCCGCGAACATTTCGCCGTTGGTGGCGAGCCTGGCGATGGAGGACTGCGACATCACCGGACAGGTCTTCTTCGTGCAGGGCGGCACCGTGCGCAAGTTCCAGAACTGGACGATGACCACGACACTCGAGAAGAATGATCGTTGGTCGGTCGCCGAACTGGCCGAACAACTGCCCACGCTGTTGCAGTGAGCGAGGAGCGCCATGGGGCGCACGTCGATCGCGAAAACGCCGACGGTCTACTCAACGCCCGCACCGATTCCAGTTCGGGTGCCTTCGGGACGCTCGGCACCGAAGCCGGGAGGGACCTCAACTGTTTTCGTCGCTCTACATTCGATCGATTCCGCGAAGCCGTTCGGAAAAGTCTGCGCGAGGTGACCGATAGGCTTTGAACCTATGACCAACGACATTATGCCCGGCTGCGAACCGTTTTCCTCGTCCGGAAATTCGATGGGCGTGCTCGTATTGCACGGGTTCACCGGCAATCCGTACTCCATGCGCCCCCTCGCCGAACGCTGCGCGCGAGCCGGCTACAGCGTTGAGTTGCCGCGACTTCCCGGTCACGGCACGTCGCTCGAAGACCTCGTGCCGCGTCGCTGGCCCGACTTTGTCGAGGTCGCGCTCGGCGCCTACGACGAACTGGCCCAACGTTGCGACAAGGTCGCCGTGGTCGGTCTCTCGGTAGGTGGGGGACTCACGGCCCTGATCGCCGAGGAGCGCCTCTCGATCGCCGGATGCGTCTTCATCAATCCGATGCTCAAAGGACCCGGCGCCGAGATGGAGCAGGGGCTTCGAGACTTAATTGACTCCGGTCTCGAAGTTCTGGCGACCGACGGCGGTTCCGACATCAAGAAAGAGGGCATCAGCGAAGCGAAGTACGACGGGTGGCCGCTTCGCGCCCTGCAAAGCGTCATCGAAGGCGTCGAAGTCGTGGACGCCAATCTGGCCTCCATCACCGCGCCGAGTCTGTTGCTCTCGAGCCGTGAGGACCACACGGTCGCGCCCGCCAACGGCGACGAGATCGTTGAGAAGTCTTCGGGACCGGTCGAGCGAATCTGGCTCGAAGAGTCGTATCACGTCGCAACCCTGGATAACGACCAAGAGCTCGTAGAAAGCGCGACGATCGAGTTCCTCGCGAAGGTATTGGTGTAATGCCGGAACTTCGTCGCGAGGACGTCGCGCACGTCGCCAAGTTGGCGCGTCTGATCATGAGTGACGCTGAACTCGACATGTTCACCGAACAGCTCGGCCAGGTCCTCGATCACGCCAGTGACATGAACGCGCTCGACCTCGAGGGTGTCGTCGCGACGGCGCACCCCTTCGGCCTCATCAACGTGGTACGCGACGACGTGCCACGAGAGTGTCTCGATCACGACGTCGTCATGGCCATGGCGCCTGACGCCGAAAACGGGCGCTTCGCCGTGCCGCGAATCTTGGGCGAGGCGCCGTGAAGTGCGCTCGTCAAATGGCGCTCGACGTCCAAAATGGCGACACCAGTGCGGTGTCGGTGCTCGAAGAATCGCTCGCCCAGATTCGTTCTCGCAACGAAGAGCTCAACGTCTTTCTTTACGTCGATGAGGAAGGCGCCCGAGCGGCGGCAAGCGCCGTTGACGAGCGAGTCGCCCGCGGTGAGAACGTCGGGAGCCTCGCGGGCGTGCCGGTCGCGCTGAAGGACAACCTGTGTCAGACGAATATTCCCACGACCTGTTCGTCCAAGATCCTCGAGGGGTGGCGTTCGCCGTATAGCGCCACGGTGGTCGATCGACTTCTCGCCGCCGGAGCCGTTCCCGTTGGCAAGACCAACCTCGATGAGTTCGCCATGGGATCGTCGACCGAGAACTCGGCCTTCGGCCCCACGCGAAACCCGCACAACACGTCGAGGGTTCCCGGCGGCTCGTCGGGCGGCTCGGCCGCGGCCGTCGCCGCCGACATGACGCCGCTCGCTCTCGGGAGCGACACCGGCGGCTCGATCCGACAACCGGCCGCGCTCTGTGGGCTCATCGGCGTGAAGCCCTCCTACGGTCTCGTCTCGCGCTACGGTCTCATCGCCTTCGCCAGTTCGTTGGACCAGATCGGCCCGCTTACCAAGACGGTGAGCGACGCCGCCATCGCGCTCGAAGCGATCGCCGGACACGACCCCCTGGATTCGACTTCGCTCCCGGAACCATCGCCGTCACTGGTCGCACACGTCGAGGACGGTGTCGCGGGCAAGCGCATCGGAGTGGTGCGCGAACTCATTGACGGCGCCGACGCCGACGTCGTGGCCTCCGTTGAGCGCGCGGTCGAAGTCCTCAAAGAGGCCGGCGCCGCGATCGTCGAGCTCTCGGTGCCCGAGTTCCGTCTGGGATTGAGCGCGTATTACCTGATAGCGCCCGCCGAGGCGTCGAGCAACCTCGCGCGATTCGACGGTGTGCGCTACGGGCTTCGCGTGAAGGCCGACGACGTGACCGCGATGATGGAAGCCACGCGCACGGCCGGCTTCGGCGAGGAAGTGAAGCGCCGCATCATGCTCGGGACCTACGCGCTCTCGGCGGGCTACTACGACGCGTACTACGGACAGGCCCTAAAGGTCCGCACGCTCACCATCGACGCCTTTCGCCGCGCGTACCGAGAGGCCGATCTCCTGCTGGGCGCCACCACGCCATCGGTGGCCTTCGAATTCGGCTCGAAGACGGCCGACCCGATGGCGATGTACCTCTCGGACGTCTTCACCATTCCCAGCAACCTCTCCGGCGAGCCAGCAATCTCGGTGCCCTTCGGCACCGGCGAAGCAGGACTGCCGATCGGCGTGCAGCTACTCGGTCCCGGACGAAGTGAGGCGCAGCTCTTCGCCGGCGCGCGGGTCCTGGAAATCGCGGACGGACGGCCGTGAGCCTGCCCGACGGTTGGGAGATGGTGGTCGGACTCGAGGTCCACACCGAGCTCAAGACCAACACCAAGATGTTCTGCGGCTGCGCGAACACCTTCGGCGCCGCGCCGAACACCAACGTCTGTCCGGTCTGCTTGGGACTGCCCGGATCGCTTCCGGTACTCAACGTGCGCGCCGTCGAGTTGGCGATGGCCATCGGCACCGCCCTGCACAGCACGATCTCGCCGTCGACGTTTCACCGTAAGAACTACTTCTATCCCGACATGCCCAAAGACTTTCAGATCAGTCAGTACGACCTGCCGATCAACGCTGGCGGCTACCTCGATCTGCCCGACGGTTCGCGGGTCTCGATCGAACGGGCCCACCTCGAAGAGGACACCGGCAAGTCGACTCATCTGGGCGGCAGCGGTCGGATCCACGACGCCGATCGGTCACTGGTCGACTACAACCGTTCCGGCGTGCCGTTGGTGGAGATCGTCTCGGGACCCGACATACGCAGTTCCGCCCAGGCCCGCACGTACGCCGCGGAGTTGCGCGGCATCTTGATCGCCACCGGCGCCTCGGACGGACGAATGGAAGAAGGCTCGATGCGCATCGACGCCAACGTCTCGGTGCGACGAACGGGCGAGCCGTTCGGCACCCGATGCGAGATCAAGAACCTGAACTCGTTGCGCAGCCTCGTGCACGCCATCGACTTCGAGGCCGCGCGACAGGTCGAGATGATCGAGGGCGGCGCCAGGGTTCGCCAGGAGACCCGTCACTGGGACGAGAACCTCGGCTCGACCTCGACGATGCGGGTGAAAGAGGAGGCCGACGACTACCGCTACTTCCGCGAGCCCGATCTCGTGGACCTCGTACCGGACCAGGCGTGGCAAGACCGCGTGCGCGACGGCCTCAAGCCGATGCCCGCCGAGCGGCGTGCGGTGCTTACCCTGCGACTCGCGGATCCGGCGCCCGCGCTGCTCGACGCGCTCGAAGTCGTTATCGACCTCGGTCTTGACCCGTTTGTCGTTGCGGCTCTCGACGCCGGCGTCGCGCCCGAGCCGGCGATCGCTCGCGCCGCGAACGAAATCGCGAGCGACCTCGATGGCGTGGACAAATTGAGCGTCGAGTCGTACGTAGCGACGTTGCTAATGGAACAACGCGGTGAGCTATCCGCGACCCAGTCCAAGACGGTGCTCGCTGAGATCCTCGCCAATGGGGGAGAGCCCACGTCCGTCGCGGCGAGCAAAGGATTCGAGCGACTCGCTTCGGGCGCGCTGGGCGAAGTGGTAGCCCAACTGATTGAGGAGAATCCCGACGAGTGGTCGCGCTACCGATCGGGCGACGAAAAGCTGGCGCAGTTCTTCATCGGCCAAGTCATGAAACTGACCAGCGGCCAAGCGAACGGCAAAGAGGTCATCGCCGAACTCCAAGCACGTCGCTGAGTGAAGAACGACGCTGTCGTCAACATCGCTGCGTGAAGCAGTAGTTTTTTCCTATGCGCCGCCCTCCCCTCGTCGTGATGGCGATCGTGCTCTTGAGTGGTGTCGCGGCGAGCGCGAGCGCCGCTGACACGACGACCACAACGTCGACGACCACCACCACCACGCCAGTGCCGCATCGCCGCGTCGCCGCGTTGACGGGCCTGCCCGATCCGACCGCCGTCACGAAGCGTCGTTCGGCGCTCACGATCAAGATGGACAACACGCCGCAGGCGCATCCGCAGTACGGCATCAACGAAGCCGACGTCGTGTACGAAGAAATTGTCGAAGGCGGCATCACTCGGCTGGCCGCCATCTTCAATTCCAATCTGCCAACGAAAGTCGGACCGGTGCGATCGGTGCGACGCACCGATCGAGAGATCGTCTTTCCGATCGGCGGCATCTTCGCCTTCTCCGGCGGCGCGCAGTACGCCCTATCGAGCATCGAGACCGCGCCGGTGAAGCTCATCGACCAATCGAACGCCGGTGCGGCGATGTTCCGCGACCCCACCCGGCCACCGCCCCACAACCTGTTCGCCAACGCGGAACTGCTGATGAAAGAGGGAGGCAAGGTCCACCCGCCGCCGCCGCTCTTCACCTACGTGTCGAGGAACGCCCCGGCGCTCGGCGCACCGGTCGGTTCCTTCACTGTGAACTTCCTTTCGGGCTTCGCCACGTCCTATCAGTGGAACGGCAAGACCCGCACATGGTTGCGATCGATCTTCGGGACGCCCGACGTGACGGCGACCGGTGTTCGGGTGGCGCCGACCAACGTGATCGTGATGAGCGTGAACTACTTCGGAGGGGTCGGGGTCGAGGGTTCTTACGCCCAGATGGTGGGCTCCGGACCGGTCGAGGTCTTCTCCGACGGACGCCTGCAAAAGGGTACGTGGTTCCGCCGCAACATCCGCCTGAAGACTGCGTATCGTTCGGCGTCGGGCAAAGTGATCGCACTTCGTTCTGGCCAGACGTGGGTCGAGTTGCTCGCGACCGGCGAGACGGTCAGCGTCTACGCGCGTTCGTAGCCCCTCGTCGCCGACCGGCAACCTCGTTTCGTAGACTTCACCCATGACGATCCACCCCACGCCACGAAGTACCGACGTGACGCTCGGCAAGAGCCGCGCCCCGGCGCGCTCGATGCTGCGCGCCATGGGCCTCACCGACGAGGATATGACGAAGCCCCAGATTGGCGTTGCCTCGAGTTGGAACGAAGTCACGCCCTGCAACCTGCCGCTCGACCGCCTGGCCAAGCGCACCAAGGTCGCCGTACGCGACGCTGGCGGCGTGCCGTTTGAATTCGTGACGATCGCCGTCTCCGACGGCATCTCGATGGGACACGAGGGCATGCGCGCCTCGCTCGTCTCACGCGAGGTCATCGCCGACTCGGTGGAGTGCGTCATGCACGCCGAGAGTTTCGACGCCATGGTGACCCTGGCCGGATGTGACAAATCGCTCCCCGGAATGTTGATGGCGGCCGCCCGTCTGGACGTGCCGAGCGTGTTCCTCTACGGCGGCACGATCATGCCCGGTGAACTCGACGGCCGCGCGCTCGACATCACCTCGGTCTTCGAGGCCGTCGGCGCCAACGCCGTGGGCGCGATGAGCGACGAAGAGCTCACGGCGATCGAGTGCGCGGCCTGTCCTGGTGAGGGCAGTTGTGCAGGGATGTTCACCGCCAACACGATGGCGAGCGTCGGCGAGGCGCTCGGGATGTCGCTACTCGGCAGCGCCTCGGTGCCTTCGATCGACCCGCGTCGGGACCAGTACGCCTACGACTCGGGACTGGCGGTATTGAATCTCCTCGACCGCGGCATCAACGCGCGCCAGGTGATGACTAAGCCGGCCTTCGAAAACGCGATTGCCGTCGTGATGGCCCTCGGTGGATCGACCAACGCCGTCTTGCACTTGCTCGCCATCGCCCACGAGGCTCGCGTCGATCTCGAGCTGGACGACTTCAACAAAGTGGCGGCCCGGGTTCCCCACATCGCCGACATGAAGCCGCACGGCCGCTTTCACATGAGTGACCTCGACCGGGTCGGTGGCGTACCGGTCGTCCTCCAGCATCTCCTCGATCACGACCTCTTGCACGGTGACGTCATGACCGTGACCGGCAAATCGATGGCCGAGAGCCTCGCGGACTATCACGCGGCGACGCCCGACGGCGAGGTGGTGCACGATCTCACTCGCCCCATACATGACCGCGGGGGCATCGCGGTGTTGCGGGGATCGTTGGCGCCCAAGGGTGCCGTCGTGAAGGTCGCCGGGATCGACCAACTGCAGTTCAGTGGTCGCGCACGCGTCTTCGACGGCGAGGAGTTCGCGCTCGCGGCGATCCTCGCCAACGAGATCGAGCCCGAGACCGTGCTGGTCATTCGCTACGAAGGTCCCAAATCCGGTCCGGGCATGCGCGAGATGCTGATGGTCACCGGCGCGATGAAGGGCGTCGGCCGTGGGAGCGACTGCGCCCTCATTACCGACGGCCGGTTCAGTGGTGGGACGCACGGATTCTGCGTCGGTCACGTGGCGCCGGAGGCGCTCGACGGTGGCCCGATCGCGCTCGTACGCGACGGTGACCGGATCACGATCGACGTCGAGACGTTGTCCATCGAACTCGCCGTCGATCCGGTCGAACTCGCCGAACGCGCCAAGCACGTCGCGCCCTTCGTCCCTCGCTACACCACCGGCGTGCTCGAAAAGTTCGCTCGCATGGCCCAGGGCGCGGAGAAGGGAGCGGTTACTACGAGGTAGGCGCCTTGTGCTGGGAAGCTCCGTGTGTCAAGATAAGTACGTGACGACCCGTAACGACATTCTCGTGGTGGTAGTAGGCGCGCGGCGCCGGTAGTCACGCTCACACGTACTCCGGAGGCCTCCCAAATAAGGGAGGCCTTTTTGCTTATCTAAGAACAAAGGAACATTGTGCAACTCACAGGAGCGCAGGCACTGATCAGGAGCCTCGAACAAGAGGGCGTCGACACGATCTTCGGGCTGCCCGGCGGCGCCATCCTCCCGGTCTACGACCCGCTCCTGGACTCGTCAATCCGCCACATCCTCGTGCGCCACGAACAGGGCGCCGGTCACATGGCCGAGGGCTACGCCCTGGCGACCGGGCGTCCCGGCGTCGCGATGGTCACGAGCGGTCCCGGCGCGACCAACATCGTCACGCCGATCGGCAACGCCCACATGGACTCCACACCCCTGGTCGTGATCACCGGCCAGGTGGCGACCGCCGCCATCGGCAGCGACGCCTTTCAAGAATGCGACATCACCGGCATCACCATGGGGATCACGAAGCACAACTTCCTCGTCCAATCGGCGCAGGAGATCCCGCGCGCGGTCGCCGCGGCGTTCCACTTGGCCACGACCGGTCGACCGGGCCCGGTCCTGATCGACGTGCCCAAGGACGTGACCCAGTCGATGATGGATTGGTGGTACCCGGCGAGCATCGAGGAGTACGACCTGCCGGGCTATCGTCCCGAGGTCGTTCTCGACGAAGGGGCGGTCGCGCGCGCGGTGACGCTGATCGCAGAATCGGAGCGACCGGTCCTCTACGTGGGTGGCGGCACCTTGAAGTCGCGCGCCGCGAACGAGCTGCTGGTCTTCGCCGAGCGCACCGGCATGCCGGTCGTTACGACGTTGATGGCCCGCGGGGCCTTCCCGGATTCACACGAGCAACACCTCGGCATGCCCGGCATGCACGGCATGTACACCGCGGTCACCGCCATTCAAAAGAGTGACCTCCTCATCTCGCTCGGCGCTCGCTTCGATGACCGCGTGACCGGAAAGATCCCGACTTTCGCCGCCGGCGCCAAGGTGATCCACGTGGACATCGATCGAGCCGAATTCAATAAGGTGCGTCACGCCGACGTCGCGATTCAGAGCAACGTGGGCGCCGTCCTTACGGCGTTCGACGCCGCCCAGGCGATGCCGCGCAACCTCGACGTGTGGTGGAAGACCATCAATGACTGGCGCGATCAGTACCCACTGGTTTACGACGAACCAACGGCCGAAGGTCCCCTGCGTCCCCAGCACGTCATCGAAGCGATCGCCGCCAAGGCCGCGCCGGGCACGATTGTCGCGGCCGGCGTCGGTCAGCACCAGATGTGGGCTTCCCAGCACTGGAAGTTCGAAGAGCCCGGCACCTGGATCAACTCCGGGGGAGCGGGGACCATGGGCTTCGGGGTCCCGGCCGCCATCGGCGCGAAGGTCGGTCGACCGGATCGCACCGTGTGGTGCATCGACGGCGACGGCTGTTTTCAAATGACGGCCCAGGAGTTGACCACGGCGCGTTCGGAGGGAATCCCGATCAAGGTGGCGATCCTCAACAACGCCTACCTGGGGATGGTGCGACAGTGGCAAGAGATGTTCTACGAGGAGCGTTACTCCGAGGTCTATCTCAGCGCCGATCTCCCGGATTACGTGAAGTGGGCCGAGGCGATGGGCTGCGTCGGACTTCGCGCGCGCACGCTCAAAGAGATGCATGAGGTCATCGACGAAGCCAACGCCATCAACGACGTGCCGGTCGTGATCGACTTTCGCACCGACGCCGAGGAAAAGGTCTTCCCCATGGTCGCGTCGGGCGCGAGCAACGATGACATCATGGTCCACCCGCTCCAGCGGGGGCGCCGTCGATGAGCCCTCCCGAACCGTATTTAGGCGAGGTGTCGCGCACCCCGGTGCGCCACCACATCCTGTCGGTCCTCGTCGAGAACAAAGCCGGTGTACTGGCGAGAATCGCCGGCCTCTTTGCCCGTCGCGGTTTCAACATCTACTCACTGGCGGTCGCCCCGGCCGAGAGCCACGCCCGATTCTCTCGAATCACGATCGTCGTCGACGCCGAATCGGCGCCTCTCGAACAGATCGTGCAACAATTGGACAAATTGGTGAACGTCGTGGCGATCAGCGATCTCGCGCCGCGCGACGCCGTCGAGCGTGAACTGCTACTGGCGACGTTGCCGCTCGACTACAAGCATCGTCCGGCCATGCTCGACACCCTCACGAACGCCGGTGCTTCAATCGTCGACGTCGGGCCGACGTCGGTGACGGTGATGCTCGCCGGGACGCCCGCGGCGTGCGACGAACTGGAACGGGCTCTGGAAGTCTTCACCGAGGTCGAACTCCATCGAACCGGTCGCGTGGCACTCCCTAGACTTGGCTGACCGAAGACTCACAATTAACTGAATGAAGGACTCCCCATGACCACGATGTACTACGAAGCCGACGCCAAACCTGAACTCTTGAAGACCAAGAAGATCGCGATTCTCGGCTACGGCTCCCAAGGCCACGCGCACGCCCTCAATTTGCACGACAGCGGCTACGACGTGCGCGTTGGTCTGCGAACCGACTCCTCGTCGGTCGCCAAGGCCGAGGACTCCGGACTTCGGGTCCTCTCGATCGCCGACGCCTGCGCCGAGGCTGACGTCATCATGGTGCTCGTTCCCGACACCGAACAAAAGCGCACCTACGACGCCGAGATCGCGCCGTATCTCACGACCGGCAAGTGCCTGCTCTTCGCTCACGGCTTCAACATTCGCTTCGACCTGATCAATCCGCCGGCCGACGTCGACGTCGCCATGGTCGCGCCGAAAGGTCCCGGTCACCTCGTTCGTCGGACGTACCTGGAAGGAGGCGGCGTACCGTCGTTGGTGGCCGTGCAACAAGACGCGACTGGACAGGCCCACGACATCGCGCTCGCCTACGCGCACGGTATCGGCGCCACGCGCGCCGGTGTGCTCGAGACCACGTTCACCGAAGAGACCGAGACCGACCTCTTCGGCGAGCAGGCGGTGCTGTGCGGTGGTGTCACGGCCCTGGTGCGCGCCGGTTACGAGACGCTCGTCGAGGCGGGCTATCAGGCGGAGAGCGCGTACTTCGAGTGCCTGCACGAATTGAAACTGATCGTCGACTTAATGTACGAAGAGGGGATCACCGGCATGCGCTTCAGCGTTTCGGATACCGCTGAATACGGCGACCTGACCCGCGGACCCCGGGTGATCAATGAATCGGTGAAGAAAGAGATGAAGAAGATACTCACCGAGATCCAAGATGGAACCTTTGCCGCCGAGTGGATCCTGGAGAACGAGATCGGACGTCCGCGCTACCGCGAACTGCGTGACGCCGGAAAGAAGCACCCGATCGAAGACATCGGCAAGAAACTCCGCGCAATGATGCCCTTCGTCTCGGCGGGCAAGCAGAAGGTCTCAGAAGTTTCCGGGGGAGACACCGACTAAGACCACTTAGTATCGCCAACGTCACGTCGCTCGTGTGCTGAACGTCGTGTGACGTTGGTCCCCAGAGGGGTATCAATCGCGAACTGTACGCTTCAAGGGTGTTAGAGCGGTGGAGTCGCCTGGTCATCAAGCGACGCGTCGTTGTCATTTCCATATGGGTCGCCATCATTGTCGTCGGAGCATTCTCGGCGTCACGACTCTCCGGTCTGCTCACCACGTCGCTCTCGGTACCCGGCACGAGCTCGGCCCAGGCGAACGCGATTCTTATCCGCGACTTCCACGAAAACATTGAAGGAACCTTCACGGTGGTCGTGCCATTCAAGAGCGCGACCACGAGTGAAATCTCGGCGCTCGAAGCAAAGATCAAAGTTGCGGCAACCAAGGTGCCAACGGGGACGATAAGTGAAGAACGCGCCATCGGTGGGCTGCTCTACGTCAACGTCAATACCTCAATGAACTTGGACCAGGCGGCGAACGTCACGGGCACTTTGCGCCACGCGCTTCACGACGCCGGTCTTTCGAACGCCCTCGTGACGGGGCCACCGGCGCTCCAGCACGACATCACGCCGGTGCTGACGAGTGACCTCCATCGGGGAGAGGTGCTGGCCTTCGTACTGGCCCTTCTGCTCCTCATCGCCGTCTTGGGAATCTGCTGGGCGGTCGCGATCCCTTTTCTCGTCGCGGGAGCGACGTCCGCGGGCACCCTCGGCGTGGTCTATTTGCTCGCGCATCATTTTCTCATGGTTCTCTACGTACCTAATGTCGTCGGACTCATCGGACTCGCACTCGCCATTGACTATTCGTTGCTCATGGTTCATCGATTTCGAACGGAGATTAACCGTGAGAACGTGAGCGTTGACGACGCCATCATCGCGACCATGCAGAGCGCCGGAAGAACCGTCACGTTCTCCGGCTTCGCCGTCGCGATCGGTCTGGCTACCTTGCTCCTCGTGCCGGTGCCCTTCGTGCGATCGCTTGGCGCGGCCGGTCTGGTGGTCCCCGTGTTCTCGCTCGCGGCTGCGCTCAGTCTGCAACCGGCGCTGCTTTCGTTTCTTGGGCGTCGAGGGGTTCGGCCCGTGGGTATCAAGGGTCTCATGGCCCAACGTGATGTCTCGACCGGTCTCTGGGCGCGAGCCACCCGCCGTGTCATCCGTCGACCTCTGTACGTACTCGTGACGGCCATCATCGTGCTGGGTGGCGCGGCGTCTTCCATTTTCTGGCTGCAATTGACACCCGCATCGACCACGGCAATCCCGCACAATATTGAGGCCGCTCGAGCGCTTACTCTCGCGAGCAGCCGGCTTGGGCCCGGGGGCATCACGCCGATTCAGATCATTATCGATACTGGTCGCCGCGACGGCGCCGTAACGGGTCTGGTGTCACGCACTCGATTGGCCCTGGCGAAGTTGATCTTGAAGAATCCTGAGGTCGCGATCGTCGCCATCGGACACACGGTGCCCTTCGTCGACCGGACTCGCCGCTACGAACAGATCCTGGTGGTCAGTCGCGAATACTTCGGGAGCGCCGGTTCGCAGCATCTGGTCGCCGTCCTTCGTGACACGACGATTCCTTCGATGACCTTTCCCGCGGGCACCAAGGTTTTGGTCGGCGGCGCTCCGGCCCAAGGGGTCGACTTTCTCAACGTCGTGTACGGAACCTTCCCCTGGATTCTCGTATTGGCCTTGTTACTCGCGTACCTCGTACTCGCCCGCGCTTTTCGATCACTCGTGTTGCCACTCATCGCCACGTTGCTCAGCCTGGTGTCGGTCGGTGTGGCCTACGGCCTCCTCGTGGTCGTCTTTCGCTTCGGAGTCGGGTCGCAACTCCTGGGCACCTACCACGTGAGCCAGATCGAGGGTTGGGTTCCCGTCTTCCTCTTCGCGATGTTGTTCGGGCTCTCGATGGACTACGAGGTCTTCATCGTTGCGCGTATTCGAGAATTCTGGGTCAGCGGCTCGAACAGTTCCGACGCCATCGTCGAAGGGCTGTCCAACACGGGCGCCGTCGTCACCAGCGCCGCCCTGATCATGGTCGCGGCCTTAAGCGGACTGGTCTTCGGTCATATTGCCGGACTTCAAGAACTTGGCGTCGGACTCGCTCTCGGCGTCCTGGTCGACGCGACGATCGTGCGGGGGTTCCTATTGCCCAGCGTCATGACACTGCTCGGCGAACGCAGTTGGTGGTTACCCTCCTGGGCCGCGAAGGCACTACGGGTGACTGCCCCGCCCCGTAACAGTCGAGGGGCGGAGCAGTAGACCCAAAGATCGTGTGGTCGTTACTTCACGACACGAATGGCTAAGTGGATCGCCGGAACCTGGTAACCGAGGGCTAGACCCGGGTCGTCGTGATTGCCTGAGAGCATAGGCACCATGCCGTAGTAGGTGCCTTCGTTGGGCGACACCGAATACAGCAGTGGGTAGAGGTCAATGATGTGGATGCCGGGCCCGCCGGTAGCCGTCAGGTGGACGGCCATGTAGCCGTTGGAGTGGAACCCGCAGCCGTAGCCGATGTAGCTGTTGTCGTAATCGACCGCCAAGGTGTTGTCGAGTTGCGTCCAGCCGACACCCAGGATGTTGATGGTGAACTCCTGGCCTTCTTTGAAGGTGTACGTGCCCGTTCCGACTTGACCACCGACTCCGTTGGCGAGCGCTACCGTGTCCTTCGCGGTCGCCACGCCCATCGAGAGCAACGTACCCGCCTTGTTGTAGAAGGGCATGATGCTCTCCTTCACGTAGAAGGGGACTTGAACCTCGACCAGGCTGCCAACGCCGGGCACCCGGTTGCCGGCACCGTCGGTGCCCATGGCGCCCTTGATGACCACGATGGCGTGCCAGCCACCGAGGGTGTTGACACCGGGGTTGTTCGGAATGGTGACGCTCTGGTCCAACGTTCCGTTGGCCACCACAGCCTTGCCCAGGGACGTGTAGGTATAGCCCCAGCAGGTGCCGGTGCAGTTGACGCGGCTACCGGTGACCGAGACCAGATCCACTTCGACACTGCCGGTGGTTGAGGCGGCCAGACCGGTGACGTGCAGCGCGGTCTTCGTCCCCACGGGACCACTGTTCGGTGACAGAGTTGCGACCGCAGAACTAGCGGGGTCAAGGGCGGTGGGCTGGTCGGCCTTCGCACCCAGCGCGCTGTTGTACATGGTCGTCAGCTGGGTGGCGCTGACATTCGGCGTGACACTGGTGGGCCACGTTATCGAAGGCTTCGGCAGGGCGTTGCCCCGGGTGACCTTGAAGGCGCGCACTGCGCCGTTGTCATCGGTGATCGGCGACTGGATGGGGTTCATGTACTGGAAGCTGATGGCGTCACCGACCTGGACGTAATGGGTACCAACGGCACCCGCCGCCCGTATGGTCACACTCGCGGTGCCGCGAGTCCAGTTGCCCATGATCTCACCGGCGTAGTGATTGTCCCAGAGGATCGATCCCCCGCCACCGTAGGCATTCGCGTCCATGGACGTGTAGGTGACGGTGATCGGAGTGCCGACCGGTCCGCTCTTCGGTGAGATCGTCACGGTGCGCAACAAGTCGAAGGAACCATTGGCGACGCCGACGCCACCGGCGACCGCCCAGATGTCATGGTTGCCACCGAAGTCCGTCGGCGCCGTCGCCTTGAGACTGAAGTCGCCGCTGGCGTCAGATGTCACCGTCGCCAGGTTCACGTACATCGAGTTGCTGTTGTTGAGGAGAGAGGTAGCTAATGTCGGAGAGTAGACCGACCCCAGGTAGTCAACGGTGTTGGGCTCCGGGTCCACGCTCCACGTGGCCGTATTGGTGCCCCAGGTGAGTTGCAGCGCTGTATTGGGGGTCAGCCCCGTTCCGCTCACCGTGATGGGCGTGCCGGTGACGCCGGCGTCCGGACTGGTCGTGAGCTTTTGGAAATTGGCTGACGCCGTGAAGGTCGTAGCGGTAATCCCGCTGAAGGGGAGCGCCGTACCCGGAAGACCGCTCGGCGCGGTCAATTGAATCGGGTTGAGCGGTGGGGCCGTGGCGGCGCCACTCGTCGTGGCCAGCAAGGCAATCGGCATGGCGATAGCCGCCGCGAGCCGTGCGGTGATTGAACCGCGGGACCTCTTCTGTTGGGACGCTTTCATGGTTTCCTCTCTCTTCCACTCGCTGCCAGATGTTCTTGGGACTTTGGCGAGTGTCTTTGGACTCTGGGCTATGCGCTGATGCCACGAGTCCCGAGTGAACTGTGAAAGCTGGTTCGTTCACTCGGGACTACTTGGACACTGCGTAATGCTCTACATCGGGTTGCTGGTTACTTCAACGTGACGGGAGCCGCGAGCAACGTCAGCACCGACATCGTGCCGCTGGGACTGAACGTCCCTGTGGCGCCGGCAACTGCCTTGGTCACGACAATGGTCTTAATCGTGCGGTACGAGCGGGTCACGAACTTACCCCTGACCTTGACTCGCTTGTGGGTTACGACAGTGACCTTCTTGGTCACCGCCGGAACGGCGATTGTCTTCATGGTGATGGTGTAGGGAATGGCACCCGTGGGGCTGTAGTTGCCAGTCGCGGTTCCCGTCTGCAGCACACCGGTCCACATACCGAGACCACCGTGGTTCCCGTAGGCCAGGGCAACCGTGGTCGCGTAGCCGTTAACGGTGAGGGTCGCAGTGCTGACGTTCGCAGAGGTCAGCGCGGCGCCACCCAGATCGGCATCATTGGCGGTGACGCGGAAGACGATTCCGTCGCCGACCACGAATTCTGACTGGATCCCGCAATTGTTCGCGCTGCCCACCGTGTCCACGATGAACGAGATCGGGCCGGCGGCGTTGCCTTGGATCGGCGGGGCGGTGACCACGTTGTATGTCTTGGCCGTGGCGTTGGCGTAGTCGGTCGTGTCAGTGGGTACGAATGAAGCGCCCAACACGGCTGGCCCCGCGGCGGTAGGAACCCACGGGCAGGTCGCGAGGAAGGGTGTAGCGGCAGTAGTAGCTACCGAGGAGCAACCGGCGATGGTGGTTCCGCCCAGGGTGAACGTAACCGCCCCGGCCACGCTGGTCGTCGCTACGATGGTCGCCGGGTTAGCTGCGGTCGACCCGGGAAACTCTCCCTTTCCACCGCTCAAAACGATGGTGGGTGTTGTGGTGGCCGCCGAGGCCGATCCCACCCCGAAGGTTATGACGCTGCCCAGGGCCAGAGACCCTATGACAATCATTGACATGATTCTCTTCATATTGATTCTCCTCTTGCTTAGGTAACGACTACTTCTTGACGGGGACGGTCGTGACCGTCTTGATCGTGACTGTTCCGGTGATCGTGGCGTTGAACGAATCGTTCTCGGTCGAACCGGCCGTGGTGGCCTGAATCGAGAACTGGCCCTTGAAACTCAAGGTGCCGGTGGCGCCCTTGAACTTGCCGGTGCCGCTCACGATCTTCGCCACGCCATTCACGGTGACCGGTGACGGTGCCGCGCTATTGACGGCGCAGGCTTGCGTCTTGGTCGATGCCACGATGCTCAACTTCAAACCACTCGCGCCCACCACGCTGCCCGCTCCCGAGAAGGGGTCACAGGTATTCGCGGCCGATCCCCCGCCCGAACCCTTCATGGTGTTGGCACCATAGGTTCCAGTCCCGTGGCCTGTTACGGAGGTCGCGGTGACACCGGTGCTGCTCCAGAGCAGCGCCATCGTGCCGGCATACGTCCCCTTGAAGGCGACGTGCTTGATCTTGGTGACCTTTTTCGTCGCCGCTACGCGGCTCGACAGGGTGACGTGCGCCGCTGGCGTCAGCGATGTCGCGTTGACCGCTCCTGCGGGGAGTGCGATTCCAAGGGTGGTCACGAGACCAATTGCCCCCATCGCGATTACCTTGCGGCTGGTCGAAACTGCAGAACTTGTGCGGTGTGAACTCTGTCGAATCCTCATAGATTTCCTTCCGATTTACCAATCGTGTAACACCAATCTTAAAAATCGGTTGTTCGCAAGAACCGTGCAATTCCGGGGTCCAAAGTCACTTCATCGCATTTTCGTTTGCTACCAAACGAGTTATTTCGCTGGATCGAGCATGACAATTGCGTGACAAAAATGTTGCAACCTCAATCAACGTAATAACGACGAAGCAGCGTTGTACTTAATGTGACGCGGACGTGGAAGTGCGGAACCAACGCCGAGCTCGGAATTATCGAGCACGTGCCCGCTCGAACCTCAATACCGCTCAATTGAATCGTCGTTCCACGGTCGTTAAATTCTCTCCGATTGTCGCGATGAGTTCCTCTTGAAAAAGCTGGTCTGGATTCTCAGGCGGATTCAATTTTCTAATTAACCCTTGACACCAATGACCCCACCGTTCGTCTGAATTCCTTGCATTCTGAAGCGACAAGAAACTTAAGAAGGAGAAGATCTACTCCGGCCGAAAGAACTGTATCTTGCGGAAATGCTGGCCAATGTCGGGGGGCCGACGTCCACAATCTGCGACTGGCGTCTTCAGGAATGGAGAGGGCTTTGGAGGCGATCAGTTGAAGATCGGATGCGGGCTGCCTTCGCCTGGTCTTCAATGATGCATAATCAGAAGCAACACGGATCGTTCGTCCTGAAGAGTAGGTCGGGCTCCGAATGGTTTGTTTCGCTTCGCTTGAGGAGCAGATAGGAGCCCTGATGGATAACCAGCCAGACGACGAAGATAATGCACCTTTAGCTAACCCTGAGCAAGGAGATGTTCCAGTCGAGGCTGGAGGTGAGGCAGGTGCTACTTCGGAAGTGATCTTGTCGACACGAACGTCGAGAGCGTGGATACGGTTACTTCCCATACTGATCGTCTTGGTTGTCATCTTGGTGTTTGTGTTTCAGAATCCTAAGGACGCAAAGGTGAGCCTTTTCACACTCTCTGGCACGCTTCCGCTCTCGGTAGCACTCCTTGGCGCGGTGATTTTGGGCGCACTCATGGCGCTGGCACTGGGCTCGATGCGCATCTTTCAACTTCGCAGACAGGTCCATCGGAAGACGGAGGGGTCCGAGGGAGACAATCGTCGCCTTAGATGAGGTTGGACTGACACAAGGTTGCCAACCTGAGGTATCGGAGGGTCGACGTTCACAATCTCCGACTGGCGGATCAATGCCTGGGAGTGACACCGCCGGTGGCCAAGGAATCAATGCCTCACTCGCTCCTCCGCCACCGACCCTTCGGTCTCATAGGCCCTTGCCGGTTCGCGAAATGTCTGGTGCCGTGGGTAACACTTCGCTCCGACCGGACAGTAAACAGTAAGAAGTGTTCCTAGGAGGTCTTAGTGCGACCATGTAGCCGTCTCCTCGTCGCGACTCTTGTACTCGTACTCGCCGCCCTACCCGTCCTCATCAGCGCGCCCTCTGCCGTCGCGGCCACCACTACCCCCTCCGCCTGTTCTCGGACCCAGGTCACGCTTTCGGCCACTCCCGACCATTCGCTCTATACATCGGGCACCCGGGTACACGTCACTGTCGCGGTGCACAACCACTCCGCCAGCGCCTGCTCATACGCCACCGGTCCCTTCTCGCCCAACTTCGTCCTCACCAACTCCGCCGGCGTCACCGTCTGGGGTTCGTGCTGGTTTGGTGGAGGCCCCGCCCCTTGCGCGGACTACCTCCTCCATCGCACCCTCGCCCCGGGGGCCACGTACCGCGACCGGCTCACCTGGGATCAGCGGACCGGTCATCCCGATCTGGCCGTGGCCGCCGGCCGTTACACCTTCAACGTGAAACTCCTAGGAGTGACTCTTCGCACCACCACCTCTTTCGTCCTCACTCGGCCCCGTAACGTCACAGTCACCCTGGCCGACTCCGGCCACCACTACGTCCTCGCCGTTGGCGACCTCTTGACCGTGCGACTGCTCGCCTCGCCGCTGGTCTGGACCCCGGCGGTCTCCTCTGATCCGCGGGTCTTGATCTCCCTGCCCGAGATGAACCCCGTCGCCGGTCTCTTCGTCTTCCGCGCCCATGCGCCCGGCACCGCTCGTGACTCCTCCGTCGGCAACCCAGCCTGCTACCCCCAGTGCCTAATGCCGAGCCGGCTCTTCTTCGTCACCGTGACCGTACGTGCGTCGTGAAAGTTCACACTGATGGTGTCGGAGGGAGTCTGGGCCTGACGCAATAGGAATGTCACCATGCACTGGTGGCTCAATCAACTGGTCGGCGCAAATAGTGAATGATTGCGTTCGTTCAGCTGCCAGAAATGCCCGGAATAATCGAAGTGAGCCCAATGATGGGAACTGCCATGAATAGTTCCCAACCCTCGGCGGGCAAGTCAACAAGCGCTGACCCGAGTTCGCGCCGGCCCTTCTTGCCGACCGGAATCTACATCTCCGCGTATTCGTAGCGAATTTCGCAACCGCAACCCATCGACTTCGCTCGCGAGTCCGCATCTTCGTGACCAGAATCTGCTTTGAACTACCTCTCATCGTGTCGAAGGCCCGACGCAACAGTTCTGCCACCTTGCATTGGAGACTGATCGATTAAGAACGTAGGCTAAGGCGCCCGATCAGACGGCGGATGTCAGCTCGACGATTGTGAATCTGACTTGGGATGGCAATGGTGATTGGATTGCTCCAAATCCAAGAAAGTCGCCGCAGCAGACGGTTTTGAGGATGGCGATGTCGTATTGCCCATGGAAGTCGCCGCGAATGATTCGGCAACATTTCAGCGAAGGGTTCTGATTCCACGATCTCCAAAGGTTACGACGCATAGACGCTTACGAAGCCAGCAAACGCTGCGGGTCGCAGGCCCGACGTGATCGATCTGCAACCCCACGTTGGAGACTGGTCATCTCATTCTTGACAGTGTCGAACGTAGGCTTGGGACGTGCAAGCGAGCGTTGGCAATTTCGGTGAGACGGTGACAGAACCGAACCGATGCTCAAAGCCCAAAGAATTTGTTCCTCGTGAACGCGGTCGCCGACTAGGGAGTTGAGCCCCGTTGTATTCGCGCCAAGTCTTCTATGTCTGATCCGTTCATGAGCTGGATACCGTGTAGTTGTGCAAGCGCCTGAGCGTGGTCGGTGTACTCCGAAGTCGTGACGAACAGTTTTAGATCTGCGTGGTGGTGCAGATGAGCCATACCAATGAATTTCTGGATCTCCGGAGAACCAATCTTCTTGGTCCTCGCACGCCTCTTGCACTGGACCAGCATGGAGCGGCCCGAAGCGTCACGGGCGGTGATATCGACACCGAGGTGACCTCTGCCGCCAACTCGTTGGATTTCGGTCATCCCGAGCATCCGTAGGATGGCGGCCATTGTGTACTCGAATTGTGTTCGTGAGAGGGCCAAGATTAACTCAAGGTCCCCTGACAGAGCAGCACCGCGTCCGGCTTCCTGCAGTTCTTCGGTTTCCCGTGCTTCGTTTTCGGCACGGTGCTTTTCTTCTTCATTCTCAATGTCGTTGATTGAGGCAATTGCGTCGGGTAAGAAGTAATAACCCATATAGCTATAACTCATTGGAAAATCCTTCCCTGTAACGCGAACCAATCCTAGGGGGATTGGTATCAATTATCGGGCTTGGGATCGCTTCCGCTATCAGAGCAGCGGGTTTGAGTGAGTGAAGGCTCATTGGGCGATGGCCGAGACCTTGGGGCAGAGTGGTAAATGTCGTCTAGGACCTTAACCGTATGGCGGCATTAATGCGCCTAATGCAAAAAGAGATATGCGGCTCGATCGCTTAGGCAATGACTCGATGAACAACGATTCAGAGCAAAGGTAGATCCGCCTCCTTAGAGGGTGCGTGTGTATCACAGCACCTGCGGGTTCAGATGGTCGACGGCAATTCATGACAAGAACGCGGAGTTGAGCGTACCGGAGATTGTTGGGGTCGGAGGCCCGACGTGACAGAAATGCAACCTTGCATTGGCGACTTGAATGATCGCCCGCCACGGCGCGGCACGTGACCTGTTGCTGCCCGGCATACGAGTGGTCCGGACTTGCTTCGACACTGACAACAACACCTTTCCATTCCATCGTTGGGATTTACAGGGCAACAGGTGTATCCTCCCTCCACACCACAATTGCAAAGGGAGACCCAATGACCGTACTTGTCAGAATTTCCGCCACAGGAATGGATGAAGCGACCTACGACCAGTTGGCCCCTGAACTTCACCCACTTCTGAAGAAGCAACCCGGCTTCATCATGCACGTCGCGTATCCGATTCCCGGCGGATTCGCCGTCGGCGAAGTGTGGGAGAGCAAAGCCCAACAAGAAACCTGGTACAACGAATTCGTGACGCCCAACCTGCCGGATCCGGATGCCATGTCCACTGAGTACTTCGAGCTTCACGCCATTGTGCAGCCTTAGGACAACTACCAAGAGAATCGCAACAAGCCATGGCTCCTCGCGAAGCATCCGGCTAATCACCCAGTGTCGGAGGGCCGACGTCAACCATCTCCGAGTGGCGCCTCCAACGATGGCCATGCAAAGCAAAGAGCTAGTGCCCCCACCGGCAAGGTTTGCGCTGTTTCTGGCAAGCGCAGATCGTCGATTCGGGCGCGCCGACGCGTAGGGAGCGGATTCACCCAGCAACCGGACGACCGAGTTTCCGCGCTCTGCCATTAGGGAACGGCGCTCGCTCGATGTCATCGAACCGCATCGTCGCGTCTCGGTCACCGACCGCGACGGGTGCGCTTGGCTCCACGGACCACGTGGCGAGGCCCGGCGAACGGAGGCAGTGCTCGACCCGCCAGCGGTTGGTGGCGCGGACGAAGAATCCGGGCAGCGATGCGGCCCAGCAGCGCGGTCGCACGCGATATACGCGGCGACGTCAGTGGTCGTCTGCGATGATGGCCGACGTGGAGGAGATCGAGGTTGTCGTCGCCCATAACGAGCGCGCGACTCTGCGCGTCGGCGACGTGTTCCTGAAGATCGACGCTGATCAGACCCGCACCGACGTCGAGGTCGAGGCGATGGCGATGGCGCCGATCCCGACCCCGGAGATCCTGTGGCGGAAGCCGCCCGTGCTCGCGCTCGCCGCTCTCCCGGGGATGGCACTCGGCCACCTCGGCGAGCCGTCGACCGCGTCGTCGGCGGCGTGGGCTGCGGCCGGTACCACCGTTCGGACGCTGCACTCCGCGCCGCTGCCTCCATGGCCCGGTCGGACCGTCGACGAGTACGCGTCACAGCTCGACCACGAGTGCGAGTGGCTCGTCGCCAACGACGTCCTTCCCACCGAGGTGGTCACGCGCAACCGTCGGCTCGCCGAGACTGCGCTCCGGCCGTGGACACCGGTGTTCATCCACGGTGACCTGCAGGTCGACCACGTCTTCGTCGCTGGTGACGAGGTCACCGGCGTCGTCGACTGGTCCGAGGCGTCCCAGGGCGACGCGCTCTTCGACCTCGCCACCCTCACGCTCGGACACGTGGAGCACCTTGGCGACGTCGTCGCCGGCTACGGCACCAACGTCGACCGCGACCTCATCCGCGCGTGGTGGTCGTTGCGATGCCTGCTTAACGTCCGCTGGCTGGTCGAGCACGGCTTCGGACCGTCCGAGGAGATGCCCGAAGTCGCCGTGCTGAGATCGGCGCCGTGAGGCGGCACGAGCCCGACGGCTCCGAGTGCAACGTTGGCCCGACGTGACAGTTCTGCAACCTTGCATTGGCGTCTGAACTAGACCGTACGTGTTCTGCTCTGTGGCCCGAAACGCAATGCACATTTTCCAACAATTGCTGTACCGTTGCACACAGGGAGCGAGAGATTGGCGGTGAGTGTGCGTCGAATCACTTGGAGAGTCGCTGTCCTCACAGTCGCAGCGATAACGGCATTCACCCTTTCTCCAGTGTCTTCGTCCAATGCAAGCACCCCCGCGACACCCCCGAATTCGACCTCACTCTTCTCTGTCAGCCGAATCCTCAAACTGGACACCTATGGCTCCGACCCGAGCATCGTGGCGACGGGGAGCGATTCGATGTTCATTATCGGAACTTTTGACCGCTCGAAGGGCGCGGTTAATGACCTCATCCGAGTCGATCTGAAAACGTGGCGTATCGCGGCCGCGGCGAGGTTCCCTAATGAGACCAGCGTCGCGTTCGGTGACGGCGCCCTCTGGTGGGCAACGGGCCAAAATGCTTTCGATATTCCAGCGCCAGATAATGGGCGAGTGCTGTTCAAGATTGATCCGACGAATTTGCATCGAGAGAGCACCTACGTCCTTCCGAATCGGACCCTCCTGGTGACTGTTGTCGGGTCGTCACTATGGGTGGCGACCCCTATGATGCTCATCAGACTCGACCCCGGGTCCGGGCGCGTCCTGGTGAAGGTCGTCGTGGGTTTCACACCGACCGATATGTCACCATCCGGACATGGCAAGTACCTTGACGTGCTCGGTTCGAGCGGGTCAAAGCAGTTCGTGACCGCTTACGACGCGACGTCGGGTCGAAGGATTGCTAAGCGTCTGCTTCCTGGCGCGACCGGTGGACCGCTCGCCACGACCGCGCGAGGTGTGTGGGTGGCTACCGACAATCTCAACAACAAGACCGCCTCTGCGCGCTACTACGAAGGCGCCCGACTTGTCCCTTCCGCTGCGCGAGGTGGCTACCCATTTGACACCTCGCTGTACCCCGGGGTCGGAGTGATCTGGTTGGTCGATTCCGGAGGTCAGGGGTCGACCGACTGTTTCGACATGTCAACCGGTCACGTCCGAGCATGGGGTGGCCCATTGGGGGTCTGGGGGTCGGTCACGACGTACGCGAGCCGAACTTACGTGCTCTTCGAACGCGATCTCACGGACTACTTTCTTCGCGTCACGCCCTCGAAGAGTTGTAACTGATGTCCAGACGTTCGTGGAGCAGCCGCATACACGCGGCCAGACTCAGCATCTCGACTCGACCCAGTGATTGTGCAGACAGAGGGCCGACGTCAACAATCTCCGACTGGAGGATTGTCTCCGCTCTGCTGTCGGAGGCCCGACGCAACAGATCTGCAACCTCGCATTGGCGACTTGCTCCAGCAAATTGATTGCCGTCGAAGAACCTCTCTAACACAGTTCTCAGTATCACGAGCCCGACGCGCTGGGCGCCAGAGGTGTCAGCTCAGCCTGTGGTAAAGATCGCGTAACAGTGCGATTTCCGCAGCATGGTGGATGAACTCGTCGAGAACGTGCAGCATGAGGTCGACCGCGGAATCCTCGGCGAAGGGGCCAAACTCAGGCCCAATGGGGAGTCCTAGGCGTTCCTCAGGGAACGAGACCATGCCTCGTCGCCAACGTTGGTAATTGCGCTCCAGACAACTCCTGCCAGTAACCGCGTGAGTGGGAATATCGTTGTCGCCTTCGAAGGGCGATCCACCATCACAGAGCCAATTGGCAAACCCTCCGAGGACATGACCACCGAGATGGCATGTTCGCCACGCAATCGTCGTCAGCGGTGGCGGACTACTGGACTCTCTTTCATTATCCAAAGTCCATCCACCGGAGTCGCTCTCCCGGATCGACCAACAATGGGCGACAGGTTCCCAGAGATACTCCGCGTCGCTTAGTCCTTGCATACGAGATTCAAGTCGGTCCCACGCGAAGTCGAAAACTCCGATCAACGAAGCACGTGTCTCAATCACAGAACAAAACTAACCAATCGATCAACCTGACAGAACTGAAAATCCAACGTTTGAGGGCCCGCGCGCTTATGGTCATGGACCGGCGGCTTGAACTCATAAAGACTTGATCGGTCTCGGAGGCCCGACGTGACAGGAATGCAACCCTGCACTGGCGGTTGGGCTAGTCCGTGCGGGTTCTGATCTGTGGCCCGGCTTAACGGAAATGCCACCTTGCACTGGCGCCTCGGTTAGTCCTTGTGGGTTCAAATCCGCGGCCCGGCTTGACAGTTCTGCATCTTTGCACTGGCGGCTCCCCGTGTGATTGCGTAATGGTTATGTCGCACTCGGTGAGCAGTCAGCGCCGCAAGGTGGCCGCCGCAGTCGCAAGACCGACCAACTCCGCGGTGACCGGTGTCAGGGGCGCGGGTAGATCGCGGGTGGCGAACCACTCGAGACCCGTCAGCTCATCGTTGGCGACGAGAGCCGGAGCGGGCGCAGCGACAATCGCGGCGAAGAGCACGTCGAGATGGAGCAACGGCTCGGCGGTCCGGCACCGGTAGGACGAGAGGCGGACGTCGATGGGCGCCGGTTGGACGTGCGCCGTGAGCGCCGCCTCCTCGAGGAGCTCTCGAGCAGCGGCAGCGCTGAGGCTGGCGTCGCCGGAGTCGAGGTGCCCACCGAGCGGGCCCCACTGCCCGTAGCGGCGATGGCGGGCGAGCAGCACCAGCCCACCGGTCTCGACGACGAGCACGCTGGCCACCAGATGGGCGCCGTCACAATGACCGGCATCGAGGAACGCCAGCGCGTGGGCCCACACCGCTTCACGGCCAGCAGGCGCAGGGGTAGCCGCGAGGAGCGCAGCCGTCGAGTCCCACTGGTTGGCGGTGTGGCGCATACTCACGATGGTATCGACGGGCCCCCCGTTCCGCACCGATCTACCGCCCAAGAATCACCTACATCACCTCTGCACAATCACACGGGGCGACGGCTCAATGCAATTGCGTTCTGACTGGTGTCGGAGGCCCGACGTGACAGTTATGTCACCTTTCATTGGCGACTGGGCTAAGAGTTGTGGGTTCTGTTCTGCGGGCCGACGGCAACAATCTCCGACTGGAGAATCGCCCATTGGCGAACTGCTTAACTGAGTGACTGAGTTAGATGGGCCTCGATATTGCGAACCTTCGGACGCACTCGAATTAGGTAGAGCGCGATCGAACAACCGGGCATAGAAGAAAGCGAAAAGGGCCGTCACGACGATCCACGCCCTCTTGGAGGAACCCGCTTCATAGAAGTCACGCTTCGCGTGGAATGACTCATCGACAATTGTCAACATAAACAGCCCGATCGGAGCCAATGAAATGGCTGCCACGATTAGTAGATCTGGTCCGCAATTGCCGAGACGGCTACAGCCAACGGGCCAAAATGCCGCCGTCGACGTCGATACAGGTACCGGTGATGTAGGAAGCGTCGGGCGAACAGAGCCAGAGAATTGCCGCAGCGGCCTCTTCAGGTCGGCCGATTCGCTTGAGGATGGTTGCCGCAACGCCTGGTGCCAGAACTTCTTCTGGGTGCTCACCCGTTCCCCACGCCGTATGGAGCATTGGCGTGTCGAAGAGTCCAGCTCGAAGCGCGATTACGCGAATCCCCCAGGGTGCCAACTCCTCGGCGGCCCCTCTCGTAAGACCTTCTACGCCCGCCTTGCTGGCTGAGTAATCCGATGGACCGCCCCTCATTGCGCTGACGGACGACACGTGAACGATCACTCCGCCTCCGGACTCACGCATTGCGAAGGCTGCAAATCTGGTGGTCAACCACGCTCCACGAAGGTTCGTGGCGATTGTCCGGTCGAAATCCTCCACCGACAAATCGAGGATGGCACCTCCGGGTTGCAAAGCGGCACAATTCACTGCCGCGTCGACCCGACCGAACTCTCGCGTTGTGCGTTCGAGCAATTGATGGACGTCTTCTTCAGAGCTCACGTCGCATTTGACGGCCAACGCAGTCCCGCCGTGAGTTCGAATGATGTTGACCACCTCCGATAGTGGTTCTTCGCGCCGTCCGGCCACCACGACTACGTACCCGCGTTCGGCAAATGCCAACGCCGACGCTCGACCAATACCTGAACCGCCGCCGGTGATCAATGCGACCGCATTCCACGATTCGTTGAGTTTTGTGATCTCTATACCCTTCTTCTCACGCACCGTCGCCGTGTGGAATTGGCTCTGCAAGGTAAAGTCTTTCGGCTCAATTCCGATGTTGGTAAGTTTCGGAGGGCCGACGTCAACAATCTCCGACTGGAGGCTGACGACGTGGGCTCCGCCTTAAGGATCAGATCGAGCCCGTCCGGATCTCTGTCGCGAGTCATTGCGTGTACCCACGATCGCCGGGCATGGGTTGCACCCTGACTCCCGCGGTAGTAAGGAACTGGCGAATCTGGGAGGCATGCTCAATGACGTGCAACGGAATACTACCGACCAAGACTCCATACAGCATGCCGTGGTAACGATGGGCATCGGGGAGGGGCCGGGCCGCTTTCTCCTCGAAGAGATCGTCAAGCGTTCGGCGTGCCCTGGTGCCGCAGTAGTCGACGTAACCGAGGAGCTCTGCCCTGGTGAAGACGCGGTTGGGAAAGGCGTACGTGTTCTCGTCGAAGGGTTGCGGCGGTTTCCACGGCTCGAACTCGGCGGCGAGGTCATAGTCGAGGGTCAGCAACGAATGGTACGCGAGGAACCAGGGGGCCGAGCCGTGCATTCCCCCTTGCGATGTCGGACCCGTGGGCGCCTCGTCCGGCCATAGGTCCCTCTCCCACAGGATGTCCTGACAGTCCGTCAGCGCGGCCTTCATCAACCGCAGCGCTTCATCGAAGTTGCGGGCGATGCTCTGCACAAGCGGGGTCGACACTCCATGAGTAATAGCAGGTTTCGAGTGATTTGGGAACGACAGCTGTCCCACAACGCGCGCCGATCACGTGCCTTGAGGGTGTCACTGTCTGCCGCGTAAAAGGCGAGCCGACTCTTTTCGATGCGCCCCTGCATCGAAGCACCTAGGAGACCCGACGCGACAGCTCTGCTACCAATCACTGGAGACTAGCCAGTTAGTTCGCCAAGCGTCACAGGTCTGACTTCAACGATCCGATGAGTTAGGACCTCGTCGATTGACGGAAGTTAAGGTGCGTAATAGTACTCAATTCCCAACGAGCGAATCATCGTGCATCACGTTCTATGTCGAGACGGAAAGGTGTATGGGAATGACAAGTCAATACTGGGAGAGAAGGCGCCGAAGACTTCCCTTTGCGGCGGTTGCGATTGTTGCCCTAATCCTCATCCTGACCTCAACTTTCGATAGCGATTGGTTTCGCGTTGGTCTTGTCTTGAACGTCGTCGCGTTATTTGGTCTTGCATTCTGGCCCCGCGAGAAGAGGACGAAACTGCCGCAGCGAGACTAGGACGCCGCCGAGGCCGGACCTGGTGACACCGGTCGCGAAGATTTTGCGCATTCTGATGTTGGGTTCCGGCATTGGGGACTGCTGTCAGGGGGCCCGACGCAATAGATCTGTCGTCTCGCACTGTCAGCTTGACCCGATTGAGTTCCGATTGGTGTCGGAGGGCCGTCGTCCACAATCTCCGACTGGCGGATTAGCGAGTGGGTTGCTTCAGTGGGCTCGGAGTATTTGGAGCAGCAGAACTAACTAACCACCGCCATGAAATGAGTAGCCGAAAGGACAACCCGTGACCGGTGCTTGTTGATCACTCGCGAACGCCCACCAGTGTCCTATCAGATGTCGTGCGCACTCGTCTGAGAACCAGCCTTCGCCAATCGCGCCGCTGACGTACGCGTAACCCCGGTTGAGACCAAGGGTGGCGAACTCGACCCTAGAAGATCTCGGAATGACTTCGGTGCAGATCTTGTATGGAGCTTGAAGCATTCCGATAGAACCTTGCTTCACCAACCGGCATCCCTGCGTCATCTGGGCAATTTCATGACGAGCGACACTCGCGCCTGCCGAGTCGAAACCCACACTGGCTGGCAGTACGCCGAAGTACGTCCACAGAAGACTTGCGGCGCCGAGTCCAAGAAAGATTGAGGAGAGCCCAATGCGACCAAACCGGGCGCCTCGAAGTGCCAACACCAAACGGCACAACGCACCGAAGAAGGCAAAGATGATCACGTCCACCGCCATTGGCCACAACAGACTTTCACCCGGCTTCACAATCAGCCAACTGCAAGCGCCGGCAATGAGACACACGCCGATCGTCGCGACGATGGGCAGAAATCTGCCGCGGCGTCTGTCGCTCTCCTGGTCGAGTCCTCTGTTCTTCAAGAATCGGTGAATCGACACCCATAACCGTCAATACTCGCACGACCGAGGAGTACAAAGCAGCGCGAGTTTGCGCCTGGTCTTAATCGTCCGCTCGATAATTCATGGGTCGAAAAATGCTCGCTTCGTAGGGCCGACTTGCACATTCTCCGAGTGGAGACTCGGCGGTTGGTCGGCAAATCGAAGTGCGATATAACGGGGCCGTATGAAATTTCCACGACTGCAC
>PMTF01000011.1 GCA_003167415.1 Acidimicrobiaceae bacterium | reverse complement strand
CTGGCGCCCTACACCGACGTGGTCGCTCGGCTCCGGATTCTCAGCAATCAGACGGCCGACCCCGCCGAGGTTGAGAGTCTCACCTTCGCAGAGTTCGAGGCCGGCATTGCGCTGCTTCGCCGCGCGGCCCAGATCGTCATCTCCGACATGGGTACGTCGTCCACCGGACCTGTCGCCGTCGCGGCGATGGAGACGGCGAACACGATTGTCTTTGCAACCGAATTGGCGCAAGACTCCCTCGAGCTCGCGATTGAAATGGTGAGCGCTTTGGCCGGTCAACCGCTCAGTTACCGGCCCGATCCTGACGACTGGTCGGCAGTGTCGAACGGCCGGTTCGCGCCCTTGGTGCAGGGGGCGATCGTGGCGATCGCCCCAGGTCGCGGCGATCGTGATCCCGCAGATTTAACCGCGCTGATCGACTGGCTTCGCGCCGTGTGCGGGGGCGGGGTCTTCATTATCAACAAAGACGATCACCTGGCATTGGGTGATCTGATTGTTCCCAGCGCGCTGCAGTCAGAAACGACCATCGCGCACCTCGGCGTAGCCGCCGCCGTGGCCGCGCGGTTCCCACTGGCCCCGGCGTAGTTCGTGCTACCCGAGCTACCTCCGAGGCCAGAAGAGTGGAATCCCACTCCGCAGCCGGCCGAACGCGCGTGGACACGCCGGACGCTCTGGATGGCGGTCGGGGCGGTCCTCGCGGGGCTGGTGGCACTGTTCGTGATTGTGACGCTCATCCATCCCGAGATCACGCGCGGGGTGTTCGGGTCGCCGCCGACCACGACGACGGTGCCGGCGGCCACGACGACCGTCACCAGTACTACAACCACAACGACGCCGACGACTGATCGCCCGATAACGCCAGTGGCGCATCCGGTAACGACAACGCCCACCCCTCGTGCGGCCCATCAGATCAATTCGTCAATCGACGCGAGCTCGTCCAGCCCCGGCGAAGTGATGGTGAGCGTGACGGTCACCACGGACGCAGATCACGTCACCGGAACGATCTACGGCACCAGTATGTCGGGCGACACGACCGCCGCGTTCGCCGGACCGGTGGTGGACGGCACTGCGACGTTCAACGCCACGCTCGATCTCGAACTGCCCGCGTCGGTCTACGCGGTAGTGGTGTCGTCGTCGGGCACGGTCACCACGTCCACGGTTCCGCTCAGTTAGGAGTTGACGTGACCAAACGAAATAAGCAATCGGTCGCCAGCCCAACGAGGGCACCGATCCCGCCGATCCCGGCGTTGCTTCAGCCACGAACAGTGTGGCTATCCGATGGGCAGCAACCGCTCACTCTCCCCAAAGTCCCTGGTCGCGTTCGGGTACTTACACCCCACCCGAAGGACGAAAAGCCCGTACAGGCGATCCTCGACGGAGGAAAGTCACTCGGTGGCGCTCTGTACGGCGAACCCGGCACCGCGAGACGCGCGAGACGGGCGCGGGCGCGCGCGGTGACAAAGATCACAGGTGCCGACCGCGTGGCGGCGCGCGAGGACGAGAAGCGAGCCCGACGCCAGCTGCGCGAGGAAGCTGCGGCGGCGGCGTACCTGCCCCGGAACGGCGAGGACGGTGGCGATGCGCTGCGCACGTATCGAGCGCTGAGAGTGGAACCGCACAATGCGACCAGTGAAGTCTTATCTGGCGCGTACCCGTTCCTCGCCGAGAGCGGGCTGGGTAGTCAGGGCATTTTGATTGGTCAAGACGCGTGGAGCGGCGCCGGCTTCGTCTACGACCCGTGGGTGCTCTATCAGTTGGGGATTCTCACCAATCCGAACTGTTTGCTCGCCGGTGTGGTCGGCCGAGGCAAGAGCACCCTCGCCAAGTCAATTGCGACACGTTCAATTGCCTTCGGCAGGAAGTGTTACGTGCCGGGTGACCCCAAGGGCGAATGGACGGCGGTAAGTCGGAGTGTGGGCGGCCAGGCCATTGAGCTCGGCGGCGGGACCATGGCCCGACTCAACCCGCTCGATGAGGGTCCGAGACCCGAGTACCTGACAAGTCAGGACGGGGTGCGCGAGCCAGTCACCGACACGGCGTGGTTCGAGCTGGTGCAACAACGACGCCGCGACCTGTTGCGCTCGATTACTGAAGCGGCCCTCGGTCGCGCTATGGCGCCTGTTGAGTCAACCGCGCTTTACGCGGCTCTCGATGAAGCGGTGCGCACGAACTCAGTGCCGGTCCTCCCGCACGTCGTGACGGCCATGTTCGACCCGCCGAGCGACGTGATCGGCTCTAGTCGCGCTCAGTTGGTTGATGACGGGCGTGAGGTCGCGCACGCAGTCAATCGGTTGGTCGGCGGTGACCTCGGCGGACTGTTCGACGGGCCTTCGACGGTGCGCTTTGACGCCGACCTGCCCATGGTGAGCCTCGACCTATCCCGCATTGCGGGCTCGGACGCGAAGATCGGCATGGTAATGGCGTGCGCGAGTTCGTGGATGGAGGCGGCCCTGCAAGACCCCGCGGGCGGACCGCGCTGGGTGATCTACGACGAGGCGTGGAGGGTGCTAAAGCAACCGGCGCTGCTCGCACGAATGCAGTCGCAGTGGAAGCTAAGTCGGGCCCTCGGGATTGCGAACCTCATGGTGATCCACCGACTGAGCGACCTCGACGCGGTGGGCGACGCTAACTCCGAGTCGCGCAATCTCGCCCTGGGCTTGTTGGCGGATTGCTCAACCAAGATCATCTACGCCCAAGAGCGAGGCGAAGACGCCAAGACCGGCGCGGCGCTCGGGTTGTCCTCGACGGAGATTGACCAGCTCTCGAGCCTGGCTCGCGGCGAAGGACTCTGGCGAATTGGCGACCGCTCCTTTGTCGTGCGCCACATCTGCACGCCGGGCGAGCTGGCCCTGTTCGACACGAACCAAAGGATGGGACAAAACCCCCGTGAGTTCAGGAATTCTGAAGCCTTTGTCGACAGGGGCTCAGGGGTGGCCCAATGAGCGCGCAACGCGACAGCACCGACCTGTACCTCGGACTGATTTTCAGTGTCATCACCTTCTTCTTGTTTCTCGTTGCTGGCGGCTTGCTCTCGGCGCTCCTCTCCGGCCACGGGTTCCCCATGCACTTCGCCAGGGGAGCGATCACCGCATTCGCGCACGTCGGTGATCCGTCGTTCGCGTGGAAGGTGCCGGTCGGTCCCGCGTGGCTGTACTGGACGATGACAACGATTGCCGTGATTGGCGGTGGCGTCGGCATCGTATTCACAGTCCAGTTCGTGAAGCACGAGGGACGCCGGAAGGCCGAAGACCCGACGCAGCTGCTCGGCCTCGCCGACCGACACGATGTCGTCGCTGCGGCCGGGGCGAAGCACCTGGTAGCCCGGGGCTCGGTCCTGCGGCCGTCGGTGGTAAAGCCGGTACCAAACGATCTCGGACTGTATCTCGGGACGAGTCGCCGCGTCGACTGCTACGCCAGCGTCGAGGACTCGATGGTGATCCTCGGACCCCCGCGGAGCGGCAAGGGTTTCAACCTGGTGATCCCCTTCATCCTCGACGCGCCCGGTGCGGTGGTGACGACCAGCACCCGGCCGGACAATCTGGCGGCGACGATGACTGCACGCGCGAGGCGTGGTCCGGTGGGGGTCTTCGACCCGCAGGGCCTCGCGAGAGGAGTATCCGGCGGGCTGCGTTGGTCACCAATAAGAGGATGCGAGCACCCCCAAACGGCCATGATGCGCGCGAGTGCGCTCTGCGCCGGTGCGGCCGCAGGGGTTAGGGAGGCGAACTTCTGGCAGCAGCAGACCGAGGTGGTCGTGCGTTGCCTCCTGCAGGCGGCTGCGGTGGACGGCCGCACCGTGAGCGATCTCTACCGCTGGAGCCTGTCGCCCGACGAGGCCAAGGAGGCGGTTGAGATACTGAAGGCGTCGATCGCCGCGACGCCACTGTGGGGCCACGCATTGGGATCGGTCGTCGGGCTCGAGGAGCGCCAGCGCGCCAACATCTGGTCGGTGGTCGCGACGGTGTTCGCGCCGCTCGCGAGTCCCCAGGTCATCGAGCAGCTCACCCCGGCACTCGGCGCGGAGTTTCACCCCGCGACGTTCCTGCGCGAGAACGGGACGCTCTATCTCTTGGGAACGAGCTCGGGCGCGTCGGCGACCGCGAACTTCGTGTCGGCGCTGATCGAGGACGTGGTCGAGACCGCGCGCCAGTTGGCTGGCGGCTCGGCCGGGGCCCGGCTGGACCCGCCGTTGTCGCTGATCCTGGACGAGGCGGCGAACTACCCGCTCCCGTCGCTCGGTGCGCTGATGAGCGAGGGTGGCGGTACCGGCATCACGACGGTCGCGGTGCTGCAGTCCCTGGCGCAGGCCCGCGACCGCTGGGGCCACGAACAAGCCCAGGCCATCTGGGACTCGGCCATCGCGAAGGTCATCCTCGGTGGATCGAGTAACGCGAGCGACCTTCGCGACATTGCCCAGCTGATCGGCGAGCGCGACGCCCAGGAGGTCTCGACCACGCACCAGGCTGGCGGTGGGCGCAACGTCTCGCAGACCACGCGTCAACGCTCCATCCTGGACCCGAGCATGATCCGGTCAATCAAGGTGGGCCATGGTCTTTTGATGTTGCGCGCGGCCAAACCGATCATGTTGACGCTGAAGCCCTGGACGGCGCGCGCGGACGCCAAGGAACTGAAACTCGAACGCGAGAGCGTGGAGGAGTCGCTGCGCACTGGGGCACTACACGATTCGCCACTCCTGGGCGGGGGCATCCATGCGTGAGCGCAGTGTCGGCGTCGAGCCGTTCACCGCGTTGACAACTCGTCTCCTTGGCGGTGAGCTGAGTCCTGGTGTCACCACGCACGAAAGAGAGACGTGATGGCTGCCGAGACCCATCAACACGACATCGTGCGCCGTTCCCTCGAGCAGCGTCAGCGAGTAGCGACGCGCGAGACCCCTAACGCCGATGAGGTCGAAGCCCCGCTCCACTGGCCCAGCCTCGCGGCCCTGAACGCGCAGCGCGAGTGGCCAAAGTTCTCTGAGTGGGTTGGTGAGTTGCGGGATCGCTACAAGGGCCTCGACAGTTACGTCGTGCCGGCGTGCTGGTACGAACACGAGTCGCTCGTCATGGCGCTGCAGGCACTGCGGGACCACGAACGAGTGGCCTACGCGAAGTCCTCGCCCGCTTCATCGGGCACGGACTGGCACCGCGCGTACCGCGATATCACGGCGCTGCTGCGAGCGTTCACCGCCGACCTGCGCTGTGGTCACGGGCCCGAGAGCGCCGAAACAGGAGCTTTCGACAAGTTCGTGGCGGCGGACGTTGCGCGGCGACGTCGCCAGGCGACCGCCGCGGCGTTGGGTCAATCAGCGCAGTAAGCCCACTACCGGGCTAGAGAGAAGGAGACGGGCATGGCCGTAGCAACTACATGGACAGTGCACCACCGGTGCGGACACGATCAAGACCACGACCTATCGAAGAAGCCGCCGTCAGAGCGTACGGGTCTAGCGCATTGGCTGGGCCAGCGGGACTGCTCCGCGTGCTGGCGTGCCGGTCGCGGCGAGAATCAGGCTAGGGAAGAGTGGCTCGCCGAGCAGCGTTCCAAAGAGACCACGGAGATTGACGTCTGGGAGCGCCGGACGCAAATGCCCGAACTCGTGGGAACAGAAAAGGCGGTGGCCTGGGCGGCGCGCGTGCGCTACACACTGATGGGCGAGGCCTACGACTGGCGCGTCGACCGGGAGTGGTCCGACGAAGAGTTCGCCCTTCGACTCGAATCGCCAGCGCGTCAGCGAGTCAGCGCGTCGTGGTGGATCGACCAGCGCGACAGCGCCCCCGAGGACCTCGAAGAACTGTTGACCGACGGCGTCTCAACGGGTGACGCGAGGTTCACACCTGATGACGGCGAACAGCCAATCTGGCAGGTGGCGAGGTGAAAGCCCGGCGCGGTGGCAGATTCGTGCGCAACGGCGTAGAGAGCGCTGCGCCGGTGCCGGCCGGCGTGTTGGCAGGTACCGGTCTCCGCGAAAATTCGTTCTCACCGTGCGATGAACTGCCCGGAACGTATACAGGCGCAAACGGAGTAGCTGATGAGTGAGATTTTCGACCTGACCGTGGACGCCAAGGAGCGCGAGTACCGCGTGCTTGTTATCAACGGCACGCCGCAACTGATCGGCTATGGCGTGAACCTGTCGAACGCCGACCTCTCCGGTGCCGATCTCCAGGGACTGGATCTGTCGTTCGTGAATCTGCAGATGGCCGACCTCACGTTCGCCAACCTGTCGGGCTGCGATCTTTCCTTCGCCGACTTGACCGGTGCGCAGGCGATCGGCGCCGACCTGCGAGGTTCGACCCTGCGCGGAGCGGTCACGCTCGATGCGAGCCTGACCTTCGCTGATCTGCGAGGCGCGACCTACGACAAGCGGACGGTGCGCGGCGCCTTCATCTGCGACGAGCTGACGCCGGAGTATTTGCGCATGCTGGGCGTTCCGGTGTCGGCCGAACTGGCGGGTACCGAGGAGTCGCTGTCGCGATTCGAACAGGCCGCCGAGTTGGAGGAGCAGATTGCCTTGCTCGAGGCGAAAGCCGCAGCCGCCGACGAGTGGAACAACAGGTTGGCGAAGCGCGAGGTCGACGTCAACGAGATGCCGGTCACGTTCGATCAGGACGGCGTCCTGGCGGACGCTCCCTCGGCGTATGTCGCGCCACTGTCCAACCAACCCAATGAACCACGAGGAGGCCGCATGCGTGACTATTCAGGACTGCTCGAAGGACTGAGCGCTGGCATTGCCGACCTCACGACGAGCGAGAAGTGGACCCAGTACCTCGACGTGCAGAGCAAGTTCTATCGCTACAGCCCCAACAACGTCATGTTGATCCTGCTGCAGAATCCCTACGCCTCGCGGGTGGCGGGTTACAACGCCTGGAAGGCATTGGACCACCAGGTGATGGCCAAGGAGTCGGCCTTACGGATACTCGCGCCCATGACGTACAAAAGAGACGACGCGCCCGAGGGCGAAAACGCTCGGGAAATCCGCGGTTTCAAACTGGTGCCGGTATTCGACATCAGCCAGACCGAGGGACCGGATCTGCCCGATATCGTGAGCAAGCTCGAAGGACTCGCGCCCGAGGGCGTCTTCGTCAAGCTCACCGAGTTCGCGCAAGGTATTGGCTTTCGCGTCGAGCGACCCGAGTCACTGGCGAGCGGGGCGAACGGTGACACGACCCACTCGGAGGGGCGAATCCGAGTGGTCAGTAGTAACTCAGAGGCTCAACAGGCTAAGACTTTGGCCCACGAGATCGGTCACGCGCTCCTGCACGATCCAGGTGTTGAAGCGACCAAGGACCTGGAGCGGGGGCTCAAGGAGCTTGAAGCCGAATCTGCCGCCTACGTCATCTGCACGGCACTCGGCATGGACACCAGCGACTACTCCTTTGGGTACGTTGCGGGCTGGGCCGGTGGTGCCCCCGAAGCTCTAGCGGGCATCAAGGCATCGACGGGGCGTATCCAGAAGGCCGCTACTGCTGTGTTGAAGACCTTCGAGGTTGATGAGCATGTAGTCGACGTCACGAACGACGTCAGCATAGAAGTTACCGTCGAGCGCTCGATTGACGTGGACACGGTGCTCCGCACCGGGGAACGGTGGACGGAAGAACTGGTCGAACTTGAACGCATCCAAGAGATCGCTGCAGCGTCGGACGGCTGTATCCAGGTGATCTCAGTCGATCTTCCGTTGCGCGACGCCCCAGCCAGTAGTTACCAGCCGCTCTCAGCCGCGGAACTCGATGTGTTGGACTACCCCGCCGATATGTGGCGCGAACTCGGCGTTTGAAAGGAAGAATGAAGTGGCAAAGCGAATTTCACTGGTTGTTACATACGACACGGGCTCGAGGGAGTTCTTCGTTGATGCCGACTCCACGGAAGTGCACTTTCCTGAGGGGCTGTGCTGGGACCATGAAACGGAGTATTGGGCTGACGAGCCCGATCTGGTTGAAGACGTGGTGCGGCGCCTGATTGTTCAACTGATCGCACCCGTACCACTAAGTCCGTCAAATGCTCGTGAACCGATATCGATTGCTACGAAGTTCACGGAATTGGCCTTGAACATCATCGATCCTGATTGTAAGTGGGATCTGGAAGAAACGCTGGAGTTTAGTGATGCCGCGCGCGAGTTTCTTAGCGAGTATCCGATCAGTGATTGGGAAATGGGAGTCGCGTTTGTGCTGGCTCATCGGTTCATTCACGATTGGACCCGGGACGAAACTCTCGATCCAATCTACGCTGAGTTGGCCGCCGTGAACAGCCCCAGTAACAAGTTGGCAACGCCGGAACACTTGTTGGTCGCAAACACTTCGTTCCTTCAACGCGAGCCAGGCTCTTCACTTGGTGATATCGGTGCTTGCCAGGCAACGAGCCACGTACGTCTGACGACGGTCGATACAAAAGATCTGGCGTCCGGATTGGCCTTACAGATGGTCTTCGGTGACTACGAGGGAACATCCGCGTTGGCCCTTTTTGTGGGGGATATCGAAGAGCCGATTCTGATTGATCGTAAGTCGTTGGAGACCGTACTTGAAGAAGGATGGGAGGTCGTCCCGAACTCCGATGACCTTGCGTGCTCCTTCAAACCGAACACCGCCGCTGAGCTCGAAGTACTCGACGTCGGCGTTGACGCTGTTCTCACAATCGAATGAATGAAGTTCCATCCAACAAGCGAAAGGAATTGGAATGACGGCCAGTGAGGCAATCGAGATCCTGAAACTTGGCGGCGCATCTAGTACGCGTCAGGTGGATGTAAACACTTGCGCCACGGTGAGTCTCGTCGAAGCTGCTCGGGTGCTTGGAATTCACCGGAGTACCGCGTGGGACCTCCACAAGCGGGGTGAGTTTCCAGTCCCGGTTTTGCAGGTCGGCCACGGGCTTCGTGTGGCAAAGATCCATTTAGAGCGGTTCTTATTAGAAGGCGAATACGGTTCATCCTCTCTTGAGGGACCTTGATGTTTAAGGGCCTTCCTACCCAGTGATGCAGTATGTGGAGGTGCTGTGATACACACATGATGTCAGAGTCCCTTTAGGGCTGGTCGCTGTTGCGGGCACCAAACGCTACCGTTTCGATATGTCACAGAATCCCTTGACTGACCTTGCAGACGATGCCATCGCCTTTTGGACTCGCTATTTCCCTGGTGGAGTCTCGCCGGAGGATGACCGTTGGATTAGACGTGAGATACGAGTCCTAATGATCCTTTGGCGCGACATTGGAAGGTTGAATCGAAATCGAGATATGTGGCAAGAACTTACTAACGAATTAGAGAAGTTCGATCCAGCGTGCGCCTGGACTCGTCACTATGACCGGATCTACTTCGAAGCGCAATTGCTCCTAATAACGCGCTCAGTCAAGGCACGTCGTGATAGGAACTCCGCGTCATTGGAGAACATGTTGAAGGGCTTTGAAGAGAGACCCGAGATGCTGAAGCCATTGGACACGGGAATCATTCAACTTCCCGATGTTCACCGTCAAGCTCGTCCAAGTTCGGATATTGCAGACCTCGATCGACTGATGAAGCCCATAATGATCTTGCGTGACAAATTCGCTGCGCACACCGAGATGGACGCCACTGTGCCTGACTTTGGATGGAGCGAATTAGAGGCGTGCATTGAATTGGTCACGAAGGTTTTTAAGCACTACTCCCAGCGATTGACCGGTTGCAACTTTCAAGTCGAATTTGATGATCCTGCACTGAAGACATGGCATTCAACATTTCGAGAGCCGCTCTTCAGCGGCGAGGAGTAGCCGAGATCTGTGTAGGAAAGGCCCCCAACACTTTGCAATTTGCAGGAATAGCTCTCGTATTCTAGGTCTTCGCACGATCAACTCGTATAGGTCTTGAAAATGGGGTGCGTTGGCTCAAAGAACGTCCACCGTTGCCCGCGATTCAATGGTGTTCGGCCCGATCACGCTCCAGTACACAGTCATCGCGCCGGATGGTGTCGCGTCGGGTATCGCCATTTTCATCTGAAAATCGACCGAAGCATGAGCTGCTATGGCATGCACGTTCGAGCAGTTGAACTGATACTCGAGTTTGATGTCGCTCGATGAGTGCTCAATATAGGCCGGGCATGGTGAGAGAGAAACCGGTCGGCTCAACGGATTTCTCAGTGTGACCTCATAGACCAGTGTGGCGCCCGCCTTGACCTTGCTGGGTAGCACGATTGCCGGTCGAAGGGACGCAAGCCAGTACGGCGCGTAGGTCGGAGTGGGTTTGGGCATGCTGAACGGCGTCACCGCCATGCCACACGGAAGCGACAACTTGAGCCCACTGACGGTACGTTCGGTGCCGCCAGGAAGCACCAGTACCAAACCGTGGTAGACCGGCAGGCCCTGCTCATTGCCGCCGGGATCGCTCACGCACGAGATGGGCGCAGAGACGTCCACCGAGACGGTGCCACCGACCGGAGTGTCAGCGACTTCGCCTCCGGTTGCTGCGAGCCCCAGTTTCGTCGCTACGACGCTCGGATGCCCCGGGGAAGTCGCGACGACGAACGGCCTACCTCGCAACAGGCACGCCGCTTTGCCAGTATTGCGGAATCGGATGGCGACGCCACCGTTTTGCATCCACTGCAGGCCGACTGCCGGCTCGAGTTGAAGCGCGGACGACGTGCACGGTGGAGCGTCAGTCTTCGGCGGTGTCGCGGGCAAAGGTTTGGGTTGCAGTGATACCAAAAGTGCGGGGGTCACCGGTTTATCGGCCCACGGGACTACCGATGGCTTTGCGTTGGCACTGCCGATTCCCACACCAAGCGCGCCAGTCAGTATCGCTAGCACCATGACAAGTCTGCGGAGGTTGAGTACAGATTTCACGTTGATCTACTTTCGTCGAGTGACGACTCACAATCATCCTACGAATCTCGACCGTACAGCGTTACCCAGCTGAATGACCGTCGCCGCGAAGAGGATGTTCGAGCGAAGTGCAAGCGATGACTTGTAAAGACTCGGACCCGAAGTGGCTGACTCATTGACAAGCTATGGGGATTTCAGATCTCAAGCCTCATGCCAGTCTCATCGACCTTTGAGTTCTCGGTCCCACTGAGATAGCCGCCATTAGATTGTGTAGGTCGGTCCTCCTCTGAGGTCCTCCGACATGAACCCCCACACGATTCCCATTGAGAAAATCCCACGGAAAATCCCACAGACCAATCCGACACCACCGGACGAATCCGACACCACCGGACAAGTTTTCTTTCAAATCCGGATGAATCCGACACCACCGGACCATTCCGACCGTTTGCAGCCACCTCATAATCCCTCGGTCGT
>PMTF01000018.1 GCA_003167415.1 Acidimicrobiaceae bacterium | reverse complement strand
GAATCAAACTCTCCATCAAGATTTTTCGAGGACCGAAATCCTCTACGAATCAGAGAGCCAGATGAGTGACTCTAATACTCACCTGACGACAACGAGTGTCCACGGGGTGGTCTCGTTGCCTACTGCAATATTTCTTTTGACGAACGACGCGTCCTGTTAGATCAGTCCATCGTCGCCCGTACTGGCTTTTGGCTCTCGTTCTTCCGTTTTCAAGGAGCGACGACACACGTGACCAGGGTCAGCGGTGCGACGTACACCATCTCGGGATTTCTCCGTTGATTCCGCGGCCGAAACAACCCGGCCACGGGGATGCCCACCTTACCAGCGCCGTCTGCCGAGGTGCAAATCACACCGGGCCGCGGTCTCTGCGATGGGATAACCAGAGTAGCAGAGTCGACCACTTTGGTGACGTCAATTCGAGGTTGCGACTACCTACACAGTGTCGAGAAGTGATGCACTGGCGTACTCGACGAAGGCGCTCAACGTCCCGATCAAGCGCATCTCTTCGATCGTGCGCGCGCGCGAGTTGAGCAGCGACTCGGTGCACACCAGGTACGCCAGGCAGCGCGCGCGCGAGACCGCCACGTTGAGGCGATTGCGGGAGAAGAGAAACTCCGGCCCGCGAGGCATGTCCTCGCCCGACGAGGTGGTCATCGTGAAAAAGACCACCGGCGCCTCTCGCCCCTGGAACTTATCCACCGTGCCCACTTGGACTTGGCGAAGCCCGGGCGTCCGGTCAAAGGTCTCCCGCAGGAGATTGACCTGGTCGTTGTAGGGCGCCACCACCATGAAGTCCTGGGCGCGAAGGGCCGCGCTCTCGCCGCGTTGATTGACCCAAGAAGTACCGACCATGGCGCTCACCTGGGCCAGCACGATCGCCGCTTCTTCCGGCGACTCGGTCGAGCACTCGCTGTGATGCGCCTCGAGCCAGCGAAGGCCGGTGCCGAACTCGGTGTTCTGTCGCGCACACGATTCGTGACTAGTGAGTCGTCCCTCATAAATCTGGTTGGAGATGAACCGGCACACGTCGGGATGCATGCGGCGAGTCTCGGAGATGAACACGCCCTGATCGAGCGGCAACGTCGCTTGCGTACCCAAGATATGTTCCAGCACGCTCGCACCCGATCCGTCGGGATGCTCGGCCTGGGCCACCTGACTTAGTTGGAGCGGGTCACCGAGCAAAATCAGATTCTTCGCTCCATTCGCCGAGGCAATCGCGTCGGCGAGTGCCAGTTGACCGGCCTCGTCGACGACGAGTACGTCGACGGGGAACGGTCGAAGTTGCGGTCGGGCCCAGAGCCACGTCGTTCCCGCGACCAAGTTGTATTTCGTGCCCTCGGCTTCTTTGGACGACGAGGTGTAACGGACACCTTCGAGCGGGCCGCTCTTGGGCTTGTCGCCTTTGCGCAACGCGCGTAGTTCACTCAACTCACCCTTCTCAACGAACACCTGGTGCGTGGCGGCGAGAAGATTGTCGATGGCGGCGTGACTCATGGCGGTGATGCCGACTCGCTTGCCCGATTTGATCAGTGCGTAGATGATGTGCGAACCGCTATAGGTCTTGCCCGATCCGGGAGGGCCCTGCACTGCGACGTAGCTCTCGTCGAGTTGACCGACCCACCGCAAGGCGCTTTCGAGATCGTCACTGAAGAGACCGCTGGCCGGTCCGAAACCCTCGACGAATCGCGGACGTTCTCGAGCGAGCAACGCCCGGGAGACGCGACTCGGCGGATCGTTCGCATCGGGCTTCACGATCTGCTCGGCCAGATGAAACAACACGCCCGGTTTGACTCCGGGACTGACGTAATCATCAATGGTGAAAACGGCGGGATGGCCGCCTTCCTCTTCATAGCGTTCGCGCCAACGCATCTTCAGTTCACGGGCCTCGAGGTCAATGTCGGGAAGGTAGCCGAAACCTCGTTCAACTCCGACACCGGTAAAGAGGACGTTGTGCTTCTCGTTGAACTGTTCGCTGACTGGTTGTTCCGGCCACGTATAGATGGCGTTCGTCGCTGGCGTGCCGCGACTGATGACCTCTTCGAATCCTTGAAATCGGAGGTTGGCAATGAAGTCGGGATCGCCATAGAGCATGGCGAACTCCGACGCGGCTTCGGCAAACAGCGGTTCAATATTCGCGCTGCGTTCGCGACGCCAGTAGTTCAACAGATCGCCCAACAAATGCTCCGGACTGTGCTCGCCAGAGCTCTTCAGACGCTCCACGAGTTCGTCCGTATCGAGGGTCTCGTCAAACTGCTCTAACCGCGCGTCGCGCCACGCCATCTCACCGGGACGGCGCGCGACGATCCAATCTCGAAGAGCCATGGTCGCCGCGACGTCGTCCTCGTTGTAGCGCGCTATCTCCTCGAGCAGCCCGGGGTCTTTGGTCGTCATGTAGTGGTCGTAGACGACGACCGCCCCGGCGCCTTGTTCGATGCCGCCGTGACGTTCATAGCCGGTCAAGTGTTCGAGCGACTTCAGCCCGTAGGACTCGGCACCCACCAGAAGGGCGTTCTTCGCGACGACGTAGAGGTCCACGAAGAGCCCGGTGGCGACCAGTGAGCCAAAGAGGCTCTCGGTCTCGGTTCCCCTCGTCAAGCGCTCCAGCGACGAGCGCTCGGTGTGGTTGTAGTGGTACACGTGCATGTCCGGGAACGCCGTTCGTCGCTCGGCGAAAAACTCGACGAGTTCTTTCACCATCAGCGCTTGGACCTCCAGGTCGTGCGCCCATCGACCGTCGTAGCACCACTGGCCGGCGCCATCGCGATACCGAAGTCCACTGAGAAAGAAGAGATCGTGCTGGGCGCTCCAAAAGGGATGGCCTTCGAAATCAAAGAAGACGTCACCATCGTTCGGAGCCGGCAGGAGTTCAAAACCGTGTCCGAAGACCGGGTCCTCGGAGGGCGCCACGAGTTCATACTCCGGCGGTACCCCCGGATGAGCACGGGTCGCGACCTGGAGAGCGGCCTGGCGGATCAATCGCTCGAGGTTCTCATCGCGAACATCAGGCACTGGTCGAGTGCGGGTTGACAGTTCAACCACGGTGCGCACGCCGTCACTTTCGAGGGCGTGACGTTCGGGCGTTCGAATATTGGCCACGTAGACGAGTGAATCTTCGTGGCGCCACTGCGCGTCACAGACTGGACTGAATTCGCAGTAGTCGCAGTGCGTGCACGGCTCCGGTCTGGTGTCGGCGATCTCGTCCTCGTTCAACAGAGTGGCGAGCTGTCGTCGAAGACGGCGCCAGTACGGGCGAAACTCCTCGACTCGCAACGACTCGCTCACCCCGGAGCCGAGCCACAGATGCATCTCACGAGGCGCGCGACCGGTCACCGCTTCGAGGGCGTCGGCGTAGAAGCACAGTTGCAAGACGTGTCCCGGCTTGCCCTCGATCCGCGTGAGCTTCGCGTCGACCGGTTCATACGTGCAGTACCCCTCGACGGGGTCATCGACTCGAATCAAGAAATCGGCAATGCCCCGAATACCTTCGTGGACGAGGGGCATCTGGTAGATGACGTCATGGCCCTGGTCCATGGGATTACCAATGCGGGCCGCCCATTGCAGAAAGGTCTCATCGGGATTGCGTCCCGGGACTTGATAGACGCTTCGCCCGTCGTCTTCGAGTTCCTGCAAGCAGTGGCGTTCGTGCTGCGCGCCTTTTTCGATGAGGAGATCGGCCAACGATCCCGTCGGTCGTGGCTCGACGATCAACGTCCCGGCGTCGGCTCGATTTCTGAGTGAGAGGAAGTGGGAGCACTCCAACCACGCCGTGATCTTCGACGGGGTTATCAATCTTTCGACCATTCATCTCCACACTAGATTTCGGCGCTTCATTTGACGCCTATCTAAGTGTGACGTCGAACTGTGACAGCCGAGTACGTCAAGCGTTACAGGAACGGTCCGACGACGTCCTCGGGCATGCCTTGGCTGCCCTCGGCCAACCGTTCTCCAGCGCGCGCACGATTCGAGACCAAATGGTCGTGTTGGACCTTGGCGCCGGCCGGTCCCGATGATCCGGGGGAGCGGCGACGGGTCAAGGCGACGCCCGGTTCGAAGAGGTTGGCGAATCGTGCGAAGTCCGGGTTCTCGGCGACGACGTCGCTCAGGGCCCGATGGGAACTGACCGCTTCGCCCACCAGTCGGCCAACCTGCTCGTGAGCCTGTCGAAACGGCACGCCCTCGCTCACGAGTTCCTCGGCCATGTCAGTCGCCACCATGAACGGGTCTTCGGCCGCTCTCGCTGCGGCGTCAGTATTAAAGGTCATCGTTTGATAGGCGCCGCCCAGGGCGGCGAGCACCATCATCACCTGTCGGAACGAATCGAAGAGCGGTTCCTTGTCCTCTTGCAAGTCGCGGTTGTAGGAGAGCGGCAGGCCCTTCAGCATCACCAAGAGTCCCGTGAGGTTGCCCACGAGACGGCCACTCTTCGCGCGCGCGAGCTCGGCCACGTCACTGTTTTTCTTCTGGGGCAACATCGAAGAGCCGGTGGCGTACGTATCGCTCAAGACCGCGAAATTGAACTCCGCCGTCGTCCAAAGGACTAACTCTTCGCCCATCCGCGACAGATGCACGCCCAACATCGCGATGTCGAAGAGCGCTTCAGCGACGAAGTCGCGGTCGCTCACGGCGTCCAATGAATTGGCAAAGACCGAATCGAATCCAAGTACCTCGGCCACGAACGATGGATCGATGGACAGCGACGTGCCGGCCAGGGCCCCGGCGCCCAGTGGCGAGACGCTCGTGCGGTCGCGGGCGTCCAAGAGTCGGTCGACGTCACGAAGGAGCGCCCACGCGTGCGCGTTCAGATGGTGGCTGAGCAGAACCGGCTGAGCGCGCTGCAGGTGGGTGTAGCCGGGAAGATACGCGTCGCCATGCGCATCACCGAGTGTTACGAGAACGTCGATCAAGTCGAGGCTGGCGGCCGTAACTCGCTGGAGTGCATCCAGGGTGAAGAGTCGAAACGTCGTGGCCACTTGATCGTTGCGACTACGCGCCGTGTGGAGCTTCGCGCCCACATCGCCCGCGAGTTCTATGACGCGACGTTCGATCGCCATGTGGACGTCCTCGTCGCTCGACGACCGGGTAAATCGATCGTCCGTGAACTCAGCGAGGACCTCATCGAGGGCGGCGATGAGCGTCGTGCCCTCGTCGTCACTCACGAGCCCGGCGCGCATCAGGCCCCGCACGTGCGCCTTCGATCCGGCAATGTCGAAGGGATAGAGCACGTGATCATAGGAGTAACTCTCCGAGAGGTCCCAGAGACTGCTACCCATTGCGGTGGAGAACCGTCCACTCCACAGCGTCATGATGTCGGGGACGTCGCGTTCTTGGCGCCTTGACGCGCGGCCCAGGTCTTCACGCCCAGTCCGTAGATCCGGACGTAGCCCTCAGAGTCGGCGTGGCGGAAGGTGTCGGCGGCGTCGTAGGTGGCCAGGCCGTAGTCGTAGAGCGCCTTGGGACTGCGTCGTCCGACGATCCGCATCAGCCCCGGAGCCTCGAAGCGCAGTCGCACGTCGCCGCTCACGTGTCGCTGGGTCTCGGCGATGAACGCGTCCAGCGCTTCTTTCAGCGGTGAGAACCACATGCCGTCGTAGACCAGTTCGGACCAACGACTCTCCAGGCGACCTTTCTCGTGGTGGAGGTCGCGCTCGAGCACGAGGTCCTCGAGGTCGGCGTGGGCCGCGATGAGGGCCAGCGCGGCGGGGCATTCGTAGACCTCGCGACTCTTGATGCCGACTCGACGATTCTCCACCATGTCCAGGCGGCCGAAACCGGTCGCTCCGGCCCGAGCGTTGAGGTTCTGAATGAGATCGGCCAGTTTCATGGCGACGCCGTCGAGCGCTACGGGCACGCCGGCTGCGAAACTCACCGTGAGCTCGACCGGTTCAACGTTCGTCACGCGCGTCAGCGTGTAGGGCTCTTCGGGCGGAGCGGCCCACGGGTCTTCGATGGCCCCGCATTCGATGGCCCGACCCCAGAGATTCTCGTCGATCGAGTAGATCTTCTCCTTCGTCGCCTTGATGGGGATCTCCCACTTCTCGGCGAAGTCGACCGAATCGGCGCGGGTCATCCCCCAGTTGCGCGCCGGGGCGAGCACCTCGAGATCCGGGGCCAGCGCGTGCGTGCCCACTTCGAAACGCACCTGATCGTTGCCCTTACCCGTGCAGCCGTGCGCCACGGCCTGAGCGTTGAATGCCCTCGCCTGCGCGACGAGGTGACGCACGATCACCGGACGCGACAGCGCCGAGACCAGCGGATACTTGTTCTCGTAGCGCGCGTTCGCGGCGATGGCCTTGGCGCAGAACTCCTCGGCCATCTCGTTGCGCGCGTCCACGAGCACGCAGTCGATCGCCCCGGCCACCATGGCGCGCGCCCGAATGTCATCGAAGCTCTCGGCGCTCTCGGCGTCCTGGCCGACGTCGACGAGGACACAAACGACTTCGACGCCCCACTCCTCGATCATCCAGCGAATCGCCACCGACGTGTCGAGTCCCCCGCTGTAGGCGAGGACCACTCGCTTCGCCATGACTATTTCTCGTTCTTGGGATGGACGGCCGAGTCGTCCAGACCGGCCAGGGATCGAAACTCCGTGGCGAGCGACATGCCGCCGCGCTTCTCGTCGGCAATCACGATGACCGTGTCGTCGCCAGCCACACTGCCGAGCACGCCGTCGAGGGCGCTGCGGTCCAACGCCGACGCCACGACGTGAGCGCAACCGGGGGGCGTTCGCACGACCACCAGATTCTCGGAGCTCTCGACCGACACCACCCACTCGCCCATCATTCGGCGCAGGTGATCCAGGGGCGCGTGCGTGAACGTGGAGGCGGTCGCGGTGACGATGCGCCGAATGCCGTTCTCGTCGCGGACCTTGATCGTGCCGAGCTCTTGGAGATCACGGGTGACCGTCGCCTGAGTGGCGGAGATCCCCTCGGACTGCAATCGCGTCACCAACTGGGCGGCGGTTGAAATCCTCTCTCGTTCGATTAGTTCGCCAATCCGGTGTTGGCGCTGGGTCTTGGTCATGAACTCTCCTCTTTAATCCAACGTAAAACGCCGATCATCGCTGAACGACGGTGAAACACTTGACGCCACACGAGCGACTGGGCACTATCGAGCACCGCGTTCGTGATCTCGTCGCCGCGGTGCGCGGGCAGGCAGTGCATCAGCACGGTGCGCTTCTTGGCGAGCTTCAGTAGGTTCTCATCGACTCGAAACGCGGCGAGGTCGCGTCGACGCCGGTCGGTCTCACTTTCCATTCCCATGGACACCCAGGCGTCGGTGTAGACGACGTCGGCGGTGGTAATGGCGTCGTTTGGTGACGTCGTGAGACGCAGCGTGCCCGGTCCTTTGACGTGGGCCGGGTCCTCGGGCCCCCCGGCGACCAACTGGTAGTTGAGCGGCGCGGCGACCGTCACGTTGACGCCGAGGCGCAAGAGGGCGACCGCCAGTGAGCGGGCCACGTTCGTCGCGTCGCCCACGTAGGCCACTTCGAGTCCGGCCAGTGCGTGCACGTCACCCTTGGCGAACTGGTCGGCGATCGTGAGCACGTCAGCGACGGCCTGGGTCGGATGCGCGACCCCGCTGAGGAGATTGATGAGTGACATTCGGTCATTGGTGGCCGCGCGCATGCGCTCAAAGATCGCGTGATTGCGCACGCGCAGTCCGGCGATCGCGTACATCTCGGCCAGCGTTCGCCCGACGTCCTCGGCGCACTCGCGGCTGTCGAGTCCGATTTCGTCGTCACTGAAGAACGTAGCGTAGCCGCCGAGTTCGTGCACGGCCGACGAACTCGACGCGCGCGTGCGCAGGCTCGGGCGTTCGAACAACAGGGCGACGCCCTGACCCTTCAACGTCTCATCATCGAAGGGCGACGTGGCCATCTCGTAGATCGCGTCGAGGTCACTCGGGCTTTGCTGCTCGATGGTCATGAAGTGGCGGGTCACCGCACTACCTCCGTCGTAGGAATCGTTCGCGCTAGCGCGTCGCGTACGGCGTGCGCTCGAGTGCCGTTGGCCATGAGAATCCTCTCGGCACCTCCGCTCAACGCGTCTCGGGCGGCCGCCAGCTTTGGGGTCATGCCGTCACGAGCGGCACCCGAGCGCTGCATCGCCTCAATGTCCGCTCCGGTGACCAACGACATCGACGTCATCGGATCCTCGACGTTCGCGCGAAGTTGATCGATGTCACTGAGCAACACCAGCACGTCCGCACGAAGTTCCGCGGCCAGGGCGCCCGCGACCGCGTCGGCGTTGCAGTTCAGTGGTTCGGCGTTCTTGTCAAGGGCCACCGGATTGACAACCGGCGTCAACCCGGCCGACCACAGCGCGTCGAGGACCGTTCGGTTGACCACCGGCGCGTCGCCGACGCGGTCGTGCGGTGGGCCCACCGACTCCGAACGAAGCAAGGTCGCGTCGGAACCGCACAGCCCGACGCTCGCCAGTCCGGCGTCATTCAGCGCGGCGACGATGCGGACGTTGACGTCGCTCAGCGCCATCACGACGAACTGCATGGTTTCGGGATCGGTGACGCGAAGACCGTCTTCGAACGTGCTCTCGAGGCCCACCCGATGGAGCAGTTCGGCGATCTGCGGTCCCCCACCGTGTACCACGACGACGTTGACGCCGTCGTCGCGCAGTTCGGCCACGTCGTGTGCGAGGTCCACCAACACCGTTGACGTTGGCGACAGTGAGTCCAACGCGTGGCCACCGAGCTTGACCACGACACAGTTCACGGGGTCACGCCGGTCATAGGTAGTCCGAGCGTCTCGTCGCGACCGTTGGCGACGTTCCAGGCTTGAATCGCCTGACCGGCGGCGCCCTTGATGAGATTGTCAATCGAACTCATGACGATCAACCACCCGGTTCGCTGGTCGACCCGCGCGCTCACGAAGCAGAGATTGCTCCCCACCGGATCCTTCAGAGTCGGTGGCTCGTCGATGACGATCACGAAGGGATCGTCGGCGTAATTCGCGCGAAGAAGATCGAGAGCGGACTCCGTAGTGAGCGTCGCGTCGCCCACGCGCGCGTAGGCCGTCACCAACATGCCCCGACTCGTCGCGACCAGGTGGGGCGTAAAGAGTAATTCGGCGTCGAGTTCTTGCTGGATCTCGGGGGTGTGGCGATGCGACAACAGACCGTACGCTTCGGCGTTGCCGGCCAGTCGAGAGAAGTGCAGCCGTTCACTAATCGCCCGCCCGGCGCCCGAGGTTCCGCTGAGGGCGTTCACGACAATGCCGCGGCGTTCGATCACCTCGGCGTCGAGGAAAGGCCCCAGCGCGAGCACGCTGGCCGTCGGATAACAGCCCGGCACGGCAATCAACGTCGCGCCGACCAACTCCTTGCGGTGGCGTTCCACCAGTCCGTAGACCGAACTCGTCAGCAACTCCGGTGCGCTATGCGCTTCTCCGTACCACGTGCGATAGTCGTTGACGTCCTTCAGACGAAAGTCCGCTCCGAGGTCGACGACGCTGACGTTTCGCGCCACCAGTTGCGGAACAATCTTCTGGCTCTGGCCGTGGGGCAGCGCCACGAAGACGACGTCAACGTCGCTGGTGAAGACCGAGTTCGTGTCGGCGAAGACCATGGACGGATAGGCCGCCGCCAAAGCCGGCACGTGCTCGCTGATTCGTTTCCCGGCGTTGGTCTCGCCCGTGGCGAGCACGATCTCGAGGTCGCGATGGGACGCGCAGAGACGAAGAACCTCTGACCCGGCGTACCCTGTGGCGCCAATGACTCCAACACGCATTATGTCATTTTATGCACATGAAGACATAAAAACGCAAGTTATTTCGGCCGCCACTAGAATGAATGCCATGTCACGCCGTGGTTGGACCCTCTTTTTGGCGATGGCCGTGATTTGGGGCATCCCGTATTTGCTGATTCGAGTGGCCGTTCGCCAACTCGATCCCGGGGTCATGGTGCTCTTGCGCACCGCTCCGGCTTCGCTGCTTTTGGCACCCATTGTGATCGCGCGACGACAGATTCCCGTGCTTCTCAAGAACGCGCGCTGGATCATCGTCTTCGCCGTCATCGAATTCGGGATCCCCTGGTACTGCATGTCGACGGCCGAAAAGCACATCTCGAGTTCGCTCACCAGCCTGCTCATCTGCTGCGTTCCCCTGTTCGCGGTCCTCGCCCAACGATTGCGACGCACCCAAGAGCACATCTCGCGACGTCGCTACCTCGGTCTCGGTATTGGCGCCGTCGGCGTCGCGTTCCTCGTCGGACTAGACCTTCGCGGAGGTTCGATCACGTGGATCGGGCTGATGATGATCGTCTGTCTCGGGTACACCATCGGTCCGATGATCCTGGCGACGAAACTGGCGCACGTCCCGGGCGTCGTCGTCGTGGCTGGCGCGACGGCGTTCGTCGCGATCTGTTGGATCCCGTGGGCCGTCGTCCACTGGCCGACGCACGTCTCGGGCGAAACGTGGAGTTGCATGGCGGTGCTCTCGGTCGTGTGCACCGCGACGGCGTTCTTGGTCTTCTTCGAACTCGTGAAAGAAGTGGGCTCGTCTCGATCGGTCGTCGTCACGTATTTCAACACGGCGATCGCGGTGGTACTCGGCGTCGTCGGACTCCACGAAGCCCTCACCTCCGGTATCGTCATCGGCTTTCCCCTGGTGCTCGTGGGTTGCATCTTCGCGACGAGTCGCACCAAGGAACCGGCGTCCTCGGAACTACTCGGTGTACTGAGCGGAGACTCGGACCTCGCCGTCGACCAGCATCCAGAGTGATCCCGGGACGTGCGCGATCTTGACGTCGTGCCCGCTCTCGACGGCTCCGTGATGGATGACACTCACCCACGAGACCCGAGAGGTGACGATTTCGGTCACCGCCTGCCATACGGCGGCGTTATTCACGTGACCAACGATGTCGAGGTCCGCGCGGCGAAGCGGCCACGCCACCAAAAGCGCACCGTCGGCCACCGCCGGCGCCGGCACGCGGCCCGACACTTTTCGTCCCTGCAGTGCTTCGCCGTACACGTCGTAGAAGGCCGGTTTGATTCGAACGGGATGGCCCGTCGGATCGACCGGCACCCAAAGGGCGACCGCCTCGACCAGCAGCTCGCCGCCTGACGAGATATTCGTTCGGCGTTCGGCCCACGCCGCACCGGCGCCGCCACACCAGGTGGTCACCGTGAGGACCTCTTTGTAGCGCGGCCAACGGCCACCGTCGGCCACTCGGATCGACGTTCGGCGAACGACCCAGGTGTCCGTCGATTCGAGACCCGTCTCCTCCCAGTCATCGGTCGCCACGTCTTGAAGGACCCGGGCCACCCCGTCGAGTCGAATGACACCGCTCTCGTCGGCGTCGCCCAAGCGAACGCGGAACTGTCCACTGAATTGTCGACCTCGACCACTCGCTTCGACGAACTCAATCACGAGGGCAACTTACCGGGTGACTGGGACGCACCGGATCAGCGAAGCGTCGCGCCGAGGGACTCGGCGCGCGCAATCAACTGGCTGCGAGCCGTCGCCACTTGGACTTCACTCAGTGTGCCCACCTCGGAACTGAAACGAACGCGGTACGCCAAGCTCCGTGTCCCGTCGGGCAGGTTGCTCCCCCGGTACACGTCGAAGAGCTCGACCTTCTCGACGAACTCCGACGCGCCGCGCAACTGGGACGCGAGATCTTGTGAGTGGAGCTGTTCTGGCGTGACGAAGGCCAGATCGATGACGGCGCTCGGGAATCGACTGGGCACCTTGGCGAATTCGCTGCGCCGGGTCGCGCGACTCGGGTCGCTCAAGGCGTCAAAATCAACGTCGACGAGACCGAGACGACGAGCGGGAGCCGAGGCCACGAGTTCCTCGACCAGTACGGTGTCCACCTCCCCCACCGATCCGAGCACGGCGCCCGACGCGCGGTCGACCAGTTGGGCGAAACGCGTCGGATGAAAGCCCGGCTCCGGTGTGTCGCTGGTACGCACGACGACGTCCGCCAATCCCAGACGCTCGGCCAAGGTGGCCCAAAAGGCCACCGCGACGGTAGCGTCGTCGCCCTCGCGACCCAGCACCACGGTGAGTCGTTCGTTCTCTTGGGGCAGGGACAACGTGACCGAGCCTCCGACGCCGCCTTTGGTCATTCGCGGTGACGGCGTTTCCTCAGGGTGCGCGAAGACGATGCCCGTCTCGGCGAGCACCACGTTGCCCGCACCTCGCTCCAGGTTCTTCCCCCACGCGCGCACGAGCCCCGTGATCATCGTCGCGCGAAGCACGGCCTCGTCGGACGCCAGTGGATTGGTGATGCGCACTCGTGCCACCTCGGGGCGCAGAAGATCGAAATCGCCGTCACTACCGAGCGTGGGCGTCCAGCATTCGGCGGCGCCGAGGTCGACGACGACGTCGCGCACGTGCCGGCGCAACTTTTGTTGCTCGCTCAGTCCTCCTGGTTCCGGCCAGGTCGGCGTGTGGCGGGGCAACCGGCGATAGCCGTGAAGCCGGGCAATCTCCTCGATAACGTCAGCGCTGCCGGCCACGCCACCGCGCACATCTGGTCGTGCACTGGGTGGCACCACCGCAAAGCGCCCCCCGGACACGCTCACGTCGAATCGAAGTCCGGTAAGAATCGACGTCACCTCGTCACTTCCAATGGCGACGCCGAGGACTCGCTCAATGTCGCGCTCGTCGAATTCGATCGTCGGTGGTGTGGGCGTGATACCGGCGACGTCGAGCGGGTCGCGGAGCCATTCCAACTCGGGACAACTCTCGCGGAGAACGTGCACGAATCGAGCGGCGGCGCGAAGCGCGAGCCCAGGATCGACGCCGCGTTCGAAACGGTTCGAGCCTTCCGTACGCAGTCCGTAGCGTTTTGAACTCCGCGCAATGCACATGGGATCGAAGTACGCCGATTCGAGCAGCACGTCGGTCGTCGCGTCATTGATCTCACTCGCCGCGCCGCCCATGATGCCCGCGAGTCCGAGGACGGTGTCGTCGCCGTCAACGATGACGCAGTCTTCACCGGTGTCACCGAGTCCCCGACCGGCCGTGGCCAATTCGCGCTGGACGCCGTCAAGGGTCTCGAGCGTTTCACCTCGCCGGGCGCGACGCGCTCGAAGCGTTCGTTGGGCGACGTGCGCGGCGTCGTAGGCGTGCGTGGGCTGACCGAGTTCGAGCATCACCAGGTTCGAGGCGTCCACCACGTTGGAGATCGCGCGCATACCGGCGCTCTGGACTCGATCGACGACCCACGACGGTGAGGGGCCCACGCGCACGTGACGAAGGACGGACACGGTCAGTCGCCCGCAGAGGTCCGGGTCGTCGATGCTGGCGCTCGCGTACGACGCGCTGGTCTCCTCGCCGTTCGGTTCGGCCAGACGGGGTGATGAAAGCGGACGACCGAGCCGCGTCGCGAGGTCGCGCGCGACGCCTTCCACGGACCACGCGTCCGGTCGGTTCCCTTCGACCGTGATGTCGAAGAGGACGTCGGGCGTGATCGACAGCGCCTCCATGAGGCCGACGCCCACGACCGGATCAATGATCTCGTCGAGCACCATCAGTCCTCGATGGTCGTCGCCCAGTCCCAGTTCTCGGGCCGAGCACAACATGCCGTTGGACGTGACACCGCGCATCTGGCGTTGGGCAATCTCGAAGCCACCGGGTAGGACGGCTCCGATTGGAGCCAACGGGACGTGATCACCGAGGTCGATGTTCATCGCCCCGCAGACGATCTCCAGTGGTCCGTGTCCGGCGTCCACGACGACCAGTCGAACGCGGTCCGCGCCGTCGATCGCGCGAATCTCGTCGATCCGGGCCACGACCACGTCTTCGAGTCCCTCGCCCACGTGCTCAACGCCTTCCACGACCAACCCGAGGTCGTCGAGGATCACGCGCAGCTCGTCACTCGACTCAGTCAGCTCGACGAACTCCCGAAGCCAGGCGAGAGAGATTTTCATGAGAACTGTTCCAAGAACCGCGTGTCGTTCTCAATGAGCGCGCGCATGTCGGCGATCTGGTGGCGCATCTGAGCACAGCGGTCGATGCCGAAGCCGAACGCGAATCCACTCCACTCGCTGCCGTCGATGCCGACGGCCGCCAGTACCGCGGGGTCCAAGACCCCGCATCCGCCGAGCTCGATCCAACCGGTCTGGGAGCACGTGCGACATCCTTCGCCTCGACAGATCGTGCACGTGACTTCGAACTCCGCCGACGGCTCGGTGAACGGGAAGTAGCCCGGACGGAGTCTCGACTCGATGTCCGGTCCAAAGTAGGCGCGGGTGAAGGTCTCGATGACACCCGCCAGGTCCGCGAAGGAGATGCCACGATCGACGACCAGTCCTTCGATCTGGTGAAACGTCGCGAGGTGGCTCGAGTCGGGCGTGTCACGCCGAAAGCAACGACCAGGCATCACCGAATGGATCGGCAACGAGTCCTTGGCCACCGCCTCTTCCATCAGGTGGATCTGGGTTGGCGAGGTGTGGGTGCGAAGGACCACCGTCTCCGGCTCGCCCAACTCGACGTAGAAGGTGTCCCACAGCCCCCGGGCCGGATGCGCCGGAGGAATATTCAGCGCCTCGAAGTTGTACCAGTCGCTTTCCACCTCCGGTCCTTCGGAAACCGTGAATCCCATGGCGACGAAGACGTCTTCGAGCTCGCGCTGCGTGATCGCGATGAGGCTCGGATGTCCGACCGACGCCGGCCAGCGCACGTCGCCCACGACCACGTCGCCCAAGTCCAATCCGTCCTGGAGCAAGGTCCGGGCACGCGCCGCCTGGCTCAACTCTCGACGACGGGACTCCAGCGCGCTTTCCACCACCCGTCGAGCCTCTTGTAGTTGCGCTCCGGCCTCTTTGCGATCCTCCGGTGCGAGCACCCCAAAGGACTTCTGCAGCGCCGAAAGGATCGACCGTTTGCCGGTGATCGTCGGTTCCGCCTCGCGCAAATGGTCAATGCTGTCGAGGCCCGCGATCGTCGCGAGCAGTTTGGCCGTCTGATCGGCGAGATTGGCCAGGGGTGAGGAGGTCATGACGCTTAAAGGCTACGGGGTGGTGGGGTCCCGGCGGCGTCTCTGTGTTGCCACAGCGCCTCGAAGGCGATCAACGATGCGGCGACGCCGGCGTTGAGCGACTCGCTTCGTCCGTCCATCGGAATTGAAATCGTCTGACCGCAACGCGCGATGGTCTCGCCGTCCAGTCCGTCGGCCTCGTTGCCGATGACCACGACGCTCGCGATGCTGAAGTCCACCACTCGGTGGTTCTTGCCGCCGCGCACGACCGTCGCGAGCAACTGCGCGTCGCTGCCGAAGTAGGCCAACGTGTCGTTGATCGACGCGACCACGACGGGCAGATGGAAGATCGAACCGGCACTGGCGCGCAGCGTCTTGGGGTTGAAGGGGTCCACCGATTGTCCGGTCAAGACGACGGCCGTCGCGCCGGCGGCGTCGGCCGAGCGGATAATGGTACCGACGTTGCCGGGGTCTCGAAGGTCGTGGAGAACCAAGATCAGTCCCGCCTTGGGTATCGAATCGACGGGGCGTTGTTCGAAGCGCACGGCGGCCAACACCGGTTGCGGCGTTTGTGCGTCGGCCACCTTCTCCAAGACGCCCTCGGCCAGAGCGAAGACGCGAACACCGAGGTCGTCGGCCTTTTGGATTAGTCGTTGCAGGGACGGCCCATCGGCGGCGGCGTCAACGTAGACGGCCTCGAACTCGACGCCACTCTCTAAGGCGGCGTCGACCAGATCGGGACCCTCGAGGACGCACACGCCCTCGCTCCAGCGCAATGATCGTTTCTGGACGAGTCGCCGGAGCCGGCGAACTCGCTGATGTGACGAACCCAACGCCTCGATCAGGGTTACCTACTTGGACAACGCGGCGCCGGCCTGGGCCACGATTGCCGCGAAGGCGGCGTTGTCGCTCACGGCCAAGTCCGCCAGAATCCGACGGTCGACTTCAATGCCCGCGGCGTTCAGCCCGGCAATGAATCGGCTGTAGCTCATCCCGTGAGCTCGAGTACCCGCGTTGATCCTTTGGATCCAGAGCCGACGCATGTCGCCCTTGCGCGCGCGACGGTCGCGAAAGGCGTACACGCCGGAGTGCTGGACGGCCTGGTTGGCCGAACGAAAGGTGCGGCTGCGGTCACCGTAGTAACCCTTCGCCTCTTCCAGTATCGCCTTGTGATGCTTCTTGGCGTTGACCGCCCTCTTGACACGTGCCATAACTGTTCCTCTTTCGACTCGATCTCTATATGCCCATCAGGCGCTTGGTCTTCTTTTCCATGGCCTTGGAAAGGTCGGTCTCGCGACCGAGTCGACGGGCGCGAACCGACGACTTGCCCTCCATGAGGTGACCGCGGAAGGCCTTGCCGCGACGCAGCTTCCCGCTGCCGGTCACCTTGATGCGCTTCTTCGCCCCGCTGTCCGTCTTCATCTTTGGCATTTCAGCCCTCCTCTACCGATACTTCGGCCGAAACACTCGGCGCGACTTTTTGCTGCTCTTCGACTTTCGGGCTCTCGGCCGACTTCGGCTTCGCCTTCTTCTCTGGTCCGAGGACCATGATCATGTTGCGGCCATCGAGTTTCGCGGCCGACTCGACCTTGGCGACGTCGTCGAGCTTCTCGACGATGCGGTCCAGGATCTTCTTGCCGAGTTCGGGGTGAGCCGACTCGCGTCCGCGGAACATGATGGTGACTTTCACCTTGTGACCATCGTTGAGAAACTTCTCGACCAGGCGAGTCTTGGTGTCGAAGTCACCGGGACCGATCTTCGGGCGGTACTTCATCTCCTTGACGCCTACGTTGAGGGTCTTTCGACGTGACTCCTTGGCCTTTTGGGCCTCGTCGAACTTGAACTTCCCGTAGTCCATGATGCGACAGACGGGTGGTTGCGCGGTGGGCGCGATCTCAACGAGATCAAGATCGAGGCTTCGGGCCAACGCCAATGCTTCACGGGTTGTCATCACGCCACGTTGGTTGCCCTCATTGTCGATCAGACGTACAGTCTCTACGCGAATTCGTTCATTGACGCGGTGGTCTCCAGGCACTGTTGCGATAACTCTCTCCTTGCTCTTCGTGACGCCTCATTGGCGTCACCGCGGCAAGCGAGGCACAAAACTCCTGGAAACCCGGCGCACATCGGTGGCCAGGTGGACGTTGGCCTTGCCAACCTCACTTGCTGAACTGCCCAATAACGATAGCAGACCGTTTCACGAACTCCCTCCGCACCTCGGCGTACCAACTCGACCGCCCGCGCACGGCGCTACTTTGTTCGAGTGAGTGATCAGAGCAATCCGCCCATCGACGAGTCCGACGAGATCGCCTATCTTCGCTCGACGCCGGTCGAAACGGTGCTCGGCAACCATTTCTTCGTCCTCTTGCAGTTGGCCGCCCTGCAGCTGTCGACGACTCCTCCGAATCTGCCCGGCGCCCAACTGGTCATCGACACCATTGCCGCGATGCTCCAGGCCGGCGGAGATCGACTCGGCGAACACGTCGCGCTCTATCGCAATGCCCTCGCCGAAGTGCAACAGCTCTACGTCCGGGCCGCGAGCACGCCGCCGGACTGAACGGCCGCCTACGAATCGAGCGCGAAGGTGAAGGTCAACGCGAGGCCGCCCAGGGAGCTCTTCGAGGTGGACATCGAGCCACCGAGACCCTCGGCAATGTCGGCCATGATGCTCATGCCGAGTCCCGAACCACCGGTTTCGCGCGAGCGCGACTGATCGAAGCGGCGAAACCGCTGGGGCCGAACCCCGTACTCCGGCAAACCCCCTCCGCCGTCTTCGATGCACAAAATGGCCCGCGAGCCCTCACGACGCAGCGTGACGCGTACGGCGGTGTCGTTCGGCGTGTGGCGGATGATGTTGGAAAAGGAGTTCACCAGGAGTCGGTCCAGCAGATCTTCTCGCCCCCGCACCGCGAGGCCGTGGGTCACGTCGTCGCTCACCCCTCGTTCGGGGTGGTCGTTGCGGAACTCATCGACGCGCGATGAGACCAGAGAACTGAACTCGACGCGGGTGTTGAGGTGCTGGGGCGCTTCACGGACTTCGGCGGACAGCAACAAGTCCGCCACCAACAGGTCCATCCGGTCGACCTCGCGGCGAACTCGCTCGACGGCCCGCGCGCGCTGTTCGTCATTGATAGACGGATTGGTCAGGAGTTCGTTGTAGCCCTTGATCACCGTGAGGGGCGTGCGCAGTTCGTGCGAGGCGTCGCCCACGAACTGCTGCATTGCTTCAACGCTCCTCGCTTCGATCGCGATTCGCTCGTGTAGCGCCACGACCATCGTGGCGAGCGCCGCCTGGAGTTCGCGAACGTCGCGACTGCCCGCGCTCGGTGGGACCTGGCCTCGTTCGTCGCCGCGCGCCACGGCGCTGGCGAATCCAATGAGGTGCTCCATGGTGCGCAGGTCCTTTCGCATCACGAATCGCGCGAGGACCAGCATGATCAGGGCGACTAAGAATCCGATCAACGCCACGTCCAGGGCCAATTGCCGACCCTGTTGGGAGATGACGCCGGTCGATCCGGCGACGACCAAGTAGTCGCCGCCGCCAACGTAAATCGATTGAACCCGAAAGCCGGGCAGGTCCGACTGGGAGCTCACCTTGGCGAGCGTCGCGTGGATGTCGGCTCGGGTCGGTTTCTTTTTGAAGGGTACGCGACCGGTATTGACTTGCACGACGGCGCCCGACGGGTCGACGACGTCGAGGGTCAAGTCGTACTCGTTCTCCTGGACCACGTTGAGGGCGTTGGCGAGTGCCGCGTTCGGATGGCCGACGCCGCTTTTAATCACGGCGTTGATCTGTGAGTCGAGCGTCGAGTACAGCGATCGGGCACTCGCGTCCACCGCGAACCAACCGACCGTCAACGCCACCATGGTCGTGAGAACGATCAGGAGAATTGTTAGTCGAGTGGCAATCTTCACTTTCCAGGGGTCCACGTAACGAGCTTGAACCCAACTCCCCTCACCGTGGTGATCGGAGCGAAGTCGTCGTGGTGGATCTTTCGGCGCAGGTACGAGATGTAGGTGTCGAGCACCGACGTTTCGGAGTCGAAGTCGATGTTCCAGACCTCGCGCAGGAGCAACTCTCGGGTGACCAGGCGGTCCTTGCGCTCGAGCAGGACTTCGAGGAGTCGGAACTCGGTCGCCGAGAGGGTGATCGGTTCGCCGTCGACGGTGATCTCGTGGGTGTCGACGTTCATCTCGATCGGTCCCGACGACAAGACGAGGTCGTCGGTCGATTCGGCGTTGGAGCGACGGAGAATGGCGGTGATCCGAAGCAGGATCTCCTCCAGGCTGAAGGGCTTGCGGACGTAGTCGTCGGCGCCGTAGCGAAGTCCCTTGGCCACGTCGACGGGCGAATCGCGAGCCGAGAGCATCAGGACGGGCGTCTTGGTGTCGTGTTCGCGCAGTTTGGCGAGGAACTCGAACCCGTCCATCGTGGGCATGTTGATGTCCACGATGCACAGGTC
>PMTF01000002.1:1106-12679 GCA_003167415.1 Acidimicrobiaceae bacterium | reverse complement strand
ACTAATCGGCCGAGGGCTTGGAGTTTGATGTTCGTGCTCGTTCTAGGACGCTCAAGGAGCCGGTTCGCCGGTTCTGATCTCGAGAGAGATCGGGCGCACAGTTTCCGGTGGTTATGGCGGTGGAGATATACCTGTTCCCATTCCGAACACAGCAGTCAAGCCCACCAGCGCCGATGGTACTTGGGGGTCCCCCCCTGGGAGAGTAGGTCGCCGCCGGGATTTCTTGAAAGGCCCCCACTTCGGTGGGGGCCTTTCACTGTCCGCACGTGGCCGTTGGTCTTCCTGGCCTACCTGACCATCGGCAACCTCACGTCGCAACCTTGATGGCGGCGTTATCGAATCCGAGCATCGAGACGTCGACGAAGAATCTCTTCCACGGTCTGCTCGGCTGAGAGTTCTGACGTGTCGAGCCAGAGACCGATTCTCGGCGTCTCTGCTTCGAACGACGCGCAGAGACCTTCCACGTCCCAATCGCCGTAGCCGGACTTTTCACGCTGTCGTTCCCGTTCGGCGACCACCTCGGGTCGAGGATTGAGCACGATGAGATAGAGCGGCGAGATTTCGAGCCGTCCCACGACGTTGGGGAGCGCCGAACCTACGTAGATGTCCTGCAGCACGACGGTGAAATCGTCGCGCCAGTAGTCGTTGGCGACGTTCGCGGCGATGCGCTGTCGAAGGTCGAGTTGTCGCAGGGCCTCGTCGCCGAGCTCGGGCGCGATCGGGTCGCGACCACGCACGATCATTGTTCGAAACGCGTCACCTCGCAGGTGCACGCTGCGCTCGAAGCGTTGGGCCAGGAGTTCGGCCACCGTCGTTTTGCCGGCGGCCATAACGCCGGTGATGACAAATCCGACGGCCGGCTCGAAACGTTCGCCCTGGGCGGCCGGGGTCGTCACTTTGGCGGTGCGCGACGCGACGAACGACACTCAGGTCCGAATCTGTTGGTCGAGCCGGTCGAGCACTTCGTAACACTGGAGTACTTGATGGACCGAGGCGTTCGGCTCGCGGTTTTCGGTGATCGCCGCCACGAACTCTCGGTCCTGGATTTCAATGCCGTCCATCGAGACGTCAACCTCGGTCACGTCGATGACGTTGTCGTGTCCGTCCATCAAATCGTCGTAGCGCGCGATGTAGGTTCCGTTGTCGCAGATGTAGCGAAAGAACGTGCCCAGCGGTCCTTCGTTGTTGAAGCTCAGCGAGAGGGTACAGATCTGGCCCGCCGTGGTCTTCAGCTGAATCGACATGTCCATCGGGATGCCCAGATCGCGGTTGATCGGACCGGCCAAGGCGTGCGCGCCGACGATGTCGGCGTCACACTGGTAGGCGAAGAGGTCGACGGTGTGCGCGGCGTGGTGCCAGAGAAGGTTGTCGGTCCAGCTCCTCGGCTGACCGAGTGCGTTCATGTTGGTTCGCCGAAAGAAGTACGTCTGGACGTCCATCTGGAGAACGGTCAGTTCTCCGGCGACGATTCGTCGGTGGATCCACTGGTGCGACGGATTGAAGCGCCTCGTGTGACCGACCATGCACACCAGTCCCGTGTCGCGCTGCGTGGCGGCGACGGCCTCGGCGTCGGACCAACTGTCCGCGAGGGGAATCTCCACTTGCACGTGTTTGCCCGCGCGCATGGTGGCGATCGCTTGTGCCGCGTGCATCTGGGTCGGCGTGGCCAAGACGACGGCGTCGACATCGGGTGACGCCAAGACCTCCTCCAACTCCGTACTCGCGAGGGGCGCTCCGTACTTGTCGGCGACCTCGCGGGCCTTCTCGAGGCGGCGACTCACGACGGCGGCGATCTCCACGCCGTCGATTCGCCTTAAGGCGTCGAGGTGCTTGAGGCCAAAGGCTCCGGCTCCAACGAGGGCGACGCGCATGAGATCCCTTCGACGCAACGAGCGTTACTTGGACGGTTTCAAGATGAGGTGACCGACCGCGGTATTGGACGCCGGTACATGATAAAAGCGGTAGAGCTCCTTCACCTTCTTGCCGAGGGCGCCGCGCATGATGAGCCACATGATCATTTCGATTCCTTCGGAGCCGGCTTCGCGCAGGTATTCAATATGGGGCACCTTCTTGAGCGTGTCGGGGTCCAACACCAGTTGATCGAAGAATTCGTGGTCGAACTCGGAGTTGATCAGGCCGGCGCGCGGACCCTGCAACTGGTGGCTCATGCCGCCGGTACCCCAGACCTGCACGTTGAGGTCCTCGTCGTAACTCCGTATGGCCTTGCGCAGCGCCTTGCCCAATTCGAAACAACGATTGCCGGTGGGCTGGGGATACTCGACGACGTTGACGGCGATCGGCACTACCTTCACCGGCCACGCCTGGGGCTGGCCGAACATCAGCGATAGCGGCACCGTGAGACCGTGGTCGACGGTCATCTCGTTGATGATCGTCATGTCGAACTCGTCCAAGATGAGACTCTCGGTGATGTGACAGGCGAGGTCGGCGTGGCCGATCACCTCGGGTACCGGTCGCGGGCCGAAGCCCTCGTCGGCGATGGCGTAGCTCTCGGCGCAGCCGATGGCGAACGTCGGGAGGACCGCCAAAGAGAAAGCGGAGGCGTGGTCGTTGTAGATGAGCACGACGACGTCGGGCTTCTCTTTGGCGATCCACGCCTTGGACCAGTCGTAGCCGTCGAAGAGCGGTTGCCAGTAGTCGGATCCGGACTTACCGAGGTCCAGCGCGGCCCCGATCGCCGGCACGTGGCTCGTGGCGACCCCGGCGGTGATTCGAGCCATCGCCTAACGCCCCTCTTTGATGGAGCGCTGTCCTTCGGGTGATCGTCCACCGGAGAGCATCATGGCCGCGTATTCGTCGCTGGTCATTCCCGTCATCGACGCGGCGGCCTGCTGGAAACTCTGTCCGTCGGTCGCGAAGATCTTGGCGAGAAAATAGATGTTGCCGCCTTCGGCGATGGCGGCGTTGTAGTCGCGCGCCAGCACGGCCAGCTTTTGCGCCTCGGTCATGGGCCACTCGTCGAGGTAGGCCCGTTCGTCGGCCCTGAAGCGCTCGCGGTTCTCCGGCTTCATCAGACTCATGCAGAACTGATTGAGTTGAAAGCCCTGACGTGAGCGCTGGGTGGTGAACACGGTCGTGCCCGGGATGTCGTCGAATTCCTCGTGGTCGTTCATGCGTCGTCCCTCCAATACAGTCGCATCGGATTGTCGACCAGAAGTTTACGCTGCAGGTCCGGCGTTGGAGCAATGCCCGGAATGAAGTCGACGAGGTCGCCGTCGTCGGGCATGTAATCGTGCAGATTCGGGTGGGGCCAGTCGGTGCCCCACAGCACGCGAGTGGGGAAGCGCTCGACGACGCGTCGAGCGAAGGGCACGACGTCCTCGAAGCGCGGCGGTCCCGAGAGGCTCTCCCGTTCGGGACACGTCACCTTGCACCAGAAATTCTGGTGCTCCTCCATGAGCGACAAGAAGCGAGCGAACTCGGGACCGTCGACCGACTGCGTGACATCGGGACGTCCCATGTGATCCACCACGACGTCCGTTTCCAGCGAAGTGAAGAACTTCCATCGTTCTTCCAGGTCCGCGGCCTCGAAGTAGATCACCACGTGCCAGCCAAAGGGCGCGATTCGCTCGACGATCCGGTGGTAGTACGCGTCGGGTTCGGGGTCGACCAGTCGGCGCACGTAGTTGAAGCGCACGGCGCGCACGCCGGCGTCGTGCATCTCGGAGAGTTCGTCGTGGCCCACGTCGGGACGCACCGTCGCGACCCCGCGCGCTCTTCCCTTCGCGGACGCCAACGCGTCGAGGAGAGCGCGATTGTCCGAACCGTGACACGTGGCTTGGACGATCACGTTCTTATCGACGCCCAGGAAGTCCCGCAGGACGAAGAGCTGGTCCTTGCCCGCGTCACACGGTGTGTACTTACGTTCCTCGGCGTAGGGGAATTCGTCACCGGGCCCGAAGACGTGGCAGTGGGCGTCGACCGATCCGGCGGGCAAGATGAACGTCGGGCGCGACGGCTCCGGGTCGAACACGAGCCAGTCGTCATCCATCGTGAAGGCACTCACGCTGTCGTCCGACTCTTCAAGGTGGCGTCCAGTCGGGGGTAGACCCGACGGGCGTTTCCTTCGTAGACCTCGGCGAGCTGCACGTTGGTTAAGTCGAGCGCCTCGACGAAACGCTTGGTGTCATCGAAGTGATGGCCGGTCTCGGGATCGACGCCGCGCACCGCGCCGAGCATCTCGGAGCCGAAGAGGATGTTCTTTCGATCGATCACGTTGAACAGGAGGTCGATGCCGGGCTGGTGGTAGACGCAGGTGTCAAAGTAGACGTTCTTCATGACGTGCTCGGCCAAAGTGGGCTTGTCGAGCATGTCGGCGAGCCCGCGATAACGCCCCCAGTGATAGGGCACGGCGCCGCCGCCGTGGGGGATGACCAGTCGCAGTGTGGGAAAGTCCGCGAAGAGATCGCCCTGGACGAGTTGCATGAAGGCCGTCGTGTCGGCGTTGATGTAATGCGCACCGGTGGCGTGAAAGTTCGGATTGCAACTGCTCGAGACGTGGATCATCGCCGGCACGTCGAGCTCGACCATCTTTTCGTAGATCGGGTACCAGTAGCGATCGGTGAGGGGCGGTCCGCTCCACCGGCCGCCGCTCGGATCGGGGTTGAGATTGCAACCGACGAAGCCGAGCTCGGTGACGCATCGCTCGAGTTCTTCGATGGAGTCGTCGAGTCCGACGCCGGGAGACTGGGGGAGCTGCCCGACGCCGATGAAGGCGTCGGGGTAGAGATCGACGACGCGCTTGATGAGGTCGTTGCAGGCGCGCGACCAGCGTTGGCTCACTGCTTGATCACCCAGATGAGGCTCCATGGCCGAAGCGCGGGGCGAGAAGATCGTCATGTCGGCGCCGCGTTCGCGCAATATTCGCAGTTGATTCGTTTCGATGCTCTCGACGATCTCGTCGTCCGAAATGTTCGGGTAGGACGGCGCGGTCTGGTGGGCGTCGTACGCCGCGACCTGTGCCTTGCGCCAGAGGTTGTGCGCTTCCGGCGCCGTCGTGTAGTGACCGTGACAGTCGATGATCATGCGTCGGGCCACACCGCCGAGGGAACAAAGACGTCACCGCGCATCAAGAGACGCGCCGTTCGCAGCAACGCCGCGTAAGCGACCTCGACGACGTCGCCCTTCACCCGCACGTCGAGGGTCACCGAGAAATAGCCCGTGGGGTGCTCGATGTTGAGGGTGTCGTGGTCGTACGTCCGATCGCCGGCGAGCTCGTAGGCGACCGATCCCGGTATCAGGCAGGCGGTCGCCACCGAGACCGCACCAAAGACGCCAATGGCGTCGTGGACGCGCTTGGGAATGAACGTCCGAGTGCTGATGATTCCCCCGTGTTGGGCCGGGGCCAGCACACACATCTTCGGCACGGTGGCCGCGCTCACGTCGCCGAGGTTCATCATCGGGCCGGCCGCGACGCGAATCCGCTCGACCAGTTCGCACACCTGGCGATTGGCCTCGATGGCGCTCGGCTCTTCGTAGCCGGAGAGACCGACCTCTTCGGCCTCGAGGCACACGACCGGCATGCCGTTATCGATACAGGTGACGCGTAGCCCATCGATCACGTCGACGGCGTGACCGGTCGGCAGCAGGGCACCGCACGTGGAGCCGGCGACGTCGAGGAACTCAATGGCGATCGGCGCGTGCGAGCCGGGAACGCCGTCGATATGCGTCGCGCCGTCGTAACGGACTCGACCGTTGGGCGTCTGCACGCTCGCGACCGCGAGGCTTTGGGTGTTCTCCATCCAAATCCGAACGTTGGTCGTGTCGCCCTTCACGTCGAACAGACCCTCTTCGATGGCGAATGGTCCGACCCCCGCGAGGAGGTTGCCGCAGTTTTGACTGTCCGAAACCTCGGCGCGATCGGGCCACACTTGCAAGAACAGGTAGTCGACGTCGGCGTCGTCGCGCTGGGAAGGCCGAACGACCGCGACCTTGGAGGTGAGGGGATGGCCGCCACCCATCCCGTCAATCTCGCGGGGGTCGGGCGAGCCCATGGCGGCGAGCAGGACGGCGTCGCGCGTCGCCACGTCGTTCGGCAGGTCACCCGCGTGAAAGTAGAGGCCCTTGGACGTGCCCCCTCGGATCACCGAGCAACGAATCGCCATCTGCGCGCTCACGGATCACCGTCCTCTCGATACGTGAGACCACGCTGAGCCAGTTTCTCTCGCATGGCGTAAAGGTCGAGTCCGAGTTCACCGCCGGCCAGTCGTCGTCGCTTCTCCGCTTCGCTGGCTTCACGCTCGGACGCGGCGGCCAGTACCGTGTCGGCGTTCTCGCGCGCCACCACGACCACGCCGTCGTCGTCGGCCACGATCACGTCACCCGGTCGCACGCTCGCCCCCGCGCACACGATCGGCGTTTGGACGTTGCCGGGCGCCTCTTTCACGGTGCCCTGGGCACAGACCGTCTTCGACCAGACCGGAAATCCCATGGCGGTCAGTTCGGCGACGTCGCGCACGCCGGCGTCGATGATGAGTCCGCGCACGCCGTGCGCGACGAGGCTCGTCGCGAGTAACTCACCGAAGTAACCGTCGTCGCACGGGCTCGTCGGCGTGACGACCAGGATGTCGCCCGGTTGCGCCATTTCGACGGCCACGTGAATGGCCCAGTTATCGCCCGGCGCCACTTCGCAGGTCAGCGCGGTGCCGGCGACACGCACTGGTCGATAGATCGGTCGGAGTCGCGGCGCGAAGAGTCCGGTGCGGCCTTGCGCTTCGTGAATGGTGGCGACGCCGTACTGGGCGAACGCGTCAACCGTGGCGAGTGATGTGCGTTGCGTGTTTCTGACGACTATGGCCATAGGTTCCTCAGAGTCTTTCGTCGACAATATCGATATGGTTGACCGCGGCGCTGGTGGCGACCGTCATCTGCGACCACACTAAACGCCGCATTCGGGACTGTCGAGTAGCCTCCCAGTCGTCGACGAAGTGTGCAGGATTGTTGGAGGAACGTGGAGTCAGTTCGCACGCAAGTGGTCATCATCGGCGCCGGCCCCGCCGGACTGTTGCTCGGGCACCTGCTGGAACTCGAGGGCGTCGACACCGTCATTGTGGAGACTCGCAGCCTTGATTACGTGCAGCAGCGCGTACGCGCCGGCGTCATCGAATACGGCATCGCCAACTTTCTGGAGGCGTCGGGCGTGGGAACGCGAATGCGCGCCGAGGGACTCGTGCACCACGGAATCGAGTTCCGCCTCGATGGCGCCTCGCACCGAATCGCCCTGAGCGATCTCTACGACGGCCGCGCGATCACGGTCTACGGCCAACAAGAAATAGTGAAGGACCTGATCGCGGCCCGTCTGACCAGTGGCGCGCCGCTGTTCTTCGACGCCACGGTCACCGCGGTGGTGGGTCACAGCACGGAGCGGCCCACGGTCACCGTTCGAACGAGCGACGGGGACCGGGAGGTTAGCGGCGACTACGTCATCGGTTGTGACGGGAGCCACGGGGTGGCCTCGGCGTCCGTGCCTACGGGAGTCCTTCGACGCTACGAGCGCGTCTATCCGTTTTCTTGGCTGGGCATCCTGGCCGAAGCACCACCGGCGGCCGAAGAGCTCATCTACTGTCGACACCCGCAAGGTTTCGCCCTCTATTCCATGCGATCACCGACGCTCAGTCGGCTCTACCTGGGTGTGCGTCCCGACGAGGTGCTCGACGCGTGGTCCGACGAGCGGATATGGGACGAGCTCACGACGCGTCTGGCGAGTGACCAATCGGCTTCGATCACCCAGGGCCCGATTATCGAACGCGGGATCACACCGATGCGCAGCGTCGTCGTGGCGCCGATGCGCTACGGACGCCTCGTACTCGCGGGCGACGCCGCGCACATCGTGCCGCCGACCGGCGCCAAGGGCCTCAATCTGGCGATCTCGGACGTCACCGTGCTCGCCGAGGCCTTGATCGACTCCTACCGCAGCGGCAACCGCTCCGGTCTGGCCGAGTACTCCCGGACCTGTCTGCGCCGCGTCTGGCGCGCCGAGCACTTCTCCTACTGGATGACCACGATGCTTCACCAGCTCGGCGAGGACCCGTTCGACAACCAGCTGCAGCTCTCACAGCTGCGCTACATCGTTTCCTCCGAGGCTGCGGCGCGGACGCTCGCCGAGAACTACGTCGGGCTCCCGCTCGGCCATCGCGCCGTCGCGGCGGATTGAGTGAGCGCCGCCGGGAGCTGCGCCGTCCCTCGAGGACCCTGCTATTTCCCGCTGTTGGCCTGTTGGCCTGCTCGCTCCTGGGTCCGCGGCATGTAGCGGTGGTGCAGCATCAGCGCGTTGCCGTCCGGGTCGGCGAAGAACGCCATGTGGCAGACACCGGTGTCGAAGACCTCGCCCTGGAAGGCGACGCCGCGCGCCTCGAGCTTCGCGCGCGCTGCAGCGACGTCATCCACGTGCAGGGCGATCACCGCGGTGCTGACGTGGTGGGGAAGCCCCATTGCCTCCGCATTCATCACGCCCAGCGTCAGGTTGCCGGTCTCGAACTCGGCAAAGTTGCGATCCGGTCGATGCGCGGAGCACGGCAGCTCGAGGGTTGTGCCGAAGAACTCGACGGCGGCCTCGAGGTCGTGCGTCGGCAGCGAAACGAAGTCGACGCCGCTGACGAGCTGCGTGGTGGTCATCGTGGCGCTCCTTCCAGCGGGAGCCTGGAGCGTAGCGCGCCCGCGCGCCGCGCGCGCTCGCGGCCGGGACGCCCTCCGGCTCAGGCGGTCGCGGGCCTGGCGCGTCGCTCGCCGAGGCGCTTCGCGAGCAAGCGCAGCGCGGTAATGGCCCCGACCGCCCCGTAGATGAACACGAACGGCATGAAGCGCACGTTGTCACGGGGGGTGATCGCAAAGAAGGTGTTCAGCACGGCGATCGCCAGCATGGCGAGCACCGGGACGACGAACGCCCAGCGACGGCGCAGCAGCACGAGGCCGAGCAGCATGCCGATCCAGGCGAGCGCCGAGTAGAGCTGGTGCTGGAAGAGGCTGGTCGTTCGCGCGAGTCCGCCGCCACCGACCGAGTTGCCGCCGCTCCACGGGAACGACCACATGTTCCACGCCTTGTTCCAGAGCATGTGCGCGAACTTGAGCGGCTCGCCGAGCATGTACTTGTCGAGGTTGTGAAACGCGGCGGCCTGCGCCGCTGCCTGGTCGGAGTCGCCCGGGTGCTCGGACTGGACCAGCGCGAACAGACCCTGCGCGTCGCCGGGCGGCAGGTGGCAGTAACCGGGGTCGGTCTTGCGGAAGTGCCGGCAGACGGTCTTCGCGGTCACGCTGACGTCGATGAACTGGTTACCGCCGCCCGGCAGGTAGGTGCCGAGGAAAAACGCGTGGGGGCCGGCGCTGACGATCGGCGTGAACCGCTGTTCCTTGATCGATGCGTACACGACGTAGGGCGTCACGACCGCGAGCGCCACCAGGCCGTAGAGGAGCGCACGGCCGACCGCTGCGCGCCGACTCGGGTACCCGCTGATCACCAGGCCGAGCATGATCACGGCGACCGCCACCGCGTAGTCCTCGCGCACGAGTCCCGCGAGCCCGGCGACGATCCCGGCCAGCACGAGCGAGTGCAGATCGCGCTTGCGCGCCCAGCAGATCGATGCGGCAGTCGCGATCAGGATCAGCGCGCCGAGCGGCTCGCTGAGGTAGGTGCGCGTGATGTCGATCAGCGGCTCGTAGGTCGCCATCAGCGCGACCGCGACCAGCGCCGCCCACGGTCCGGCGAGGATCCATGCGAGCACCGCCACGAGGATCAGCGTGAGGAACTCGACGACGAGCTGCGAGTACTGCGCAATGCCGTGGGAGTGGGTGGCCTGCGAGATACGAGGGGTGCCGCGCAGGACCGCTGCGGCCGCGAACATCAGCGAGGTCCCGGGCGCCCACTTGTAGGTCGCGATCTGCTGGCCTTCGAGGATCCGGTCCGCGTTGGCGATGTAACCGCCCTCGTCGACCGAGACGCGGTCGTTGGAGCCGATCACATCCACGCGCAGCACCGTCCCCGCGATGATCACCACGGCGATCACCGCCAGCAGGATCCGGTCGATCCTCCGCGGGAACCAGCGCGCAAAAAGTGCCGCGCGGTGTTCGCGACCTGCCAGCGTGCGCAGTCTTTGTCCGAGCGGTTGTTTCACGGATGCGGCCCGGGGTTGAACCGCCGTCGCGGCGCGCAGGCGCCGCCGGGCCCAGGGGACGCGCGGATGCTAGTCGGTCGGGCGGCGTGGCCGCTGCGGCACGCCGTCCGCCGCCCTCGACATCCGGCGCGAGCCGCGGTCCACCGGCGCGGTCGCTCTCGGCTGACCAAGACCTTCGCGCCGGCGCTTGTTCTTGGGCGCCGCGCCTGGCGACGAGAGCGAGCGCTCGCCCTCGAGCGGGCCGCGCGCGGCCTCGATCAACCGTTCGTCTACACCGTGCGCCAGCCGCCGCACGAGCGCCGATGGGAAAGTATGCGCCCGATCACCACAGCCGCTCTCGCCGTCGCGGTTGCCGCCACGTTCGGCCTGGCCGGCCTCACCGCCGTCGCCGGTGCCGGCGCCGCGGGCGCGCCACCGGCGGTCCCGTCCGTAACGGCTCTGCTGCCGCCGGCAGGGTCTGTCTACACGGGCGTCTCGAGCGGTGCCGTGGGTTCGTTCGCGAGCGAGGTCGGAAAGCATCCGGCGGTGTACGGCGAGTTTGTCACCTGGGGCCAGTCGATTCATTTCGCGTTCAACGACGCGGCTGCGGCGCACGCGCGCCTGATGTTGCACATCGGGACGGGCGCTCTCGGTCACGGCGTGATCACGCCCGGGCAGATCGCGCAGGGCGACGGCGACGGCTATCTGCTCACGCTGAGCCAGCTGATCGCAAGTCACGGCAAGCCGGTCTACATCCGGCTGTTGCCGGAGATGAACAACGCCAACAACCCTTACTGCGCGATCAACGTCGACGGCACCTCGCGCGGGCCGGCCTACTCGCCGGCGCAGTTCATCGCGGCGTGGCGGCGCGTGGTGACGGTGCTGCGTGGCGGACCGGTCGCCACGATCGACTCCGAGCTTGCCGCGCTCGGTCAGCCACGACTGCATGGCATCGCAGCGGCGGGCTCGGTGGCGCGCTCGCCGATCGCGTTCGTCTGGACGCCGGAGACGGCCGGCACGCCGAGCATCCCGGCCAACAGCGCTGCCACTTACTACCCGGGCAACGCCTACGTCGACTGGGTCGGCACCGACTTCTACAGCAAGTTCCCCAACTTCACAGGTCTTGACGCCTTCTACAAGGAGTTCCCACACAAGCCGTTCGCGTTCGGCGAATGGGCGATCTGGGGCGGCGACAACCCGGCCTTCGTCGCGCAGCTCTTCGCCTGGGTCAACACCCACAAGCGTGTGCAGATGATGCTCTACAACCAGGGCTTCACGACCAGCGGGCCGTTCAGCCTCAGCGCAGACCCGCGCTCCGCCGCCGCGATCCGCGGAGTGCTCGCGCCCGCGCGCTACCTCGCCTTCGCTGCCGCTTGAGCGCCGCGGCGCTGGTGGGCCTGCTCGGAACCTTGCACCGTACTCGCCGGCGTCTGGACGCCGCCTGGCGGCGTCCTCGCTCACGCCGGCGCG
>PMTF01000002.1:0-1090 GCA_003167415.1 Acidimicrobiaceae bacterium | reverse complement strand
GTGTTCGTCGTCGCCGGGATGGTCATCGCGGTCGTCAAGCTCGCCTGAGTACCATCGCCTTCGCGGATGTTTGAATCGATCGTCGTCGCCACCGATGGCTCCGAGACCGCCAGCGAGGCGGTACGGCAGGCTGCGCAGTTGGCCGGAGCGCTAGGAGCCCGTGTCCACCTCGTCTGCGTCTATGAGCCGGTGCCGAGCGCGCACGACGCGGAGGGCGGGACCGGCGTGCGCTCGGAGTCGGGGTGGGTGCTGCGCCCGCGCGAGGCCGTCGACGCGACGCTCGCGGCCGCCGCCGCCGTGTTCGCAGCCGCGGGAGTCGAGGTGGACCTCTACGCCCAACGCGGAGACCCGGCGGACGCGATCCTCGACGTCGCAGAGGAACGCGGCGCCGATCTGATCATCGTCGGCAACCGCGGCCGGGCCGGGGCGAAGCGATTCCTGCTGGGCTCGGTGCCGAACCGGATCTCACACCACGCGCCGTGCGCGGTGCTGATCATCCGCACGCCGTAGAGGCCGCTCTTGCGACCGTGGCACCTTCGCCTCGCGAGCTCGACGGCTATCGCGTGGTGCCGGAGGATCCGGTCGCGCCGGTGGCGCCGGTCGACCCGGTCGACCCTGTCGGTCCCGTCGCGCCGGTAGATCCCGTCGACCCGGTTGCCTTGGCGGCGTCGACGAGGCCGGCGCCGAAGTAGCGCCGATCGCTCCTGCCGGGCCCGAGCAGGGTCGCGGTGTCCTGCAGGCGGGCGGTGATCGCCGCAACGCTCGGGTGTCGCCCGATCACGCCGCTGGCGATGATCAGGGCGGCGGTGGCGCTGACGGCCGGTGCCGCCATTGATGTGCCGTAGTAGCCGGCCGGCAGCCCGAACACGCGCACGCTCGGCGACTCCACGTCGGCGAAGGTCTCCTGGTAGATGTCGCCATCCTGCGTGGCGCTCGAGTGGCAGTCGGCGTCGTTGTGCGGCAGCGACGAGTCGGGACCGCCGCCGGGTGCCACCAGCGTCAGGTTGGCACCGTAGTTGGAGTAGTCGCCCAGGCACCCGTCCTCGGTCGTTGCGCCGACCGAAACCACCCACTTGGCCTTCGCCGGGTA
>PMTF01000028.1 GCA_003167415.1 Acidimicrobiaceae bacterium | reverse complement strand
GGAACCAGCCCACTTGGAGCGGGTGACGAGAATCGAACTCGCGTTCTCAGCTTGGGAAGCTGAACGGCGCTCCAAGAATGTCTGAGCAAAAACCCTGATCAAGTCTTACTTCAATCGAATTGTTAAGCGCATCATTTTCTCTTGGGCACTCTATGGGCACTATCTCAACGCGGCGTTCTGTTGACTGGCACCCCATGGGCACGTTCTGAGTTGATTCGCAAGACGGACGGCGAACCCGCTCAACGTTCAGCGTGCATCAGCAGCGGTTCGCACTTGAGGCGTGAAACCTGTCCCACTTCGTGGCACCCGACCAACGAGAAAGATGTTTATTGAACATGGGTCGCAGGAATCCGTCTGCTGGAAGCCAACTCCAACCGCGCAACTCCCGCGCCACGTTGTGTGCTTCATCACTCAAAACTCCACATCGCCTCTTTAGGGGGCCATCGTGCTGATTTCAAGAACGATGTGTCGTCGAATAGCAAACAGATTGCAGACTTTTGTTGCGCACCAGAGTTTTGGCGGCGTTGTCGTCGCTTTGCTTTTAGCGAGTTAGAAAAGGCGAACCGCAAGGGCTTCCGGGTTGGGGGGAAGTCATGATGCATCGAGGTGCAGGCCATGTAAGAATTTCAAGGTTTGCCATCGAATCTGTTTCCATCTTCGGACTTATTTTCGGTCTCACGACATTTGTAGCCAGTACCGCAGAAGCGGCCGTTCCAAATCCGCCAACATCCGTAGCGGTTTCGTATAGCGGTGGCGGTGCGAAGGTCACGTGGACGGCTCCCACTCCGGTGAGTGGAGTGACGATAACGGGTTACACGGTGACATCTAGTCCCGGCTCGTTAACGTGCACCGTGGCGTACCCGGGAGTCTCGTGCACGGTGCCAGGCCTGTCGCCGTCAACGTCATACACGTTTTCGGTTTTCGCCTCGAGCAGTGGTGGTTCGGGACCGGCAGGCACGAGTATTGCCGCCACCTCACCCGCGTTGACAATTCCAACGATCTCATTAAGCGCCGCTCCCTTGTCACCCGAGAATCTCAACACAACGATCACATTTACGGCGGTGGTGACGACGAGTGCGACGGGCACGGTCGAATTTGAGAACGGCGGGACGCTGATATCGGGATGCCAATACCGGGTCGTCAATTCGGGATACGCGACGTGTACGACGTCGTCTCTGACTGCGGCAACCCACTCCATCACCGCGATCTATTCCGGTGATGCGAACTTCGCGACGTCAACATCGTCGGCGCTGAGCTACACAATTTCTGGTTCACCGTTGACGACAGCCACCGCGCCCTTGCTGGTGAGCTCTACGGGAGCGGCAATCAACACCACGATCTCACTCGTGGTGACCGGGGGTAACGGTTCGGCGGCGGTTACTTTTAGTGTCGCAAACGGAAATGCGACGGGCTGCTCGATCAGCGGAACGACGCTCTCAGTTCCGAGCAATGTATCCGGCACTTGCCTCATTACGGCAACTCAAGCGAGCAGTGGGACCTATCTGGGTGACGTGTCCAACGTCGCGATTGAGAACTTCTTCTGGAATTACGCGACATATCCAAATAGCTACTACTACTGCTCAAGCGGCGACACATTGAGTGGAAGCACCTGCACTCACGAGTCGCCTTTGGGTCCCGCGAACGAATACTCCGGGTACTACTGCAGCTCGGGATGGTCTGGACCAAGTGGCTCCGAGTGCTGGCGCATCGCATACATATCGCAAGCCTCGTGCATCGCAAACGGCGACACGTGGGGGGGCAGCTATTGCATCATTTATACGGCCGCCAATTACGGCACCGATGGGGGAGCCTTCGGCTACTGGTGCGCTTCTGGTCAGCTCATCGGAACTGGTTGCTACTCCGTAACCACCTATGGCGCCTATATCGGCGTTGCCTACTCCTGTCCCTACGGCGGCACTCTAAGCGGTTCGATCTGTTCAATATCGGGCGGCTCCGGTCCGAATCTTCGCCTACCTCGTCGAAGTTCGATCGGAGGCGAGATAGCCCCGCCAAGAACACTTCGCTCGCCGTCACTCCGAAGTTCGTCCTACGCATCTCGTTCGTCTCAGGAGGCATCATGATCAAGCGATCACACCGAGTCGTTCATCGCGCGCAAGGTCGCCGAAGTTCGCACCCGTCCCTCGTGGTGTCGGCAGTTGTCGCCGGAGCGATAGTGGTTTTGGCCTCGGTGTCCGTCGCCGCCGTTGGCTCGAGTGGCGGATTTTCGGGTCCGACCTCATCGACCAAGGTAGAGCACACTGTGCCGACTGGTGCTGACCACCTCCTTGGTCGGTGGATTACTCCCCGCGACGAATCAGGCGCACCGATTGTTGCGACGTCAGGCGGAGCCTTCGACGGTCTGGGCAGTTTCAACGGCGTATCGTGCCCCACGTCGAATGAGTGCGTGGCAGTCGGCGGCGACGGCGATCTCAACGCGGTCGCTTCCACCTCTCAAGATGATGGTGGCACTTGGACTCAAGGCGTACTCGATCAGAACGAACCCGAACTCAACGCCGTCGACTGCGAGAGCGCGTCGATCTGCGTGGCCGTCGGACAGGGTGCGACGGTGCAATCGAGCGACGGCGGCAAGACATGGACTTCGTCATCAATTCCCACCGCGAACACCACCTTGCTCGGCGTTAGTTGTCCGAGTTCGGCGACCTGTGTGAGTGTCGGAGTGTCGCCGAGTCAAAACGGACCCTTCTCCGGCCAGCTTTTGCTCTCATCGGATGGTGGAATCGCCTGGAGCGTGCCGATCCTGCCCACCAACTTCGGGGCCTTAGGTTCGGTCGACTGTCCGACCTCGTCATTTTGCGTGGCGGTGGGTGCGTCAATCGTCGTCAGTAACGACGGCGGAAAGACCTGGGCTGCGCGCACGGTGAGCGGTGGAACTGGCGTGTTGCGTTCGGTCTCGTGCGAGTCAGCGACGACATGCGTCGCGGTCGGTGGCAACCCGGCCGTCTCCCAGGGTCCCGGTGCCACCGGCTACGAGGTCGTCACCACCGATGGAGGGGCTCGCTGGGAGCCAACCTCGATGCCGAGCGGTTCAGGAACGGTGAACACGGTCTCTTGTTCCAGTACGGCGTGCGTCGCCGTGGGCTCGGCCGAAGATGGATATGCGCTTCGGGTTCTTACGACGACCTCGGCTTCCACGTGGAGTCCTGATTCCTCCTTTGGCTCCCCGGCAACAGCCTTTAGCGCACTCAGTTGTTACTCGTCCACCAGTTGCGTGTTCGTGGGACAGGATGGCAACCAATCGGTGTCGGTGTCAACGGTGGGCGGGGTTGCTGTCCCAGTGACCCCTCAAGTGCGTACGCAGAAGGACCAGGTGCGATGATGTCCATCTCGACGCCCACAAAGATCTCGCGACCCGGCTGGGTGAGGCTAAGCGGTTCACTGCTCGTGACCTCGGTGGCGGCCACATTGGTTATCTCGATGGCGGTGCCGCTCACCGCCGGAGCTGCTGCGCCGCGCACACCTTCTGGTCCCTCCAGACTCTACGTAGGAACGACGCTTCGTCCGGGCGCGCGGGCAGAATCTTCGTCCGGCGTCTTCCGAGTCGACGTGTTCACCGGCGGCCGGATCGAGATTCTCAAAAACGGTCGTGTGGCGTGGCGAAGTGGAGCGGTCACGGAAATCGCGCGCGCCCTGCTTCCGGCGAACTCGACACGTCGCGCGGCCAATCACGTCAGTCACGGATCCGAGGCGACTACTCCGTCTTATCTCAAGATTGACAATGACGGCGACGTAGCACTCGTAACCAAGTCGGGCGTACCAATGTGGCACGGAGGACTTCGCGCGAGGGTGAGCGGCTTGTCGGAGGCGCCCTATACGGCCGGTGCTTTCTACGGTGACACCAACCCTTCAGTCACCTGCTACACGTGCGCCGCATCGGACGTGACGGGTAGCGCCCCGCCCTCGAACACCCTGGATTCCGGCAGCAACGTGGACGTGATGACGGGAGACTTCTCGACATCCAATACGCTCTTCGACGCTCCCGCGATTGGCGGTGATCTCTCGTTGTCACTCGGATATGACGCGCAACTAGCTCAGTCGGACTTGGCGAACAGCACCAGTGGGCTCGCCTTTGGCGAGGGCTGGAGTTCCAACTTCAGTTCCTCCGTGACGACGTCGGGCCAAAGCGTGATCGTCAATCAAGGAAACGGGTCTCAAGTCACCTTTAACGAATCTTCTAACAGTGGTGCTTCGACTTCATGCCAGTTGTCTGGTGACCCCACCAAGTTCTCCGGCGACTATCCCTTCACCGCCAAGTACACGATCTCCGGTTCAACGTATAACTTCTGTGCGCTCGGCAGCGTTCAGGGTCAACTGAGTGAGACTCCCGGTACCGGATTCACGTTTCAAGTGAGCGGCGGTGATTCAATTCAGAATTACGCATGGAACGGTCAGTTAGAAGGAGTGACGTCCAACGCGGCCCTGTCGGTTTCTGGTGGCTCGCCAGCGCAGGGCCTTGAGTACTACTCGGTGAGCGCGGGAACGACCAGCGAGGGCGGAGTTACCTTAAGTAACGCGTGCCCGGGAACGGCGACTTACGGCTGCACTATTGTCGACGCCCACGACGGCCGGGACATCGTTGAGGTGCTCAACAGCGTGAGTGAGGTTACTGAGGTCATCGATCCTTCGGGAAGCACCTATTCCTTGACGTACAGTTCGTCGTCGCGGCCGAACAACCTGACGAGCGTTACCGAGCCGAGTCCGACGGGCACGGGCACCTCGACGTGGACCTATGAGTACTCCGCGTCTTCCAGCCCTTACAGCAGCAACATGGTGGAGATCTACGACCCCGACGCGACGTCGCCCTCGGGCGTGGTGGCAGGGGCGTTGCATTCAACTACGATCACCTATACGTCGTCGACGGGCTCGCAACCCGGCATGGTCGCCTCACTAGAAGACGGCATGCCGACGAATCCGGCAACCACCTCATACTCGTACACCAGTGCCTGTTCGACGGGTCAATGCACTGGATCGGGCGACACCCAGACGACGACCATTCTCTATCCCGCCGAGTGCCCGAATTCGACCACGACCTGTACCGCAACGTCCTGGCCCACGACGGTGGCTGCGGACATCCCCAAAGAGGTCGACCAATACACCAGTGGCCTCGAGACCTCCACGCAACTCGGTTCTCAGAGCAACCCGAGCGAAGTGGAGACCTGGCTCTACAACTGGAACCTCGGCAACGGAGCCGCAAACACCTCCGAGCAGATCACCTACCCCAACACGCTTCAGGGTTCGAGCCCGAACTTGCAATCCGAGACCATCATCACGGACCCCGCGGGCAACATCATTTCGACCACCGACCCGCTGGGGGACGTGGCGACGTCGTCTTTCAACGAGTCGACCTCGCTCAATATCCCGGAGTTGGCCTGGAGTTATCCCGGTCCGTCGTCGAACCCGTCGAGTAGTCCTCCGAGCGGATCGTCGCGGTACACGTATGACTCGTTTGGACAGGCGGTGACGGCGATCGACCCCTTAGGCAATATCACCTACTACGGCTACTACGCCAACTACTCACTGCTCTGCTATGAGGTATCGCCGGCTCTGGCACAAAGGCTGGGATGGACCTCTTCCACGGCGCCTCCGTCGTGTACCAGCAGTTACACGACCTACGATTCCGGCGCCGTCGGGGCGCCGACGGGTGCGACCACGTATAACTACGACGAACAGGGCGACGTCGCGGGCCAGACGATTGACGCCGGCGATACTGGCGCGAGCGCCGATCCGCAGACGACGACGGCGTCGTACAACTTGATGGGCGACATCCTCTGGCAGATTCCACCTGCCGGCCAGTCGGGTTCGCAGTCCTCGTCGAACTCCTACGCGACCTCCTACGCGTACGTGTCACACACCTCAGTGCCGTCCTATCGCTATCAGCCTGGCAGCATCACCACGCAATACGCGTACGACGCGGCGGGAAACCTCGCTAGTTCCGGCAACAACAGCGTTACCCCGTCGGTCTTCACTACCACCCTCTACGACGGGGACAATCGGCCCTGTTATCAACTACTTGCCTCTGGGAGCTTTGGAGCTAGTTGTGTGGCGAGCAGCACGCGAGGTTCGACGAGCTGGACCTATGAGCCAGGAACAACGAATGTATTCCAGACGGCGGACTCGAAGGGTAATGTCACCTCCAACTACTACGCCGATCTCGCGTATCCGAACTCGCCCACCGAGGTACAAGACGCGGGCATTACCGCAGTCCAGTACAGCGCGTACAACGACTACGGTGAAGCTTGCGTCTACGGTGATGCGGCTCCAACACCGGGCAGTACGCAGTGTTCGACAACGCCGAGCGGTGACAGCGCCGCGACCTACGACGCGTTGGGCAACAAGTTAACGATCACTGATCCCAGCGGGAACACGACAACGAACTCGTACGAGGACGCGTCATATCCGACGCTCGTAACCAGATCCGTCAACTCGATGGGCGCCACCACCAAGTTCGTCTTCGACGCGGCTGGCGACCTCGTGACGACCGTCAATCCCGACGGCACAGGGGTGACGGAGAACTACAACCCCAATGGTGAGGTCTGCAACAAAATGCCCTCGCTCGTTCAATTTTCGTGCGGCCAGGGACCGAGCGCGGCCGGGGTCACGCAATACGGGTACAACAACGCCGATGAGCGCACTTCTATGAGCGACAACACAGGCAATCCGGCGACGCCGACCGCGTGGAGTCAAACGACCACTTACACCTACACCCAAGGTCAACTCACGAGCACGACCGACGGCGATGGCAAGACATTGAACTACGCCTACAACCATGACGGCGAGGTCTCATGTACCGCCTATCCGGTCAGCACGTCAACGAACTGCAATTCGCCGGCGTCAGCCACGAATACCATCGTGACGAGGAGTTATGACGCGCTGGGACGTGTCTCGAGCGTGGCGGACTGGTTGGCTAATACGACCGGTTACACCTACAGCAATAGTTCGACGCCAAACGCTCCCTCCACCATTGCGTATCCGTCGTTAACGGGTGTAACCGCCAACTACGGCTATGACAACAACGGCGAGCTCACAAGCCTCAGCGCCGGTTCGGCCATCAGCGACAGTTGGACCTACGACAATGACCAGCGAGTGGCCACGACGGACATAAACGGCTCGACCTCGGCCTCGACGGCCTACAACCAGAACAATCAAATTACTTCGGCCACGAACCTTGGCTCATCGACGAGCAACGACACGTATACGGTGGCGGCGAACGGAGAGATCACCCAGGACGTGCCCCCGTCCAGTTCAACCACGTCATTCGCCTACAACGTGGGCGACGAGCTGTGTTGGTCGGTCAACGTCTCCTCGACGAACTCGTGTTCTTCGCCGCCATCGGCCTCAGTGGAGACCAACTACACCTATTCGGCTAACGGAGAGCGGGCGAGCGCTGCGACCACAACTGGGTCAGGCACGACGACAACCGACTACGCGTGGAACCCTTACGGCGAACTCTGCGACGCGAGCACGGCAGCGACGAACTGCGGCTCAACACCCGCTAACGGTACTAGCTACACCTACAACGGTGACGGACTACGCACGACCACGTCGACCGCCAGTACGGCCGCAGGCACGATTTCCGCGGTCGGTACATTGCAGCAGGGCTCCGGCACGCCGGGGAGGACGACCTTGTCGGTGAATCCCCAGAACGTGGGCGACGCCCTTGTTCTGATGGCGTCAATCAATTCGTCGTCGATCACCATCGCCTCCGTGAGCGGTGGCGGGGCGACGTGGCAAAAGTCGACGAGCACCTTTGACGGAGAAGATATTGAGATGTGGCTCGGAACGGTGACCACGACCGGCAGTTCGACGATCACCGTTACCTACTCGGGAACTATTGGTTCAACTGGCGTTGAACTGGACGCTCAGGAGTACACGAATGGCACGGGAGCGTCAACCGTGTGGTCCGATGACGTAGTAGGAAATTCGCACAACGACACCTCGTCCACGACGGTGGCGTACCCGATGTTAAGTCCGACTCACTCTGGTGAAGCCTACGTTGGCTACGCGCACGTGCCAATCTCTGGAGCGGCTGGCTCAACGAGTGGCTTCACGTACGTCGTCACAGCGTCGGGCAACAAGGTGGTTGCGTTCAACCCAAACGTTTCGAGCGTGAGTAGTCCAACCGCGTCGCAGTCGCCTACGGGAACCTCAGTGTCGGTCGGAGCACTAGTGATTGCTTCGGCAACTCCAACTACTCTGACGACCGACTCGACCTGGGACACCGTGTCGGGCGGTTCACTACCGCTGAACATCAACGACGCGGCCACGAGTTCACTGACACCAGGTTCGACGACGAACGTCAGCTACATATACGGCGACCTACTCTTCGGTGGCACCGCGCCGATCGAACAGATCACCACCACTGCCAGTGGCTCAACGGCGGTGTTCCTCGTTGCGAATCAGACTGGTGTACAAGGCGTCTTCAGCTCATCGGGCGCGACCGATGAGCTGGCGGTTTATTCGCCGTACGGCAAGCAGACGATCAAATCGGGAAGTGATGTCACACCCTTCGGCTTTCAGGGTTCCTACACGGATTCAACCGGCCTGATCTACCTCATTGACCGCTATTACGACCCGTCGACGGATCAATTCATGAGTGTTGATCCATTGTTCGACGCAACAAACCAACCGTACGTCTTTTTGGGCGACGACCCACTGAACAGCACGGACCCTCTCGGTGACGTGGCGGGGAGCGGTAGATGGGTCGCATGTCTCGTATTGGCTGCGACGATAAATTGCTTGTCGCTATTCAGGGCAAACGAACCGGGAGGTGGGCCTGGGCCCGGGGAAATCTCGGCCAAAACCTTTGACGATACGAAGGTAAAGAATCCAAAGCTCGCCAAACGACACGAGCCCGGTAAATCCTCGTTCTGGGGAGACGTTGGCGGCGTGTTCCTCGCGCCATCACGCGCCTTGCACTGGGTCGTGAGTCGCATTCCAGCGCCACCGCAATTGCGTTTCCCCCATGTCGGTCCATTCCCGCTTCCAATCCCGCTCCCGGTCTTTGCTGCGGGATAGTAGACCTATCCCTGTGGCTAAGAGAATTGATGGTCGCGTGGATGAGAATGGTGTAATTGAGGCGGTGTCAGAAGCGCAACGTCTCTATGCCCTCGATCAAGTGGATGTTGCGCTGCAGCACTTACATTTGGTTGTTGCGCGCTTGGAGGGCGTTATCGAGGAGGACCTCGATTCCACGTCGAGTGAACTATTGCACCTAATGATTTGGGTGAAATGTGTAATGGGAGAAATGCTCAGTGATCACGGCATGTTGATACAGTCGGAAACTCAGTACTCCCTTGCTCTTTCCCTTGCACGTGAATACGAAATGGGTCGAAGCGGTCCGCGTACAGCGTGCTTCATCAATCAACTAATTGTTGCCGGACTTGGTTTGTCGAATGTTCAAGGATGGTCCGATCGACCCGCCGAAGCCATTGAGACTCTGAAGGCAGTGGTCCGAGAAGTTTCTCGGACGCATCTCATTGAGCGAATTGAAGGCTTTGAGGAATTACTAGCCGACATTGACTTTTGGGGTGCCGAGTTGGGTTATAGCAATTTGTCAAATAGGTATCGCCAGGTTCCTAATTTCAATCGTCAGTCCGAGAATCCCCCTGAATGTGGTGTCATATGGATCGAACCATTTGCATTGCTTGGAGAAGAATACGAAAGGTACGACCTTGATTTCAGCGGACTCGTGTACGAGCTGCAAAACGACGCACAATCGTCTGTAGAAGTAGATCTTGAACGACTGAAGGACATCTTGAACGTAGTTTCGCAATGGCTCAAATTGGTGCCACGGTCCGCGAGAGTAAGACGTTACGAGTTAGAGATGTTGATTCGGAAGTCAGGCATGGAGGCTGAGTTGCTCAAGGATTTGCAGCTCTATGAATCTTGGTCAATTGTCGAGAAAAAATACCTTGAACTCGTAGTCGACATATCCGAGTATGCCGCACTTCCCCGCAATATGGCTTCTCGATTATGCACGCTAAGTGCGATTGTGATTTCCAGAAGATTGCCAGAGAAAGAACAATCATTGAGATTCTTCCAGTTTGCAATAGACCGAGAATTTGATGCATTTCGCATGATGGAGAGTAGAAAAATAGTGTCGGCAATGACTCAGGCAGATGCTCTGGTGTGGATTCGATTGACGAATCTGATGTCGTACACGTATCTCGATTTCGGAGACGGTAGCCGGGGTGCACGACGTTCCGCGGCGCGCCTTATCAAGATTAGGAACTCCTTCCTGAGAAATCTGCTTAGACGGGACCCAGGAAATGAAATGGGATTGCAGTTGCTCTCAGAATACGGACGGGCAAATACTCGCGTGAGTTTGAGAGCGCTTTTGTTCCACTCAAAGTGGCGATGGAGAATTGTTGCGGTTGAATGAAAACAGCTGCGACCAGCCTCACCAAGATGGACGTCTAGAACTGATTCGATTGGGAGACATTCGCTCAGCCTTCAATCACACGGTGTGAACTAATACCGATCAAACCGGACCGATGGACTGAACCTCTGTTCTCCATACCAAAATATGAGAGTCGGAGAATCATAGAAGAGACAAGTCCTCATCTAGAGCTCAATGGGAAACCGGCTCGAACAACAACCTGCGACCACCCTTGACAACGTAAAGAAGAGTTCCTCAAATCGTCCCTCAGGGTCCTGCTTCTACTGAAATCCCATCTCCCGCGGCCGGCGGGCGCGAAGCGCCAAGCCGGCCAAGCGGGCGGGATAGGCGACCATCAAAATCGTTGAAATATAGGGGCAGGAAAACAGTTATTGGAATCTCAATTTCCGAGTTCAATTGTCCAGGTTTGAGGAACCTTTGAGTGGGGCGCGAATCGTTCGCTTCGAAATGGGGACTCGATGATCAGACGTTCAGACAATGCAGTAGAAAGTCATGCGGCAACCGAGTGGTTGGAATTCGATTCAATTAATTGTGATCGATGGCACGATGTCCTTATCGATGATGCATCGCATCGATCGTGAACGCCGAGGAAGCTGCGAAGTTAGTTCGAGAACTCCAAGGCTCGAGCAACTGTTCGCACCCCATTCGCCTTCGTGGTGAGATCATCAATTTTGCAACTGGCGAAGTTTCAGAACGTGATCTACGAGTCGCATGCAAAGACAGGCGCGAAGTTGTCTGTCCGGCGTGCTCGTACCTTTACAGAGCTGACACCTGGATTCTCGTATCCACCGGACTCGTGGGTGGCAAAGGCACACCCGTCGTCGTTGGCACGCATCCGCGACTCTTCATCACGTTGACGGCTCCGTCATTCGGCGCCGTTCACACGATACGAGACAACGGAAGTTGTGTCGCTCGATTTCGATCCACAGGATCTCTATGTGTCCACGGTCGACCCACATCATGTTCACGGCGGCACACGGAACAAGACATCGATCTAGGTCGACCACTGTGCGAGCAGAGTTTCAACTATCGCGGTGCCGTCTTGTGGAATGCGCACGCTTCAAAGTTGTGGAACAACACCATCCAACTCATTCGTCGGTTGTTGGCCGCGGAGGGAGGTGTTGGGCAACCGAATCTGGGCACGGTCGCCCAACTGCACTACTTGAAGGTGGCCGAGGTGCAGCGTCGTGGCCTGGCGCACTTCCATTGCGTGCTGCGCCTGGACGGCCCCGAATCGATTGATGTTGAACCGCCAGCCTGGGCGACAGTTGAACTCCTTCAACGGGTTATGCGAACCTCGATTGAGAGAGCGCAGGCGCCCGATGTTGAAGGACGGCCGATTCGGTGGGGTCGCGTCTACGACATCCAGGACCTGGCGCGCCGCGAGGAGGAGGCCGTCAAAGTGGCCGCCTACGTTGCCAAGTACGCGGCGAAAACCACAGATGGCTCAAAGGAACTGGCTAGACAGTTCCGTTCGCGACGCCAAATCGTGACACTCGTCGATGATCCCCACTTGCAGCGCCTTGCCCTCACTGCTTGGGACATTGGCGGAAATACGAAGTACAAATCGTTGCGGCTGAAGGAACACGCCCACACCTTCGGATTCACGGGCCAACTGATCACGAAGTCGAGGGCGTTCTCAACGACTTTCGCGGCCCTCCGAAACGCTCGAACTGAGTACATGGCCGGCGAAAGGGACGGCGATCCGGTCGAGGGCACATTTCACTTCGAGGGTCGTGGCTACGACGATCCTCGGGGAACCCAGTTGGCAGAGCTCTTCTTCACTTTCGAGCGGGAACTCAAGGCAGAGGCCCGTGCGCGGGAACGCGCGAAGTCCGAAGACTCTCCAAGCTGAAGGGTCTCGCGCTCAAATCGGCCCGAAAGGAGAGATCGCGGCGATGCACCACGACCGTTGGAGTGTGGTGCAAAAAAGAGATCAACAGTCGGTGACGCTGCGATTACGTCGAGGCGACATTTCGGAACGGTGCGCAAACGGTCGTCAGGACGTTGGTAGGTCGTCTATCGCGTCGAAGGTCGCATGTACTCGGCGGGCGCGTACACATTCAAGGCCGACGCACTGGCTTGCCTCGCAACGATTGAATCCGATCTTCGCCGTGGTGTGTGGATCGATCCTCGCGCCGGCAAGATGACTCTTCGCGTGTACGCCGAAGTGTGGCTCGACCAACGCAACGACCTCGCCTTTCGAACGAAGGAGCTCTACACCTATCTTCTCGAGAGCCACATCATTCCCTCTCTGGGCAATGCAACCCTGATCGGTCTCGCGCCGTCGAAGATTCGTAGTTGGCATGCGAGTCTCGCTCGGGAACATCCTTCGACCGCAGCCAAGGCGTATCGACTACTTTCTGCAATCTTGAGAACCGCAGTAACCGATGGGTTCCTCGTATCGTCTCCGTGCAAAGTCGCCGGAGGGGGAGTGGAGCGGCCCGCGGAGCGGCCTGTGGCGACCGTTCAGGAGGTTGAAGCTCTGGAAGCTGCAATGCCAGAACACCTTCGTCTCATCGTGTTGCTCGCGACGTGGTGTCAGCTTCGTCGCGCGGAGCTGCTCGGGCTCCGACGAAAGGACATCGACCTCGCCAACGGTTCGCTCAGAGTTGAACAGAGTCGGACCATTACGATGCGAGGAAAATCCCTCGTCAAAGAGCCTAAGACAGATGCCGGGCGCCGTACGATTGCCCTTCCAGGATTCCTGAATGTGAGACTCCGTGATCACCTCGACCGTTTCACTGGTCCCGAGGCCGGTGCCCTCGTTTTCATGGGCATTACCGGCGTGCCATTGACGGGAAACGTTTTGCAGGTCGCCTGGCAGCGTGCGCGCACCATAGTCGGTCGACCAGACCTGCGCCTGCACGACCTACGACACACGGGCCTGACCCTGGCAGCAGCGACAGGTGCGACGACAGTCGAGCTGATGCATCGCGCGGGGCACTCGTCGTCAGTCGCTGCGATGCGCTATCAGCACGCCACCATGGATCGCGATCGCATCATCGCTGACGCCCTCGGTGCAATCGCCAAGCCAATCGACGAAGAACCCCCGGCGTAAGTCCGGTCTCAAAGTTTTTCACGTCTGAACGCTCGATCTCGTCGTTTTTGGATTCTGAATTTGTTCGACTGGAACGCACGTTTGGGCACCTATGGGCACCTCGTGAATCAGTTTGGGCACCTATGGGCACTTCACAGTGGTCTCTCTTGGTTACTCGTGGTCGCTCGTGGTCACTCGAAAGTGCATGAAACCATTGCACTCTCAACGAAAAACGTGAGAGCGGGTGACGGGAATCGAACCCGCATGGCCAGCTTGGAAGGCTGGAGCTCTACCATTGAGCTACACCCGCACGTCTCCTAAGAGACCCGAAGCAGTCTAGAACACGCCATTAACGTAGAGAGGTGGAGGCGACGTTCTATGACCAGGTCGGTGGTCACGAGTTTTTTCACCGTCTGGTCTCGAACTTCTACGCCGAAGTCGAGCAAAATGATCTGCTGCGACCGATGTACCCCGAAGACCTTAGCGAATCGAAGCGACATTTCGAGATGTTCTTAGAGCAGTACTGGGGCGGACCGAAGACGTATTCCGAAGTACGCGGACACCCACGTCTTCGAATGCGCCACGCTCCTTTTCGCATCAACCGGGTCGCGCGCGACGCCTGGCTCGAAGCGATGTCGACGGCACTAGAGAGTGAACGCTCGACTCTGAGCGAGGACCAGTTCAATGAACTTCACGCCTACTTCGATATGGCGGCGCACCAAATGCGCAACGTTTGATGAGAGAATTCACACGACTTTCACGGCCGATGCTCTGATTTTCCTTCAAAGAGTCTTTACGATTGAGGTGTGGCACCACGAATGATTATGCGCGAGGGCGAGGTGGGGATCATCTCGGTGACGCCCGTCGCCCGGGGCATAGCGCGTCCGTGTCTCGCCGGCATCGTCCTGCTCGCTCTGGTGATCTTCGGTGGGCAGCACGTGCACCTGATCCACGAACAAGAAACGGTACTGGGGTTGATCTTCGCCGGTCCCTTCGCGTTGGTGGCGTTGACACGCACGTGGCGTTGGCGCTCGCACAAAGTGCACGTCACCAGCGAACGAATCGTGGTCGAAGGCGGAGTGTTGCACCACCAGCGAAGCTCGGTGGACCTGCGCGACGTCGTCGCGCTGCGCGTCGATCAGCGAGTCTCCGAGCGACTCACGAGACGCGGCCTCGTCGTTCTGGAGACGAACGGCGGCTCCATCATGATCGGCAAACTGCGCCACCCCGGTGCGCTGGTTCGACTCATCGACGCCGAGCGGTCCCACAATCAGATCGACCCGGTGCCGTTCGACACCGTCTTCGGTTACGAAGATCCGGAGCCCTTCGATTACGAAGTACGACCCCGACGTCGGGGCCACTATCCGTCCATTGAATGAGTTCACAAATCTCCAAGTACCGTGATTCTGTGACTACTCGCTATCGATGCACCGCATGCGGGAACCTCACGAGATTCGATGTGGTGGAGACAACGTCCATACGGTCCTTCCACCACTTCACCGTCGGCGGCGATCTGACGGTCGAAGAACCAGAGATCATTGCGAAGAACGTTGAATCGGTGACCTGTCGATGGTGTGGCCACGGACGCGCCGTCGAACCCATCGTCGAATCCAGTGACGTCTGAGTTCAACGCTCGATCCTTTGATCGACCACGTGATCGGGTCGCCCCCGATTCACTGCGCGGCCATTGGTCCGACGGTGCCGAGGTAGCACTCGATCTGACCGAAGTCACCCTCGTCGTGGCGATCAAGTCCGACTGCGACGGCTGTCGCGAGTTCATCAACGCGGATCTTGACGAACTTCGTCTTCCGATCGTCGTTATCAGCGCGGGCGACGACGAATCGTCGGAGTGGCAAGGTGCCCGTCAGTCGGTATTCGTCTCGCCGGAGGCTTTTCGGCTTCTGGACGTCCGATGCCCCCCGTTCTACGTGTTGATTGATCCGTTCGTTCATCGAGTCCTGACGGAAGGTGTTCTCTTCGGTCCCGAACAGGTCGCCGCCGAGATCGCGCGATATTTGCACGCCTGACGTGTCACAGGCGCGGTGCAGAGTGGTGGCAAGTGAAGGGGGCCACCATGAGCCACGAGATCGAACTGTCAATTAGCTGCCACGATTGTGTACGTCGCGGCACACCGGACTGCGCCGACTGTCTGGTCAGCTTCGTGCTCGGTGAAGAACTCGACGAACTGGTGATGACCACCGAGGAAGCCGACGTCGTCCAACTCTTCACGTCCCAGGGCATGATGCCGCGACTGAAATTTCAACACCGATCCGCGACCTCGGAGTAGCCCTGAGCGATTAGGCGTTGACTAAGTTGGACCGATGGCTCGTCACTTGCTGGTGACCAACGACTATCCACCGAAAACTGGCGGAATCCAGGTCTACCTTCACGAACTGTGGCGTCGACTCGAGCCCGACCGCGCGGTCGTGCTGACCGCGACGTCGCATCCAGACGCTGAAACATTTGACGCGAGTTCCGAGATTGTCGTCGAACGGATCCCGGCGAAGACCCTTTTCTTTCCCACCTGGCGCGCGATGCGGGCCATCGAATCGGCGATCGCGCGCCATCGGCCCGAACTCGTCCTGCTCGACCCGGCGTGGCCGCTCGGGTTGCTGGGGCCGCGCCTTTCGGTTCCCTACGGCGTGGTGGTGCACGGGGCCGAGGTGACGGCGCCCGGGCGCATTCCCGTCGTGGCCTCGTCCCTTCGCTACGTGTTGAGAAACGCCGCCGTCGTGATCTGCGCCGGTTCGTACCCGGAGTCCGAGGTTCGACGAATCACCGCGGAGCACGCGCCGCCGATCATCCAGGTGACGCCCGGTGTCGACACACGCCGCTTCGCGCCGCTCGATCCCTCGCGCCGCGCCCCAGTGCGTCAAGCCCTCGGATTCGCCGAGGGTGCGTTCCTGGTCAGTTCGTACTCGCGACTCGTACCCCGCAAGGGCACGGACACACTCATTCGCGCGGCCGCCCGATTGCAGCCGCAGTTCCCGGACCTGCGCGTCGCGATTGGCGGATCCGGCCGGGACGAGAAACGACTGCGCACGCTCGCGACGCGACTGGGGTCGCCCGTCACGTTCCTCGGTCGGGTGCCGGATGAGGATTTGAGTGATTGGCTAGGCGCCAGTGACCTCATGGTGATGGACTGTCGAAGCCGATGGTTCGGACTCGAACAAGAAGGCTTCGGCATCGTATTCGTCGAGGCCGCGGCGACGGGCGTGGCGCAGATCGCCGGTCGCTCGGGCGGCAGTCACGAGGCCGTGAAAAACGGCGTGACCGGCTACGTCGTCGGCGATTCGCGCAGCGTCGATCTGCTGGCCCAAGCCATTCGATCGTTGATGGTGGACGACGATCGTCGCCGCGAATTCGCACGGGCCTCTCGGGCGTTGGCCATCAAGCGATTCGAATGGGACACCCTGGCCGCGCGTCTTTCGCGCGAACTCGCGCCCTTCGACCACTTTGGTGACGCACATCGTCTGCCCTAGGGTTGGGGCGAGGAGGTGCGGTGACACCACGAGCCACGGAATCGATCACGGTCAACGCCGCACCGGAGACCATCTACGGAGTGGTCACGGACTTCGAGCACTACGCCGACTGGGTTTCGGACCTTAAGCGCATTGAGGTCGTGACCCGAGACGACCAGGGACGAGCGCTGGAGGTCGAATTCCGCGCCGCGGCCTTTGGTCGCTCGACCATCTACACCCTGCACTACGACTACGCCAAAGCACCCGGCGAACTGTCCTGGCGCCAAGTCCAGGGCGACCTCACCGAGACCTTGAACGGGCGCTACCGATTCGAATCCGACGGGGACGAGACCAAGGTCACCTACGACCTCGAAGTCGAGTTGCTCGTGCCGATCCCGACGTTCATCAAATCCCGGGCCGCGTATCGCATTCAGACCCAAGCGCTGCGCGAGCTGAAGGCGCAGGCCGAGCAACAGCGATGATCGACGTCGCGATCGGCGTTGACGTCGGGGGAACCAAAGCGTTGGCGCTCCTGGTGGCGCGCGACGGACGCGTGCTGGGCGAGGCCCAAGCCCCGACGCCGCACCTGCTCAGCGACAACGTCGGCGCGCCGACCGCGCAGGTCGTGACGGAGTTGATCAAGGACCTGAGCGCGCGACAAGGACTCGATGAGTCGTCGTTGCCCGTCTGCATCGGCCTCCCGGGCATGATGCGCCGCGACGGGCGCTTGGTCTACGCGCCGAACCTCCGATCGGCTTCGGGCGCGGACTTGGGCGCGTTACTCGGCGCGTCGATGGCCAGCTCGACGGTGTTCTGTGAGAACGACGCCAACTGCGCCGCCCTGTGTGAACACGAATGGGGCGCCGCGCGCGGCATCGATGACTTCGTCATGGTGACCCTGGGTACGGGCATCGGAGGCGGCGTCGTCGCCGACGGTCAGCTGATTCGGGGCCGTAGCGGCTTCGCCGGAGAGATCGGCCACATGGTCGTCGTCGCGCGCGGCGCGGCCTGTCTCTGCGGGGGACACGGCTGTTGGGAACGCTACGCCTCGGGCGGGGGACTCAATCGCCTGACGCGCGAAGCGGCGATCGCCGGTCGGCTCCCGACGCTCGTCGCCCAACGCGGTAACGCCGCCGCGGTACGGGCCGAGGACGTGACGGCCGCCGCCGCGCAGGACCTGGACGAAGCCGTGGTCTTGATGAGAGAGATCGGGTGGTGGCTCGCGCTCGGGCTGGCGAACCTGGCGGCGATTCTCGACTGCGGCCAATTCGTCATCGGCGGGGGACTGTCCATCGCCTCAGAGCTCGTGTTGCCGTCGGCGCGGGAGTACCTCGCCGACCTCGTCGAGGGGTACCGCGCGCGTCCGGCGATCACCGTCACGCCCTCGATGTTCGGGCCCCGTTCGGGCGCGATGGGCGCCGCCCTCGTCGCCTTCGAGCGCACCACGTGAAGCTCGGCGTCCTCTTGCCGACGTTTCGAAACGGCGCCGCGGACGCGTTCAGCTTCGCCGCCCAAGCCGTCGACGCGGGCGTCGACGGCCTCTTCGCCTACGACCACCTCTGGCCGATGGGCTCGCCGACGCGACCGTCCCTGGCGCCCTTCTCACTGCTCGCGGCCGTGGCGCGTCGTCACAACGAGGTGATCGTCGGCCCCCTCGTCGCGCGCGTGGGACTGGTTGGGACGCCGCACCTGGTCGAGGAGTTCTTGACGCTCGAGCGCGTGGCTCCGGGTCGGGTGATCTGCGCTCTGGGATCGGGTGACAAACTCTCGGCCGCCGAGAACGAGGCCTACGACATACCGATGCGAAGCGCCAACGAGCGCCGAGCGTTAATGGCCGAGACCGTGCGTGAACTGCAAGATCGGATGCCGGTCTGGTTCGGCGCCGGGAGCGACGAGACAAATCGCGTGGCTCGTGAGGTCGGCGCGACCATCAACCTCTGGGACGCGTCCCCCGAACGGGTTCGCGAAATGACGACCTCGGGCGAGGTGAGTTGGGCTGGATCGGTGCCGAAGGATTTCGCGACGACGTTGAGCGCGGTGCGCGACGCCGGCGCGACGTGGGCGATATTCGCGCCCGACGTCGACGTCGACGCGTTGCGACAGTGGCGCGAGGAACACGACGAGTAACGTTCGTAGATGGAATTCCGTCGCGTCACTGGACTGCCGCCCTACGTCTTCGCGCAGATCAACGGCCTGAAGGCTGACGCGCGCGCCCACGGACGCGACGTTATCGACTTCGGCTTCGGCAACCCCGACCTGCCAAGTCCCGACGTGGCCGTCGCCAAGCTGGCCGAGGCGGCGAACAACCCGCGCAATCATCGCTACAGCGCCTCGCGCGGCATTCCCAATCTGCGTCTGGCAATGGCCACGCGTTACAAGGCGCTCTTTAACGTCGACCTCGACCCCGACACCGAAGTAGTCACGACCATCGGCGCCAAGGAGGGTCTCACGCACCTCATGTGGGTGTTGCTCGGTCCCGGCGACAGCGCGCTAGTTCCGAGTCCGAGCTATCCGATCCACTTGGCGGGGCCGGGCTTCGCCGGTGCCACCGTGATCACGGTGCCGATGCTCGACCCCGGCGCCACCACCAACGACCCCGGTGACGACTTCGTCGCGGGACTGATCCTCGCCTGGGAGAGCGCCGAGGTGAAGCCGAGAGTGTTGATCTGCTCGTTTCCGCACAACCCGACGAGCGCGTGTGTGGACCTCGCCTTCATGACGCGATTGGTTGACTTCGCCCTCGAGCACGAGTTGATCGTCTGTCACGACTTCGCCTACGCCGACCTGGGCTTCGACGGCTACAAACCGCCGTCGATCCTTCAGGTGCCGCGCGCGAAAGAGTGCTGCGTCGAGCTCTACACGCTCACCAAGTCCTTCTCGATGGCCGGGTGGCGCGTCGGCTTCCTCGTCGGCAACGCCGAGATCGTCGCCGCGCTGACGAAGTTGAAGAGTTACCTCGACTACGGCACATTTCAGCCGGTTCAGATCGCGGCCATCGTCGCTATGAACGAAGCGACGGACTACCCCGAGCACCTGCGCATGATCTACCAGTCGCGTCGCGACACGTTGGTCGAAGGATTGAATCGAATCGGCTGGGAGGTGACCGCGCCGCGCGGCTCGATGTTTATCTGGGCGCCGATGCCCGAGCCGTACCACGAGATGGGATCACTGGAGTTCGCTAGGTTCCTCATCGAGTCGGCCGACGTCGCGACGAGTCCGGGCGTCGGTTTTGGCGAGGGCGGTGACGCGCACGTGCGCTTCGCCTTGATCGAGAATGAACTTCGAACGGCCCAGGCGATTCGAAACCTGCGCAAGGCCCTGACCAAACTCGGCTGAATCAAATCTTCGACTTCGAAGAGTTCCTCTTACGGAGTACCCGCGCCCGCGACGTCGACGCGAACGATTTCAATGGAACCTTGGGTCTTGTCGGCAATCTCGAATCGATTGCTCGAGCCCGAGGTCATGATGAAGAGGGTCCGTCGGTCCTCACCGCCGAGCACGCACGCGTACGCACGCTGCAAGCATTCGGCCGTGGCGGTGACCTCGCCACCTTCTCGCACGCGCACGCAACGTCGGGTGAGCGCGTTGGCGAACCAGATCTGTCCCTCGGCGTCCAGGCACATTCCGTCGGTGGCGGCATTCTCAAGTTGCGCCCACACGCGCCGGTTAGCGAGCGTCCCGTCGGCGTTGACGTCGAAGGCGGTGTGCTTCGAGCCGAATGTTTCTCCGATGATCAGCGTCGCGCCGTCGGGCGTTATCACCGTGCCGTTGGGAAAGGCGATGTCGGGCACGACTTGGACGACGTCGCCTTCGGCGTTGAGCACCACCAGGTTCGTCGGCGGCGGCGGCTCGGCGAAGAAACGCTCGACGCCCAATTCGGCCAAACGAGCATCGAGGTCGAAGCCGAAGTTGCCGACGTAGCAATAACCGGTGGGCGACACGATCATGTCGTTGGCCCAGAACACGCAGTGTTCGCTGATGTCCGCGAAGGTGCTCACCTGGCCGTCGTGAAAGCGAAGCACCTTCTGATCGGTCATCGAGACGCTGAGCAGATCACCGTTGGGCAGCCAACCGAGGCCCGACGGCTGGGTCGGGACCTCGTGTTCGAGGACTTCGTCCGACCCGTCTTCGGCCATGGAATAGATCCCGTGTCGATAGAAGTCGGAGAACCACAGACGGCCCTCGTGCCAGCGCGGGGCCTCGCCGAAGCCGAGCCCTTCGCGCACCATCGTTGCGGTGTACTCCTTCATGGTCCCCCGTTCGACGTTCCCTGCAACCTACTCAAGCGTGCTCGAGCGCGCGGCGCCACTGCGCGTAACCCAGGTCCACGAAGAGCGGGTCCTCCGGCTCGAACCTTCGGTCGTACGTCCAGAGTTCGTTCAGTTCATCGAGCGAGGACCACAGACCGGCGCCGAGACCGGCGATCGTCGCCGCGCCGCGCGCGGTCGCCTCTAACGACGTGCTTCGAAGTACCGTCAGTTTCGAATTACTGGCCTGGAGTTGCATCAAGTGGTCCATGGCCGCCGCGCCACCGTCGGCGCGCAGCTCGTGCAAGGCGATGCCGCCGTCACGAAAGGCGTCGGTCATCGCGCGTACCTGATAGGCGAGCGACTCGATCAGCGCGCGCGCAATTTGTCCGCGACCGACCCCGCGGCTCAGTCCGGTGATCGATCCGCGCGCGTCACTGCGCCAGAACGGTGAACCGAGTCCCGTGAAGGCCGGTACGAACTGCACGCCGGCGCTGTCATTCACGCTGGTGGCGAGCGCCTCGAGCTGCGACGAATCGTCGACGAACCCCACCTCGTCGCGCAGCCACTGCACCGCCGCGCCGGCGACGAAGGCCGAACCCTCGACGGCGTAGGTCGGGGGCGCCCCGTCGCCGAGGTCCCAGGCGAGCGTGGTGATCAGACCGTCGAAGACGCCAGGATTCCTCTCACCGACGTTGGCGAGGATGAAGGACCCGGTGCCGTAGGTCGCCTTGACCACGCCCGGACGAAAGCACGCCTGACCAAACAACGCCGACTGCTGGTCGCCGAGGATCCCGGTGATCGGCACGCCGGCCAGTTCCGGGATCACGTCGGCACTGACCGTGCCGAACGTGGAGAGCGACGGTTGGATTGCGGCCAACATCGTGGGATCGACATCGAACAACGTGGTCATCGGTTCGGACCAGCGCAAGGTATCTAGGTCCATCAACATCGTTCGTGAGGCGTTCGAAGGTTCGGTCGCGAAGACGCCGTCGTCGACGCCGCCGGTGAGCCACCACACCAACCAGGTATCGACGGTGGCAAAACTCGGTGCGCGCAGGTTGTCCATGTGACCGTGGTCGAGGTACCAACGCATCTTGCTCGCCGAGAAATAGGCGTCCAGGACGAGTCCCGTGGTCGAACGGACCTTCGGCGTCTCGCCGCGCGCGTCGAGTTCGTCGCAGTAGCCGGCCGTGCGTCGGTCCTGCCAGACGATGGCGCGGTGGGGGAGTTGTCCCGTCGCGCGGTCGAAGGCGACCGTTGTCTCTCGTTGGTTGGTGATGCCCAGCGCGACGATGTCGTCGCCGTTCGCGCGCGCTCGCGCGGCGACGTCGCGCAGGGTCGCGACACAGAGAGCGGCGATCTCTCGGGCGTCGTGTTCGACCTCGCCGGGACGGGGGAAGTGCTGGGTCAGTTCGAGGTAGGAGGAGTCCCGGACCTGCGCCTGGGCGTCGAGGGCGACGGCGCGCACCCCCGAGGTACCGGCATCGAGGGCGAGAACCAGTTCCATCGGGGTCACGCTAGTGAGGCTTACCGGGTGGTTTTCGGGGAGATCATTGGGCTGAAAATAATTGTTTCAAAAACAATCAAAATTGAGTTGACGCGGTGTAATTACAGTGATGTAATAACACAGCATCTTGCGACGAGAAGTGGTTTGACCACTACATCTTGTGGCCGAGGGGGAAATGGGTAGTAAACTGGTCCTCCCGACTCCGGCGTCGCAAGGGGCATGTTCTTAGTGTCGGTTTCGGCAAGAAAAGAGAGATGGAAATGGCTATCGCACCTCAGCGACTGGGAATTGGCATCCGCCGCTACTTCACGACCGACGACCGTCACCCGTACGACGAAGTGACCTGGGACCGACGCGACGCGCGGATATCGAACTTCCGAGACGGGTCGGTCGCCTTCGAGCAACTGAACGTCGAAGTGCCCTCCAGCTGGTCGTTCAACGCCACCAACATCCTCGCCCAGAAGTACTTCCGCGGCACCCTGGGCACCGACGAGCGCGAGACCAGCCTCAAGCAGGTGGCCGACCGCATCGTCGACACCATCACCGCCTGGGGCGTCGAGCGCGACTACTTCGTGGACGACGAAGAGGCCGAGGCCTTCCGCGCCGAACTCAAGCACCTCTTGATCACCCAGAAGGCGGCCTTCAACTCACCGGTCTGGTTCAACATCGGCGTGAAGGGCGTGCCCCAGCAGGGCAGCGCCTGCTTCATCCTCTCGGTCGAGGACTCGATGCGTTCGATCCTCAACTGGTACACCGAAGAGGGCATCATCTTCAAGGGCGGTTCGGGCGCCGGCGTGAACCTCTCCAAGATTCGCTCCAGCGCCGAGATGCTCGAAGGCGGGGGCACCGCCAGCGGTCCGGTCTCGTTCATGCGCGGGGCCGACGCCTCGGCCGGCACCATCAAGTCCGGCGGCAAGACGCGCCGCGCCGCCAAGATGGTCATCCTCGACGCCGATCACCCGGACATTGAAGAGTTCATCTGGTGCAAGGCCAACGAAGAGGACAAGGCGCGCGTGCTGCGCGACGCCGGTTTCGACATGGACTTAGACGGCAAGGACATTCAACTCGATTCAGTACCAAAACGCCAACAACTCCGTGCGGGTCTCCGATGAGTTCATGGACGCGGTCCTGGCCGATGCCGATTGGGACCTGACGGCCCGTCACGGCGGCCGCGTCGTGCAATCCGTGAAGGCCCGTGAACTGTGGCGTCAGATCGCGCGCGCCGCGTGGGAGTGCGCCGACCCTGGTCTCCAGTTCGACACCACGATCAACATGTGGCACACGTCGCCCAACACTGATCGCATCAACGGATCGAACCCGTGCTCGGAGTACATGCACATCGACAACTCGGCGTGCAACCTCGCCAGCCTCAACCTGATGAAGTTCCTGCAAGACGACGGCACCTTCGACGTCGACGCCTTCAAGCACGCCATCGAGGTGCTCTTCAGCGCCCAGGAGATCATCGTGGGCGCGGCCGACTACCCGACCGAAAAGATCGCCGAGAACTCGCGCAAGTTCCGCCAGCTCGGACTGGGCTACGCCAACTTGGGGGCCCTGCTCATGGCTTCGGGTCTGGCCTATGACTCCGACGAGGGTCGGGCCTGGGCCGCGGCGATCACCGCGCTGATGACCGGCCACGCCTACGCCGTCAGCGCGCGCACCGCCGGACGGATGGGACCTCACGAGGGCTACGAGGAGAACGCCACGCCGATGCTCGACGTGTTGCGCATGCACCGCGACGCTTCGTACCGAATCGACGAGGCGTTGGCGCCGGCCGAGATCCTCGAAGCGGCCCAGCGCTCGTGGGAGGAAGCGGTCGACCTCGGCGCGCGCCACGGCGTGCGCAACGCCCAGGCCTCGGTGCTCGCCCCGACCGGCACCATCGGACTGTTGATGGACTGTGACACCACCGGCATCGAGCCCGACCTCGGACTGGTGAAGTTCAAGAAGTTGGTCGGTGGCGGCAACATGGCCATCGTCAATCAGACCGTGCCGCGCGCCCTGCGCAAACTCGGCTACTCCGAGATGGAGTCCATGGCCATCGAGGCCTACATCGACGAGAACAAGTCGATCGTGGGCGCGCCAGGCCTTCACCCCGAACATCTGCCGGTCTTCGCGTGCTCCATGGGCGACAACACCATCCACTATCTCGGTCACGTGAAGATGATGGGTGCGGTCCAGCCGTTCATCTCCGGCGCGATCTCCAAGACCGTGAACATGCCCGAAGACGCCACCATCGAAGACGTCGCCAATCTGCACATGGACGCCTGGAAGCTGGGCGTGAAGGCCGTCGCGATCTACCGCGACAACTGCAAGGTCGGCCAGCCGCTCTCGACGGCGAAGAAAGGCGGCGAGGAGTCCTCGTCGTCGGTCACCGCGACGGACTCGGTCGCGGCCGAGCTCTTCACCCGCATCGAGCAACTCGAGTCGGCGTTGGAAGTCGCCAAGTCCGAGGGTCAGCACGTCGTGGTCGGGGCGCTTCGCGAGCGCATGCCGCGCCGTCGCGTATCGACGACCTTTGCCTTCCGCGTCGCGGACTGCGAGGGTTACGTCACGGTCGGTGAGTACGAGGATGGTCGACCGGGAGAAGTGTTCATCAAGGTCTCCAAGCAGGGTTCGACGTTGGCCGGCATTATGGACGCGTTCTCCATCTCCATCAGCCTCGGTCTGCAACACGGCGTGCCGTTGGCGACTTACGTGCGCAAGTACGTGAACATGAAGTTCGAGCCTTCGGGCATGACCGATGACGCTGATCTGCGCATCGCGACGTCACTGGTCGACTACATTTTCCGTCGCCTAGCGCTGGATTATTTAAGCCCGAGCGATCGTGAAGAGTTGGGCGTGCTCTCGACCAGTGAGCGCATCCAACCCACCCTGCCCGAGGTCGCGGAACAGGCGACGCCCACGGTGAACGCCAGCGTGCAGCCGACGTTGGTCGATGTCAGCGAGAAGCCAGCCGAGCAGCCGAAACTGCTCAATCGCGGCCAACAGCGAGACGCGCCGATGTGTTACCAGTGTGGCAACGCCATGCAGCGCGCCGGTTCGTGCTACGTGTGCTCGAGCTGTGGAGCGACGAGCGGCTGTTCGTAAAGTCAAGTCGCACTCTAAATTCAGTGGTCACTGAGGACTTGTCGATGCTTGTTATATACATGTGAACTGTATATACTGCTGACATGACTAAAGAGATGAGAGAGCCAACATTTCTTGTGCTAGCGACTTTGGCCGAGGGCAAGAAACACGGGTACGCGATCATTCAAGGGGTGGCGTCGCTGTCCGAGGGCGAAGTGGATCTCAAAGCGGGAACGCTCTACGCCATGTTGGACCGCTTGACGTTCGACGGCGTCATTGCATCAGTGGGGGAGGAGATCGTCGACGGACGACTTCGCCGTTACTACGAACTGACGTCCGAAGGGACCACGCTGCTCGCCGAAGAGTCCAAACGTCGCGTCAAAGTTTCCAACATCGCGTTACGTCGACTTCGATTCGTGGGAGGAGTCGCGTGACTCCACAACCAGCTCGCTCCCGGAAACTCTTGAGGTTCTATCCCAAGGCGTACCGCGAAGAACGCGGAGAAGAGATCGTCGCCACTCTGCAAGAAGCTGCCGAAGCTCGTGTTCCTCGTGTCTCGCTCAGCGACCAGATCAGCGTGGCGCTGTATGGAGTGCGCGTTCGGTTGGGTCTAACCAGTGAAACCATGTTTGGCAAGGCATTGGATGTTGCCGCGATCCCGGGCCTCGTGATGGGAGCATTTTTTGGCCTGTATCTCTTAATCTCGGGCGACTTACCTGTGGTCAGTTCACGATTCTTTTATCCCCACTTCGGACCGTTCCTCACGGTAGGACCTCTGCTCTATCTGGTCTGGATTCTGGGCGTTCTCGTGGTCTTTGAGTGGCCGCAGTACCGGCGACGAATTGCCGGCGTGTGCATGTCACTGACGATCGCGGGCGACGTGCTCGCCAAACTCGCTCATCGCAATCCCAACATTTGGGAGATTGCCATCCTGGTGAGTCTCGGCCTTCCCAGCCTCCTGGCCCCGGACGTGTATGTCACGCGACGCGCGGTGATACCCAGTGTGAGCGTTGGGCTCGCCACGTTCGCGACCTTGTTCTTCGCTACCAATTCGCCGGTCAATCCCGGATTCTTCAATTCCTTTTATTGGTCCGGGACGTACGAGATCGCTCGTCGCCAGCCCTACGTTGACGTACTTCTCCTGGCACTGTTCGCAGTGCTGTGGCTTACCAAGCGACGCGAAGTTGCTAGTGCCGCGCTGATTCTCAGCAGTCCGTGGATAATCGTGGGCGTCGCGTATCCAATGTCACTCCAGCATTTGCGAGTGAACACTCTGAATGTGATCGCTTTGGTTGCGTGGGCCGTGGGCATGGCGCTCATTGTGACGACCAGCCGTTACCGTCCGCGACCTCCGGCATCAGTGGAACTGTCCACTTTGAGTTCTGGATCATGATCTAGCGAATTGACCTGGGTTCACAATCTGGAAACGTGTCTGCTGAATCTTGGACGCAACCCGGACTGCATCTCGGATTAAATTTGACACCTGACTCGAGCGAGATCAACTGATGATGCGGTAGTGGAGATGGATGACACCGCTGGCAAGGCGGTCGTCGCCCAATAGTTCGAGCCGGGAGTGCAGGTGCGCGGGATGCGCGGGCGTGCCGCCTCCGACGGCAACCGGCGTGATGAACAAATGCATCTCATCGACCAACCCGGCTTCGATCGCCTGACCGGCGAGGTTCGCTCCGCCGACGGATATGTCATGAGCAGACGTCTGTTTCAACTGTCGCACCACCGCCGTGTCGAACGCTGGCTCGATCCGCGTTCGGGCGCTGGAAGCTGTTCCCAAGGTTCTCGAGAACACGATCTTGGAGGCGGCCCGCCAGATCTCCGAGAAGTCTCTGAGGTACGACTCGTCATCGGAGCCTTCGAAGGTCTCCCAGTAGACCATGGTGTCGTACATCCGGCGCCCATACAGGTAGGTACCGAATCCGCGCTCCTGTTCGTTGATGAACTGGAACAACTCGGCGTCGGGGGTACTCCAATCGAAGTTGCCCTTTTCGTCGTTGGTGTACCCGTCAAGTGAAGTGATCGCCGAGTACACCAACTTCGCCATGGCGGTCACCCTAGCGGCGCCCCTTGGATCGGGCGATGGATGCCCGTCAACCGCGCACCGTTCTGCCCACTGGTACGTCCGGAACGCGGTCGATTAAATGAACGGGCCGGCAATCGTTGGTCCTGATGGTCCGAGTCCCGCGCGTTCGCGAAGAATTGTTTCGACGCGGTCGGGATCGTCAGGAGTAATAAACGGCTTGACGCGCTTGCCAAGGTCGAGGACCAGGCCTTCATTCTTCGACGACCGCTTCGTGTCGAGGTTGGCCCAGTAATCCATATTGGCGGTTCCCCATATTCGCAATCGACCTTTGAGCGCCGTCAGTGCCACCCGTTGGACGGCGACAATTGAGCTGTAGGGCACTCTCTTGGATCCCCACAGGTAGTAGTGGCGAATCTCCACATTGTCGTTTCTGCAGATGATTCCCTTGTCCCGGTAATTGTCGTCCATTAACTCAATGTACCTTTCTCGAATCGGGTGAACTCCGACGAGCCGACGCAACGGTCGACGTGGGATTCGTGGGTCGTAGGGCATCGGACTGCGTTATCGTCCGTGGAGGCAGTTGACGTCGGCGGGGGTAACGATGAGTCAGGCGGAAGAGTCGATCGATTACGAGAGCGACGCGGACACGGTTGCCGGTGTCTTACGCGACGACGTCTTCGTATCCTTGGACGAGTTGATGGCTCGCGCTCGTCGAGCCGCTACCGGTCTTCGTACCCTCGGCGTCGAATCCGGTGGTTCGGTCGCGCTGTTGCTGCGAAACGACCACGAATTCTTCGAGGCGGCGTTCGCGGCGTCGGCGCTCGGCGCGGCCACGGTGCCGATCAACTGGCACAGCAGCGCCGAAGAGGTCGCCTACGTCGTAAGCGACTCAAAAGCGGCCGTCGTCGTGGCGCACGCCGACCTTCTGCACCACGTTCGCCATGCGTTGCCGTCGTCGGTCACGATTTTGGGCGTTACGACGCCGGCGAGCATCGCCGAGCGGTTCGAAATCGACGTCACGCTCACCACGCTGCCGAGCGACGTCACGGAATGGTCGACGTGGCGCGAGGGATTCGAAGAGATTCACGACGCCACCGTGGGCGATCCCTTGGCGATGATCTATACCTCCGGGACGACGGGTTTCCCCAAGGGCGTGCGCCGACTCCCGGGCACGAACGACGGGTCCCAGGCGATTGACTACATGACCGAAGTGACGAAGCTTTTCGGCGCGTGGCCCGGCATGCGCTCGATCATCGCCGGACCGATGTATCACTCGGCGCCCTACGCCTACGCACTGGTGGCGGCGCGCGCGTACGGCGCGTATCTCGTGCTGGAGGACCGCTTCGACCCGGAGGAGTTCCTCGCAATGATTGAGCGGCACCGGATTTCGTCGATGTATATGGTGCCGACCATGTTCGTCCGGCTGTTGCGACTGCCACTCGAGGTACGCAACCGCTACGACCTGTCGTCGCTTCGCCACATCTCACACACCGCCGCGCCGTGTCCACCGGACGTGAAGCGCGCGATGATCGAATGGTTGGGACCGATCGTGGACGAGTTCTACGGCAGTACCGAGGTCGGATTCATCACCGGTTGCACCAGTGAGGAGTGGCTCGCGCACCCGGGCACGGTTGGAAGGCCCTTGCCGTCGAGTGACGTGCGCGTGATCGACGAAAACGGACCCGTGCCGGTGGGCGAGTCCGGCGAGGTTTTCGTTCGCGCGCGCGCCAATATGGACTTCACGTACTTCGGCCAATCCGAAGCGCGTGCCGAAGTCGAACGTGACGGACTCATCACCTGCGGAGATATCGGCTTCCTCGACGCCGACGGCTTCTTGTATCTCTGTGACCGGGCGCGCGACATGATCATCTCGGGCGGCGTCAATATCTACCCGATCGAGATTGAGGCCTGCCTCTTGAAGCTCGGCGGCATCGCGGACTGCGCGGTCTTCGGCATTCCCGATGACGAGTACGGCGAATCCATCGCGGCCGCCGTCAAAATCGATGAGGGAGCGACCTTGAGCGCTGACGAGATTCGTGCGCACGTTCGAAGTCACCTCGCCGGATTCAAGGTGCCCAAGGTCGTCACGTTCCACGAATCGTTGCCGCGCGAGGATTCCGGCAAGATGTTCAAGCGCAAACTCCGACAGCCCTACTGGGAAAACGCTGGTCGCTCCATCTAACCGTCGAGAGGCACTCGATTCGTTAAGGATTCGTTCAATCTCCGCGACTTTTGGTGTCGCATCGGTAAAATCGACCTATGTCCAATTCCGGTCCTCCGTCGTCGCACGTCCCGAATGGGGCCCGACTCGAAGCGCTCGGTCAAGCCGTGGACGCCGGTCAAGGCGGTCCGCGCCATCGCCAGCGGGTGAAGCGCTCGCGCGGGAGGATCATCCTCATCACTCTGGCCACGGTCGTGGTGGTGATCGTCGCCGCGGTCGCCGGCGACTACTGGTACATCAACCACTTGATTCATCGCGTCAACGTCTCGACCGAGACCCAGACCTACAACAACACCGAGAACATCTTGTTGGTCGGGTCCACGACGCGCTGCGGACTGAAGGTGCAGAACAAGGCCTACGGACTCTGCTCCCAGGGGGTGACCGGCGTCAACAGTGACGTGGTCATGATCCTGCACCTCAATTTGTCGACCAATCAGGTTTCGATCCTCTCGCTACCCCGCGACCTCTTCGTGCCCAACGCGCGCATCGACGGCGCGAACAAGATCGACGCCGCGCTCTACAACGGACCGTCGCAACTCGTGGCCGCGATCCAAGAGGACTTCGGCATTCCGATCAATCACTACGTCGAACTGAACTTCGACACGTTCGCCGAGGTCGTCAACGTACTCGGCGGCATCAAGATGTACTTCCCGATGTCCGTCTTCGACGCGTACTCTCAGCTGTACGTGCGCACTCCCGGTTGCATTCAATTGAACGGCAAACGGGCGCTCCAAGTGGTGCGCGCTCGCCACCTGCAAATCCGGTTCCCCGGCCAAGGCACGGACTATCGCACCTGGCCCCAGGAGGCGTTGTCGGATCTCGCGCGCATCCGACGCGACCACGAGTTCTTGAAGGTCTTGGCCGACGCCGTCAAGGCCAAGGGGATCGCTAATCCTCTGACCGACCAGCGGCTAGCGACCTCGGTCGCGCGATATCTGACCGTTGACCAGGGACTTACCACCAGTGCTCTGCTCAGTCTCGCCGAACATTTCCACGGGATCTCGGTGTCGTCAGTGCCCGAATTGACGGTGCCGGTCGTGCTCGTTCAGGCGGCCGGCGGGTACCTCTACCAGGGCTACTACTACGGCGACGTCGAGTTCCCGATCGATCCCGGCGTCACCCAGACGATCGATCGATTCTTGGAGGTCGGACCGGGCATCGACACGATGGACGGCAAACCCCTGCCTAAGGCTTCGTCCTTCACCGTCTCGGTGGTGGACGGATCAGGGGTCGCGAATGAGGGCCACGTCGTCGCGGCCGGTCTCCGTCGACGCGGTTTCGTGATCCACGGCATTGCTTCGGCCACCCCCTTCGGCGTGCGCGAAGAGACCGTGGTGTATCACGCGAACAACTCCGAGGCCTCGCTCGCCGCGGCCCAAGCCGTGCTGCACACCATCGAAGGACCGGCCGTGATGGCGCTCGGTCACATGACCGCCGGCGCGACCGTTACCGTCCTAACCGGTTCGGACGTCAGCGTCATTGCCCCCCCGCGCCGAGTACCGGCGACGACCACCACGCTGAAGGGTAAGCACCACCACCCGGCGACGACCACCACGACGAGGCCGGTGACGCAGATCACGGTGGTCGACCCGTCGGCCGTCAAGCACGACAACTCCTTGTCGGCACCGACCGACGTGACCCAAGCGTTGCAGCCGTGGGACCCGCGCTCGTGCGGTCCCAACGGCACCGAGGGCCCGTAGGGGAGCGGCGAGTAATTCCTAGCTGTCCGTTCTGGCGGCGTCGATTGCACTACATTCCGTCGTATGAAGCGAGTTCTGCTGGGTATCGTGGTGGCCGCGCTCATCGTGGTGGTCGCTCTCGTCGTGACCGACAACAACCCGTCGACGCCCAGCGCGGCGCCGTTGGTCTCCCACACGATTAAGGCGACGCCGGCCAACATGGCGCAGTTGAAGGCGGCGTTCTTGAAGTTCAAGCTGCACTACAAGAACATGACCAGCACCGATCGGATTACCTGGGGCCAGGTCATTCAGCTCCACGGCCCGAAACTGCCACTCATCGCTTACGACGCCGTCGATCACCGCGACTGGGCCATCGCCTCATTCAATCTCGTCCTCCCGGCCAGTTACAAGGCCGAAGTCTCCTTCCAAGACGGTGGCAACATGGGAATCTTCAACAAGGTCGGCTCCGGCCAATGGGTCATGACCGGGTCACCGGGGTTCCCGCTCTGCGCGAAGGACGTTCCTTCCACGGTCGCCCACTTCTGGGGTCTCAAGAACTATCCGGCCTGCAACTAGCGCGTTGGCTCACCGAAGCTTCGCGCGAAGTTCCTTGCGCCACACCATCTTGAGCGCCGACCAGTTCTCGTCGAGGGCGGCGACCTTCACGTCCACCAGGCCGAGGGGCAGGACCGCGCTTCGCACAACGTGGTCCGTGATGTCAGATCGGTGACCCGCGGCTCGGCGGGGCCACGCGATCCACAGCGATCCGTCGGGCGTAATGACTTCGGCAAGAGTGCCCGTCGCTCGAATCAATGACGCTGCGTCTTCATAGAACGCGATGGCGACCTCCACCGGCGAAGCCGTCCGTCGACGAAAGACCTTCACGTTCGAAGGCAGATCGTCGATGGACCATTCCCGGGGCGCGCCGATCAACCTCACGCGATGGCCTTCTTTGATGCCGATCTTTCCCGCTAAGGGCGTTCCCGAGTAGCCGGCCGTCACGACGCTGAGTGTAACGACCGACCAGCGCGGCAGATGCCGTAATCGTCGACAATATTGTTCACTTTTTCACGCTCGCGTCACGCCGAGAGAGCGCGCGACCAAGACGCGTGGGAAAACCGTGCAGAGACGCCCCCCATGTGATATTTATAAGAGCACTCAAACCCAGGGGGAGCCAATGGCCCAATTCGATATCAAGAAACTTGACACGTCCGACCGAATCGTGGTTGGTATGGGCGTTCTGACACTGATTTGCCTGTTCTTACCGTGGTACGGCGTGTCCAGCGGACCGTACAGCGCGTCGGTCAGTGGATTTAGCACGGGTTACGGATGGATCGGGGCGATTCTCATCATCGTCGCCGCGGGCTATCTGGCGGCGCTGCGCATGGGGTCGAACGTGCCCAAGATCTCCTACGGTCCCGGCGTCACGGTGCTCGGACTTTCGGCGCTCGGGACGATCATCGTGATCCTTCGCTGGATCACCATTCCCAAGGGTGGATTCGCCGGCTACAGCTACGGCCCGGAATTCGGGATGTACCTCACGATTCTGGCCGGCGTCGTTCAAGTGGTCCTGGCTTTTCGACTCTTCAAGGCGTCCGGAGAAAAGGTGCCGTGGGAGAACAAGAAGTCCTAGTTTTCGGCCCCGCCGAAACGCTGCTCCGACGAATAGAAATGGAGCCGTGACTCGACGTGCGTCAGGGCCTTTTCTTCCCGCCCTTTGACGGTGTCGCCGATCCCCATCGACTGGTCGACCTGGCCAGGGCCGCCGAGGCGTCGGGCTGGGACGGCCTATTCCTCTGGGACCACCTCCTCTACGGGGGCGTCACCAAGATCCTCGATCCGTACATCGCTCTGGCGGCGATCGCGTCGGGAACGACCACGATTCAACTAGGCGCGATGGTCACGCCGCTCATACGCCGTCGGCCCCAGGTCATAGCTCGTCAAGCGGTGACCCTCGATCTCCTCTCGCGCGGTCGTCTGATCTTGGGATTCGGCCTTGGCGATGACGGGGACGTCGGTGAGCTGTCCAAGTTCGGCGAGATGACCGACGCGAAAGAGCGCGGTCGCGCGCTGAGTGAAGGACTCGACGTGCTCAGCGGACTTCTTTCGGGCCAGTCCGTGCACCACCTGGGCGAACACTACCGAGCCGACGACGTCACCTTTCAACCAACGCCCGCGCGCGACGGGGGCATACCGATATGGCTCGCCGCGCGCTGGCCGAATCCCGTACCCATTCGCCGCGCCGCGCACTTCGGTGGCGTCTTCGTGATTCAGATGAAGGACCCCAATGACGTCGCGGAGTTGCGTCAACGACTGACCGTTGAAGGGGCCGACTTGGAGCATTTCGACGTGGTGGTCAGTGGCGCCATCGGCGATGACCCTTCACCGTGGGCCATGGCCGGGGTCGACTGGTTCTTAAGCTGGATCGGTCCGTTTCACATGGACTACGACGAGGTGCACGAGATGATTGTCGAAGGCCCCAGGGCGATCACTCTTTAGAGGTCTTTTCGCCAGGCCACCATGGCACCGGCCACGCGCGCACCGAGGGCCTCGTTCACCGCGATCATCGGAGTGTTCAACGTCGAGTTGATCGTGGTGATCTTCTCCGTGGGGTACTGACCGGCCTCGAGCAGGCGCATGGTCGCGATCTTCAAGAGACCGCCCAGGCGGTGGCCTCGGTGTTGACGGACGACCAACGTGTCCCACTGATAGGCCGTCTGGGGCTGGTCGCGCGACACGGTCAGTTCGCTGTAGGCGACGAGTTCGCCGCTCGCGCGGTGTCGCGCCGCCGACACCAGAAGGTCGCGACCCATCTGATCGGTCGTCGCCTCGTGGCGTCGCACCCGCTCGGCGTTCCAGTGTTCGGCCTCGACGTCGATATCGACGTGCGGTGTTTCGGCCGGCATGATGGCCGAGAGATGCGCCCTGGCGTCCACGAGTTCCTCGGGCGTGGCGTTGGTCCACCAGATGATCTCGTAGTCCGAGGCGCAGGCCACCCACTCATCCCAGAGCCGGTCGAGTTCGCCCTTCGGCCGGGGCCAGGCCAGGTCGCGACGGACGTTCTCTTCGGCGACGCGATAGCCGTGGTGAGCGGCGAAGGATCGATTCGGTCCGACGCCGATCTCACCCGAACCTTCGATCACGAAGACGACGAGGGTCGGGCGCCGCAACTCTCGCGCGCACGCTTCGAGCTCGGCGAGCGTCGCCGAGCCGTAGCCTCGTCGCCGCTCCGTCGGATCGACGAAGAGGCTTCCTTCGATGAAGGCCAGATTGTCGTCACGCGTGACCTCGAGCGCCCCCACCGCGACCGGATGGTCTAACGAGGGACCGTAGGAGTACAGGCGAAAGACCTTCGGCGCGGTCTCGTCAATGGAGCGAGCGCGCCACTCATCGGGGTGCCAACCCTGGCCGGGCGCACCCTCTCGGTTTCGTTCGGAGCGTTGCAAGACGCCGAACCACGCCTCGAATTGCGCGTCGTCATTCGCGTCGATGCGCGCGAACTTCATCACGGCTCGATCGCTGACGTCGCCGATGGCGGCTCGCGACCGTCTTCGCTCGCGCTGAGGAGGTGGCGTAGCCGGAGCATCAGCCCGCCTCCTACGAGTGCAGTGAGCCCCGTGCCGAGCGGCCACCAGTTGCCCAGGTGTTCGTTGAAGTAGAACGCCGTGATCGCTGGCGCGAGCGTGCCCGACAGGCCCCAGGCCAGACCGGCGGCCGCGTTGTAGCGGCCGCGTAAATGCTCCGGAGCGATGTCGTTCACCAACGCCGGACCCACGGGGGAGAGCATCGTCTCGCCGACGGCGAAGACGACCATGGCGACGCACAGCGACACGATGGCGAGCACCTTGGGCAGGGCGAGGGCGCTGTCCAAGATCACCCAGAAGAAGAACCACACGAGGGCGACCGTCGCCATCACTTTGGTGCGACTCTTGCCTTCGATCCGGTTGAGAATCCACAGTTGCGAGCACACGATGGTGGTGGTATTGAAGAAGAAGATGACGCCGATGACGTGGACCGGCAGTTTCAGGTCGTTCACCACGAAGAGGCTGTAGCCCGCCTCTTGGGAGCCGTAGCCGCCGATCATCAAGACGACGGCAGCCAACACGTAGTGTCGTAGTCGACGATCTCGAATAACCTCGCGCCAACCCTCCGCCTTCAACTTCGCGTCGTCCCGGAGTTCTTTGATCGGTCCGCCGTAGCGGCGCAGGGTGAGCACGATCAAGCCGCCCAACAAGGTCACACCCGCGTTGAACATGTAGAGGATGACGAAGGACTCCGGATCGTGCAGGTCGACGATGCTCGCCGACACGAGAAGGCCGAAGCCAATACCAAGATTCAAGAGCATGAAGTTAAATCCGAAGGCCCGTTGGCGGTGTTCGGACGGGACGATGCGAGAGAGCAACGTGCTACCCGCTCCCCATCCAGCGCCACCAAAGAGCGCGAGCAAGAGAGCTGCCAGCGTCGCTTGCGTCTCGGAGGTGGCGTGCGCCCAGAGGATCAGTGACGCGGCGTCGGCGACGACGGTGACCAGGATGACGCGAATAGGTCCGAACCGGTCGGTGAACGTTCCCCATATCGGACTGGTGCAGATTCCGACGATCGCCGACGCCGACAGCAGGAGCGTGGCGAAGTCGGTCGAGAAACCGCGCACGTTGTGGAGGTAAATCACGAAGAGCGAGTAGGTCAGTCCACTGCCCATGGCCGCCACGAACGTGGCGACGTAGAACCGGCGCAGGGGTCCGGCGATACCGCTACGAAAATTGGCGGGAACGAGTGTCGAAATCAGTTTCACGAGACACCGAGAATACTTCGGGACCTTGTGCAGCGAATCACAAGTTAACTAATTGTCATATCTCGTGGAGTATTACGCTTAAGTCGTAACTCACCTTTTGAGTGGGCGAAAGGTAGTTGATGGTCCTTAAGAGTTCCCCGAAGAGCCGAACCGATCTCGTCTGTGAAATTGCGCCCGACGTCGAGCGCCTTTACAACCGACACCTCGAGGCTCCTCGCCTCTGGTATCCGCACGAGCAGATCAACTGGGGCGACGGCGAGAACTTCGCCGAGGTGCCGTGGGAACCGTCGCAGTATCCGCTCAATGACGGGGTTCGCAGCGCGATCTACGTCAACCTGCTCACCGAGGACAACCTGCCGTACTACACGCACACCCTGCTCTCCCACGCCCCCAAGGGTCACCCGATTCTGGACTGGAACCACCAGTGGACGATGGAGGAGAACCGCCACGCCATGGTCATGCGCGACTGGGTCCACGTCAGCCGCTGCATCGATCCCACCTTGCTCGAGGACGGTCGTCGGGTTCAGATGAAAAAGGGCGAGGTGCCTCAGCCCGGGGACATGGCCGAACTGATCGCCTACGTCTCGTTCCAGGAGCGCGCCACCCAGATCGCGCACCGCAATACCGGTGCGAAACTGCCCAAGGACGACAAGATCGGGCGCAACGTGCTCGGTCTCATCGCCGGTGACGAAACCAAGCACTATCTCTTCTACCGCGACCTCACGCTGGCGGCCTTCGCCATCGACCCCTCCACCATGATGATCGCGGTCGCCAAGCAAGTGCGTGAATTCGCGATGCCCGGCACCGGAATCCCGAATTTCACTCGACACGCGGTGCGCATCTCGCGCGAGGGCATTTACGGACTGCCGGAGTTCTTGCGCGACGTGCTTGATCCCGTACTCGGACTCTGGGACGTGGAACACCTGGCCGGACTCAGCGCCGAGGCCGAAAAGGCCCGTCAAGACCTCAGTGAGTTCGTGGCGAAGCTGGGCGAGGGCGTTGAGCGCATGGCGCAAAAGGCTGCCAACGCCGCCGCCGCCTCCGCGGCGCTCGCCTAATTCTTCGTCGCTCGTAGCGATGAATTAGCCGGTCTCGAGATCGAAATAACGACCTTCGCTCTTGGCCCTCTTGCCTAGTATTTGTCAACGTTAAGGAGGGTCCCGTGGGGCTGAGCTTTCAGGAGGCGAACGCCGACGTCGGCGGACCCGGTAGCCCGTTCCAGGTAATCAACGTCGAAAGCGATGGCGTCACCTCTCGAAGGTTCAAGAACGCACCGTCGAACCTGCGACAGCTCTTCGACACGGCCCGGGGGCTCGACGAGACATTCATTGTCTACGAGGACGAGGAGTGGACCTTCGCTGAAGTGATGGAGGACGTCGACGCCCTGGGCTACGCCCTGGTCAACCACTTTGGTGTGGCGCCCGGGGACCGCGTGGGCATCGCGATGCGCAACTACCCGGAGTGGATCATCTCCTTCGCCGCCATTCTTTCGATCGGGGCGATTTCGGTCTCGATGAATGCGTGGTGGACCGAGCAGGAGTTGGACTACGCCGTCAATGACGCCGAACTGTCGGTACTGATCGGTGACTCGGAGCGGATCGAACGCGGCAACGGAGCGTGTCAACGAGCGAACGTGCGGATGATTGGCGTGCGCCTGGACGAACTCGCACCGCTCGCGCCGCACGTCGAGCATTGGCACGACGTCGTTGTGCGCGGTCAGGCCATGCCCGAGGTCGCTCTCGACTCGGACATGGACGCCACCATCCTTTACACCTCGGGCACGGAGGGCTTTCCCAAGGGCGCCGTCTCGACCCACGGGGCGATCTGCCAAACGGTCATGGCGTTCTCGTCCGGGGCCGCCGTGCAAGCGCGGCGCAGCACCGACGAAGCGGGAAGCGATCTGACGCCGTGTTTCATCTTGATCGTCCCGCTCTTTCACGTGACGGGATGCATCCCGGTCATGATGACGTGCTTCAGTTTTCACGTGAAATTGGTGATGATGTACCGCTGGGAGCCGGAGCGCGCGTTGCAGCTGATCGAGCGTCACCAGGTGACGAACTTCGTGGGTGTGCCGACGCAGTCCTGGGACCTCATCGAATCACCGCACTTCGCCGAGTACGACACCTCGTCGTTGGCCTCGGTAGGCGGCGGCGGTGCTCCCGCACCTCCGACCCTTATGAGTCGGCTCAATGATTCGTTCCAGAACGGGCGTCCGGGCCTGGGCTACGGCATGACCGAGACCAACGCCTACGGTCCGCGGATCGAAGGCGACGACTCCCTCACTCATCCCAATTCGACGGGATCGGTTCCCACGCTGGTCATGGAGGTCGAAATCCGCGACGAAACGAAGCGCGCGCTCGCCGCGAATGAGAGCGGTGAGATATGGATGAAGTCGCCGACGCTCATCCGCGGCTTTTGGCGAAAGCCCGAAGCGACCGCGGAGACCCTCGTGGACGGGTGGCTTCGTTCGGGCGACCTCGGTCGTATCGACGACGACGGCTACCTGTACGTAGAAGACCGCGTGAAGGACATGATCATCCGCGCCGGAGAGAACATTTACTCCGCGGAGGTCGAGGCGGCGATTTACGAGCACCCCGCGGTCTACGAGGCTGCGGTCTTCGGACTACCGGACGAGCGTCTCGGCGAGATCGTCGCCTGCGCCGTCATGCTCAAAGGGGGCGAGTACCTCAGCGAAGACGGGTTGCGGCTCCATCTTCGAACTCGACTGGCTAACTTCAAAATCCCGACTCGAGTCGCCTTCACCAACCAACCGCTGCCGCGCAACGCCGCCGGCAAGTTTCTGAAGCGCGAGATGCCGGGGTTCTACTTCTCTTGAGCTGAGGCGATCGCCGCTCGCGCGTATTCGGCGATGTTCATCGTTTCGAGCTCGCCCAGTTCGAACCAGGCCGCGTGATCGGTGGTGCCGTGTACTTCGTGGTGTAGTTCGCCACCGGCCAATTCGATGGTGAAGAGAATGCGCACCGTGTGGATCTTGTCGCCGTTGTCGCGACGGCGCACGTCGCTGGTGACGCCGAGCAGGACGGGATGGTGGACGACGAGGCCCGTCTCTTCGCGGAATTCGCGGATCAACGTGTCTTCGGGCGCCTCGCCGAAGTCGATGCCGCCGCCGGGCAGCCACCACAACGGCGGGGTGTGGCGGGGATTGGACGAGCGAACGAGCGCCACGCGGCCGACGTCAATGAGGACGCCGTAGGACCGGACACTGGTGTGCTGCTTACTCATGAAATGGCTGACGTCCTGACTGATGGATGGCCGGCGTCGCGGAACTCGACCCCGAGAGGAACGTGGTGCGACGGCCATCGCTGCAGAAATAGTAGGCGACGCTGTCCGCGTCGAGGCTCCGCAGCGGGTGCCGGGTGGTGACCTTCTGCGATCACACCGGATCCATCGAGTTGTCGGTGGGGTCAACGGTCCCGGTCTTCTGACGCTCGTCGAAGCGTTCGGCACACCGAGGCGAACAGAAGTAGTAGACGACCTTGCCCACCCGGCGTGTGGCGCCCGGCGCCGAGGTATCGACGGTCATGCCACAGATCGGGTCGGTGGCCACCGACGACGAGGTTTGAGCGGAACGCGCGACGAACCAGAGCGTTACGAGCACCACCGCGGCGATGATGTTGAGCGCCAGGGTCCAACCCAGCTCGAAGTTCCCGCTCGCGAATCGGGTGTGGTGTGTGCTCGGCACCAACGACGCGACATGAAAGAGTCGGTCGACCACGAGTCCGCCGGCGCTCATCACGAACCACAACAGCGCGAAGAGTCGAAGGGCGGCCCGCGTGCCGTAGAAACGTCGGTAGATGAAAAGCAGCGGCATAGTCACCAGGTCGGCGAAAATAAAGCTGATGACGCCCCCAAAGGCGACACCGTGGGCCCAGAGCACGGCGGCGAGAGGAATGTTGCCCACCGAACAGACGAAGGAGATGACGGCGAGCAGCGGAGCGACCGCGACGTTCTCGAGTACGGTCCAGACGCCGTGACCACTCACGAAGAAGTGCGACCACCAACGATTCGGCACTTCGACCATGATGAAGCCGGCCACCACGAACCCGGCGAGCAGTTCCTTGCGCAACATCGTGAGATCACCAATGGTGAATCGTGCGGCGATCCGGTAGTTCTCCTTGTCACGAGCGCGTTCGTGCCAACGCTGCGTCGAAATCCTCGTCGAAGGAGGCGAATCGTGCTCGACGCGTATCCTGATTTGATCCTGGTAGCGCCGCGAGAAGACGTAGTGCGTGGTGAAGGACAGTAGCGCGATCATGAGTGCGCCGCCGACGAACTGAGCGACGACGAACTGCCATCCGAGCAGAAGGTAGAGCACGATTCCTAGTTCGACCACGAGATTCGTCGAGGCGATCATGAAGACCATCGAATTGGTCCACGACGCCCCACGCGCGAAGAGGGCTCGGGCCATCGCACTGGCGGCGTAACTGCACGACGACGAGATGACGCCGAGCACCGAAGCCTTCGCCACGCTCTTGGCGGTGGTCACTCCGAGCTGCGCGCGCAACGCATCGCGTGGCAAGAGACTCTGCACCAAGCCGGACAAGGTGAAGCCGAAGACCAGCGGCCACCACGTGATCCAGAGCATCGCGCCGGACTCTTTCAGCCCGTCGCCTAGTCCGTGGAAGAAGGGGTGCAGCGAGGCGATCACGAACTAGCGGGTGGTGGGGAAGCCGAGGTCGATCTGAGACTCCGACGGTTGGGGCCAGCGCGTCGTCACCACTTTGGCCCGGGTGTAAAAGGAGAAGCCCTCGGGGCCGTAGATGTGACTGTGGCCGAAGAGCGAGTTCTTCCACCCGCCGAAGGAATAGGCGGCAATCGGTACCGGGATCGGCACGTTGACCCCGATCATCCCGACGCTCACCTCGCGCGAGAAGAGTCGCGCCGCGTTGCCGTCGCGCGTGAAGATCGCGACGCCGTTGCCGTACTGGTTGGCGTTCACCATGGCGACGGCGTCGGCGTAGGTGGCGACGCGCGACACACCGAGCACCGGCCCGAAGATCTCGTCGTCGTAGGCCTTCATTCCCGGCTCGACCCCGTCGAGCAGGCACGGCCCCACGAAGAAGCCCGGCTTGTCGGCCCAGGACGTGCCGTCGCGCACGACGGTGATGCCGTCGCTCGGCGCCGAGGTGACGTAACCCACCACGCGGTCACGGTGTTCTTTGGTGATGAGCGGACCGAAGTCACTGCTCGGATCGTCGCCGGGTCCGACCGTCAAGCGATCGAGTCGGTCGGTGATGCGCCCGATCAATCCGTCGGCGATGTCCCCGACCGCGACGACGACGCTGATCGCCATGCATCGTTCGCCGGCCGAGCCGAATCCGGCGTTGATCGCGGCGTCGGCCGCAATATCGAGATCGGCGTCGGGCAAGACGACCATATGATTCTTCGCGCCGCCGAGCGCCTGCACGCGCTTGCCGTGCGCGGTGCCCGTGAGGTACACGTGACGCGCTACCGGCGTCGAGCCGACGAAGCTGACCGCGTCGATGCCCGGGTGCTCCAGCAGCCGATTGACCGTGTCGGCGTTGCCGTGGATCACGTTGAAGACGCCGCTCGGCAGTCCGGCCTCACGGAGGAGCTCGCCGAGGCGTACCGACACGGACGGATCGCGTTCGGACGGCTTCAGGATCACGGCGTTGCCCGTGGCGATCGCGTTCGCGGTCATCCACAAAGGAACCATGATGGGGAAGTTGAACGGCGTAATCGCCGCGACGACACCGACCGGCTCGCGCACCGAGTGCACGTCGACGCCGTCGGCGACCTGGCTGGAGAAGTCGCCCTTCATGTGCTCGGTGAGTCCGCAGGCGTATTCGACGTTTTCGAGTCCCCGGGCCAGTTCGCCCTTCGCGTCGGCGAGGGTCTTGCCGTGTTCTTGCGTGATCAACGCCGCGAGCTCGTCGGCGTGATCCACGAGGAGCTGGCGTAACGTGAAGAGGACGTTGGTGCGCTGGGAGAGGGTCGAGTTGCGCCACGTGTCGGCGGCGGTGCGCGCGATGGCCACGACGTCGTCGACGAGCTTTGCGTCGGCGACGGGAACGTGCGCGTTCACGTCGCCGGTGGCCGGGTTGTAGACGAGGAGGTCGCCGGCTCCCTCGACGCGCTCGTCGTTGATGAAGTAGGGAACGGTCCGCATTGACACCTCTTTCTCACTGGCCAATCTAACGGTGGATATCAAAACCACCGTTAGGGTTTACCAATGAACGCGCACGAAAGTCGGTCGTTGCGCGACGCCGCGGCCGTCGACTCACTCGGTCCGGGCCACTTCGCCGCGGAGATTTCGGACGATTACACGGTGGTCGGCCACCCCAATGGCGGCTACTTGCAGTGTCTCTTAGCGAACGCGGCGCTGGCCGCCGCGAGCAACGAAGGTTCGGCCCATGTTCACACCACGGCGATCACGACGAGTTACGTTGCCGCTCCGGAGGTTGGTGCGGTGGAACTTCGCACGACGGTGCGTCGAGTGGGACGAAGCGTGTCCTTCGTCCACGTTGAACTCATTCAGGACGCGGTCGTTACGACCGAATCCTTGGTCACCCTGGGCGCCCTCTCCGACGACGCCACGGTGCGCTACCTTCAACCCGCCGTGCCGGACCTGGCGCCGCTCGAGGACTGTCTTCGTCGCACCGTGGTCGAGGAGATCAAGCTCATGAGCGTGGTCGATTTTCGCTTGGACCCCTCGTGCGTGAGGTGGTTGGACGGGGAGCGCAGTGACCTCGCGGAGGTGAAGGGGTGGTTGCGGCTCAATGACGGCGCCGGAGCGTGGGACGCGTGGACGTTGCTCTTCGCGAGTGACGGGCTGCCGCCCGCCACCTTTCCGCTGGGTTCGTCGGGGTGGGTGCCGACGCTGCAGTTGACTTCGTACGTGCACCAACAGCCGGTCGGCGAATGGTTGCGGGCTCGCCAGTGGTGCGTGGTCATCACCGACGGCGTCGTCGAAGAGCGCTGCGAGTTATTCGACACGCGAGATCAGTTGGTGGCCACGTCGACTCAGTTGGCGATGGTTCGATTCCCAAAGTCCGCAGAGCGATGAGCGCGCCCCACGCGCTCGAAGACGGCTCGCTCTTCATTCGTGCTCGACTCACGATCCCGGCTGACGAAATTGTGCTTCGCGTCACGACGTCGGGTGGACCGGGGGGCCAGCACGCGAATCGATCCCTGACGCGCGTCGTGGCGTCTTTTGACGTCAACGATTCAAGTGTTCTCTCGAATGCCGACCAAGATTTGTTAGTAGAGAAGATCGGTCCGGTCGTTCGTTCGAGCGCCGGAAGGTTTCGATCGCAAGGGCAGAATCGCAGTGCCGTCCTCCAACAGTTGGCGGACAAGATTGCCGTGGCCTTGACCCGTCAGCCCCCGCGACGCGCCACCAAACCGACCAAGGGCTCGAAGGTCCGTCGCGTGGACGACAAAAAGGCTCGCGGTCGCGTGAAGGAGCAGCGCCGTCGGCCAATGGACGACTAGCGAACTTTGTTCAGGTGTCGCGCGATCGCTTCGAGGGCCGAATGAACCAGTCCGTCCAATCCCGGATCGGCGTCTTCGTGGGGGCCACGAATAGGAGTGAGTGACGCGTAGCCGGCGACGAGCAGCGCGCCGTCCTCGTCGGCGTCCTCGTCACTGACGTCGCCGATGTCGGGCGTCGCCGCGCCCAGCCGCAACGTCAGTTCGCCCTGGTCACCCAAAGACTCGCCTTTGATCGACGGTCGGGCGGACTTGACGACGCCGGCGCGCGAAATTCGTCCGCGGCGCACCCCTTTCATGTCGGCGGCCGAAAGATTCGGAACGTTCAGATTGAAGAGCGTGCGCGAGGGCGCGTTCATGAGTTCTTGCAAGACCTCGATCGCTACCTCGCCGGCGGTGTCGTAATGGACGTTCTCGCCCCACTGCACCGAGACGGCCAGACCCGAGAGGCCGAGTTGGGCGCCGGTCAGTATGGCGCCGACCGTGCCGGAGTGCAAGACACTTCGCCCCACGTTCGCGCCGGCGTTGATGCCCGAGAGAATGAGGTCGGGCTGGAATTCGAAGCTGCCGACGGCTCCGAGGATCGCGCACAGCGCGGGGGGAGCCTCGAGGGAGTAGGCCACCAGCGACTCGGCGCCGGGGATGGTGTGGCGTTGGTACTTGACGCTGGGGTGAGAAAAGACGTCGCCGACGGCGGAGGACATACCGGAGTGGTTGACACTCGGCGCCACCACGATGGCTTCGCGCACCTCGTGCGCGGGGGCTTCGTCGATCCAGCGCGCCACGTTTCGCGCCAACACCTCGAGTCCCGGGGCGGTGATTCCGTCGTCGTTGGTTATGAGGATTCTCATACAGCGTACGATAACTGGCGTAGATTACACGTCAGTGATTAGAGGGAAAAGCGACCGATGCTGCCATCCGGTGAACAGATTGCCATTGCCCACGGTGACGAACGGGCCGTAATCACCGAAGTCGGAGCGACGCTGCGAACCTTTGTGAAGGGCGGGCTCAGCGTCGTCGAGGGCTTCGCCGGTGAAGAGGTGCCGACCGGGGCCCGGGGACAGGTGCTGTACCCGTGGCCCAACCGGATGGCCGACGGCGAGTGGACGTTCTCCGATCGCGTCGCCCGACCGACGATCGATGACGTCGCCCACGCGACGGCCATCCACGGGCTCGTGCGCTGGCGGCCGTTCCGCATCGACTCGGTCAACCAGAATCGCTGCTCGCTCACGATGTTGTTGCATCCGTCGCCCGACTACCCCTTCCTCAGCGACATCAACGTGGCTTACCACTTGGGTCGACTGGGTCTCACCGTCACCACGACCGTGACCAATCGCGATGACGTGCCCATACCCTTCGGCGTGGGTTTTCACCCCTACCTCGCCGTCACCACGCCAACGATCGAGGGAGCGGAATTGGAGATCCCGGCGAACGCGTACGTCGCGGTGAACGATCGCCAGCTGCCGACAGGAGAGATCTTGCCGGTGGCGGGGAACAGTTTCGACTTCACCAAACGCAAGTCGGTGAATGGCCACACGCTCGACACCACCTTCACCGAACTGGTGCGCGACGATTCGGGGCTGGCCACGGTCGTGCTCGTCGACTCGGCCGGGGGCGAGATCGAGCTGAGCGTCGATCGTAACTTTCCGTATTTGCAGGTCTTCACGGGTGACCACCTCGAAAAAGGTCGACGGCGTACCGCGGTGGCCGTAGAGCCGATGACCTGTCCGCCCGACGCGCTGCGCAGTGGCAAGGACATCGTGGTGCTCGAGCCCGGCCAACACTGGGCCGGATCGTGGCGACTGCGACGGAGGTAGAGATGAGCGACAAAGTCGTGCTGGTGACCGGTTCGACGAGCGGCATTGGCGAGGCGACGGCACTTCGATTCGCCAATGCCGGCGACCGGGTGGTCTTCAATTCGGTGCGCAGCGTAGAAGCCGGCGAACGACTCGCCGCCGCGACGCCGGACTCACTGTACGTTCAAGCCGATATCGCGCAGAGCGAGGACTGCACGAGACTCGTCGCCGAAGTCCTCGAGCACTACGGCTGTCTCGACGTGTTGGTCAATAACGCCGGTACGACCAAGGTGATTCCCCACGCCGACCTAGAGGCCGCGTCGCTCGACGTGTGGCGCGAGATCTTCGAGGTGAACGTCTTTGGCACGTGGAGTCTCTGTGTCGCGGCGATGGACGCGCTGCGGGCGAGCCACGGTGCGATCGTGAACGTATCGTCGATGGCGGGCGTGCGACCGCTCGGCTCGTCGATTCCCTACGCCGCCTCGAAGGCGGCGGTCAATCACATGACCGCGCTGCTCGCGAAAGTCGTAGGGCCAGAGGTCCGGGTGAACGCCGTGGCGCCGGGCCTCGTCGACACGCCGTGGACCGCGAACTGGGATACCGTGCGCGGTTTCGTCCACGCCGTCGCTCCCCTCAAGCGCAGCGGCTCGCCCGAGGACGTCGCCGAGGTGATCGTGGCGCTGGCGACATCGACGTACGTGACCGGCCAGGTCGTGGTCATTGACGGCGGTCTCAGTCTCGCGACCTAAGAGCTGAGTCGAAAGTCCCCTGGCGGGGAGATGCAACTCAGTACCGAGCCGTGCACAACCTTCGCGGGACTAGCAGAGCCTGGTCCGTTGGTCGATTGCACCGTACGTCTGGCGTTAAGACGAGCAGTCCGACGAGAAGATCTCGTTGACCTGGCGCCGTGGTGCAGCGCGTCACTTCGGCGCTGCGACACCAGAGGGTGCGTTTGACTCGTCAGGGCGTCTTGGCGCCCTGGGTTGATAAATCTTCGGCTAGTCGAAGTGGTGGTGATCTCAGCCAGCAACGCCGCAGCGCGGGTGTAGTCAACTCGCGCGCTGAAGGGATCGCTGGGGTCGGTGCATACGACGCAGGTGCCCAACGCACTTGCGACCAGGTCGCGATCGCCACGGAACCCACACGTACCACAGCGGTGCGTGCGGGTCGACAGATCCTTCTTGACTCGCTGCCCACAGAGGCAGTGACTCGAGAGCGCCGTGGGGCCCGTCGCCACCTTGACGAAGCAGCCACCGCGTCGGTCAACCAATGCCGTCAGTTCAGCCGTGACCATGCCCGGGGCGAAGGCGTGCAGAGACTTGCCCCAGAGCTTCGCCCAGGTCGTGAGGTTGCAGTCCTCTATCAACCAGTGGGTGCCGTGGGTGGCGACCAGTTGCACTGCTACGTCGTGGGCGTGCGTGTGCTTGGTGAGACTCTGTGCGCGCGCACGCTCGCCCCGGCGTTGTCGTAGATCGCGATAGGTGGCTGAGAGTTGGTCATGACGATAGGCCCGGCTCGGCACGCCAGCTGCCGTGGTCAGTCGTCCTCCGCGGGGTGTCGAGTCCGTGACGCCGCGAAGTCCCCGAGCGCAGCGACGTTCGTCGCGCTTCACTTGAGCCTGGGACTTGGCGTACTGTTGCGCGTCCGATGCCCTTCGGGACCTATCGACTCGGCGCTCACCTCGACGTTGCTTCGCGGCCGCGCGAACGAGTCGGTCGCGCTCTCCGACGTCGACGCGCACGAGGGTGCTGCGGGGGTCATGGTGACTGGCGTCCACGGAGACGACTGCGAGGTTGGAGACGTTCACGTCCACGCAGGCTCGGCGATCGGTCGGTGCGGCCTCGAGTAGCGCGTGGTTCTTCGCCGAGGTGTAGCCAGCGCTCAACACCAACAGGTGCATCTCGTAGCGCCAGCCACCGGGCTGGGAGGAGTCCGCGCGGCGCACCAGGTCGATCTTGTGCCAGAGCTCGGGTTGAGCAAGGAAGTGCACCACTCGGTCCCACTGGCCTCTTCCCTGCGGCAGACGGACCGGGAGTTGCAGCTCTGTCTGGTTGGAATGTGAGCCTCCGGCGAAGACCATCACCAGAGGACCGGTGTAGGTCGACCACTTGGTGGGACCAGGAGTCGTCATCGTGTGCTGGCGTAGTACCGCCGATCCCGGAGAAAGCTTCGCCACGTCGGCCAGTGTCGGCTTTCCCAGAGCGCCGTGGCCGTACGCGTCGAAGTGACCCTCGAGGGTGCCGTAGAGGCGGAAGGTCTCCCACTTGTTCACGCTGGTGTGGGACCTGGCGCGTCCGTGGATGGTGGCAAATTGGTGTGGCGCAGTTACATGCAGCGCACCGTGGCGCTTTCCAGCGTTGTCCGACCAGAGATGGCGCACGGTGTCCTCGAAGACGGCGGCTGCCATGTGAGAGACGAGCGCCATCGAGACGTGATCCAGTGCCCAGCGTGAGTTTCGGGCGTGTTCTCTCGCGAGTTGCTCGAAGCCCTGGCGGGTGAGACCGAGTTCCTCCGCCACGAATTTCCAGCCCAGAGCATGGCGTTCCTCCTTTCGAGCCCAGTAGGTGCGACAGAGTCGCTGCGCGTCGCGTTGCAGGGCTCGGCGCAGGTTGAACATCGTGAAGTAGAGAGATTGAAGGCGTTTTCTCGCGTGGGCGTCGGAGGTGTCGAGGGACACCACGAAGGTCGAGACCGCCTGACCCTCGGGCATGCGCCACGCGGGGCGCTTGTTCTTGCCCCTTCGGCGCGGGCTGGCGTTAAACGTCGAAGTCACTCCTCAAACAATGCAGGAACGTTGTGACATCGCACGTGGGTTAGGAACCATGACACCGTTGTGTTGATGAAACGCCGTTGCCGACACCTACGTTCGTGCGAGATCTTTGAACTGTCCGGGTTGATGGGTGCGCACTTTGGCGAAATGGTGGAGAGACCATGAACACTGCGCCTGGCTGAAAATGGCGGGGTGTCTGTCGGGTAGGAAGGCGTCTTTGATGGACTTACGACTCAACGCTTAGGTGGCGGCACGAAGAATCGCAGCAGCCGACAGAATACTGCCGTGGTCGGCTGAAGGAACCAACGATTGCGAACGGGATGGTATGGCACGCCGAGGAGTTCCAGTTGCCACGGCGCCATCAGGGCGAAGGCGCTGCGCACGAGCAACCAATTCGCCGAACGATTCATCACGCCACGTTGGACGCCGCGCACGATGAAGTCCCGCGCGGTAGCGCCGTCCGCACTAAGGCGCAACTCCGGGCGGAATCGTTGGATGGCGGCGTCCAACTCCGCGACCGACGTCGGCGGGTTCACCATGCCGAGGTCGAGCGCCAAGGCCGCCATCTCGCGAACGTACCGGTCGGCGTCATCGTCGCTGAGGTGCACCGCACCGAACCTTCGATAGGCGGCGAGGAACATCGACGTCTCGGCGGCGTGCACCCACGCCAGCAGGTGGGGATCGTTCGCGAAGTACGGGGCACCATCGTCGGCGACCCCGCGAACGACCTGGTGCACGGCGAGGACGCGTTCGATCGACGCGTAGGCCTGGGCCCTCGTGCCGTAAGTGGTGAAGCCAATGAAGTTGGCGGTCTGGAGGAGTCGCCCGAGGGGATCCTCGCGGTACCGCGAATGTTGGGCCACGCCGGCCATCGTGTGCGGATGGAGCATCTGAATGAATAGTGATCCGAGTCCACCGACCAGCATGGGCGGCAGGTCACCGTGGATGGTTCGCGCCACACCGTCGAGCGCGAAGTAGGCCTCGTCGGGATCGTTGCAACGAGGCGGCGGTTCCTTGGACAGTCCGACGGACTTTCGGATGTCGCGGTTGACGCGCCGCCGAAGTCGAGTCAGGGTTTCAGTGGCCAACGTGGCTGACACGGTCCTCGCTTTCTTTTGGACAGACTACGTTCATCACTTTCAATTCAAGCAGCGTTCTGGGACACTAGAGGAATGGCCTCTACGCAACCGCTTCGGCGTACGACGACCGAAGGGGACGTCCAAACCGATGACGCTGTCGAGACCAAGAAGCCGTGGAACGTGATCGTGTGGAACGATCCGGTGACGTCCATGACGGTCGTCGTAGTGATTTTCCGCAAGATCTTCGGCTACTCGAACAACAAGTGCACGCAGTTGATGTTGGCCGTGCACCACGAGGGTCGCGCGCTCGTCTGGTCCGGTCACCGTGAACGCGCCGAAAGCTACTGCGTCAAGCTGCAGGTTGCCGGTTTGCAGAGCACGATCGAACAGGATACGTAGTGGCGGGAAGCAAGGTCTTCACCCGTCGTCGCGACGGCCGGGTCGAAGTGCGCATGAACGAGTACGGTCGCTCGGTGGTTCGCAGTGCCTTCGCCAACGTCTTGGCGGCCGAGCGCGACCCCGACCACGAGTGGCACGTCTCGCTCTCGGGCCCCATCGATCCCAGCCTCGATCAAGATAATCCCGTGTCCATGCTCGCTCGTCAAACCGAGACCTCGACCAACGCCGAATTGGCCAGCCTCACGGTCGACGAGCAGTTCCTGAACGACGCCGAAGCGTGGGTGTGGCTCACGACGTTGCAGGTGGCCCTTCGATCCACGGCCCAAACTCACGGTCTGCACAATGATGAGCAATTGGCCGCCGCGGATGACGAAATGCTTAGTTACGTGCGGACCCTGCAGTCGCTGCTCTTCGATTTGGCGGCCTGTTTTTGAACCTGATTTAACATCAACTCTGTGACAATTTCGTTCCATGCCGGGGTGGTACCGAGAACCTGTTCTAATCTCAAAACATGACGGCGGCCTCGGATCGACTCGAGTTGTCGCGTCTGGTCCACCGCTTCGGACTCGGACCCAAACCCGGGGAGTACCTCCAACTCCTCGCCGCCGGCATCCCCCGAGCGCGCGCCCAGGTCATGGCGCGCCGCTTCGATCCCGGCCTCAAGGCGCTGGTGACGCCACCCTTCCCGGACATGGGACCGGCGCCTTCGGACCCGACCGCGAGTGCGGCGTACTGGACAGAGGTCGACGACCAGTCGGTCACCTTGGCGATCTGGTGGATGGACCGCATGGTGCTCGCCGACTATCCGTTCATCGAGCGTATGACGTGGTTCTGGCACGGGCACTGGGCGACGGCGATCAACAAGGTCCAATTCGCCCGGCCGATGAAGATTCAAAACGAGACGCTGCGCTCGCACGCACTGGGCAACTTCGTGGACATGTCCCGGGCGATGGTGCAAGACGGAGCGCTGATTTATTGGCTCGACGGTGAGGAAAACTTCGCCTATTCACCGAATGAGAACCTGGGTCGCGAATTCATGGAGCTCTTCACCCTCGGCGTGGGCAACTACTCCCAAACTGACGTCCACCAGGCGGCGCTCGGCTTCACCGGTTACGACGTTGATTTGACGAGCGGCGCCGTCACCTTCGACCCCAAGAATCACGACAACACCCCGGTCCGCGTTCTCGGCAAGCGACAGGTCTTCGACGCCGTCTCATTGAGTGACTGGATCGTGTCACGCCCGGAGAACGCGAATTTCATCGCGCGCCGCCTCTGGTTCCGCTTCATCTCCACGACCGTCGAACCGCCCGCGTCGTTGGCCAAGGTCTTTGAGCATCGCGACATCTCGCTGCTCATCAACACGATCGCCCGCAACCCAGCTATGCGCCGGCCCCAGTACTCGCAGGCAAAGTCACCGGTCGAGTGGTTCGTCTCGGCCAGTCGAGCGCTTCGCGTCACGCCGTCAAAATTGCCGGAGTCGACGGGGCTGGCGTGGTTACTCGTTTCGATGGGTCAGTACCCCTTCAATCCCCCGAGCGTCGGCGGCTGGCCCTACGACGAAGCGTGGCTGACCGCCGCGGCGATTCCGAACCGCGTCGACCTCGCGACCAACCTCGTGCAGTACGGTGACCTCGCGCCACTGACGTCGGTGCCGAAAGCCAAGATGGTGCAGGCCGCCGCCGACTGGCTGGGCGTCGCGCAGTGGAGCATCCGTACCGAACGCGCGCTCAATCAAGCCGTCTCGGATCCCGCCCGCCTGGCGCTCCTCGCGATCAACGCTCCCGAGTACGTGGTGAACGCATGAGTCCCTGCGACTTCAATCGCCGTCAGTTCCTTAAGTACACCGGGGCCGCCGGCGCAGCCACGATGGCCGCGACGTTCTCCATAGACGACGTGGCCCAGGCGGCGAGCGTGACGCCGCTGCCGGTTGGCACCCCGATCCTCGTGATCGTCACGCTCTACGGAGGCAACGACGGACTCAATACCGTCGTGCCGTACCTCGACCCGGCCTACCGGTCGAACCGTCCCGACATATCCCTCGACGCCTCCCAGGTGCTTCCCCTCAGTGACGGTTTGTCACTCAACGGCACCATGACCGGGTTTCAATCGCTGTGGGCGGCCAAAAAACTGGCCATCGTGCTCGGAACGAGTTACCCGAATCCGAACCTCTCGCACTTCTCGTCCATGGCCATCTGGCAGACCGCGTCGCCCGTTGAGGAGATCTCGAGTGGCTGGATCGGTCGCTACCTCGACGGACTCCCGCACGACCCTTACCGCGCCATCGGAATCGACTCCACCCTCACGCCGCTGCTGGCCGGCAATAACCGCGTGGGCTCAATGGTGCCGGTCAGCGGCCTCCAGGTGCCCTGGGGATCGCTCGCCGCCCAGTTTGAGTTACTGGCGCGAACCTCCCGGCAGGACACGAAGTTGGTCGCCGACGCTGCCGGCTCCATTGCGGACCTCTTCGCCCTCTCGTCCATTCTCACGCCGGTCTTGAAGAATGCGCCACCGACCTCGGCGTCACCGCTGGCCCAACAGCTCGGCGTCGTCGCCACCATGATCACGGGCAACGTACCGACGCGCGTGTACTCCGTGTCGCTCACTGGCTTCGACACCCACGCCGACGAACTGAGCCAACAGAACGTGCTGGTAGGTCAGCTCTCCGACGCGATCACGGCCTTCCTCACACGGGTCGGGACGACGCCGCGAGCCGACGACGTGGTCGTGATGGTTTATTCGGAGTTCGGTCGCCGCGTGCAAGCCAACGGCGGGGAGGGCACCGACCACGGGACGTCCGCGCCGGTCTTCGTGGCCGGTAACCGGGTGGCCGGTGGTTTCTACGGGGAGCAGCCCTCGCTCACGCAGTTGGTGCAAGGGGACCTGGCCGTGGTCGTGGACTTCCGTGACGTCTACGCCTCGATGCTCGAAGACGTGCTGGATACCGACGCCGGCAAGATCCTCAACAACTGGAAGACGAAGGTGGATAATCTCATCACGCCGGCGGCGTAGCGACGCGAGCTCCGAGCTTTGGCGCAATAGGTCGACGGGGCTAGGCCCGGGATTGACTCACTACTTGATTGATGGCGGCGACCATCTCGTCGGCACTGGCGCCGGGCCCGAATACCGCGGCCACGCCGGCGGCGCGCATGTCATCGAGATCGTTGTTCGGCACGATGCCGCCCACCACGACCGGAATGTCTGATCCTCGGGCCCGAAGCGCTTCGACCACCAGCGGAGCCAGGGTCAAATGTGCGCCCGACAGCATGGACAGTCCGACGACGTCGACGTCTTCTTGAATAGCCGCGATCGCCACCGTCTCGGGCGTTTGGAAGAGACCGGTGTAGACGACCTCCATGCGGGCGTCACGCAACAGTCGCGCGACGACCTTGATGCCGCGGTCGTGTCCGTCGAGACCGACCTTGGCGACGAGGACCCGAACGGTCACAGCGTCGGCACCTCGACGTGACGACCGAAGACCTTCTCCATGGCGCCCATCATCTCGCCGACCGTGACGTAGGCGCGACTCGCGTTGATCAGTGCCGGCATGAGGTTCACTTCGGGATCGAGGGCGTCTCGGGTCAGCTCTTCGAGCGCGAGGAGCACTTTCGATTCATCGCGGTCGCGGCGAACGTCGTTCAACCGGCCGACTTGCTTGCGCTCGTCGGCGTTGGTGATCCGAAGAATCTCTAAGTCCGCGTCGTCGTTGCCCTCGGTGAAGTCGTTCACGCCCACGACGACGCGCGTGCCCCGGTTGAAGGAGCGTTCGAGGTTGTAGGCCGACTCGGCGATGCGACCCTGGAACCAGTTCTCCTCGATGCCCCTGATGCAGCCCTCGAGCATCGAGCCTTCGCCCATGGCCTCGATCTCGGCGAAAATCGCTTCGGCCTGTCGCGCCATCTCATCGGTCAGCTCCTCGACGAACCACGAACCGCCCAGGGGGTCGGCCACGTTCACGACGTTCGTCTCGTAGGCGATGACCTGTTGGGTCCGCAGGGCGATGCGCGCCGCCTTCTCCGACGGTAGGGCCAAGGCCTCGTCCATCGAATTGGTGTGGAGCGACTGGGTGCCGCCCAGGACGCCGGCGAGGGCTTCGATGGCGGTGCGGGCAACGTTGACCTCGGGCTGTTGGGCGGTCAGCGACACCCCGGCCGTTTGCGTGTGGAAGCGCAGCTTCCAACTGAGTTCGTTGGTGGCGCCGTAGTGTTCCTTCATCCACGTAGCCCACAGACGACGCGCCGCGCGGTACTTGGCGATCTCTTCGAAGAAGTCGATGTGGGCGTTGAAGAAGAACGAGAGCCGAGGCGCCACCTCATCGACGTCGAGTCCGGCTTGTTGGGCCAGTTCGACGTAGGCGAAGCCGTTAGCGAGGGTGAAGGCCAACTCTTCGGCAGCCGTCGATCCGGCCTCTCGAATGTGATACCCGGAGACCGAGATGGAGTTCCACTTGGGCATCTCGGCCGCGGTGAAGGCGATGGTGTCGCGCACCAGTCGCATCGATGGGCGCGGCGGGAAGACGAACTCCTTCTGGGCCTGGTACTCCTTCAAGATGTCGTTCTGCAACGTGCCGCCGAGTTGCTCGCGCGCGACGCCTTTTTCTTCGGCCTGGGCGACGAAGAGGGCGAGCATGACCGCGGCCGGGGAGTTGATGGTCATCGAGGTGGTGATCGTGGCGAGGTCGATGTCGGCGAAGAGGTCACGCATGTCGCTAAGGCTGTCGATCGCCACGCCGCAGCGTCCGACTTCACCCAGCGCCATCGGATCATCGGAATCGAGTCCGAGCAACGTCGGCATGTCAAAGGCCGTCGAGAGACCCTGACCACCGGCGGCGATGATCTCCTTGAAGCGCAGATTGGTGTCGATCGCCGTGCCGAAACCGGCGAACATGCGCATCGTCCAGAGGCGAGACCGGTACATGCTGGCGTGGACGCCACGGGTGTACGGAAATAGGCCGGGGAACTCTCCGTCGGCCGGTCCGTAGACCGGATCGAGGTCGACCCCGGACATCGTCGCGAAGGCAGCGTCGCGCTTAGCGGACGCTTCATAGAGTGCAAGCCACTGGTCGTAGGCCGACGGGGTCATCTCATCACCTCCGGACATTCTGTCCTGGCGTCAGCATAGGTTGCGCGCATTTGGGGCACGTTGGCGGCCGTCCTAGCGCGCCGCTGGTTCACTGAACGAATCGATGCGGCAATTCACCGTAGGCTGGAGACCATGTCCTTTTCACCTCGCCGCCCCCTCCAACTCATCACCCTCGCCCTCGGCGTCACCCTGGTTCTCGCCGTCACGCCGATTGCGGCCCAGGCCTCGGTGAAGAATCCGACGACCAAAACGGTGCTGAAGGCCGCGCAAAAGGCCATGGCCAAAGAATCCGGCGTGCACATCTACGTCACCTCAAAAACCGGGACCGTTAAGAGCGTGGTGGTTGTCGACATCGGCGCCACCTTCGGCGAAGAGACGATCACGTCGGGCAAAGACAGGGTGAAAATTATCGTCACCCCGACCGACGCGTATTTGAGCGGCAGCTCGACCGGTCTCACGAAGATCATGGGCCTCACCGCGGCCGAGCAGAAGAAGGTCGGTACTCTCTCGGTCGTGATGAAGGCCGGAACGTCGCCTTACACCAGCTTCCACACGAATCTCACGACCTCGGTTCTCTCGGGAATCCTTCCCCTCGCTAAGGGAACGAAGTACAAAGTCAGTGGTGATAGGGCCAAGGACTACCAGCTCTCCTGGAAGACGGCGGCCTCCAGCACCGCCGCCGCGACGAAGAGCGTCTTGACTATTTCCTCGGGGTCGAGGACCCTCCCGATAAAAGAGGTGATCACCGGCACCACGGGCGGTGGGACCACCGCTTTCTCGAAGTGGGGCGAACACGTCCACAGGTACGCGCCCGCGGTCGCGAACACGATTCCTTACGCCACGGTCATTGGCTGAACATTACGGTTGGCGCGCTCGCAACGTATGACGCAGTTCTGAATTCGCATGAGCCGGCCCCATATTATCCGGGGAGAAATCTCATAGACCGTTCGTTGGGATCCTCTTGCCGAAGTTCTCGAGTCGGATGACGTTCTTGGGGTAGTGCGCGAACGTGGCGTGCGACCTGATGCCCGACCATACGTGGCTGACAGTTGCCGGTGCCTCCATCATCGGATCGGTGCAGTTCTGATTCCACCACTTGTTGATTGGTGGGGTCTCGCTCTCCATCGTCTTCGCCACGTTGCCCGTGTTTCGATACCACACCGAGAAGTCAGCGCGCGGTACCGGGGGGCCGGTCTTGGTCAAGGTCTTCTCGAACGCGAGCCACGTCGCTTTCTGACTCGCCGTAGGAATGGATTGATCAGAGTGATGCCACTCGTCGGCGAAGTGCGTCATTTCGTAGATGTCGTGGCAGTAGCGCCCGGTGGAACTCCAGGGGCCAATACCGAAGGGATACTCTGCGCCCGCCACGACTCCGCCCGGTCCCACAACCACGACAAAGGCAAGAAACACCAGAACAATCGCAATCAGAGACTTCGCGAGGGCCTTCACGACCTGAACCTAGACCTCGACTCTGGCGATTGTTCGATTGTTGAGAAAGTGACATCATAAGGAAATACTCCGCATGGGTGAGGACCGTTGAACCATGAACGACGTCGCGACGGTCTCGATTACCCCACCGGCAATGGGCAGGGGGTGTGAGAGGTGAAACCGTTCATTAACCGAAGAGACGCGGGACGTCGCTTGGGGACGCGACTCGCCGAAGTGCTGAGCGACAAGGACGTGGTGGTCGTCGGCCTTCCACGAGGTGGCGTGCCCGTGGCCTACGAAGTCGCTCGAATTTTGCTGTGTCGCTTGGATGTGCTGGTCGTTCGCAAAGTCGGCGTTCCGTTGCAGCCCGAATTGGCGATGGGAGCGATAGGCGAGGGCGGAGTGCTGGACGTCGAGCCCGCCACGGCGAAGCGGTTCAGCGTGACGGACGCGCAGTTTGAGCGCGTAGTCGCCGAAGAGCGCGCCGCACTCGAGGAGCGAGTTCGTTTGTATCGAGAGAGTGTTCCCGCCATCACTCTCGAGAACGAGGCGGTCGTGATCGTCGATGATGGTCTGGCGACCGGCGCCACAGCCCGCGCGGCGTGCAATGTCGCACGAGCTCGAGGTGCGACGCGAGTCATCGTGGCCGTTCCCGTCACTAGTGTCGCCGCCGCGATTCGCATGGAACGAGTCACCGACCAGTTTGTGTCGTTGGTACGAGCTGAGGGACCGTTTTCTGTTGGGCAGTGGTACGAGGACTTCGGACAAACTTCGGACCAGGAGGTCATCGAGGATCTGGTTAATGCCCGAAACGCTGAACCGGAGAGTGAATCACCAAAATCGCCTCAGATTCGAGATTCATGAAGTATGTGCTGCCACGAAGACCATCGAATCATTTCGACAGGGTGAGTGAGCGGGGTTTGCGGACGATTGCATGCATTGAGCAGAAGAATTGTTGACGAATGCGTTGTCACGCGTTTCTAACAGCATCACTTCAGCGCAAGTCTTCTGCTTCAACGTTGGATGGGCCTCGTGTGTCTCCAGTAATGCCGTTCGCCTCCGTCGAGGGAAACGACGAATCATGACCTAGTAGTAGTGGCGTCGGCCGCCAACTGCGTGACCCAGTGCTCCAAGGAGCCAGAGAACCAATCCAACTACGAGCACAATCACTCCGATTGTCCACACAATCGCAATCCCCGTGACGAACCCAATGAGGAGAAGAATCAAACCGAAAATAATCACAATGCCTCCAGTGCTAGAACCTAAATTTTCATAATGCCGACCGCCGCGATTTCGCCGCTTCAAAGGGCACGGCGATGAGCGCGGAGATCAAAAACTACTTGCGGCGCGCGGCGTCCCCGGCCTTGTCAATCGCCTTTGTGGCTTTGCGCTCAGCCTTTTCGGCCGTCCCCTCGACCTTCCTCTTCACACGGCCAATCTTCTCCTTCGCCTCCCCAGTCCGACGGTCGATCTTGCCCTCGGATTCCAACTCTTTGTTACCAGTAAGGCTTCCGACTGCTACCTTGACCTTGCCCTTCGACTTCTCAATTTTTCCTGCCATTATGCGCCATCCTTCTTGGTTGTGATAATCAAAAACAGCCTGTCAACTTCGGCTGCGCGTCAACCAGGTCCTTTTCGAAGCAACCTGGATCGTTAACAACGTGGACTCCACTTGCACCAGTATCCGTTACGTGCGCTCTTCGTGCACTGAACTTGAGCGCCCTTCCGAGTCGGTGACCTCGCGGTCCATGGAGTGAGTGCCGGTGCCTACCTGGCGTCGCGACGTGGCAAAGACAATCGCCGAAACGACGAATCCAAACGCCCCGGCAATCATGAGGATGAGACCGACGGTTGAAAGACGAAAGCCCGTTCCTTGATAGGTAACGGCCCAGTACATAATCGCCCCTGCGGCAGCTGCGATGGCGCTGAGCACCATTCCGGGAAGACCCACGTCATACCTCCTTCTCGCGTCCCTGACCAGGTGTCAGGTGAGAGGGATGCGGGGTCTTGACGTCCTAAGGCGAAGTGTAACACTCGTCGTCGCGCTTAATATAGGAACTCAAGTAGGTGATGATGTCGCGTGTTCAGCCAATATTCAAGGAGTTCGTTCGGACCGACGCGGCAGAACTTCCGCTGCCCGGTTCGGGCAACACCTGGCGTCGCTTCGAAGTGCTCGCGGCGTGGTCGTCTCGGGACCTTTCCGTTGGAAGGTTGTCCGAAGGGCATGTTGACGCGTTGGCGATTCTGTCCGAGGCTGGCTCCAAGCCCATTGACGAACGATCCTCGTACGGCGTGTGGGCGGCGAGGTCGCGACACGGCGGTACGTCGGCCGAGCGAGTGGAGGATGGTTGGCGTCTGACCGGAAGTAAGGAGTTCTGCTCCGGTAGTGGGGTCATCGATCGGGCCCTCGTCTCGGCGGAGACCGAAGACGGTTATCGACTGTTTGACGTGGCGCTCGATGAATACGTCGCGGCCGTCAAACATGACTCGTGGCCCGCCGTCGGTATGGGGGACTCGGTGAGTGAAACGCTTGAGTTCGCCGGTCCCGTCATTCCCGATACTCACGTCGTCGGGCCGCCGGACTTCTATACCGCGCGTCCAGGGTTTTGGTTCGGTGCGTCAGGCGTCGCCGCATGTTGGTACGGCGGGGCCGTTGGTCTGGTGAACAATCTTGCCAACTCGTTGGGCGCCGAAGCCAACGAACACGCGCTCGCCGATCTGGGATTGGCCGTGGCCGCACTTGAGGCAATGCGCGACGTGTTGAAAGGAACCGCCGACGCCATCGACGCCGATCCCACCGACGAAAGCGGACAGGCTCGCTATCGAGCATTCGTCACGCGACAAGTCGTCCACGACGCGGCAACGGAAGTACTCGCCCTCGTGGGGTCCGCGGGAGGCGCTCGACCCCTCTGTCACGACGCGGAACAATCACGCCGGGCGGCGGATCTCTTCGTCTACTTGTCGCAACACCACGGCGGCGTCGACGCAGCCGAACTTGGTCGACTCGCGAAAGGGCGCGGTCCGTGGAACTGACCGTGGACGACGAGCACCTCGGGCGGCCTGAAGCGCAGTGGAAGGCGTCTGGGCGCCATGTAGGACTCGAACCCCTGGTGTTGCCCCGCGCTCAACGTGTGATTGTCGTGGCGCCGCACCCCGACGACGAAGTACTCGGCGCCGGGGGTCTCATCCAAGTTGCCCTGGCTCGGCGCGTTCCCCTCAAGGTTGTCGCGGTCACTGACGGTGAGGGTTCTCATCCTGACTCCGGCGTGGCCAAGGGGCTTGATCTCGCCACCGTGCGCTTCCATGAATCGCGGATAGCGCTTCGTCGGTTGGGTTGGGAGAAACCTGACATCCTGCGACTTCATCTCCCCGACGGCGAAGTGGCACAGCATCGAACGCACTTGGACGAAGCCCTGGCGAACATCCTGGAGCCTGGAGATCTATGCGTCGCGCCGTGGCGCCTCGACGGGCATCCCGATCACGACGCTTGTGGCGAGGCAGCTCTTGGAGCGAGTCGTCGCGTGGACGTCGGCGTCTTCGGCTACTTCGTCTGGGCCTGGCACTGGGCTGACCCGCAGGGATCGGACATCCCCTGGCGCCACTGTCGCCGTCTGGACCTGAATCGAAGGGCGCGCGCGCGCAAGCGGTGGTCGACGGAGGCGTTTCTGTCCCAGACTCATCCCATCGGGCCCGACCTCGCCGACGCGCCGGTGCTCCCGGCGCCACTGATGCGCCGATTCTGGCGACCCTACGAGGTGTACGTCGACCAGGTGACGTGGACGTGATGACTTCGACCGATCGCGAATACTTCCAAAACATGTACGACGAAAGTACTGACCCGTGGAACTTTGCGACGAGTTCGTACGAACAGCGCAAGTACGCGTTGACGATCAACTCGCTGCCGAGAGAGCGCTACCACAACGCGTTCGAGCCCGGTTGCTCCATTGGCGTCCTGAGTGAACTTCTGGCGTCGCGTTGCGAGCGTCTACTCGCTACGGACATCGTTTCAAGTGCCCTGGAACAAGCCAAGCAGCGATTGAGAAAGTACGAGAACGTGGTGGTGGAGTCGCGTGCCATCCCCGGGTCGTGGCCCGACGAAGTATTCGACCTCGTCGTGTTGAGTGAGGTCGCGTACTATTTTGACGCTGGATCGCTTCGAGATATCCTCGCACTGATCGTTCGCTCGACACTCCCGGGGGCGCACGTCATCGGTGTTCATTGGCGCGGCGAAACGGACTATCCACTCACGGGCGATCGTGCACACGAACTAATAAACGCCAACGACCAGTTGCGAAGAATCGTCCACCACCTCGAGGAGGAGTTCACGCTTGATCTGTGGGAGCGCGTGACGTGAAGTTCCGATCGACGCCGCTTGTTCGAACCTCGGCTGTCGGCGTCGTCGTCCCGGCGCACAACGAGCAATCGTTACTCGCCGAGGCTCTTAGGTCGTTGGTCGACGCGTTCGATGAGTTGAGCCAGTGGGACGTAAGCCTGAAGGCGGCGATCGTCCTTGACGCGTGCACCGACGACAGTGAGGAGATCGCTCGCGAATGGCAGCACAATCTCGCTCGAGACCGAAGTTTCATCGACGTGTCCATCGTCATCTGTCACGCGACAAACGTCGGGTACGCCCGCGGTCTGGGTTGTTCGACACTGCTGACTCAGTGGTCGCGATTCAGTCCCTCGGAGGTCTGGCTCGCTACGACCGACGCTGATTCGCGCGTACCGAGGGACTGGCTCTCGACCCAGGTGATCCAGCACGAAGTCGGAGTGGACCACTGGTCAGGTCGCGTCGCGGTAGCTGACTGGTCGGAACATCGGAGCGACACTCGCGCGTGGTGGCAAAACGAGTACGAGGAGGAGATCCATCCGATACACGGGACGAGCCTCGGCTTTAACGGTGCGGCCTATCTTGCGGCGGGAGGATTCGCGCCGTTGAAAACGGGAGAAGATCGTGCGTTGAATCGCGCTCTCGTGGCGCACGGTGCGCGCACCCACTACGACTCGGCGATTCGAGTCGTGACGAGCGCCCGACGCCGAGCGAGAGCACCCTTCGGCTACGCGTACGCGTTGGACGTCATCAACACCGCGATGCGCGTGCGCACGACGAGTTGAGTTGGTGAGCGAGCTTGTACGTGGCACCAGCTCGAGAGCACTTCGTCTCTCGACATGCAATGCGATTGGCCTGCCCACCCCCTACCATCAGGATCACCTTCCATGGCCATCGACGAGATATTCCGTTACGAATCAGTCTGAGGCTCGTCAGAATTCGCAGGAGCCCGACGTTCGATCCCCGGAGCCGCATCGTCGCCTTCGTAGCCGCGCTCGCGGTATTCGTCTTGAGTCATCGGTCTTCCCTTAAAGCGGGTAATGACCTCTTGTTCGGGACGCCGCTGATTCTGGGTGACTTGGAAAGCGAGCGAACGTTGATCGGCATCGGTTAGCGGGGGTTGCACCAAACCCCTTGGCCACAATCGATGATGAAGGACAGTGTTGATCTCCGCTGCATAGAGCGTGATCTCTGCACCAAGAAAGATCCAGGCGACCAACCCCAGCACGAGGCCGAAGAGCCCGTAAAGAGCGCTCGCTCCCTTGAGGTCATGTCCCACCACGTAACCGCCTGCGGCTTGAAGGATCGTCCAAACCACACCCCCAATGATCACGCCCGGAATCAGGGAACGCGTGGCCACCTGCCGCGGAGTGAGCGTACGAAATGCGGCGAGGTAGAGCGCCACGTTAACGATGACGGCGAGTACCTCTCCTAAAGCCCCAAGCCAGAAGTTGTGCTTTCCGAATGTGCCAAATCCAGTGAGCGCGGTAGTGACGATCAGGCCGACTGCCAGCACGACGAGGAAAATGCCAGCGCGAATCATTCGAGTGAAGTAATTGGGCCGCACCGCCGCCGGAATATTCCAGATCTGCTCCATAGAATAGAGCCCAGCTTGTGCAAGTCCCGTTGAGCCGTAGACCAGACCGACGATCCCAAATACGAGACCGAACACCGAACTTCGTTTTATGGCGTGAAGGTTATGACCGAGTTGTTGGCCAATAATGGGAAACTGTCCGAGGGCCGAATGCAGAACTCGCGCGCGATCCGAAGGGATACCGGCCAGCACGATGCCCAATATCGTCACCAGAAGGAGGAGGAGCGGAAACACGGTAACAAACAATGTGTAGGAAACT
>PMTF01000023.1 GCA_003167415.1 Acidimicrobiaceae bacterium | reverse complement strand
CGCACGGCGAGCGGCGCGTTCTTGGCGATGCGTTCGGCGAGCGCGACGGCTTCGTCGAGGACCTGCTCGCCCGGTACGACGCGGTTCACGAGACCGAGTTCATAGGCGCGCTGGGCGTCGATGGGTTCGGCGGTCAGGGCCATCTCGTAGGCGACGGCGAGGGGTATGCGCTTGGGCAGACGAATCAGTCCGCCGGCTCCGGCGACGAGACCACGGGACGCTTCGGGAATGCCGAACTTGGCGTGGTCGGCCGCGATCACCATGTCGCAACTGATCAGGATCTCGAAGCCGCCGGCGAGCGCCGCGCCGTTGGCGGCCGCGATGAGTGGTTTGGGAAAGTCACGTTGCGTGATGCCCCCGAATCCCTTGTCGGTACTCGGGAACTCCCCTTTGGCGAAGGCCTTCAAGTCCATACCCGCAGAGAAGGCCTTGTCACCGGCACCGGTCAAGATGACGACCCAGACGTCGTCATCGCTCTCGCATGAATCCAGCGCGTCACCGAGGGCGATGGCGGTCGCGCGGTTGATGGCGTTGCGCGCTTCCGGGCGATTGATGGTGAGAATCTCGACGTGTCCGCGTCGTTCGCGTAGTACTTCGTCCGCCATGGTGCTCCTTCGAACGGCCCCGCAGGGCATCGAGTCGAACGATACCGGAGTTCGATTGGAGCGGGCGTGCGAAACTTGTCCGATGGAGAGACGACCGCGGCGCTACGTCACCCTCGAGGGTTACGCCGTGGAAGGCGGCTTCGACGGACCGTACCAACCGTCGACCTGCTTTCGCCCCACGATCGCGCTCGGCCGTCACCTCGGTCCCGGCGACGCCGACGGACTGTGGCGCGACTACGAGGGCGTGTTGGACCTGGTCCCGACCATGGGCTTTGACGGCGTGCGCCTCAGCGTCGAGTGGGCCCGGATCCAACCCCGTCGCGATCACGTCGACGAATCGGCGCTCGCGCGCTACGCCATCGTGGCGAGCTACGCCCAGAGCTTGGGTCTCGGCGTGACCGTGGTGATCGTCGACGCGGCGTGGCCGGCGTGGCTCGGCCTCGAGGCGTGGCTTCTGCCCTGGGTGGTCCCGCAGGTGATCGAACAGGCGCGCCGAGTCGTGCGCGCACTCGACGCGAACGGTGTGGTCGTCTTTGCGAATCCTGAGTCGTTGGTGAACGGATTCCTCGATTCCAGCGTGCCGCCGTGGCGACAAGGGGCTCGCGTCGACGCCGACCTGGCCCGCGACCAGATTCGATCGATTCACGCAGCACTTGGCGACGACTCCGTGGTCGGACCCAAGATCGTCGCCACCACGCGCAGCGTGCGCGTCGATCAGCCGTTGGAACAGATCAGCTCCGCGCTCGACGCCGAGTGCGACGAACTGTACGTGCGGTCCTTGGTGCGAGGTCGCGGGCCCACTTCGAGCGCCGGACTGTTGGTCCGGCGCGGTGACGTCTGGCGCGTCCAGGCGTCGGAGGAGCTACTCGAAGTGCTCCGTTGAGTCGTCGACGCCTTCTACGTACGCAGCCTCTTCGTTGGTCTCGCGACGCTTCTTCACGAAGTGAAAAACGAGGAAGAAGAGGATCATCGCGATCAGGACGGCGAGCCCCACCCAGCTGGCGTACTTCTCGATCCGGGTGAGGGCCGTGCCCGCAAAGTAGCCCAGCAGGGTGAAGGAGACACCCCAGAGAAGGCCGCCGAGGGCGTTGGCGATCAGGAAGCGTCGGTAGTTCATGCGGCTCATGCCGGCGAGTCCCGGCATCACCGCGCGCAAGAACGCCGTGAAGCGCCCGATGAAGACGTAGATCGGGCCCCGGCGTCGCAGTCCTTCCAGAGCGCGCTCCAGCGCGACCCGTCGACGTCGAAGCACCGGCAGCTTCATCAGCGACTCGCCGTATCGATGACCGATCGCGTAGCCCACGGAGTCGCCGGTGATCGCCGCGGCCACCACCAAGACGGCGACGATCCCGACGTTGACGTGGCCCTGGGAGGCCACGACCCCGGCGACGAGGACCGCGGTCTCGCCGGGGAGAATGAAGCCGATGAAGAGGGCTGCTTCGCCGAAGACGAGCAAGGTGACGAGTCCGTAGACGAGAGCGCCGGGGAGTCGATGTATCTCACTCAACAGGTACGAGACGATGGAAGCGGCGAGCATCCGTCCATTCTCCTAGATAGCGGTTGGGCGAGGACCCGCTTCACGCTAAATCCCACTTTCGCCCGGTGCCGCGCTGAGATTTCGAAGTGGCGACCGGCGTCACCCGCTCGCACCGAGCTCAAGAATGTCGAAGACTCGAACGATAACCTCTGAATGCAATGAGTGGGGACCGCCGACGCGTGCTGGTCATCGAGGACGATCACGACCTCGCCCGAGCCGTGACGAACCTGCTCGAAGACGACGGATTCGCCGTCTCCCAGCGCCACGACGGCGAGTCCGGATTAGCCGAGGGCGTCGAGGGCGACTACGACGTCATCGTGCTGGACCTCATGTTGCCGAAGCGAAACGGGTTCAGTGTCTGTGCGGACTTGCGCGCGGCCGGTGTCGACACGCCGCTGCTGATGCTGACGGCCAAAGAAGGCGCGCTGGATGAAGTCGAGGGCCTCGAGGTCGGGGCCGACGCCTTCATGCACAAACCCTTCGAGAACTCGATCCTGGTGGCTCACCTCCACGCCCTGTTGCGACTCCACGACCGCGGTCGCCCCCAACGCCTGGTCGCCGGACCGATTTCGCTCGATCCCCTGCGCCGTTCGGTCGTCGCGTACGGCCGCGACGTGACTCTCACGCCTCGCGAGTTCGCCCTCCTGGCCTTCCTGATGGGGAAGGTGAATGAACCGATCGCCAAGAGTGAGATCTTGCGCGAAGTGTGGGGCAGCGGCTTTGACGGCGACCCCAACATCATTGAGGTCTACATCGGCTACCTGCGTCGCAAGATCGACCAGGCACCCTTCGAATCAGTGATCCACACCGTGCGCGGTTTCGGTTACAGCGTCCGCACCGACTGATGCCCCACCACAAGTACTCCATTCGAGTGCGTCTGACGCTGATTTTCGTGGTGGCGATCGCCGCTATTCTCAGCTTCACCGGTTTCGCGCTCGTGCACCTGGTGCGCCTTTCACTCGCCGATGACGCCAATGACCAGATTCAGAGCGAGATGATCCGCACCCAGGAGAGTTTCGCGAACGCGAAGTCGGCCGATAACTACCGAGTCAACTTGCCGATGCAGGGCAACGTCGTGATCCAGGTGACGAACCTCGCCGGGACGAAAATATGGGCCGCCAGTTCAGCGATCTCGAAGGCGCCGATCCTGGCCCACCAGACGGCCGACGCCTCGGCCCCCAACGGACTGACCCTCAAACTGGTGAGGAATTCCGCCACGGCGCTCACGCTGTCCCAGATCAGTTCCGGTCACGTCGGGACCATCTTCACGAAGCGCGGACTGGGCTTGATATTCGGCTTCGTCTACGGCGAGGGGATCAATCGCAGTGTGGGCGTCTTGATCACCAGCCTGGGCGTCTCGTTCCCGTTATTGCTGTTGATGACCGGTGGCCTCATTTGGATCGGGATGGGGTTGGCGCTCGCCCCGGTCGAGTCGATTCGACGCCGTGTCGACGCGATCGCGGCCTCGGACCTCTCGCAACGGGTGGCCCCCACGGGGGGCGACGATGAGGTCGCGCGGATGGCTCGAACCGTCAACGCGATGTTGGACCGTCTCGAAGCGTCATCCCAGTTCGAGCAGGAGTTCGTCTCCAACGCCAGCCACGAACTGCGCAGCCCGCTGACCACGCTGCTCGCGACGACCGAACGGGCCGCGAAGGATCCCGAACGCGCCAATTGGAACGAGGTGGGCGAGATCGTTATGCGCGAGGGCCGTCGTCTCGAAACCTTGATCGACGACCTCGCGTGGCTCGCCCGCCACGATGAACTGCGCACCGAGATCCAGAGTGTCGATGTCGACCTCGACGACTTGCTCTTCGAAGAGGGGCAGCGCGTGCGACTGCTCAGTGAACTTTGTGTGGACACGTCGATGGTGCGACCGACGCGTGTCACCGGCGACCCGGCGATGATGAAGCGCATGATCCGCAACGTCGTCGACAACGCCACGCGCTACGCCACGGAAGAACTGGAATTCGATTCGCACTACGACGGGCCCGAGGCGGTCGTCACGATCGCCGACGACGGCGAGGGCATCGACGTCAGCCAGAGCGGCAGATTCTTTGAGCGCTTCGTTCGTTCGGACCCGGCGCGCGCTCGTCACTCCGGCGGCACGGGGCTGGGACTGGCGATCGTGGCCGAGATCGTCGAGCGCCACGGGGGCTCGGTGCGCTTCGTCGAGACCGCCGGGGGCACGAAGATCGAGCTTCGCGTTCGCCGCGACGGGCGAGTGACGACGTCGTAATGCGACGTCGCGAACGCATCGTTCAGCGTAAGGTGCCCGTTATGAACTCTTCGGATCTCGCGGACGTCACGGCCGTCCCGGTCCAGGTATTGGGCATGTCGTTCTACTTCGATCCCCTCACGGGAGCACGAGCCAAGGCGAACGGCCTCAACATCTACGAGTACTACGGTCTCGGTCGAGGCGGCACGATCGGCGACGTCGACACCGACGTGATCGTCGAAGCCTTCACTTTCTTCCACCCCCGCTTCTTCGAACGACTGTGGACCCTCGCCAAGGAGAAGGCCGATCCCGTCACGGTGGCGGCTGACTACGTCCAGGCCGCCTACGAGTTCGCCGATCGCACCTTCGGCGCCCTCGACGTGTCGGTACTTCGCGACTTCGCCGCGGCGGCCCACAAGGTCGCCGCGGCCGTCGAGAGCGGCCGTCACCAACTGGTCGACGGCTACAAGCAGTACGACGTGCCCACCAACCCGGTGCACGCCGCGTACCTCGGCTGCATCTTGATGCGCGAACTTCGCGGGTGCGTGCACATCGACGCCGTTAACGAGGTCGGACTGAGTGCGCTCGAGGCCTGCTACCTCCAGGACCCGATGATCTTCACCCTGCACGGGTACGTCGAAGAAGAGACGCCGACCATGACGCCCGAGACCGCGGCCAAGAAGGTGCGAGCCGAGGAGATGACGTCAGAGATGATGGGCGAGTGCTTCATGGTGCTGAGTGACGAAGAACGCCAACACCTCGCCGACGGCGCGCTCGCCATGTTCGCCGCGCTGAAAGAACCGGTCGCCGTCTCTTAGTCTTCAACGCAGCCTGATTCGCATTCGTCGCGTTCGAATCAGTCGTAGTGCACACCTTCGAGATCGAGCAGGTAGCGCTTCACCGTGTCGCCACCGCCGTAACCACCGAGTCCGCCCGTGGAGACGACGCGGTGACAGGGCACGACGATGGGCCACGGGTTGGCGTGATTCGCGTTGCCGACCGCGCGATGAGCGCGTGGTCGGTCGACCGCGTCGGCGACCTCGCCGTAGGTCCGGACCTGACCGTAGGGGATCTTTCTCAGTGCTCCCCACACCTCGTGCTGGAATTCCGTCGCCGCCGGGGCCGCGAGCTTGACCTTGAACGTGCGTCGCGTGCCGGCGAAATACTCCTTCAGCTGCTGCACGGTCTCGGCGACCGGCTGGGGTGGCGTACCTTTCGACGCCGTCATCTCGTCCTGGGGCAGATGGATGTGCGTGACGCCCCCCTCAGAGCCGACCACGCTCCACACGCCGACGGGGGACTTCACGTTCGCCACGAAAGTTTTCATAATCCTCTTCTACTAGAGCGATGTCACAACGACACCGAGTTTTCACTTCCGTCACAAACTGTCGTGCATTCCGACGCGAAGTCAGATCGGTAAGGCCCTTCGGCCCCATTCGCCCTCCGGAGGGTTTTCGCCAGACTGCTAGAAATGAGACATGAAAATTGCGCTTTTCAAGGAGTCGCGCGCGGGCGAAACGCGGGTCGCTCTGACGCCCGACGCCGTGAAATCCCTCGTCGCCGAGGGCTGGGAAGTCCTGGTCCAGCGCGGCGCCGGTGAGTCGTCGCACTTCAATGACGCGTCCTACGAAGCGGTGGGCGCCACGATTGCTGACGCCCCAACCGGCGACGTCAACCTGCGCGTCAATCCTCCGACGCTTCCCGAGGTCGCGTTGCTCGCTGAAGGTTCAACGCATCTCTCGTTTCTCTCACCGCTGCTCGCCCAAGACATCGTGAAGGCGCTGAACGATCGTCGCGTGACCATCCTTTCCTTTGACCTCTTGCCTCGGATCTCTCGCGCGCAGTACATGGACGCTCTGTCCTCGCAGGCCACGGTGTCGGGCTATCGCGCCGCCTTGAAGGGCGCGACCAGCTTCGACCGATTCTTTCCCCTTCTCACGACGGCCGCCGGCACGATTCGACCGGCCAAGGTGCTGGTGATGGGCGTCGGCGTCGCCGGGCTCCAGGCGATCTCCACGGCCAAGCGACTCGGCGCCAAAGTGCGCGCCTACGACGTGCGTTCGGCCGCGAAAGAAGAGGCCGAATCGGCCGGCGCGGTCTTCGTAAAACTCGCCGTGACGGCCGACGCCGCCGGTGGCTACGCCCGAGAGTTGACCGACGACGAGCGCCTCCAGCAACAGGCGGCATTGCTGAGCGAAGTGGCCAACTCCGACGTGGTGATCACGACCGCGGCGGTGCCCGGGCGCAAATCCCCGATCCTCGTGACGACGGCGATGGTCGAGGCGATGGGCGAGGGTTCGCTGGTGATCGACATGGCCGCCGACGGCGGGGGCAACTGCGAATTGACCAAGGTCGGCGAAGTCGTGGAACATCACGGCGTGCGCATCGTGGGCATGTCGAACCCGCCGGCCGAGATGGGCGCCAGCGCGAGCTTCATGTACGCCAACAACGTATTGAAGTTGCTCGCTCTCTTCGGTTCGAAGGGACAACTCGCGCCGGACTGGAACGACGAAGTCGTCATCGGCGTCACCGTCGCGCGCGACGGCGCCATCAACCACGCGCCCACGGCCGAGGCACTCGGTCTCGCGCACGTCGCGATCGTCCCCGCAGCGAAAGAGAGCGCCGAATGAACGTCTTGTTGCAGTACGCGACGGTCCTGATCCTGACGGCCTTCGTCGGAACCGAGATCATCGCCAAGGTGCCGAGCATCTTGCACACTCCGTTGATGAGCGGATCGAACGCGATTCACGGGGTGATCCTGGTGGGTTCGATGCTGATCCTCGGGGGATCGACCACGAACCTGCAAGAGGTCTTGGGCTTCCTCGCGGTGATCCTCGCCACGCTCAACGTGGTGGGCGGCTTCGTGGTGACGGACCGCATGCTCGAAATGTTCAAGCCCCGCGCGACCAAGGTCAAAGAGACGCCGGCGGACGAGGTGGCTCCGTGAGTCGTGAAACGCTGATTGACCTGCTGTACCTGTTCTCGGCGACGACGTTCATCGTCGCCCTGAAGGGCCTCGGGAGTCCCAAGCACGCGCGGCGCGGCAACATGGTCGCCGCCTTCGGCATGTTGGTGGCGGTTGTGGCGACCTTCTTCAAGTACGTCGACGGTCACTCGTTACATCACGTGTGGCTCATCCTCCTCGCCATGTTCATCGGCGTCATCATCGCCGTGCCGACGGCTCGCTTCGTGAAGATGACGGCGATGCCCCAATTGGTGGCGATCTTCAACGGCGTCGGCGGTGGCGCCGCGTCACTGGTGTCGATGACCGAGTTCATCCATATCAAGTCGAGTCACCCGGCGACCTACGTCATCCTCGAGGTCCTGCTCGGCGTCCTGATCGGCACGGTCTCTTTCGCCGGATCGGCGATCGCCTTCGCCAAGCTCCAGGAACTCATGACCGGGCGACCGGTCACCTACCCGGGCCAGCAACTGATCAACGGTGTGGTGGGCGCCGCCGCGGTGGCGCTCATCGTGACCATCCTTGTCACCGCGTCGACGAGCCTGCTGTGGATCCTCCTGGCGCTCTCGTTCGTCCTCGGCGTCATCTTCGTGCTGCCGATCGGCGGCGCCGACGTGCCCGTGTTGATCTCACTGCTGAACGCCTTCACCGGTCTGGCCGTCGCGGCCTCCGGTTTCACGCTCGGCTCGAACCTGTTGATCGTCGCGGGAACCCTCGTCGGAGCTTCGGGTATCTTGCTCACGCGTCTGATGAGCAAAGCGATGGGTCGAAGCCTCTCCAACGTGCTCTTCTCGGCCTTTGGTTCGGTCGTCACCGCGAGTGGCGCCACGACGCGTGACGACGGACGCAGCGTGCGATCGGGCACGCCCGAGGACATCGCCATCATGCTCGGCTTCTCGTCGCGCGTCGTGATCATTCCCGGGTACGGATTGGCCGTCGCCCAGGGCCAACACGTGTTGCGCGAGTTGGCCGAACTGTTGGAGTCCAAGGGGATCGAAGTCTTCTACGCCATTCACCCGGTCGCTGGACGCATGCCCGGCCACATGAACGTCTTGCTCGCCGAGGCCAACGTCCCCTACGAGCAGCTCCTCGAAATGGACGAGGCGAACTCGGAACTCGCTACCGCCGACGTGGCCTTGGTGGTGGGAGCGAACGACACTGTCAATCCGGCCGCGAACGATGACCCCGGTTCACCGATCTACGGCATGCCGATCATCCACGCCGACCTAGCCGAGAACGTGGTCTTCTTGAAGCGCTCCATGCGACCGGGCTTCGCCGGCATCGAGAACGACCTTCTCTACAATCCCAAGACCACGCTGGTCTTCGGTGACGCCAAGGACACGCTCACCAAGATGGTGGCGGCCGTCAAGGCCAACTAACTCGTCAGCTCGTCCAGCCGCGCGATCACGTCGGCGCTGAGCGTCCGCACCGCGTTCGCGTTGGCGCGCACCTGATCGGCGTTGGACGCTCCGGCAATGACGCTCGAGACCGCGTCGTGGCTGAGCAGCCACGAAAAGGCGAGCGACAGGATCGGCACGTCGATCGACTCGGCGTAGTCCAGCAACGCCGCGACCTTGGACTGCAGTTCGTCGCCCAACCAGTGCACGCTCCGTTCCGGCGCCATCTTGGCCAGTCGCGACTCCTCGGGGATGGGCTGGCCCGGGCGGACCTTGCCGGTGAGAAGTCCGTTGGCTAACGGATAGAACGGCAAGAAACCAATGCCGAGATTCGCGCAGGCCTCGAGCACCCCATCGCGTTCCGGTTCACGTTCGAGCAGCGAATACTGATTCTGCACCGATACGAACGCCGGGCCGTCACCGGCCGCCGATTTCGCCTCGTTCAATTGCGCGACGGTGAGGTTCGAGCAGCCGATCTCGCGGACCTTGCCGGCGTCGACGAGTTCGCGAAGGGCGCCCAAGGTATCGGCGATCGGGACGGTGTCGTCGGGATAGTGGAGCTGATAGAGGTCGATGTGGTCGGTCCCGAGACGACGCAGCGTGTCCTCACAGGCCGCGCGCACGTAGGTCGGACTCGCGCCGAAGTGCGTGTCGTCGATCGGCATACCGAACTTGCTCGCGATGATGACCTCGTCGCGCCGGGCGCCGAGGGCCACGCCGAGCATCACTTCGGACTTGGTGCTGCCGTAGATGTCGGCGGTGTCGAAGAAGGTGACGCCGGCCTCCAGGGCGCCGAGCACCACGTTGGTCGTACCGGCCTGGTCGAGGCGCGAACCGAAGTTGTTGCACCCCACGCCGACGACCGACACCCGCAGTGATCCCAGGGCGCGCGTTTCCATATCTTCTCCTCGAGTCGATTCGTAGTGTACGTATTCCTAGTCGCGCTCAACCGGTGACAACTACGATGGAGTGCAGTCCGTGCTCGAAGGAGTCTTTATGAAGGTCGTTGTTGATTACGATGCCTGCTCCAGTAACGCCGTGTGCATGGGCATCGCGCCCGAGATCTTCGAGGTTCGCGACGACGGCTTCATGTACGTGCTCAACGAGAATCCCGGGCCCGAGTTCGACGAGCGACTTCGCGAGGCCGTGGCGAGTTGTCCCAACGGCGCCCTTTCCCTTGAGGAGTAATTCGTGAGCGGCCCCCGCGTCCGCATTGCGCCGTCCCCGACCGGTTACTTCCACGTCGGTACCGCGCGCACCGCGCTCTTCAACTGGCTCTTCGCGCACCAGAGCGATGGCACCTTCATTCTTCGCATCGAAGACACCGACGTCGAGCGCAATCGCGACGAATGGCGCGACGGCATCATCTCGGCCATGAACTGGCTCGGATTGAATTTCGACGAAGGACCCTTCTACCAAAGCGAGTTGCTGCCCGACCACGTCGCCGCGGCCGAAGCGCTCTTCGCCAACGGCTATCTCTACGCGTGCGACTGCACGCGCGAGCAGATCGACGAGCGCATCCAGGGCAACGCCAAGCCCGGTTACGACGGCTACTGCCGCGATCGAAATGTCGCTCGGTCGGAACTGACCGCCCTGCGCTTTCGGGTGCCGGATGAAGGAACGACCGTCGTGCACGACGTGATTCGCGGAGAGGTCACGTTCGCGCACGACAGCTACGAGGATTTCATCGTTGTCAAGTCCAACGGCATCGTGCTCTATCCACTGGCCAACACCGTCGACGACCGCAGCATGACCATCACGCACATCATCCGTGGCGAGGACCTGTTGCCGACGACGCCCAAGCAAGTGTTGATGTGGGAAGCGCTCAATCACTGCGTTGGCGTCGAGACCGTGGCGCTCCCGCGTTACGCGCATCTGCCGATGCTCGTGAACGAACAGCGCAAGAAGCTCTCCAAGCGCAAGGACCCCGTCGCCGTCGAGTCCTACCGCGACCAGGGCTACCTGCCCGAGGCGTTCGTCAACTACCTCGCGCTCCTCGGATGGAGTCCCCGAGGTGATGGGGAGATCGTGCCCCGCGCGACCCTGGTCGAACAGTTCCGCTTAGAAGACGTCTCGCACTCGCCGGCCTTTTTCGACGTGAAGAAGTTGTCGCACGTGAACGGTGAGTACATTCGTGCGCTCTCCCTGGAGGCGTTCATCGAGGCGGCGACGCCGTGGGTGGCGCCGTGGTCCAGCGAGTGGCGACCGAGTGACCGCGAGGCGCCGTGGACGCGCGAACAGTTCGACCCCGCGCTCTTCAATCACGTCGCTCACCTCGTGCAAGAGCGCGTCGCGACGTTGGGCGAGATCCCGGCGATGGTGAGCTTCTTCTTTCTCGACGAGGTCCCCTTCGACGACGAGGCCTTTGCGAAAACGATCGCGAACGACGACACCGGTAAGAGGGTCCTCGCGTTGGCTCTCGACGCCTTCGCGACGGTCGAATGGAACGCCGCGGCGTTGCACGAGTCGACGCTTCAGTTGGGCGAGACGCTCGGGCTGGCGCTGCGCAAGAGTCAGGCGCCGATTCGCTGTGCCGTTACCGGAACCACGGTCGGGCCGCCCCTCTTCGAATCGATGGAACTGTTAGGGCGTGAGGCGGTGTTGAAGCGTCTGCGAGGCGCGCTGGTTCGTGCTGACGCGTGATCTTCGGACCGATCAAACTCGTTCTACGCATCATCACGACACTGATCAGCGTCGTGATCCTCTACTTCGCCATCACCTTCGTTCAGATCTGGATGACCGGTCACGAACACTCGACGAAACACGCGCAGGCCATCCTGGTCTTCGGCACGACCGAAGACAACGGGACGCCGTCGCCCGAACTCCAAGCTCGACTCGACCAAGCCCTGGTGTTGTGGCACAAGGACCGCGCACCGTGGATCGCCGTCACCGGCGGCAAACGTCCGGGCGATCATTTCACCGAGGCCGGCGTGTCGGCGACGTATCTCGAAGCGCACGGCGTGCCGGCGTCCAAGATCCTGAAGGGATCCGGCACCGACACGTGGCAGAACGTCTCGTCGGTCCGGTCGAAGTTGAAGACGCACCACATCAAGACCGTGCTCACGGTGACCGATCCCTTTCACGAAGACCGCGCCATGGCGATCGCGTCCTCGCAGGGACTGACGCCGTACCCATCACCGGTGCGCAACTCCCCGACGGTGAAGCATTCGCTGTGGAAGTACTACCTGAAAGAGACCTTCGGAGTTGGCATCGGTCGCGTCATCGGCTACCAACGATTTCACTCGTGGTTCGACTGATCGACGACGCGCGGCGCTGGCGATATCTCGCGCATCTCGGGTAGGCTTTCCAAGCCCTTCGGGGGTGGTGTAATTGGCAACACAACTGGTTCTGGTCCAGTTATTCAGGGTTCGAGTCCTTGCCCCCGAGCGAATGAGACGGAGTTTGACTCCGTATTCGTTCATGGTCCCATCGTCTAGTGGCCTAGGACATCACCCTCTCAAGGTGGAGGCACGGGTTCGAATCCCGTTGGGACTGCTTTTGAAATCTTTCACGTCAACGTGGACAGCTGAACGTGTGCAAGCCCCCGAGGCTGTCTGGTGCAACAGTTAGCCGCTAGTGGCTGGCGCAATTGCGAGGAAGGGGACGACGTTCTTGGCCCAGGTGAAGTACATCGGTGGCGGCGTTCCGGCCGGGAGTTCGATCAGGCTGGTGAACGAACCGGAGCCCTTCACAATCGCGAATCCGGTCCCCATCTCACAGGTCGTACAGTGCAGTCCCACGCCGAAGTTGAAGGTCCCGTCGAATCCGAGCAGTTGATCGCGGTGGCCCCAGCAACCGAGGGCACCGGCGAACGTACAGGCGAAGTTCGGCGTTGACGAGGAACTGCCGCCCCATCCGTCTTCGTACATCCAGAGGTAGTCGGCTTCGAGCGGGGTGTAACCCATGGCCAAGGTGCTGCCCATGCCGGGCACGCCCTCGGGATCGAGCCCGGCGTGGAAGCCTCTCGCGTAGGCGGGGTCGGTCTCGTGGAGCGCGGCCACTTGGGCCGAGGCGTGGAGCTGGCGATTCAACCCCAAATACGGCGGCAGCCCTCGGGCCGTTCGTTCCAGGTCCACGATCACGAAGATCTGCTCTTGCGGTCTCAGGTGGAACCAATTGGTGGGCAGAACGATCGCCGGGAGTCCCTCATCGGATCGCGCGGCGTTGAGGGCGAGCAGAACGTATTGCGTGCACGTCGGCGTTCCGCTGTAAGCCGGAAAGACCGGACGTCGATTCGAACCCTGACCGGCGAGACGCACGCAAGGGTTCGTGCACGGCGTCGCCACCGACGTCTCGTGACAGGGGCCGCTCGAGAGGAAGTTCGGGGAGGGGGCCAGATTGGTTCGCGGGTTATTGGGAGGGAGGATGCCGGTTGCTCCCACCGGCGTCGCGACCGAACCGATCATCAACAGACCGGTGAGCATCACGACTGCGCTTAGGTCATTAAGACGTCGTCGCAATTCTCTCCCCGGTTGGTGAATCGTGAAGGCTCGCTCGGTGCTTTGACGTCGTAATCGTGCTCCGAAGAGTTTTACACGAATCGTCAACAGGATCGTGCCCTGGCCATACCGGACCATTCTCCGCTCCGAGGCTCAAATAGCTGCCAAATCGCCCAAAATTCATCAACGATTAACCCTCTTTGGTGATTACGACCGGGTGCAACCGGTTGATTTTCGCCGTGAACTTCTAGGAGTTTTCCGTGAGGCGAGCGACGAGCCCAAGAACCGTCGGCCGCTACGTGGTGAGGACGGTGGCCAGCGACTCATAGCCGGGTGCCGTCCTCGCCCACGGGTACGCCGATTCCATGAGGTCGGCAATGTCGAGCAGCCGGTAATCGCCGTAGTGCGCGGCCGTAATTTGCAGTCCAAAAGGGAGTCCCGTGGGCAACATGCCGAGCGGAAGCGTGAGAGCTGGGTGACCGGTGACGTTCTGCATCGCCGTCGAGTAGACCTCGGGCGGCAACCCGTGTACTTCGGCGTCGGGTCGCAGGCGTCCGTCCGCCATGCAACCCTCGGCGGCCAAGGTGGGGGTGAGCAGCACCCCGTCGTCACCGAGCAGTTCGTCCACAGTGCGCACGTACCCGAATCGACGTCGACGGGCGGCGAGATACTCCTCGGCCGTGACGGCGAGGCCCGACGACAGAAACTCTTGTGACGAGACGTGGAACTCACTCATGTGCTCTTCGACCCACCCTCGCCCGAGTGACGCGACGTGTTCGGCCGTGGTCACCGTGAACCAATCGAGGTCCGGATCACCGTCGATGAAGAATCCTTCGGCTTCGCGCCAGGAGATCGTGGTCTTCATCACCTCGGCGAAGGCGTTGACGGCGTGGTGGAACGCCTTGTCCACTCCTTCGGGCAGCGGTCCAAAGGGCGAGGTTCGCTCCGCGACAATGACTCGCAACGGACGCCCGTCCAGTCGAGACATGTGGGCCAGGAACTCCTTCGTCGGTGCCGTGGGGTCACCGGCGACCGGTCCGGCCATGACGTCCAAGAGGAGTCGCAGGTCGTCACTCGACGTGGCGAAGGGACCGTCGGTCGAGTAGTCGATCCAGTCGTGGGCCGGCCATCGACCGATAACGCCGTTGGTCGGCTTGAGGCCGACCAGTCCGCAGAACGAGGCCGGAATGCGAATCGATCCGCCGCCGTCAGTGGCCGTGGCGACGCCGACCAGGCCCGCCATGAGGGCCGCGGCGGAACCGCCGCTGGAACCGCCGGGCGAGAGATCGAGGCTCCAGGGGTTGCGCGTCACGCCGGTCAAAAGGTTGGCGGTGTATCCCTCGATGGCGAATTCGGGCAGGGTCGATTTACCGACGACGACCGCGCCGGCGTCGAGGAGACGCTGCGGCACGACGCCGTTGGTCGTCGCCGGCGCCACGTCGCGCAACGCCATCGATCCCTTACGCGTGGGATGACCCTTCCAGTCTTCGAGGTCCTTGATCAAGGTCGGTATCCCGGCGAGAGGACCGGTCGGCCGATTCCCACGGTCCATCACCGCCGCCGCTTCGAGGGCGTCGTCGAACGCCGCTTCGGCGAGGACATTCAACGAAGGATTGGCCGCGTCGAGCCGTTCGATTGAGGCTGTGACGAGGGTAGTCGCGGTGAGACGGCCCTCTCGAACGGCCGCCGAGAGTGTGTGCAGAGGTCCTGGGGAAAGTGCCACCGACGGCGTCCTAGATGATCGTCGGCTCGTCGATATCGCCCTCGAGGGGCTCGCCTTCAGCACTCCAGGCGAGCATGCCCCCTTCGAGATTGACGGCGTCGCGGCCCTGCTCGAGCAGGAATTTTGCGGCCCGTCCCGAACGAGCACCGGAGCGACACACACAGACGATCGATCGATCGTTCGAAAACTCCTCCAGGTGGTCGGGCACCTCGTTGAGCGCTACGTGCCTGGCGTTCGGAGCTCGACCCGACTCCCATTCGTTGTCCTCGCGAACGTCCAAGAGAAGAGCGCCCTCACCGAGCAACTCGAGTGCCTCGGTGACGTTGACATTTCGTGCTTCAACCATGACCATTCCTTTGCCCGCGGCTCTTCGCCAGTGCCCGCGAATCTACTCCTAGACTTTTCGCGTGGATCGTGCCGACTTGATTTCCAGCATCACTACGTACGAGCTCCTGCCGCTGTTCGATACCGACGAGTCTCCGTACCTGCTCGACGTGCGCGACGTCGACGAGGTGGCCGAGTGGCAGATTCCTGGTATCCACAACATTCCATTGGACGCGCTCGAAGAGAGGATCGACGACGTTCCCCGAGACGAACACCTCGTGGTGATCTGTGCCAAGGGCACGCGCGCGACACAGGGCGCCGAGATCCTGGCGCGTCATGGTCTCGCGAGTCGCGTCCTCGAAGGCGGCATGGGCGCGTGGGCTTCCACCTACGACCTCGTCGAGGGAGAGTTCGCCGGCGCTACCGTGGTCCAGCTCCGCCGACGCGGCAAGGGATGTCTCTCCTACGTCGTAGGTGCGGGCACGAGAGCGGTCGTCATCGACCCTTCGCGCGAACTCGGCCAGTATCTCGACGTGGCACGAAAGCATGGCTGGACGATCACCCACGTTCTGGACACGCACCTGCACGCCGATCACTTAAGTGGCGCTCGCGAACTCGCGGCCGAAAGTGGCGCCGCGCTATGGCTCAATCCCGCCGATCCCTTTCGCTTTCCATATGAACCGCTGGTCGACGGCAAGTCCATCGAACTGAAGCCCGGTGTTGACCTACGAATCTCGTCGGTCAGCGTGCCCGGGCACACCGAGGGTTCGACGATGTACCAACTTGACGAGCACGCGATCTTTACCGGAGACACGCTTTTCCTAGAAAGCGTCGGACGCCCGGATTTGGCTGATGAGGCGGAAGCCTTTGCTCATCATCTCTACGAGAGCTTGCACCAGCGAATCCTGCCCTTGAGTGGTGAAATCACGGTGTTTCCGGCGCATTTTGGCCCGTCAGTGGAGGTTCACGCGCACGAGTTCGTAGCCCGAGATCTGGAGTCTCTTCGTCACGAGCTTGCGGCCCTCGCCCTCGACGAGGACGACTTTGTCGCTTGGGCGGTCGCCAATGTCAAGGATCGACCCGGGAATTACAAGGAGATTGTCCGCATTAACGCGGGTGAAGTCGATCTCGACGCTGAAGACGTGGACTTAGAGGTGGGTCCCAACCGCTGCGCCATTGCCTAAGTAAGGTGCGCGACATTGGAGCGGGTCGCTCCTCTCGACGTTTTGATGACTTCATTTAGTTGATCACTAACGATGACAAATACTCGAAACCGACGTATCTTCCTCGGCGAAGCATCGTTAAAGTGAGAGCCCTTGACTCAAAAGATGCTCGATCGATCACGGGCACGTCAGTGTTGCGTTTTCGCAATTGAAACGCGTATGGTCCGAAAAAAGTGACCCCAGAGCGCTGACCAAAGTCGTGGGAAATCGTCAAAGCACCGGCTTACAATATGGTTACGATTATTTTCCTTCTCATCAGGCGCGTCGCCGTTGTTCGCGACTTGTGAAGTGTCATGCTCTTGATCAGGAGTTTTGTAAAACAAATTGAACAAAGGCGCTTTCCAGCGAATTGCCTTAAGAAGTCGTTAGCGTCTTCGACATGACTGTGCGCTCTACCTATACTTGGTTCTAAGGAAACGGCCGTGTTATGTCACGATGCGCAACCTTGTGAGTGTTAACGCTGTGCCGCATGATCTAGAAATTAAAGGTTGACGAAGTTCGACCCTTATGAATGGAGTGAATTGACCATGAATAATCCACGACGGATACAACGCCACTTCGTAAGGGCACTTGCGGCCGGCGCCTTGCTCGCTGCAGCCGCGCTGCCATTGGCAATTGCTACGGCTGCCAGCGCGGCCGCGACACCGGCGATCACTTCGGCGGTGTTCACGCCCTCAGGCGCGGGCAACACCATCGGCGCGGGTTCGACCGGCTCCGTAACGGTGACCGGGGTCGGATTCGCGGGTGACGGCGGGAACTTTACGCTTACGGGTACCGGTGTGGCTTTCGCTGCCGGTACGGAAACGGCGTCGACGACCACGGTGACCACGACCTACACAGTCGGTGGGACTGCAGAGGGCCCGGAATCATTGGTGCTCAGTGATGACGCGAACAATGGCGCTGGTGTCTTGACGCTGGCCTCCGCGTACACAATTACTCCCGCTCCGGGCAGCCCGGTGCCTTCACCCGCCTTTATTGGAGTGACGCAGGGCGCGACGTCCGTGAACATTTCCGGAGGAAACTTTGAGAGCGGCGCCAAAGTGTCGATTACCGACCACGCAAACGGCACGGCCCTGACAGTGGGCGCGGCGACGCTGAACGCGGACGGAACGCTGACGGTCTCGGTCACGCCGACCAACGCTGTTAATGGCGCGGCCGCCACCACCGGCGTTAACGCTTACGACGTTACGGTGACGAACCCGGACGGTGGCTCGACGACTGATGCGAGCTCGTTCTCCGTCGACCAGGTGACCGTGAGTGAAGTCTCGCCCTCGGCGTTGAGCGACACGGCGGGCCCGACCACTCTAACGATCACCGGTTCGGGCTTCGAGTACGGTGCGCTGGTTACGACCAGCGCAGGTTGCGCGACGGATGGTCTTACGTTCGGTTACTCGACCTTTGGAAGCCCCACAACACTGACGGTCGTGGCGACTACTACGGGCCACAATGGTGCTGCTCCGTGCGACGTCACGGTCACGAATCCGCCCGCCTCGCCCGGCTCGCCTCCTTATGCACCTGGTACTCCGCCGGGAAATGGTGACGCGGGCACGCTTTCCGGGGCCTTAGGTTCGGGTGCGACATCAGGCACTGCGGCCGCGTTGATCACGGGGTCGAGCTCCACTGCCGCCACGGCAATAGTTCCCGGTTCCGCCGCCTCTTCGGTGACATTGACCGGTCTCGGCTTCAGCGCCGACAGCATCGTTGTATTCTCGGACCCTGCCGTCACCACTAACAGTTGCACCTCGAGCGGCGGTACGACTTTGACGTGCATTGTGACAGTCGCTAGCGGTGCCGTCGCTGGCACGGACAGCGTGTACGTGAACAACGGAGGAACGCACAGCGCGTCCTTCGCCAATGGTCTTTACGTTGCGGGTCCGTCGATCACCTCGATGGCACCTACGGCGATCGTCGTTGGTGCGCCCGTTGGTACCGTCGTCGTTTTGACCGGTACGGGCTTCACGAACACGATGACGTTGTCAGGCACCAGCGTATTCAACGGTTCCTTGACGGGAATCCTTGAATACGAGAGCGCTACCACGGCCAATTTTGTTGTCACGGCGTCGCCCGACGCTGGTGACGTCACCACGTTGCTTTCGAGTGACTCCATTGTGCTCTCGCTAGTCGATTCGACTGGTGCCAACGTTCTGTCGGCGCCATTCAACCTCACGGTTGATGGACCTCCTGCAGTGACCTCGGTGGTCACCTACGCCACGGCGGGTACGTCGGGTGTAGGCGTTGGTGCCAAGGCTCAAGGGATCGTCATCCACGGTGTCGGTTTCACCACTGGTGCCACGGTTACGGCCTTCACGAACACGGCCGGCGTTGCTGACGCGAACGTCACTGTGACGGTGACCGCTGTCAACGCCGCTGGTACGCAGATCACGGCGACGGTTGCCGTCGCTGCGGGTGACCTCAACACCGCTGTTGGTTACACGGTGACCAACACGGACGGTGGGAAAGCAGTGGTTTCTGCCTACCAGTTCCCGATCACCATCGACGCGGGTCCGACCATTACTAGCGTGTCGCCATCAACGGGACTCGCTGGAGCGACCAACGCCTTCACCCTTACCGGTACGGGCTTCACGGCCGCTTCGGTCGTGAGTGTCGACACCAACGGAAGTTGCGGGGCCACGACGTTCGTGTCCGCGACCTCGCTCACGGTAACGTGCACGTTGGGAGTCCTCGAGACGACGGCGTCGAACATGCTCGTGACCAATCCTGACGGGGGCACCGCTTCGACGGTGATCCTTCCCGCGGCGACTACGACGCCTCCACCGAAGCCAAAGCCGTTCCACGTGAGCGGTGTGAAGGGTCGTGCCGTTGCTGGCGAGACGGTCAATCTGGAAATCACTGGTACGGGCTTCCACGGCCAGCCAAGGATCACCAGCAACGCAGCCGGCACCAGGGCTGTAGTGAGCAGGGACACGGGTAAGGTGCTCGTAGTTCGAGTGACCACTCGTGCCACGACCAAGCCCGGCGTGAAGGTCTTCACCATCACGCAGAGTGGCAAGAGGGCCACGACGCATTACTCAGTCATTAGGAAGTAACTTCACTCCAAGCAGTACCTAAGGATGGCCCCCTCTTTTGAGGGGGCCATCCTTTATGTTTGATGAGATGCAAAGCGCGGAGCAAGCGTTCGAGTCGCGCTACTCCTATCTTTCAAGAGTTGTTCAAGAAATGATTATTCTTCGACTATTGGCGGTTCGAGCGTTCGCGTCATGAACAGAACTGCCATCGGCCCCGACACTCTGAGAGAAAAGTCGGGCAAATGTAACACAACGGCAAGGTGATTCTCTCGACCTCTGCCTATGCTTGAGGTAGTACCCGATAAGCACGTGTATTAGGCATTCAGGCCTGACGGGAAGTGCAAAGGTGGAAATCCGATTATGAATTCAGCAAACCGCAACGTGGGCCATCGCTCCTTTAGAACTCTGATGAAGTCATTCGTAGCCATCGGAGCGACGTCAGCCCTCATGTTGGCCGGTCTGGCATTCGTTGCTGCTTCGCCAGCGTCGGCAGCGGGCGCACCAAACAAGCTCGTTTTTACGGGGGAACCGTCTTCGACAGCCACCGCCGGCTCAAGTGCGGGTCTGTCCACGGTCGCTGTTTCGGTTGAAGATGCATCTAATGCCGTAGACACCACGGGAGCCGGCTCATCTGACGTCATCACCCTCGTTGCCAATGGGAGTCCGTCAATGACTGGCAACGTTGTGGCTGCAGTCAATGGCGTGGCAACCTTTTCTTCTCTTGTGATCGACACCGCGGGTACGTACACCTTTACTGCGACGGACTCGACGACGAGTGGCCTTACGTCGGGCACGAGCACTCCGCCTGTGGCCGTTAGTGCTGCAGGCGCCAGCAAGATCGCCTTTACGACCGCTCCGCCAGCGAATGCCACCATCGGCGTCGCTTTAACGCCGGCGTTCAAGGTCTCGGTCGAGGACACCCATGGCAACGTCGTCACCACGGGAGCCGGCTCCGTTGACACTATTACCATCTCAACGTCAGCTGGGTGCAGCGTTGCTGGTACCGTCGCCAACGTTCCAGCTGCTGGTGGCGTGGCAACGTTCAGTAACGTCAACATCGCGACGGGCACGAGTTGCGCTCTGACCGCAACTGACACGCTCTCACCAGATAATGGATTCCCAGCAGTAACGAGTGCCTTTATCACCGTGGCAACGTCCACTCCTACCAAACTCGGCTTTACGACCGAGCCATCGGCGACCGCTACTGCCGGGACGGTTCTTCCTTCCTTCATCGTTTCGATCGAGGAAAGTAATGGTATTCCCGTTACGGGTATCGGCGCGACGGACGTGGTCACGCTCACGTCGACATGCGCGCTTACTGGCACAACGACGGCGACGGCGGTCGCAGGCGGCGCGACGTTCAACTTGGTCACGATAAAGACTGGGACCTCGTGCACCCTCGTAGCGACGGACTCGACGAGAACCCTCGCGACGGCATCGAGCACGGCAATAGCTGTGCTTGCGGGTGCCGCGACAAAGGTTGCCTATACGACGGCCCCGCCAACTTCGGTGACAACTGCCAGCACCGTACTCACGGCTTTTAAGGTTTCGGTCGAGGACGTCAACGACAACGTCGTGACGACGGGTATCGGCGCGACGGACACCATTACGATCACGTCGCCGTGCGCTCTTGGAGGGACTTTGACAGCCGGCGCCGTTGCGGGCGTCGCTACCTTCAGCGCGCTCACCGTCAACGTGACGGGAGCCTGTGTACTCACGGCCACCGACTCTGCGAGAGCGCTCACCGTAGCGACGGCTACCACAACGGTTGGCACACCCCAAGCGACACTGGTGCTCACGTCGGTCAAGGGTACCGTCGGCAAGACACTCAATCTCGCGACGACCGGGGGAACCGGGACCGGTACGTTGAGCTACACCGTCGCGGCAGGTTCGTCGGCCGGCTGCACCGTGTCAGGAACTTCACTGAGCGCTAAGAGAGCTGGAACGTGCCTCGTGACCGCGACGAAAGCCGGGTCTACGACGTACATCCTGGTGTCTTCGGCCGCAACGAAGGTGACGTTCGTACTGCCTTTCAAGGCCACTCGCGTGGCGGGCGCCGTAACAGTCGGTAGGACGTCCACAGTCACCATCGTGGGTTCTGGCTTTTCCGGTCGTCCTCGTATCATCTGCAGCGTGGCGGGCGTCACGGCGAAGGTGACTCGTGACACGGGCAAGACGCTCACGATCATTGTCACGGTGAGGGCCGGCGTCAAGACGGGCGTTCACACGTTCACCGTGATATTGGCGAACGGTAAGCGTACGTCGGTGAAGTTCAGCCTGAGGTAACAGTTCCTAAGGGACTTGTGTCGAAACCCTCTTCTGCGGAAGGGGGTTTCGACATTTTTGGGCAGCCTTAGACATCTCCGATTTCCAGCACGGAAATGTCAGGACGTGCTCTTGAGTGTCCAGGTGGTGCCATCGGGACTGTCTTGGACGTCGATGCCCGCCTTGAGGAGCGTGTCGCGAAGCTCGTCGGCGAGATCGTACTGTGCAGTCGCCCGCGCGCTGACTCTCGCGCTCAAGATCCCTTCGACGAGCGCAGTGGGGTCGATGAAACCCTCCCCGCCGGTGGTGGCGAGTTGGACGAGTTGCGCGAGCGCCTCGAGGCCGGGTTCGCCTCCCTTCGCGGCGACTTCACCCAACTCGACTGGTCGACTCAGCGAGGGCGTTGGTTTGCTGATCGGTTGCCGAGGGGGCGAGGGAGTGAGCGTGCGAAGATCATCGAGGCTCGTCGTTGTGGCGTTGGCGAGAACACGAACCTCGCCATTGAGACGCCAGTACCCGTGTGAGCGGCCCTTCACCGACACGGTGCCGCCGGCGAGATCGAAGATGAGCGCCGTGTGTTCGTCGACCCCCAAGGTGGCGACGCCGTCGGGGAGTTTGGCTTCGAGCTCGAGCAGCCGCTTCTCGCCCAAGTAGCAGTACCGGGTGTCGTAGTTGCCCCCCTCGTTATTGTCGAAGTGAGGAATCACCACACAGTTGACACCAAATGCCGCGAGCACGTTGAGTCCTTCGCGCCAGTGGGGTTCTTCCACGCCTACTTTGTAAACCTCGTAAATTGGCGCCGTAAAGGCACCCAGAGTGAGTGCCGCCGCGGACGCGAAGCACAGTGTGCCACCGTGATCGAGCACGTCGAGGAGATCTTCGCCAAAGTGCAGCGGCGACCACTGGGCGAGCGCGTACGTCGGACTACCAGGCCCGGCAAAGACGTAGTCCGCCTGGCGAACCTGTTGTTTGAAGAGGGTCCGTTCAAGCTCACTGGCTCTGGCGTAGGAAGTGAAGTGCAGGGTGGTAAGTGCGACGTGGAGCGAGGTCTTGAAGTACTCCTCCAGTTTTTCGCTCATCTGGGGGACGTTCTGTTGGAATCCGTAGGCGGTGTCCAGATTGATCGCCCGACCCGCTTCCAACTGCCCAAGAAGCGCCCGGTGGACCTTGGTCATGCCCGGGGCGGTCTCGCCCGAGCCGAGTAGTGCGAGGACGCCCTGGGTCACGGATGCAGCGTACCGTCTAGAAATTGACGCTGTCTAAGGGGCCAATGACTAAATTGGATCCGTGAGTACGGTCTTCATTCAAGTCAAGAACCGGGCCCGTGGCAATGTGACGGCCCCCATGATCATTTGGTCCATCGCGATGGCCGTGGTGATCTTCATGATCGAAGCGAGCCATGGAGCCCACCACGATGCGCTCTGGGTCGGTTTTGGCGCTACGGCGCTCTTCGGGATCTACCTGGGCCTTCGTCGTCGAGTTGCCGCCTCGTTCGTGGCCCCGTTCGTGAGTTGGATGGTGGCCTGGGTGCCGTTGTGGATTGCTGCCATGGTGCGCGACGGATTCTTGAAAGGTCTCGTCGTCGGGTTCTTCTGGATAACGATCGGCTGGGTTCTCATCGGCGGGCTCGAGTTCGCCACTCTCTTCATCGTGGGGTCGTTCCTGCGACTACTGCGCGGTTCGTCGGGTACTCGCGATGGTGGCGTGATCGTCTACGGACCCGGCGGCGACGAACGTTAGACGATAGTTCTCACTGATTGAGCGAAGCCAGACGTCGCCATTCGTCAAACGGGGGAGCGTTGGTCTCGTCGCTCAGCACTTGAAGGCAGACGTGATCGGCGCCGGCGAGGCGATGTTCGTTGATGCGCTCCATCACGGCGTTCTCGTCACCGTGGACGACTAACGCGTCACAGAGCCGCTCGGAGCCGCCGCGCACGAAGTCCTCGTCAGCGAATCCGAGTCGACGCCAGCTGTTCTGATAGTTCTCCAGACCGGTGTAAAAACCCAGGTGAGCGTGGGCGCGATTCAAGTACTCCTCGCGACTCTGTCCGAGCACGACGGCCTGTTCGACGCCGACGAACTTGTCACCGACGGCTGTGCGGGCTCGGGCGGTGTGTTCGGGCGTCACGAGGTACGGGAGAACGCCGTCGGCCAAGGTGGCACCGACGTCGAGCATCTTGGGGCCGAGCGCCGCGATGACCCTCGCGTAGCGCTGCTCTCTTTCGGGCGCGCGCATCGGAGCGGCATCCATCGCACTCAGGTAGTCGCGCATCGCCGCCACCGGGGTCGCGTACTCGTGGCCGCGGAGTCCCTCGACGAGCGGGCGGTGGCTGACGCCGAGGCCCAGAACGAATCGATCCTCGTAGGCGGCGTTGAGGGTCTTGGCGGTGTTGGCCGCGGCGACGGCGTCGCGGGCCCAGATGTTGGCGATGCCGGTGGCGACGATCATCGATGACGTGGCGCTCAACATCAGTCCGGCGTTCGTGAAGGCTTCGCGGCCCCACGCTTCGGGCAACCACATGGCCGAGTAACCGAGGGACTCGAGCTCGGCCGCGATGTCACCGCTTCGATCGGCGCTCACCGTTTCCTGGGCGAAGGTCCATACGCCGACGGTGCCGCGCAATTGCTCCAGTGAAGGTGGCCAGGTCGACATCGAGTCAAGCCTAGGGACCGTGGCACGCGACGCCGGCGAACCGGCAGACTAGACCAATGGCCTATTTCGTGGCGCTGGTGAGCGCGTTCCTCGTGCTTTCGGCGGCGACGGCGCTGCGTCCGGGCCGGCGGGGTCTCTCCGCCATTCTGGCCTACCCGGTGGGCTGGGCCGCCGGAGAGCTCCCGGTCCAGGGCATCGTCACTCAGTTGGCGCTGCTCGGGTTGCTGGCCTGGTGGGGGTGGCCGAGTGCCGCGTGGCTGAGTCTCCTGGTCGTCGTTCTGGCGGTCGTGTCGATCGTCGAGAACCTAGCGCTGGTCTTCATCGCCTTCTACGCTCGACGGATCGTTCGCCGCTCGATGGCGCACTCGCCGGTGGCGCCGTTGCAGATTCCTCACGCCGGCGACGACCTCTTCGGCTCGTGGTGGCGAACGGCGATGCAGTTCCCGTTCCATCCCCGTGACATGCAACTGGTGAAGAACGTCGCTTACGGACCCCTGGCTCGTCAACGACTTGACGTGTGGCGCATGTCCACGACGCCGTTGCACGCTCCCGTCGTGCTCTTCGTCCACGGAGGTTCGTGGATCATGGGTGATAAACGCGAACAGGGTCGACCCATGTTGCACGAGTTCGTGCGACGAGGTTGGATCGCCGTGGTTCCGAATTACCGGTTGGCTCCCCGACATCCGTGGCCGGCGCAGATTCGCGACGTCACGCGAGCCCTGGGTTGGGCGAAGAAGAACATCACGACGTTCGGCGGCGACCCCGGGCGAATCGTCATCTCCGGCGGTTCGGCCGGTGGCCAGCTGGCGGCCTTGGTGGCGCTGTGTGCGAATGATCCGACGTGGCGCCCGGACGACATGACCGACGTCACCGATTGGTCAGTCCGCGGTGCGATGCCGTTCTACGGCGTCTTGGAGATGACGGGCGACGAAGCGCACTGGCGCGGACTCGGCCGAGGACTCCTGAGCTGGCTCGAACAGCGGATCGTGCAAGCGCCCTTCGAGGGCAACGAACCGCTCTATCGCGCCATGTCACCCTTGGAGCGAATCGGGACTGACGCGCCGCCGTTCTTCGTGGTCCAGGGACGAAACGACACGCTGGTAGACGTTCACGTCGCGCGCAACTTCGTCGCGAAGTTTCGTGACGTGGCCAGCGCGCCAATGTATTACGTGGAATTGCCCTTCACGCAACACGCCTTCGACATCTCGGCGAGTCCGCGAACGTCGGCGACCACGCGGGCCGCGATCGCGTTCGCCGAGTCCGCCGTGAGTCGACCGCGCCTGACGCCGTCGCTCGTGAAGAGCTATCAAGTGCCGCCCACCGAACTGGTCGTGAAAATGTCGACCGGTGAGTGGGTGGGGGCCCGAGAGGCCGCTCGAGAACTCGGTCCCTTCATGGTCCTGACCTCGGATAATCCCTTCAGCCACGAACTGCACGCCGACGAGAACGCGGAGCGTCGCCACGAACTGTTCGCCGACCTGCAACGTCGGGGCGTGCGCCTGCGCCACACGATTGGTCGCGATCCGATGGGCGCCTGGCCCGTCGAAGAGGGGTTCGCGATGCTCAATCAGAGTGTCGAATTTGCCCGGGAACTCGGTCGAGCGTGGAATCAGTTTGCGATCTATGACGTCACCGAGGAGCACGTCCTCGTTCGCAGTGTCGACACCGGCGAGGTACTCACTTAACTGGTCGCGATCAAGTCTCGTCGAAAATAGCGTAGGCGCGTCGACTTTCAACGGCAACCGCTCGGTGAACCGATCCACTGTTGCCTCCCTAAGGACGGAAATCTCGCACCTCCAGTGATCGATTGAGGTCCCTATTCCGTATTGCAGTCATGGAACAATCTGGAGGACCTATGAGGGCTGTACATTCGAGTCGCTACGCGTGGCGCAGTATTCCACTGCGACGAGTCACGGCGGGATTTCTAGTGGCCGGTGCAATGTTCACCACGATCGGCCTTTCGGGCGCGTCGGCCGTAGTGCAACGCCACACCGCGAAGAGTGTTGAAATCTCGACCTTCAAGAGCGCCAAATTCGGCACCGTACTTTCGTACGGAAAGACGCTCTACACCTTGAAGCCGAGCGCCACGGCCTGCACGTCCGCGTGTCACAAGTTCTGGATTGAGGTTCTCTTGCCCAAGGGCGTCACGAAGGCAACGGCCGGTGCCGGGGTGAGTAGCGCCGAGCTCGGGACCACCAAGGTTGCGGGCGGCCTGCAGGTGACCTACGGCGGCAAGGCCCTCTTCTGGTTCTTCGAGGACAAGGCCGCGGGACAGGTGAAGGGCAACGTTACCGACACCTGGGGCAAGTGGACCGCCGTCGCGCTGGTGAAGCGTACGGGCAAGCCAACCACGACGACGACCCAACCGACGAAGACCACTACGACCACACTTCCGACGACCACGACGACACGGCCAACCACGACCACCACGTCGCCCGGCGGAGGGGGAGGAGTTGGCTTCTAGTACGAAGAGGTGCGACCGCTACGCGCTACGCGTCGGCGAGGATTACTTCTACCGATAGTTCGGTTTCTTCGCGCGTCACCAACGACCGAACGCCGCCGGCCGCCGAGAGGTCCTCTTGACACAACGCGACGGCCGCGAGGAATTCAGCCGGCGCACGAACCGTGACCGAAGTGACCTCCGCGCGCTGGGACACCTTGGCCGAACTCTTGGCCCGCCGAATCGCCTCGAGCACTTCGCAGACCGGGCCGTAGGTGGAGCCGGCGCCACTGAAGTCGAGCGTCGGCAACTCCGTCAACGTCGGCCACGGTGACGCGTGCACCGAATGGGTGTGCCACCAGTGCCACACTTCGTCGCTGACGAAGGGCATGATCGGCGCGAACAGTCGCTGCAGCACGGAAAGCGCAATGGCCAGCGTGGCGCGCGCCGACCGGGTGGCCGCGTCGTCCGTCTCTCCGTAGGCGCGGATCTTCACCAACTCGACGTAGTCGTCACAGAACGACCAGAAAAAACTTTCGGAGCGTTCGAGGGCGCGCGCGTAGTCGTAGTTCTCGAAGTCGTCGGTCGCCGCGGTGATGAGCTTGGCCAGGAGCGCGAGGAGGTCCAGGTCGATCGGTTCAGTGACTTCCGCGGGTGCGGGAATCTCGGCGTCGTCGAGGCGTCCGAGTACGAACTTCGACGCGTTGAGAATCTTGATGCCCAGTCGCCGTCCGATCTTCAACTGCCCTTCGTCGAAGGCGGTGTCCGAGCCCGGTCGCCCGCCCGCGGCCCAGTAGCGCAAGGCGTCGGCGCCGTACTGCTCGACGAGTGGCATCGGGGTCACGCTGTTGCCGATGGACTTGCTCATCTTCTTTCGATCGGGATCGAGGATGAAGCCGGAGATCAGGGCGTCACTGAAGGGGAGCGAATCGAACTGGAAGTGACTGCGCACGATCGTCGAGAAGAGCCACGTGCGAATGATGTCGTGGGCCTGGGGTCGCAGGTCCATCGGGAAGACCCGTTGGAACAGTTCGGTGCCCCAGCGTCCGGCGATCTGGGGTGACAGGGAACTCGTGGCCCAGGTGTCCATCACGTCGGGGTCGCCGACGAAGCCGCCGGGAGCACCCCGCTGATCCTCGCGGTATCCGGTGGGGACGTCACTCGACGGATCGACGGGCAGGTCCTCGTCGTGGGCCAGCATCAAGTGGTCGAAGTCGATTTCGCCGTTCTCGTCCACGGGGTACCACACGGGGAAGGATACGCCGAAGAATCGCTGACGCGATATGTTCCAGTCGACGTTGAGTCCTTCGACCCACGAGCGGTAGCGGTGGCGCATGTAGTCCGGGTGCCAACGCAGTTCCTCGCCGCGGGCCAGGAGTTCGTCGCGTCGTTCCAGCGTGCGCACGAACCATTGGCGCGACGTCACGATCTCGAGCGGTCGTTCGCCCTTCTCGTAGAACTTGACCGGGTGCGTGATCTCGCGGACGTCACCGATCAGTGCCCCCGTTGAACGCAGACCGTCAACGATCGCCGCGCGCGCTTGGTTGACCGTCTTGTTCCAAACCTCTCGGTCGTAGAACTCCTGTGACAGTTCGGCGTCGCGCACGCTCCAACTCTCATCGGCGAAGTCCGCCGCCATGAAGCGTCCGTCGCGTCCGATCAAAGCTCTCGTCGGCAAGTTCAGTTCGCGCCACCACACGACGTCGGTCGTGTCGCCGAAGGTGCAGATCATCGCGACGCCAGTACCTTTTTCGGGGTCGGCTAATTCGTGGGCCAGGATTGGCACCTCGACACCGAAGAGTGGCGTGACGACGGAGGTCCCGAGCAGCGGTTGGTAGCGCTCGTCGTCGGGGTGAGCGACGAGCGCGACACAACTGGCCAGCAGTTCCGGCCGCGTCGTATCGACGTCCACCGTGCCGGTGTTGTCGGCGCGATCGAAGGCGATGCGGTGATAGGCGCCGGGACGCTCGCGGTCCTCGAGTTCGGCTTGGGAGACGGCCGTTCGAAAGTCGATATCCCAGAGCGTCGGCGCTTCGGCCGAGTAGACCTCTTGTCGCGTCACCATTTGGAGGAACGCGCGCTGGCTGACCGCCTGGGCCTCCTTGGAGATCGTCGAGTACTCGAAGCTCCAGTCGATGCTGACCCCGATCGCCCGCCACAGTTTCTTGAAGGCTTCTTCATCGATGGCGGTCAGTTCGACGCACAGCTCGACGAAGTTCTTTCGCGAGATGGAGACCTTGTCCTTGCCGGGCTTCTCCGGGGGACGGTACTTCGGGTCGTAGGGGAGGGCCGGGTCGCAGCGCACGCCGTAGAAGTTCTCCACCCGGCGCTCGGTCGGCAATCCGTTGTCGTCCCATCCCATCGGATAGAAGACGTCCTTGCCCCGCATGCGCCAGAACCGCGCGACGACGTCGGGGTGCGTGTAACTGAAGACGTGTCCGATGTGCAACGCCCCCGACACGGTCGGGGGCGGCGTGTCGATCGAATAGACGCTCTCTCTCGTGGCGTCGCGATTGAAGCGGTAGATCTTCTCCTTGTCCCACACCGTCATCCAACGCTCTTCGAGCCCGTCGACGGTCGGCTTCTCGGGCACCTGACGGTGTGTGGGGGTGAGGGCGTCTTCCATGGTTGGCGTAGTTTAGAACAGTGATTCGGCTCTTTGATTCCGTCGACGGTGCGGTCCGCGACTTGACGCTGCGCGACCCGGGGCACGTTTCGATGTACGTCTGCGGACCGACGGTCGACAACCTGCCCCACCTCGGTCACGGTCGATTCGCCCTCGTGTGGGACGTCGCTCGTCGCTGGTTCACCTTCCGAGGCCTGGACGTCGCCTACGTGTCGAACATCACCGACATCGACGACAA
>PMTF01000024.1 GCA_003167415.1 Acidimicrobiaceae bacterium | reverse complement strand
GAAGGACCAGTGCTCCGAGAGGGCTACCGGACCCGCCGAAATGAGCTTCGCTCCGGGACTGTTGGCGTCGAGCTCGGTCGTTGGATCGTAGGCCTGGCGGATCATTGCGGCGACCTGCGCCTCGCCCAGCCAGCCGTCGAGACGCAGGTCGGCCGCGCGCAGTCCGTGCTCGAGCACGGACATGTCGATGCGCAGCACGTGCGCGGCGCCCTTGACTCCGCGTCCCGCGCCACGAATGGCCGCCGCGGCTCTCTTCATGTCGAGGGTAATGGTGACGGTCGTGCGATGAGTGGAAGATCCGAACGACGACTGGGCGAGCAACGCCTGATACTCAGCGTTGGGCCAGTCGTCTCGGTGCGTGGCGTGCGCGACGTACCACTGCGCGACCTTCGTACCGGGGTCGGGAATCGTCGACTCCAAGATCTGCAGCACCGAACAGGTGCCCGTCTGGGCGAGCGACGCGATAACGCGCCCCCAGTTCGACACCCGGTTCACCTGATCGATCGGAGCCAGCAAGACGTACGCCGGATGCGAAATGGCGAGCACCGCCGACAACGTCTGGCGGTGGGGATCGTGAATCAGGCACGTTCTCGATTGGGGATCGTTGTAAAACCGCAACGCCGCCGCGTCGCCCGGTAGGGCCATCGTGCCCGCCGGACGTGGCGCCATCACCCTGGCTCGGTAGGTCGTCTGTTTCGTCGACACTCGAAACGACCAGTGCAGTACCGATGGAATCCACTCAACGAGCGGCTGGTCCTTGCGCGTGACGAACGCAATTGCTACAAGCAGCGTCCATAGGGGCGCGGTGAGGATTAGCCCCGGGCCGCCGCCGGCGAGCAGGCCTGCCAGCACCGTCAGCGCGCCGAGACCTATCGCGGTACAGCGCAGAGCCGAAAACCCGAGCATCAATCCGCGCGTGGAACGTCGGGAAAATCGCACCGTGGCCGGGCTGAAGGTGGTCGAGGTCACGATCTACTGCTCTCGCGACTCGGGAGGACTGACGGGAAACGGTGGTGGCGGCACGGACGAGGAAGTCGGTGCCGACGACGCGGGTGTTGTTGGTGAGTGCGGCGCATGTTGCTGGGCCAATGGAGCCAATGGCGCATCGGCGTCGGCGCGGCGCTGGGTGGGACTAGGTGTCGGACGCGACGCCGCCGAGTCACTGGCCGCGGCGCTGGGCGTGCTCGACTGCGGGCCCGGCGTCTGGCCGGTAGTACCGCTACGCCGCGGGGCGCCACCCGACGCCCTGGCGCCACTTCCTGTTGACTTCTCTGTCGCCGTGCCCTGCTCGGCGCCACTCTTGGCGACGGCGTGGACTCGCTTTCCCGCTTCCACGCCCGCCGACGCCGCGAGTGTTGCGCCGCCGGTTGCCGCGGCGGCCGCGGCGCCGGCGGACGCCCCCGTTCTGGCTGACGCGGTGCCACCGGCCAGGGGACCAAGTCCCGAGCCAGGTGGCGGCGCCACCGATCCCGAACGGCCACTCGACAGCATCATCGCCGAATACTTCATCTGCGCGACCTTCTGGGGCGCACCTACCACCGTTGACGCTCCCGCGCTGGCGTGTGACGCAGATCCCGCCATGGTGGCGACGTGGTCACCCGTAAAGTGCACGATTCGAAGCGCCATCCACGGTGAGAACCCGGCGACCAGGAGGATGAGTAGCCCGGTGATCTCCTCGGTGATCGCGCTCAGTGGCGTGGACCCACTTGGTGAGCCCATGCCGCCTAGGACGCCCAGGCCGATGATGAAGATGATGATCAGTATCAGCTTGGAGAACACCAGCGCGAGCATGGCTTCGAGCCACTTGCGTACCCAACCTCGCGAGAGGTCGGCGACGCCACCGGCGAAGGCCAGCGGCGCGAAGATCGCGGTGATGATGATGAGCATTTTTCTGATGACGAGCGCGAACCACACGATCGCCACCGCGCAGATCGCCACGAGCGAGAGGATCAAGATGGTGGGCGGGCTCGCGATGGCCGTCGTGAATACGGCGCCGCCAATGATTTTCGTGCCCATGGTCGCTATCGTGCCGCCGGTCGCGATCTTCACCACTCCCACGCAGAGATCGTCGACGGCGCCCAGGAGAACCTCGAGGCTCGCCAGGGTGATCGCGCAACCCACAGTGGCGATTACTAAGCCGCGCAGCGCGCGACCAATGCCGCCCGCATCGTGCTTCAGTGCCGACAGCGTCATTTGGATGACGAACAACCCGAGACAGACAACGGCCGCGATGGATACGACGATGCCCAGGTCGAGTTCAAAATTGGCGCCGCCGAGTGAGATCGACGTTGACGTGGACAACTGTTGCCATAGCCAGTTGATGGCGGAATCGGCGGTGTTGCCAAAGGCCGACGCGACGCTGTTGAACACCGAGCTCGTCACGGTCGAGCCCAGGCTGCCAATCGCCTCGGCGACGTCGCAGATGGGATTGAGGGAGTTGCACGCCATTTAATTGACCGTCCAGTCATCTACCGCGACGGCGCCGTAACCGGAGTGCCGCGACGCTCCACCGAGCGTGAGCCCGAAGGCGATCGACTCCACTACTGGCGTGCGGCCGGGGGTCGCAACCGTGAGCGTTCCCGACACGTCGTAGATCACCATGAGCGGGTCTACCGACTTCCAACCCGCGCTCAGGGCCTGGGTCCACGTGGGACTCACTGAGATCACGAGACCGCTGACGCGCCACACCGTTCGCGCCACCGCGTTTGTTGCCCACTGGGACCGCGTAGGCACGAGAGCCGGACTCGTCGTGAGTGAGTCGGGAAGCACCTTCAGCTCTGACGAAGCGGGTATGTCGATCGTCGTGTTGGGCGCGTTGTTGTAACTCGCCCACGCCAGCAGTTCATTCCTCGAGGACGTCGCGAAATTCAGGTCCAATATTTCTTGCGTGAACGCCATGGCGTACATCGTCGGAGACTGCGTGTCCGCCGCCTCGACGGGCGGGAACGCCGTGCCCGTGGCGGGGGCCGGAAACGTCGACGCCTCCAAGGCCGCGAGACCATTAAGGTTCGAGCTCTGCTTTAACGTTTGATTGACCGTCCGCTCGACCGCCGTCTGGGGTGGCGTGATCCGTAGCGGGTGGTAGATGGTCGCCGTGCCTTGTGCGATTGCTCGCCCGGGTCGCACTTTCGCCCCTCTGGTCGGTGGCGCCGACGAAGCCGAGAGGGCGATCAGCGACACCAACATCACGGCCACCATTGCCCCGGCCGCGAGGGCCGAGATCAACAGTTTCGCGCGCGCAGTTCGCCAGAGCCTTCCCATTAGCTAAGCGTCGTGCCGAGGTTGTAGAACGTGTTGATCAACAAGTCCGAGCCGCCGATGAGCAGGGCCGCGACGAGGCACACAAGCAGTCCCATCTTTCCTCTCGTTGACCACTGCGGATTACCACTGTGGTGGCCAATCGCCATCACGATCGCGCACCCCACGAACCCGGCCAGCGAGAGTACGAGACCGAAGGCCATGAGTGAACCCACGAGCGTCGACAAAGTATTGATGCCCGGGATCGCCGTGCTGTTCGGCGTCACCGTCACGCCGCTGGCCATAAGCCGGGCTGATGCGAGTTGTGTAATCACTGTTGCTCCTCTGTGTGGATGATTTTCTTCTGCGCGAATTTCGCGCGCGTCGAGGTCCGCTTAACCCACATGGCGAATTCCCGACAGCCCGCCGCTGATGAAATACGAGTACGGCTGGACGATCACGCCGTACTGCACGTCGACCGCGGACTCGACGATCCCGTCGCCGAGGTAGATCCCGACGTGACCGGGGTTCGCGATAGTTCCGTCGCTGCCGGGCACGAGGACGAGGTCGCCGGGTGCTATCTCCGCGTACGAGCTCACGGCGGTACCTTCGTTGATCTGATCGCCGGTGTAGTGCAAAAGCGTTACGCCGGCACTCGCCCAGGCCATCATGGTGAGACCCGAGCAGTCAAAGGCCGCGGGACCGGCACCGCCCCAGAGGTACGGCTTGCCGAGTTGGGCCAGGGCGTAGGTGATCGCCACCGTCTCGGCGGCCGTCGCGTCAGCGGGAATCACGTAGTTCGTGGGCAGTCCGTTGTTGACGACCGGTGAGGTCGGCAAGGTGGCGGGCGCTGCCGCGCCACAGTTTGCGTTCGAGGAAAGCGTCGTCGTGGTGGTGGTGGCTGACGTCGTGGTAGTCGTTGTCTTAGTCGTGGAGATCGCGGACAACGTGCAGGCCGTAGCCTGGGCCGTCCCGCCCACCGTACTGAACAGGATGACGAGGCCCAGGAGAGCAGCCACGAACAACGCGAGGGGCGCCGCGAGAAAGAGCACCTTCTTCACGGTCGTTCCGTCGCTTCGAGCGAAGGGTTCCGAGAGCGTGGCGCAGGCCAAGGGGGAGAAAAGTCCTGCGCCACGCTCGCGGCTTGTTGTCCCGCCACGTGGGTGCGGGTTGCGATCTTCGTTGCGCGCGTTCGCGCGGGCACGGCGGTAGCGAGAACGTTGTCGGCGTACTGGTGGGTCGCCGCGTCGAACGCGCCACCGCAGGTGACCAGCACCAGTCGGCGGGCTCCGCCGCTCGCGAACAGCGCCTGGGGCAGGTCCTTCTTCGAGACCGAGCGCAGGCTCACGACGCTCCACACGCTCACGACGCCCGCGTGATTGGATAAGTACACCGTGGCCCCGGGGGAAATATCGGCGAGGGCGCTCAGTGCACCGGGGCCTTGGCCGACCCAATTGACGTGTCCCGCGAGGATGGTGGTGCCCGCGTTAGCCTTGTGCCCCCACTCGCCCACGTCGTGCACGTTGCCCGGGATAACGAGTTCGTGATCCACGATCGACGTCGTGCGCACCGACGCGTCGACGTGCAGCGACGGGATCACCAGATGGTCAGCGCCGACCCTCGCGCGGGCGGGCTGTACCGGCAGCGTGGCCGCGCTCTTTAGTGCGAAGGGATGCTTCACAAGTGGGGCACTCGCGAGGGGGTGGCTCACCACCGCCACCGCCACCAGCACCAGGCCCGCCGCCGCAGTGGCGACTGCCGTTTGCCGAAGGATGCTCATGGCTCTAGCCCCTGGCGTTTCGACGTTTGCGATCCAGGTCGACCAACAACATGGCCAGCGCCAGGAGTGCCAGACCGCTCGCCAGCAATGTCTTGTTCAATCCGGCCAACACCGGACCCCCGGTGTCGATTGTGGTCGTGGAGTGACCCGAGCCCGTTCCACCCACGCCATTGCCGGAGCCCTTGACACTGGCGAACGCTTGCTCGTTCGCCGACGTGGGCGGCGTGCTCGCGGTTGCCCCCGAGGCCGTCAGCGTCACCGTTTCTGCCCAGCCATAGCATCCGGCCTGCGTCGGCACTGGTCCCATCACTGTGCCCGTGCCATTGGCGTCGAGCACGGCGGTGAAGACCTGCGTGGGCGCGACTTCCCACTGAGCGAGCGTGAGGTCACTGCACTTCATCGAAGCCGGCGGCGCCACCGGACCGTACAGCGTGCCGGTGATCGTTCCGGGCTCTCCGTCATCGACGGTGACGTCGATGCTGTCGGCCACGTGGCCGCCGGGAGTCAAGTACCGCGCGCGAATCTGCGAGACAACCGAGGCCGGTCTCATCAGCGGGATAGGTGGATCAGTCGTGATGACGTTGAACGTCGTCGCGCTCGCAGGGATCGTGAACGAGGTCACGTTGCTGACCGGAATGTAGTAGCCGCTTGGGGCCCGGGTCTCAATCAGTTCGTAGGTCGCGCCCTGCATGAAGTACCGACCGGGGACATCGATCGCTACGGGCCCGGATCCACTCACGAGACCCGTCGCCAGAATGTTGCCGCTGGCGGTCGCCAATGAGAACACGGCGCCGGCAACGGGCGTGTTGGTCGGGTCCGTGGTTGACGTCTTTATGAAGGTCACCGGGACCGCCACCAACGTCTGTTCGCTTGCCTCGAGGGGCGACGACGTGGCACTCGCACCCGACGGGTCGAGGGTCAGGCTGTCCGCCCAGGCGTAGCAGCCGGTACCGGTTTCACTCGGGCCGGTGACGCTGTAGGTACCGTTGCCGTCGATTGCGATGGTGATGATCTGGGTCGCGGCCGCTTCCCACTGGGCGAGCGTGAGGTCACTGCATCTCATCGAGGTCGGCGGTACCACGGGCCCGTACAACACAGCCTGAATGAAGCCCGATTCGCCGTCGTCACCGACTACGACAACCGAATCAGTGAGCCGGGTGTCCGGCCGCAGGTTTGCTGCACTCACCTGCGAGCTGAGAGCTGGCGTAGGCATCGGTGGATCGGTGACGATGACGTTATACATCGTCGCGCCGGACGGGATCGTGAACGTGGTCACCTTGTTGGTCGGGACGTAGTAGCCGGGGGGTGCCGTGACTTCCACCAATTCGTACGTGGCGCCCTGCATGAAGTACACCCCGGGAGCATTGATCGCGACGGCGCTCGTGGCGCTCGTGAAACCCGTCGCCAACACCAAGCCGCTGCTCGATTCGAGAGTGAAGACCGCGCCGGCGATAGGCGTGTCGTTGGGATCGGTGGTCGAGGCCTTCACGAACGACACCGGGATCGTCACCAACGACGACTCGGTGGACACTGTGGGCAGGGACGTCGCCACCGCGTTCGAGGGGGTCAACGTGAGGCTCTCTCCCCAGGCGTAGCAACCCGTCGAGCGGGGAACGGCGCCGGTGATCACGACGGGGCCGTCGCCGGTGATGTCGACGGAGTAGGTCTGGCTAGTTGACGCTTCCCACTGCGCGAGGGTCACGTCGCCACAGCTCATTGAGCTGGGCACCGCCACGGGCCCGTACAGGGTCGCCGAAATCACGCCGGCCTCCCCGTCGTCGCCCGAGACGGTGACGGTATCGCTCAGCGCGGTGGTGGCGACGCTCACGACTGGCGCACCGACTTGTGTCGAGAGCGCGGGCGTGGGCATCGGCGGGTCGGTCACGAGCACGGTGTACGAGGTGACGCCGCTCGGGACCGTAAAGGTCGTCACGTTATTGGTGGGAACGTAGTAGCCAGGGGGTGCCTGGGTCTCGATCAATTCATAGGTCGAGCCCTCGGCCATGCCACCGGTGACCAGTTGGTCGATCTCTACCGGGACCGCGGCACTGGTTATCCTCGTCGCCAACACGGTGCCGCTGGCGTTGGCCAGCGAGAAGACTGCGCCGGCGACCGGTGCGTCGGTGGGATCAGTGCTCGAGGCCTTAATGAAGTACACCGGCACGGTGACCGAGGTGGACTCTCCGGGATCGGTCGGTGACGAGGAGCCCGTGGCGCTCGAGGGCGTCAGCGTGACGCTGTCGCTCCAGCCGTAGCAACCGGCCGACGTCGCGGTCGGGCCGGTGACGGTGTAGCTTCCGTTGCCGGTGATGTCAACGCTGAAGTTCTGAGTCGCGCCCGCTTCCCACTGGGCGAGCGTGAGATCACTGCAACTATTGGAGGCCGGTGGGTCCACGGGACCGTAGAGCGTCGCCGAAATGATGCCGGGCTCCGCGTCGTCACCAGAGACCGTGACGTCGTCCGATAACACGGTGCCCAACAGTCCTGAATCCACGGTGACTTGAGTAGCGAGCGTTGGCGTGGGGACTGGCGGGTCAGTGACGAGCACGGTGTACGAGGTCACGTCGCTCGGGACCGTAAAGGTCGTGACGTCATTCGTGGGGACGTAGTAGCCAGGGGGTGCCTGGGTCTCGATCAATTCATAGGTCGAGCCCTCGGCCATGCCACCGGTGACCAGTTGGTCGATCTCTACCGGGACCGCGGCACTGGTGATTCCCGTCGCCAGCACGGTGCCGCTGGCGTTGGCCAGCGAGAAGACCGCGCCGGCAATCGGGGTGTCGGAGGGATCGGTGGTCGAAGCCTTGATGAAGTACACCGGGACGGTGATCGAGGTGGACTCTCCGGGATCGGTGGGTGGCGAGGAGCTCGTCGTGCTCGAGGGCGTAAGCGTGACCGTGTCGCTCCAGCCGTAGCAGCCGGCCGACGTCGCGGTCGGGCCGGTCACGGTGTAGGTGCCGTTGCCGGTGATGTCAACGCTGAACGACTGTGTTGCTCCCGCTTCCCACTGCGCGAGCGTGAGGTCGCTGCAACTATTGGAGGCCGGCGGGGTCACGGGACCGTAGAGCGTCGCCGAAATGACGCCGGACTCCCCATCGTCTCCCGAAATGGTGACGTCATCGGACAAGACCGTGCCCGGCAGTCCCGAATCGACGGTGACCTGCGTGGCGACGGTTGAGGTCGGGTTGGGAGGATCGTCGACGACTACCTCGTAACTGCCGACCCCGGCAGGGATCGTGAACGGGGTCACGTTGTTCGTCGGAACGTAGTAACCAACGGGGGCGGCCGTCTCGATGAGCTCGTAGGTCGAGCCCACAACCATGCCGCCGGTCACGTCCTGGTCGATCTCCACCGGGACCGCGGCACTGGTGATTCCCGTCGCCAGAACGGTGCCGCTGGCGTTGGCCAGCGAGAAGACGGCGCCGGCGATCGGGGTGTCGGTGGGGTCGGTAGTGGAAGCCTTGATGAAGTACACCGAGGGATTGACAACGGGGGGAGGTGGAGGAGGCGTGACCACTGAGGCCGGGTCGGCCACCGTGACCGTCATGGTTCCTCCGCTGGCGGGCGTGGTGAACGAAGTCACGTTGTCCGTTGGAATGGAATAGCCCTGCGGCGCCGCCGTTTCGATCACCTCGTAGGTGGTGTCGGGTTGCATCGGCTCACCGTTGTTGGCTGACTCGATCAAGGTGTCGATCTCCACGGGAGTTGTCTGCGTAGTCACGCCCGTGTACAAGACGGTTCCGCTGGCGTTGGCAATGTTGAAGACCGCGCCGGCGATTGGAGTGTCCGTAGCGTCACCAGTTGCCACCTTGATTAGATAAACCGTGACTGGTGCGCCAACGATGGGACCTGTGGCAGTCGTGCCATTGACAGTTGCGGAGGCATTGTTGCGCGTAATTCCGATCAGCATGGTTTGTCCGCCTGAGCCGGCCGGAGCCAGACCGATGTCGACGAGACCCGTAGGCAGGCCGTAACGGGAAGTGAAGCTGGCAGAGAATGAGTCGCCGGCGTTGTCGTCGGTCCACCTGAAGGATGCATTCCCGCCACCCCCGGTAGTGGCGTTCGTCCAGGCGAACGAACTGAACTCCCCCGCCCCGCCAACGGCGGGGCTGAGGATCTGAACGTCGGGGACACCGCTACCGTTACCGGCCGCGACGTGAACCTCGCCGGTGTAGGTAGTACCGGACACGAAACCGCCCGCGGGCGCTGCCTGAAGCGACGCACTAATGGTCCACGTACCGGGATAGTTGTCGATGAAGTTGGTTACGGTGCTGATCGATGCCGCGGACACCGGACCGTCGTCGATACTGCCGCCGCCAAAGGTGTTGTACGCGAGCATCGAGATTGCGCCGGCGAGGTCGTCCGCACTCAGGCCGAGTGCGCCACTACCCGTCTGGGCGGCCAGCCAACCGAGTGTCGCCTCCGAGGCGTTGGAAGCGGTGGAGATGCTGTAGGTGTCATGAGCGATCGCCGGGTTGTCGGGGCTGGCCTTCCCGGGATCTACGCAGTAGCCGTAGAGCGTGCCGTCGGTGGTGTCGAGAATGTAGGCGCCCCAGTAGTGGGTGGTGTAGCCGCCGTAAGTACCGTCGCCAGGGCCCGCAGTATTCGCAGCCGCGGCGATGCCGATTGCCGTGGCGAGCACAGCCACACAGACGAATGGTACGAGTAAACTTTTGAATATCCATTGTAGATGGATTCTGTTACTTTTATTCGGCTGATGCGACATCTCACCCCTTACGCTAGAAGTTTCCGTGACGTAGAGTAGCATATGTGTACTCAATAGCAAGAGGAATTTCTAATTTTCCTCAGGATTTCTCCTGAGAGTCCTCCGGAAGAGTATTCAAATACAGGAAATAGCATCCTTTACAGTGAAACGCTGCTCTGGTATGATTAGTCAATGGATACGAAACTGCTAACCCTCAGTGAAGCTGCTCGGGCGTGCCACAAGTCGCATGGGACGCTTCGGCGATTAATCGAGGCCGGTGTATTGGTCCCCGAGCCCCGGGAGGATCAAAACAAGCGCATCTTCGTGAGCGTGGCCGCTCTCAACAACGCTGGCCTAGAGATCCTGGATGAACCATTCAGGGGCGGGCGTTCCTACGTTGCCGACGGTGAAGTGGAGCGGCTGAAGGCCGAACTGGAAGCTGCACACGGCGAGATCGCCGAGCTTCGCGCACAGTGCGAGGTTTTGGTGAGCGGCGTGGGTCGCATGGAGGTCGCTTTGGAGGGTACTCGAGCGGCATACGATGCACTACGCCGCGTGCGCGTAGTGAGCACTCCCCCCGCGCCGTGGCTCCCAACCAATCCCCGGCGTCGATCCACTGATACGGACTCTGATTCGCTCGACGCGAAACGTGGTGCGTTACAGACCAAGTAGCGCGTAACTGAGATATTTAGAGCCCAGAGACGACGACCCAGCATGGCCCGAGTGGAGTGCCCGTTGGTTGGAAGGCAACTGCCACGGAGATGGACGTGTAGTTAGGGTTTACGATCGCGTCATAGTGGCCGTGACCGTCGGCAGCAGGCCCAGGCCCTTCAGCCCACCACGCATCCACTGCTGCTACGGCGGCTTGTTGCGGAGTGTCAGTCGCCGTAATGTTCCACGCCGCTATGCCCGGATCGTCGGCAGCTGACACGAAAAGAAGGGCACTCAGTTCTACTCCGGCGGCATTGTTGATCAGTGTCAATGGAGGCAGGCCAAGAGTTGCGCGGTCGGCATTAATTAGCGCCGCCACTCCACAGTCCCCGCACGAGGCCAGGCCCGACGCGGGGGATGGGACTGTCATAGTCGTGGTGGTCACCGGAGATTTTGGAGCGCTCTTCTTTTCCTTGTAACCGCGAGGACACTTCGGACTCACCGCCGTCACCCTCCTGGTCGCCGATCCCTTGACGCACGAAATTGTCGAGGCTCTCTTGAAACCCCTGGAACACTTCGGACTCACCGCCGTCACCTTCTTGGTGGTCTTACCGCGTACGCAAGTGATAGTCGTCTTTACGAGAACCGGCACTGTGGTCGTGGTCGTCGTGGTGGTGGGTGACGTTGATTCCGCGGATCCTGTTATTGGTGTAGTCCACCCATAACACCCCGCGGTTGCGGCGGCGGGTCCGGCGATAGTAACGGAGCCGCTGGCGCTGACGACGGTCCCCAACAGATTAGGGATCATCGAGGTATAGACGCCGACACCCGGACTCTCAGTGTCAAATTGAGCGAGCGTGAGAGTGGAACAGTTGCCGGACGTCGGAACTTGCAGGGGGCCCCATAGATACTCCGACACTCCCGTATTGGGGGTATTGGTGGGATCGCTCGCGGTAACCGTGATAGCGGGCTGCGTTCCCGCAGCAACGTACTCGGTAGTGAGGTTCGTGCCGAGCATCGGATACGGCACCGTTGTCGACGCGGCGCCCGCACCCGGAGCTTGGGACATTAACGCGACAGCCAGAGCGACACCCGCTAGCGCGAGCGACATGTGGCGCAGCAAGATCCCCATCATTAATTGACCGCCACCGCAAGCCGAGCGATCACGTACTGAGCCCCTTGACATCGAGTGCGATATCTTCCAACTGACGATCAGCGGTCATGGGAGAGCGCAACCTGGACAAGGCGACATTAAAGACTCAGGGGAAATATCACTTGGTCGCTGAATGTCACCCTTCTTCCCCATGGTCGTGCCTCCTCATCTATCGCTAGCAGAATCCTGTAACAACGTATTCACAACATCTTGCTACCGACCGCTTCATCGTGTTCGATCCGAACAGTCGAGTGAACCAACGGGTTCGCAGTAGTCAGTTCTTAACGATGCCAACTACTGTCCAACACAATTCGCGGAGCGAGATCAAATACGACTCGCGGTCACGTCGCAAGAGCTCTAAAAGGTCGGGTAATTCTCTTTGCAGACGATGAGAGCTCACAGGTAGTGTCCGAAAATGGGACCTAAAGCCAAATCGTCCCCTTCTAAACAGAGCGTCACATCCGACTGTAAGTATTCCAGCAAGAAAGAAGGAGGACACGAACGTGCCGCAAAAGGAGGCATCAATAATTTCTTGGGAAACAACTCCGAAGGGTACAACTATGCTTGGTAGAGAATTGTCCGACATTTGGGAAACATCAGATGCACCTTCATCAGCGACCGCCCGAAAGATTGGGCCCGGTGGATGCTTGGGGCCAAACCGAGCCCTCACGGAGCGGTGACGAGATTGAACATGATTCGGCGGATCGAGAATGGGGCGTTGTATCACCAGGTCGTGAGAGTTGCGTCTGAGCCGACTATCGCGACCAAAGGCGACACCTTTGTAGTCTCAAAGCAGAGGCAAATCACGTACCGCGAGATATTGCCCACAGGGAAACTGGTACTAATTGCCAGTGAACCTACGAGGAGATCCAGGGGTTCGGTAACCAAAACTCTGACGACATCAAATGACGTAACTACCGAATTTTATCTTTCACTTCTGCAGCAGAATCCAGTTGAAATCATGTCAACACCTCAGCAACGATTCATCTGGGTTGACAACTCCTTCTATGAGGCTCAATCGAACATCACATTCGAGCAGGCCGTCGCACTGGTGAAAGAAAGTGATCTCAGGAGGGCACGAAAGATTCAACGGGCTATTGAAGTGACCCAGGCGAGTCAACTTGGAACTCGTGTAAACAGAGAAGTGATTTCGGATGTTGTGAAGCATCATGTTTGGACTCGCGACGAAGGTCGATGCGTTGACTGCGGGTCTCAAACCAATCTGCAGTTTGACCACGTGATCCCGTTGGCAATGGGTGGCAGCAACGAGCTGGCTAATCTTCAACTGCTTTGCGCGGTCTGCAACAGGCGGAAAGGTGCGAATCTCACCGTCAATCCACTACCCAGTCACCTCGTAGGATCTGCAGTTCGCGTCCCGAAGGGAACAACAGTACCGCTAACTCCACAGACTGATCAATCGTGCATTCCAGGACCAATGTATTTGATTGTGGCGGGGAGTCTTCCTGACCTAGGCATCTCGGAAAACGTCATTCGTCTTCATGAACTCGGAGGCACCGAAGCCTCGCGGATAATTGCCGAAACAAGTGCTTTTGCCGACGAGTACTTGGCAGAGGTATGCGACATCGGAGACCTAATCGATGAAGTGATAGCGAGTGCAACCGAATTCGCAGATCGCATAACTTCAGAGACCGACGTTCCAGGACAGCAATCTGAATCCATTCATCGAAGATCAAAATCAATAAAGCTGCGCGAGAAGCAATTTTCAAAATTAATGACTCGCTTTCGGGAATCTTCAACAACTGCAAAGAAGTCGATTGACCAAGGCGTCAAAGCATCCGCTGCACTGAAGGCGATAACTCCACAAGCACTTGATTTGGCGAAGCAAAAAGACACCGCCCCGAATCCGAAGTCGACTACGGGAGAGCAACGCGCCGCATTCTGGATTGGATACTTGAACGAACTTCAGTTACTGAAGCGGGCTCAGAGGAAGTCTGTGGTTTACGAGAGGTTTTTAGCCGCGAAACTTCGGCTAGAGGAAGACGCCGCAGCCGTAATGAACTTTTGTAACTCAGAAATAATGAGCGACTCTGCACTGAATTCCGACCCCGAACGGCTTGCTGCAGGTGGGACGGAATCTTCTCCAGGTGTGCTTTCAAATGGATCGTTGGGGATCAACTACAGTGCGTCGCACCTACACAACCTTGCCGTGTCGTTACGAACGAGGTTGTTGGCAACGTCATTCCAAGAAGATTTTTCAAATGTCACTACTCACGAGATATTCGGAAGCCGTCTGATAGTAGGTGCCGCAGGCACGCGTAACGGCGCCCGCCACGTACTAGTCGCTGACTTGCTGGTGAATCTCAACGATGGGGGATCGGTTGCGGGCGGAGTATCGGCCTGGCGCGTGGGTGAAATGGGACGCCTAGAAGGTTGTTGGGTTATCACTAAGAGTGAATCCAAGAAAGGCATTTTTAAGGAGGTCTATCTCACGCAAAGCGGTTTCATTAGGAAATTGGGCGGACGAGACCCGGAGGTCGATATGTCGGTTCGTTTCACCTCGTTCCTCTCACAAGCAATGAGATTATTAAGGGCCGAGGATTGCGTTAGACCAGTAGTGCAAGTACGTGAGACTACGGATGGTGTGCTTTATGACACTCTCGAGAGTCGGCTACTCGTGTTCGGTGGATACGATGGCATTTATGCACGGTTGGTGGAGTGGTGATAATTCCAAACGACGGTCTACTGCTTTGGTTACAGAGCACTCGTATCAGTTGGCCGACGTCACAGTACCAATGGGTCTGATTGGTGTCGGAGGCCCGAAGTGAACCACCACGCTAAATTGAATCCGCAGATTCACTTTGCTCGCAGAGCAGCTGGCTCCGTCGAAAGAAGGACTTGCGTTCGTGCAGTGCTTATCGCAAGTCGTGGAGCAGTCCCGTTGAGCGAAAGCCTAGAAGTGAATAAAGGTTGCCTCGCCAATGGACTCATAGCGCTCGGGCGACGCAGTCAAAAGGATCACCTGTGCCGACTTGGCTGCTTCCGCGAACACCGGGCCAAGCCGCCGGAGGCGCGTTGGGTCCGTAAAGCCCAGTACGTCATCCAGAATTACAGGAGCACCAGCTTCACCGTCTCGCCCATCGGGATTTACCAAGATGGCGCAGGCCAGTGTGGCGACGACTGACATTTGCTCCTTCGCTCCGGTAGACAACTGGTCAAAGGAGACCGTAGTGCCACCCATGGTCCTTGAAGTGACCATGAAATCGGACGAATTAATGGTGAAGTAGGCAGTTGGTCCAAAAACGAAGCGTCCGAGGCGGTTCACCTCGTCAGCGTACGGCCGGGCTCGATTCGCTCGCGCTGTCTCGCGGTGGCGGTTGAACGTGTTGCGAAGCAACTGCGCGGCACGAGCTCGCCGCTCAAGCGCCTCGTATTCACGGGTAAGAGTGTCGACCTCACCCTGAGATTGGTCAAGGTCAGCCTGAAGATCCTGTGATCCGAGCGCTCGAAGCTCTCCGGTCAATTGCTCGCGACGGGTTCGGTCGGCTTCGAGCTCATTGAGCACTCTGCGCTCTCGCGCCTCAAGATTGGCCGCAGCCGCGCGGACCGCTTCGGGAGATGCAGCGTCTCGACGTACTTGCAAGGCTCGCTCGCGCTCAATAGCTCGAGCCAGTGCCTCTTTGGAAGAGTCCACGGCGGCTTTTAGGTCAGCGTCACTCCTCACCGCGCGTGCCTGGGACAAGGTCTCTGTCGTGCGCTCGAGAGATTGCTCAGCATGAGAATGCTCTCCGCCAAGACGACTCAGCTCGATACGTTGCACATTCGTGTGCTCATCGAGGCCCCGACGTTGGGCGGTAGATCTCGCGAGAGCTAGCGCCGCCGCTGATCTTGACACCGTGGCTTCAGCCAATGCTGCCTTCGCCGCTTCCACATCGAGGGATGCGTCAGCATCGTCAAACCCTGCAATGAGCGCTACGGCGTTTTCGTACTTCGCCTTCAATTGCTCTGGTGTCAGATCAAAGAGCGCTGCATCGCGGCGCGAGTCAGCGTGAACGATGTTCTGTTTCGCAGCAGCAATATCGGCGAGTCGACTCTCAAGGTCACCCCGTGGATCGCGAACGTCAAGACCGTACTTCTCAACGACTCGAATGAGATTGGCTTGAGCGGCGGCCAACTCTTCTTCGACCTCGTCGTCGCTCGGAGCAGTGACGATTACCTTGGCGATGTCACCAAGCGCAACTGTGGAAGTACCGTCAACTGTCCAGCGCTTGGACTCCCCGCCAACGATGGTTTCTTTCACGCCATCCACCTCAACCGCTAGGTCAGAGGTTGGTTCGACGATTACCGTGGGCTGCCCTGCGGTGCGGACGGCCTCCGCCTGCGTCACCCTCGTCAATGCCTGATCTAGTGCGCCTTTAGCTTTGGTCGTGATGGCATCGTTCGTCTCGAGCACTCGCGTGGCAGCCACGCGAAGCTCTTCAGCCTGGCCGAAATCATTGAGACGGCGACCGAGGAGCCCCACAGCCACATGCGCATCTCGCCGTTGGAGTTCAAGACCCGCCACCCCCTCGGCGTCCAATGCCGCCTGGTGGGCTTGCTCACATCGATCGATCTCTTCGAGAACGCCGGCTAGCGCGGCGTCGGCCACAGACAAGGTCTCGGCCACGGCGGCGTGTTGCGCCTGGAGGCGATCAACGTCGTCGCTTGCTGTGCGCTCGGCATCTATCAACGCCATACGGGCCGTCTGGTCCCGCAACACACCCGCTTGCTCACTCTCGGCGAGTCGGCAGTCGGCAGCGGCTTCAGCCAAGTCTCGCTCTACAGCGTTAATCTCCGAGAGCTTTTCATCGATCTCTACGCGCTCTACACGACACGTCTCTAGGCGGCCCTCGGCCTTTAAAATCCGCTCAACGACGAAGGCGAATTCAGTTCCAAGTTGTTCGAGCTCCCTTAGTGACTGCTCCGAAGACTCGAGACTCGCCCGAGCAGCGGCGAGACGCTCTCCCACCTGGGCACGTTCCACCTTGACCTTGCCACCGGGCGTGAAGTAGCGCTCGTACTCCGCTTCGATGGCATCGATCAAGGCAGTGCCGCCGTCAGGTTCCGCCGAATGGGAACCGGTCGCCTGATCGAGAGCTGCCATGAGTGAGGTCGACTTAGAAATGCCGTGTTGGCCGACTGCGGTCCCCTGGACATACCGGAGTGCGTCGAAGAGTGGTCGGTCCAGATGGCTGTCCAAAAGCTCGATCACCTTGTCGTGAGCGTCACGACCAGTCAATTGTTGGTGCGTGGGCTCACTGATCGTCAGTGTTGTCGTCGCATTCTTCAGCCAGCGCTTGCTGTACACGAATCGATACTCGCCAAGGCTGATATCCGCTTCAACCTCAGGTCCCGCATCATTACCCACCGGCTTTAGGTCCGTAATCTCAGATCGTTTCGAGTCGTGAAAGATGCGGAGCAGGACGTCAAGGCCTTCGGGTATCGATGACTTGCCAATCTCGTTAGGTCCAACGAGCACCGTGACGCCCTGTGTCGCGAACTCAACAGTGTTGTCCGTGACGCCACGGAAGTTCTTGAGCGTGATTCGATGAATCCTCATCGCGCCCCCTCAAGCAGCCGGAAGAGAGTGCGGAGCGCGAGAACCGCATCATCACCTTTTTCACCACCCTGCGTCGTCATGGCGATGAGATCCGCGACGGCGTCATCCCCGTAGCCGCCAATCGCCAGCGTCGTAAGGTCCTCGTCGTCCACAAGAATGGCGAGGTCACAATGATCCTCCGACAGTCGGACCGAGGCATAGAGATCGCCCGCCTCGTCGAGGATTTGATCGAGTTCAGCCCGTTCCGCCAAATTAACGGTTCCCTCGAGCACAAACCTGATCGCCATTCGAGCGCGATCACCAGGCAGCGCCAGTTCGGCTCCCACAGCCGCGAGAAGGTCCGCTCCGGAAGCAGCGATCTCAACGCGTCGAAATTCCCATTGACCGACCTCAACTTGGTCAACCATGACCGCGGTATCGAACGTGACTACGAGAGCTCGATTCGTGGTCTCTAGGTCCTCACGAAAGCTGGTCATCACTGGTGCACCGGAGTACCAGACTCGACCAGTCACTCCGGTCGACAGCGCTGAATGCCGGTCACCCAGCGCGACGTAGTCGATGAGACCTTCGCCAATTGCGGACTCGAGGGAAGCAAGTCGAATCAAGTTCAGGTTTCCGGGATCGGGGTTAATGGAGTCAACCGCACCGTGTCCAACGAGAACTCGCGTCACATTGGGCGAAGGCGGATCGAGACCATCTAACGCAAGAGCCACAAGGTCACGATCAGGACGACGGCTCGTCCATGGCGCCCCAACAATCTCCAGGCGACCGCCACAGACGGGGTGGATCGCCGAATCCCGGATCACCGATACATTCGCCGGCAAGCGCGATGCAAGATTCCCAGTCGTCCAGATCGACTCGGGGCTACCGGCGTCATGATTCCCCGGAAGGAGGAAGACGGGAACAACAAACGATCCGAGGGCGTCGATGGTCCGAGTGATGATTCGGCGATCCGGCAGAACGGAATCGAAGACATCGCCAGCGATAACAACGGCGTCACAGTCGCGTTCGGTCGCAATCATCGCCAACCTTCGCAAAGCATCGAACTGGTCGTCGGTGTACCTTGCTTGCGCCTGGTGATCGAAGAATCGACGAGTCATTCCGAGCTGAAGATCCGACGTGTGCAGGATGCGGATCACGTCTCGATCGTAGAACCCTTCTGCGACACGTCGAAGAAAGTGATCGGTCCATGAGATGAAGGGCTCGACTTCAGGTCCGATATGAAGTACTCACGCCATCAATTAGAGGGGGCGCCTGATCAAGAGCAGGGGGCGAGGTTGCCAGCTCCCGTGCCCCATTCCCTCGGTCAGCCCCAATGGAATATGAAGATCTCCTCGCGCCGCCTGTGCCAAGAGTGAGCCCCAGTAACCAGTGAACCCAGTAAGTGCTGCCTTCTGGAGTATTCAAACGCGACGGTAGAGGCCAGGGAGGAGGTCAGGGCAGACCTTGAGGGACACAATAAGAACCGGTGCCTCGCTATCGAAGTTCAGGTCCCTTGAAACCCGCAATCACCCTCCACCTTGTCTTGCTTGCTCAAGGTGCAACATGCGATTGCAAGCGTCGCTCACCGATCTCGAGAGCCGGAGTTGATCTGCTGCAAGATTGAATATTCTTTGCGCCCTAATGTTGGGAACTTAACTTAAGGAACAAAAAAGAACTTCGCTACTTCGAGCGAGCTTACTTAACCCATTCGGACTGAGTTCCCAAACGTTGAGAGGAGGTTCGAGTAGTTGAGAGTCGCATATCGCAGTGTCAAGAAGCGGGAGCAGGTCCCACGGTGTCGGTTCCGGTCGCAGCGCTACTAGCGTTTCCCACTGAGAAAGGAGCCGTGAACGGTCACTAGGAGCAATTACAGAGAGCCCACTACGTTCCTCCCCGACTTCTCCCCTTGGATTCACGACCAAAGTGTCAACCCTTGTGTCACTTCGTTGGCAGATCATCACTTCGAGCATCCCCGCTGATTCACCCCAACCAAAGAGGTCATTTGTCCTTTCGACGGCAAATCTTACGCACGACGCGAACTCGTCCCAGTTTGAGCCGACGTATTTTTTCATGATCGTCTTCGTGTTGTCGGCGCGGGCCGTTACTCCAGCCCACCCGATTATGACTTCTTCGGTGCCATATTGCTCCTCTTGAAATTTCTCGGTCAAATTGCTGAGAGTGAGACTTTTTGATGCGCTGTCCAGCACAAATTCTCCCGAGTCGGCAAAAAGAAGGACTTGGGAATCATTCACCCGCAGAAGCGCAAGTAGCGTCATTCCAAATGCGGAGTTCGAAAAGCTGGCTCGCTAGGTGGGTACGTCACGAGGGGGTAACCAGTCGCGACAGTGGAACAAAGTCTGTCGAATCGGAGTGCTCCTAGCAAGAACTCGACGGGTGTCGGCTTCCATTATCGGCGTACCACCAACCTCTCCACCTGATCAGTTCATCGCACCTGGTGACCCAACAGCGATCGTCCGCTGGCGGAAAGTTGCTCATGCAGCCCTCGCCGATGGTTTTAGGTTAATTCTCAAGTCGATCAATCCGCCTCAAATTTTCCAGACTGCCGGATTCGAGTTTCCAAAATAGAACTTGCCAAGTGCAATTTTGCTTGACGCCTTGAACAGAAGGCATCCGGTCGTTGATGCATGGGGAGCAATATTGCCGTCATTGATGCGCGGGCATCCCTTTATATCCTCAAATGACTGCTGGAGAGAGTTTCCTTTTGCATCGGTCATGGATGAGCCGTATTCCATTCCTACATCCAGCATCCCACTGCTCTTATTTAGAATCTTGAACTCGAGACCAACCCAGACCTCTCCCTTGCCTGCGGACACGTAAGCCACGTGCGCCGGATCGATGACTTTTACAAGGGTCACTGAAAATGGCTGCTTTCCTACTGTCATGGCATAGTGGCAGCCGACTCCACAAGTACTAGCGCTAGCTGGAACCGGCGACAGTACATTTAGCGACATCGGCAGTAGCAGGATTGAAGAGACGACAAAGGCGATACGAGCGAGGCGAAAGTTCCTGAACTTACCAACAGAACTGAATATCACGGCTTGTCCTCCGATGGATAATTGGCTGCAAGATGCAGGCAAAAATTGTCGATTTCCTGAGAAACGTATGTGGTTACACCCGAAATCACCATAACAGGCAACAATCCCCATTTTCGCCACTGGCGCGTGGTGCCAAGAGGCCTCGCTCATCGCCGGCATGGGCGCACCGTCTGGAATACGTAAAGAAAGATCTCACGTTAGGTTCTGCTCATTTGCAGAGGCACTCATCGGGCGGCAAAGACGCCCGATGAGTGCCATTACTGTCGAAACTACTCAGTCAACGATGCGGTTCGCGCACCGTCCCGGTCGATGGAGGTGAGGGGAATCGAACCCACGACCGAGGGGATCAAGGTTCCATCGAGCCGGTCGGGACAGCCCTATCAATGCCACCGTCGTTGTCCTGGCCCACCATCATCTTAAATATCCCTCCCCTCTTTCATCCTTCTCTCGGCCCCGCTACCTCCTGCTGCTCTAGCTCTACCCACGTTCCCTTTTCGGTCCCGCTACCTCGCGCTTCTCACTCCGCTTCCTTTCCCGGCTCTCTGCGCTCATTTTTTGTCTCACACGTCTGGCACTAGAGATTTCGTCGCGCTATGCTGCCCCACATGGGACGAGCATCGCGAGCAAAGAGGGAACGCCGAAAGGCCACCGTTGACGCGCAGCCTGAACCGCCAAAACCCAAGGGCGGCAGACCTCGTATCCACGAAAATGACGCCGCCAAGCACCGGGCCTTTCGTCTGCGCAAGAAGCTGGGGATGACCGGCGAGGCGCAGCTGGCGTTACCCAACGGCGGGGAGCACAAAGTAGAAGACGATTGGTTCGAAGAGGCCGAGTACAACCGGTGGCTGCTTAGTGCAGCTCAGCAACTTGGCCCAGAGTGGCTGGAGCAGTACCTCGAGATCGAAGCCGAGGCACGAGACGCCGAAGAAGAGCGGGTGCCTGCGACATGATGACTATTCGGCGCCTCAGCATCGGAGCGGGCTACAAGTACCTGCTCAAGTCCATCGCCGTGGGCGACGGTCCCGAAGGCACTGAGAAATCCGACCTGGTTCGCTACTACTCAGAGACCGGCACTCCCCCGGGAGTCTTCCTCGGTGCTGGACTCGTCGGTCTCGACGACGGTCGTGGTGTTGCCGTCGGCCAGTCCGTGACCGCGGAGAACCTCCAGCGGATGCTCCAGGACTGCGCCGACCCGATCACCGGCGAGGTGCTCGGAAAGACCCCGAGCGCGAAGGGCGTCGGTGGTTTCGACCTGACGTTCAGCCCCTCCAAGAGCGTGTCGGTGGCCTGGGCCCTCGCCGATAAGGACACCCGCGAAGTCATCTACCGGTGCCACCAGGAGGCCATCGCCGAAATCCTCGCCTACGCCGAGCGCGAGGTCTTTCGCACCCGCTCGGGAAGCCAAGGCTGCGTCGAGGAGGACATCGCCGGGGTCGTGGCGGCAAGCTTCACCCACTTCGACTCCCGCGACGGTGATCCCCAGCTCCACGACCACGTGGTCGTGCTCAACCGGGTCCAGGCCGTTAGCGACGGCGTCTGGCGCACCCTCGACAGCCGGGGACTCTTCGCCTCAACGGTCATGCTCTCCGAGATGCACCAGGGCGTCCTTTCTGATCTACTCACCGCCGAACTCGGTTGGGACTGGGAGGCCCACACCCGGCGTTCCAGCACCGCCCCAAAGTGGGAGGTGGCCGGTGTCTCGAAGCGCCTGATGGACGAGTTCTCGCAGCGAACCGCCGCCATCGTCACTGCGAAGGATCGTCTCATCACCCAGTTCGCGGACGATCACGGGCGCGCCCCTACCGACGTCGAAGTGCTCAAACTGCGCCAGATGGCGACTCTGTCCACCCGACGAGCGAAGAAAGGGGTAGGCCTCGGGGACCTGACCGAGGAGTGGACAGCTCGGGCCACGCCCTATCTCGACGATGAGCCCCTGGCGTGGGTGCAGGAGCTCGGTGGCCGAGACGTGCCCGCCTTCACGAGCGCGGAGTTCGAGGACGAAATCCTGCTCGACATCGCCAACGCGGCCCTGGAAATAGTGAGCGCCAAGCGGCCCACGTTCTCTCGTGCCAACGTCCAGGCGGAGGTCTTTCGCCAGATGCAGGGGGTCCGCTTCACCAAGCCCGCAGAGCGCATTCTCACCGCCTCTCGGGCTACCGACCTTGCCGTTGCCCAGGCACTTCTCATCACCACTCCCAACTTGCACCACACGCCGCGCTTCCTGCTTCGCGCCAACGGCACCTCGAAGTTCCAGGGAACCGGCCACTTCCTCTACACCTCGACGACACTTCTCGACGCCGAAGCGCGTCTCCTCGACGCCGGCCAGCGCCTCGACACGGCCGTGGTATCCAGCGCCACGGTGGCCGAAGTGACCGAGCAACGACTCCCCGGCAAGACCTTCAAGCTTTCGAATGACCAGGCCCTCTGCGTCGAGCAGATCACTACCTCGGGTCGGGTCCTCGACCTGTTAGTCGGGCCCGCGGGCACGGGCAAGTCAACCACCATGGCGGGGCTGCGTGCCGCCTGGGAACTGGAGCACGGTGCCGGCTCGGTGACCGGCCTCGCGCCGTCGGCCGCGGCCGCCGAAGTCCTAGGCGACGACATGGGCATTGACACCGACAATCTCGCCAAGTGGCTCTACGAGCACCGCCAGCACGGCCAGCGAGCTCGCGAACTCGCGGAGTTGCGCGAGAAGGCGCGCCTAGTCGCGTTCGCCGGACGAGTACCGAACGCCCGGTTACACGAAGGTATTCGCCGGCGCGAGGAAGCGCTGGCTCGCTGGACCCTTCGCGCCTGTCAGCTGGTAGTGGTGGACGAGGCCAGTCTGGCCTCGACGTTCGCACTCGATGAACTCATCTCAGCCGCCCTCGACGCGCAGGCCAAGGTCGTCCTCGTCGGCGACTGGGCCCAGCTTTCCAGTGTGGACGCCGGAGGGATGTTCCGGACCCTGGTGCGAGACCGCGGCGAGGACGCTCCAACGTTGGCCGACGTTCGTCGCTTCAAGGCAGCGTGGGAGAAAGAGGCCGGTCTAGGGATCCGTCGTGGTACCAGTTCGGCTCTCGCCACCTACGCGACGCACGGGCGGATCGCTGACGGAACTCGTGACGAGATGCTCGACGCGCTCTACACGGCGTGGAGGGTCGACACCGATCGTGGCCTGCATTCATTAATGCTCGCCGGCGACACCGCGACCGTGAACGAGCTCAACGAGCGCGCCCGCGCGGAGCGTGTCGCCAGTGGTGCAGTCATCGAAGAGGGTGTCGACGTCGCCGGGGCCATGACGGCCGGCGCCAACGACCTCGTCGTTACGCGCGAGAACAACCGTCGTCTCACGACGGACTCGGGTTGGGTCAAGAACGGCGACGAGTGGATTGTCTCGGCGACGCACGCCGACGGCTCAATGACCGTCACCCGGACGAGTGGACACGGCTCGGTGGTGTTGCCGGCCAGTTACGTCGCCGAGAACGTCGAGTTGGCTTACGCCTCGACGGCGCATCGCGCCCAGGGACGTACGGTCGACACCGCGCACGCGTTCGCCAGTCCTACCACCACCCGTGAGGTGCTCTACGTCGCCTTGACGCGAGGCGCAGAGTCCAACCACCTCTACGTGGACACCCACTACGACCCCGATCCGTCAACCGGCCACGACGGGATGAGCGAAGTCCCGAGCGCCCTGGAAGTGCTCACCGGCGTACTGCGCCACGAGGGGGCCGACGTATCCGCCACCGACATGATCCGTCTATCCCAGACTCAGTCCATCGCCGCACTCGTCGCCGAATACGACACCATCGTCGCCCTGGCCGACGGTCCGCGCTGGGATGAAGTTCTTAGCCAGTCGGGACTCAGCGATACCGAATTCGCCCAGGCCAAGGCCTCCCCCGCGTACGCAGCACTGCTCGCCCAGCTACGAGACGCGGAGAATCGGGGTTTCGACGTTGACACCGAACTGCTGCCGCTTGTCACGGGTCGTTCGTTCGAGGACGCGGACGACGTGGCCGGCGTCCTGCACTACCGCATCGATCGATACGTGGCCGACGTGGGCTACCCCAGCTCAACTACGAGCGAGCTCGTAGTCGGCCTTTTCGCCCGTCCAACTGCGCTCACTGACCCCGATGTCGTATCAGCGCTGAGTGATCGAGCCGACGCTATCGAACGGCGGGCCCGCCGCCTCGCCGAAATCGCAATTGAACACGATGACGCCTGGGTGCAGGAATTCGGCGATGCTCCTGAGGCAAGCGAGCTCTACGAGCAGTGGGTATTGGAGGTTTCCACCGGCGCGGCCTACCTGGACCGCTGGGGCATTGACAATCCTGACACCATCGTTGACGATGCAACTGTTAGCCACGAACAAGAGACTCAGCGCAGTCGTGTCCTTAGCGCCGTCCAGAGGGCCTACGCACTCACAGTGGCTGAGACTGCCCCAGCGAAGGCTGTCTACATGTCTTCCGGCGACGGCCTCCTGGAGCCGCCCAGCCATGACTTCGGCCTTGATCTGTAGGTCAGCACGTAGGCGCCATTATCGTCCGCTGCCGCCGCTACGGGCTCCCCAGCGCCACGGGAGTGGAGCAATGCTCCTTCCGTTCCATCGCTGGAGCGTGCTGGCACCACGAGCTCACCGTGGTCGATCACCTGGTGGTGGTCGCCACCGGGAAATTCGAATCAGATTTCCTCGGTCTGTAACGAAATGGGCTGTTCCCTGCCGGTGATAGTCCATTCTCGTATCATCATGCCATGTCCGGCTCCACTAACCCTCTCAGCTCTGAAAACGTGTTGACGTGCACCTTCAACACTCTTCGGTGCGGGCAGTGACCGTGCGAGTCGCCGTCCGGGCGACACTACTGGACTGGGCAGGAAAACGATCTGGAATCTCTCCACCGAACCTCGATACAAGGTTTCCCGACCTGGATGAGTGGAAAGCCGGAACGAAAGAGCCCACCTTGAAGCAACTGGAGAAGTTTGCCCAGGCGACGCACACCCCGATCGGCTATTTATTCCTGTCGGAACCGCCGGACGAGTCGCTGCCGGTCCCGGACTTTCGAACGATCGGGGATGCTGAGATCGGGCAGGCAAGTCCCGATCTGCTCGACACGGTGTATCAGTGTCAGCAACGCCAAGAGTGGTACCGAGACTATGCCAGGGTCCACCGGGAGGAGCCGGTCCCATTCGTGGGCACCTTTACCGTTGGAATGGATGTTGTTGGCGCTGCTGCACAGATGAGCGCTGTCCTCTCGTTTGCACCTGTCGAACGAGGGACGAGCTGGAGCGAAGCATTCAGGCGTCTGCTCGAAGAAGCTGACCGGCACGGCGTGCTTGTGATGGTCAGCGGGATAGTCGGAAGCAACACCCACCGCAAGCTCGATCCGAGGGAATTCCGAGGGTTCGCACTTGCTGACGAACTAGCCCCTGTGATTTTCGTCAATGGGTCCGACACGAAGGCAGCGCAGATATTCACGCTCGCTCACGAGCTTGTGCACATCTGGCTCGGAGAATCTGGAGTTGACGATGCGGAGATGAGTTCCTCTCCGAGTAACACGACGGAGCGGTGGTGCAACGAAGTCGCTGCAGAGTTTCTCCTCCCAGCGGCTGCGCTCCGTGGCGTTGAGCTGAATCGAGACAACCTGACAGATGACCTTGAGCGACTCGCTCGTCAGTTCAAGGTGAGCACCCTTGTTGTCCTGCGCCGTCTCTTCGATACTGGCTATCTCACCCTGTCGCAGTATCGAGATGAGTACGCCGACGAGTTGGAACGCATTCTCGCCATCTTGGAAGAACGTCCAGGTGGAGGAGGGAACTTCTACAACACCCAACCAGTGCGAGTTAGTAAGCGGTTTGCACGGGCACTCATCGAAAGCACCCTCGAAGGGCAGACGCTCCATCGAGACGCATTCCAAATGCTCGGATTCAAAAAAGTCTCGACGTTCAATGAGCTGGCGATACGGCTCGGAGTCGGCTGATGACATACTTACTCGACTCGAACATCTTCATCCAAGCAAAGAATCTGCACTACAGCTTCGACTTCTGTCCCGCTTTCTGGGAATGGCTCGATGTAGGGAACCAGGAGGGAAAGGTCTTCAGTATCGAGAAGGTCCGTGATGAACTTATCGGTGGCGATGACGAACTGGCTGAGTGGGCGAAGGCACGGGGGTCGGAGTTCTTTCTTCCTCCGGACAACGACATCGTTCCAAGTCTCGCTGCGGTGAGTACCTGGGCCGGGAGCGGCGGGTATGAAGCATCAGCAGTGAGTACGTTTCTGCAAGTAGCTGACTACTACCTGGTGGCCCATGCACTTGCTCACGGATTTGATGTCGTGACCCACGAGGTTGCAGCGAACTCGGTCAAGAAGATCAAGATTCCAAACGCTTGCATTGCCCTTCACGTCAAGTCGATGAGTCCGTACGAGATGCTGCGGACCGAGAAGGCCCGCTTCGTCCTGGGCTCATGAGGCATCGGGGATGAAGTTTTCAGAAGTAGCACGAAGACTGACAGGAATCTCCTGCCCGATCTTCGGTGTGAGTTGGGACCCAGGAGTTGCGAAAATTGCCTCAGCGCGACGGGTTCTCACTTACTTAGAGGATCGCCGGGTTCTCTACGCACCGTGGGAGGTGGAGATTCCCGAACATTGCGTGGATTCGATTTTGGAGATGCGGCGTTTCATGACGAACCAACTCGGCAATCTCGATGGCCACGACGAGGACATAGCCCCCCACTTGCGTGCGATGAGGGCGGCATGTCGAAGCTTCCTCTCCGCAACCGGCGGCCTTCGAGACGGTCCCATGAGACTGCAGCCATGGATGCCAGGGACACCAGGATGGATGTTCAACGATGCGCTCGGAGAGTTGCGCGCTGTCTTTGGAATCCACATCGCGCAACTTTCGGCGAAGTTTGGCATCGACTTAGAAGACGAACTGGCAGTCATACTCCCTGCCGAGGTAAACGATGCTGAAGACGGATCAGAGGACCCTGACTGGCATCGTTTTGGGAGAAACTGACCCGGTCAGGACTGTCTCGGAAACCTCGTATCGTACGATCTCTTCATGGATCATCGCTCTCACCAGTTCCCAGTTGAAATCGGGAAGGTCGCCTGATGGCGAGCCAGAAACACAACGGCGAACCACGCCGGAATCAGTGGCTCCCATACCTTTCGCGTGCGCCTTCCCTTGAACGCACGGAGGTGCAGCGCCTGGGCGAAGAAACTACGCCGTTGTAATTAGTAACGGAGGCCCAGTAGAATTAAGAGCGAACGACTGTTCGATGTCACTACCTCTGGCGATGATATCTGGGTCAGAAGTGTGAGGGGTTAATGGCACCGAGCGTGGGTCATAGTGAGATCAAGGCATTCGCCGAAGACAGTGTCAACCTTCCTGCGGCGACTGCCGCGACGTATCGCGCCCAAGCCAATTCGTTGCGAGATCGACTGAAAGTAAAGATCGACACAGATCCGAATTACGGGGTTGTGAAGATGCTGCACTCGGGAAGTGTCGCAAAGGGAACAGCACTCAAGAAAGTGCATGATCTTGATACTGCTATTTACGTAAAGGCCGCCGAGGCGCCGACAAACGGTGACGCCAAGCTGATTTCGTGGTTGGCTGAACGCCTCTACGAAGCCAACTCGAACATGGGCAGAGATCAGTTCGTTGAATGCACACACTGTGTCACCGTGAAGTTCAAAGGAAGCGAGCTTGACGTTGACGTTGTTCCCGTCCTCTATGAGGATGGGAAGGATGATCGCGGATTTCTAATCCGTAAGCACACTGGTGAACGCGTGCTCACCAGCATCACCTTGCACCTTCAGTTCATACGTGACAGAAAATCAAAATACGGACCCCAGTTTGCTCAACTTGTTCGTCTCACGAAGTGGTGGAAGCGGACTGTCAATCAAGGTGACGAAGACTTTCGATTCAAATCCTTCATGATCGAGTTGCTATGGGCGCACTTGGCGGACAATGGCCTTTCATTGACGGATTATCCAACATCGCTCGAACGTTTCTTCGCCTATGTCGTGCAGACTGAGTTGCAAGAACAAGTGTCATTCACAGATTTCTACCGACAGAGTGAGATTCCTGCACGGTCGAAATCACCAATCGAAGTGCTTGATCCAGTGAACACCTCTAACAACGTGGCCGGTCTCTATCTTGAAAGTGATCGTCAGAGGATTGTTACGGCAGCTCAACGAGCGTTCAATGCAATCAGCGAGGCCCGTTTCGCACCCACTAAAGGACGTGAGGTCGAATGTTGGCAAACCGTCCTGGGACCGACCTTCAAAGGATAAATGATGTCATCAACTTCTACTACTACCACAACGTTCACTCGGACACATGCCAAGCAACTGGCATCGAAGGTCGTCACTGACCTATATCAGTGCTCCATCCATTACGAACGACCAAGCGCCAACGACCTCGAAGATTACCAAACTGAATTGATCGAGATGCTGGCGAACGGCTACGTCGCTGTCTACGAGTTCGGATTCAAGAAAAGCGACAAGCGCATGCTGTCGTGGAGATACACCATTGGTCCAGACGGAGGACTGCACGGTGATTCCGACGCTGGCAACGTCTACGCGAAGGCTGCGTTGGTCGGGGCAACATACTTCAACTTCATGTCGTATAGCCAGAAGTGGTGGGACCTTACAGATTCGCAGCGTACAACCTTCAAGAAATCATTGCCATTCCAAAGATCTAGCGGTTCACTCCCCGGTGATGGTGACGGATACTGGCAAGTCGATCATGGATATAGCGCAGGTGGAGTCCGAGTCGAACGCGAGACCTTTCGACCACTATGAGTGAAGAAGGCCTGTTTTCCGAAGTCGAAGAGTTTCCGAACGATCGAGCGCAGGAGCGATACGACGGGCTCCTCGGGATAGACGCAATCAAGAGTCATCTAGTTGCGGAAGCCCGAGTGCTCCTAGATCCGGCCATTGTTGAAGAATGGAGTCGAAAGGCACACGGCAAAGTGATCTTTGCCGTCAACGAAGTCAAGGACCGTACACCCCTCGTTGTTCTTGCTGGGGATGTCGGCAGCGGGAAAACGGAGCTTGCAGAGACTGTCGGAAATCCGATAGCTAACGAACTTGCTGTGCCTGTGTACATGTATTCCTTGAGTCTCTCCGCACGCGGGCATGGGGCTGTAGGAGAGATGACCACGCTCCTCACAAAAGCATTCGAGCAAGTGCGCGAGCACGCCCAAGCGGGGCGAAGCCGAGAAGGCAACCTACGTCACGGTACGATCCTCCTGATTGACGAAGCTGATGCATTGGCCCAATCAAGAGAATTGGCACAGATGCATCACGAGGATCGCGCCGGAGTGAACGCACTCATCCGTGGCATCAATGGCATACGCCGAGATCGCCTGCCGGTGTTGACCATCATGTGCACCAACCGCGTTGACGCCATCGACCCAGCTGTTCGACGTAGAGCGGCGGCAGTCCTTGAGTTCAAGCGCCCAGATGATGACCATCGACAACAACTACTGAGGCGGTCTTTTGCTGACGCGACGATTACTGATGAAGACATCGCGGAAGTGGCTCGCCTAACTGGTCCTATTGGTGAGAGGGCCTATGGCTGCTCATACTCCGATCTAAGGCAACGCTTCATTCCTACGGCTGTACTCCAAGCTATGAATGAACAGGTGCCTATTACGGGCCAAGCACTGATAGCGCTTGCAGAATCATTCAAGCCAACTCGACCATTCGATGCAGAATTGGGGCAGTCTGAATGAGCGAAAACTTTGAGGAGCAGAACCAGTTCGATCTAACCGCCGCCTTCGTCATCCGCCAAGCCAAACTCTGTGCCGACCTTGGCTTGAGTGATATTTCTTCTCACCCCGGCACCAAAGGGGATCAGACTGAGTTGGATTGGCTTCGCATGCTGGACGAGTTTCTTCCAAAACGCTATGGCGTAGCCAAGGCGTTCGTCGTCGATTCAAACGGCCATCAGAGTGAACAGATTGATGTCGTAATCCATGACCGGCACTTTTCGCCTCTCTTGTTCGAAGTCGGTGGAGCAAAGTACATTCCCGCCGAAAGTGTCTACGCCGCCTTCGAAGTTAAGCAGGATCTCGACAAGGGAAACGTGGAATACGCTGCAGACAAGATTGCAACTGTTCGCAAGCTCCATCGAACCTCGGTCGAAATTACCTACACCGATGGCGTGCGCAGCCCAGTCGTGCCAAAGCGCATCATTGGCGGCATACTCTCTCGACGAAGCAACTGGAGTCCCCCGTTTGGCGAACCTTTCGAGAGTTGTATCAGTGATCTTGATAGTCGTGAAACAAAGAAATTCACTTACGGCTTAGATGTTGGTTGTGCCGTGGAGCATGGTGGGTTTGTCGTAAATCGAGATCGAGTCAAGGAAGATGCCAAAACAAGTGTGGACCACAGCGAGTCGAAGGTTGCTCTGATCTACTTCGTCATGCAATTACTCAGAAAGCTCCAAGTCGTAGGTAGCGTGCCAGCGATGGACTACGACGCATACTTCAAGTCAGCGCCTAACCCGTAAATCGTTTCGGGCGCAATACAGCCGAGCTACGCTCCTTCTTGTTCATTCGTTGACGCATACTGGCACCACGGGCTCGTTGTGGTCGATCACCTATTGTTGTTTTCAGCGGGCGGCTGCAGCTCAGCTCGCAGGGCACACGCCTGATTCATCAACCGAACTCTGGTTCAGACCTACGGTTACACACGTGTCGTACCATCTAATGATGATCCGTTCTCCACTCACGGCTCTCCTCGTCCTCAAGAGGGCGAAGAGATCGCGCGCGTCTCCGGAGCGACGGTGAGTGTATGAAGATCATTCACAATACAGGAAACGAACGAGTACTCGATCTTGCACGAACTGGGATCAAGCAGGGTGGCGAACTGGATATCGTCTCGCAAGCCTTCTCTCTCTTCGCGTTCAACGACCTGCAACAGGATCTTTTCAGGGTTGAGAAAGCCCGGCTAGTTCTACCGCCAGAGGGGGTCGACCTTGGTTTGCTTGGTGACGACGTGGATCGCAGCAACCGGAACCATTTACAGGCGCGATGGCTAGCTGCTCGTTGTGCCGAATGGCTAAACACCAAAGTCGAAGTGCGGCGAACCAAGTCTTCGATTCCGCAGGGCGCGCTAGTGCTTCGTGACGGTGAGTCACGTTCGGAACAAGTATTCTTTGGAGCTTTTGCCTTCACAACAGATGGATTGGGAACCACCCCCGGAAACCCTCTCAGCCTTATCCAAGCGACAGAGACTTCGATCGAAGCGAACCAACTGAGCCAATGGTTCGATGCGTTATGGGATCAACTGTCTGCTGATACCACAGTGCAACGCGAATTCGAAAACAAATTGCGCGACCTTTCAGCGATTCAACCTCTCTTTACCCTCTACTCCCTGATTCTTCAGCAGCTGTTCGGCGGCGACGGGCGTGCGCTCGACGAGGATCAAGTTGTGAAGGCGGCCACGGGAATCCGTGACACAGTTGTGTGGAAGAAGCTTTACAAGTTCCAGCGAGACGGAGTCGTTGGAGCAATTGACAAACTTAATCGCCTCGGAGGCTGCATCATTGCAGACAGTGTGGGATTGGGAAAAACGTTTGAAGCATTGGCGATTATCAAGTACCACGAGCTACGCAACGATCGAGTGCTTGTCCTCTGTCCCAAACGCCTTCGGGACAACTGGACGCTCTATACAGCAAATGATCGGCGGAACGTGCTTGCCTCCGATCGATTTAACTATGACGTTCTCAACCACACTGATCTTTCACGCGAGGGAGGTCTTTCGGGGGATTTAGACCTCGCCCACGTCAACTGGGGAAATTACGACCTTGTCGTCATCGATGAGTCTCACAACTTTCGAAACAAAGGCACGCCCAAACAAGGCGGCGAGACTCGGTACGACCGATTGATGCGCCGCATCATCCAGGAAGGAGTCCGAACGAGAGTTCTGATGTTGTCGGCAACTCCTGTTAATAATCGACTAGCGGACCTGCGGAATCAAATCGTCTTTGCAACAGAGGGTAATGACGCAGCCCTCCGAGGAGAGGGAATTTCTAGCATCGATGCAACAACCAGATTGGCTCAGAAGCAGTTCAACCGTTGGTTGGACCTGGACGACATCAGACGAACACCCGCGAAGTTGGTCGAGATGCTCGGATTCGATTACTTCAAGTTGCTCGACGAACTAACGATCGCACGATCACGACGACATATCGAAAAATACTACGGCACCAGTGAGACGGGTCGTTTCCCCGATCGGTTGAAGCCGATCAACATCAAGGCTGACGTCGACTTGGGCGGGGAGTTTCGACAGATTCGCGAAATCAATGATGACATCCGTCGTCTCCACTTAGCTTCGTACACTCCATTACGCTACGTGCTGCCTTCTCGACAATCGGCGTATGACGCAAAGTACAACACAGAAGTAACGGGCGGCAAAGGAGTATTTCGCCAACTCGATCGCGAGGAAAGCCTGATCCACCTTCTGAGGGTCAACGTTCTCAAGCGCATGGAAAGCTCTGTGTTTTCGTTCGCCCTTACGCTAGAACGACAACTGTTGGACGTCGAGTCAATCCTTACTCGAATCAATACACATTCAGAGGATATGGACGAAATCGATATCGGTGACATCGACGTTGATGATCCCGCGTTCGAGAGCCTTCTGGTAGGTAGGAAGGTCAAGGTCCTACTCGATGACGTCGACCTGATTCGCTGGAAGCAGGACCTAACCGATGACCGACAGCGCCTCGCTGCGCTCCACGAAGAAGCGAAGAGAGTCATACCCAGTCGAGATGCCAAACTGGCCGCTTTGCGAACTGTTATCTATGACAAATGCTCATTGCCGATTAACGCCAACAATCGAAAAATAATCGTCTTCACCGCATTCGCAGACACTGCGAAATACCTGTACGACAACCTTGCTCCGTGGGCAAAAACACACCTCGGTGTCGAGACAGCGCTCGTTACAGGCTCTGGAGGTAATCAGACGACAATCCACGGGTTGCGGCGTGATCTCGGAACAATTCTCTCGACCTTCTCACCGCGATCGAAGGAGCGTCCAGACGAGTATGACTCTGAAGGAGAGATTGACCTTCTTTTCGCGACCGACTGCATTTCCGAGGGTCAGAACCTCCAGGACTGCGACTGGCTCGTCAACTATGACATCCACTGGAACCCCGTTCGTATTATCCAGCGCTTCGGTCGCATCGACCGACTTGGCTCACACAACGATCGGATTCAGCTCGTCAACTTCTGGCCAAACATGGAGCTGGATGAGTACATCAACCTAGAGCAGCGGGTAAGTGGCCGAATGGTTCTACTCGATGTCTCCGCCACGGGTGAAGAGAATCTTATCGTTCAAGAGGCTGGCAATCCCATGAACGACCTCGAATATCGCCGCAAGCAACTTCTTCGAATGCAAGAAACGGTGGTAGACCTCGAAGACCTTTCAGCTGGGGTCTCAATCGCGGACCTCACGCTCACAGACTTTCGGATTGATCTTGCGGAGTTCCAACGAGATCGTCCGGGCGTCCTCGATAAGTTGCCACTTGGTGCCAGCTCAGTCTGCACTACGGCAGACATCGATCTCCCGCCAGGAGTAACTTTCTTGCTACGTGCCGCTGGAGACCGTACCAAGGACGTATTCGGACCTGGGTATCCACTTGCTCCCCATGGACTCGTGCATGTTGCGGATGACGGCTCCATCGTCCTTGGCCATTTACACGCTAAAGAGATTCTTGACCGCTTGAAGCACGCTTGCGTCGGACATAATGATGTCGACATCATTGCGATGAATCTGTTCGATCGAATAACGCATGGCGGCAAAGACATGCGGAGCGCTCAAGAACTCCTCGCTAAGGCAGTCCGCTCCGTCGTTGGAAAGGGTGAGGAGAGGGCAGTTGAAAGCCTCTTCAAACAAGGAGGTACACACGCTCTCGCCGGCGAGTTCGCGGGCATCAACGATTTCGAAGTTGTTGCTTTTCTCTCAGTTGTTCCCGAGGATCTGCCATGAAGATCGTCGATGTTCTGGCCGCATTGGCGTTACCTGCATCCGCGATGGTCGATCAACGCGTGCCCAAAAGCCTTTTGTCCGAGAACGGAGCTTCGACCGCTGCCGACCGTCGACTAATTAGGGAGGACGTCGAGCGAGTGCAGTGGCATGCGGCTCTCAAGCCCCTGACGATCGGGGTGCCCGCGTTCCAAGACTCAGATCGCGACTACCAAGAGATAGCGGTAGTCACCCTCAACCTCCGCCCAGCTGCGAACGTCGCTCGACTCGTTGAACTGACGCACCGAGCGATTCCGTACCCGGTTGTGCTCGTCATCGAACAGAGCGTCGAAGTCTCGATCTCCTTAGTACATAAGCGGACGTCACACGCAGACCACGATTCCACAGTTCTCGACGGCGAGTCTCGCACTGTCAAGCTCGACAAAGAGTTGGGTCCGGACCATCTTTGTCGTTTCTTAGAGTCGCTTGCGCTAAGTCAGCAACCGCATACTTCTCTGTACGACCTATATCAAGGCTGGATCGATGCGACCGTATCCCTTCAGGCTGCAGCGATTACCGGCAAACTGGAGGCGGCCAACGATCCTGCCCATGCAGTCCGCCGTCGTAAAGCACTGCAGCAGTGCCATGTGCTCCAATTAGAAATGGCGTCGCTCCGCTCCGAAGCAATCAAGACAAAACAGATGGCACGACGTGCAGATTTCAACCTTCAAATTCAGCAACTGAAGTTGGCTTACGACGACGCCCGCGCACAACTCTAGCTAAGGAAATCATGAAGAAACTCACCCCCGCCGACCCAGAGACACATTCACCCGATCCGATAACCGAAAACATCGAGCAGCTTGCTGCATTATTCCCGGGTGCCTTCATTGAAGGCGCGATCGACTTCGACATTTTGAGGCAGCTCCTGGGAGAAGCGGTGGAAGGTCAAGACGAAAGATTTGGCTTCAGCTGGCCTGGCAAGCGTGCCGCGCGACAAGCCGCTCTGACTCCTTCCACCGGGACACTTCGCCCAGCGCCAGACGAGAGTGTCGACTGGGAGACGACCCGCAACCTCATGATCGAGGGCGACAACCTGGAAGTTCTCAAGCTCCTGCAAAAGAGCTACCACGGCAAAATCAAACTCATCTACATCGATCCGCCGTACAACACCGGCAATGATTTTATCTATCCCGACAACTATGCAGAGAGTCTGCAGACGTATCTGCAGTACACGGGGCAAATTGATGCGGAAGGCAAGAAGTTCAGTACGAACACCGAAACTGGAGGTCGTTTCCATACGAAGTGGCTGAACATGATGTACCCACGGTTGTTCCTTGCCCGCAATCTTATGAGGAAAGACGGCGTGATTTTCGTAAGCATCGATGACGTAGAGCTGTCCAACCTACGCATGTTGATGGACAATGTGTTCGGGTCCGAGTCCTTCCTTGGCTGTATCACTGTTGTGAGCAATCTCAAGGGACGAAGTGACGACAAATATCTAGCGCGGTGCCATAACTATCTACTTTGTTACGAAAGGGGCGAATTTGTCACCGCAGGTGTTCCTCTCCCTGAAGAATACTGGGACGACTACCCAGAAACAGCTAACGATGGACGGCGGTATCGGCTACAGGGTCTTAGGAAACGTGGCTCCGCATCTCGTCGCGAAGACCGCCCTCGGATGTATTACCCAATATACGTAGACCCCGTATCCCACTCTGTCTCACTCAGTCGGGATGCCACATTCACGGAAGAAGTCCTCCCGAAGCTCTCAGATGGAGTCGACGGACGATGGCGTTGGGGAAGAGACACTGTTGCTCAGCGTCTTGACGAGCTTTGTGGCACCCGAGTGGGCGGTCAGCGTTGGGATGTCTCGCAGATCGACTACGCAGAGACAGATGAGGGGGTGAAGAGGGTGATTCCGAAGACTGTGTGGACTGGATCGGAATTTGCGAACGAAAGTGGGACCTTAGAAGTGAAGCGTCTTCTTGGAAAGGACGTTTTCACTAACCCGAAGCCCATCGGACTCGTTGCGTACATGCTTGAACAAGCCGTTGGACCCGACGATATTGTTCTGGATTTCTTTGCTGGCTCGGGAACGACGGCGCACGCCGTGATGTTGCAAAACGCAACAGACGGTGGATCGCGTCGATACATCCTGGTTCAACTTCCAGAACCGACCAACAACCCGGAGTTTCCGACTATTGCAGACATAACTAAGGAGCGCATTCGGCGAGTTATCGCCAGCCTTAGCGAGGAAACCTCTGGTCAGTTGGACTTGGTTAACAATCGGGACCTGGACAGGGGCTTCCGTGTGTTCAAGCTTGACTCCAGCAACATCCGAGCTTGGGACCCTGAGCCAGACAACCTCGACGGTTCCCTACTTGCATCCCTCGACCACCTAAAGGAAGGCCGTACTGAAGAGGATATTTTCTACGAGCTTCTGTTGAAGCTAGGACTCGATCTGACGATTCCGATCGAGTGCCGCACTGTTGCCAAGAAAACAATCTACAGCGTGGGCGCTGGCACGTTGATTGCGTGCCTCGCTGAGTCGATCGATCGCTCTGAGATCGAGGAGTTGGCACTGGGGATCGCTTCTTGGAGAGACGAACTGCAACCAGCTGCGGATACGGTAGTCGTCTTTCGCGACAGTGCCTTCGCCGATGACGTGGCAAAGACGAACATCACCGCAATCCTCGAACAGCACGGAATGCCGACCGTGCGGAGCCTTTAGGGGTTAATTAGATGAAGCTTCACTTCGAACCGAACCTGGACTATCAGCACGATGCCATCGAAGCTGTGTGCGACCTCTTCCGTGGCCAGGAAATTTGTCGTACCGAGTTCACAGTCACTGCGGCGACGGCTGGGCAGCTCGCCTTAAGTTTCGCTGAATCCGATCTCGGCATTGGCAACCGTTTGACGCTCCTTGATGACGAGGTGCTAACAAACCTCAACGAAGTGCAGCTCCGGAACGGACTCGCTCCGTCGGCGGTTCTGGACTCGGCGGATTTCACAATCGAAATGGAAACTGGAACAGGTAAGACTTACGTCTACCTGCGGACAATCTTTGAGCTGAACAAGCGTTTCGGCTTCACCAAGTTCGTAATCGTTGTCCCTTCGGTAGCGATCAAGGAAGGCGTGTACAAAACTCTTCAGATTACCGAGGATCACTTTCGCGCTCTCTATTCCGGTGTTCCATTCGACTACTTTCTATACGACTCATCGAAGCTAGGGCAGGTCCGCAACTTCGCGACGAGTCCTCAGATTCAAGTCATGGTCACCACGGTCGGAGCCATCAATAAACAGGACATCAATAACCTCTACAAGGACAGTGAGAAGACTGGTGGTGAGAGACCGATCGACCTCATCCGGGCAACTTCACCCATCCTCATTGTTGATGAGCCACAGAGCGTCGACGGTGGTTTGCAAGGACGTGGCAGGGAGGCTCTTGGAGCAATGGCCCCTATCTGCACCCTTCGGTACTCCGCGACGCATGCCGACATACACCACATGGTGTACCGACTCGATGCGATAGACGCCTACGAACAACGCCTCGTCAAGCAGATCGAAGTTGCTTCCGCAACAGTAGAAGACGCGTACAACAAACCGTTCTTGCGCTTCGTCGCGCCCGTCGTACGAGGAAAGAGTGTCGTCGGTGCGAATGTCGAGATCGACGTCCAAGGACCTACCGGCGTCCGGCGCCGCCAGGTCATTGTCCAGGATGGCGACGATCTTGAACAGACAACTGGGCGCGAGGTCTACCGGGATTGTTGGATTGGTGAAATTCGCGCGTTGAAGGGAAGCGAGTTGTTAGAGGTGCGCGCTCCTAATGATGAGCGCTACTTGACGCTAGGCCAGGCGTTTGGCGATGTCGATGCAATGGCGGTGCAACGCGAGATGATCCGCCGAACCATACGAGAGCACCTCGACAAGGAGAAGCGCCTACGCCCATTGGGCATCAAGGTTCTTTCGCTCTTCTTTATCGACGCCGTCGACAAGTACCGGGGGTACGACGAGGACGGACACCAAATCAAAGGTGAGTACGCCCGGATTTTCGAGGAGGAGTACCAGCGTCTTGCCCACCATCCCGACTACCAGACACTCTTCGGCGAAGTAGACCTGAGCGCCCATGCCGCAGAGGTCCACGATGGATACTTCTCGATCGACAAGCAAGGAGGATGGACCGACACGGCTGAAGGCAACCAATCGGGCCGTGACAATGCGGAACGTGCTTACAACTTGATAATGAAGGAGAAGGAGAAGCTTCTCAGCCTGTCGACCCCGCTCAAGTTCATTTTCTCACACTCAGCCCTTCGTGAAGGTTGGGACAATCCCAACGTCTTCCAAATTTGCTCGCTACGCGAGATGCGCTCGGAACGTGAGCGGCGACAAACGATTGGTCGTGGACTGCGTCTCTGTGTCAACCAGGAGGGTGAGCGGCAGCAGGGTTTTGAAATCAACACCCTCACCGTCGTGGCAACAGAGAGCTACGAAGAATTCGCCGAAGGTTTGCAGAGCGAGATCGAAGCAGACACAGGCATCCGGTTTGGCGTGGTCGAGAAGCATGAGTTCGCGAACATCGCTGTGTCGGTCGGAGAGGAGCCGCCCGCCGTGTTTGGGGTGGCGAAATCTGAAGCGCTCTGGGAACATCTCAGAACGGCTGGCTATATCGACGGCAAGGGCCGCGTGGAAGACATCTTGCGAACGGCGCTTAAGCAGGAGACCCTGGCTGTGCCAGATGAGTTCATGGCTCAGCTTCCTCAGATTGTCAGCGTCTTGCGCAAACTTGCAGGAAGGCTGGAGATCAAGAACGCTGACGAGCGCCGCGCGGTGAGGTTGCGCAAGGGTGTGTTTCTTAGTCCTGAGTTCAAGGCGCTCTGGGATCGTATCAAGCACAAGACGACATACCGTGTGCATTTCGACAACGAGAAGCTCATCCGGGACTGTGTACGCGCTTTGCAGTGCGCACCTCCGATCACGAAGACACGATTGCATTGGCGAAAAGCGGGCATTGCGATTGGACAGGGCGGAGTCGAGGCTACCGAGATGACCGGGGCGATCACCGTTGTGCTCGATGAATCGGATGTCGTCTTGCCCGATCTGTTATCCGAGCTGCAGGACCGAACGCAACTAACCAGGCGGTCGATAATGCGTATCGTCTCCGGGAGCACAAGACTCAAAGATTTCGCACGCAATCCGCAGCAGTTCATTGACCTCGCAAGCGAGGTAATTACTCGATCTAAGCGCATTGCTATAGTCGACGGAATTCGCTATCAACGCCTAGGCAGTGGACAATGTTACTCTCAAGAACTGTTTGAAGAAGTTGAACTGACGGGCTATCTGAAGAACATGCTGTCGGATGCGAAGAAATCGATCTACGAAGATGTTGTCTACGATTTTGGCGTCGAAGCAAATTTTGCGACTGATCTTGAGCACAATGATGCCGTCAAAGTCTACGCAAAACTTCCTGGCTGGTTCACGGTTCCAACTCCACTTGGTAGCTATAACCCGGACTGGGCGGTTGTAGTCGATGTCGAGGGAGAGGAACGCCTGTACTTCGTCGTCGAGACCAAGGCCAGCCTGTTCACTGATGACCTTCGTGATACCGAAAGCGCAAAAATCGAGTGCGGGAAGGCTCATTTTAGTGCCCTAGCCGATGGCGAGTCACCAGCCCGTTACATCGTCGCACGATCACTCGACGATGTGATGGCAAACGCCTTCCAGAACGGCGGCTAAGCCGCCTGCTCCTGATCGACCTCGAAGGACTGCAACACGGATGCTGCAGCCTTCTGGATGCGCTCGCACGATCCTTTGATCCCGGCGATGGCCTGTTCGCCACCTCCGGCCCAGCCCGCGACGTACCCGAAGGAGTAGTCCCTCGTGTCGAGTTTGAGTGCCCGGCAAATCACGTAGGCCGTGGACTCAGCCTCCAGTTCAGCGAGCGCTCGGTTGTCAAACTGCTCGTGGAGCAGTGCGTGGTCGATCTCGTGCGCCAGCGTCTTCACGCGCTGTGCGGGTGAGTTGGAGATCTCAACCCGTATGCGGTGCAGCTCGTGAGTGCAGTCGCCGTTGACGCTGCCGGGAAGCTCTGCATCCTCAACCGTAAAGCCGATCGAGTTTGCAAACTCGATGAGGCGGGCGAAGATCCCAGCAGGATCGTCGCCTGAGAGCTTGTGGCAGACAGTCAATACCGAATGTCATTCGAGGGAACATTCAATGACCGCGAGGACCAGTTTCCAACCTCAATTGGGCACAACTCGGTCCCGACGTTTCTATTTGCTCAAACCTATTGAGCGTAAGAATTTGCGCGTCAAGCCATTGGTCTTGGCGTACACCTTGCGCCGAGCGTATCGCTTTCCAAATGACGACGGCCCTCTCTCAGCCGCTTCGATGTTCCCCAAGTCGCGAGCAGCTCGGTACAACTGTGACCGAGCACTCTTCTTCCTTGCCATTGTCCACCTCCCCTAAGCACACGTTGAGACGCAACTCAGTGTAAGCAAGAAAATGCGGCGCTCCTTCTAATTTCAGGGACTCCACAAAAGAAGGGCAGGGCTACCGATCACTCTCTGCCGCAATCTATGAACTACGCCACTATCGGTATGCGATGCTGAACTCACCATGACCATCAAACGAATGTCCGTCAGGCGGTCCGACACCTGTTCCGTGTGCGGTGTCGAATTACTGGCTGGCACGACCGCGTGGTGGGATGGTGCTGCACATGCCGTGACATGCGTGACGTGTCACGACGCTTCAGTCGCGCTAACGCCGGTCGACGTCGCGCCACCACAGCCTGACTCTGAACATCCCGCGCCGGGGACTCCTCGCGTGCAAACTGGCGTCGCGGGCCAGTCAGCCTTAGAGGAGTATCAGCGGCGTCACGAGAAGCGCGAAGCTCGAATCGACGCAAAGTTCGGCCGCCTCGCCGGAGTCGTAAAGTTCCTCACTGATGATCCCCAGTCGATCACAGCCTGGAGAAAAGGCTCCGTCGGCGAACGTAAACTCGCGGCCAGCCTTAAAGAAAATCTTGGCGATCGCGCCGTGCTGCTACACGACAGGAGAGTCCCTGGAACAAGGGGGAACATCGACCATATCGTTGTGGCTTCCTCGGGCGTCTGGGTTGTTGACGCCAAGAACTACTCCGGCCTCGTCCAACAACGCGATGTCGGCGGCTTCTTCAAAGTTGACCTGCGCCTCTACGTCGGCGGGCGCGACCGCTCGAAGGCCCTCGACGGGTTGGGCTGGCAAGTCAAGGCCGTAATCAAGGCACTCGGTGGGGATTCAGTTCCTGTGTCGAGCGCCGTCTGCTTCACCGATGCTGAGTGGGGATGGTTCGCCAAACCGTTCACCATGCGAGGAGTCTTTGTCTCCGGGCCTAACGCGCTCGCCCGGAAGATCGCCGAGCCTGGACCCCTTACCATTGACCTCATCCAAAACGTTGCCGGTCACTTATCAGAAACACTTCCCCCAAAGGCGTAAGACTCGGCCGTCCTGTTGGCTGGCTCATTGAGCCGAAGACATCGTGTCCTTAGTGCCCGTGGAGTGCCCATGACCAAGACGAGCAAACAACTGGTCGCTAGAAATACCCCGTGATCAGTCCTTTTCCTCCTTCTGGTTCCGCAGGACTACCACCCTTTCAAGGTGGTGCGAACTTTGACTTCACAATCTTTAGATACTGCTGGGTCTACCCACCGATCAAAGCTGACAAGCTCGGCGAGCCACCTCCAAAACCCGTCGCAAGGCTTCAACGAGCGACACAGCCTCTAGGTGAGTTTCAGATGCTCCCCTAGGCCCTGTGCCGCTGACTCGTAGTCTGGGTATATCGTCCGCGCATCAATGTTAAGGGTTCCGACTGCCCTCAGGAGCTCGGACTTCACGCCTGATGGTATTCGCCAGGTCACTCCGTAGGTCTCGTTTGGCTTCCACTTACGCACCATTGCCTCGGTTAGGCGGATGGGAAAGTGCACATACAACTGACTGATTTCGTGAATCTGCTCTTTCGGAACCGCCCTTTGCCTTCCACTCTTGTCTCGAAGAATTTTCTGACTCCCTGCGTAGTTCTTGGCGAGTCCACCAACCAGAAAACCACCATTCTGTGCCTTTACACGAGGGTTCGCAATCACTGGCGACAGGTAAGCAACTCGGTTAGTCCAGTCTTTCAATGGAATAGTCTGCCAGGGAAGTCCCGAGAGACCCGGCGTCTCCGCCGCCAGCACATCTGAAGGCACGGCGAACATAAACAGCCTGGCATCCTTCCGCTGAAGCATGTTCGTCGCAAACCAGATGGCGGAAAACGGGTCACTCGAAACATCGATTAGTCGAGTGGGTATTCCATAATGCTGGGCCGTCACTAGCAACTCGAGGCTTGTCATATTGTGACCCAATCCAGACTTACGGGCGTAGCTGATGATCTCGGCCTCCAATGCTGTGAGGAGTTTCTCGGATATGTCAGTGAGTGAAGTCGTGGCGAGAGCCTTGCGGAATAGAGAACTTGACAGACCGTGGTCCGCATCCGCTTGACCTCGCCAAACGAGTTGGCGGGATCCGCCTGACGCATTAACAATCTTCACGATCTCCTCAACATCTCTACGGAAGGCGCCGGCCCATCTCTCTCCAGCGATTAGCGCCCGACCCACGGGATCGCGCTCAACTCGCCGCCAATATTCCTCGGGAAGTTTCAAGCTCTTGTCACCATCCATTCCTCGTCGTGACACCTCGTTGATCCAAGACCTTAAGCCCTCCCATCCGCCATTTCGGATTGTCGAGACCGATCCAAAGTCTCCCGGCGCGCTGTGGTTCCACAGTTTCCTCCAAACCGAGCTCTTACAGGGTGAATCCCAACCTTTGGACATGTAGAATCCAGTCAACGGCAAGCACCGAGACTAGGGAAGGCCATGAATTTCCTCAAGTATGAACTAGGAAATGTTGACGCGGGCACGGTGGTGACAACGACGCTCTCGGGCGACGAGTCCGACGTCTTCCTTGTTGATCCGACTAATTTCGCCGCGATGCAGCGCGGAAAGCAGTTCAAGTACATTGGCGGGCATTACAAAAAGTCGCCAGTCGTTCTCGTAGTTCCGGCCCGTGGCCACTGGACAACTGTGGTCGTTCCAAGCGGCAAGGTCACGGCATCGTTCAAGGTCTCGCGTTGAGGCTTTCACAACCGTGTAGTTCGGTGCGATAACCACTCGTCGCAAGAACCCGGGATTGCTGTCGGGTGAAAATGTCAGTGTTTCCGTCAGCAAATATTCTGAACTGACATGATCTGCGATGAACACGCACGAATGAAAGGCCTTACAAAATGGGACTTCTTGAACTTCAGCGATCGACACTGAACCCAACGCGGGCGCATGGCATCTGCTCACCAATGGTGTCCTTTACGACGACCGCGCGCGCTATTTCGAGCTACGAGACGATCCTGCAGTTGAGGCGAAGCGGCTCCAACGGCGGATCGAGGCTCTCGGCTTCGAAGTCACGCTGACCGGAGCTGCGGCATAGCCAACCGTCATTCGGCAATCGCATCGCCAGTCCCCAGAACTGCCAATACCCTCGATCAGCGCGCCCAAGTTCCGGTCGCGGCTTTCACATTTCTCCCCAGCCATATTGCCTTCTGACGGCCCCAAATAGCCGACAGGTGGGGTTGGTCGGAGAGGTTCTAATTCAAACTCCTGAGTCGGGAATGCAACCTTTAGAGGAAGCGCATCCGAACGTCATCGCCGAAGGTCCCCGCCCGCTGCCCGTCCTTCCTCTTCACTTCGAGAACGCCGACCTTCTCGGCAGGCGCAAGCGTCAGTCTCTTGAGATGAGAGTCTGATACAAAAGGTGTGGGTCGCGTAACTTCAGTGGCTTCCGTCACTGTGAACCAGCGACTTCCAAACGCTCTCTTGAGCTCAGCGAGTAGGGGGCCGGTATCGGGATCTAACGAGAAGAGCATCTCTTGACCAGAATTCATCTTTGCCGAGTAGGAGATTCCACTTATTGGATCCACCTTCCACATGGCGCGCTTCATTTGGTCGAGACCCTTTTCGTGTTGAGTCGCGAATACCAATCGGTAGTCATTTCCATCATTCGTGTTAAGGCGAAAGGACGCTACGTGTTTTACCTGACCTTGACTTGAAAGTACTTCCTCAAACAACTCCATCAGAAAGCTTTTCCGATCATCTCCAGATAACGGAATGGCTTCGCGCCAACGGTCACCATCGAAAAGCGAGTTCAAAGTAGCTTCTTGACCAGCACGTCCCACGAAGCGATGGACGAACGACAAAGGAAGAAAGAAGAGTGCCTCGGATCGAGGGAAATCCAAGAAGCTACCCGTAAGAGACATGGAAGCCGACGAATAACCGAAAGGATCTATAAATGCGAACGTTGGAACTAGAGACTTTCCGTTGCCTTTGATCTTCGCGATGAGTTCACTAAATCGATCCTCAAATCGGCCGGGTTCAACGTGGATTTTTACGTTCGCAGGAACCTCCAGTTTTGCGATTTCTTCCTTCAGTGCCGCGACTCGTCGAGGGTCCTGCTCAATGAAGAGATAGAGAAATATCACATCGCCCAATTTTTCTAGGGAAGCGTGAGACAGTAGCGCGTCGAGCATGATGAGAGGCGACCCAGGCTCGCCATCCAAATATGTCCCGGGTCCAGCGAATCCATCGACCAGTAGAAGGCGTGGTGGCCCATCAGGTTGATACGCCTTCTTGGATTGGTAGCCCATGATCGGAATCCAAGCATCGAGATAGCTTCTCAGCACGCGGTGTTTGGCCCGTGTGTGGTCCTCGATCTTCCATCGCACGGGATCCATCGGCACCATCCCCTCTCTAAGGAACAGGGAACTGGAGAATTGCCTTCAGTTCAAACGGCGGCTGGTATGGATGGGTATTCATCCCAAGTGCGACCATCAAGGTGGCGACCACCCGCTTTCGGTGTTCGGCCTCCCCACTGCTTAAAGAAAAACGCAACATTTTCGGTCAAGCATTGGTCGCGAAGATCGGTGACCCATTGCACGTCAAGCGATCTTGCTCTCGGGCCACTTTCGCCGCCAGCAATGACCCAATCGATACCCGCCAGGTTAAGACTTGGTACGGGCCCCAGCATTGGTTCGACTGATAGGAATCGGACCGCTGCGGGCACGTCTCTCAAATGATTCGCACGAAAGGCGTAACGATCGTTTTCGATACTCACGCCCATCCAAACATTGGCAGGCCACTCGATTTGCGTCGAGAGTTGTACGAGCCTTTTGGAGCGCTTTGTCAATATTTGGTACGTGTGTCTGGGAGTTGACTTCATGACTTCGAATACTTGGAGGATGAATTCGAGGGGCACGGAATCGTGAAATAGATCACTCATCGAATTAACAAAGACTGTTCGCGGTGCGCCCCATCGACTCGGTACATCGAGCGCTTCGGGATGCAGCGTGAGTGCAAATCCGGGTCCCGAAGTTCGTACATCACCGTCATTCTGATACTTTTCCACCCCCATCGCTTTGAGACGCTTGGCAAGGGTCAAGGCGTAGCAGTTGTCGCATCCCGGAGATGTCCGATCACAGCCAGTGGTCGGATTCCACGTGGCTTCTGTCCATTCAATCGAACTTCGATCACCCATCTTCGGCTCTCGATTCGTTTCGCCTACATGCTCTCCGACTAATGCTAACGGAACGTTTCTCGAAAATTGGTCACGGCCCGGATTTGGCGAAGTAACACGACTTAGACTCAATCGACAACATTCCGAAAGATCTTTCCAACTATGTCTTTAGCGACAACGGAGATTCCGCCACACAGGGGATTTCCTCCAGTCGACATGCGGCAGTGCGGGTTCGAATTTCATTGAAGGTGCAAAGGGTTTTCGTCACAAACCCAGTACCACGTTGCTTCAGGGTGACTGCGCGTTGACATACTTGCGAGCCTTCCTACGTGATTTAGGAAGCAACTCACCCATCACGCTTGCGGCATCTTGATCGCTTGCCTCTACAAAATGGGAGTACACGGACAAAGTGGTTGAAGGACTGGCGTGCCCCAGGCGCCCCGACACGGTTCGGACCGGCACGCCTGCTGCAATTAGCCTCGTCGCAGTAAAGTGGCGCAAATCGTGGAGACGCATGTTCTCATAGCCGAGAGAATCACGAAGATTCTGAAACCGCTTTGTGATGGAACCTGGGACCAGCGGGGCGAGACCGTCAGGCTCGTGCGAGAATACATAGGCGTCTTCGGTCAATTCCATCGATGCTTCGCCAGCCAGCATGGTCGCCACGCTTCGCTGCTCCTGCAACACAGCGAGCGTTTCAGGGTCTAAAGCCAGTCTCCGATTCGCGTGAGTTTTCGTATCCTTCTCGGCGGGTCCGCCCGGCAAGTCGGTGATCGAATGCTCGATGGTTAGGGTGCGAAGTTTGGTGTCAACGTTGCGCCAACGAATAGCGCACATTTCACCGCGGCGAGCACCGGTTGCTGCGGCAATATGAAGGAAACGACCTAATTCTGGGTCCTCTTCGCCGGCCTTCTTGAGAAGTTCTCCCACCTGTGCCACATTTGGAGGAGAAAGCTCGGAACGAACTTGACGCGGCGGCGTCGCGTTTACTGCCGGATTTGCTGCAATCCAACCCCACAGGACTGCTTGTCGAAATGCCCGACGAATGATCGCGTGAGCCTGTCGAACCGTTGCCGGTGCGAGACCCACCTCGTTGACGAGCCCAAGGTAGAGCCGATCCAGATCGTTAGTGCGAATCGCGTGGACGGACCGATTGCCAATAGCGGGAAGAATCCGATTCTTCAGAAGATTCTTGTAGCGGTAAAGGGTGGTCGGACTCAGATCATTGGCTACCAGGGCGAGCCACTCGACACTCAATTGCTCAAAAGTTGCCTTGGTTCCAGTACCGTGGCCCTGGTCCGTTTCGACAACCAAAGCGTTGAGGGCCTGCTGAGCTTCGCGCTTGGATCCGTGCACGGTTCGGCTTATTTGGCGACGACGACCTGTCACAGGGTCTCGCCCAGCCTCGAGCCTGAGTTCCCACACGCCTGGACTTTGAAGTCTGAGACCGCCTCGCATGAGAAGAACCATAGTGTCGAAAACCGACCACGTGGGATTTACGTGGGATTTTGTCTCTCTGGCATTTTACTAACTCTCCAAAACCCTTTGTTTTACTGGTAGGGCCGGTGGGGATCGAACCCACGACCGAGGGATTATGAGTCCCCTGCTCTAACCACTGAGCTACGGCCCTTCGGGTACTGACGAAAGTAAAGCTCCCAGAGCAGGACTCGAACCTGCAACCTAGCGATTAACAGTCGCTTGCTCTGCCAATTGAGCTATCTGGGAATGCACCCGAAGGTGAAGCAACATTATCAGAGGCCACTGTGAGTTATTGGCGAGCAAACCACTGTAGGAGGCGCTCGGCGTCAGGACTTTCACGAACGAGTCGTCGGCATCGTGCGATTCGCTTCGTCATGCCTTGGCGCGAGATTCCTTGCGCGCGAGCGATCTCGTCAATCGACATCGTCTTAAAAGTGAACTGCCAGAACGCGTCAAAGTCATCGCCGCATATTCGGCGGAGCGCGTCAATAACCCATGATGGCGGATCATTAACTTCGTGCCGAATTTTGAAATCAGTGTCGTCATCCAGTTCCGTCATTCCGTAACGGCGGGATTGTAGTTCTCGATTCAGCTGCATCGTTTCGTGCGCCTTGGCCTGCGATACACCGAGTCCCTGAGCGACGTCGCGTTTGGTCAGCGTCTTCGTAGGGTTGGCGCGAATCAACTTTTGCAGCTTCAGAATCAATCGCATCTCCGAATCGGTCAATCCCGCCTGTTGCTGGACCGCCTGATTGACCAATTTCATGATCCAGTAGTTGGCGTACGTGGAGAATCGATTGCCCTGCTCGGGATCGAACCGGCGAAGCGCGTTGGCGAGCGCCTCGACCCCGGCCGCCTCCAGTTCATCGTTGCCAAATCGGTATCCGCGTTCGACGACGCGCGTTCGAACCAGACCCAACGTCGCACGAAGAAGCTTGGATTCCGCCTCCTGACCAGCGTGACGCTGGCGAAGCAGTCGACGGCGCTCGATCGAATCCGTTTCGCCCCGTTGAAGTAGTTGTTCAGCTCGGCGACCCTGTTGGATGAGCGGATAGAGGCTTCGCTCCTCGTCCACACTCAAGGGGGCCGTCATCTCGAGTCCGCCGATGACGCCGAGAGTCTGTCCGGTCACGACGACCTTGACGACGTTCGCTCTACGAGCCACTCTCGAAGTTCGTTCTCAGCGAGGTGTCCGGATGAACTATCGAGGAGGACGAGCCGTTCTTTCACGTCGCGCACGGTTACGTCGGCGACTTCCGGCGTCATGTTCCCTTCTTTGAGATCGCGCGCCACGTTCTTCAATTCGACGGTAACCGCGCTGCGGATGAGTTGGGATACCACGGCGGTGACGTCTTCCACGGTGTAGTCGCGATCGAGTTCGTCGACCGCGAGTTCACTGAGGACGTGCGCGGCCTCCTCCTCACCCCGACGATCGAGTTCATCGATGACTTCGGAGAGTGAACGTTCACTGGAGAGTCCATCGAAGATCTCGCGCTGCACGTCGTTGACGAAATAGGCCGCGATCAGTCGATCCTTAACGTCATTCGGGAAGTGGACGCGAAGTCGAAGGGCCTCGAGGCCGGGACGCGGCATCGGCAAGCGTGCCGCGCGAGGTGGGCTCGGTGCCGTCGGCGGCTCATTGGCCGTTCGCGGCTTCGGGTTACGCGCGAGCTCCACGACACGTGGGCGAAGCAGTGACTCCTCGAGTCGCAGGGTGCCGGCCACTTGCATGATGTACTGGTCGCGAACGAGTTCACTCGGGTGTTCGGCCAAGACCTCCATGGCGTGTTCCGCGGCCCGCCCACGGCCTTCGGCCGTGGCGAGATTCGCACTTTCGAGGACTCGGTCGAGTCGGAACTGCAAGAACGGGACGGCGTCGGTCACGGATTTTCGGAGAGCTTCGGGATCGTGCTGGGCCAGTTCGGCGGGGTCTGATCCCTTCGGCAGTCGCGCGACGAACACGTCGACTTCGTTTTGGCGTTCCCACTGATAGACCGACGCGGCCGCGCTCTGGCCGGCCTTGTCGGCGTCGTAAGCGAGCACGATGCGCTTGGCGAAGTTCCGCATCGTCTTGAAGTGCTCTTCGCCGAGGGCGGTACCGCACGTCGCCACGGCCCGCGGCATTCCCGCCACGAAGAACGCGATGACGTCGGTGTAGCCCTCGCAGACGATGATTTCGTCGGATTTGATGACGTCGTCCTTGGCCCAGTTGAGCGCGTAGAGCGTGCGGCGCTTGGAGTAGATGGAGGTCTCGGGTGAGTTCTTGTACTTCGCTTCCACGCGACCGTCTGGTCGAGGAGCTGATCCGTAGGGCGACGGCAGGACGCGACCGCCGACGGCGATCGCCTTACCACCGGGATCGAAGATCGGGAAGATGATGCGCGCGCGAAGGGCGTCTTGACGACGATCGCCTTTGTTGACGAATCCCAGTCCGGTGTCGAGCAGTACCTTCTCGGGGAACTTCAGCCCTTTGGCCAATCCGTCCCATTCGTCAGGGGCCCACCCGAGTTTGAACTGACGAGCGATGCCGCCCCCGATGCCGCGCGACTTGAGGTACTCCCGCGCCGGCCGAGCGTCCGGAGAGTTCAGCAATCGCTCGTGGTACCAGGTGACCGCCTTCTCCATCGCGGCCATCGCCTCTTGGCGTTCCTTGCGGGCCGGTCCGGCGTTGGCGTCGTCGTGCAACTCGATTCCGGCGCGGTCGGCAAGCATTCGCAAGGCGTCCATGAAGTCCAAGTGCTGGATCTCGCGCACGAACGTGATCTGGTCACCGGACGCGCGACAGCCGAAGCAGTAGTAGCGACCCTCTTCGCCGTTCACTGAGAACGAAGGAGTCTTCTCCCCGTGGAAGGGGCACAGTCCAGTCCAGCGACGACCGGACTTCTTCAGGGCCACGGTCTCGCTGATAAGGGCCACGATGTCGGTCGCCGAGCGAACTTGCGCGATCTCACTCTCCGATATGGCCATAGGAAGAAAGTACCGGTAATCCCTTGCACTCACATCGGACGTGTAGGTCACTCTGCCTAAACTCTGGCCCATGTCTGAATTCTCGGTCGAAGCCACCGATATCGTCCGAACCTTCAATGACGGAAACTTTCGAGCCCTCGGCGGTGTCACGTTGCGCGTCCCGACGGGCCAAGTCTTCGGACTTCTGGGGCCCAACGGTTCGGGTAAGACGACCATGGTGCGCATCCTCTCGACGGTGCTATCACCGACGGAGGGTCGAGCCATCGTTGGTGGCTTTGACGTCGTGAAGCATCCGGGACAGGTCCGTCGCGTGATCGGTCTCGCGGGTCAGTTCGCGGCGGTCGACGAGAACCTCACTGGATTCGAAAATCTCCGAATGGTGGGCTTCCTCAATCACATGGAGAAGTCGACGGCCATTGCACGCTCACGGCAACTGCTCGCCGACTTCGGTCTGGCCGAGTTTGCGCACAAATTAACCCAGACCTACTCCGGAGGCATGCGACGTCGTCTTGACCTGGCGGCCGCGCTCGTCGCCGATCCACCAATCCTCTTCCTTGACGAACCGACGTCCGGGCTGGACCCGCAGTCTCGCCAAGACCTCTGGGCGATCATCGAAGGACTCGTCGAGGGCGGGACGACCGTGTTGCTTACGACGCAGTACTTGGAAGAGGCCGACCGACTTTGCAAACAACTCGTCGTACTCGATCACGGCAAGATCATTGCCGAGGGGACGTCATCTCAGTTGAAGAGTTCACTCGGGAACACGGTTTTGGTCCTCACGTTTTCGACCACTGGCGACGCGCAACGTGCGCTCGGGTTGATTGCGGGAATCTCGCCCAAGCCCGCCAACGTCGACGGCACCGTGATTGAGTTGACGGTCGATTTGGGTCCGGCGTCCGCGGCCGAGGCACTACGACGAATCGACAGTGCCGACATCAAAATCGCCGGGCTGCAACTTCGAGAACCGAGCCTCGACGACGTCTTCTTGAGTCTCACGGGTCACAAAGCTGAAGATGACGTGGCCGTCGTCACCGAAAAACTGTCGCGTCGCGCTCGTCGAAAGGCTCAAGTATGATCACAACTCCTTTAACGACGACGGTCACGGCGCCCCACCACAGCGCTCTTCGCTTTGCGGTTCGCGACGTATTGACGTTGGCCCGCCGTAATCTGTTGGCTCTCATTCGTGTTCCCACAGCCCTCGTTTTCATGGTCATCCAGCCGGTGATGTTCGTTCTTCTGTTCCGATACATATTTGCCTCGCTCGGTGCATTCGTTCCGGGCGGTCAATACGTGGACTTCCTCGTTCCAGGAATTCTGGTTCAAACCACGATCTTCGGGGCCGTCGGAACCGCCATCGGTCTGGCCGAAGACCTGCAACGTGGCCTCATCGAACGATTTAAGGCGCTGCCAATGGCCCGCATGGCGGTCCTCGCCGGTCGAACGCTCGCCGACTCGGCGCGCAACGTCATAGTGCTAATAATCATCACGGGCGTCGGATTCTTGGTCGGATTTCGTCCGCACGGTGGATTCTTTGACTACATCGCCGCCTGCTTGGTGATGCTGCTCTTCGCCTACTGCCTCTCATGGGGTTTCGCCTTCATCGGACTGGCCGCACCGAATTCAGAAACCGCCCAAGCGATGACGTTCCCGCTCATCTTCCCCTTGACCTTCGCGTCCACGGTCTTCATTCCGTTGGACCGACTGCCGTCGTGGCTCCAAGGATTCGCGAACAATCAACCCGTCAGCCAGGCGACGGACGCGGTTCGAGCCCTGATGTCCGGCACGCCAGCCGGCAACTCCGTCTGGGTTTCGTTGCTCTGGTCCGTCGGACTCGTCGCCGTGCTCGCTCCGTTGGCGGTGAACCAGTTCCGCAAGATCGCGTAAGTCACGATGCCGCAGTTGGGGGTGAAAGAACTGCAAGCCATCCTCGCCCACGCCTTTCCCGACGTGGAGGTACCGCACGTTGAAGAGGTGACCGACGAATCGGTGACCGTGAGCTACGCCGTCACCGATCGTCACGGGCGACCGGGCGGCACACTCTCGGGACCGGTGATGATGTCGCTCGCCGACACTTCGGCCTGGGTGGCGATCATGTCCCAGATCGGTCCGGTCGTACTCGCCGTCACCACGAGCCTGCACATCGACTTCTTGCGCAAGCCGCAACTGACCGATCTCATGGCGCGAACACGCATGTTGAAACTCGGACGCCGTCTCGCGGTCGTCGACGTTGAGCTTTTTTCACGGGGAGAAACCGAACCGGTCGCGAAGGCACAGGTCACGTACTCCCTCCCGCCCTCGCCGTCGAAGGAACGACGCCATTAATCTCACGTTGTGAGTAAGGCCTCAACGAGCGAGACCGCGGACCTGGAGCCGCTCTCGGGCACGCTGATCACGTTGATGGCGCTCGCCATTGGCGTCATCGTCGCCAATCTCTACTACCTGCAGCCGCTCCTGCACCAGGTGACCAAGGACTTTCGGATCAGTGATTCGAAGGCCACGTTATTACTGGTGCTGATACAGGCCGGCTACGCCGCCGGTCTCGCGTTCGTGGTGCCGCTCGGTGACCTCATCCCCCGTCGTCGCCTCGCGGTTCTAATATTCGCAATCGCCAGCGTCGTGATGTTTGCCGGCGCCGCCGCGCACTCATTTGTTTTGTTCGCCGCGATCACGTTTTTCATTGGGCTGGCTTCGTGCGGAGGACAGGTCATCCTCCCGCTCGGCGCCGACATGGCCGAACCGGGGCAACGTGGACGCGTAATCGGACGACTGATGACCGGACTCTTGATGGGACTCATGTTGTCGCGTTCGTTCTCGGGCGTCGTCGCCCAGGCGGCTGGCTGGCGCTCGGTGTACGTTGTCGCCGGTGTCGCGTTGGCTCTGATGGCCGTCATGTTGTTCCGCGTGTTGCCGAACGAACCGGTCCGTGCGCACGTCCCCTATCGCCGACTCCTCTCCGGAACGCTCGGGATGTTCGTCACGTTTCCCATGCTCCGCCGTCGCGCACTCTACGGTTTCTTGATCTTCGCGGCCTTTTCCACCCTCTGGACGACGCTGGCCTTCCACCTCTCGGCGGCGCCGTTTCACTACGACAATCTGGTCATCGGTCTCTTCGGAATTGTGGGAGCGGCCGGAGTGCTCGCGGCGAATGTCGCCGGACGATACGCCGACCAGGCGCGCTCCCACTTCACGACCATCGCCTGTGGCGCGTTGATTCTTGTCTCCTTCGCCGTGCTCTACGTCGGTCGCCACGTCGTGGTGGTATTGGCTATCGGGATCGTCTTGCTCGACGCCGGTATGCAAGGTCTTCAGATCACCAATCAGTCAATCGTCTATTCCTTGGCCCCCGACGCCCGCAGTCGAATCAACAGCGCCTACATGGTGTGTGCGTTCGTCGGCGCGGCGCTCGGATCCTTGGCCGCTGGTCAGTGCTACGCGCACGCGGGCTGGCGAGGCGACTGCCTGCTCGGCGGCGGCATCGGGCTGGCGATTCTCGTGCTCGCGCTGCTGTGGCGCGAGCCGATCAGTACCACCTAGGCGCGCGCATTTCGGCGAGCCACGGTGCCACGAACGGTCATCGGAATATCCACGACGCCGTTCACGGCAATCTCTTCGAGGCGCCGACGAACCTCTGTTTCCATCTCTTGACGTTCTTCATCACTTCGGATAATCGCGCCCGAGTACGTTCCAAAGACCGACACCAACTCATCGACGTTTCGAGTCCACGTCCAATCCACTTCGACTTCGGACTCGATGACGAAGTCTCCCTCCGGACCGAAGTCAGCTCCCCATCCCCGTGGGCGCTTGTGCTCGTCGTCGGGTCGTTCGCGCAACGCGGTGATCTCATCTAGCCAAGGAACGTCTCGGCTGAAACCGTTCCACAAGACAAAGAGCCCACCACCGTCACGCAACACCCGCGCCATCTCGTCGCTCGCGGCCGGTTGCTCGAACCAATGCCACGCTGACGACACCAGTACCGCGTCGAAGAGGGCGTCGTCCACGGGCAACGCCTCGGCGGCACCACGAAGTGCGCGCACGTCCGGACTTCGACGCACGAGCACCGCCCGCATGTCGTCGTCGGGCTCGACGATCGTCACCGTCGCGCCGAGGTCGATCAGCAGTCGCGTCCACTTGCCCGTGCCGGCGCCGACCTCGAGAACGTCCACTCCGCGCAGGTCACCCAGGACCGCCGACACTTCCGGAGGCGGCGGCGGACGATAGAGGTCGTACTGTTCGGCGACCGAGCCGAAGCGCAGGCCCCGCCCGTCGTAGGTCACGTCAGGACTGTCCCGTTCGTTCACGCAGCGACGCCAACAGTTCGCCGATCGGCACGCGCACCTGTGCGGTCGTGTCACGGTCGCGTACCGTCACCGCGCGGTCCTCCAATGTCGCGAAGTCGACCGTCACGCAGTACGGCGTGCCGACCTCGTCCTGGCGACGGTAGCGACGGCCAATGGACTGCGTGACGTCGTAGTCGCACATGAAGTGCGGCTGCAAGAGTTCCAGCACTTCACGCGAGACGTCTTCGAGCTCGGACTTCTTGGAAAGCGGCAGTACGGCGACTTGGTAGGGCGCCAGTCGCCAGTCCAGTCGCAGGACCGTCCGACTCTCGCCCTCCACGACGTCCTCGTGGTAGGCGGCGAGCAGGAAAGCCATCATCGCGCGCGTGGCGCCGGCCGCCGGCTCGATCACGAAGGGCGTGTAACGCTCCTTGGTCGTCTGGTCGAAGTAATCGAGGGCGACGCCCGAGGCGTTGGCGTGCTGGGTCAGGTCGTAATCGCCGCGGTTGGCGACACCTTCCAGTTCGTCCCAGCCCCAGGGAAAGGCGAACTCGACGTCGGTCGTGCCGCGCGAGTAGTGCGAGAGGTCCTCTTGGGCGTGCTCGTGCAACCGGAGCTGCTCTTCGGGAATACCCAGGTCGAGATACCAGGCCAGACGCGTGGCGATCCAGTAGCGGTACCACTGGTCGGCGTCGGCCGGCGCGACGAAGTACTCCATCTCCATCTGCTCGAACTCGCGCGTGCGAAAGACGAAGTTCTGCGGCGTGATCTCGTTGCGGAAGGACTTGCCGATCTGGGCGATGCCGAAGGGCGGCTTCTTGCGCACCGTGGCCAGCACGTTGGCGAAGTTCGTGAAGATGCCCTGGGCCGTCTCGGGTCGCAGGTAGGCCGTGGCGCCCTCACCCTCGACCGGTCCGGCCTGGGTCTTGAACATCAGGTTGAAGGCCCGGGGCTCGGTGAACTTGGTCGAACCGCAATTCGGACAGACGCCGTCGATCTTGTCCTCGCGCCAGCGCTCCTTGCACTTCTTGCAGTCCACCAACGGGTCGGTGAAGGTCTCCAAGTGACCCGAGGCGGCCCAGATGGCTGGCGGGCCGAGGATCGCCGCGTCGAGGCCCACGATGTCCGAGCGCATCTGGACCATCGAGCGCCACCAGGCCCGCTTGACGTTGCCCAGCATGTTGACGCCCAAAGGGCCGTAGTCGTAGGTCGAGCGGAAGCCGCCGTAGATCTCGGCCGAGGGAAAGATGAACCCGCGGCGCTTGGCTAGGTTCGTGACCTTCTCGAGCAGGTCAGGGGTGGTGGCCGGCGTCGAAGTCATCGACAAAGGCTACCGGTTTACTCTGCGCTACCCAGCCGGAGAATCACCTGGTTCGCGAGCAAGCGACCGCTGGGTGCCAACGTCACGCGTCCGTCTCGGACCGACACGAGGTGCGCGATCTCCTCGAGCGAGTCGAAGGCTTCGAGCGGCACGCCCTTGGACGTGCGCAGCGCCAACGAGTCACGCTCAAAGGCTTGCGTGCGGGCATCGAGACTCTCTCCGCCGCCGAGTGGTCGTGTACCGTCGCGCACCATCGCGATGTAGCGATCGGGCGTGCGCACGTTCCAGAAACGTCGCCCGCGGCGATGAGAGTGGGCGGCCGATCCGAAGCCGACGTAGTCGTCCTGATCCCAGTAGACGTGGTTGTGTCGACACTGGTGTCCGGGCTTGGCCCAGTTCGAGATCTCCTCCCACTGATAGCCGTTTGATTCGAGCACCCGGCTCACCAGTTCGTACGCGTCAGCCGATTCGTCCTCGTCGGGGTGTCGAAGTGGGTCTTCACCCAGTGGCGTGCCCGGCTCGGGCGTCAACACGTAGCAACTGATGTGCGGCGGCGGAGATTCCAGAGTGAGGAGATCGTCCAAAGTGTGCGCGACGTCTTCGAGTGACTCGGCGCGCGAGCCAATGATGAGGTCCATGTTCCACGTGGCGAAACCGGCCGCCGTGACCGCGCGCGACACCTCTTCGTGGGCCATGGTGCCATGACGGCGCCCGAGGTCCGCGAGGACCGCCGGTTGGGTGGACTGCACGCCGAAACTCATGCGATTGACTCCCCCGGCGCGGTAGGCGCGAAGTCGCTCCAATGACGCGTCTTCGGGATTGCACTCCACGGTCACTTCGGCGTCGTCCGTTCGTGGAATGGCCTCCAAGATGCGCAATAACTGATCGGCGGGGAGTCGAGAGGGTGTGCCGCCGCCAAAGAACACCGAGGTCGCGACGGGAAGACCGTCTTCGAGCGACCACTCGATCTCTTGAAGGACCGACGTGACGTACTCATTCATCAAGTGGTCGCGGTCGGCGTAGGTCGCGAAGGCGCAGTAGTCGCAACGATGCGCACAGAAGGGCACGTGGACGTAGACCCCGAAGCAGTTCGTCGAGATAGTCATCGTGCGAGCACGTTACCGGGCCGGTGACGGCGGCGAGAGCGGCGGTGTCGAGCGCGTCGCGCGAAGTTGCTTGCCGAAGTGCGCCTCGATCGACTCGAGCGCGATCGCCATGACTTCGCCGGCGCCGGCCGGTGACCCCTCGCGCAGCACTGACGCCAAGTCCCCGCTCATGATGCGACGAATCAACTCCAGCGCGTCGGGCGAGATCGAAGTACCCGAACGACAGTCGGCGCAGAGCGTGCCGCCGACCTCGGCGTCGAAGGCGACGAGGGGCACGTCGCGTTCACAGTTGACGCAGACGTCGACCACCGGCCCCGAACCGTCCAGGGCCAGCAGCTTGAAGTAGAAGGACGACGGCACCAGCATCGGGTCGTAGGTCTCGTCGTCGAGGGTTAACAACACTCGGGTCAGCAGATCGAAGATGTCCTCGTCGGCGACGTCGTCCGACGGGATCGCGTCCATGACTTCGACGACGGCGTAGCCGGCGTTGATCCTCGCGTAGGACGCGCGCAGCGTGGTGAGTCGTTCGCGATGCGCCACGTGTCGCGCGATGTAGAACTCGCCGCGGGTCTTCACGAGATCGACGTTCACGTAGGCCAACGTCTCGAGGTTGCCGCCGAGACGACTGGTGGCCTTGCGAATGCCCTTGGCCAGGACCCGGACCTTGCCGTAGTGGCGGGTCCACAGCACCACCACCCGGTCGGCCTCCCCCGACTTGAAGGTACGAAGCACGACCGCGTCGTCGCGAAGTTCCTTCACTTTTCGGTCTCGTCCTTCGCATCGTCGAAGTGCTGTCGACGTGGTTCGATACCGATGAAACGCTGGAGAGCCACGCCCAGCGCGACCATGACCGCGATGATCGCCGGAATGAGTAGCGGCGCCAGCAGAACGGAATCTCCGAAGGCGTAGAGCGCCCACAGGAAGGCGTAGACCAGGACCCCGACGACCAACATGGTCTTGGTCATGATCATTTGTCGAGGCCCCCGAAGCGTCGCTCGCGTTGCTGGTACTCCTCTACGGCTTCGAAAAGATTCTCGCGTCGAAAGTCCGGCCACAGCACGTCGGTGAACACCAGTTCGGAGTACGCCATCTCCCAGAGCAAGAAGTTCGAGATCCGGTACTCCCCCGACGTGCGAATGACGAGGTCGGGGTCGGGCAGCTCCGGGTGGTACATCCGTGAGCGCAACGCCTTCTCGTCAACCTTGTTGGCCGACACGTTGTCGGCGACCAACCGGGCGACGGCGTCCACGATCTCGGCGCGTCCCCCGTAGTTAAAGGCGATATTGAGCGTCAGCACCTTGTTCTTTTTCGTGAGATCTGAGGCGTTGTCCATGTTGGTGAGGACCTTTTTGGGTACGCGCCAGTCTCGTCGGCCGGAAAACGTGATCCGCACTCCCTGTTCGTGAAGCTCTTGTGAACGTCGCTGCAATAGTCCGCTGTTGAAGTTCATGAGGTAGCGGACCTCGTCGACCGGCCGCCGCCAGTTCTCGGTGGAGAAGGCGTAGACGGTGAGGACCTTCACGCCGATTGAGAGCGCGCCGTAAGTGGTGTCGAGCAAGGATTCCTCCCCGGCGCCGTGACCGACGGTACGAGGCAGACCCTGACGCTGCGCCCAGCGACCGTTGCCGTCCATGACGATCGCGACGTGATGGGGCACGCTCGACGTGTCGAGAGACGTCGGAATCGGTCGCGGACGCGGATCGGGCACCTTCCAAAACTACTTCGTTGATCTCACAAAACATTCAGAGCAAACCCGTAGGGTCGGTGGATGCACGGTTTCGACCCCGACGAGGAGATTGCCTACGTCGAACCCGATATTGAGAGCGGCGTGCAGCTCGACGACGACGTTGTCGAAATCGACGCGGAGCGTGCCTTGGCTCTGCTCGACCGCATCACGCACGAACTTCCCGGCGGCGGCGAGAGCCGTGAGGGCCAGCGCCAAATGGTGCGAAGTGTCGCTGCGGCGCTCTCGCGTCGACGAACGACGGTCATCGAAGCCGGTACCGGGATCGGCAAATCGCTCGCCTATTTGATACCGGCGGTCATGTCCGGTCATCGCGTCGTCGTGGCAACGGCCACGAAGAACCTGCAAGACCAACTGGCCCAGAAAGACGCCCCGACGGTGGCCGCGAACACGCCGGGCGTGCGCGTTGCCGTCCTCAAGGGTAAGCAGAACTACCTCTGTCGAAACCGCGTGCACAGCGTCGGCGGGGCGGCGCAACTCAGTTTCGACGACGGAACAGATGTCCCCAAGGGTGTCGCCGACCAGATGCGCCGGATTCTCCAATGGTCGAATGAGACCGAGACCGGCGACCGCGACGAGCTGCCCTTCGAAGTCGACCAGCGCGCGTGGCGCGGACTCTCGGTCACGCCCCAGGAGTGTCTGCACCGCGCCAACTGTCCCCAGGGTCAGAACTGCTTCGCCGAACTGGCGAAGGACCGCGCCGCCGAGTCGTCCATCCTCATCGTCAACACCCATCTCTACGCCTCACATCTCGCCTCGGGCTCGATGTTGTTGCCGGCGCACGAGTTCGTGGTGTTCGACGAAGCCCACGAGATCGTCGATATCTTTGCCTCGCTGCTCGGCACGTCACTCAACGCCACGCGCCTTCGAACCCTCGCCGGGGTGGCTCGACCGTTGCTGGGCACCGAATTCCTCGAACGTTGCCTCGATCTTGTCACGGTGGCCGACCGATTCGCCGCGTCGTTGCAGATCCAATACGACCGCAACGAACTAACCGGCTTGGACGAGGACTGTTCGCGTGAGCTCGGTCGAGCCAACGAACTCGTCGTTGCCCTCGTGGAAGGGCTTCGCTCGCTCACGACCAGTGGCGCTGACGCGGAGGCGAGGAAAATTCGCGCGCTCGGACCGGCCATCCACCTGGGCAACGACCTCGCCCGCGTGAACAACGTCCGGACCGGCGAGTTGCTGTTCATCTCCAAGCGCGACCGCGAGGTCGACGTCGAGATCTCATTGGTGGATGTCGGACCTCGACTGGCCGACGATCTCTGGGGCAACGTCACCGCCATCCTCACCAGCGCGACGATTCCCGACACGTTGCCCAAGAGCCTGGGTCTCAGCGGCACCCCAATCGAGCATTTCGACAGTCCCTTCGACTACGCCGCGAACTCACTTCTTTACGTGCCGGAGAACTTCCCCAGTCGCAACGACGCCGGCGCCGAAGAGGCGATCATCGAAGAGTTGGTCGAACTCATCGGCGCGGCCGGCGGACGGACCCTCGCGCTCTTCACCAATCGTTCGGTGATGAATCGCGTCGCCGACGCGGTGACGCCACGACTGGAGACCGAGGTCCTGGTTCAGGGGACGCGCTCGCGTCAGCGCATCATCGAGGAGTTTCGCGACAACGCCGAAGCGAGCTTGTTCGCCGTCGCGAGTTTCTGGCAGGGCATCGACGTGCCAGGCCATTCGCTCAGCCTCGTCACCATTGATCGGCTGCCCTTCTCCGTGCCGAACGATCCGTTGGCCGAGGCCCGTCGGGCTAACGCCGAGCGCCCGTTCTACGAAGTCGACCTGCCTCGCGCGACGATGCTGCTCGCCCAGGGTGTCGGTCGGCTGATCCGCAACAGCACCGACCGCGGGGTCGTCGCCGTCTTGGATACTCGCCTCGCCCAGTCCAGCTACCGCTCGGCAATGTTCCGCAAGTTGCCGCCGATGAAACGCACCCGGGACCGCGACCAAGTGCTCGCTTTCCTTCGAGAGCTGCGCGCGTAAGCCCTATTTCCAAGGATTTCGGCAAAAACCAGCGTCGCCGGTCATTCTCCAATAAACTACTTATTCACTAGATTTAGTTTTGATGGAGTCCTTGCGTGCATATTGACATTTACCTCGTGCTCGGTAGTGCCGTGGTGGGCCTCCTCGTGGGTCTGACCGGCATGGGCGGCGGCGCACTGATGACACCAATGCTCGTCCTTCTCTTCGGCGTCACGCCGTCGGCTGCGATCGCCTCGGACCTCATGGCCGCATTCTTCATGAAACCGGCCGGCGTCTTTATCCACTGGCGTCGCAAGACCGTCAACACGAGCGTCGTGCGCTACCTCTGTTACGGGTCTGTGCCCGCGGCGTTCTTGGGGACGTACGTGATGCACCTGCTCGGCCAGAGCGTCGTGGCCGAACATCGACTCCAGATCCTGCTCGGCACCGCGCTCATCATCGGTTCGGTGGCCATCTTCTATCGTTCGGTCTTCGTGGAGACCCCGGCGTCGGGCGACGAGCACGTCAAGGTGCGACCGCTGCCGACCGTCTTCATCGGCATCGTCGGTGGATTCATGGTGGGACTCACCTCGGTCGGTGCGGGATCGCTGATCCTCGTCCTCTTGGTGATGGTCTATCCAACGTTGAGCAACAAGCAGCTGGTGGGCACCGACCTGGCTCAGTCACTCCCACTCACTTTCTCCGCGGCGCTCGGGACGCTCATATTCGGTCACGTGGAACTAGGACTCACCAGTTCGATCGTCATCGGCAGCGTGCCGGCCGTCATTGTCGGATCACTTCTCTCTTCTCGCTCCAACGGCTACCTGCTTCGCCGAGTCATCACGGGCGTCGTCTTGTTGAGCGGACTCAAGTACGTGGGCGTGCCCGTCGATTGGTTGGGCATCATCGGAGCTCTGGAGATTGTGCTCATCACGTTTCTCACCATTCGGCACTGGCGGCGAACTCGCGATCGGGTCGACGAGGTCTCAGTACCCGAAACGGTCGAGGGTGTCGTCACGCTTCTGCCAACCGGGCTCGACGGAAACCTTTAGTTCCAGAAAGCAGCCTTCGGGGAGTTGCCGTCGGGCCGCGATGCCGACGTCTTTCAATAACGCGCCGCCCTTGCCGATCACCATCCCCTTTTGCGATTCGCGTTCCACGAGTATCTCGACCGTGATGTGGGGCCACTCGAACTCGATGACGCGCGTATGAATCGAGTGCGGTAGTTCCTGTTTGGTCTTGCGCACCAGCTGCTCGCGGACCAATTCCGCCACCCACATGGCTTCGGGCACGTCAGAGACCTCGTCTTCCGGAAACAAAAACGGCGACTCGGGCATGGCCTTTCGAACGTAGGCGATCAGTTCCGCGGTTCCCTCGCCGGTCTTGGCGGAGACCGGAAAATATTCGACCCGCTCGATAACATCGCCCAGGTTCAATTCATCGGCGATCTCTTCGACGGCCCGGGTCGCGGCGACCAGTTGCGCGACGACCGCTTCGCGACCGGACTTATCCATCTTGTTCACCACGACAACCGGAAGTGGCGCTTGGCGCCCTCGCGCGTTGCGCAGCATCGTGGCCAGGACGTTGCGGTCGCCCGGTCCGATAGCCGAGCCGGCCTCGATGATCGCCAGGATGACGTCGACGCCGTCGGCTGCGGCGCGCGCGGTGTCGTTCAGTCGGCCGCCCAGGGTGGTGCGCGGTCGATGGATGCCCGGAGTGTCGACGAAGATGATCTGGGTGTCGCCTTCGGTGAGCATGCCGCGAATCGCTTGACGAGTGGTGTTCGGTGAGGCCGCGGTGATGGAGACCTTCGTGCCGACCACTTGGTTGAGCAGGGTCGACTTACCGACGTTCGGTCGGCCAATGATGGCCGCGAAACCGGAGCGAGTCATTCGACGTCCACGAGCGGCTGGACGAGCACCTCTTCGACCCGGCGCCCCTCGAGGCGCAGCACCGTCAAGCGGTAGTGCTTGGTCGAATAGACGTCGCCCACGTCGGGTACGCCGCCGGCGAGGTCCATGACCAGTCCCCCTATCGTGTCCCACCCGTCCTTCGGCAGGGCCAGTCCGTACTCCACGTTGGCGTCGTCGATGTTCAAACGGCCGCTCAACTCGAGTCCACGTTCGATGGTCTGTTCGTCGTCGTCCTCTTCGATCGGATCGGACTCGTCAGTGATCTCGCCCACGAGCTCTTCCAGAACGTCTTCCAAGGTGACCACCCCGGCGGTGCCGCCGTATTCGTCCACTACCACGAAGAGGTGACTCTTGGCTCGACGGAACTCAACGAGGAGCGCCGCCACCCGCTTCGTCTCGGGCACGAAGTGGGCCTGGCCCATGTGATCGCGCAGGATCTCCTGTCCCAAGTCATTGGCGACGAGGTTGGCCAAGTGGCGCAGGTTCACAATACCCACGACGTCGTCGACACCCTCGCCCAGTACCGGGAGCCGCGAACGACCGGTCCGCACGGAGAGATCGAGCGCCTCGCGCACGGTCGCGGAGTCGGCGATGTCGACCATGTCGATTCGCGGGACCATCACTTCGCGCACGATGGTGTCACCGAACTCGATCACCGAGTGGATGAAGTTGCGTTCCTCGGATTCGATCGCCTCGTCCTCGTGCGCGACGTCGGCCATGGCCAGCACTTCGGATTCCGTCACGCGCGACGTGCGTCCGGTCGGTCCGAACCAGCCGATCACCGTGTCAGCAATCGACAACAAGAGGTGCGAGACCCACTTGATGGGCCAGAACTTCAATATCCGGCGCACGACCGGCGCGGCGGTGAGCGCCGCCGCGTCGGGGTGCTGGACCGCGTAGTTCTTGGGGATCGCTTCAAAGACCACGAAGATGACGACTACTTCGCCGACCGTGGCGATGAACAGTCCGGCCGCGCCGAAGAGCCGGCCGGCGAGCACGCCGACCATCGTCGCCGAGACCAGCTGGCAGATCAGCACCAACAACAAAATGGTGTTGAGGAACTTCTCCGGCGTTTCCGACAGTTCCACCAGCGCCTTGGCCCCGTGTCGTCCCTGGTCGCGCAGCGAGCGTGCTCGCGCCTTGTTCATGCGCACGAGTGACGTCTCGGCGACCGCGAAAAATCCCGAGAGGACCAAGAGCACCGCGACGGTCACGCCGAGATAGGTGTCACCCATCGACCAAGTCGTGGCGATCACGTCGTGGCCTTTTTGTAGTGACGCGCCAACAGTTCGCGCTCGCGGGCCTCCATCCGCTCCGCTTCGTCGTCTTCGGCGTGGTCCCAGCCCAGGAGGTGCAGGACGCCGTGCACGACGAGGAGCGCGATCTCGTCCTCAAATGAACATTCGTGTTCGACGGCGTTGCGCGCGGCCACGGCCGGACAGATCACGATGTCACCGACGAGTTGGGGAATCTCGGGAATCGGCGGCTCACCGGGCCCACTGCCGCCGGCGTCGGGGACTCGACCCGAGGGCTCCGGCTCGTTGTCGATGGGAAAGCTCAGGACGTCGGTCGAACCGTCCTTGCCCATGAACTGCTGATTGAGGGCGGCGATCGCCGGCTCGTCGAGAAAGATCAACGAGACCTCGGCCAGACCGCGCACGCCTTCGTCGGTCAACGCGCCGTTCGCCACTGCCACCCAGGCTTCGAGGTCGATGATCTCGTCGTGCTGCTCATCGGCAGCGTAGATATCGATGCTCATGACGTCTGTTGGTCGTAGGCGGCGACGATGTCGGCGACGATGCGGTGCCGTACCACGTCCTTCGCGCTGAGGTGGATGAAGCTGATGCCCTCGATGGGCCCGAGGATCTTCTCGATGGTCGCCAGGCCGCTGTGGCGTCCGTTGAGGTCGACCTGGGTCACGTCGCCGGTCACCACGGCCTTGGAGTTGAAGCCGATGCGCGTCAAGAACATCTTCATCTGCTCCGGCGTGGTGTTCTGCGCCTCGTCGAGGATGATGAACGAGTCGTTCAACGTGCGTCCGCGCATGAAGGCCAGCGGCGCGACTTCGATGGTGCCGTTGGCGATGAGGCGCTGGGCGCCCTCGGGACCGACCATGTCGTAGAGGGCGTCGTAGAGCGGGCGCAGGTACGGGTCGACCTTGGCCATGAGGTCGCCGGGCAGGAAGCCCAGGTGCTCGCCGGCCTCGACCGCCGGGCGCGTCAACACGATGCGCTGCACCTGTCGACGATGCAGCGCCTGCACCGCCTGGGCCACGGCGAGGTAACTCTTGCCGGTACCGGCCGGCCCGATGCCGAAGGTGATGATCGAGGAGTCGATGGCGTCGGTGTAACGCTTCTGACCGGCGGTCGAGGGACGAACGGCCTTGCCCTTGGCCCCGCGCACGACCTCGTGGCGCAGCACCTCGCTCGGTCGAAGGTCGTCGTCGACCATGTCGATGGTGCGCGCGATCTTGGCCGAGTCGAGCGCCTGGCCGCTCTCCAGCACCAGCACCAACTCGTCGAAGAGTCGCAGCACCTTGGCGGCGTCGGGGCCGGTGACGGCGATCTGATTGCCCTGCACCTTGATCTTCGACTTGGGGAACGAGTGCTCGATGATGCGCAGGTGCTCGTCACGGGGTCCGAGCAGTCCCGACATCAAATGCGTATTCGGTACGAAGGTGGTCGCCGTGAGGGCCTCTTGGGCCGTGGCATCAAAGGTCATCCCGGGGGCCACTCCATTCTGCGTCCACCGAGGACGTGCATGTGCAGGTGCGGCATGGTCATCTGACCGTCGCGCCCGATGTTGAAGACCAATCGGTAGCCGCTCTCGCGGACCCCTTCGAGCTCGACGACCTCTTGGGCCAGCAAGACCATGTCGTCGATGATGCCGCCGTGCGTGCTGGCGATCTCGTCGGCGCTGGTGATGTGCTCTTTCGAGACGACCAGCACGTGGACCGGCGCTTGCGGTGCAATGTCGTAGAACGCGTACGCCCGTTCACTCTGGGCCACGGGCTTCGACGGGATCTCCCCGGCGACGATTTTGCAAAACAGGCAGTCACTCATGTGTTGTTCTCATCATTACCGAGATTGCCCGTCGACGAGGGTAAATCCCCACCCACCAGCGCCGAAAGCGAGCAGCGACGCCGCGACGACGCCGGCCGTATCGGCGCGCAGCACGGTCGGCCCGAGCGAGAGTCGTGGATGCTCGCCCCACTCCCCCTCTTCCCAACCGCCTTCCGGTCCCACGCAGACGCTGTGCACGTCATTCCAGTCACTGGCGCCGTCGAAATGAGTGAACGCCACGTTCACCGGGACGTCACGTACGTGCAACGGCTCATCGATGATGACGTCGTAGGTTCGACGGCACTGGTTGTTCGCCTCGTTGGCGACCCGACGCCAACGCGCCACGATCTTGTCGCGCACCTCGCCGCGAAACTTGACGACCACTCGCGCGCTCATCAACGGCACTATGCGATGGACCCCGAGCTCGGTGACCTTGACCACCGTCGATTCACTCTTGTCGCCCTTCAAGGGCGCCAGGTACAACGTCGTTTGCGGCGACGCTGGATCGACGTGCACCGGGGTCACTCGATGCAACGCGTGCTCCCCGACTTCGCACAGCGACCACGCGCCGGCGCCGTCGGTCACCACGAGCTCTTCGCCACTCTTCGCGCGCAACACCGTGCGCAGGTGATGTTCGTCGGCGGCGCTCAGGGTCGGTTGATTCGGATCACCGACGTGGAACTGCGCGAGGGCCGCCACGCGACGTGGCCACTCGAGGAGGCTCACTTCTTCGCTCGACGTCGACGAAAGAGTCCCCCGCTCTCGTCGAGAACCGGTTCCTTGCGGTGTTCGGCCAACTGGCGAAGCAGGTCTTCCGAGGTGTCGTCGAGATCGGTGGGGACGTCGACGATGAGGTGTACGAAGAGATCGCCGCGGCCGCGACCGTGCAGGTGCTCGACGCCCTGGTGGCGAAGTCGGTGCACCGTACCGTTGGCGCTCCCCGCCACGACGTCCACCGGCACCGTCTCGCGCAGCGTGGGCACTTCGATGGTCGCGCCTAAGACGGCCTGGGTGAAGGCGATGTGCGCTTCGTGGTGCAGGTCGTCGCCGTGTCGCTCGAATCGGCTGTCGTTTTGCACCCGCAGGTGCACGAAGAGGCGACCGTTCGCTCCGCCGCGAAGTCCGGCCGGACCGCGGTCGCTGAGGCGCATGGTCGAGCCGTCTTCGACGCCCGCTGGCACCTGGATCGTCAGCGTCGTCGTCTCGTTGCGACGTCCGTCGCCGCGACAGTCGGCGCACGGCGTGTCGATGCGCGATCCCATGCCGTTGCAGCGCGTACAGGGCATCGAGGTCACCATTTGGCCCAGGATCGAGTTGCGCACGCGCTGCACGACACCCACGCCGGCGCATTCGATACAGGTCACCGGTGCGGTCCCGGGCGCACAGCCCGATCCGTCACACGTGCTGCAGCGATGCGCGAGCGTGACCGTCACTTCCTTTGTCGCGCCGAAGGCGGCGTCATCCAGCGTGATATCCAGGGAGATCTCAGCGTCTGGACCGGGCTGGGGTCCGCGGCGCTGGGGGCCGTGGGCGCCCATGCCCCCGAAGAACATGTCGAAGATGTCCTGGACCGATCCGGCGCCGAACGGATTGCCGCCGGCCCCGACGTCGGAACCGAAGCGGTCGTAGTTCGCGCGTCGATCAGGGTCCGAGAGGATCTCGTAGGCCTGGGAGACCTCTTTGAAGCGGGACTCGGCCGCCGGGTCGCCGGGGCTGGTGTCGGGGTGGTACTGGCGCGCGAGTCGCCGATACGACCTCTTCAACTCCTCCTGGGTGCAGTTGCGCTCAACCTCGAGGACGGCGTAGAGATCGGTGTTAGCCACGGTCATCGGCTCCGGCGAAATGGCGCGAGAGACGCGCCGAGACGACTTCGGCCGCGGCCATGGCCTCGCGGTACTTCATGCGCGTCGGTCCGAGCAGTCCGACGGCGCCGGCCGGGACTCCGTCAATGGTGACCGGCGCGACGATGAGCGCACAGGTTGCCAACGGTTCGAAGCCGTGCTCGGATCCGATGGCGACCGAGAGACCCTGGTCGAGGATGTCCTGGACCAGGCTCACGACCAGTAGTTCCTGTTCCAAGATGGCCAGCACCTGTCGCACGGTCTCGACGCCGTCGAAGACCTCGGCCACCCGAGACGAGCCACCGATGAAGACCTGCTCGCCTTCCATGACCGGCTGTTGGGCGTGCAGGATACTTACGGCTTCTCGCACCAGGTCGGCTTCGTGGTCGCGGCGCGACGGCACCTGGACTCGAGTCGCGAGTGACGTATTAATGAGCAACGCGTTGAGTTGACGCGATGCCTCCATCACTTCCTTGGGCGTCGCGGCATAACTGGGCGTGAGGCTGTGCTTGACGACCGATCCGTCGGAGAACACAGTGACGAGCAAGTGATGGTGCGCGTCGAGATTGACCAACTGCACGCTCAAGATCGTGGCGTGCGCGTGAGAGGCCCCCACCACGACCGAGGTGTAGCTCGTCATCTGGCTGAGCAATGTGGACGTCTGTTCGAGGACTTCCTCGACCTCGCCGCGCACGCTGGCGAAGAACTCCTTGACCTGTTGTTGCTGGACCGCGCCGAGGACCCCGGACTGCAGGTGGTCCACGAAGTAGCGATAGCCCTTGTCGGTCGGGATCCGACCGGCCGAGGTGTGGGGCTGGGCGAGGTAGCCCTCGCGCTCGAGGGCGACCATCTCAGATCGCACGGTTGCCGAGGAGACGTCGAGGTCGGCGCTGGCCGCGACCGCCGAGGAGCCGACTGGTTGGGCCGTGTCGATGTGCTCGACGACCACCGCCTTGAGGATCGTGGCCTTGCGGGCGTCCAGGTCCATCAGCACCTTGGTGGGTTTGCGCACTACGCGACGGGCCATGCCTCTCCTTGTTAGCAGTCAATTCTACCGAGTGCTAACGACGATGCGCTGGCTGGGTATCGTCGCTTCATGGACGAAATACCCAACTTTGAACGACCCAAACCCCTGTTGTCCGGCGGCGAACGCGAGCAATTGGAGTCGTGGCTCGCCTTCTATCGTGCAACATTGATAAAGAAATGTTCGGGGCTCTCCTTCGGGGAACTCTGTCAGCGTCCGGTCGAGAGTTCGACGATGTCGCTTCTGGGCATGGTGCGACACATGACGTTCGTCGAGCAGGTCTGGTTCGACGTGCGTTTCGCCGGAAATGACGTCGTGGAGTACTACAAACGTCCGAATGACCGTGAGGTCGAATGGACGGAACTCGACAGCACGACGCTCGACGAAGTCGTCGCCAACTTCAACAGGGCGTGCGAGACTTCTGACGGACTCGCCCGTGGTCACGAACTAGAAGAGTTCGTGAAGCAACCGGGTGCCGGTCGCGAACCGGTTGATCTTCGTTGGATATATCTCCACGTGATCGAGGAGTACGCGCGACACTGCGGGCACGCCGACATTCTCCGTGAGTTGGTCGACGGAACCACCGGCTACTAACGCTTCTAACTTCACGAACGTTCTAAGGCGAAGGGTGCGAACGTAACGGGAGAACCTCACTCGACCCCCGATCGGATGCAGCGTGGCTACAGCGTCCACGATCGCGAAGGCAACTTGTGGACCTTCGCTAGGTATCGTTTTGGGGAGTAACCCAGGAGTCTTGATTGAAATCCTTCATCCATGCTGCTTTCAGCGACTCCCATATCGTGAATTGAAGTTCCCGATTATCGCCCTGCACACGGACGTGTCCGTCGGTGAAAGTACGCACGTCTCAGTCCAACTGCCGTCACTATTGAGGTCATCGAAATAGGTCATCACACCCATGGCGGGATACGCGCCACCGGAAGGATCGGCATCTCCGTTAACCCCTGGTGGATCCTCAATTTTCACGATGTGTCCATTGATCTTGGTTACCAGCTCCGAAGTTGGTCGGCGAGACGGACAGGCTTTCTGAAATGCGTGCCGGTAATCGTTCGCTGCATTGACGAACAAGGGGCACGCCAGAGATTCACGACAACCAACGCAAGCGCTCGTTTGTGAGGCGTGGATTTCCTCGGCCGTAGAGCCAGGAGTGAGCGCTCCGCTCGACACGTCGGATTGACCCGCTGGGGACACCGTGACTGAACTGGAACCGTCGGCACCAATGACCGCCGTACAGGTCCATCCAGAGGGTGCCAATACCTCGATCACACCTTCATTATCGGAATAAAAAGCAAGTTGGGTGGAAAATCCCTTGGCGATGTCAACCTGGACAGTCGCCGGCAAGTTTGCCGGAGTGTCGCTGGAGACTCCCACGGACGTCGTGCATATGTTCAATGGCAGCTGTACCGAAACAAGATTGTTGGAAGAAATCTCGATGTGAACATTTCTCAGCAAATACGTGAGGCCAATAGCGACGACCAAGGCAATCACGATGAAGCTCGCAATGATGACAACGATTCGTTTTTGTGGGACCGGATTCGCCGTGATCAATTCAACTCTCTCGACCTGAGATGGTGCGGTGTCAGCACGGTCAGTCTCTGCCAACCGCCTGCCACAAGAGGCGCAGTAGATAGCGTCTTCTCCGCTGACCGCCTGGCATTCACATGTCTTCACACGTTTTCCTCGCTGGTATCCAGTTGGTAATGAACTTCTCAGTCCTCTAGCTTCAACGCGGCGACGAAAGCCTCCTGAGGAACTTCTACACGACCGAGACTTTTCATTCGCTTTTTACCTTCTTTTTGTTTCTCGAGGAGCTTTCTTTTTCGGGTGATATCTCCGCCGTAACACTTGGCCAGCACGTCCTTGCGACGAGCCTTCACGGTCTCGCGACTGATTATGCGGCCTCCAACGGCGGCCTGGATTGGCACGTCGAACATCTGGCGCGGAATGAGCTCTTTGAGACGCTCCGCCATCCTGCGTCCGTAATAGTCGGCGTTGGACTTGTGCACGATCGTGGAGAAGGCGTCGACCGGTTCGTGGTTGATCAACAGGTCGACGCGTACGAGTTGGGAGGTGATGTACCCACTCGGCTCGTAATCGAGACTGGCGTAACCCTTGGTGCGGCTCTTCAACGCGTCGAAGAAGTCGATGATGACTTCGGCGAGCGGGATGGAGTAGCGCAGTTCGACCCGGTCGGTCGACATGTAGTCCATCTTCACCATCTCGCCCCGTCGACTCTGCGCGAGGTCCATCACGGCTCCGAGGTACTCCGAGGGCGTCAGGATCGTGATGGCCAGCATCGGCTCGTCGATGTGATCCAGTCGACTGAGGTCGGGCAGTTCCGTCGGATTGTCAACGAGTAACTCGGTGCCGTCAGTGAGAAAGGCGCGGTAGACGACCGACGGCGCCGTCGCGATGATCCCGAGGTCGAACTCGCGGTCCAAGCGCTCGCGGACAATCTCCATGTGCAAGAGGCCCAAGAATCCGCAGCGGAAACCGAAGCCCAGCGCTTTCGAGGACTCCGGCTCGAAGGTGATGGAGGCGTCGTTCAGTTTCAGCTTGTCGAGCGCGTCGCGCAGGTCGGGCAGGTCGTCGCCGTCAATCGGGTAGATACCGCAAAAGACCATGGGCTTGGGATCCAGGTAACCGCCCAACGGCGCCGCGGGTCTCGCCGTCTCAGTGATCGTCTCACCCGAGCGGGCGCCGCCGACGTCTTTGATGCCGGCCACGATGTAGCCGACCTCGCCGGGGCCGAGTTGGCTAACCCGAATCATGTCCGGGGTGCGAATCCCGATCTCTTCGATCTCGTGGTTCTCACCGGCCTGCAGCATGCGCACGCGCGCGTCGCTGCGCAGTGTCCCGTCGACGATGCGAATCGAGCTGATCACACCGCGGTACTGGTCGTAGTAGGAGTCAAAGATCAGCGCTTGCAATTTGGCGTCGGGGTCACCCTTCGGCGCCGGGATCCGCTCGATGACCGCGCGAAGCAACTCGGGCACACCTTCGCCGGTCTTCGCCGAGATCTGCAAGATCTGGTCGCCCGGTAGCCCGAGGACCCGCTCCAACTCTTCGATGCAGCGTTCGGGGTCGGCGGCCGGCAGGTCGATCTTGTTGAGGACTGCGATGATCTCCAAATTGTGTTCGATCGCCTGGTAGCAGTTGGCCAGGGTCTGGGCCTGAATCCCTTGGCTGGAATCGACGAGGAGTACGGCCCCCTCACAGGCGGCCAGCGATCGCGACACTTCGTAGCCGAAATCGACGTGCCCGGGCGTGTCGATCAGTTGAATGATGTAGCCCTCGTAGTTGACGCGGACGTTCTGGGCCTTGATGGTGATGCCGCGCTCGCGTTCGATGTCCATGGAGTCGAGGTACTGCGCGCGCATGAGTCGTGGGTCGACGGCGCCGGTCATCTCCAGGATTCGGTCCGACAGCGTCGACTTGCCGTGATCGATGTGCGCGATGATGCTGATGGTGCGGATTTTGGCGGAATCGACGGTCGTTGAAGGAGCAGCCACGGTCCATCAGGTTACCTGTGTTCTGATCCATTCCTTTGCGTTAAAGGCGGTCAGAGTCGCCCTGCTATTCTTAACAAGCCCGTCGGACGCATTGTCCGCGCACTAGAACGAGGAATTTCGTGGCAAATATCAAGAGCCAGATCAAGCGCAACAAGCAGACCGTGGTCGCGCGCGAGCGCAACAAGAAGGTCAAGTCCGAAGTCCGCACCCGCGTGAAGAACGCCGTCGCGGCCGTCGGCACCGAGGACGAAGAGTCCGCCTTGCGTATGGCCATCAAGCGCATCGACAAGGCCGCCACCAAGAAGATCATCCACAAGAACCAGGCCGCCAACAAGAAGAGCGGGCTGATGAAGCGAATCGCGGTCTTGAAGGAAAACGCGTAACGCTTCGCGGAACTGCCTAGCGGCGCCGGGCGCCTTGGGTCATCTTGGCCAGTCGCGCCACCAGAATCTCTATGACCGTCAGTTCGGTCACGTCCATGTCGGTGTCGAGGTCCTTGCCGCCGTAACTGACGCCGCCCTTCAGAGCCACGTCGGCGTCGGCGATCCAGTGCACGGCCGTCGCGATTCGCTCGGTCCCCAGGCGCTGGGACATCTGCCACGCCTTGGTCGCGGGAAAGCCTTTGATACCGAGCAGCGCCCCCGCCTCGTCGCCCGAGCGAACGCCGCTCCCCTCGAGCTTGGCCATCCGCAGGTAGTACCGCTGGAGGATGTTGACGATCTGCAGACCGGCGCGGCCCTTGGAATCCAGCATGCGACGCGCGACGACGATGGCCTTGGTGGCGTCACCGGCGTCGATCGCGTCCGTCAGGTCCCACTCGGGGACGTCGCCCGCGTCGCCCAGATACGGCTCGACGTGGCCGAAGTTGAGCGGCGACGTTCCGTAGATCGTCTGGAGTGTCCTCGCGAGGGCATCGACCCGAGCCACGTCGTCACCCAGCCGGTCGGTGATCTTGATCGCCGTTTCGTGATCAACGCTGACGCGGTACTCGGCCACCTTGGCTTCCACGAAGGTCACGCGGTCAGCCGTACGCGAACCGACGTTGACCTCCACCACGGAGGCCGCGCCTTTCACGAGTTTGTTGGCCTTGGTGCCCACGACCGCCAGGACCAGGACCACGTCGGGCGCCGGATCGTTCATCCACGCCAGCATGTCGGCGACCTCGTCGGCGAGCAACGACTGAGCGTCGCGCACCACCACTACGCGTCGCTCGACCAAAAACGGCGGCGTATTGAGAGCTTCCATCACCAGCGGCGTCACCGGCTCTCCCCCGGCTGAGGTCACGTCCTTCGCGGTGAAGTCCTGCAGCGCGAAGGAGGGGTCGAGTTCGCCTAGGGCCTCGGCGATGACGTTGTGCACGGCGTCGTAGACCATCGTCGCGTCCGTTCCCACGACGCACACGCTCGAATTCACGATCGTCCTTCTTCGACGAGTCGCGCGATCACGTCGCGCACTCGAACCGTTCCCTGGACGTCATGAACCCGAACGATACGACAACCGGCCGCAATGCCGAGCGCCGTCGCCGCCAGCGACGGCTCGCGGCGATCGTTCACGGGCAGGTCGAACATCACGCCCAGGAACGTCTTGTTCGACGCCGAGAGCAGGAGCGGCGCGCCGAGTCCGGCCAGTCGGTCCGAGTCGCGAAGAAGTTGTAGCGATTGCGCGGCCGTCTTTCCCAGATCCAGTCCGGCATCGACCACGATGCGGTCCTCGTGCACGCCGGCGTCGAGGGCCCGTTGACGCCGCTCCGTCAGGAAATCGGCCACGGTTGCGGTGACGTCGTCGTAGTGCGGGGTGGGGTCGGCCACGCGTGGTCGAAGGCGAATGTGCGTGGCGACCACGGCCGCACCGGCTGTGGCCGCGACCGGGAGATACTGGTCATCGGCGAAGCCGCTGATGTCGTTACCGACGCAGGCGCCCTCGGTGAAGGCCGCCTGGGCAACCCCAGCGCGCCACGTGTCAATACTTATGGGGACGTCGAATCGACGCACGAGTTCCGTGACGACCGGTACGACGCGTTCGAGTTCTTCGGCCTCGTCGACCTCTTCGCCGGGACCGGCCTTCACGCCGCCGATATCTAAGAGGTCCGCCCCCTCGTCGATGAGACGGTCAGCGCGCTCGAAGAGGGTATCGAGATCGAACGTGGCGGCCGGTTCGTAAAAGGAGTCGCGGGTGCGATTGAGGATGCCCATGACGAGCGCGCGCGAGGTGAGATCGAACGTGGTCGCACCGAGTGAGAGAGATATCGGCGCTGGTGGTTGATGGACCCGCACTAGTAGAGGCGACTGGCGAGTTTTCGCCGATACGACACGTAGCGCGGATCCCCGGGTCCCAGGGCGTCGAGAATCTCCAATAGCGAGTCTTTGGCGCTGGTCGCACTGGAGGACTGCTCCAACAGGTGCTCGAGCGTGAGATCGAGATCACCGTCAAGCGAGACACCACCTCGTTGCAGGCGAATTCGAGCGAGGATGGTCTTGGCGGCCACGACGTTCTCGAACGGTTTGAGCACCTCGTCGGCCTCGTCGAGTCGGTCGGCGCGACGCAAGAGATCACCGAGCGCAACCGCCGCGTCGATGTTCGTCGCGTCCAGTTCGAGCGCGGCGCGAAGCGACGCTTCGTCGCCGACGTCAACCAGCTGGTCGACTTTCGACGTACCGGGGGCGAGTTTCTCGACGAACTCTCGTACCGCCGACTCCGGCAACGCGCCGACGAAGGAATCCACGATCTTTCCTTCGTGAATTGCGAACACCGCCGGAATCGATTGGACGTTGAAGGCCTGGGCGATCTCCGGGTTGGTGTCGACGTCGACCTTGGCGAGCTCCACCGCACCTCCGGTCTCGCCAATGACCTTCTCGATGATCGGTCCGAGCGTCTTGCACGGCCCGCACCACTCGGCCCAGAGGTCCACGACGACCGGTACGGTCATCGAACGCTCCATAACGGCGGTTCCAAATGTCGCGTCGGTTACGTCAGTCACGACGGCCAGCCTAACGGTGTGTGCGGATGAATAAGTGGGTCACAAAGCGCTGTTAGCCTCGGCGTTTATGAACCGTGTCGTCGTCGGAATTGACGAAGCAAACGTCTCGGCGTGGATGAGCGAGCACGTGAAGGCCGTCACGCCACTCTCGTTTGAACTCATCGCCGGCGGCCGTTCAAATCTGACGTATCGCGTGGTCGACGCCGAAGGAAACGCCTTCGCATTACGTCGACCGCCGACCAGTCACGTGCTCCCGACGGCCCACGACATGGTGCGCGAACACACGGTGATCTCAGCGCTCTACCCGCTCGGGATCCCGGTCGCCGAGCCGCTCGGTCTCTGCGTCGACGAAGAAGTCAACGAACGGCCTTTCTACGTCATGGAGTTCGTGGACGGCGCGATCCTGCGCGACCGCGACCAGGCCGAGGCGACCTTCGACGAGGCCACCCGCGGCGTCATCGGCGATCACCTCGCCGCGACGCTGGCCCAGCTCCACGACGTCGACGTCGAGAGCGCGGGTCTTGGAGAACTGGCTCGCCACGACGGCTACATCGAGCGTCAGCTGCGGCGCTGGACCACTCAGTACGAACAGATGCACGTCGAAGGCGTCGATCACGGAGGTCTCATCGAAGCTGTCGGCGCCGAACTGAGCGCGCAGATCCCTTCCCAACAGCGCGTTTCGGTCGTCCACGGCGACTACCGCCTCGACAACACGGTCCTCGACGAGAACGGCCGCGTGCGCGCCATCCTCGACTGGGAGATCTGCACGTTGGGCGATCCCATGGCCGACCTCGGGCTCCTGATGGTCTACTGGGCTGAGCCGTCGGACCCGACGGTGTCGTTGCTCGGCGTCGCGCCCACCACCGCCCAGGGCTTCGCCAGTCGTGATGAGGTCCTCGGGGCGTACGCGTCAAACTCGTCACTGGACCTGAGTCACGTCGCCTACTATCAAGCGTTCGGCTACTGGAAGTTGGCCTGCATCATGCAAGGGGTGTTCGCTCGTTACAGCGCCGGTGCGGCCGGCGGTGATCAGGGCAGCGTCACCGAATACCCGACCCATATTTTGATGCTCGCGCAAAGTGCGAAGATGACATTGGAGAGGAATTGATGGACGACGAGATCTACGACCACATCATCTTCCTCGCGGACCCCGACCTCAACGAACCGGTCCTCGTCATTGCGCTCGAAGGCTGGATCGACGCCGGCCTCGGCGCGAGCAACGCCATCGGCACCATGCTGGACACCATTTACACCGAGGTCCTGGCCACCTTCGACACCGAGTACTTCATCGACCAGCGCGCGCGCCGTCCGATCGCGCGCATTGTCGACGGCGTCACGACCGAGCTGACCTGGCCCGAAATCCAACTGCGCTTCGGTCGCGACGGCGACGGGGCGGACATTCTCTTTCTCGTCGGACCAGAACCGGACTTTCATTGGAGCGACTTCGTGGACGTCGTCACCGACGCGGCCGGTCGTTTCGACGTGCGACTCGTCGTCGGGCTCGGCGCCTTCCCCGCGCCGACCCCACACACTCGACCGGTGCGCATCATCGGCACCGCCCCGGCCACGAGCGCCAACTTGCTTACTCGCGTCGGCACGGTGTCGGGTGAACTCGAAGTCCCGGCCGGCATCAGCTCGGCACTGGAACTCGGGTTCTCCGAAGTCGACATGGAGATCGTCACCCTGTGGGCGCGCGTGCCCCACTACGTGGCCTCGATGCCGTATCCGCAGGCATCGGCGGCGTTGATCGACGGCCTGGCGAGCATTGCCGGACTGACCTTGGACGCGGGCAGCCTTCGCGCTTCCGCCGAAGAGGCCCGTCAGCGCGTGGATGACCTCATAACGAACAATCCCGATCACACCACGATGGTCGCGCAATTGGAAGAAGCGGCTGACGAGGTCGAAGGTGTGTCACTCGGCGACGAGTTACCGAGCGGCGACGAACTGGCGGCCGAACTAGAGAAGTTCCTCCGGGGCGAAGCCAACTAATCAGCTAGTCAGCCGAGATGACGTCGACGTCGCCCTCTTCGATGCGAAGTCCCAGTCCTAACGCGTAGCCCTCCAAGAACAGCGCGCTCTCCTCCTGTCGCTCGAAACGGTTGGCGATCTCGTTGAATCGAGCCGTGTGACCGACCTCTTGGAGATGGGCCAGTTCGTGGACGAGCACGGCGTCGATCACCCACTCGGGACATTGGCGCAGACGATTCGACATCCGAATCTCTTTGCTGGCCGGTGAACACGACGCCCAGCGCGCCTGTTGATTCTTCACCCAACGAACGGAGCTGGGCATCACGCCGTTATTGAAGAGTTCAGCGAGCTGATTCGCTCGATCCTCGAGAGTCGCATCGCCAGCGGAGTTCTGTGGTCGCTGCGTCATGAGGCGTTCGACGAGGTCATCGACGAAGGCAGTTCGTTCGCGTCCCTTGATTCGCGCCGGGATCAGCACCACGATCCGACTCCCCGACCAGTGGGCCGTTCCGGTTTTCTTTCGCCTCGTGGACGCTCGAATCTCGACTTCCGGACGATCGAAGCGTGGCGACTCAATCGTGATGGTCGTATCCGAATCCTTGTTCGAGTGTTTGCTCATCAGACGATGATGTTCACCAGCCGGGGCGGCCGAGACACGATCCGCTCCGGCGTCGCGCCGGCCAGCACGGCGCTGATCGCGGCGTCCTCAAGCGCCTCGGTCGCGGCGTCGGCCATCGAGATGTCCGGCGGAACTTCGAGTCGCGCGCGAACCTTCCCATTGACTTGCACGACCATCGTGACCTTCGCGCGCTTCACCAATTCGGGATCGGCGACCGGCCACGTCTGTTGGTGCACGCTCTTCTCGCCCGGGTGTCGCTCTTCCCAGAGCTCAGCCGTGACGTGCGGCACCATCGGCGCCAGCAACATCACCAGCACGTCAACTGCTTCGTCCAAGGTGGCTCGTTCGGCCCCGTGCTCACTGCGCGCCCACTTGGAAATGGCGTTCAATAGTTCCATCAGCGCGGCGACCGCGGTGTTGTGACCCCAGTGCTCGAGGTCGTAGGTGACCTTGTCGATGGTGCGATGCACCGCACGCCTGACCTCTTGATCGCTGTCGTCCACGCCCTCGTGAAAGTTGACCTCGTGGTATTGGCTGAGGCGATAGACGCGATCGAGGAACCGTCCACAGCCCTCGATGACTTCTTCGGTCTGGTCGGTCCAGTCCATGTCGTCAGCCGGCGGTCCGGCGAAGAGGTGAAAGAGTCGAAGACTATCGGCCCCCACGGTGTCGAAGTACTCCTCGGGAGCGACGAGATTGCCCTTGGACTTGGACATCTTCGAGCCCGAAAGTCGGATCATGCCCTGGGAGAACTGTCGTTTGAAAGGTTCACGCGGCAGTCCCGGTGAGAATCCGATATCGACCATGGCCTTTACGTAAAAGCGCGCGTAGAGCAAGTGCAGAATCGCGTGCTCGATGCCACCGATGTACTGATCGACCGGCATCCACTGGGCCGCCTCGACGGGATCGAAGGCCATGTTCGGCGTCCAGGGATCGGTGTAGCGCAAGAAGTACCACGACGAGTCGCAAAAGGTGTCCATCGTGTCGGCCTCGCGAATGGCTGGCGCGCCACAGACCGGGCAGGTCGTGTTGCGAAACTCCTCGTGGGTCGCGAGCGGCGACTGACCGGTCTTGTCCATCGTCACGTCATCGGGCGCGAGAACCGGCAATTGGTCGTCCGGCACGGGCACGATCCCACAGTTCGAGCAGTAGACGATGGGAATCGGAGTGCCCCAGAACCTCTGGCGCGAGATCAACCAGTCGCGAAGGCGATAGTTCACCTTGACGTCACCGTGAGCGTTCTCGGCGAGATATTCCGTCGCGCGGAGCTTTGCTTGGCCCGTATCCAGGCCGTTCAAGAAGCCGGAATTGATCTTCTCGCCGTCGCCGGTGAAAGCGCCGCCGTCGAAGCTGTCCGGCACTTGCGTCGTGTGCACGACGGGCAAACCGTAGGCCAGGGCGAAGGCGTGGTCACGTTCGTCCTCGCCGGGCACCGCCATGATCGCCCCGGTGCCGTAGGTGCCGAGCACGTAGTCCGCCACGTAGACCGGGACCGATTCGCCGTTGAAGGGGTTGACCACGTGGCTGCCGGTGAAGGCGCCGCGCTTCTCCAATGCGGCGCCGCCTTCCGACGAGGCAGTTCGAACGACTTCGCTCTCCTTCGAGGCCCGCTCCACGAGTTCCGTCACCGTGGCCCGCTGGTCATCGGTTGTCAACTCCTCGAGCAACGGGTGCTCGGGCGCGACGACGGCGTAGGTGACGCCGAAGCCGGTGTCCGGTCGCGTCGTGAACACGCGAATGGCCCTCGCCGGATTGTCGGTGAGGGCCAAATCGAACTCCACCCCTTCGCTACGTCCGATCCAATTGCGCTGCATCGCCTTCACCCGTTCGGGCCACTCGAGCGTGTCGAGGTCGTTCAGCAACTCTTCGGCGTAGTCCGTGATCTTGAAGAACCATTGCTCGAGGTTCCTGCGCTCCACGAGATCACCGGAGCGTTCGCAGGTTCCATCGGGCAGGACTTGCTCATTCGCCAGGACCGTGCCGCATCCGGGACACCAGTTGACCGGTGCCTCGGCGCGATAGGCCAGTCCGGCTTTCAGAAAGGCCAAGAAGATGGCCTGGGACCAGCGAATGGTCTCGGGGTCGTGGCTGCGAACCTCGCGGCGCCAGTCATAGACCGCGCCGAGTCGGATTAGCGACGACTTAAGTTCAGCAATGCGCGCCTCCGTGAAGATTCGAGGGTGCGTGCCGGCCTTGATCGCGGCGTTCTCGGCCGGCAGGCCAAAGGAGTCGAACCCGAAGGGCGAGAGCACGGCCTTTCCGAGCATGGTCCGGTAGCGCACGTTGACGTCGCCGAAGGTGTAGATTCGCACGTGTCCCTGGTGGGCCGAGCCCGACGGGTACGGGTACATGCACAGCGCGTAGTAGCGCTCGCGCAGATCGTCGTTGTCGACCTCGTACGTGCCGTCTTCGAGCCAGCGGTCTTGCCACTTCTTCTCGATTTTCTTAACGTCAAAAGGCCGCGCCATCTAGACATTCTAGGGAATTGGCGTCGACTCCCCTCGTCGTGAAAGATGGCGCAGTGAGTTCTCCCACGTACATACTCGTGCACGGCGCGTGGAGCGGCGCGTGGTGTTGGCGCGACGTCGGTGTTGAATTGGATCGTCGAGGTGTCACGTGGAGGGCCGTCGACCTACCGAGTTCGAGGAACGGCGCCGACCCGGCAACGGGACTCGCCGAAGACACCGCAGCCGTCGCTGCGTTGGCCAACGATGAAGGCCCCTATGTTCTCGTCGCCCATAGTTACGGAGGTGCGGTCGTTTCGGAGGTCGCTTCTCGCATACCCAATCTCCAGCGATGCATCTACGTCGCGGCCCTGCTCCCGATTCCGCGTGAAAGCGCGACGGATGCCTCTCGACATATTCGAGTTCGAACGCTCCTCGATGACGCCATTGAAGTCGAAGGTGAATTTCTTCGATTGAAGCCCGACTTGGCGAGCGATGCCCTTTTCAACCACTGCACTCCCTCGACTGCGAAATGGGCCGTGGAACAACTTTCGACGCAAACCATCGCCAGTTTCCGAAGTCATCGCAAATCCGACAATGACATGACGGAGACCATCTATATTCGCTGCACCGACGACCACGCCGTCGATCCGGAGTTGCAACAGTTGTTTTCCGAAGAGTGCGACTTTGCCTTGACTCTGGAAAGCGACCATTCGCCCTTCCTTTCCCATCCGTCAGATTTTTGCGACGTGATACTCAATTGAGTGACGAGTGAGGATCTTGCTCGCCGTCGGCGATTGTCGAATGTCAGCGATGGAGCGGGGCCCTATCTCGTGCCACCAGTTGGTTGGTCCACCTCGAGTTCGACGAGTGACTGAAGACCAACGTGTACCGACTTGTTCTCTCGTCCTTTCCCTATTCGCAACTCATTGGGTGTCGCCAGGGTGCGAGACTTTGTAAATGAACGAAACCCTATGGACCGATGTCGATGAGTACTTTGTCGGACTTCTCTTGCCCTCAGACAGTGCGCTGGAGGAAACCCTTACTCGAAGTGCAGCGGCGAATCTCCCACCGATAAGCGTTGCACCGAATCAAGGAAAATTGCTGGAACTCCTCGCAAGGATGCAAGGAGCGCGACGAATTCTGGAAATTGGAACCCTCGGAGGGTACAGCACCATCTGGTTAGCTCGCGCACTTCCCAGTGACGGCAGCCTGGTGACACTCGAGCTGGAGCCGTTGCACGCCGAGGTCGCGCGGAAGAACATCGACCGAGCGGGACTGGGGGCGTTGGTTGACATTCGTGTTGGTCCGGCGACGACGTCGCTGCAGGAACTAATCGATGGAGATGCGGAACCATTCGATTTCATCTTCATTGACGCGGACAAAGAGGGATATCCGAAGTACTTGGAGCTATCACTTCGTTTGTCTCGACCGGGCACGGTCATTGTGGCCGACAATGTGGTACGCGACGGCGAAATTGCCAATTCGACGAGCACGGACGAACGAGTCCAGGGCGTCCGTGCGTTCCTGGAGATGGCGGTCGCGAATGACCGAATCGAAGGAACGGCGATCCAAACCGTTGGGAACAAGGGCTACGACGGCTTCGCACTTCTCTTCGTCACTCGGTAGATCGTCGAAATGAGAATCCGTAGGGCGGTATCCGAAGACCTGCCGACCACACCAACTCATTCGGGCCTCGCTCACTACTAGCGAGCACTGGAAATGGCGCGAGCCACGCCCGAACAATTCCGCGCGAGTTTCTTCTCCGACGCCCCCAACGACTTTTGTTACTTGGTGAAGACCGACGGTTTCTTCACATCGAACTGATTAGTAGCATTGTGCGGCAGGCTGGTTTGGAATGGAGGAAGCGATGACCGAGTACGCGGTGGTAATTGAACGCTCCCCGAACAACTATGGAGCGTGGGTTCCCGATCTCGATGGGTGCGTTTCTACGGGCAAGACTCTTGAAGAGGTGAAGACCAATATCGCCGAAGCGATTGAAATGCATATTGAGTCATTGCGAGAGCACGGTGAGCCAGTCCCACCTCCCGTCGCGCAGGTGGCTGTCGTTCAAGTTGCGTCGTAGGAGTTGTTGACTTCGGTTCGAAGATTGAGCGATCTGAAAGCACTTGTTCGGATTTCTGCAGTTCAGTCCTGAACTGGTAACATCGTTAATCCTTTGGGGGTATAGCTCAGCTGGTAGAGCACTTGCATGGCATGCAAGGGGTCCGGGGTTCGAATCCCCGTACCTCCACAAATTTGGCGCCATATTTCATATGGCTTTTCAAGTTTTGGGATATTCGTATTAACGAGACCCTAACAAGTGAGAAGTCCCCCATTGTCCGAATTCAACATCGTTCTCCCCATTGCTTGATTCGCCACTCGGAGAGTAATGTTGTCGGTCCTTCGACACCAACTTCTCAATGTCCCTTTAAGAGGTCGATCGCGAAGCTCTTTGTCTGGTCACATTCCGGGCGAAGGAGCCATCGTCAGCCCGGGTAGGAGAGAGGGAATAAAGGGAACCAGTCCAGCGACGACGAGCAGGGCCACGCCGATCCCTCGTGAAAACGCTCGTCCGTATCGCCAGACTTTCTCAATCAGGATGACCCCCGCGAGAGCCACCATCACCGGGATGTTCATCGCACCGACGGCGATCAGCACGATCATGAGGCCCCAACAGCAGCCGACGCAGTAAAGTCCGTGGTGCGTGCCGACTCGAAAATCGCGCCCTCGGCCTTTGTAACTCGCGTAGTGGAAGAGCGAACCCAACGGCGTCCGGCAATGTCGGAGACAAGCACTCTTGAGCGGTGTCAATTGGTAGACACCGGCGAGGACGAAGATCGCGGCCCCGGCCCATCGTGCGGCGTCGGGCGAATCGTTAGCGAGCCTGCCCGCGCCAAGCAGCACCGCGTACACGGCAGCACCAAAGACGGTCCACGCGAAGAGGTAGCCGGCCAGAAACGAGGAGATTCCGATTATCCGCGCTCGCCTGTTCGGGCGAGCCGCCACGGAACGGATCCAGACGATCGCCATCGGTGCCACTGACGGGAACATCATCGCGGCCATCATGATCGCCCAAACGACCAGGAAGGCCCCGAAGGACAGTCCCATCGTTCCTGCGCCGATACCCATTGAACCGGCCCACGTGACGGTCACGGTCCACGCGAGCACGGCCACCAGACAAAGCGCAATCCAACCGGGGAGGAGTTGACGAAGTGACAACCCGAGCCGTGTATCAGCGTCTTCGAGAGCCTCAGCCCTCATACGCGAAGTCGGTCACAAAGCTGTTTGTGCCTGAGAACTCCGCGTCCCAGTGGTCGTGGTAGCGGATCGCGCCCGCCTTTGCCTGCGTGACGGGCTGCGCCACGGCGCCCAAGAGTGGATTAGTGATGACCGGAGCGTGCGAGCCATCCATTCCGACCATTTCCTTCGACTCCATCGAGAGTATGTCGCCCACCGTTGCCTTGAGCGAATCGCCGTCGTGCTCAAATGAGATCTTGGCGGGAACAACTCCCGCGACCTCCGCGATCAATGGGCCGAGGCCAGCGAGGTGCCCGCCGGCGCCGCCCGAAAAGACCGCGCCCAGTGCCTCAGACTGCTCGGGCGTCGCACGGTCGTCGAGATAAAGTGCAACCTTCCAATTACCGTCGGTCATCTGCTTGAGGGTGTGCACTGCCATCACCGCGTTCAAGCCAGAGAGGTCGACGCCATCCCTCTGACCCTCCGAAACGTGCCAGGCCAGTAGTACATCACAGGAGTCATTGGTCGCCGGCCCCAGCCAGATGCAAGGACAACTCACGTCGCAGTTGCACGTCTCGAAATACTTGCCCTTGACAGAAAATCCCATGGCCTCTACCCCCTGTTTCACGCCCAGGAATCCACGGTGGAACCATCGCGCAAGTTCGAACGAAATGTATCACCAAGACAGTGCCAGCGAACAGAAAAGTGCCGCGATGGGAAAGAATTAGTCCCTACGGTCCAGTAACGAGTGATCTTCTGGGTTGAATGCCATCGGCATCTCAAGTGCACCGGAAAAGTTCACTTTATCGTTCGATCCGATTTCTATTGACTCGCGAGCGAGCCTGAACATGTCAATCACTTGGGGCTTAGTCGCCGGTTCAACACTGTTAACGGTATCCCAACGAGTGAGTCGCCACTCGAAGAATGTTGACCTCGGCCCCCTGAAATGAACCCTGACGCCACAGGGTTACAAGTAAGTCGTCAGCCACTTACCTCAGAGTTGCATGGGAAGCAGGCTGCTACAAAGCGGCGATGGCATGCTCTCAGCTGAATGCACGGCTCGAAACAGGGGGGCTCATGGCGTCGGAAATTACCGGACTCTGGGGCGTGACGTGACGGAAATGCTACCTTGCAATGGAGACTTGCAAAAGGTCCATAACGCGGCCGCCTTGAGTTGCCGCGCAAGTGAACCACCGAAACACTCACGACAAATGCTGGCTTAGCGAGAGGTCATTCGTAGAAAGTATTTCATCTGAATTCGGCACAAGTATTGAGAAGCATTGGCTACGAACAATGAGAAGGAGCAGGAATAGCGATGGCAAGGAAAAGAAAAGCCAAGAAGATTATGAGAAAAGCTGAACGTCGAGCGGAAAAGATTGCCGAGGAAGCGAACAACAGGGCGAAAGCCGTCTTGGACAAGGCCAAGCGAAGGGCCGCCAAATTCTCGGGTGAGACTGGGGCCCAAGCCAAAGAAAGTTCTGAATCTCTGAAGCGTAAAGCAAAGCGCAATATCAATGAGTCTGTTGACAAGGCTAAGCGGAAGGCCAAACAACACACCGATGACACCATTCGTTCGGCAAAGGACAAAGCCAAAGAAGTTGCCGCAAAAGCGGTGAGCGACGGTAGTCACGCAGTCGCTGAAAAGGGCCATCAAGCGATGGACAAACTCAGAGAGTCCGGTGATAAAGCTAGCGAAGCCCTGTCCGGCTAGTTGAGTCGAGTCCGTACAGAACTCTTCGAGAAAGGAATTCCGTCAGCAACCGATGGCGATGTACTCGAACACGAAGGAAGGGGCTCGCTGGCGCCAAGCGGTCAGTTTCTACCTGCACCAACGTCGAAGATTCTTCGACAGACACGCCGCCGTACCACCCGACTGCCCGGACGACGAAGGAAGGATCGTGTGTAGCTACGCCGAAAGCTGCGCCGACGAATTTCAGCGCACGCCGGTGTACGTCACTGGATCACTTTCGCAGTCTTTCCCGCGCAGTTGAACGTTCATGTACAACTATGACCTCACCGAAGCAACACGGCATGCAAGGGGTAAGGGGTTGGTGTGAGCCTGAATCGTCATACCTCGTCCCTTCTCATACGACAGAACTCTTCGACCACGTCGAGCACGCCGGGGGCGTCAAGGCGATAGTGCTCGTAGAGCGCTGCAGGTGGACCAATGAGTACGTATTCGTCATTAACACCGTGCCGCAAAAAGGGCACAGCGAGTCGGTGATCGGCGAGCACTTCGGCAACAGCGCTCCCGAGGCCGCCGATGATGTTGTGTTCTTCTACGGTGATTACGGCCGCCGTCTCCGTCGCCGCCGCCACTACCGCGGCCACGTCAAGGGGCTTGATGGTGTGCATGTCGACGACCCGGACCGATAGACCGCGCTCGAGCAGTAATTCCGCCGCTGCGAGGGCGGCGTGCACTTGGGAACCTGTGGCGATGACCGTGGCGTCGCTACCCTCTCGAAGTGTCGACGCGCGTCCGAACTCGAAGTCTTCGGGCACCGTTGCGTACACTTCTGGATCTCTACCACGCCCGAGGCGAAGGTAGAGCGCGCCCTTGAGGTCAAGGGACGCGCGCAACATAGCGCGAAGCTGATTGCCGTCGGCGGCGCACGCCACCGTGAGATCAGCCACCGCGCGCATTGCCGCGAGATCCTCCAGTGCATGGTGGCTTGAGCCGTAGTACCCGAGTGACATGCCCGAATGATGGGCGAGCACTCTTACTGGCATTCCCGGGTACGCGCAGTCGGTACGAATCTGTTCGTAGCCCAGAAGCGATGCGAAAGAAGCGAAGGTGCCCACGAAAGGCATCAGGCCCGTCGACGCGAGTCCGGCTCCGGCAGAAATCATGTTCTTCTCTGCGATTCCCATGTTGAAGAATCGGTCCGGGTGACGGAGCTGGAAGTCAATGAGTCGGTTTGCTGACGCGAGGTCCGCGGTCATAACCACGATTCGCGAATCAGTTTCCGCCAAGTCGGCGAGTTCTTCTCCCGCGACGAAGGCGGGTACGGATCGTGCACTAATGCCACTTTCCGTGCGTCCACGGCGCACCAAAGAATCTGAACTGACGCCGCGAAACACGTCGCTCTGATCTTGGCCAGGGGCGGTTTCGCCGATTTCTTCGGGAGTCGTGGCAGCAGTTTCCGAGGTCACTTAGTACCTCCCCCGATCAGTTCTGCGTAGACCTCTTCGTAGTCCTCCGGATTGAGATTGCCCACGTGCCAGTTCAAGTCAAGTTCCATCCGGTGCACGCCCTTGCCCTTGACGGTGTCGGCAATGATTACGTGAGGTTGATGACGCGACGAGTTCTTCGTGTTGTCGAACGCACATGCAATCTCGTCGACATCGTGCCCGTTGATACGTTGCACATCCCACCCGAAGGAAGCAAACCGAGCCTCAATTGGTTCGACCGACATGATGTCTTCTGTTCGTCCGTCAATACCCAATTGGTTGCGATCCACAATGCAGATGAGCGATTCGAGTTTGAAGTGTCCGGCGGACATCGCCGCTTCCCAAATCTGACCCTCGTTCAGCTCGGCGTCGCCAACCATCACGAACACGCGGAAATCCTTCGACTGCACGCGTCCCCCGAGTGCCATGCCCACTCCTATCGAGAGTCCGTGGCCCAGGGAGCCCGAACTGAAATCAATTCCACGCACCTTGCGCATATCAGGGTGGTCCCCGAAGGCACTTCCGAGCCGCGTATACGTCTCGAGTTCGGACGCATCGAAGTATCCGAGTTCTGCCAGGATGGGATAGAGCCCAATCGCGGCATGCCCTTTGCTCAAGATGAAGCGATCACGATCGGGCCACTTCGGATTAGCGGGATCTAAACGGAGCTCGTGATAGTAAAGAGTCGCAAGAAGTTCCGCGGCCGAAAAGGTACCGCTGTAGTGGCCAGCGCCCGCGATCCGCGTAAGTCGAAGAGTCTCCAGGCGCACGAACAGCGCCTTCTCCACTAATTGTCTGCGATCGCCATCATCCAAATAGCCCATTGACCCCCCCTTCGGTGGACTCGCCGACGTCACGTCTCCATCACTTTCGAAACGCTCAATCACTGACTGCGAATCGTGTCTTCTAATCTCAAAGTAACTCGGAATTCTATATCGGACGCCCGATTGATAACAAGCGTCTAGTTCTCGTTGGCTCGCTCAATGCCGCCATCAAATGAGAGAACCCGCGAATTGGCCGGAGGCAGCCACTCGTCAATCAGCCCAAGGTGACAACTCCCTGCAGGGAATTCAAGGGGTCCGGGGTTCGAATCTCCATACCTCCAGGATGTCTTGAATATTTGACCGCTTAAATCCCGACCCGTTGGGCGAGCAGTTCGCGGTGATACGACCCGTCGCCGAAGAGCAGCTCGGACGACTTGGCTCGCTTGAAGTACAGGTGGACCGGGTGCTCCCAGGTGAAACCAATGCCCCCGTGGATCTGGATGCTCTCCGCGGCGGCGTGGAAGTAGGCCTCCGAGCAGTACGACTTGGCGAGACTCGCCGCGATCGGCAAATCATCGTCGTCATCCGCCGCGACCCAACCGGCGTAGTACGCCGCCGATCGGGCGGACTCCACCTCCAAGAGCATGTCGGCGCACTTGTGCTTGATGACTTGGAAGCTCCCAATGGGCTGGCCGAACTGCTCGCGGTCCTTGGCGTACTGCACCGTGACGTCCAAGATCTGTTGCGCCCCACCGACCTGTTCGGCCGCCAAGGCCACCGCCGCGAGGTCGAGCATCTTGGACAGCGCTGGCCATCCCGTGCCCTCCTCGCCGATCAGTCGCGCCGGCGTCTGGGCAAACGTGAGTTTCGCCTGCTTACGCGTTTGGTCCAACGTGGCGAGAGCGCTCGCCACGAACCCGGTGGCTCCCTTGTCCACCGCGAAGATCGAGACCCCGGCGTTGGTACGGGCAGCCACGAAGACCACGTCGGCCACGTGACCGTCAGTCACGAAGCTCTTCTCGCCATTGAGTAACCAGCCGCTCGCCGATTGTGTGGCGGTCGTCGTCACCCCGGCTTCGTCCCAGCGGCCGGTCGTCTCGGCCAACGCGACGGTGCCAATTTTGTCACCGCTGGCCAACGAGGGCAGGTAGTCAACCTTGGCCGACTCATCGTCGACGGCCATCAACAGATTGGCCGCCAGAGCGACGGTGGAGAAGTACGGAGCGCACAACAGGGCCCGGCCCATCTCTTCGAACACCACGATCAACTCCACGTAGCCAAAGCCCGAGCCGCCGTACTTCTCGGGGATCGCCAACCCTGCGAGTCCCAGCTGTTCGCATAGCTGCGTCCAGACGGCCGGGTCGTAGCCGTCCACGCTCTCCATGAGTCGGCGCACTTCGGTCTCGGGGGACTTGTCCTCCAGGAACTTACGTACCGACTTTCGTAACTCGTCTTGTTCCGCGCTAAAGGCGAAGATCACGTCAGTCCCCCTGACGACCGATGAGTGCCACATCACGGTCCCGAGGACACCGTAACCACTTTCACGCTCGAGCGCTTTCGCTTCGGGGCCGGCGAAACTTCGGTTGTGCCGAGGCCTCGTCCCGGAGGTACGCTTTGGCTCGGCGTCATGCCATCACGACACCGGGGGTGGGGCGTGCGAATCGACGAGAAAGCGCGAAGCGCGTCGGATCGTGAGGTCGTCGATCAATTGGGTGCCTTCTTTGGCGCCAGGTCGGTCGTCTTGATCGGAGCGACCGATCGCTCGCCCTGGTCGATCTGGACCCACGCGAACCTGCGCCAGTACTCGCCCGCGGTGTCCGTCCACGTCGTCCATCCCCATCACGACACGGTCCACGGTCAGGCGGCGTTGAAATCGATCAAGGAACTCGACGGACCGGTGGACCTCGCCTACGTCATGGTCCCCACCTCGGCGGTAATGGAAGTGATGAACGAAGTAGCCGACGCCGGGATCTCCAACGTCGTCATTCTCACGGCGGGCTTTGGCGAAGCCGGCCCCGAGGGCGTCGAACTCGAGTCTCAACTGGTGGACCTGGCTCACGACCGAGGGTTGACCGTGCTCGGACCGAACGGCAACGGTTTCATCAACGCGGCCGGTGGCGTGACCCCCTACAGCCTCCTCATCGCGCCACCTCTCGAAGTCGGTCCCGTCGGCATCGTCCTGCAGTCCGGCGGTCTCGCGAGCGCCGTCCTGGCCGGCGCGCAGGCGCGCGGCATTGGACTGAGCCTGCTCGTCTCGACCGGCAATGAAGCGCTGACGTCGGCGTCGGACATCATGCGGTACTTGATCGAAGACGACCAGACGAAGGTCATCGCCGCCTTCTTAGAGTCCATACGTCAACCCGAGGAGTTCCGCGAGGTCTGCGAACTCGCGCTGCAAGCCGGCAAGCCGATCGTCGCGCTGAAGACCGGTCGAACCGAAGCAGGCGCCAAGGCCGCGCTCGCGCACACGGGCGCGCTGGCCGGCGATGACCGAGTGGTCGACGCCGCGTTCCACCAACTCGGCGTGGTTCGGGTCGACTCCTTAGAAGAGTTGCTGAACACAGCGGGATACCTCGGACATCACCCAGGTATCCGCGGACGACGTATCGCCGCGATCACTCCATCGGGCGGGGCGTGTGACTTGATGGCGGACTTAGCGTCCGAAGAAAAACTCGAGTTCCCCGACTTTCCGCCCGAGACCGACAAGGAGTTGAAGCAGCTCTTGCCGTCATTCTCCAACCCCCAAAACCCCCTCGACGTGACCGGGTACGTGGTGATGGACCCGATGATCACCCTTCAGTCCTTGGAGATCGTCGCTCGAGAGGTTGCGGGAAACTTCGACATGGTGATCTACTCCGCGACCATCCCGCGCGCTGAGGCGCCGAACCCGGCCCCGGTCGAAGAACGGATGGACGCCGTCGCCGAAGCGGGGAGAAATTTAGCCGTTCCGTTAGTCCTGCAAAGTCTCATCTATTTGGACCTGGCCCCCTACAGTCGAAAGTTGCTCGCGGATCGGGGTCTCTATCTCGTGAACGGCATCGAGCCGGGGATGAGGGCGATCGGCCACGGCGCGCGCTACCACGATCGGCGCGATGCCTGGCTCGCGACGGGTCCGCCGATCGCGGCGCCGACCATTGAGGTCCCGGCCGGTGCTCGAGGGGTGTGGCCGGAGTACCTGGTCCGAGGACTGCTCGAAGCGCACGGCATTCCAGTCGCGCCCGCCCAGTTGGCCACGTCGGCCGTTGAGGCGAGAGCCATCGCCAAGGAGTTTGGAGGTGTCGTGGCGCTAAAAGTTGCCTCCTCGGCCCTGGCGCACAAGTCGGACATCGGCGGGGTCCGTCTCAACGTCGAAGTTGATGAGGTCATGGACGCATTCGACGACCTCGCGAATCTGCTCGCGACGGCGCTCCCGGAGGCGGTCTTTGACGGTGTGCTCGTGGGACCGATGCTCACCGGGGGCATTGAGCTCCTCGTGGGTGTGGTCACCGACCCCACGTGGGGCAAGGTCCTCTCGCTCGGCCTCGGCGGTGTCTGGGTAGAGGTGCTGGGCGACGTGGCGCTTCGCGTGCTTCCCATCGGACGCGACGAGATCACGACCATGCTCAGTGAACTAAGGGGCGCCGCGTTGCTCTCCGGTGCTCGAGGAACTCGCCCGGTCGACATGGACCGGCTCGTCACGGTGGTCTATCAAATCGCCCAACTCGCCGAAGGCCTCGGTGAGGCCCTCGACACCCTGGAAGTGAATCCCTTACGAGTCGACGGAGGAGACGTCGAAGTGCTCGACGCCCTTGCGATGTGGCGAAACGAAGGAGACCAGACATGAGCGAAGGTGAACTGAGCGGCAAAGTGGCACTGATCACCGGCGCGAGCCGGGGAATTGGCGCGGCCATCGCCGAGCGCTTCGCTGCGAGCGGCGCGACGGTGGTGGTGACGGCGAGGACCGTCGACCCCGCGGCCAGCAAGTTGGCCGGCACGATTCACGAGACGGTTGAGAGGATCTCGGAGTCGGGTGGCACGGCGGTGGCGATAGCCGCCGATCTCTCGAAAGTGGGCGAGCGCGAACGACTCGTCGCCGAGACAGTCGAACACGTCGGAACCATCGACGTACTCGTCAACAACGCGGCCGTCACCTATTTCATCCCCGTCATTGGATTTGGCGCCAAACAGTTTCAATTGATGTTCGAGGTCGAGGTCACCGCTCCGTTCCATTTGGCGCAGTTGGTCCTGCCCGCAATGATCTCGAAGGGTGAGGGGTGGATCCTCAATATCTCTTCGGGCGCGGCGCGCCACCCCACGTTCCCGCCCGACCCCGCGCGACACGGCGGCGGCGCGGTCTACGGGATGTGCAAGGCCGCGCTCGAGCGATTCTCCACGGGTCTGGCTTCGGAGCTGTACGCCGACAACGTCGCGGTGAACGCCCTCTCGCCCAATCGCGTCGTACCGACGCCGGGCACGGTATTCCACCATCTGGTCACCGGGGACCCCAGCCAAGTCGTCGAGCCGCCCGAAGTCATGGCCGAGGCCGCCTTGGCCCTGTGCAGTGTCGCGCCGAGGTCGCGCACCGGACGCGTTGCCTACAGTCAGGATCTGTTGAACGAGTTAGGTATCACCGTCAACGTTGCCGGATCGTCGGAGTCGTCGTAATGCCGACCGACGACCACCAGAACAAGCCCGCGCCGAAACCCACGCCCGAGACCGAGCACTACTGGGAAGGGACGAAACTCGGTGAGCTTCGCATTCAACGCTGCCGAGAGTGCGGCCAGGCGTACTTCTATCCGCGACCGAGCTGTCCCCACTGCTTCTCGACGGACGTGTCGTGGGAGAGATCGTCGGGACGGGCCAGACTGCACACCTATTTGATTAGTCACCGCCCCGCACCGGGCTTCGCCGACGAAGTGCCCTACGCCATCGCTGTCGTTGAGTTAGAGGAAGGGCCGCGGATGATGACCAACATCGTGGGCGTCGAGCAGACTCCTGAATCACTCGTGCTCGACATGGCCCTCGAGGTGGCCTTCGAACCGCGCGGCGATCAAAGCGTCCCGGTCTTTCGTCCGCGGAGGGACTCATGAGCGTGCGCGCTCAGAGCACCATCGTCGGCGCGGCCGAGACGACGCGCATCGGCGTCGTACCCGACGTGTCGGCGTTGGAGATGCACGCCGAGTCCGCCCGTTTGGCCGTCGAGGACGCCGGCATGTTGATGTCCGACGTCGACGGCGTGGCTGCGGCGGGACTCTCGCCGATTGCCGTCGCACACTATTTGGGCATCGCTCCTACCTACGTCGACGCCACCACCGTGGGTGGATGTTCGTTCCTGCTCCACGTGCGCCACGCCGCCGCCGCCATCGCCGCCGGACTGTGCGAGGTGGTGCTGATCACCCACGGCGAGTCCGGTCGCTCGCGCGTCGGTATGCCACCGCGCGTGGCCGATCCGACGTCGCCCCAGGGTCAGTTCGAAGCTCCCTACGGAACCCTCGGACCACCGACCATGTTCCCGATGGGCGTGCTGCGCTACATGAAGGAGTTCGGCCTCACGCACGAACAACTCGCCTCGGTGCCCGTCGCGCAGCGAAAGTGGGCGGCGAACGTGCCACGCGCGATGTTCCGCGAGCCGCTCACGGTTGACGACGTGTTGGCCTCTCGGCTGATCGCCTATCCGATGCACCTGCTCGAATGCTGTCTCGTCACCGACGGTGGCGGCGCGCTGGTCGTGACCTCGGCCGAGCGCGCCCGGTCGCTGCCCGGTCCGAAGCCCCCCGTCTACGTGCTCGGTACCGGTGAGGCGGCCGAGACGCCGCTGGTTTCACAGATGGAGGACTTCACGACCTCGAAGGCCTTCCGGCTCTCGTCGGCAAGCGCCTTCGCCGAAGCCGGCGTCGGACCACAGGACGTTGACCACCTGATGGTCTACGACGCGTTCGCGCACCTGCCGATCTACGGGCTCGAAGACCTCGGCTTCGTCGGCCGGGGCGAGGCGGGCGCCTTTATCGCCGAGGGCCACACCTCGCCGGGCGGATCCTTGCCGATGAACACCAACGGCGGGGGCCTGTCCTACACCCACACCGGGATGTACGGCATGTTCTTGGTGCAGGAGTCCATTCGCCAACTGCGCCGCGAGGCGTCGGCGCAGGTCCCGAATGTCGAGATCAGTCTGGCCCAGGGTGTCGGCGGGATGTTCATGGCCGCAGGAACTCTGATTCTTGGCACCGCCGCGGCCGCGGGTGTATGACGGAGAAGCGACCACACCACGAGGGAGGAACCTATGGAGGTTGATCTAGGTGAGGAGTACGCCGCGTTTCGCTTAGAGATGCGCGAGTGGATCGAAGCCAACGCGCCGGCGGGCTTGAAGGAGTTGGCCGATTGGAGCTGGCAGCCGGTGGCCGGTGGCAAACGAGGAGCGGCGCTTCTCAAGGCTACGGCCGATCCCATCTACCGCGAATGGACAAAAAGACTTCTCGACGCCAATCTCATCTGCGCCCAGTGGCCCGAGGAGTTCGGCGGTCGAGGCTGGGACTCCATTCGTTTCGCGGTGTTCAACGAAGAGCTCCGCCGCCACGGTGTGCCCGCGGTACGCCGCGGCATGGGCGAGACCTTGGTCGGTCCGCCCATCATGGTCCACGGCACCCCCGAGCAGCAGGCGTACTTCTTGCCGCGGATCGTGTCGGGCGAGGACGTGTACTGCCAGGGTTACTCCGAACCCAACCACGGATCAGACCTCGGGGCCGTCGAGACCAAGGGCGTCGTCGACGGCGACGAACTGGTGATCACCGGTCAAAAGACCTGGACCTCGGGCGCGCAGAACGCCAACATGATCTTCGTGCTCTGTCGCACCAACCCCGACGCGCCCAAACATCGCGGCCTCTCGTACGTCTTGGTGCCCTTCTCCCAAGAGAACGGCGTGACAGTGGTGCCCTTGCGCCAGATGTCGGGCGCGTCGGGATTTTGCGAGGACTTCTTAGACGCCGCGCGGGCCCCTCTGTTCAACGTGATCGGGGGCCTCGACAACGGGTGGGCGCCGGCCATGACGACGCTCGGCTTCGAGCGCGGCGGCAACGCCACGACCGCGCACCTCGGATTCGAGCAGGAGTTGTGGGACCTCATCGGGCTGGCCCGCAAGAACGGGAAGGCGAATGACCCGCTGATCCGTCAACGTCTCGCCTGGTGCTTCACCCAGGTGCAACTCATGCGCTACGCGGGCCTGCGGCTCCTCGCGTCGTTGGCCGAGGGCCGCCAGCCCGGACCCGAGGCGTCGATCTCGAAGCTGTTCTGGAGCGAGTATCACAAGTCCTTCGGTGAACTCGCCCTCGACGTCGTTGGCGCCGACGCCATGATTCGCCCCGACGGTGAGGGGTACGCCACCAACGAATGGCAAGACGTCTTCTTCGCCAGCCGCGCCGGGACCATCTACTCCGGCACCAGTCAGATCCAAAAGAACATCATCGGAGAACGCGCTCTGGGTCTGCCCCGGGGACCCCAGGGCATCGCGAAGGTGACGTGATGCAGATCTGCGAAGGACGCGTCTGCGTCGTGACCGGGGCCGGGCGCGGCATTGGCCGGGGACACGCCATTGAGTTGGCTCGCCAAGGTGCGCGGGTGGTCGTGAACGACCTCGGGGCGGAAGTCGACGGCGAAGGCACTTCGTCGGGACCGGCCGAAGAGGTGGTCGAGGAGATTCACGGCTTTGGCGGCGAAGCCGTCGCCAACGGCGAGGACGTGTCGGACTTTGAGGGCGCTCATCGGTTGATCAACTGTGCCATCGACACCTTTGGCGGCCTGGACGTGTTGGTCAACAACGCCGGCATCTTGCGCGACCGGATGCTCGTCAACATGAGCATCGAAGAGTGGGACGCGGTCGTGCGCGTGCATCTGCGCGGCACGTTCGCCCCGACCCGTTGGGCGGCCGGCTACTGGCGAGATCGCTCGAAGGCGGGTGAAGTCAACGAGGCTCGAATCATCAACACCAGCTCCTCATCGGGCATCTACGGCAACATCGGCCAGACCAACTACGGCGCCGCCAAAGCCGGTATCGCCGCATTCACCATCATCGCCGCCAAGGAACTCGCCCGTTACGGCGTGACCGTCAACGCACTCGCGCCCGGGGCGCGCACGCGCATGACCGAGAATCTGCAGCGGGCCCGCGGCATGGCGTCACCGGAGCCGGAGGAGTTCGACGCGCGTTCGCCGGACAACGTGGCCCCCATCGTGGCGTGGCTCGCCAGTGTGGAATCGGCCGGCATAACTGGGCGCGTCTTTAACGTGGCGGGCGGTCGCCTCAGCGTCGCCGAAGGTTGGCACGCCGGGCCCATCACGGACAAGGGAGGTCGCTGGTACCCCGCAGAGCTCGGCCCGGTGGTCCTCGACCTGGTGGCCCAGGCTCCGCCCAACGCGGCAATGAACGGACTGATCCCTTGGCCGGAAGAGTCGGACTGAGCGGTCGACCGAAGGACGTAGGCCGGTCGAGTCAAAGAAAGAGAGGTTGTGATGACGGCATCACGATTCCCCATTGAGGCGGGCCACATAATGATGTTCGCTCGGGCCATCGGGGATTTCAATCCGGTGTACCACGACGCGGACCGGGCGCGCGAATCAGCGGTCGGCGGAATCATCGCCCCGCCCACCTTCGTCCAAGCGAGCGCCCAGTATGACCCCGACTACCCCTTGCGTCCCCAACCGGGGGTTCCCTGGTTCGGATCTGGGAGTACGCCGAGCGGCCGCGCGCCCAGCACCGGCGCCGGCGCGAGCCCACCGGGAACGGGCCCCGGACACAGCGGGGGCACCGGTCTTCACGCCGAGCAGCACTATGAGTTTCACCGACCGGTCCGCGCCGGCGAAGTACTAACCCTCACTCAGCGCCCCGGGAAGTCGTGGGAGAAGCAGGGTCGTCGAGGCGGGCTCTTGCACTTTCGCGAGACCATCATCGAGTACCGCGGCGAAGACGGTGAACTTGCCGTCACGGCACGCGGGGTCGGTGTTCGCACCGAACAGACGGTGAAGGACTTACGATGACGCTCAACGTTTCCGACCTCGGCGTCGGCGTCAGCCACAGCGCAATGGTGGTCGAGAATCTGACTCGCACCCAGATAGTTCAGTATGCCGGCGCATCGGGTGATTACAATCCCTTGCACACCGACGAGGTGTTCGCCACCCAGGTCGCGGGTTATCCGAGTGTCTTCGCCCACGGCATGCTGACGATGGGCCTGACGGGCAAGATGCTCACCGATTATGTCGGCGACGGTCGACTCACACGCTTCGGCGGAAGGTTCAACTCCCAGGTCTGGCCCGGCGATACGTTGACAGCAACGGCGACGGTCACGGCGGTCAGAGCGGAGAGTGAAGTCACCGTGGTTGACTTCGACGTGGTGACCGAGAACCAGAGTTGCGCCGCCGTCTTCAGCGGTACCGCTACGGCCGCCTTTACTAGAACCAATGTGTTATCACAAATCAAGAACCTATAATGTCCCTTCGCGCTGTTTGACCCCTTGCGTGTCATGCAAGTGCGCTACCAGACTGCGCCAACGGCCCTCAGACGTTCGACGCTATGACTCCGTTACGAAGCGTGGAATCTCTCGGTGACTCTAAACTTCACCACTTCTTTTCGCATTGATCCAGGTCCAATGCGATTGTCAAGTTTCATAGGCGCGATCAGCAATCCGATAATGCGGCCCGACTCAATCATCATGGATTGGCAGGGCAAGAATTGGTCGCACCAATACTTGGCCAACTGCCCCTTCTGATTATTTGGAACAGTCCGAGCAACGGTGCTGCTTTACTACCAACTTCATACTTAATGGAAAGCACTAAGTCGTCATTGACGGAAACCAGCGGCGCCCTCCTGGCGCATGGGAGGAGGAGAGTCTGGCTACCATCAGTTCCGACAATCAAATAATTTCCGTTCGGGACATTGGCACCCTTAGCAAAGGTGATATTTCCCGTTTCAATCGGACTCGGAATCACCGCGACCATGACCGTAGAAGCGATCACAAGAATCGCTAGAGGCAACCAGTAACGCTGAATATTTGATCGGTCCGGAGTACTCCTAATCGTCGTCCGAACAAAGAACGGCAGCATCACTATCGCGATCAATCCAATGAACAAATTGATGAATATCAAAGGAATCAAGAGCAAAGCAGTGCCAAGGGAAAGTGCTGCGACAATGCGCGAACGACGACTCGTGATCTGCGGCATAGATCTTTTCGATTTGCCAATCGAAGCACTCCCTAATTTCGAACCAGTCAGGCTACCGAGACCAAACACACCAAGGAAAAGGAAAGGTATGGCACCGTGCCATGCAAGCCATGGGACAGAATGGTCGAGCGCGAGAGAGAACGCACCGTAGACCCTTAATCGGTTATTTAGATATAGCGATATCGACGTACCAACGAAGCCAATTACCGGCAAGAGGACGACGGATGAGGCGATCAGTTGACCAATCGAACCTGGCGATGCGCCCAACCGGGAACTGGCGTTTGAGGGTGGCCGTTCACCAGAGTTCATCGCATCCAACTACCCCCCTTTAATCATGGTTACTTCGTTCTGTTTACAAGTTTGCAACTGATTCGCTACATCTAGGCAGGACAAACCTTTTGCACCTAAAATCAATTCATGAATCAAGACGGGTACCACTTGAATACGTTTGCCCAATGTGCACCCAGCCGCACCGCCAAAGTTTTTTCATTGAACGCTCCCTTTCTTAAGAAGCACGCAAACTCCGTGTCGGTCGTGGAATGTCCACAATGACTGTCTGAATCCGAACGCCAAGTTTTCCAATCTCTGTCGCTTGTATATTGAGAGCAAGTTGGACCTCGTCACGCGATCGTGACCTGGCTATGGACAATCTCGTGTCCCGTGAATCATTCCACTGATCAATGTCGAACCACGCTATTACGTAGACGCCATCGGTGAGCCCTTCGATGAGGAGATAGTCATCGAACAATTGTGTTCGCATCGCTGTCATCAATTCTCGATTCCAGCAACCTTTCAATTCGATCCGACAGCGGGCCGGCGCGGCTCGTCGACCAGCGTCGTCAATTGTTACCGAAGCATCGGCCTGGACGTCGACTGCCAGTCCGCCTCTCTCTGTCGTTTGTCGGACCAGTACTTCTCGATTAACTACGATTCCAGATTCCGAGAGTTCGACTCTGAGAGCTTCCGATAGCCATGCGCCGAAGTCGGATTCGCTTTTCGGACGCCAGAGATCTTCTCCGGAAAGGGAATTGTGATCCCAAAGCAGTTGGCCGATTCTGACAAGTTGCTCAGACACAACATTAATCTTTTCGACCACCAAGTCAGAGAGTTCACTGCTGGACCTGACGAATCGATTGCGGCGGTCGGAAAGTAGTGATGTCAGTTCGGACGGCAGGAGCGGTGCCCAACACATTTCCCTTTCCCGTTCCTCCGCAGTCCGCAACCAGTCACTTAGCCAAGGCAACGCCGGATTGTTGCGAGCTAACCGTGTCAATTGAGTCAATGATTCGGCAGTGCCACGTTGGACGAGAATACTGATCGTTTGATCTCGCATCTGTTGAGCTTGTTCGTCTGGACCGACAAGGTGAGCTCCTGCGATCTGGCGGTCCTCCTCATAGGGCCAATGATGTTTCATCAACTCCCAGAAATCAGCAAGTTGAATCTCCGAAAGGTTTGCGAGAATCGCAGGCGCAACCCAGTCACGCGACATATCAATCAAAATAAGACGAGTCAGGTTAGGTGAAGGTCGGATGATATCGAGTACTTCGGGCCAGAGTTGTGGTGATTGGGTGAGAATCGCTCGAGCAGCTGCGCGCCCGATTCGCGCTCCATCATCCTCTGACTCGGCTGAAGCTGCTGAAGAAATTAGTTGCAAAGACATGTCGATACCGAACGGATTTTGGTTGCGCAGGAGGAGCTTGATGAGGGTCTCAAGGTTGTCGACCAGCGTGCTGACGATTGCCTCACGATTAACGATTTCTTGCCGTGCCCCATCAGCAATATTCGTCAATTGTGCTTCCGACGCAAACAGATCATTGGATATCCTCAATAACTTGACGAGTCGCATGACCAGATCCTCGAGACGTCGATAAAGAACTTCTCCAAGGTCGACAGTGTAGGCAACATCAAGTAGCTCTAACTCGCTCAACCGCAAGTCGTATTCCAGTTGCCCTCCGATGTAAACATCTACCGATCTGGGCAGTGCGTTACGCTCAGGTCCAACAAGCCGGGCAAGTAAGTCACGCTTGATGTTCTTGTTCCCCGCGTTTGAGGGCACCACCGGAAAAATGACGATGGCACCCGTCCAATTTTGCCACGCCAAATCGGAGAGGGAGTCAAGATCGCGACCTGGCCTTCCGAAACGTGAGAGATGGGCGAAAGCGAGATACCCGGCTTCAATCGGCCAATGGATCATATTCGGCTCGGACAGATATTTATCATCGGTTGGAGCACTTGTCTCGAGGTAATTGAAAGACGCATCGACGAGGTACTCAGTCCAACCTTCCGGAAGTAGAACAACTCCGGGCCGTGAAGAAATGTCGTCACTCCATTGACGGAACGTTTGACCCGTGTTCGGAATGGTTAGCAAATCAAACATGAGTTTCCAATAGGCCTGCGTTTCAGATTTGGCCCGGCTGTAAAGCTCAAGAACTCGTTCGGTGTGAACAGCTACGTGCTCCCATACCGGCCGCGATTGACTCAATACCGATGCCTCCAGAGCCTGACGAGCAACCGCTTCCTCGTCGCCTCCGAGAGGTACGGCATCAAACCAGGAAGAAAACGCTAGCCACAAAGGCGTTCCAGATGTCGCATAAGCGGCTTCGACGCATCCGGCGTCAGTGGGATCAAACAAAAACCGAAGTAGCAAGATAATTGCACTTACGTCATCAGATGAATTTGCCAGAGCGAGAGCTTCGTCTAATAGCCACGCAAAATCGTCCTTATCAACCAATGCGATTCTGGGCGGGGGAAAACCTTGACGTATCTGGGCGCTTGAATCTTCAAGGTGAGCGCTCGTCGATGGAGAACTGTGCCAGCCCCAAACGATGCGATTAACGTGATGTTCGCCGAGGCGCTTCAGGAGTAACAATGTAAAATTACGGCGGAGAATCCGCGACTCCGGCGACTCTGTTCCATCATCAGTCCTTCGATCCATTGGACCCGGAATGTATAAATCTCGATACGCACGGAGTTGCGCGGCAACGAGATCAGCAGCCGGCAGAATCACGGGTCCGGTATCCAAACAATCGAAAGCTCTTTCCAACAATCTGTCGACGAGTTCTTCGTCATTAAACGAGCGTGAATTGGCGTCTGTGACACTTGCAGTGGTTACCGTGACGGCCCAATGAAGCAGATTGCCAAGGTCATCGTCCGATGCGCGCTCAGGAATTTTTGCGCGAAATGATTCATACAGTCCATAAAAATTTGAAACCTTTGCTGGGGTTAAATAAATAACGAGTTCGGCGACTGACAGGGACCCTGGCCAAAGCGACTCCAGCACAGCTCCTCGAATTTCGTCTTGAGGGTCCCCCAGTGGCTGACCTACGAGCTCGTCCAGAATCGTTCGAAGAGGTTCATTGGAGGATGCTCGGTCCAAATGCGCAGCCGTACTGACGGCCATGGATCGCAGCCAATGATCAGCATCAGTTCTCGCCGCAACTTCAAGCAGCGTGGGAACAAGATCAACTACAACGCAATCTCTAGCTAGCAAGATTGCAAGTTGAGTCTGTTCGGTGGTCGGAGCCGGTAGCGACCGATCTGCAAACGGTATTAGCACCTCGGACAATTGATTAGCGAGTCTTGGATGATTTAGGCGCCAACTCCGATAAGTTCGACGGTAGAGATTCGGATGCGGATCCGATAGGAGCCGAGCAACGATTTCACGACGAACGTCTGAGTCCGTTATCAGTACGGCGTAAGTAGCCATACCAACTAGGTCATATTGAATGAGCCAGAAGTTGGCTTCGGGCCGAAGCGCGACGAGCCACGCAGCCACTTCGCGAAGACGCAGAGGGACGCCGATATTTCCGTTCTCGTTGGTCTTAGTGAGGAGATCTCGCAACTGCGACTCTGGCACATCACAAGCAATCAAGTGTCGGGCAGTCAGGTACGCCGCGAAGCTTGCGTGCACCGGACCTAGTCGACTCGGGCCCCGCGAACTAAATAATGCACTCTTCACGGCTGCATCAATCAGCTGTGTTGTAACTTCAAAATCACCCCCAGTTTGTCGCTCGTGACCTCCTGCGAGTACAAACGGATCTATGTCGCCTTCAGATAAATTCCAATGTTCACCGACCCAGAATGCCCCAGCACCACAAAGTTGAAGATAACAACAAAGACGGGCCGCGACTGTGAACCGCTGGTCGCCGCTTCCCACTCCCCGATTGCTCGAATTTCGATCCGAATCAGGTTCATTTGCGAGTGTGCGCAACGCATCCTCATACAACATCGTCGCGCCGCCAACTAGGGCTCCTGTGGCTTGGAATCTGCGAAGTAATAGATCGAGTGTTAGTGGAATTGACGCCAGTGGCCCCGTTCCGGTTTCTTTCACCGAATCGAGAAAGGTATCTGAATCCACGCCTCGACTCGCAGAAAGCACACCCACATCGTCTCGAGTCAAAGGAGCCAACTCGAACACACTGAATGCACTATCAACATCACTCATCGCTTCGTGAATCGCAGCTGGAAATTCAGCAGTGCGACATCCAAGGAGAACTCGTAGATCGCCACGATTGATCTGTGCAAATAAATCTCGAAGTAACGATGCCAAGGTCTTGGGCGCATTTTGCAGTGGACATTCATCAATTCCATCGAGTACGAGTGTTAAAAGTGTCTTGGTTCTTGTCGCCGCAGCAGTATCACCCGATTGAACCACGCGAGAAAAGATTGGTCTTAATACAAGTTCGTGGAAATCCTGCCGATTTGAGACTTCAGCAAGTGCAACACTTAGGACCGCAGGCTCGTCGCGTCGAGCAAGGTCCAATGTGGGTAGTCCAGTTGTGAGCGTTTTCAATGCTGTTGTCTTCCCGGCCCCAGGTTCACCCAGAAGGCATAGAGATTTCCTGTTTCGAAGCTCGGAGATTGGTAAGAGGCCGTTTGATGGTGCGCTCCGCGTTCCAGTGACATCAAGCATGCCATCGTCATCCAAAATGACAGTGCCGGACATGGCCACAACGAATCGATCTACTAATTCGGGATAGAGTTGAACCATCATTTCGCCTTCCCGATTCGCCGAGCGATAGTAGCTGACATTCTGCTTTGCATCGAATCTTCACGATCTCAAGTTTTAAAGATTTGCTCTTTCCGACGCGTCATAATCTGAAATTGTCATCATCGTTATCAACACTAAAGCAGCTTCAAGTTCTGTGACGCGCCCTGTTCACAACGGTCGTTTCCATAATCGGACTGCCCATCGTCCAATACTTCATCCGGTCGACAAAGAGGTAAACGTAGGTCTCTGAAAAGTACTTTGCTGGTTCCCCCAATTCACGGATGATCACTACCGCCCGCTGGAAGTCCTGCTCGTTGTCGGGTACCCATTTTCTAACGGTGTATTCATGTGATGGGTCCGCCTTGCCCCGCTGCCACCTTCGATCTGAAACAAAGTCTCGAAACCACTTAATGTCGCTTGACTGAGGATTCGCACCCTCACTCATCGTCTGGGCACGGGGCGGCAGCGACGGCTGTATTGATGGTCAACGCCCAGCCGCGGACAGCATCAATTGATGTCAAGACCTGTTGGGCTGGAAGCCTGTGCAGCGCCTCTACGTCGACCCCGGGGAAGAACTCTTCGATGGGCTCCGCTCCGAGATGCGCCAAAACCCCATTCGTTCTAGGTGCGAAGTAAGCGAGGTAACGATTCTTCGCACTGTCGGGAGCAATCATGATCCCTCTCTTATAGGGGCGGACGAAAAGTCGTCCATTGGTGGAGAAGATCGAGATCAGTTGCTCCATGGCCTGGCGCTGACCCATCGTCTCTGCGTGAGTGAGCACCACCGCGAGCCGCTCGTCGTACGAGGAGGTCAAGGCCGATTCAGGCTCCTTGGACTCATCAGCTTCTTCTGTCGCACGGCTCAAAATGATGCCTTGGCCCGTCGGAGACTGAAACGCTGAGAAACTACAGACCCTTAGCGGTAATGAAAATCCCTCCATATAGCGGACCATGCGAATTAGGTCTTCGTTGGTCCCCAGTCCCGCCAGGATGATCCGGATGTCGCGACCCTCTCCGGCACGTTCACGTTCGAGGGCTCGTTCAACCAATTCCTTGCCAGAGTCGCTCATGCGTTCGCGGCCCTTCTTAGCCTCTCTCTCCAAGTCTTCGATGGTGAATTCTGAAAGCCGCGCGGCATAATCGATACCTTGCATCAACGCCTCTCGCGACGCGCGGTGCCTCTTCAGTTCAATGACTATCCACGTTCCAGGATCCTCAACACACCAAAGGTCGAGGAAGACCCCGCCAAGGTTCAATTGTCTTCGAACGACTTCAATGCCGTGCGCCACAAGGCTTGGCTCAGCCTCGATCCAACGCTCGAGATCCTTCTCTAAGGGAACAAATGATTCGTTCAATCGGAAGGGCCTGTCACCCTCAATGTGCCAGAGTGACGCATCGTTCATATGTAAGCCCCTTTCGTTTCAGCGGATCGGCCAAAACGAATCCGAACGTTCTGTCTTCAATATCACTCTGGCATATCACTCATGCGTGTCACGTATCCTGGAACGTCGCTTCAAATGAAGATTTTGGCCGGACTTGATCAGTCCGCACATCTTGAGCGGACGAATCTCTGACATAAAACCTCCATCGCATGGCGTTCGCACCTTGCCGAAGCAGGTTGCGGCGATGTCGGAGGGCCATGTCCCTCGGTCGCTCTTGATGTTGATCCCTCTCAATCTATGGAGTATTTCAATGTCGCGAGGTCGGACCGCTCGGGCTCACCGTCGGCACGGTGGGTTCGATCAACCTTTACCGTTGACAGGAAAACATTGGGGGGCCGCAAGTCGCACACGCCTTGTAAATATCATGGCCGAATCTCTGAAAGAGTTGAGAGGTAATGGCGACAATTGACGAGACCAAACTGCTTGGCACACTCAACAAGGTACTAAAGCCCCTCGGGACGGCTCTGCACAAGCAACTCGTCAAGGCGGGATGCACTTCATATGTCAAGACCATCTACATTGGTTACGACCTCAACGGCATCATGGTCGCCGCTCTCTACCCACATATCGACAGGGTTGAAATTGCTCTCGCACTACCGGACAGCCACGAGTCCGGGCTGCTCATTGACGCCACGCACCTGACATGGAAGACGTTGCCAGTTGCGATCGTTCTACACGACGATGAAGACCTCGCTGAATCATCAGCGCTTGTTGAAGAAGCATGCCAGCGCATCAAAGATGGCGTACACGACGTTGAACGACCGAACGACTATTTCATGAAGTCAAGGCGTGAAGACACTCGCGGTGCTCATCGGCCAAAGCGGTGACGTTTTCATTTATTTTCGTTGAATTCGGCTGCGCCCACGCACATACGTGATGTAGGAATCCAGGCTAGATTCACATGACGTGATCGGTTCGCGCGCTGTCCGTGGTTTGCCGTCAATTCGATCAACATCTACTGCCCGCTTATTAATCACAGTGTCTCCTACCGTCTATCAAATCACGGCCTAGTCTGTCTCAGTCTGTCAAAGGCTGCTGAGATCACGTCTCTCGAAGAATCCGCAAGATTGGCGTCGAGTTTCCAAGGGCATCTGACACTTAACGCACTACGTTCGCCTCGCGAGTTGGTGTCGCGCCTGCGTATTCGCCTGAAACTCAATTGAATCGGCGCCCCTCGAATCAACTTCAATACCATGAGCAAGAGAACTGGGAGACGACAAATCCAAGTCACCTTCATTAATCAATGTGGTTCCGAATCGAAGTGATTCCGAAGCTTTGTAACATCGCGTTTACCGAGATTGCCCGACAACCGGCAATTCATCCTCGGCCGCATCAAAGATTGGTGCCGGGATTCGAGATCGCACCCGCCTCACTTGGGACGCGCTCTCGGGGATTGATACTGACTGACAAGCCGTCAGGCGAATGAATTACGGGTCCGCAATCGCGCTCAAGGTTGGTGCCAGCGCAGCAGCCGGTCCCAGTTCACGCCATCGTGCGATAATCACCCAATGCCCAAAGACGCTACAACTTCCAAGATTGACATCTACGACATCGCCAGTCATCTCTGGGAGACCGCGGACGAACTTCGCGCCAACTCTGACCTGAAGGCGAGCGAGTACTTCTCCCCGGTGATGGGCCTGATTTTCTTGAAGTACGCCGACAATCGCTTCACCCAGGTCGAGCAAGAACTCGCCGGACAAGGCACGAGTCGCCGTCAGATCGGCAAGGCCGACTTTCAAGCCAAGAAGGTTCTTTTCCTGCCTGTGGCAGCGAGGTTCGCCAACCTCTTGAAATTGGAGGAAGGAGCCAACCTCGGTAAGGCCATCAACGACGCGATGGCGGCCATCGAGAAGGAGAACCCCGCACTCGACGGAATCCTGCCGCGCACGTACCAGTCGCTTACCAACGACACACTGGACAGCCTGCTTCGCTCGGTCAACTCAAAGCTCGGACACGTCACTGGCGACGCCTTCGGCAAGGTCTACGAGTATTTCCTGGGTAAGTTTGCCGTCGCTGAGGGTGCCAAGGGTGGCGAGTACTTCACGCCGACACCTATCGTCCAGCTCATTGTCGAGATCCTGGAGCCCTTCAACGGGAAGATTCTCGACCCCGCGTGTGGCTCGGGTGGCATGTTCGTGCAAAGCGCTCGGTTCGTTGACGAGCACCGCAACGGTAAGACGGGAAGGCTCTCGATCCACGGCCAAGAACGGGTGGACGAGACGGTACGGCTCTGCAAGATGAACCTGGCCGTTCACGGCCTCGAGGGCGACATAAGACAGTCCAACACTTACTACGAGGATCCCTTCAAGTCTGTTGGTCAATTCAACTACGTGATGGCCAACCCACCGTTCAACGTCAACAAGATCGACAAAGCCAAACTCGAAGGCGACAAGCGTTTTGCACTGGGACTTCCTAAGACCGACAACGGCAACTACATCTGGATCCAGGTCTTCTACTCAGCGCTCAATGAGACGGGACGCGCGGGCTTCGTTATGGCGAACTCGGCGGGCGACGCCGGCGGTTCCGAGATGGAGATCCGAAAGAAACTGCTCGCTGGCAAGGCAGTTGATGTAATCGTTGCGGTTGGCCCGAACTTCTTCTACACTGTGACACTTCCCGTGACCCTGTGGTTCTTCGACAAAGCCAAACGTGGTACGGATCGTGAAGACACGGTGCTGTTCATTGATGCACGAAAAGTCTTTCACCAGATCGATAAAGCGCACCGCGACTGGACCCCCGGGCAGATCGAGTTTCTGGCGAACATCGTACGACTCTACAGAGGCGAGGCCGCCGAGACAACGGAAGGATCTGCAGAGTCAATCGCGGCTTCGTTCCCCGCCGGTACCTACGCAGATGTTCCTGGCCTTTGCGCTGTAGCCACTATTGAGCGAATCGAACAACTGGGTTGGAGCCTCAATCCGGGTCGATACGTTGGCGTTGCTGAGACAGAAGATGACGGCATCGACTTTCGAGTGCGCCTTGGGGAACTCGATGAAGAGCTGGAGAATCTCTACAGTGAAGCTGTCGAACTTCAGGAGCGGATTGCTGCGAACATTGCAGAGCTTCTGGGATGACAACCCTCGCCTCGATCTGTGAACTCATTATTGATTGTGAGCACAAGACGGCGCCAACCGTGGAAAATGGCTACCCGTTGATCCGTACGCCTGACATCGGCATCGGCAGACTTCATATTGAGGGGGCGTCGCGCGTTGATGAAGCAACTTACGATCAGTGGACAAAGAGGGCAGCACCGCGAGAAGGGGACCTCATACTTGCAAGAGAAGCGCCTGTTGGGAATATTGGCATCATCAAGAGTGGAGTGCGGCCGGTGCTCGGACAGCGCACCGTATTGATTAGGCCCAAGACTGACATTCTCGACTCTGGTTACCTTAACTACCTGTTGTCATCGCCGCCATTACGTGGATGGATGATTGGCGTTGCCAACGGAGCGACGGTTCCTCATCTCAATATGAGTGATATTCGCTCGATGGAAATTCCAGTGATGCCTTCAATAGATTCGCAGCGCAAGATTGCGTCCGTCTTGACGGATTACGACGACCTCATTGAGAACAATAGTCGTCGGATTAAGTTGCTCGAGGAGATGGCCCAGCGTATCTACCGCGAGTGGTTCGTTGACTTCCGGTACCCCGGACACGAGGACGCACGGCTTGTAGATTCAAGGCTGGGTCCGATCCCTGAAGATTGGATGGCTAAGTGCGTTTCCGATCGTTTCAGCGTGGTTCTCGGTGGCACTCCGTCAAGAACGAATTCTCACTACTGGTCAAATGGAACAGTGCCCTGGATTAACTCAGGCCAAGTGAACAGACTCCGTGTCATTGAGGCAAGTGAAATGATCACCCCAGAGGCGCTCAAAAGTAGCAGCACGAAATTGATGCCTCGAGGGACGACTTTGCTAGCAATTACAGGAGCCACTTTGGGCCAGGTGAGCCTCTTGGAAATTGAAGCGTGTGCTAATCAGTCGGTTGTTGGCATATATGACGAGCAGTGCGAACTTGCCGAATACCTTTACCTAGCGATTACGAACTCGATTGAGTCGATCATTGGCGCTGCAACCGGCGGAGCCCAACAGCACATCAATCAGCAGAACGTGAAAGACACCTTGATCATGCTGCCCAGTCCAGAAATTGGCGCGATGTTCCGATCCAGAGTTCAACCGTTAGTTGCTCTCTCGACGAATCTCCTCAGAGCAAATCAAGGCTTGAAAGTTTGCAGAGATCTGCTTCTTCCAAGACTCATTTCAGGTCAGGTTGATGTCTCGGAACTGCCAATCCTTTCGCCGGAGACTGTGGCGTGAATCCGTCACGCCCGAGCCGCTACACCGAAGACCAACTCGTTGAACAGCCAGCCATTGCCTTGTTTGAGGCACTCGGCTGGAGCCACGTGAACGCCATGCATGAGACCATGGGTCCAGCGGGAACGCTCGGGCGTGACAACCGCTCCGAGGTTTTCCTGAACCATAAACTGCGGTCCGCAATTGAGCTTCTAAACCCGCAAGTTCCGCCGGAAGCCATCGAACAGGCAGTGAACGAGGTCACAAGGTCACGCGCGGCGATGCACTACGCCCGGGCTAATCATGCGGTTCACATGCTTCTCCGCGACCGCGTAGAGGTGTCGGTTCGTCAGCCTGATGGATCGACCCTGCCAGAGAAGCTTACGATCATTGACTGGGAGAACCCTGAGAACAACGACTTCCTGCTCGTGTCCCAGCTCTGGATCCATTCTGATCTTTATCACCGGCGAGCCGACCTCGTTGGCTTTGTCAACGGCATTCCACTTGTGTTCATCGAACTCAAAGCGTCGCACAAGAACCTGAAGAACGCCTACGACGACAACCTCAGCGACTACCGAGACACCATCCCACACCTGTTTGCCGCCAACGGGTTCATTCTGCTGTCGAACGGTGCCGAAAGTAAGGTCGGAACCATCACTTCGGACTGGGAATTCTTTTCGGAATGGAAGAAGATCAACTCCGAAGGTGAACAAGGAGTCGTTTCGTTGGAAACGGTCATCCGGGGAATGTGCACGAAGGATCGACTCCTCGACATTCTAGAGAACTTCGTGGCGTTTCAGGATCTCCCCAGTAGGTTCATCAAGATACTTGCCCGTAACCATCAGTACCTTGGGGTTAACAGCGCGCTTGCCCGTCTGGATGAGTTGCATCAGGCGCCCCCGAAAGAGCGCGGCAAGCTCGGGGTCTTCTGGCACACCCAGGGTTCGGGCAAGACGATGTCAATGCTCTTTTTCTGCCAGAAGGTGCTGCGCAAGATGCCAGGGAACTGGTCCTTCGTCATCGTCACTGATCGCGATGCCCTTGACGAACAGGCCTACAAGGAGTTCACTTACGCCGAGGTCATCACCGAAAAACACATGCGAGCGAGCGACTCAACACATTTGCGTCAGCTTCTAACCGAGGATCATCGTTACGTCTTCACCTTGATTCAGAAGTTCCGCACCGAGAAGGGTGAAGTGCACCCGGTCATCTCGGAGCGCGACGACGTTATCGTGATCACCGACGAGGCTCACCGCACCCAGTACGACACGCTGGCGCTCAACATGCGTAACGCGCTTCCGAACGCCGGCTTCCTCGCCTTCACCGGGACGCCACTCATCGCTGGTGAGGAACGTACCCGTGAGGTCTTCGGAGACTACATCTCCGTCTATAACTTCGCCGCGTCGGCCGCCGACCACGCGACGGTCCCGCTCTATTACGAGAATCGAATCCCGCAACTCGAAATCGAGAACCTGACCTTCGGCGACGATTTGATGGTCATTGTTGAAGAGGCGGACCTCGATGAAGACCAGCAGCGTCAACTCGGCCGCACGTTGGGCCAGCAGTACGAGCTCATAACCCGGGACGATCGTCTCGAGGCCGTAGCCCGAGACATTGTTGATCACTTCTTGGGCCGAGGCTTTCCCGGCAAGGCCATGGTGGTCTCTATCGACAAAGTCACAACCGTGCGCACCTTTGACAAGGTCCAGCGATTCTGGCGAGAACGACTCCAGAGGAACGAACATGCCCTCAGCGAAGGAGCCCTTACTGACGAGGAAGTGGATCTACTAGAGCGCGAAATTGCCTTCATTAACCAGACGGACATGGCTGTCGTCATCTCCCAGTCACAGAACGAGATTGCTGAAATGTCTGAACGCGGCCTCGACATTTCGATACATCGGAGACGGATGGTTGAGGAGAAGCTTGAGGACAAGTTCAAGAACGCCTCGGATCCCTTTCGATTGGCCTTCGTGTGTTCAATGTGGACAACGGGGTTCGACGTGCCGTCGCTCTCCACGGTGTACCTTGACAAGCCGTTGCGGAACCACACCTTGATGCAGACAATCACTCGCGCGAATCGAGTCTTCCCCGAGAAAAACAATGGATTGATCGTCGCCTACGTTGACGTCTTCCGAAATCTGCAGGCGGCTCTCGCTATCTACGCGGTGGGTGGCGCGTCAGGTGAGATGCCGGTCGCAGAGAAGGGCGAGCTAGTGGAAGCGGTTCGCGAGGCCATCGAAGACCTTCGAGCCTTCTGCTCGGAGCGCGACGTTGAACTTGACGACCTCGGCCGTTTGACCGGCTTCGCATTGGTGGCCGCGGGCAGAGAGGCCGTTGAGATGCTGATGGCCGATGACGATGAACGAATCGCGTTCACCTCTCGTGCGTCACTCGTTAACCGCCTCTACAAGGCGATTCTGCCTGACGTACGCGCAAACGAGTTCAGTCGGGTTCGAGCAGTCGCCAAGTTCCTGGCCGACGGTATCGCAGCGAACACCGAGCGACCCGAGATATCAGGGGTCATGGGCCGCATTGAACAACTCCTCGATGAGTCTGTCGCCGCGCACGAGTACCTGATCCCGCATAGCGAAGCGGAAGCCCTGTACGATCTCGGCGCCGTCAATTGGAAGGGCCTTGAGGAAGCCTTCAATCATGGGCGTCCTCGAACTGCGGCACAACGTCTTCGTTCGCTGCTCTCAGCCAAAGTTGCCGCACTGGTTCGGCTCAACCCTGCTCGCCTTGATCTGGTCGAACGGTTCGAGAAGCTGGTGGAGGACTACAACGCCGGGAGCATGAACGTCGAAAATTTCTTCCAGGAGTTACTCAGCTTCAGTAAGGCGCTGACTCAAGAAGAGACGCGCTCGCTTGCCGAGGGACTGAGCGAAGAGCAACTGGCCATCTTCGACATTCTCACGCGACCGGCCCCCGAGCTCTCTGACAACGAGACCGCTCAGGTGAAGCGCGTGGCCGCGGAGCTCCTCGAGGTTCTGAAGCGCGACAAGATTGTTCTGGACTGGCGCAAGGAACAAGCCACTCGGGCATCAGTACGCGTAACTGTCGAAGAGATCTTGGACCGCCTCCCGGAAGCCTTTACCCAACCGATCTACGCCCAAAAATGTGATGTCGTTTATCAACACGTCTTCGACAGCTATTGGGATGACGGGCGTTCGGTGTATACGGTGGCGGCGTAGGCGACTGTCAATGAGGAGACCCAATTCTTGCTAGCAAGAGTTCGAAGCTGAATCAGGTCCTGAACGGGATCGGATCGTCTCGTTGTAGCTTGAACTACATGTCACGCAGCCAATCAGACACTGTGAACTCAGCATTGAGAATATTCCTTCAAGAGATGGGAAGAGCGTACGACGAGGAGCGCGGCTACAAGCCATACAGAAACGGTGTCAAGGGCGCCGACTTCAATGGCGTCAAGGCATTCTTCAACGACAGCTGCTGCTATTGCGGCGTTCAATTCTCAGGAACTGCTGCTGTCCAGGATCACTTGATCGCGATGAATAAGAAGACTCTCGGGCTTCATGCGTGGGGAAACATCGTTCCGGCGTGCGGAACTTGCAACGCTCGGAAGTTAGACCGAGATTGGAAGGAATTCATTCAAAGTCAGAGCGGTCCGAAGGCCAAGGCGCGTATTAACCAAGTCAAGAAATACCAAATGCGATATGAGTACGCTCCGGACCTCAACATCACTCTTGCGGCTGAAGAGCTCTACGAAGAAGTTGGGGTAGTGGCCATGGCTTTGATCACCGCGAAAGTACGTAGGGTCCGAAAGACCGGATAATTGCAGAATGGCATCGCAGTTGGCGAAGAGTCACTGAATGATGTGAGAATCCCAGGAACATGGAGGGAAGGGTTCAGAAACGATGACAAAGGTATGGCTAACTCGAGGTGGGGCGCATGGACAATACGAAGACTTCGCGCTTGACTCGGGGACTTCCGGCGGCGGCTGGGACAGCGTTGAGGATTTAACTCCTGCCTCGGATTATGCAGGCGTTAAGGAGATTGCTCGGCGAAGTTATGTTGGCAGGTCTGAACATGCCATCGGAACTTGGTCCGGGCAACTCTGGGCGCTCCGCGTCGCGATGCAAATTGGTGACTATGTCCTTATGCCGAGATAGGGTCAACCACTTGTCGCGGTGGGAGTCGTCATCAGCGACTACATCTATGACAAGTCGAGACCTAGAGGCGAGCGTCATTATAGAAAGGTGGACTGGAAAGTCGCCGATGTGCCAAAGACTTCCTTTGGCGCAGACATTCAAAGAAGCCTCGGCACATTCATGACGATTTGCAACATCGACCGAGAAGACATCGTAAGTCGAATCCAGTCGATCATTGCCACGGGGACAGACCCACTTCTGGAAGGTTTGCTCACCGACACACCTGATCGGACGCCCACCGAAGATGACGTAGCCCCAAACGTCGTCAACGATGCACAAATCAGTATTCAGCAAATGATCCGCAATCGATTTCCAACTGACGAGCTCGCCGGACTTGTCGAATCAGTTCTTCAAGCAGGTGGATTCAAGACTCGACTTTCACCTCCAGGGCCGGATGGTGGAGTCGACATCCTGGCTGGTCGAGGTGACCTTGGCTTTGACTCCCCACGCATTGCGGTTCAAGTCAAGAATTCGGCCGGAACTATGGGGATTGCCCAGATCAACGAACTGGTCGGTGCCCAGACCGCCTTTGGGGCGGACCAAGCGCTGTTTGTTTCGTGGGGAGGATTCTCACCGGACGCTCGACGACTGGCTCGAAATGAGTGGTTTCAACTTCGACTCTGGGATGCAGATGATCTAGTGAGGGAAGTCACCGCCATTTACGAAAAGCTCGACGCTTCAATCCAAATGAAGCTCCCGCTCAGACAGGTTTGGGTCGCTGCTATTGACGAGGATAGCGAGTCGAGCTAGTAGTCCGAAGAGAGTTGAATGCCGGCAACTTTCACATGGCTGATCTATCCCAGAAATTTGATGTTGCCTCCCGATAGGCGTTCGACAGTTAATGGGATGACTGTCGATCCGTGTATACGATGGCGGCGTACGGGTAGCACCGGCTTAGTTACTCGGTGCACGTAGACGGGGGGACAAATGGCCGAGGCGGAAGATGACGGATCCGAAGGTTATTTCGGAGGAACAGATCGAATCCCGGCATTCGATCGGAATGGAAACATCTCATCAAATCAAGGTGATCCTTTCGACCGAATATCGTGGACCGTTACACAACGGGCATTCCCGAAGAATAAAGAAAGTACAATCGCTTGGCACAAGAGATGGCAGCTTGTAGAGTCCACGGACTTCGAGTGTGGTCAAGGAGACCCCGAATTTGAAACTTCGTGGTCAGTTGGTTCGGAGAAAACCACAAAGAAAACTCTCGATGCGAATTTGTCGCTCTTGCTTCCTCCGATCCACGCCGTGGCAGTAGGCGTCGGTCTTTCTCGCTCGGTACAAGATACGTTCAGCCAAACGACAGCATCTACCAAAACCATCACACGAAAATTCAAAGAGATTCCGTGCAAGCGGCTGTCGGTTGCCCTTTGGCAGCTGGTTCACGTACTCGAAGTTTCTGGTCCTCACGCAAAGTTGTTTAGCGGAACGTCCATTGCTAGTCCACAGGTCGGTTCCACCTCGATCGCCTTTCGGACGTTTACCGCCTATGACTCGCGATGCTGCCCAGAACCGACGCCACAATCTCGATATTACGTAAAGTTTCCTACGGGATCAGAAGAACTGAAAGTCATTGGCCGGAGTAAAGACGGTCTGGTTCTCGACGGCGTGACTGGGACCTACAAATCCGGCGACGCCATTCCGCTTACAGCGTTTAAAAGCTACAGGGACTGGTTGGCTGTCCCCGAGGGGAAGTCTTTTACGTACGGCGTGCTGAACAAGAGGTTGAGCGAATATGACTTCGGATCCAGTTTGTCAAGGATGCTGGGCCGAGCCGATGTGGACCACGTGGTTGGGACTTACATTTCTGGGGCTACCAACGCCCAAATTGGTCGCCTATTCGACTCTGAAGATGCTTCACGCTTAGTCATAAAATTAAAGAGGGACGCTAATGCTGGCTGGCTAACCGCGAGTGGCACGATTGGCAATCTGAGCGAAGTCGCAGGTCTCTCATTGGCTGCGCCAATTACATCATTCATTTCGCAGAGGGCGATTCTCAATCCAGATAACTTCATAAGGATTCCACAGGTCAAACCTCAACTTTCAAGGACTATTGGTCCGGCAACGGCGAAGAAGGCTCCGGCGCGTAAGGCGGCGGCGAAGAAGGCTCCGACGCGTAAGGCGGCGGCGAAGAAGGCTCCGACGCGTAAGGCGGCGGCGAAGAAGGCTCCGGCGCGTAAGGCGGCGGCGAAGAAGGCTCCGTCGCGTAAGACGGCGGCCAAGCGGTAGTTCGCGGGAATCTAACGCGCGACCCCTTACAACTCGCCATAACTCCTTCGCGCCTGCCCGTTCCGGAGTATTTCGAACCTGCGAACGAAGGGCTGCGATACGTTCCCTTCAGGAGAGTGAGTGTGACATTCTGAAACGGTTACGTATAAACCCCGATTTAAGTGTCGCCGTGCAACCGATTGGATTCGAACCTGGCCCTAGGGTAACGGCGCACTTCTTGCCGTACCGATGTCAACACATTTGTCAACACTTTTCCCGCTCAGTCCACACAAACGTCCGCAAACCATGCTCACTCGCCCACTACGAGGATGCCAGCTAATCAGCACTACACAAAATCTGCTCGTCAGGCGCATGCCATTCAACTGACTCTTAATCAACAGGTTCCAGATTCAAGTCCCGGCCGGCGCAACACTAGGACCATTACGAATGCCGTTCGGACCGACACTTTGCGCGCGAACAGGCCAAGGACCCACTGCGAGACCAGTTAAATGTACGTACCCGGTTCAGAGACCGGCGACCTCGCCGTCAGATTCCAGATGTGATCGTGTTCGGGGAAGCTGATTGTCGCGAAATATCACGTCTCGGTGATACTCGAGATACGGAACTTGTTCGAGACTGAAACGCTTGCCTTGCCGATTGAGGTCAAGATTCCAGAGTTCGGGCACCGTGGAATTGACCTGTATGGAAATTACTGGTTGACCTGAATTCTTAAAGGTGATGAGACCTCGATCGAAGAGATGGTCGACGTGTGGCGAGAGAAGCAGCCCATTGTGCCCATCCAGACGTTCGGCATTGTTCGAATCGCGCCAGGGCCTCATGTGGCTCGCAATCAAGTACTTCGAATCCGATAGTCCCGTGATTCGACAAAATGGCTCGAATCGCCGAACTTGTTCCTTGAACATCCCTTGGCCAACCCGAGCCGTTGCCAATACATGTTTTTCAGTCGGGGTGAGTTCTGGATCCGTCAGAACCTCTTCGGCGTCTTGAACTAGTCGCTCAATCGTAGGGTCGTAGCGAACAGCAGATTTGACCGCGTCCTCATTGAGTCCCGCGGCACCTAAGTATTGAGTGCCCAGTATTGCGGGTACCTCGAAGAGGTACTGCTGATTCACGCGACCTTGACTATTCATTGGCCCGAATCGCTCGGGCGCTACTTGAAGGTACAAAGCGAGTTCATCTTGCGGCTTGACCGGACTCGTGAGCTCAATAAACCGCATTCTGACGGTCCAGCCATCATCAGACCAATTACTGCCACGAAAGCCAAAATCTGGCTTCCGGTCTGAAATCGCTGGACTTTCTACGACACCGGCGTATCTCAGGGCACCGTTGAAATGAGACAAGACAATGTCGCCGGACCTCAATCGAGTCATATTGTCGTAAAAATGAGTATGGCGACCTTTGGCATCAAGTTTCGGAGACCACAGGTACTCCCCGAATATCTCATCTCGCCACGTTTGATTCTGATTCACCCACCAGTACGTCACGACGGAAGCCTACGACGGCTGATTTTAAGCGTCATAATGTGAATTCTTCGCACGAAATTTGGGAACGGATTGATGAAGTCGCCGATCAACTCAGAGTAAGCGCTCCCGAAATTGACGCCTCGGAATCGATACCAACCCATCACTTCGACTCCCTGGCGGCCTGTGGACTCTACGGGGCATTCGCTCCGACTTCGATGGGCGGACTTGAGCTCGATCTTGACGCCGTGTGCGCAATCGTTGAAGATCTCTCCTCGGCGTGCCTCACGACGACTTTTGTGTGGATCCAGCATTTCCGGCTGCTCGCCGCTCTTCTTGATCCGGCAACACCTGAGGGAATTCGCGAACTGTTGCCGCACGTCGTAAGTGGACAATTGAAAAGTGGTGTCGCACTCAGCGGACTCCTTCCTGGACCGGCCCGCTTGAAGGCGACCGAGACGAAGGATGGATGGCGACTCGATGGTGACGCTCCTTGGGTCAGCGGCTGGGGAATCGTTGACGTCCTTTTCCTCACGGCGCGCCAGTCAGACGACACAGTTGTCAGCTTTGTGATGGAAGCGAACGACAAATCAGGGCTCGAGGTAGCCCGTCATCAACTTTCGGCGATGAATGCATCCTCAACGGTCCAACTCGTATTCACCGATTTCCACTTACCCCGCACTTGTTACGTGAGTAGCCAGCCGTTTGCACCGGGACTCGAACGACCCGAAGGACTGCGCGTCAATGGCTCACTCGCCCTCGGTGTCGCCCGTCGATGTTGTGAACTGCTCGGTCCGACATCGCTCGACGATGAGTTGCGTCGATGTCGCGACGACCTCGACGCGTACGAAACCACAGATGTCGCGGTCGCACGCGCTCGGGCGACGGAGCTCGCGGTGCGAGCCGCTCACGTGCTCGCAGTATCGCGTGGCAGTCGGTCCGCAATCTCAGGAGACATCGGCGAGCGCACCAGCCGAGAGGCGGCACTCCTGCTCGTCTTCGCCAGTCGACCCGCGATCAAGGAGGCGCTCCTCGATCTGATGATCCTCAGTCGCTGAGTCAGTCCACAACGAGCGGATCGCTCGCAATCGTCTCACTGACCACTTTTGAAGTCGATATCGCTGCGCTAGCGCGAAAATGTCGAATTGTGAGCCAGCCAATTCCTGCGGCGACAAAGCACGACGCCGCCCCAACGCCGAGACCCATTCGAGCATTGGTTTCGCTGGTGATCCAGCCGATCAGTGGACCGCCAATGGGCGTGGTTCCCATGAAGGCAACCGCCCAGAGCGCCATCACTCGTCCACGCATCTGAGGGTCGGTCTCCAGTTGCAGCGTCGAGTTCGTCATGGAAAGGAAGGCAACGCTCGTGAAGCCAACGAGGGCGAGCGCGAAGCATTCAATACCGATCTTGGGTGAAAGTGCTGCCAAAGTGATGAACACCCCAAAGAAAAGGGCGGCGCGGGTGATCGCTCGGGTTCCGGTCTTCCCTTTGGACGCGGTCCAGAGTCCGCCGATGACCGCACCTACTCCCATCGAGGCCATCAGGACGCCGTAGACCTCGGAGTTGCCGTGAAAGACCCGGCCGGCCACAATGGGCAAAGTCACCTGGAACTCGTAGGCCAACATGCCGACGAGCGCCATCATGATCAGTGGGTATAACAACTTCGGCGTTGCGGCAACGTAGCGGAACCCTTCACGTAACTGTCCCTTCGCCCGTTCGGTGGGCACGCTGGGAGTGAGTATCGATAGGTCCATAATCATGAGCGAAAAGACGACCGCGACGAAGCTCACGGCGTTGATGGCGAAGCACCACCCTTCACCGAAAGAGGCGATAAGGATGCCCGCGATGGCCGGGCCGACGGCGCGCGCCACGTTGTTCATGGTCGAGTTCAGGCTGACGGCGTTGCGCAGGTCCTTCGGTCCGACCATCTCCATCATGAAGGACTGGCGCGACGGGTTCTCGAAAGCATTGTTCAGCCCCAGCACGATCGCCAAGATGCAGACGTCGAGATACGTGACGACATGGGTCAGCGACAGGACGGCCAGGATCGCCGCTTGGACGCCCATCATCCCCTGCAAGACGATCATCAGACGTCGCTTGTCGACGCGGTCGGCGACCACTCCCCCGTAGGGGCCGAGGAGGAGGACCGGCAACGTCTGAAGAGCCACGACGAACCCGATGTCCGTGGCCGAGTGCGTCAAGGTAAAGACCAACCACGACTGCGCGGTCATCTGCATCCACGTGCCGATCAGCGAGGTCGTCTGGCCGAAGAAGTACTTGCGATAGTTGTGGTTGGAAAGTGACGAGAAGGTTCGTCGCGCCGATACCTTGACGTTCATTCGTCGCGGTCCCGGAGAGTGGCGACGATCTTCTCGAGCGCCGGCGTCGCGGCGCTCAACGCGTTCTTATCCTCTTTCGAGAGACAGCCGAGGGCAAACAACAAGGCGTTATTGCGCTCGCTGCGAATCGTCTCGCGAAGCGCCAGTCCCTCCGGTGTCGCGGCGAGATGGATGACGCGAGCGTCCTTCGGATCGCACGAGCGAGAGACCATCCCGGCCGCTTCGAGTTTCGCGATGATGCGCGACAACATGGTCGTGTTCAGACCTTCTTCTCGCGCAAGTTCCGACAAGCGCAACGATCCGGCACGCGCAATGGCCATCAACACCTCACGTTGGCTGGAGGAAAGATCCTTCTGCGTCTGGGTGAGACGAAGGCTTCGATTGAGCCGTCCGAGGGCGACGCGAAGGTGCTCGGCGAGTTGTCGTTCCTTCTCACTTGGTTCTCGTGTGGCGTCAGACATGGAACCAGTCTATCGGTAGTTGCTTGCCAGCAAGCAACTACTTTTCACTCGCCGGGCCTCGGCTCTCCCGTGTTCTACGGTAAACACCTAGGGGGCGCCATGAACCGAGTCGAAATCGAGACCAAGCTCAACGAGGGTCGGAACTGGCTGCTCGCGAAGTATGAAGCACTGAGCGATGAACAGTTGCGGCGTCCGCTCACTCAAAGCGAGCACGATCCCGAGAATGAGTGGACTGCTCTCGATCACCTCGCCCACCTAGCCCTGATCGAGGGCAATTTCAACGCGATGGTGCGACGACACTTCGCCGGTAGCGCGAATCCAGTCGGACTCTTGAACGACGACCTGGGTGAACCCCGTACTCGGGACCAAATCATGGCCATCGTTCACGCCCAGACCGAAGAGTGGCAAGTCGCCCACCACGATGACTCATTCAGCGAGGTCGTGGCGCTCACGGCCGCAGAGCGAGGCGCGACGTTGCGGCTCCTCGCCGAACTGAGCGATGGCCAACTCGAAGAGGTCCTCCCCGGAGCACCCTGGGCCGACGGCACGGTCGGCGCTGTCTTGGGCACGAACGCCGATCACGGTCGAATGCACTGGAAGTGGCTGGAAGAGGCCGGCCTCTAAAGAGCGTGGACCATTTCCGACACGGCGACAGAAGTTTCGGGTCACCCGAAACTGATTAATCGCACCAGTGCTCCAAGGGAACCACCAACTATTCTTCGTGCGAAGGTGGGAATCGCCTTGATGTGACAGGCAACAACCGGAGGAGTGAGAATGTTCGATGTCATCCTGGTAGGAGCCGATGATTCACTGACGGCACGCCGCGCGGTGGAGGCCGCGTGCGAAATCTGTGCGATGTCCAAGGGCACGCTCCACATCGTCACGGCCTTCGAGCAATTAACCATGTTGGGCGGTGCCGATACTCACGAGTTCAAGGTCGTCATCAAAGAAGCAGATGGCCGAGCGCTTCTCCAAACGCTCTCCTTCATCGCCCAGAAGCACGACGTCCAGCCGGTGCTGCATTCGGCGAAGGGCGACGCGGCCGACGTTTTGATCGCCAAAGCCGACGAAGTCGGAGCCGACCTGATCGTGGTCGGGAACCGAGGCATGAAGGGCGTGCGCCGCGTTCTCGGGAGCGTTCCCAATTCGGTGGCCCACGGGGCGAACTGTTCCGTGCTCATCGTCGACACGACGGACTAGACCACGCCATTTACCGCGCGAAAGCGCCATAGGTTGTTGCTATGGTGCGTAGCGAATCGCGGCCGCTCGACGGATGGACGGCGCTCTGGTTGGGATTAGCCGCGCTTTGGAGCCTCGGTCTCGTTCTCGCCGGATTCTTCGTCAATAGCTACTCCTCATCGAACGGACCCGGGTTGACGCTCGTCCAAGAAAACGGCCTCAAAGTACTCGCTCCCCTGTTGATTCCCTTCGTTGGAGTCGTGATCGTTGCACTCGCACTTTGGCACCGACGGCATAATCAGAAGCGCGGCGTCGGCGTTCTCGTTTGGATCGTGTTTGGCCTGTTGGCTTTACTCGTAGTACTTGGTGCCTTTACTATCGGCCCTTTCATTGTTCCGGTGGCTGTTTTTGTGCTGGTGGCAATCACCCGTGTGAAGGGTCAATCGCCCTCACTCGAGCCCGTCGCTCGTTGATCCATCGCAGCGCAATCACTTCTTTAGCGACACTGTCGTCGTCGTATTGACGTGCGCAGTCATTTCGCGAATCGTCACTATTTGACTTGAGGCACGACTCGTTCGGCGATGAGACGCAAATGATCCAGATCCGAGAGGTCGAGCATTTGAAGATACATCCTCCGCGCACCGACGTTGGCGAATGACTGAATCTTCGCGACGACTTCATCGACCGTTCCCGCCAAACCATTCGCCCGAAGCTCACTGACCTCGCGACCGATGCGCAGCGCTCGGCGCTCAATCTCCGCTTCGTTCTCGCCCACGCAAAGGACCTGCGCGGCCGACAAGATGATTGATTCGCGGCCGCGACCGGAACGCTCACAGGCGTCACGAACACGCTCGAACTGCGACGACGTCTCCTCGAGACTATTGAAGGGCATATTGAACTCTTGAGCAAATCGCGCGGCCAACTGCGGGGTGCGCACTTTCCCGCCCCCACCGATCAGCAACGGAGGTCGAGGGCTCTGCACCGGCTTGGGCAGCGCCGGGCTGTCCGTCAGTTGATAATGCTTGCCCGAAAACGAGAATGTTTCGCCGAGCGGCGTCTCCCAGAGGCCGGTAATGATCTCCAACTGTTCGCCGAGTCGATCGAACCGCTCTCCCAGCGGCGGAAAGTCGATGCCGTACGCGGCGTGCTCGTTGGCGAACCAACCAGTGCCGATGCCCAACTCGACGCGGCCACCGCTCATCTCATCCACTTGCGCGACCGAAATCGCCAACGGTCCCGGCAGTCGAAAGGTCGCCGCGCTCATCAAGGTGCCGAGGCGGATGGTCTTGGTCTCTCGAGCCAGACCGGCGAGCGTGATCCACGCGTCCGTCGGACCCGGCAGCCCGGAAACTGCGCCCATGTGCAGGTAGTGGTCCGAGCGGAAAAAGGCGCCGAAGCCCAATCGCTCCGCCTCTAGGGCGACCCGCAAAAGGTCGTCGTAGGTCGCACCCTGTTGGGGCTCCGTGAACACTCGTAGTTCCATACGTCATCCTCCCGCGGTCGATTCGTGACCATGTTAGGCACGACGCAGCGTCGCGCCATCTTGGTTGCGAGACGGCACACGCCCTTTTTCGGCGTTCGGAAAGCCTGCAGTAGAGTCCGAATGATGGTTTTCGGTCCTTCAGATTCGAGTGACGCCATGTCCGATCAATCGCCGCACTACGGCGAAGCCGGTGGTTCGCAGTTCCCCATCACGACCGCGCTCGTCTTTCCCGACCGCGATATCGAGCACAGCCTCGGCATGGTCTTTGGTGTGGTGGTGCGATCAATGGGCATCGCCCGCAACATCGGCGCGGGCTTCAAATCGCTCGCCGGCGGTGAGGTGAAGCAGTACACCCGACTGGTCGAGGACAGCCGACGTCACGCCCTGGACCGGATGATCGAGAATGCCCAACTGATCGGTGGCGAAGGGATCATCTCGATGCGCTTCGACTCCTCCGAAGTCGGCAACACCTTGACCGAGATCGTCGCCTACGGCACGGTGGTCACCTTCCGAAAGTCTGAGTAGACCGTATGAATCCGGTCTTGGTCGTAATCCTGGTGGTCCTGGCCGTGTGCTTCGTCCTCAGCATTGCGTTGCGTCGCCACGGCGAGGCCGACAAGCCGAACTCGGATTGGCGCCGAACCGAGGAACTCTTCAATGACCCTTCGACGAACCGCGTCATGCGCGTCTGGCTCGACACCGCCGGGGAGCGCCACTACGTCGCCGAGGGGAAACGTCGCTCGACCTGACGCCGGGTGGTGCTCTGGTCTTAGGACTGGGGATCGAGCAAGAGGCGGATCTTGGGAGGCGCGATGAGTAGCCACGCGTCGACGATTAGGTCACCCAGAGTGTCCCACTGCGGTGAGTTCCATTCTTCGTGGCCGTCCAGATAGGCGCCGACCCAACCGCGCACCCCGACGTAGGGAGGTCGAAAATATCGCTCCGCGTCCTCATCGATCAGTGATTCCTGCACTCCGGCCCCGGCGGCGAAGGTCACCGAGACCCGTTCGTCGTGGTGATGATCAGACATCGCCACGAAGTTCTTCTTGTCATTGATGAACCACGATGCTTCGCCGTGACTCAGGCGTTCGACGACGAGCGGTAGATCCATGCAGATCCCGCGCACCTTTTCAGTGGCGATCACGCCCTCGCGCGTCGGCCGTTGATCGGGTGTCATTCCGGACATGACGCGATGGTAGCGCTACCTCTACTCCAGGTTCGACGGTCCCTCGCCGAAGAGGAACCGCAAATCGGACCGGTGCTTTCCTCAGTTCATCCGACTGCGCCGACGTTCGGTCGCACGCCACGTCAGTCGACCAAGGGCCAATAGTGCGGCGAGCACCAGAAGCGCGAACAGCAATGGACCGGCGATACGGATCAACCATTCGAATCCGGCGGCGAAGCCGTGGAGGGATTCGTGCCACGCCTTGTCCACACCCGTGGCCGGGTGCTTGTGCGCGATGACTTGATGCCCGGATTCACTTAATGAGACCGTCAAGGTGGCGTAGGTCGTTTCGCTGTTGAGCAGGTTCAATTGTGCCTGGTACTGCTCGATCTGGCTTTGGATGGAGTTCAGTTGTTCCTGTACCGAGAGGATGCCGCCGATGGAATTGGTCCGCGACATGATCTTCAGGTACTGCGTGCGACTCACCTGCAACGCGCTGATCCGAGCTTGCAGATCCACGTACTGCCCCGTGACATCGTTCGCGGAGGTGACCACCGAAGTCGCAAATCCCGCATGGCGCACTTGATCGACCAGCATCGTGAAATTGCGCTCGGGAACCTGGAGGACGATGGTGCCGGTTGAAAATGAGTGGGACGCCTTCGTGCCAATGTGGGACTGCGTGCTGGCGACGAATCCTCCGTCGGTGGTGGCAAAGTCGGTCAGTTGCGTCAGCGTGGATTGAAATTTCTGGCCACCGACGGTCAATTGAATGGTCCCGACCTCCTCTACTCGCAGCGAAGTGACCAACGACGCTTCGCTCGTGTTCACACCCGATTTTCCGATGGTATTGCTCGAAGTCGGTACCACCACCACGGAACCTGAAGTGAAACCAGTCCCCTGCACCCCTGAAATTGGCGCTGTGGGATTCGCGGTCGCCGCAGCGCCGTGCGTATTCACTACTTTGAGGGCATCGTTGTGGACGTCGACTCTCGGGGTACCTTCGGAATTGAAGAGCGGCACGGCGACCGCCAAGACCACGATGCACGCGGCGGCGGCCATCACACTCGATCGAACTCGACCGGTGCGTTCCACGAGCGACCGGATCCGTCGTTGCTTTTCCAGGCTGGGCGATTCTCGTGCTTCGTCAAGAATGCTGTCGATGGCGCCCTCGGAGACCGCGAATCCCTCGGCGGCCTCGCGAAGCGCTCGTTGGAACTTCTCTTCATCAAACGTGGTCATGACTGATTCTCCTTACGAGCATTGTTTGAACTCGGCGCTTCGGACTGAAGGGCCGGATGGAGGGCGAGGCGACGTCGCGCTTCATTGAGACGCGACTTGACGGTCCCGGGCTGACGGCCGATGACGTTGGCGATGTCGTGTTCACTGAGATCGACGTAGTAGCGAAGCACGATGACGATGCGCAAGTGCGCCGGGAGGTCGTTCAACGCCGTCATCACGTCGTTGGTAACGGCCACTTGGGCGATGCGGTCCTCGATCACCGCAACGTCGTCCAGATCACTGTCGGGCCGACGTCGATGGTGATGGGGAATCTCCTTACGGAGCTTGGAGTTGCAGGTATTGACAACCACGCGATAAAGCCAGGGCTTGAAACTCGAGCCGGTCACCAAAGAATCACGAAACTTCCACGCCCGCAGAAACGACTCCTGAACCGCGTCCTCGGCGTCAAGCCGATTACCCAAGATGAGGTACGCGGTCCGAACGGAACTCGCGTAGCCGTCCTCGAGCCAAGTTCGGAGTTCGTCGACGTCGACGGCGTCACTCACCTAGACAACCTTCGCGTGACGTCGAGTCACCGCTTTTTCCTGCACATATATAGAGACTCCGAGACCATGGAAAAGGTTCGCGATGTTTCCAATTTTCTTCGCAGCACGCCACTTGCGTGACGAGCGCCGCCGTTTCGGGCGTTTCGAGACTCGTGGTGTCAGTCAGGAATAAGCATGGTGACGCAGAACGGGTTGCCCGCCGGGTCGAGCAGTACTCGCCATCGGTCAGGTTCCGGCTGGTCAGGAGCCAACGTGGCGCCCACAGCGATGGCCGCCGCTTGGCCGGCGTCGAGATTGGAAACGGAAAAATCCAAATGAACATGAGACGGAATCTCACTCGACGGCCACGTGGAAGCCTTAAAACCCTCCACTCGCTGCATCGTGAGCCAGAGGTTGTCCAACTGGATTGCCGAGAAATCGTCTGATTCAAAGGTGATCTCCTTCTCGAGCAGCGCCGAATAGAAGAGCGCCAACGCGTGCGGGTCGGGACAGCTCAGCGATACGGCACCTAATTTGGAAATTTCTCCCACGTTCACTCCTTTATGTCGCGAATTCACAGATTCTTACCGCACGGCCGTGACGTCCGACGGAGCGACCGCTGCACTGAGTACTCGAATCCCTGAATGGCGGTATCAGGACCGCGAAGACCGGGCCAGGGCCGTGGCGCTGCGCCAGAGCTGGAAGTAGTTCTCGAAGGTGATATCGGCGGTCACGTAACCGGCCGACTGGAGTTCGCGGTGGTACGCCGGCAGGTTGTGCCACGGCACACCCATGTCCACGTGGTGGGCCAGGTGCCACCCGGTGTTGTACGGGACGAACCAGAACCGCGCGAGCCAGTGCTGGCGCACATTGTGCGTCGTGAGTCGCCGGTCGTCGCTCTTCAGCATTCCGCCGTGTTCGGCGATCGCGCGCAGCCGGTTCAGCACTCGCCACTGGGTCATCCACGGCAGCCACCAGAACAACAGGTACGACCACCACGCCCCGGTACCCAGCCAGAACAGTCCGAACAAGACGGCCTGCACGGCGAGGATCGATGAGGCGATGGCCCGACTCTGCGTCTTGGTGGTCGCCATGACGATCGACTTGAAGTTCTTGTAGCCCGAGATGCCGACGACGTCGCGCAATAGTCGACGGCGAAGGTCACTGGGCTCGCAGGGATAGCCGCTGTAGAAGGCCATGTCGGGCTCTTCGGGACCGAACTCTTCGCGGTGATGGGCGAAGTGGGCCCGTCGGTAGATCGAGATCGGCACCATCGCCGGATAGGCAATGAACCACTTGCCCACGAAGTCATTGGCTCGCTTGTTGGAGAACAGCAGCTTGTGGGCCGACTCGTGCATCAGAATCGCGAAACGTGCGTGCATCGGTCCCATCAGAATGAAGACGGCCAGCGCCGCGAACGGGCCGAAGTGCACACCGCAGTAGGCCAGCGCCGCGGTCCAGAGCCAGACCATCGTCACCGCGCGGACGTTGCGCCAGTTCTCGATGTGGCGATAGTCCTTTCGCAATTCGGGAATCGCCATGCCGTTCACGAGGAGGCGCTCGGTGGGCAAGACGTCCGGCAGCTCTTCGGGAATCGGGACGAGTTCGATCGTCATGGGCCCATCATAAGTTCAGCGCTGTCCGGTATTCGTGAGATCGGCCGAGACGTCCCATAAGCGTCGCGCCATGGCGGTATCCATCGCCCGTCGTGACGTTGCGTGGATGATCGGGTAGCCCCGCAGATGTCCGATCCCGTTGGGACCGACGTAGCTGCCACCGGGAATGTCCTGGGTCGCGGCGAAGAGCGTGGGTAGTGCGCCTTTCTCCGCGTCATTGCAGAGACGCTGCGAGAGTGAGTTCACGAAGCCGTTCACGCCACGGACGTGCGCGACGAGATTCGTCCGGGCAATGCCCGGATGGGCCGCGACGGCGCGGACCGCGCTCCCGCTTTCCATGAGTCGTCGTTGCAACTCGAGTGTGAACAAGAGATTGGCCAACTTCGAGTCCTGATAGGCCGTCATGGCGTTGTAGGGCCGAGCGTCAAAGTGGAGGTCGTCCCAGTGGATCATTCCTCGCCGATGAAGGATCGACGACACCGTCACGACTCGGTCCGTGATGAAGGGCAAGAGCCGGTTCGTCAGCGCGAACGGTCCCAGGTGGTTCGTGCCCATATGGAGTTCGAAGTCATCGATGGTGCGAAAGGCCGGCGCCATCATGATGCCGGCGTTGTTGATCAAGACATTTAGGTCACCGGTCCATTCAGCGGCGAAGGTCCGAATCGACTCCAAATCGGCCAGATTCAACGCGCGGACCTCGTAGGAGCCGACGAAGTCCTTGGCAACCGCGCGACCTTTTTCGACGTCTCGAACGGCCAGAATCACCCGGGCGCCGTGGGCACAGAGTTCGCGGGCCGTGACCAGGCCGATGCCGCTCGAGGCGCCAGTGACGACAACCGTCCGCCCGGAGAGATCGGGTAGATCGTTCTGCGTCCACTTCTTCGAAGCCATTCCTGGGTCCAATCTTGCGTCCGTGACGCGTTCGACCAACCTTAGGGTGACCATTCGTTGCCGGAATCAGTTCGAAAGGAGCCGTCCGAAGGTTTCGAGCGCAGAAATTCCACGTCGTCTAGAAAGTTATTGTCGATGCGACACGAGTCACCACGTCGTTGAGGGTGAGAGGTTCAATGGGAGCCTCACCGGAGGGAGCAGTCATGGCGCAGTATCTAGTACTGATTTACGAAAACGAGAAGTCGTGGGCCAACGCGGACGAAGCAACCGGCAACCGAATCCTTGGTGAGCACAACAGTTTCGGCGAGAAGCATGGCGCGTCGCTGCGCGGCGGCAACGCCCTGGAGCCTTCGATGACCGCAACGTCAATTCGCAAGAACGCTTCGGGCGAATCCGTCACGACCGACGGTCCCTTCGCGGAGACCAAGGAAGCAATTGGCGGGTATTACCTCATCGAAGCGGCTGATCTGGACGCCGCTCTCGCAGTGGCCAAGGATGTACCGGCCAACTTTGGTGGCGTGGAAGTTCGTCCGATTCGAGAAATGCACTGAGAATCAGCGACGACGTTCAAAATCCGTCCGTCGCAGTCGCCGTCGCGAACGCCCACCGTCACGAGTGGGCGTTCGTGCTGGCGGCCACGATTCGAATCACGCGCGATTTCGACGTCGCCGAGGAGTGCGTGCAAGACGCCTTCGCTCGCGCGCTGGCGACCTGGAGCCAGCAGGGCATTCCGGCGAACCCCGGCGCGTGGCTCACGACCGTGGCGCGACGATGCGCCATTGACATCGGACGACGTCGCGACGTCGCCGTTCGATCGCAGCGGTTTCTCGTCACCGACGACTCTGACGGCGGACTAGAAGTCACGGACGGCGAATTCGAAGACGACCGTCTTCGATTGATCTTCACTTGCTGTCACCCGAGCCTCGCAACCGACACCCAAGTGGCGCTCGCGCTGCGAATGCTCTGTGGACTCAGCACCGCCGAAGTCGCCAAAGCGTTCTTGGTCAAGGAGTCGGCGATGGCGGCCCGACTGACCCGGGCCAAGAAGAAGATTGCGCTAGCTCGAATCCCCTATCGAGTCCCCGAACGGGCCGAACTCCGCGGCCGAATCGATGCGGTCCTCTTGGTGATTCATTTACTCTTCACGACCGGCCACACGTCCCCCGTTGGCGAGAACCTCACCCAGGCCGATCTGGTCGAGCGAGCGCTCGACCTGGCACGCATGCTGCACAACCTGTTGCCCGACGACGCCGAGGCGACGAGTCTGCTCGCGCTAATTCTGCTCACCGATTCGCGTCGAGGTGCTCGCGTCGGATCCGGTGGGGAGTTCCTCGCGCTGGCCGATCAGGACCGTTCGAAGTGGCACCGTGACTCCATTGACGAAGGCCTCACGCTCGTCGGCGAATCGATTCGGCGCGGACGGCCCGGACGCTTCACCTTGATGGCGGCCGTTGCCGCCGTCCACTCCAGTGCCTCGCACTGGGACGAGACCGACTGGGCGGAGATCGTCGGACTCTACGACTTGTTACTTGAGGCGTGGCCCTCCCCCGTCGTCGCGCTCAATCGTGCCGTGGCCCTCAGTTTCGCTGAAGGCCCATCAGTAGGACTTGCTGCACTCGACGAGTTGAGCACCGAACCACAATTAAGCACCTATCCCTATTTAGCGGCAGCTCGTGGCGACTGTCTGGAGCGACTCGAACGGTTCATTGAAGCACGCGAGGCTTTCGAAGAGGCGGCCATGCTGACGGAGAATCATGTGGAGCGCGACTTTCTTCACACTCGCATCGCTCAGCTCAGTTAACCGGCGATACAGAAACGTCCCCACTTCCCTGAACCCGGCGACCGTTGCGAAGAGTCGTCGCCTACCATGCAGGAGATTCTCGCCCGCGAGGCGAGAACTATGACCAGCAGAGGACTCAATGAAAATTCGAATATGGCTCTCGGTCCTTGTCACCACGGCCATCGTCGCTGCAGTGAGCACTCCGTCGGGAGCAACTTCAAAATCGACGCCATACGAGCTAATGAGGACCGTCGTCACCGACGCCAACGCTGAACTCTCGGTACGCGTCACGACCACCGCGTCGATGTCTGGCATGCGAATCGTGCAAGTCACCGACGCTGGTCGAAGCGCCGGTCGGCAGACGGTCACTCTCTCGGGCGCCGGCAAGAGCAACACCGTCATCGCCGAACTCATCGCGGGAAAGCTGTACGTCAAGGGTGACGCCACCATTCTCACCGCGTACTTAGGACTGTCCCAGGCCACCGCGAACGAATTGGCCGGTTCGTGGTTTGGGATTCCCAAGAGCAATGGCTATTACGCGCAGGTCGCGCAGGGTCTCACAGTCTCGACAGGAATGGCCGAAGTTACGATGACGACATCGGTGACCAGCGAACCGGCCGTGACGCTGGCGGGCGTGAAAGTCAACGTCTTGAAGGGCACGTCCGTCAAATCCGCACTAGAGCCCTCGTTCCGAGAGAAACTCTATTTCAGTACCGCGAAGAAGCCGCTTCCGGTCGAAGTCACCCAAAGCGTCCAAGGTTCATTGGGGACGATTTTGTTCAGCCATTGGAACGAGAAAATAGAATTGGTTGCACCGAAGGTCACAGGTGAACTCGATTGAATCGGCTGACGATTAACTGACACCGCTTCCCGTGTGTGGTGATTTAGTTGAGTCCGAGCGGCGGGTGCCACGAATCCATTCGCGTTCGCTCGGCGTTTACGAAGATGTCTGAGCTGTCAAAACATCAGCTCCTGGAAGAGGACGATCACAGCCAAGTAGTGAACCGATTACGCCTGAGCTGGTAATGACTCCAGAAGGATCTCATGGTGCTTGTGGCAGTTTTCGCACGTCGCGCGGATAATTTCGGGCAGCGGTATCAAGGGGATGAAAAAGATAGTGAAGGTCCGCTTGATGCCCACCACTTGGTGGAAGTGCGTTCCTCCGCATTTCGGGCAATCCAGCGAAAACCGACCGATTCCGCGCGTGCGTTTACGCATTCCAAATAGAAAGAACAAGTGACGCCTCCCCGAAGAGTATTCCCGGAGGTTACAGCAATCCCTGGAGAATCGAAAGAGGGCGGGTCGGGCTTGTGACGCGCTAGTCGAGCGCGAGTGGCGGCTTCCACGAAATCAATCGAAGCCTTTCGGCATTGACGTAACCGTGCTCGACGAACCACTTTGCTGAATCAAAGAGCGCGAATGACGCCGGACGAGACGAATAGCCAATCTCTGTGCGCGCTCGAGAATCATCGAACGTCATCGTGGTCGATGCCATCTGAGCTGCCTCTAATGAGACGCGCGGCTCGCGACCTAAAACGTCGCCCTCAATGAAGCTCGATAAGTGACCCGCGATCATCGGAAAGATCGATGGAAAGCGTCGATCGGCAGTTGGTAGTCCGGTCACCTCGGCGAGCGTTCGCAGCAACTGGGCCATGGAGATGTTCTCGCCGCCGCAGATGTAGCTCCGGCCCTGACGCCCGTGTTCGAGCGCCAGCAAGTGACCGGCGGCGAGGTCATCCACGTGCGCCACATTCATCGCGGTGTCCACGTAGCCGGGCATTCGGCCATTTAAATAGTCGAGCACCACCTTGCCCGATGGCGTCGGTCGATGGTCGAAGGGTCCGTGCGGCATGGTCGGCAACACCAGTACGACCGGGGCACCTTGGGCCGCCAGGCGAAGTACTTCATGTTCGGCCACGTACTTGGTCTGCTTGTAGTTCCCGTAGAGGTGCGCGATGTCGGCGACGTCGTCTTCGTTGGACGGCCGTCCCTCCTTGGTCTCCCAGAGCCCGAGCGTCGCGACCGTTGACGTGAAGACGAGGCGCTCGACGCCGGCGTCGGTCGCCGCCCGAACGACATTCTGACTGCCCCGGACGTTCACGTCGTAGAACGAGGTCGCGTCCTTGGGCCAGAACCCGAATTTGGCTGCGAGATGGAAGCAGTACTTGGCGCCGTCGAAGGCACCCGTCAATTGCAACTCCTTGGTAATGTCGACCTCTCGACGTTCCACCTCCAGTCCGTCGAGATTCGACGTAGCCGCACCGGGCTCGAGGAAGGCCACGACGTCGACGTCGCGCGCGAGTAACGCGCGCACGACGGCCGAACCGATGAAGCCCGCCGCGCCGGTGACGACCACGCGGTCGCCCTTATGAAGCTCGAAACTCACGACCTGGCCGCGGCGCGCTTGGACGTGGGGCTTCGCCTCAACATTCCCTTGGTCATCGTGACGCCGAATTCGACCAGCGAGGCCCCGCTTCGCTCGGCTTCGCTCAAGAGTTCGTCGAGCGCACTGATGAAGAGGTCGATCTCCGCGTCGGCGGCGATGAGTGGCGGCAGCAGTTTGATCACGTTGATGTTGTCGGCGGCCACCTGGGTCAGGATCCGGTATCGATGGAACAGCGGGACCACGAGCGTCTGGGTGAACATCGCGGTGCGCGTCGCCTCTACCAAACGCCAACGACGTCGCGCGCCGCGCGACGTGGGACGACCGAACTCGATGCCGATCATCTGTCCTCGGCCGCGTACGACGTGGAGGAACTCGTGGCGCGACGCCAGCTCCTCCAGGCGGACGCGCCACACGATTCCCATGGCCGCCGCGTGCTCGACGATGTGCTCGTCGTCGAAGACCGAGAGCGTGGCCAATCCCGCCACCATGGCCATCGGGTTGTTCTTGAAGGTCGTCGAGTGGACCATCGCCCGGTCCATGGAGCTGTAGGTGCCGCGCAGGATCTTGTCGCTTGTCAACATCGCTCCGACCGGCACGTAACCACCGGAGAGCGCCTTCGAGATAGTGATGATGTCCGGGGCGAGTCCGAAGTGCTCGAAGGCGTAGAACGCGCCGGTTCGACCGAGCCCCGTCTGGACCTCGTCGCAAATAAACAGCGCCCCGGCGCCGTGCACGGCGTCCTCGAGTTCGCGCCAACGCTCCGCGTCCAGCTCGTAGACGCCCTTGCCTTGAATGGGCTCGACGATGAAGGCCGCCACGTCACCGCGCTTGAGTTCTCGAACCAGTACCTCGAGATCGCCGAAGGGAATCTCCGTCGTGTCGGCCAGCAGCGGTCCGAAGCCTTCGCGGAAATCGGCCGAGCCGTTGACGGCGAGCGCGCCCATCGTGAGCCCGTGATACGCGTGCGCGTGATACAGGATCCTCCGACGACCGGTGCTCGCGCGGGCGAATTTGATGGCGGCCTCCACGGCTTCCGCGCCAGAGTTGCAAAAGAACAGTCGCTCGATCTGTTTCGGGCTCCGCGCGATCAGCTGTTCGGCCAAGAGTCCTGGCAAGAGCGCACAGTCCATCTGGACCATGCCCGGTAGATCCGCGTCGAGGGCTTGGCGAAGGGCGTCCTTGATCACCGGATGGGACCGACCGAGGGCGAAGACGCCGAAGCCGCTCAGCATGTCGAGGTACCGATTGCCCTCGTCGTCGAAGAGGTAACAGCCCTCACCGCGCTCGTAGAAACGGTCAAAACCGAGCGTGGTCACGACTTTCGTGAGCTGTGGGTTGAGGTACTGGGCGTGCAGAGCGAAGTTGTCGCCGTGTCGCTCTTCCATCAGCTCTTTCAGGTTGAAAGTCACCGCTCCCTCGCGTTCCATGCCAAATCTATTACCGGGGGCCACTCGGAGCTTTTGTTCAAGGAGCCGTCAAATGACGGGCGACATTCCCCCGTCAATGCTCACGCCCACACCGGTGACGTAACTGGCCCGGGGCGACAACAAGAACGCCGCGAGATCGGCGAACTCCTCGGCGCGACCGACCCGGCCCAACGGAATCTTCGCGTTGGCCGCCATGTTCACGTAGAACTCTTCCAACGACACGTTCGCGTCGGCGGCGCGACGTACCCACTGCCCCGACTCAATCAGGCCAATGAGAATTGCGTTCACCCTGATTCCCCGCGGACCAACTTCGTTGGCGAGCGACTTGGTCAGCGCGAGACCGGCCAATCTCGACGCCGACGTCGGCGTCGTATTGGCGTTCGGCGTTCGCGCCAACGTCGCCAGGACATTGACAATGGCCCCATGGGTCGTCTCCAGAGCCGGTAGGACCTGGCGCGCCACGTGCAGCGCGGAGATGACTTTCAATTCGTAGTCGCTTCGCCACTCATCATCGTCCGAAGTGGCGATTGGCGTTCCCGCACTTCGACCGGCGTTGTTCACCGCGCCGTCGAGTCGACCGAAGCGGGTGAGCGTGGCGCTTATGAATTCGTCGAGTTGGTCGGCGTTCGTCACGTCCGTTTTCGAACACAGCGCGTCCCGGCCGAGCAACTCTTGTGCCCGAGCGAGCCGTTCCTCGTCGCGACCGCAAACCGCCACCAACGCACCTTCGGCGACCAGGCGCTGAGCGAGGGCGAAACCGAGTCCATCCGTGCCACCGGTGATGAGAAATGCCCTGTCCTGAAGTTCGAGGTCCATTGCTGCAGTCTAGGAATGAACACGTTGTCGTATTTCAGCGAGCGGACGTATTCTGCTGGATGCAGACAACTACTCTGTGGCGATGTCGGACATTTCATCGCTCGCAACGACTCATCAACGTCGAGTCGTTCACGGTGCACTGTGTGCGACGGTCCTCGCCGGGTCATTACTTTTTGGCGCGAGTAGCGGTGCGTCGAACGTCGTGCTGCCGCCATTCACCTGGAGCATGGCGCTGGTCAACGCCGCCCAACTGGGCAAGTCGTGGAGACCGGGCTGTCCCGTCGCGCCGAGCCAACTGCGCTTCCTGCAACTTCGCTACGTCGGCTTCGACGGTCGAGCGCGCGTCGGCACCCTGGTCGTCAACGCCACCGTCGTGACCTCGGTCGTGAAAGTCTTCGCGACGCTCTTCGCGAAGCACTTTCCGATTCATCTGATGGTCCCGACGTCGAACTTCCAGGGCAAGGATCCGGCCTCCATGGCCGCGGACAACACGTCGGGGTTCAACTGTCGCTACGCCGTGACGACCGGACCCAAACAGTGGTCCGTGCACGCCTACGGCGAAGCGATCGACGTGAACCCGTTACAGAATCCCTACGTCTTCAACGGCGTCGCGCAACCGGTCGCCGGTAAGGCCTACATCAATCGAAGTGACGTGCGCCCGGGCATGGCCGAAGTGGGCGGCGTACTCAACAAGGCCTTCGCTTCCGTAGGGTGGTTCTGGGGAGGACGATGGAGCGCATCACCGGACTACCAGCACTTCTCTTCCACCGGCGGTTGAAACGAGCCTTCGGCTGTTCGCTCGTTATTGCATTGGTGATCGCAATCGCGCCGTTGCTCTCACGAACCGCCGGAGCCCTCGAACATCCGCGCCTGGCGTCGTGCAATGCCGTGGCGGACGCTATCTCGGGCACGTCACACTCCGGACAACTGATCACCGTCATTTCGCCGACACTAAGGTCCCAAAGCGCCACGCTGGAATACTTCCTTCGCCAAGGAGGATGCTTTCGCCTCGCCGCCGGTCCGTACCCGGCGCTCGTCGGTCTGAACGGTCTCTCGGCCCATCACCACGAGGGCGACAACACCACGCCCATGGGACTCTTCGGCTTCCAATCCACGTTGTACGGCGTACTACCCAACCCCGGCGTCGCGTATCAGTACCACCGCCTCGTCTGCGGCGACTGGTGGGACGAACAGCCGTCGTCGCCGCTCTACAACCACTTCGTGCACGTGCCCTGTGGCGCGAAACCGAATTTTGGCGGTGGCTCCGAAGCACTCTGGGAAACCGTGCCGTCTTATAACTATTTCGCGGTCATCGCCTATAACCGACACCCGATCGTGCCCGGCAAGGGATCGGCGATCTTCCTGCACGTCTCTGCCGGTCAACCAACGGCCGGCTGCGTAAGCATTCCGGTAACCGATTTGCTGCGAATCCTTCGCGCACTGCGGCCGAATATGAACCCTCTCATCGACATTTCGGCGCGTTAGCTTCGAGCGTCGTAGTCTCGTCTAGAAGAGGGATCGGCCACCGGTTCACAGTGAAATCGCGAACCTTTCAATTAACTTGCGCTGCTCGCTCGTCTCCACGGCTCTTCGATCGTAGTGTTCTCGCACCCAATCGACGGCGTCGCTAAGTTGGACGCCCGCGCAGACGGCGAGACAACTTAGGACGGTTCCCGTCCTTCCCAGTCCGCCGTAGCAAGCGATTTCCACGAGTTCGCCTTTTTTGGCTCGAACGTGAATACCCAAAATGACATCGAATAGTTGTCTCTCATCGTTCGGCAATCCGAAGTCGGGCCAATCGATCACTCGGTACGGCCAGGTGACTTCGGGGTCAACCCCCCACCGCTCATCGAGATACACCGCGTAATCGGGTTGGCGAATGCGTTCCGAAGGAATCAATCCAAGCCGACCCTGGGCGAGCACCACAGTGTTATCCGGCAGGGTTACGAGCATGGTCGCATTCTTATACTTGATCCGCCTCTCGTCGTAATAGTGAAACAGTGGATCTCATTCCAAGCCGACGGACACTGACTGACAACTCGATGACGTCGCGATGGCCTTCAATTCGAAGAATTACTCGGCGCGTAGTAGCAGCGCCGTCGGAGTCTTCGCGGCCACGCTATTCGGACGATGCCCGTGCATAGATCGAAGGAAGGCTTGGCCCCGAACGCAGAAGTCGGTCACCGACCAACGCGGTGACGTCCAGTTCTCGACCTGACGCCAGCGCAATCACGGGGTGCCCATTGGGCCACACTCGCCACCGGGTGCCGGCGACATTCTTAAGAATGACGTTTCCTAGATAGGTACCCACCTCGTTGCCCAAGTCCACGCTCTCGTAGTGACTAGGGTCCGAATTCCACTGATCAATATGTGCGTCCAGGAGTTCCAGGCTCTGCGCGTCCTCGTTGAGGACGACGCCATGGTCGATTGACCACTGACAAAGCCGACCACTTTCGCCCACGGTGCCCGTCATGTCGCGAGAAACGACAGAATCCTTAGCGGTAAAGACCGCAACTCCCAGAGCGGGGCCGTGTTTCGGCCCCATCCATCTGCGTCGTCGGAACCTGAATTTCACGGTTGTTCTTCACCTTCTAGATAATTGATTGTTCCTTGAAGACTATTCAGCTTGGACTCCTCAATGGAAGTGAGTCAAGATCGAGACCACCGTGGATACTTCGCGATCTGGACACGGTCTTTCGTGGCGACGGCGAATACGCGACCGTTACGATGGCGCCATGCCGACCTACCTTCCCTCACCCGACCGCTACGAATCGATGCAATACCGACGCTGTGGGCGCAGCGGTATTCAGCTTCCCGCCATCTCCCTCGGTCTCTGGCAGAACTTCGGCGACGACCGCACGATCGATGCCCAACGAGCCATCGTTCGCCGAGCGTTCGATCGCGGCGTGACGCACTTCGACCTCGCCAACAACTACGGACCGCCCTACGGCAGCGCCGAGACGAACTTCGGGCGACTGCTCCGCGAGGACTTCTCGTCGCTGCGCGACGAGCTGATCATTTCGACGAAGGCCGGCTGGGACATGTGGCCCGGCCCCTACGGCGACCTGGGATCGCGCAAGTACCTGCTCGCCAGCCTCGACCAAAGCCTGAAGCGCCTGGGGCTGGATTACGTCGACATCTTCTACCACCACCATTTCGACGCCACGACGCCCATGGAGGAGACACTCGGCGCGCTCGACAGCGCGGTTCGCCAGGGCAAGGCCCTCTACGTGGGCATCTCGTCATACTCCGACGAACGCACCCAACAGGCCATCACGAACCTTCGCGACCTCGGCACGCCGCTCTTGATTCACCAACCGTCGTATTCGATGCTGAATCGTTGGATCGAGGATCGACTCCTCGACGTCCTCGACGAACAAGGGGTGGGCTGCATTGCCTTCTCCCCCCTCGGTCAAGGTCTCCTCACCAACAAGTACCTCGACGGACCGACGAGTGGCTCGCGCGCGGGCAAGGATGACTCGTCGCTGGCCGCTCAAATGCTGAACGAGGAGAACCTCGCTCGCGTTCGGGGGCTGGCCGAGATCGCCCACGAGCGAGGACAACGGATGGCCCAACTGGCTATCGCCTGGGCGTTACGCAGTCCCGTGGTGACGTCGGTGTTGCTGGGCGCCAGCAGTGTCGCGCAACTCGATGAGAACCTCGATGCCCTGAACAACTTGGATTTCAGCGCCGAGGAGTTGACGCGGATCGACGAGTTTGCCGTGGATAGCGGTATCGACCTCTGGCGCCGTCCGGCCACCGAATAGACGTACTGAACTCGATCGAACGGTCCAGCTTTAGAGAAGCTCTTCCAGTTGTTTGAGTTCGAGTTGTTGCGCGTGACGGTCGAGCTTGTCGGGCATCTTGAAGTACGGAGCACCCTTGTACCAGTACCACGCCATAGGAATGAGTCCTAGCGCCATCGAGCCGAGACCCACGATCAACTCGACGCGGTTCAGACCGGGTATTGACTTGACGAATAGATAGATCATGAAGAGTGCCCCGAGCAACGGCCAGAGCCCAATGAAGATGAAGTTGTTTACCGAATTGAAAAGCTGGCGACGGTACAAGATCACGACCGCGAGCCCGGCGAGACTGTAATAAATGCAGATCTGAATCGCAATAGCGTTGTAGCCGTCAACCAAGATGTTGCCCACCGAGCCGACGTATTGGCTGGCCACGAAGAGCCCCAGTGAAAGTACGGTGACGACCATGGTCGCGACGAACGGCGTCTTGCGCGTGGGGTGGGTCGTCCCGAGCACCTTGGGCAGCGTTTCGTCGCGGCCCATCGTGAAGAGAGTCCTCGTCACTTGAATGAGCGTCGTTTCGAGCGTGGCGACCGTTGAAAGCAGAAGCGCGACGATGAGCAACTTGCCGCCGAGACCGTGCCACACCGCCTGTCCCAGGTTGTACATGAAGTCGGCCACATTGCTCGAATTCGCCAAGGTGCCCGGCTTCAAGGTCATGTTCGACGCGACCGTGAACACTTCAAAGAGCAAAAAGACCACGAACGTTCCGAGCAGTCCCCCGAGGCCGGAGGTCTTTTTGGCGTTCTTCGTCTCCTCATTGAGATTCGCAGTTACATCCCATCCCCAGTAATAGAAGGCGGCGAGCAACGCACCGGCCACGAAGTCGTTGGTGTGGTGACCACTGAAGACTGACGGCGAGAACCAGTGCCACGAGAATGCGGTCACGTGNNACGGTGGACATCAGGATTTGCACCTTCACCGTGACCGTCACGCCCAGGGCCACGGCCGCCACCATGGCGAAGAAGAACAAGGCGCCCAGAATCGTGACCGGACCGGTTTGCTTATACAGCGTGCTGGAAAAGAGTCGTAGCACGCTGGAGCCGGCCGGGAACGTGGCGATCACCATGAAGAGAAGGGCGGACACGATGAGGGCCCAGCCGGACAGGTAGCCCAGGATCGGGTGGATAGCTCGACGAACCCATGAATAGGCCGCACCGGCGTGCGAGTCATCGCGACTTAAGTAACTGAAGGCCCACACGATGCCAAACATGAAGAATCCGCAGTACAACAGCGCCGCGGGTCCGCCATAGGCGACAGCGAAAAAAAGCGCCCCGGTCGTTGCCCCAATGGAATAGGCCGGCGCCGAACCGGCGATACCCATGATCACCGAATCGAAGAGTCCGAGGACCCCGGAGTTCAATCGGTTCGGAGATGAGGCGTCTTCGCTCCGCTCCACGACGTCAGTCATGCCCACCTCTTTCTTGTGTGATATCACTTGGCAGATTGATTGAGTATCGAAACTAACATGCCCTCCGCGTCGAAGTTCGAGTCTGCGCCTGACGATATCGATGGTGTCGAACCCACCGGGGGCGCGTTCACGCGCCGTTCGCTTCGCGGCGGTTAAATTTGGAGCACGTCGCCGCTACTGACGATCATCCTCCCCCGAGCGAAAGCATGACCGCGTGCCAGCCTTCCACCGATTCGATCTCGAAGGCGAGTCCGATCAGCCCGTCGTCACCGATCTGGAGATGAAGCGACGCTGGGCCGCGTTCCACGGCGACATGCGCCAGATGTCCGGCAAATGGTGGCAGCGAATACTCGGTGAACTCCTCGGCGAAGACACGCGGCGCTACCGCATTGCTCGGCGCTTCGGCCGTCCGATTCTCCAGTTCTTTCGCCGAATGCGACCGTCGCGTCAAGACAGCGAGCTGATCAAGGCCCGGGCCCAGTTCGCCACCGCCCCGTTGAAGACGGCTGAATCGAATATCTTTCCTTACAACTACTCGCCCAAGACATCCATCAGGTTCATCAATCTCGCCTCCTTCGAAGTATCTACCGATGACGTGACGACCGTCGAAGTCGACGAACGCTGGCCAGCGTCGGTCGCGATCGAGGCGGTCAACGCGGCGCTCAAAGCTACTTCCGCCACCTGGCTCTTCGTGTGCGACGTCACGCGAAGTGACGTCGAACGCGCCACCTCGCTGCTCGCGCTCTTCAATCACGTGACCGATGAGGCCGACGTCGTCTTCGCCGACGAGACCGGTCCGAATGTCTTTGCCCCAATCTTCAAGTTCCCGTCCGTGCCGCCGCATACGTTGCTCAGTTACAACGTCGTGGGTCGACCGGCACTACTGCGAGTGGCGACGATTCGACGAATCGGTGGATTCGTTCGGGACGCCGGTTGGGCGTTCGAACACGACCTGTACCTGCGCCTCAACGAAGCCAGCGCGGTCTTTCGTCACGTCAATCTGGTTCTGCCGGCGGGGCGACCGGACCTCGCTTTCGAGCGCGACCATATTGACGCCGACACCTGTCGAGTGACGGAGATGGCCCTCGCTCGACGGGACTGGCGCGGCAGCGTCGAACCGGGCCGAATCTCCGGTCTGGCGCACTGGACGCTCGAGACCCCCACGCCGCAGCCGTCCATTGACGTGATCATCCCGACGCGCGACCGGATCGACTTGGTGCTCAACTGCATCGAGGCGCTCGAGAACAAGACGACGTATCAAAATTGGGACATCATCCTGCTCGACAACGACTCGATCGAGCCCGAATCGCTGGAGTACTTCGCCCAATCGAAGTATCGGGTGGTGCCCTGTCCCGGACCCTTCAATTACGCCAAGATCGTCAATCGCGGGGTCAATCACTCGAAGGCTGATTTCGTGGTGACCCTCAACAACGACACCATCTTGATTACGCCCGACTGGCTGGAACGAATGGTGTCGCTGGCGGCGTTGGAGGACGTCGCCATCGTCGGGGCCTGTCTCGTGGATCAGTACGGGCACCGCGAACACGAGAGCATCGTCGTCTCGCCGTACCCGCAGCACTTGCGCACGGACTCTAACTACCCGCACCTCGATCAGTTCTCACGCTCGACCCGTGACGTCGCGGCCGTGACCGGCGCCGTGCAGATGGCGCGACGCGAAACTTGGGCATCGCTGGGCGGCATGGACGAACGCTTGGCCGTGACGATGAACGACATCGATCTCTGTTTCCGGGCCCAGAGCGACTCGAGCTTCGTCGTGTACACGCCCGACGTGCAGTTGATTCACCACGTCAGCTCGTCGCGCGGCACCCTCGATCCCCTCGAGGACCGCAATCGATTCATCCGCCGTTGGGATATCTTCGGCACCTTCAAGGACCCGTTCTTCCCCGAGGCGCTGCTGTTGCTCGGTGAGGCGATGTTCTATCTGCCGCGCTGACATCATCCGAAGTGAATCATCGGCTCTTGTAGCCTGAAGTCGTGACGTCAGCGTGGAGCCGGTTCTACACCTTCTACCGGCGTCTGCCAGCCTCCACCGGTCCCCTGCTGCTGATCCTGCTCGCCGTGTTGATCGGCAACGGCCTGTACTTGATCGGCGAGTCCAACATCAGCCCCATCTGGTGGACGGCCAACATCTCGACCATCGTCTGTCACATCACCTGCGGACGTCCGATGATCGACCCCAACGTGGGCTTCATCACCCAACCCTTCGGGCACCTCGCGGCGATGGACCTCTTGCACGGTCATCTGCCGTGGTGGAACTACTTCGAGGGCCTCGGTCAGCCCCTCGCCGGCGAAATGCAGTCCGCGGCGCTCTTCCCGCTCACGCTGTTGTTCGCCCTGCCGGCCGGACTGCTCTGGTTCCACATCAGCCTCGAGGTGATCGCCGGAATCTCGACCTATTTCCTCGCCAAGCGCCTCGGCGTTCCGCTCATCTTCGCCACGGCCGCCGGTTGTCTCTTCGCCTTGAACGGCACCTTCGCCTGGGTCGGCAACGCCGTCTTGAATCCCATTTGCTTCTTGCCTTTGTTGTTGCTCGGGATCGAGATGATCTACGACTCGACCCAGACGAAGAACAACCGAGGCTGGTACCTCTTGGCGATCGCGGTCGCCCTGGCCTTTTACGCCGGTTTCCCCGAAGTCGCCTACTTCAACGGGCTCTTCGCTATCGGTTGGGCCGCGGTGCGCCTCTCTTCGGTGCCGCGCGATTCGCGCTGGCGCGCCGTCGGTCGTCTCGGCATCGGCGGGGGCGTCGGGTTACTCCTGGCGCTGCCCATCCTGGTGCCCTTCGCGGATTTCACCAAGGTCGCCAATATTGGTCACCACACGGCCGCCATCGACGGGACCACGCATATTTCGATTCACGCCGTGCAGATGTTCTTCGATCCCTACGTCCACGGAACACTCTTCACGAACCTGAACGCAGATAGCATCTGGGGCAACATCGGTGGGTACTTCACCGCGAGCGTCGGCGCGTTGGCGCTGTTGGGACTTCTCGGCCGGCGCCTTCGCCCCCTTCGCATCTATCTCGCGGCGTGGACGGTCATCGGGCTCTGCGGCGCCTTCAACTTCTTGGAACTGCGTAAGGTCTGGAACCTCATTCCGCTGATCGAGAATTTATCCTTCGGTCGCTACATCATGTCCAGTTGCGAATTGTCGTTCATTCTCCTGGCGGCCTTCGGAATGATGGACCTCGTCGAAAACGCCCGGGCCAAGAAACTCTTCACGGTCACGACGTCGGTCATGCTGCTCGGACTGATCTGGATCGTGTTGGCGGCCAGCGCCATGAACCAAGGTGTGGTCTACTCGCACCGCGCCCGGTATATTTTCGCCTTCCTCGATGCGATCCCCTTCATCGCGATCATCGCACTGCTCGTCCTCGGAATTCTGACGAAGTACAAAGTTGTCCCGTTGCTCGTGGCGTTGGTCCTGGTTGGCGAGTCGCTCTTGATGTTCGGGGTGCCCGGGGGCGAGTCGGCCAAGTACGTCTACGTCGACCAAGGTCCGATCACGTACCTGCGCAACCATGAAGGTCAGGACCGCTTCCTCGACTTCGCCGTGCTAACCCCCAACTGGGGATCGCAGTTCGGCCTGAATGCCCTCAACGCCATCGACCTGCCCTTCCCTGAGAAGTTCTCGAAGTTGATCGAGGCCCAGCTCTACCCCGGACTGACCCCTTCGAACCAGTTCGTCATCCATGACGGTATGACCGGCATGATCGCCCAGGAGAACGAGATTGTCACCCACTTCAAGAACTACGAAGCGGCCTCGGTCAAGTACCTGTTGATGCCCAAGGCGCTGGTCATTCTGCCCGCGTTGACCAATCTCAACGTGAAATTGGTTTTCAGCGATGCCAAAACCAGCATCTACGAGATGCCCCACCCGAGGCCGTTCCTCTCCACCAAGTCCTCCTCGTGCACGGTCACGCGCAAGAACGTTGACAAGACCACCGTGACCTGTCCGAATGGCACCTCGACTCTCGTGCGAACCGAACTTATGATGGCCGGCTGGAAGGCCTACGTGAACGGCAAGTCCGTCACGATCAAGACCGTCGACGGGGTTTATCAGAGCGTCAAGGTTCCTCAGGGTACTTCGACGGTTACCTACAGCTTCTTGCCGCCGCACGAAAAGTACGCGGTCTTGCTCGCGTTGCTCGCGGTCCTGTTCCTCGTGGGCGACTGGACCTACGAGCGGCGCTACCTCAAGCGCGAACACCTCCCCTAACCGGGCCGACGTGAACGCGGTCACCATTTACGGCGTCATCGCGCTGAGCTTCATGATGCTGATGTACGCCCTCGAATCGCGGGGCCGACGCTTCGTCGAGCTCTTCGCCGTCGGCTGCGTGCTCTCGAGCATCTACGGCTTCGCCAGTGGCGCGTGGCCCTTCGGCGTCGTGGAGGCCATCTGGAGCCTGATCGCCGTTCGCCGGGCCGTCAATTTGCGCTGAACGGATGTCCGCGCAATCTCTGTTCGGCCGTGCCACACTTCTCCCATCGAGTGACCCGCCCGGCGTTGAAGTGTGGCGGCGCAGAAACCTGCATTACATGCGCAAGTTCGCTGCCGAGATGCCAAGAGCAATGGTGCAACAGGTTGTTGCACCATTGCGTTGTGGTGGATTTGGCACTTCGAGGCATTGGATCGCCGCTGGCTCTGGCGGAGGACACATTTGGAGAATTGCCGCCCGAAATTCAAGACGCCCTGCCGTCGCCGCCGGACCTCGCTTCATTCGCGGCAGAAGCAATCGAAGGGGCGCGTGAGACTCCAGCTGACTCATAGCAGCGCGTAACAATCGGTGCCGGCGCCAGCGTCCGTTCGCTCTGCGCTACGTTGCAAAGTGCGAAGGGACGATCGTGAAACCAGCAAAAGACTTTGATCGGAGGTCACTATGACCAATCGAGTGGATGAAATCGATCTTTCATTGTCGATGGACAAGGCCAAGTCCGCCGATCGAGTCGCGGCGGCCCAGCATCGTTTGACACAACTTCGCCTCTTCACCGCGGGCTTACTCCAGCCCGACGTCGTGGCTCCGGGGTTGTTGGTTCTGTTCGAAGGATTTGACGCCGCCGGCAAGGGTGGGGCGATTCGTCGTTTGACCGCCAGTATCGACCCCCGTCACGTTCGCGTCGTGCCCATTGGTCCGCCGACGGCCGAGGAACTACGCCACTTCTTCCTCTGGCGATTCCAGCCCACTATCCCGGGCGCGGGAGGAATGACGGTCTACGACCGTTCGTGGTACGGGCGACTCCTGGTCGAGCGCGTCGAAGGGCTCATCGACAAGGCGACCGCGAAACGATCGGGCCAAGAGATTGTCGAGTTCGAGCGCCTGCTCGTCGACAACAACGTCACGATCGTGAAGTTCTGGCTGCACATCTCGAACGAAGAGCAACTCAAGCGATTCAAGGACCGCGAGGGTGATCCTTTGAAGCAGTGGAAGCTCACCCCCGACGACTGGCGCAATCGAGAAAAGCGTGCGGCGTACTTGAACGCCCTGGAAGACATGGTTGAGATGACCGATCAATCACACGCCGACTGGGATCTGATTCCGGCCGACAGCAAGCACTACGCACGAGTGGCCATCCTCGAGACGTTGATCGACCGGTGGGTCCACGACCTCGAACGTCGGGGACTCACGGTACCGAAGTCGCGCGCCGGCGACTACCTCAGCTAGATAACGACGACGCCTCGTTTCTGGAACACTGACTACATGGACTCTCGCTACGGCATCACCATTCCCTTCGACGGCGTCTCCCTTCTCGACCATAAGGAGTGGTTCCACCGCATCGCCGACCTCGGCTACACCGACCTCTGGTCGGCCGAAGTCGACGGAGCGGACGGCTTCACCCCGCTCACGTTGGCCGCCATCTGGGAGCCGCGTCTCAATCTCGGCGTGGCGGTCACGCCGGTCTTCACGCGCGGCGCGGGACTGCTCGCCATGAGCATCGCCGCAATGGCCGAAGTCGCCGAGGGCCGATTCATCATGGGACTCGGCGCCTCGAGTGAACCGGTCGTCCAGCGCTGGAACGGCGTGAAGTACGAGAAGCCCTACGCGCGCACGCGCGACGTCTTGCACTTCGTGAAGCGCGCCCTGGACGGCGAGAAGATCGACCAGATCTTCGAGACCTTCGAGGTCCACGGCTTCAAGCTCGCTCGTCCGGTCTTGGTGCGTCCCCCGATCCTGCTCGGCGCGCTTCGCCCCGGGATGCTCCGCCTCGCCGGTCGCGAGGCCGATGGCGCCATCCTCAATTGGCTCGCGGCGAAGGACGTGGCACAGTGCCGCGCCGAAGTCGGCGAGGGCAAGACCATCGCGGCGCGACTCTTCGTCGTGCCGACGGCCGACGCCGATCTCGCACGCATGATCGGCCGACGGATGATCTCGTCGTATCTGACGGTGAACGCCTACGCCGAGTTTCACCGTTGGCTCGGGCGCGGTGAGGTGCTGCAGCCGATGTGGGACGCCTGGGCCGAGGGCAATCGCAAACTCGCCAACGAGTTGATCCCCGACTGGGTGGTCGACGAACTGATCATCCACGGCTCGTACGAGGCGTGCCGCGAGCACGTCCTTCGCTACATCGAGGCCGGCGTCCAGATTCCGACGTTGGCCATCGTCCCCTACGGTGTCGACCTCAAAGAGGCCGTCGAAGGACTGGCGCCGCGCTAGACGCTCTCGGCTTCGAGGAACTCCAGCATGCCGGCGAACTTCTCGCGGGCCGCCTCGGTCCTCGCGGGGATGAACTCACTCGGGACCTCGTGCGGCATGTAGTTCTTCAACGCGTGACGCGCCACCGTCTGGCGATGGACCTCGTCGGGGCCGTCGTAGATTCTTGCGGCGCGCGCCCAGCGGTACATCCGCTCGAGCGGCAGGTCGGTTGAGTACCCGAGCGCTCCGTGGGTCTGGATGGAGCGGTCGATGACGTTGTGCAGGACCGTGGCGCCGTAGTACTTGATCATCGCGATTTCATCGCGCGAGGCCGCCGCGCCCACCTGATCCATCTTCCACGCGGCGTGGAGCGTCATCAGCCGCGCCGCGTGCATCTCGGCGCGCGAGTCGGCGATCCAGTTTTGCACGGTCTGCTTCTCCGAGAGCAGCGAACCGTGGGTGAAGCGACTGACGGCGCGCTCGCACATCATGTCGAAGGCCCGNNCGTCGACGTAGCGGATCTCGGCGTGGTTGCCGAAGCGGCCGTAGTGGTTGTCGGGGTCGTCCATCGAGCCGACGTCGCGCACGATGTTCACTCCCGGCGTGTCGGCCGGCACCACGAACATCGAGGAACCCTGGTACGGATGGATGTCGGGATTGGTGACCGCCATCACGACCAGGATGTCGGCCACCGAGCCGTTGGTCGTGTACCACTTGTGGCCGTTGATGACCCACTCGCCGCCGTCCTTGACCGCGCGCGTCTTGAGTAGTCGCGGGTCGCTCCCGGCCGTTTCTGGTTCGGTCATCGAGAACCCCGAGCGAATGGTGCCGTCGAGCAGCGGTTGGAGCCAACGCTCGCGGACGTACTCCTGCTCGGTCATCTCCATGCCGGCCGCTAACAGTTCGGCGTTGCCGCTGTCGGGCGCGTTGTTGCCGAAGACGACCGGACCGTAGGGGGTCTGTCCGAGGATCTCGTGCATCAGACCCAGTCGGACTTGACCGAATCCCGTGCCGCCGAGTTCTTGGGGCAAGTGCGCGGCCCAGAGGCCGCGCGCGCGGACCTGATCTTGCAGCGGCTTGATGAACGTGAGCGCTTGGTCGTGACTTAAGTCCAGTGTCTCAATGGGCATGATCTCCTCACGCATGAATTCGCGCATCCAGACCAATTGCTCTTCAAACTCCGGTTCGGTCTCAAAGTCCCACGCCATAGCCCACCATCCTTTGAGGCAACCTTACGTCGCACGAAACGGGGCGGGCGAAGGGGCGGGCGACCTTCCCTACACTGTGGTGACGAAAGATCGGAGCGCCGTGGCCAAGAAGAAACCGACACCCAAGACCGTGAAGGCGCAGCGCATTGGCGTCGTCGACACGATGTTCGCGCGCTTCGACATGGGCGCGTCCGCGCGGGCCGAACTGGAGAACTGCTCGGGCTACGGCGAGTCCTTCGTCGTCGTTTCGCGCACCGTCCCCGGCTTCAAGGACCTCGCCGTGGCCTCGATGAACCTCATCGAACAAGACGGTTGCGCCATCGTCGTGGCTCTCGGCATGCCTGGTTCGGCGCCCATCGACAAACAGTGCGCCCATGAGGCGTCCCAGGGCATCATGCTGGCCCAACTGATGACCGCAACGCCCATTCTCGAGGTCTTCGTCCACGAAGACGAATCCGACGACCCCGACGTCCTCGCCAAGGTCTTCGACGATCGATCCCGCAAGCACGCCCGTAACGCCTACTGGATGCTCTTCGAACCCGACCAGTTAAGCCGACGGGCCGGCCACGGCGTGCGCCAAGGTTTCGACGACGCCGGTCCGCTGACGGACCAGTAGAAACTCGGAGTTGCGCAGGCTGGTGGTCGTTGAGTTTGCAATCTTCCACAATCTTGCGTTTTGGAGATGTATGGGGACGACCTTTGTATTAGGAAATGGCACAAGAAGGCACCCGCTGTCGCACATTCCGCTATCCCCTTCACCCAACCAAGCTCCAATCCCAGGCACTGATTCTTCAGTTGACATACCAATGCGAGCTGTACAACGCAGCGCTCGAAGAACGAATCGGCGCCTGGAAATGGGAGCGACGTTCCGTCAGCTACTTTGATCAGTGTCGAACTCTCACGGGTCTGAAGAACGTCCGACCGGAGGTCGTGTTTTCGGGAGTAGTTCTCTGTCGAGGAACGCTCAAGCGGCTCGATCGCGCTTACTTTGAATTTTTTCGGCGAGTGAAGCGTGGCGAGACACCAGGGTTTCCTCGATTCAAGCCCGCCAGTCGGTTTTACTCACTCCAATGGGGAGATCGTGGTGGCTGGAAACTGAAAACTCACCACCGACGCCTTTATCTGAAGGGGATTGGCGAGATCAAGGCTAACTTTCACCGGCCTTTCTCCGGTGATCCGAAGGCGATTACCGTGAAGCGTGAGGGCGCCAAGTGGTGGCTGAACGTGCACTGCGTGAACGTGCCCGCGATGCCGTTGGAGCGAACCAGCTGCGAAATTGGCATCGATCTCGGAGTCGTGAACCAGATTGCTACGAGTGATGGCGAATGCAAAAAGGGCCAGCAATTCGGAACCAAGGGACGAAAGAACCTCGCACGAGCCCAGCGTGAACTCGCGACCAAACAGCGCGGTTCGAATCGTCGTGGTCACCAAGTTGAAGAGGTCGCGCGACTTCATCGCAAAATCAAGAACCAGCGGAGCGACGCAGCGCACAAGTTGAGCCGACATCTCGTGAATGACTACGACTTCATTGCCCTCGAAGACCTGAAGATCACTAAAATGGTGCGTGCCCCGAGAGGAAGACCCGATCCGGAGAAACCGGGAGCATTTCTGCCAAACGGCGCCAGTAAGAAAGCCGGCTTGAATCGATCTATTTATGATGCGGGATGGGGACAGGCGGTTTCAAGGGATGAGCGCAACGCTTGTTGAGTTGACGGTGTTTTATTGACTCAACAGGGAGATGGCGTGAGGGTGACTATTCATTTGACCAGTGAGCAGCGAGCACTTGGACTGAG
>PMTF01000026.1 GCA_003167415.1 Acidimicrobiaceae bacterium | reverse complement strand
CGATCAACGGCTCGCTGGTGCGCCTCATCAAGTAATGCTGCTTCGGGGATTGACGGGTGAGTGCGCTTGAACTCGCGCGGACCAAGCATTGCGCCCTTTCACTTCGAAATCGAATTGAACACGTGGCCGCGGTCACCGGGAGGAATGTGCCATCCGCAACTCGCGCCTCCGACAACAATCAGACCTAATGGGTCTGGATAGTCAGTGCATGGTTGCAGAGTCACGTCGGGTCTCCGAGTACGCCTGACGCCTTGGTGTATCCCGAACGAATAGCGTTTTGCCCTTCTTGCGGCGACAAAGCAATCCCCGACGCCAGTTTCTGCAAGGAGTGCGGAACAGATTTGAGCGCTTGGTGAGTTGCGATCCATATTGAGGCTTCATCCATTCGGCCACTCAGCAATCCTCCACTCGGAGATTGTTGACGTCCCCGGGTTCAAGGGGTGTTCGCAACACCACCAGGGCGCAACCCTTGTTCACGCCACCTCTTGCGGCCCCTCGTCGTCGAACGGAATCGCCTGTACACGCTTCAAGATGTCCTTCAATCTTTGAGACTGACCTTTCTTTGATCGCACGATTAACTGGCTGACAATCCATGAAACCATTCCAATCATTTGACCGAGGCGCTTTTCGACTAGTTCCAAATCCGTTTCCGGATCCGCCGATACGGTCATGTCGTCGCCGCTTCCTTGAAAGTGAGGACGACATGGAAGCAATCCGCCATGGACACTGATGCCTGATTCCATCCTGTAATTGGTGTCATACCAAAGACGAGGGAACGCGCTGCGCTTCGCCCCGTCTTCAGCTAAGAGGCCTTCCACGTCTCTAGCCAGTTGCCACATCTTTATCTCTTCACCCGTCTCCAACTCCAATTCTGCGGCAACCTCCGCTCCTAGGGCGAGACGCGCCGACCGATGAAATTGAGCATTAATCCGCTTTAGCGCCACCTCTCCGCCAAGGAGCGCATAGATCCCAATCATCCAGAATTCAAATGTCGAACGGGTGAGAATACCGAGCGAATCTCCGCAGTCGTTCTCAATTAATGCCAAACCAGCAATTAGTAATCGACGATTCTTCAAACTGCAAAGTTCGGCAACGAATTGGCCCTCAGTCAATTCGGCGAGCGGATAATTGAGATCTGCTGCAACCACGTCCGCTAATTCTTGGGCAATCTCCTTCAGTTCATTCAACGAATCTGACATCTTCTGGCTCCGCCCTCTCAATATTCCAATATTTTGGTGGCAAAAGTTGACTTGACATTTATAGGACCTTCAAACAAGGAGGATCCGTAAATTGCACTTTGCGCAACGATCTGGATCTAGTACATCGTGTAATTTGGTCGGTCGAACCCTGACAGGACGAGCGCGACTATCCGGCAACGAGCTTCCCGCCAAAGGTTGCGCCAGTCGCATGACGTAGCCCTAGGGCTGCGCCTAGTACTGGCCAAAGTTGGTTTGTTGCAGAGCGAACGGCGCCTAGTCCCGTCACGGTATGGCAACCCGACGGGTCGACAACGACGAGCCGCGAGTAGTGGGCGCTCACTGCTTCACCGACGACGAACTTCAACGTGTAGTGCATACCAACGTCGGCGGGGCAACTAATAACACCGTTTGGCATGGCTGGCAAGTCGCAGAGAGCCTTCGCGGCTGCGCGAACAGCCTTGACGTGAGTGCCTGTCACAACTCTGGGGAAGGTGAACGTCATTGGGTTGGGGTATTTCGAGCGAGTTGCAGTGACTGAACTTACTTGGCTTACCAATCGACAGAACCCTGGCGGGGATGCGGCCGCAAATCGATGTTGGCCAGTTTCACCCATGTTCGAAAGTCCACGACCTGACAAGGCTGACGACGTGACGGACCCGGTTGCTCCCGCTGGAGCCGTTATCGCAAACGCGATCGCTACCACCACAGAGGTAAACAATGCGGCCGATCTAATTGGCGCAACTGTTCTCACGTTTCCACTATGTCATGAGGAGACCGCTTCTTACACCGCAACACTCAGGACCGGTATAAGACCTGTGATGTCAGTTTGATTTGTGTGGCTAGCCGCCAGTGAAGGGTTGCATTCCTATGGCGTCGGGCCCCCGAAGAGAACCCGCACTCAATCGCATGAAGTTCAATTCTGTCGATGCTAAATAACCAGGTTGCTGCTTTCAATTTTGAGACTTGATGATCGCAACAACTTCTTCGCTTCGGTAACTCTGGCTGCGTGCATAGTCCAAAAGCTCATTGATTCGTGTTTGAAGATTGCTCTTGCGTGGCGATGCAACTACACGGATGCCGCGCCCTCTTGTGAAGTCCAGTAAGCCTTCATCTCTTAAGATGTGGAGAGCTCGAGTGACAGTGTTCTTGTTCGCTCCAATCACGTCGGCTAAGTCAATCGCCGAAGGAAGACGTTCGCCGGGAGCAGCCTCGCCATCGGCGATTGCTCTTCGAATCTCTGCGGCGACTTGTTCGTAGAGCGTCACGGACTCGTTCTTGTTCACTTCTTGAATTTTCATAGATACTATATTTGATAGTATCATTTAATGAGGACAAATACCGTGACAATTGCACCTGCGCGACGCGACATCTCATCGGATGCTCCTGACGCCGCTGAACTTCTCATTGAAGAGGCTCGACGTAAGGGTCGCCGGCGCCGATTGCGCACGGGTATGGCATTCCTGTTGGTAATTGTGGCAATTGTCGTCCTTGTGATTTTCGCTGTTGGGGGAGTGCCAATTAGTGCGCCACGACCTTCTGGCACCAATGCCGCTCCGCCAACCGGAGTGAATTTTTCTTCCGCTCTCGTTCCGCGTTTCGATGAGCCGGTTGCAATTGCAGTGACCGAATCAGACGTGTGGGTTGTCAACATGGCGGGCAACTCGATCACTGAGTTCGACGCGAAATCCGGATCTCAAGTGCGTGTGATCAACACAAAAACCGACTCGTTCCATCATCCCGACGGTATTGCGATTCAGGGTTCGCACATATGGATTACGAACGGCAATGAAGAGTTCGGTATGGGCACGTCGAACTATCCATTGGCCAGGTACAGCTCCATCACCGAACTCAACGCGAGCAACGGCTCGCTGGTGCGTGTGATTAATGCCCGCACGGATCAATTCCTGCAGCCAGGTCCTGTTGTGTCGAGTGGCTCGCACATTTGGGTCTTAAATGCCAACTCCGCTCAAGGTCTCGATTCAGCGCCGATGAACGCACTCATTGAGCTCAATGCGAGCAACGGCTCGCTGGTGCACATCTTCAAGACCAATGTCGACGGTCTTTACGGCGCACTGAACCTCACAGCGACTCGTTCAGATGTCTGGGTGACGAACGCAAATGGATATGAGAACTCTGTGACCGAACTCAACGCGAACGATGGATCTCTGGTGCGAGTAATTAGATCAAACGGCAACCTGGTGGCTCCCGACAGTGTGGCGGTGAGCGGTGGACGTGTGTGGATCGCGAACATTCGTGACACCAACAATTCGATCACTGAGTTCAATTCTTCTGACGGATCGTTCGTTCGAGAGATCAAGGCAAAAGCCGACAAGTTTGGTGGCCTCTTCGGCATCGCTGCACAGGGATCCCATGTGTGGGTGACTAATTCGAACGAATTCGACCAGTCAGTCACAGAACTCAACGCGAGCAATGGCTCGCTCGTTCGGGTCATCAAAGCGAAGGCGGACGACTTTCATGAAGCAACGGGCATTGTTGCGCGTGGTACGAAGCTCTGGGTACTCAATAGCAATTCGGTCACGGAGCTGAACGCCAGCAACGGCGCGCTCATCCGGGTTGTCAAGTAGGGAATGTGACGATGTCACCTCCGCGGCACGACACTTCGATTGATACAGACGGCTTGGCGCTCCGCGCACGCCGTCCTCGGGCTGTTGACGTTAGCAAAACCAGAGATTCAAGAATCTGAACGTGATGAACTCATATATACGTCTATTAAAGATAGAGCCGACTTAGTGAACGGACCTATGGTGAAATGCGAATAATCGACCCACCGCCCGATGTCACTGAGCCGCCCGCTAGGGAAGTGGTGAGTTCGTAGTACCCCTTGCCCGCATTGGCGGGTATTCGAATCGATGAGACTGGATTTGCGGATTTCGTGTTGGAAAGCCGAATAACAGTCGCTTTTGAATTGACGTCACCGTACTTTGGATGAGAGCGACCGAACGCCGACTTGAGGGAGGTGACAGTGGCGAAAGGACCCGAGATATTTGCCGAAAGAACCATCGTGAAAGCTGGCTGCTTGTTCGATGTCGGTGGATTGGTTAATTGAGTCCATCTGAGTTTGAGCACCTCGCCCGGGTGGTGGATGGTGTCGATCAATGACGCACTGCAACACGAGTAACTGAAGGTCGCTTGATGAGAATCCTTTGTTTGAGCACCTGAAGTTGTGGGGCTGAGGACCAAAGTGGTCACGACAAAGATTGCAATCAAGACCTTTCTCTGTAGTCGAACGCTTCCAAAGAAATGTTCCGTATTCATTGGCGCCCCTTTACAACGGCATTATGAAAGATTGGTTGAAGACTAACCGCACTGGTTGTCTAGACGCTTCGTCTAAAGCAGGACTAAGGCTTCACGCGCGAGTCCACCTCGCCGTCTCAGGTTTTTCTTTCGTCGTTAGTCGCCAGTGCAAGGTTGCAGAACTAATGGGCCCCCTTCGTTTCACGTTTCATCGCGAATGAGAACTGCTCGTCAAAAGCTGCTCGCGAATGTCTACGAACTTGTCAACTTTGCGGACTCGCTGCGGAGGATGTCACTCGGCATCGGACCCGAAGGAGCAGGGGCGCCGCTGAGAAAAGGGGGCTGAGCAATCGCCAAGCACGTTTGTGCTGACGCGCAATCGACCTCCGAAACGATTCCGAGGCCAGTTGGAAGTTGGGAGGAAGACCAGGTTTGACCACCATCTGACGTCACGAAGATTGCACCAGTGCTCAATTTCGCGTTCGCCAAAGACTTCTGGAAGCCCGAAGCCAAGCAGGTGTTGATCGAGGGACAAGTGATTGACGTAAGTGCGTTCGCACTTGAGGGTGTCGAAGTAAACGGGCTCTCTAGTCGCCAGGTTGCGCCACCATCCGAGGTAACAAGCACCTCAGCTGAACGGTTCTTGGCGCCGAGATCACCAACTTCGACCGTGGCGTAACAGTTATCTTCGTCGGGGCACGTGAGAGCCGACACCGTTCCTTGTACGTTCGGGATCCAATTGGAAGACCACGTTGCGCCACCATTGGTGGTCCGGAATTCAAGCATCGACGTCGTCTGAATTCCTGATGAATTGCCCTCCGCCAATACCGTTGCAATACCAACGCAGACGTTCGGAGTCGAGCATGTTGCTGTCAACTCTTGCTCGTTCGACCAAGCCGGTGCTCCTGTCGGTGTATTACTCCAGGGCAACACCGTCGAATTCCATGTTTTGCCACCGTCTTCAGTTGTCATGACCACTGTCCTAAGGGCACCCTGAATTGGTTCAATCAATGGCTGGTCAGGTTGATCAGACGGGACGGCTCCGAAGCCGATGCACGATTCAGAGTTGAAGCACTGTAGTTGCGTAAGCGAACCTTGCAACCCGGTTAACTGCGAATCGAGAGCCGAATCCTGTCCCGTCAAAGGGGCCATAGGAACTTGCGCCACTGTCCACGACGTGCCTCCGTCCGTCGTCGTGAGCATCTCCTGGATGGTGCCCACGGCCGAGTAGATCGTGCCGCCAGTTTGGGCGCCCACCATGCAACTTTCAGGTCCGAAGCACGAAAAGGGAGTATCCAAAGTCATGCCTTGAGGAATGGTGATGGACGTCCAAGTTGATCCAGCGTCGCTTGATCGATAGACGTAACTGATCGGTTCGAGAGCTGATGTTGAGGAACCGGTGGTGACGATGGATTCCAGATAACAGATCTGAGCGGTGGCGCACGTCATCTCGTCGAGACCCTGCGGACCGCCGGTGGACGCGAAATTCTGGGCAGGACCTTGGTCGCTTACCAACCGCCACGTCACGCTACTTAATGGAATTGTTGCCTTTGGACCAGGTTCCATGTTGCCAGTGACCAACGTCGCAATGACCACAGCGAATCCAATGAGGAGAAGGAACGCAACTCTCATGGTGACTCGTCGTCGTGAGGATACAGATCTCGCGCCCGACCGGGTTAGCCAACCTGTGAATTGCCGTGACTTCTTCGTCGCCTTCAGGTGTGCCTCAATCATTGACCATGCGGCGTCAACTGATGGGCCAGCATCTTTAACCACCGGATTGGCCGCTCGTAGCTTTTCGACAACTATGTCTGTACTCATTGACGAACTCCTTTTTGCTGTGTGTCATTCATTGTTGACAATTCACTTTCCAGTTTCTTAAGCGCGCGGTGATAGCGAACGTTGACTGCGTTGGGTGTGAGGCCAAGCACGTCGGCAATTTCACTCCGTCCCAACTCGTCCCAATGCACTAAACGAAGTAACTCTTGATCAGAGGAATCAAGATTTGCCAATGCCCTCCGAACGAGCGCACCGTCGAAGCTCTCGTCGCTTAAAGAAGGAAGATTGTCCAATTCGATACCTATGTCATTGGTAGCGCGACGGGCCTTGCGTTCGGCGTTCGACAGTTCGAAACTGGCAATTCGAATCAACCAAGGAAGTGATGGATCTGCGACTGTTGTGAATTTGTTCCAGGCAACAATGAAACTCGATGCCACCACGTCGTCCACTCTTGACTCAGGTGTACGACGTGCAACGTATCGTCGCAGCCATTGGTAATTGTCTCGAAACAATAATTCGAACTTCGCACGCATTTCGGCGTCGTCGGTGTGCGTAGTCGAAGTCATCACCCTCTATACGTCACGATCAGTCGTCAAAATTACGAGATACCGAAAAGTGTCCTCTGATCAGGGAAGGGATGAGTAGTGAATATCGTGGTTCTCTGCCGACGTCGTGCAGGTGCCAAGCCACCGCTCAACGCGCCCTTGGGTATTGATGGACTGTCCAAAGAAGTCGCTCGGTCAGATATGCGAGTTCAAGTCTTGACTTTGAATCAAAGAGTAAGGGTATTGGGACCCGAATCTGTGCTGAGGGCAATAGTTCAGTAATGGGTGCAACCGAGGAAGATACCTCCGACAGTGACGAGATAGCGGCGTCGCTATTTGACCCGGATCGGTTTGGCACGGTTGCCGAGCGCCATTTTGGGGCAATCTTCCAATATTTAGCTCGGCGAGTCGGCCGGGACGTGGCACAAGACCTTGGTGCTGAAACATTCGTTGTTGCGTTTAGTGCGCGCAACCGATATGACTTGTCGCGAGCCAATGCTCGTCCATGGCTCTTCGGGATAGCCACAAATTTGATTCGACGTCACCGACGTAGCGAGCTTCGGATGCTGAACGCATACGTGAGATCAGTGCCTCCGGTGCGCGTCGATGACCAGGTTGAGGAACTTTCAACACACTTGGATCACGTCGAACTTTTGGCTCGCGTTGCTAAAGCGTTTTCGAAACTTGACCCAGAACAACGCGACGCCCTCCATCTCACGGCAATTGAAGGGTTGAGTTACGCGGAGACTGCGGAGGCACTTGGTATCCCGGTCGGCACAGTGCATTCCAGGGTGGCGCGTGCGCGGATCACATTGCGGGACCTCGCTGGCTGCATCGGACAAGAAGGTACCGAAGAATCCATTTCGGCAAGAGAAGGTTGAGAACAGATCATGATTGATGACCTGCAGTTACTCCGAGAAGTATTTCAACACGAGGTGGCGCCTGACGCGCGCGCGATGGAACTCTTGGACCGGCGATTGCAGTCAGCGTTCGCGGGTGAAGAGCGTTCCAGCGTCCGTCCACGTAGTCGGTTCCGATCTATGCACGTCGTTCGGCAGCGGCTGGCATTGACGATGGCCGCAGCTGCACTCTTAATTGGCGGAGTCGTGGTCTCCGTCAACGGTCTAGGCATGCAGTCCGTGGCTTCAGCGAGTTCGTTTCGTTTGGCGTCGTACGTGACGATCCCTGGATTCCAGGCGAGTTCGCAGACTATTCAGTTCGCCAACAACGTGACGTGTCCGACTTCGACGGACTGTTATTTGGAGGCGCGCCATATGAACGATCCAACAGCGGCGGCCGGCAACAACGTCTACTTCTCAGGTAACGGCGGAAATTCGTGGCAGCAGTTGTCGCTTCCAATGGGCGTTTATGCCGATACAACACTCTCATGCACGTCGAGTCAACAGTGTTCCTTTGGCGGAGGTCAGTTCAACGGTGTCGACACGAATGGCAAGCCGATAATGGAGCCTGTCCTCGTAAGTACTTCCAACGGAGGCTCGAGTTGGGACGTTGCGACGTTGCCGCTCCCAACGAACGGTTCGCTTGAATTGTGGGGCAATGCCTCCATCGGCTCACTCCAGTGCGTTTCTGCCAGCAGTTGCAATGCCGTACTGTTGGCAAATTTTACCGGTCCCGGTTACAGCACGGTTGTTGACAACGTGTTCATGCAGACGACTGATGGTGGCCAAAGTTGGAGTTCTGAGATTATGCCGGGTCAACCGGCCCCGGGTGCCCAAGGCGCAGAGCCCTCTGGTAGTCCCATAAACACGAACGCGATGAGTTGCCCAACGATGCAGTTCTGTGTCGCGAGCACCTTCTTTTCATCCTCTAACGGAGAATCATCAGTTATCTGGCGCACGGATAATGGTGGAGCAACGTGGTCAGTCGGCTCTCTTCCGAACGGCCTTTTGTCGCCCGGCCCCATCTCGTGTCCTGATACGCAACACTGCTGGATCATTGCATACCCACCGCCGAGTGGAACAGGCGGCGAATTACTGGAGAGCTCTGATGGTGGAGCAAATTGGGTTGACCGTTCGCCGATTGGGACTTCGCCCACAACATCGTGGCTTTCAGCGAGTTGTCCTACGGACAACAACTGTTGGCTCGCCGGCAAAACGGAGGGTCCCGATTCCGCGAGCGTTGTATACGCCTCAAGTGACGCAGGACAGACTTGGAATGAGGCGTCACTCCCAACTGCGGTCGGCGCAGAGTCTGCGCCGTTGAAAGGAATCGACACGATTGACTGTGACGCGAATCTGACGTGCATCGTGTTGGGAATCCCACAAGGCGTATCCGAAGATGGTGTCAACGAAGCTGTCCTTACGAATGCCGCAGCACGTTGATGAAAGATACCGATCAACTCTTAATCGTCGACCTTAAATTTGAGCAAATTTAGATCGAACTGGTGGGCGTTACATGGGCGTCACAGGCGTCATTTGGGCGTTTCACAAAGGACAACGGTGGTCAACATCGGACAACCGCGGTCACGCGAAACTGCTGTAAAACATTGGGCTTCAGACGAAAATCCTTGGAGCGGGCGACGGGAATCGAACTCGCGTTCTCAGCTTGGGAAGCTGAGGCAAGTTAGTGACTTGTGATCTCGTCGAATCTAATTGTTGCGGATAATCCAAAATTGTGCTCCTGAAACTGAGCGTCGCTGGGACCGTTGCGGTGCATGTGGGACAAAGAGAGTTTCAAGTGATCGAGGTCGCGTCGGTTGAACTTTCGCATCTCAACGATCGCGCCACGACAATTAGAATTTGCAGTCATACTTTGATGGAGTTGCGACGGACCAAGTGCGGACGTCATATCCAGTGAGGTCGACGCGCCACCGGAGAAGTTTCGACTTAGGCGCCGGTACTGGCACCAACGCCCTCGATCCAATTTCACCTCCTCTATTGCCCGACCCTTGCGACGCTCGCTCCACGGTGCGATTCCGTGAGCGCTTTCCTGAATGGTCAGCGACGTGAAGAACATTGCGATTCTGGTAATAGCGTCGGCTCTCGGTTTTGCCATGGCACTATTCGGACTCGTCATTCTGACGAGCAGCGTTGGCGGTACGACGCAGGTCGCAGCCTGCGTGCTCGCGAACCACCACGCCCAATCCATGACCAATTCGACGAGTACGACCACCACTACTGCGCCGACTTCGAATTCGAATTGCGGGGCGGCGGCCTCGGCGACGTTGCCCAGTTCGCCCGTTGTCGACAACGGACTGCCAACCAACTACGCCATTCCCAACGATGCCACGGGCGCTGAAACGGTCGCGATCACCTACACCCTCGCGCAGCTCGGCAAGCCCTATCTCTGGGGCGGCGTTGGTCCCACCGCCTTCGACTGCTCAGGGCTCACCATGATGGCCTGGGCCCAGGCCGGCGTGACGTTGTTGCACTACACCGGCGACCAAATCAATGAGGGCACACCTGTTTCCTCGTACGTCGACATTTCTCCGGGCGATTTGGTGCTCGTGCCTGGCAGTGACGGGACCGTTGCGAACCCCGGCCACGTCGGCCTCTACATCGGCGACGGTCTCGTCGAGTCGGCGGTCGACGTGCAATACGGGGTCATCGTGCAGCCGTATTCCTACTTCGTCAGCGGCGGTCTCTCGGGGATTCGTCACGTGGGCTAGTCGCAGTACGCAAGTCGTGAGCAGCGGTACGTCAACCAACCAAGGAGAAGTAATGACTCATCTCAGTTCAGTCCAGCTCGTGGCGAGTGGCGTTAACGTCACGCCGAACACCACGGCGATACCAGGCCTAAGTACGTTGTCCACGCTCGTGGGATCGCTCATGGCCTTCGGGCTGGTGCTCTCGCTGGCCGGGTTCGTCGGCTGCGCGATCGTAATGGCGATCGGACACCACAGTGCCAATCCGCAGTGGTCGACTCGCGGCAAGATGGGCCTGCTGGTCTGTCTCGTGGCGGCGTTGCTCATTGGCGGCTCGGATCTGCTGATCAACACGTTCTTCAATCTCGGTTCGAGTCTCAGCTGATGGGTGGCTGGTCATCAGTGCGCGCCAAACTGCTTCTCACCGCACCGTTGTTACTCGTGTTGATCGTCGTCGTGCTGATAGCCCTACGACCGTCGTCGGACGCACCGGTCGGGCGAGCGAGTCGGCTCGGCTCCGCGAAGGCCGACACTGCGCTGCCCTCGTATCATCCGCTTCGTGTCACGCCCCCGCAGACGGCGATCGAGCGAACCGTGGATCAAGCCTTCGCGCAAGAATGGAGCAGTGAGAGCGCGTCGACGGCGGCGATGCTCCCCGAAGCCGCTACGTCTATCGCCTTTCCGCCAATCGACGCGTCCGATGTGCAAGCTCCGTCGACGTACGCGCTGGCCTTCACCCAAGAACTTCTCGACGTCGACTTCGCCACGTCAACGAGGAAGGAACTGCTCGCCTGGGCGAGTTACAACAACGCTCCGAACAGCATCGTTGCCATCCCTGCTCTGATCAATCTGAACGTTCTTCCGGCGTCCCTCACGATCAGCCCGACACCCGTGCCGACATTGACGGCGTGGAGAGGATTGGCGGCGACGCGAACGACGTGGCGCGTCAGCGGACTAGTCACTTCAGTCAGCCCCATCTGGACGCAATTACTCGTAACAGGTTGGCAGTCGGTCGATCCGCTGATGGCGATGTACGACGTCTCAGGGACTCTCACGGTCACGACGCCGAGCGAGGCTCCGGATGTTGAGTCGATCTTTTTCGTCCTCACTCTCGGGGGTGCGTCGTGGCACGCCGGATACGGCGCTATGGCCTTGAACGACTGGACCGTGAACTAAGTGTGCACCAAGATCAACCCCATCTGCGACGTCGTTGACATCATCGGGCACGTGGGCAGCAGTGTCGCGTCGTCAGTCTTCAGTGGCGTCGCGTCAGCCTTTGGCAATACGGCCGACTCCGCGATCAATTGGCTTTGGCAACAGCTGTCCTCGTCGACGACGGTCTCTCTCGGCGGCGCCAACTTCGAGTTGGATCTCGGCATCGTGGTGTCGATCGCCGTGGTGCTCTGTCTCGGGCTGTTCGTCATTCAGATGGCGGTCTCCGCGCTGCGCCGTGACGCGGGCGGCGTCGGTCGTGCTCTCCGGGGGCTTGTCATTGCGACGATCGGATGTGCAATCACACTGGCGAGTCTTAACGTGTTACTCCTCGGCGTGGATCGACTCTGCGTCGGCATCGTGAAGGTCGCGACGGGCGGTACCATCGCAACGCTCGGCACGAAGATCATCGGCGGCGCCATGTTCACGGTCACCTTCGCCAGCCCGGCCACCGTTCTGATCTTGTCCTTGTTCGCGATCGTCGCGGTCGCCATCGTATGGTTTTCACTCGTCATTCGAAAAATGCTCATCATCATTACCGCGGTCTTCGCGCCGATCGCCTTCGCCGGGGGCGTGGCTGATCTTTCGCGAGGCTGGGTACGCAAGTGGCTCGAAGCCATGTTGGCGCTGGTCTTTTCCAAACTGATCCTGATCATCATTTTCGTGATCGGACTCGGGGTGCTCGGCGGTATGGGTTCAGCGACCGGGGGATCGGCACTCACTTCGATCACCGGAGAGATCACCGGACTCCTGATCTTGCTTGTCGCCGGTTTTTCGCCGTGGATGGCGCTACGCCTCGTGCACTTCACCGGCGACCACGTCGCGACAATGGCCCAGTCGGCGTCGCACGCCAGTGGGGGTGCGTCCACCATTGTGGGCGCTCCCCAGAAAGCCGCGCAAATGAAGTACTCGGCGATGATGCTCGGGGGACACCGTTCGGGTTCGGTAGCACCGCCGCCCGGTTCCGGACTAGGTCCGATTGGCGGTGACGTTGCGACGTCCGCGAAAGCCGGGTCGTCCGGCGCAGGTGCGGCCGGCGTTGTCGGCGGTGGCGTCGTTGCTGGCGCGGCGAAGGCCGGCGACGGAGCGCGAAGAGTCGCCTCGGGCGCGGTAAAAAATGGAGTCGCATCGGGTGCGACGGTCGGTGAGACAACTGGTAGTGGCGCGAGTGGATCACCTGTCGTCCCGCGCGCTGCTGGTCCATCTCGCACCGGGCAAGACCCGACACCGAGTTCATCTGGTAGCTCAATTACTCCTCCAACCCCCAGTCCGAAGAGTCGCAGTTTCGACGCTCCCGTTTCTCCTGCGTCATTTAGTCAGGCGACGCCGCCTGAGCCACCCCCTGCGGCGGTAGATCCACCATCTCTACCGCCGCCGCAGTTCCCCGTCGCGCCGCCCGAGCCGCCAAGGGATTAGTCGTGACGACGACCACAGGTCCCTCGACGGTGCGATTCGCCCGACGTCCCACGCGCGGAGTAATGCTCGGCTTTTCGGCCCTGCGCTGTGGCGCCATTGGCCTTTCGTTCGTGACGATGCTGCTCGGCCTCCTTGTCGGCGGCGGGTTCGGTCTCCTCGTCACGGGTCCGCTCTGGATGTTGTTCGTAGCCAGTGCCTTCGTGACGCGCAAGGGTGAGCCGGTCGTCGAATGGTTGCCCTTTCTACTGCACTGGACGACCCGCGTATCGGCGAAGCAGACCGAGTACCGGATGCGCGTGACGTCGCCACGTCCGGCGGGGACGATGGCCCTACCGGGTGACGCGGCACCACTGCGCTTCTTCAACGATCCCGGCACCAGAACGTGTTTGGTGCACGACCCCCATCGTCAAACGCTCTCGGCGATTCTTGCGGTGTCGCACTCGGCCTACGTGTTACTCGCGCCGAGCGATCAAGTACAACGCGTGTCGGCGTGGGGGCGTGTGCTCGCATCCCTCGCCCAAACGGGGACGTGCGCGGTGTTGCAGATCCTCGAGTCGACAATTCCCGACCCCGGCACGAAGGTCGCCCAGTGGTTCGAGGAGCACGCCACGCACGCGGCCGACTGGTCCAACGAGCAGTACCGGGCCCTGCTCACCCAATCGTCATTTGGTTCGTCGACGCATCGCACGACACTCACGCTCACTCTCGACATGAAGAAAGCCGCGTCGGCCATTCGCGCGGCCGGGCGTGGAGTGAAGGGCGCCGCCCACGTGCTGCGCGTTGACATGACCGTCCTCGAACAGGGGCTTCGCGCGGCCGGCCTACGCGTGGACGCCTGGCTTGGTGAAGCCGAGATCGCGACGCTCATCCGCGAGGCCTATGATCCCGCGAGCGAGCTGGGAGTTGAGCGTCCCGGGGCGAGACTCCGTTCGGCCGGACCGGTCGCCGTCTCGGAGCACTGGTCGTATCTCCGTCACGATTCGGGGTACTCGAGTGTGCTCTGGATCAGCGAGTGGCCGCGAATCGAGGTCGCAGCGCATTTCCTGCACGCGCTCGTCTTCGCGCCCGATATTCGCAAATCTCTGTCACTGGTAGCGCGGCCGATTGGCACGGCCGAAGCGCTGCGGGCCCTGCGAAAGGAGAAAACCGAAGCGATTACCGACGCCGGTCATAAGGCCAAGGTGGGCCAGATTCAAGACCTCTCCGACGTCCAGGAGTACCAGGATTTGCTGCAACGCGAGCAGGCCCTCATCGGTGGCCACGCCGACGTTGAGTTCAGTGGTTTCGTCACGGTCACCTCGAGCAGCGAAGAGGGATTGACCCAGGCCGTCGCGCTGATTGAACGCGGCGCCGGTCAGTCGGGCTGCGAAACCCGTGTGCTCTACGGGCGCCAGTCGCAGAGCTTCGTCGTCGCGGCGCTGCCGCTCGGGCGCAGCGTCTTCTAAAGAGAGGTTCATTCAATTGTCACGTCGTAGAGACAGCCCCACGCCGCACAACGAAATCAAGGATCTCGAGATGGCGATATCGAAGCCGCGCCTCGCGCGAGTGCCGGGGTCCCATCACGTCGTCGTGGCCGGCCCGAAAGGGGGCACGGGTAAGACCACGGCGGCGGCGATGCTCGCCCTCTGTTTCGCCGAACTTCGTGGGGAGATCGTGAGCGTGCTTGACGCGACCACACAACTCGGGACGTTGCGTCGTCGCGTGGTGTCGTCAGAGGAACCTTCGACGCGACCATTTGGAGAACTCTGCGCCCGAGCTCTTGATGGTGACGTGCTTCCCGAGTGGTCCGCGCTCGCGCCCTACGTCGACGTGGTGAACGGTCTGCGGGTGCTGCGAAGTCTGAGCAGTCCCTCGGATCAGGACTGTCTAACACCAGCCGAGTATGCCGCCGGCATCGCGCTGCTACGACACGCCGGTGACATCGTCGTCTCCGACGTGGGCGCTAAGGCCAACGGTCCGGTCGCCGTCGCGGCGCTCGAAAGCGCGAGCACGCTGGTCCTCGCGACAGAGTTCGCCTACGACGCGCTGGAGCTGACCATTGAGATGGTGAGCGCGCTCGCCGGTCAGCCGCTCAGTTATCGGCCCGACCCTGACGACTGGTCCGCCGTGGCCGACGGTAGGTTCGCCCCGCTGGTCGCGGGGTCCGTGGTCGTCGTCGCACCCGGTCGTCAAAGTAGCGGCGCCACCGTTCGTCGCGACGTCAATCTCACGGCAATGACCGAGTGGCTTCGCGTCGTGTGTGGCGGCGTCGTCATGGTCGACCACGACGATCACCTCGGCCTGGGCCATCGGATCGTGCTCGCAGAGCTACAACTCGACACGGCAGTTGCGTATCTGCGTGCCGCAACGTTGATCGCCGCGAGATTCCCACTGACGCAGGTGAACGAGTGATTCCCGATTTGCCGGTTCGACGGGTTGCGCCGCAACGTCGAGCCCCACGGGTCCGTCACCCGGCGTCAACGCAATCGTCGACCAGACCGATGCGCAAAACCGCGGTGGAAGTGGTGGCCGTGGGCATCGTTGATCTGGTCTTGATGGTGGCGTTGTTTCATCCGGGAATCGTGCGCAGCATCTTCACGTCACTGCCGATGACGGTTGCCGAGCTAAGCGCGACGGTCACTACGGCGACGAGTTGGGGCGGCGCATGACGAGCCAAGAAGATCGACCCCTCGCCGCGCCGGCGAGGATTCAACTCCCGCCGTACCCGCCATTCGTCAACGCACGAACGCGAAATTCCGTGACGCCGTTGGCGGTCTCGCGCGAAAACCCTGGTGGCTTCGGAGTACCTACGCCCCGCAGGGGGGAAATTGAGCCCACTGCGGCGATCCTGGACGGAGGGAATTCTCTCGGCGGCACGTTGTACAGCGCTTTGAACACGCCGCGACGGGTTCGACGAGGGATGGCGCGCGCGGCGGCGCGGATTTCCGAGGCGGATCGCGTAGCAGCGCGCGAGCAATTGAGGGAGGCCAAACGTCAACTTCAACTCGAGGCTAAAGCAGCTGCGTATCTGCCGAGAAACGGCGAACTCGGGGAACGGGCGCTGCGCACGTATCGAAAGTTGAAGGTTGAACCACACCGAGCGACGAGCGAGGTCTTGGCTGGCGCGTACCCCTTTCTCGCCGAGAGCGGTCTCGGGAGTGAAGGCATCCTGATCGGTCAAGACGCGTGGAGTGGCGCAGGCTTCGTCTACGACCCTTGGGTGCTCTACCGACTGGGTGTACTCACAAATCCGAACTGTCTGCTCGCGGGCGTCGTGGGTCGTGGCAAGAGCACGCTCGCCAAGTCGATCGCGACACGCTCGATCGCCTTCGGACGAAAGTGTTACGTGCCCGGTGACCCCAAGGGGGAATGGACGGCCGTCAGTCGCAGTGTCGGCGGTCAGGCCATTGCCCTGGGCGACGGCGTCGCCGCGCGCCTCAATCCCCTCGACGAAGGTCCGCGTCCTGCGTACCTGACGAATCCCGACGGCGATCAGGTCGCGCTGTCGGACGCGGCGTGGGCGCAGATGGTGCGACAGCGTCGCCGCGAGCTGTTGCGATCAATCACCGAGGCGGCGCTCGGTCGTTTGATGGGACCGGTGGAGTCCACGGCGCTCTACGCGGCGCTCGACGAGGCGGTGGCAACGAATTCCGTGGCGACGTTGCCGCAGGTCGTATCAGCGATGTTCGATCCACCGGGCGACGTGATCGGTTCAAATCGCGCACAGTTGCTGGACGACGGTCGCGACGTTGCGCACGCTCTCAATCGCCTGGTCGGTGGAGACCTTGGAGGACTGTTTGACGGACCCTCCACTGTGCACTTTGACGCGAGTCTCCCGATGGTGAGCCTCGACCTCAGTCGTATACAAGGTTCGGACGCCAAGATCGGACTTGTGATGACGTGCGCGAGTTCGTGGATGGAGGCCGCACTACAAGACCCCGCCGGCGGGCAGCGCTGGGTGATCTACGACGAAGCGTGGCGCGTGCTGAAGCAACCGGCGCTGCTCGCGCGCATGCAGAGCCAGTGGAAGCTCAGTCGTGCCCTTGGGATTGCCAACCTGATGGTGATCCATCGTCTGAGCGATCTCGACGCCGTGGGTGAAAGAGACTCTGAAGCGCGCAATCTCGCCTTGGGCCTGTTGGCGGACTGCTCCACCAAGATCATCTACGCCCAAGAGTCGGGCGAAGACGCGAAGACCGGCGCGGCGCTGGGTTTGTCCTCGACCGAGATCGACCAGCTCGCGAGTCTGGCGCGAGGCGAAGGTCTCTGGCGCGTGGGCGAGCGGTCCTTCGTCGTTCGCCATATCTGCACGCCGGGGGAGTTGGCGCTCTTCGACACAAATCAACGGATGGTGGAGACATAGTGGGACCGCGACGCCACGACGACAACGTGTGGTTATTTGTCATCGCCGGAGCTTTCGGAATTTTCTTCACGTTGGCCGCGGGAGGGCTGCTGAGCGCGTTGCTCTCGGGCCACGGATTCTCGACGAACCATGTCGCAGGTGCGCTCTCGGCCTTTGGGCACACGAGTGACCCGTCGTTCGCGTGGCGCACGCCGGTCGGTCCCGCGTGGCTCTACTGGTCGGCGACGTCAGTGGTCTTCGCCGTTACCGTTATCGTCGCCTTCTTCGTGACGCGCATCGTGCGACGTGACATGCGCAGGAAGGCCGATGATCCGACTCGTATTCCCGGTCTTGCTGATCGACACGACGTCATTGTCGCCGCCGGGGCGAAGCATCTTCTACAACGGGGCTCAATCCTGCGGCCGTCAGTTGCGATGCCGACATCGAACGATCTCGGACTCTTTCTCGGGTCGAGTCGTGGAGTGGACTGTTACGCCAGTGTCGAGGACTCGATGGTCATTCTCGGACCACCGCGTAGCGGCAAGGGGTACAACCTGGTGATCCCTTTCATCCTTGATGCGCCGGGCGCCGTCATCACGACGAGCACCCGACCGGACAACTTGGCCGCGACGATGAGCGCAAGGATGGGGCGCGGCCCCGTGGGCGTCTTCGACCCCCAAGGGCTCGCGAAGGGCGTCGCCGGGGAGCTGCGCTGGTCACCCATCAGGGGATGCGAGCTCCCACAAACGGCGATGCTGCGGGCCGGGGCGCTGTGCGCGGGCGCGGCGGGCCGCGTCGAGGGAGGCAACTTCTGGCAGCAACAGACCGAAGTGGTCGTGCGCTGTCTGTTGCAAGCGGCGGCGGTCGATCGGCGCAGCGTGAGTGATCTCTATCGGTGGAGCCTGTCACCGGACGAGGCGAAGGAGGCCGTCGAGATACTAAGCGCCTCTGCGATCGCCACGCCACTCTGGTCGCGAGCCCTCGGTGCCGTCGTCGGACTCGAACCTCGCCAGCGCGCGAACATTTGGTCGGTCGTCAGTTCGGTCTTCGCGCCCTTCGCGAGTCCGGACGTTATAGAGCAGCTCACCCCGTTACCCGGCGCTGAGTTTCAGCCCGCGCAGTTTCTCAAAGAGAACGGCGCGCTCTTCCTCCTCGGCACGAGCTCCGGTGCGTTCGCCACTTCGAACATCGTCTCGGCCTTGATCGAGGACGTGGTGGAGACGGCGCGTCAACTCGCCGCAGCGTCGCCCGGCGCTCGCCTCGATCCGCCGGTGGCGCTGATTCTGGACGAAGCGGCGAACTACCCGCTGCCCTCGCTGGGTTCTTTAATGAGTGAGGGCGGGGGTACGGGCATCACGACGGTCGCGGTCCTGCAGTCCCTGGCGCAAGCGCGCGATCGTTGGGGGAGTGAACAGGCCCAGGCCATCTGGGACTCGGCCACTTCGAAGGTGATTCTCGGAGGCTCGAGTAACGCGAGCGACCTGCGCGATCTGGCCCAGCTCCTCGGTGATCGAGAACATCGCGAAGTCACGACTACTCAGCAAGCTGGCGGTGGACGGAGTATCTCCGAGTCCACGCGCCAACGAGCGATCCTGGATCCGAGCAGCGTGCGGCTCATCAAGGTGGGTCACGGCCTTTTAATGTTGCGCGCGGCCAAACCGATCATGCTGACCCTGAAACCCTGGACGCAGCGCGCTGACGCTCGCGAACTCGCTCTCACGCGAACGAACGTCGAAGAGTTACTGCGCCTCGGCGCTCTTCCTCGATGGGAAGTCCGGGCGTGAGCTCAGAGACTCCAACGCGCCCGGTTCTACCTCGTGCATTCGACGTTCGTCCGAAGGCGACCAGCGACGAGGAGAAGATCGAGCCGCCGATTCATTGGCCGAGTCTCGCGGCCATTCCGGCGCAGCGCGAGTGGTCCGGGCTGCGCGAATGGGTTGACGAGTTGCGCGAACGCTACAGGGGAATAGATAGTTACGTCGTGCCGGCGTGTTGGTACGAACACCAGTCGCTGGTGCTTGCCCTGCAGGCGCTGAAGGATCACGAACGAGCCGCCTACGCGACGTCGTCGCCGGCATCCTCGGGCACGGACTGGCATCGCGCGTTTCGCGACATCACGGCAATGCTGCGACAGTTCACCGCCGATCTGCGTTGCGCTCACGGACCCGAACACGCTGAGAGAAAATCCTTCGACGAGTTCGTTCACGAAGATATTGCTCGACGACGCCGCCACGCCGCGACCGTTGCGTTAGGTCACTCGGAGTAACTCACTACCGAGTGGGTAACGGAGATGCTGGCATGGACCACGACTACGCGGAACTACTCGAAGCACTGGGCGAGGGCGTCGCGGCGCTCACCACGAGCGAGCGCTGGACCCAGTACCTCGAGGTCCAGAGTCGCTTCCCTCGCTACAGCTCGAACAACGTGCTGTTGATCCTCACCCAGAAGCCCGACGCCACGCGCGTCGCGGGTTACAAAGCCTGGCAAGCCCTCGGTCATCAGGTAGTAGCGAAGGAGTCGGCATTGCGGATCTTCGCTCCGATGAAGTACCGAAAGGACGACGTCCCCGAGAGTGAGAAGATCAGCGAAATTCGCGGCTTCAAGTTGATGCCGGTATTCGACGTCACTCAAACCGAAGGGCCCGACCTGCCCGATATCGTGAGCAAGCTCGACGGACTCGCCCCCGCGGGCGTGTTCGAAAAGCTCACCGGGTTCGCCGACGACATCGGGTTTCGCGTGGAGCGACCATCGTCGCTCGAAAACGGGGCGAACGGTGACACGAATCATTCCGAGGGCCTCATCCGGGTAGCGACCAATAACTCCGAGGCGCAACAGGCGAAGACGCTGGCCCACGAAATTGGTCACGCACTCCTACACGATCCGGGTCTGGCGACAAACAAGGACTTGTCGCGCGGGCTGAAGGAACTTGAAGCAGAGTCCACCGCGTACGTCATATGCCGCGCGCTGGCCATGGACACCAGTGACTACTCCTTTGGCTACGTCGTCGGTTGGGCCGGTGGTGGGGAGCAGGCTCTCCGGGGCATCAAGGCGTCCACGGGACGGATCCAGCGCGCGGCGGCGGCGGTACTGAAGACCTTCGAGATAGAAGAACCCGTCGTCGAGGCCGTGAACGTAGTGAGTGCGGGCGTCTCGATCGAGCAGTGGCGTGACGTCACGGCCGTGCTCGACGCCGGTGAGCGCTGGGCGGGCGATCGAGGTGAAGCGGCAAGCCTTCAACAGATTGGCGACGCGTCCGACGGACGGATCAGCGCCATGCCAATCGACCTTTCGCGCAATCTCGAATCAGCCGGCAACTTCCGGCCACTCGACGACTGGGAGTTCGACGGACCAGCGCAGAGCGCGCCGGTGTGGCACGAACTCGGAATCTTAGGGGGAACGTGACGAAGCGAATCTCACTGGTCGTTACTTACGACACGGACAGCGGGACGTCAATTCTTGACGTCGATGCGTCGACGGCTCGTTTTCCCGAGGGGCTCTGTTGGGATGATGAGATGGATCGTTGGGTGGATGATCCGGGACTAGTGGATGAGGCCACGAGGCGAGTCGTTGCTCAGTTGCGAACAGACGAGCGCTCGACCCCGCCCGGTTCTCGGGCGCACGTCCCCGTGGAAACGAAGTTCATAGAATTGGCGCTTAACATCATTGACCCGGACTGCGCCTAGGACCCCGAGGAAACCCTCGAGTTCGCTGACACGGCGGGGGTTTTTCTCAGCGAGTATCCGATCACTAGCTGGGAGATAGAGGGCGCCTTCGCGCTCGTCGCCCAGTTCGTTCACGATTGGGCACTAGGTGAAGCTCGTGGCCATGTCGAAAGCGCCGGTGGGCCAGCGTTGATCACGAGCGCTCCGACCTTCCTACCTCAGTCGAAATCTTCGCCCTTAACCAGCGACGTTGATGACATCGATTTCGCCGAACGCATGTCACTCGAAACAGAGGATCCACTTTCTGGCGCAACACTGAGAATGTTCTTTGGTGACTTCGAAGGCGTGCCGACACTCGCGCTCTTCGTCGGCGAGGACGAGGAGCCAATACTGATTGATCACTCTGCACTGCAAATTGCGATTGACCTTGGATCGGACACTCGCAACGGAAGAGACGAGCCAGCGCTCTCGTTTCGGGCGAACGCAGACCGAGAGCTCGAAGTTATCCATCTAGATATCGACGTTGAACCTACATTCGAGTGAAAGCCATAAAGGCTTGTGAGCGAGAGGAAGGAAAATGAACTCAAACGGGGTCGTTGAATATGAGGCAATGCTTGACAAGGGTGCAGTACCTATGAAGTTGCTCTTGACGATCTCAGAGGCAACCCACGTGCTCGCCATCAGTCGCCGCAAGCTTTACGATCTTCTCAACTCGGGCCATTTGCCCTCTGTACACATCGGTCGCTCACGACGTATTCGAATGACGGATCTTGAAGAATTCGTCAAAGTCGGTGGGCACGCGTTTTGAGCAGTCCATGACTGCTAAATAGGACTCAAGAAGAGTGACGTGAGCGTCGGGACGTCGCGGGTTTCAGCCCTTCCTTACGCTTGAGCGCCGATGAAGTGCCCGAATTCCTTGGCATTGTCAGAGTCAGGTTCAGCGTTTAGTGGTCATTCTGGCTGATAGAGACCGATTGAATTCAAATTGACAGATCTAGTTAACGAGGATCTGACTGAGGTGAGAACGGCGGTCGCCCCTTCAGCAAACCCAGCAGCTCCCAGGGCGCGGCGACTAAGTGTGGGTTCACGTCGGGCCTGCGGCGTCCCTTACTCGTCGAATAGCGGGTCCGACATTCTCACAGTTTGAAACATCTTGTGTCACAACCGGGATATATGGTTAGTTCAAAGAGTTTCGTCTTCACCGAAAAGCTGTCGCAGGGTATTTCTCCTCCTGCAGCTGACGCGGCAGAGGCGATCTCCGGAAATTGGAACGGTCGCAAACCTACCGTCCCTCTACCGAAAGGAGCCCATATGGGCATCGCGTCATCTGCACAAGTCGACCACACACTACAAATGTCGGTCGACGACATTGGCTTTATGCTTGACCGTCTCGGTCGAGATTGTTCGCCACTGCAATTCCTGAGGGAATTGACTCAGAATTCGCTTGACGCCATTTACCGCACCGAGAGCAAGACTGGGAACATTGTCTGGGACGTGGATTGGGCCTATTTCGACCTAACCGGGATTTACAAACTTTGCATCATTGACGACGGTACCGGCATGAATGGTAGCGAAATGGTGCGATACATCAACAACTTGTCGGCGTCAGTACACCCTCAATCACATAGTGGGAATTTCGGAGTTGGGGCAAAGATTGCAGCAGCGACTCGCAACCACGCCGGCTTGGTCTACCTCTCATGGGTTGGCAATGTCGGACATACAATCCACCTTTGGCGAAGTCCGATCACCAATCAATACGGATTGCAACAGTTCACTCTTCCCGATGGCACATACGACCACTGGGGATATCTCGATGATGCCGTGAAGCCCACTGACTGGATTATGGAGCACGGCACCAAAGTCGTTCTTCTGGGCAACAACGACTACGACGACACGATGGCTGCGCCGAAAGGCGCTCCAAGCCCTTCGCGTTGGGTCGCCCGCTATCTCAATACCCGTTATTTCCGCTTTCCCGATGGCGTGAATGTCAGGGCCCGAGAAGGTTGGGAGAATCCGCGCTCAGATACCGATCGGAACCTTCAGAGGAAAGTCACTGGCCAGGAGCCCTACCTAAGGCAGCATTCATCCGACTCGGGAACGGTCGATCTGATGGGGGCCAAGGTGCACTGGTGGATTCTGAAGGACGAGCCTGCACTATCTCAGAATTCGGGATTCGTTGCCTCTGCAGGACACATTGCAGCTCTGTATCACGATGAACTGTATGAGATGCTCACGTCTCGAGCTGGTGTCGCGCGACTCCAGCAGTTCGGGGTCATTTTCGGGCCGACCCGAGTGGTTCTCTACCTTGAACCGGCGTCCAGTCCTGACTTCATCATCGAATCCAACACTGCACGCACGTCTTTGATGCTCAACAACGAGCCTCTGCCATGGGCTGAATGGGCTGCCGAGTTCAGGGAAAAGATGCCAGTTGAGATTGACCAATTGATGGAACAAGTTTCCGCTGGTTCCTCGTCGTCAGATCACCGCCAGGCAATCAAGGAACGGCTCAGACTAATTGCAGAACTATTCAGTGTTTCGAGGTATCGTCCGAATCCGAAGGGCACGATCCTCATGGACGATGACAATCTCACTGCAGGAGGCAAGGGAGCGAGTTCGTCATCGCGGGGTTCATCGCAGCAAGCGGAGTCTGGAGGTCTTAGAGGCTCTGGCTCTGGACCGGCTGGCAGCGTATACGGCCTCTTTCTTGCCTCTGAAGGTGGAGTGCCTGGCGAAGGAATCCGTGGGGTGGAGCCCGACTGCAAATGGGTGAGTTTGGATGAGGGAACTCGAACTCAGGGTGACATTGAAGATCGCGCTGCCAAGTATCTACCGGAGCAGCATCTTCTTCTTATTAATGGCGATTTTCGAGTGTTTACCGACATGATTAACCGATGGACGACTGCATATCATGAAATTCCGGGAGTCGAATCCACCGTACGTGACGTCGTGCGCGAGTGGTTTGAACAAAGCCTCGTTGAAGCGATCATGGGCATCCAGTCCCTTAAAGGTTCTCCCGAATGGGATTTCACGGTTCTCAAGCAAGGCTGGAGCGAAGAGGCCCTCACAGCCGCTGTCATGCCCCGGTATCACACAGACGTGGCAATCAAACGTAGCTTGGGGGCGAAGCTAGGCACGTTGAAAAGCTCAGGATGACATGCCCGATCTAACCAAAGACGTGCTCGATGTCCTTCATGACAAGATGAAAGTTTCGAGTGACATAGGTCCCGACTTGGCAAAAACGCTGAATGGGCTATTGGTTTCCGGCCGACTTCCCACTGCAGATCAAGTGGTTGACGTTGTTCGCTCCACCCTTCGGGCCCCGACATGATCAAGATTCGGGCGATACACATTGAAGAATTCCGCGGCATCAGAGACTTGCGAGTCAATCTTGATGGCATGTCGCTAGTGGTCTCTGGACCGAACGGTTCTGGAAAGAGTGGCATCGTAGACGCTATTGAGTTTGCTTTGACGGGAGAAGTGTCACGGCTGAAAGGGATCGGTACCGGATCCCTATCTGTTCCCCAACATGCACCGCATATCCTCAGTGTTGGCAATCCCGCGGCCGCAAGGGTCACTCTCACAATTCAAGAGACTGTTAGTGGGCAAGTCTCTGACTTGGTCAGAACCGTTGCATCACTGCGTGAGTTCACTCTGAATCCGGATACGTCTGAGGTTCGAACAGCGGTGGACTTTGTGGCCGACCATCCCGAAGTAACGCTTTCGCGCCGTGAGATCACTCAATACATCATCACTGAACCGTCTCGTCGCAGTCAGCAAGTTCAAACCCTTTTGAAACTTGACAGGCTTGAGAAGGTGCGAACACTCCTGCGGTCCTCAAAGACGAAGGCAAATACCTTGCGCGACAACGCCGAGACGGTGGAGTTGTCTGAAAGTACGAGTTTCCTGACGCACTTGGACTTGCCCAGTTTTGATGGTCCCTCCGTACTTCATTTGGTGAATGCTCATCGCACCAGACTTGGCGTGGCCAACATCAGCGCATTAACTTCCGAGACAGATCTTGCCCAAGGTATCGTTGATTCAGCTGAATCCAATGAGATTGAAAAGGATTCTGCATTGCGGGATGTGGATACACTTCTTCCGTCGAGTGCCGCCTTTCCGGACTACTCGGATCATCTAAGGGGCCTTCTGACTAGTGTTACCGAACTTGAAGGAACGCCAAACGGACTAATGCTCTTGCAGACGGAAGAGCTTGTTTCACTCGGATCTAATCTCGTTTCCGGATCTACATGTCCATTATGTGACGTGACCTGGCCGTCCGAGGATGATCTACGAACGCACCTTGAAGAGAAGTTGAGTCTTTCGGTAGATGTGTCACGAACAAGAACGACACTGATGACACACGCGAAGGCCATTGCAGCCCTTGCGGGGATTCACCGCGATCAGTTGAATGGACTGCGAAAATATGCGACGGCGCTTGGTCTTGCCGACGTCGTTTCGAGAATCAACGGTGCTGCTCGTATCGCGGGAGAAATGGCGTCGCAACTTCAACAACTCAACAATGCAATTGCATTCGCGCCCTCCGATGTCACCTGTCCTGAGTATTTCTCGCAAGACGTCAAGTCTTCTCTTGGTGAGCTACGCGCGGCCCTGGTAGCCCTCCCTGACCAAACTGATCGACAAACGTCCACAAGATATCTTTCGGTCGCGCAGGAGCGCCGGTCAAGATGGCAAGCAGCGATCGAGGTGACAAGGCTAGAAGGGAGAGTCTCGAATGCAGTCGATTCTGCCTATGACTTGTACTGCGAATGCCAAGACTCTGCACTTCAATCGATGTATCACTCCGTTGAAGAGCAAGTGTCAGAGTTCTATCGAATCGTTAACGGAGATGACGAGGCAGCGTTTAGAGTCGAGTTAAGACCGTCAGAGGGAAGTCTTGATCTGGTTGTGGATTTTTATGGACTCGGCCTCTACCCGCCAGCTGCATACCATAGCGAGGGCCATCAAGACGGAATGGGGGTCTGTCTCTATTTAGCTCTGGTGTCACAGATTCTTGGTGACCAACTCAGTTTCGTTGTGCTTGACGATGTCGTGATGTCTGTCGATCAATCTCACCGTAGGCAGTTTTGTGAGTTACTGAAAAGTCGTTTCCCAGACGTTCAATTCATTATCACTACTCACGATCCGGTATGGACACGCCAGCTAGTGAAATCTGAAGTGGTTCCGCGTCAGAATGTTCTCCGCTTCGTGAATTGGAGCGTCCAGGGCGGGCCGGTCACGAGACAATACGAAGACTTATGGGAGAAGATTGACGCACTTCTTGCAATCAATGAGGTTTCGAACGCGGCGTGGGTGCTGCGCAATGGAATGGAAATGGCATGCGATGAGATGGCCGACGAATTGCGGGCTCCGATTCCATACAACTCTTCCGGACAATACGAACTTGGAGAGTTGGTTTCAGGAGTAAGTGCTCGTCACGGGAGCCTCCTGCGAAAGGCATCTGCTTCAGCAAACGCCTGGTCTAACCAGCCAGCTGTCGATCAAGTCGAAGTTCTCAAGACAACCAGAGCTGCCGCAGTGATTGCACAGCAAAACGAATCGTGGCCTGTCAACCTGCTCGTTCACTACAACTCGGAGGCACCAATGTCCGTTCAAGACTTCGTCCCCGTAGTTGACGCGTGGAAGGATTACGTCGGCCTTTTCCAGTGCAAGAATCCTGACTGCACAGCGACCATCTACATTGAAGGCACTTCGGGCAACGAAAGTTCACTCCGATGTCGATGCGGGGATTACAACCTAAACTTGACACTTCCAACGTGATACCCGACACTCATTGCCCCTCTTATCACTGTCCAGTCATTACACTCAATGGTCCCAGTCTTCACCCTTCGTCCTACAGGTCTGGACACGCCATTCGGATTGTTGAGGTCGACTTTTATGATCCTTTGCGTGGTTTTGTTAGGTCAGAGGCTAGTTAAGGGTGAGTCAAAGTCACCGGCGACGACATGCGGGCAACAGAACGAAACGGCGTCGTTCAACTCGGTCATTGTCAATATCCAAGGTTGACAATGTGGCATCAAGTTGGGTTGTTGCAATCTGCATTGTGATCGTTGGAATTGTCGCTGTGGTCTTGGAGTCCATCTGGATCGAAAATCCGTCGACTGTGATGGCAATAACTTCGACTGTTTCGGGGCTCGTTTTCGCCGCATGGGCTAGTTTCGCGACGTGGAATCAGATTAATCACGCCTTTCGGGTCCCAAGGTTTACGAGAGAGCAGGAGATGTCTTCTCGGGACCGTCAACGTCTCATTCAACGCGTGATCGAATTGCGTGTACACCAGGAGCTCTCTTCGAGACTAGGACTTGCATCGCATGCAGTTAGCCAGACGCTTCGAGTTCGACCAGACCTTGTCACTCGGAACATACTTACATCTAACCCGCCGACGTCACTTTTGGAAGCTATGGACCGGTCGTTCGGGCCACTTCTCGTTCTCGGCAGTCCCGGATCTGGCAAGACGACGGCGCTGCTGTCACTCTTATCCCAACTGGTTTCGAAAGCTCAACAAAACTCGGATGAACCGATTCCGGAATTATTCCTTCTCGGTTCTTGGGATGGTACCGACATGCTCACTTGGCTTGGGAAGGAGTTTTCACAAAGGCATGGTTACGGTAGAGACGTCAAGCATTGGATTGCTGGAGGAGATCTCGCAATTCTCTTGGACGGATTCGATGAGCTAGATCCGGCACGCAGAGTTGCCTGTCAGAGTGCCATAACGAACTTCATTGAGGTTTGTGGTTCAGTTCCTTTCGTAATGACGAGTCGAATAGATGGCGTTCCACCAAGTCATGTGCTGACAGGATTCTCAGCCGCAGTGGAACTGTTGCCCCTTAACTCGGAGCAAGTCACTGAATATCTCGGATATATCAGCCGTGACTTCGAAAGACTCGCCAGACGAATCGCTGGCGATGAGGAATTGGTTGACCTTAGGGATCTCTTATCAAATCCACTCATTTTGAGTATCGCCGCGCAATCTTTTAGTCAAGATCCGGAAGGCCTTCTGGCCTCCTTTGTCTCCGGTCGTGAGAGGGGTTTCGGAGTTGCGCAACTCTGGTGGAACTATTTCGTAGACGCTTATCGAAATAGTAAGGGAGATTTCCACAAGGAATGGAATCTGATTGACTGCCATTTCTGGGCCACTCAACTTGCCGGGTCAAGATTCTTAAGCATGGAAAAACATCAACCAGGTAATGAAAGTTGGATTAACTCAGAACGCATAACCCCGGCTCGAATCGTTCCTAATGAAGACTCAAGTCGTCTTCGTCGGTGGGTGACTTCGATCACATTGACCGCAAGCTCACTCGCGTTGGTTTCCCATTTTGGGTTCCACAACTCCCTTCCATGGCTTGTTGCCGGATTGGCGGGATTGCTCTCGTCAGTAGCATTCCAACTAGCAAGTCTCCTAATTTTTGCGATGATGCTAATGAATATTCCTCTTGGCCGAGTTGCTCGCATCTTGATATTGCTCGCGTCCGGGATCTTTGCATTGCTTCCGATCATCATTATCGTGATTCTTTTTTGGCGATTTCACGGTTTGGTCCTGATTCCGATAGCTGCGATCACATGGTGCGCGACGGCGTACGACTTCGAGGTCGAGGAGCCGCGATCCTGGCAGAAGTTCGCGGGAATTATCTTCCTGATCGAATTTTCGCTTGCCCCTCTCGTTTCTCTATTCTTCGACCACAATATTATTTTAATTTACGTTTCGACTTCGACGCTTTTACTGCTATCTGCAATCAGCATTCGGACATCCGCACGGCCCTGGGAATTCTGCAACCTAAGCCGGTCGGCTGATCCGCTGAAGGTGGCGCTATCGAAGGCGACTCGGCGTGGTGCAATTGCAGCGCTGATTGGTTTGCTGTTTTCTGCCTTTGTACTCACCAATGTGATTGAGAATATTGAACCAATGACGATTATCTCGGTAGCAATTGTGGTTGGTCTGGCGGCAGGATTGTCGATGGGGTTGGCATGGACTGTAAGTGCTCGCATGCAACGAGTTTCTCCGAGATTGAACGCGAAGGAGACCGGGCCATCCATCGTCGAGTTTCTCGAATGGTGTGCAGATGCCCGAATCCTTGTGAGGGTGGGGTCAAGCTTTCTGTGGTTCCATCGAGAACCTCAGCTTTACTTTCTCAGGTCTCCAGGTTCGCCGAATCTCAGTGTGAAAATTGAAGAAGTCCTGAGCAATTATCAAACGGACATCGATTCGTACACGATGTGGAATTACCTTGATTGCGTCAATAGATTCTTGGCAGGGCGCAACGAGAAGATTTCGGAAAGCATGCTTCGCCAAGTTGAGAGTTGCCGTGATGAACTGAGGCAGAACCTCTCGTCGTTGTAACACTCCGACGACCGATTTGTCTGCGATCGTCTGACGAGTGAATGTGATCGCATTCTGAGGAAGTGGCGAGGGTCCGTGAGTCGACAAATGACCAACCACCGCACCAGACCGTGAAGTGTGCGCCGAAGCTATGGCTCAAGCACAATGGAACGGGATCTTCTCGCCTCTTGAAATACAACAACGTCGAGTTCGCTAGCGACTTTGGGATGCAAATTGATCGACTGTCAAGAACGCCTTGCCCAAGTCATTCAAAGTGAGTTCGAGCATCGTGTATTCGACCTCGCCCATCAGTTGCAAGTACGGTCGATATGCGTCCATTTCCAAGTTCTGATTTAACGCCCATTCGTCGAACGACATCGACTGATATTGTCTGTCATTACTGTCATATCCGACGCATTCTGACTCGTATCGCTCACGGTCCGCCGCTTCATATGTCTCTTGATGGAGGTTCAATTCAGCCCAAGAGAACAAGTTCGGTATTGCTGAATGGAATTCGGAACCAGGAAGTCGAATTGCCCAATTGGCACGAACATCAGGGGCTAACCCATCTGGTCCGACGACTCCGAGTTTGATGGCTCCGCGGCCCGACGACTTATTAATCCACTCTTCAACTTCGATAACGAGTCGTTCTCCGTTCGCCAGCATTATCATCCACGTGCGGGATAGTTGTAGATTCCGCAAACGCAAGACATAGGGATCTGCCGAAGCAGCTTCCTCTAGGCGCAATCTTGAATCTTCGTCTAGTTTCTGCACTTCGGGAATCAGCATTTTCCAACCGACGTCAGAAGTTCTTTCCAGTGTTGTCATATTGACGAGTTGCCAGTAACAGATTCGCGTGGCCGTATCACACAGAACGACTATTACCGGTAATGAATGGTTAACCCAGTAGTGCACGTGTTGCGCGTCGGGCCGAAACCACCATCCTCCATGCGCTTTCTCGCTAAAGAAACTGTGGCCGCTCTTAATCTGCAGCGCAAGAAGGCGACCATCAACTACATTGTCGCGAACAATTTCAAGATGCGCATCAATGCCGTAATCCTCGGTTGATTGCTCGCGGAACAGCCATTCAAGCTGACTTTCGACAGCGAGTTTCGTTAGCGTAACGCCGAGACTGCTGGTCTTTGCTGACAGCGGACGCCGCATATTCGCGAGGCTACTCGACTTGAATTGCCGTTCATCCCACCATCGAATTGTGTGGCGCGCCGCTCTTCCGTCCGTCAATGACGGGACATGGGTATTGACCTCGCGACTCCGGGATCCAGTCTCCTCACTCACCCTCGGAATCGATGCTCTTGTCAATCAGATATGCGAGAAACTAGTACTAGTAGTACACAGGCCATGGTCCCGCTTGGGACGCAGGAATGCCTCGAAGGGCGCTTATCATTCGTTCGAGGCCCCACTCGGGATCAAGAATAGGGGGAACCTCGGCGCCATGCCTCCTCCTTGACGAGAGACTATTCCGAAGTACGTCGTGTTCATTTACTGGGGCAAAAATTGCAACTACTTCCGTCCATTCAAAATAAAAGTCGCCTGAGTGACGCCACTCTCGCTCCCACCACCATTCCTTCTTCCCTCCGAATGTCATCGGGCCCATCTGTTCGACATAGGGAAGAATTTTGGCAATCGGGAAATCGGCGAGAGATTTGCCATCCCGACGCGCCTCAGCGAGGGCGTCGTCCCGAAGTCGGTGAATGGGAACCATAAGCCAGTCCGCGCCGCCTCGTGTTGAGATGTCCACGTACCAGACCGGATTGGCATGTCGAGATCTTGCCCACGCCTTCGTAAAGGCCAACGCGTAATGGCTAAATCCATTCACTCGGCCTTCGATCTCCTCGCACATCATCCACGCGTGTTCGAGTGGAGTTTCTGTAAAGCAAACGACATGTTGAGATGCCTGGAAATCATCGTCGTCCGAGGCGGTGCGTTGTCCTGATCCAAAGGCGTTTCGAGCTTCGATAACACCCGACTGCAAGATGTTCAGAATGTTTTCATTGGCTGACTTACCTCCATAGTCGCTCGTGAAGTGGACTAGGAACGTCGAAAGGTCAGAGCGACGATGCAAGAGATCTTCGATGCGTTTCGCCATAGTTCGATGTTAGGTTCCCCGTGATGAGATTCGGGGGAAGATGAAAATGCGGGCTGTGGGATGCGCTTGAGGACTTAGAACCATTTGCCCTCGGTACACATCGGTCGCTCGCGACGCTTTCGAGTGACCGGCCTTGAAGAATTCGTCAAAGTTGATGGACACGTGCTTTGAGCAGTTCACGCCTGTACGTGGGACGTCGCGGAGTTCAACTCTTCCTAACATTTGAACGTCAAAGTGGCACTTGAATTCTTTACATCGTCAGCAGCCCCGAGCGACGCCTCCGATCCATCTGAAGTCGACATTTGTGACCCTTTGCGTGATTTGCAAGGGCAATCCGTCAGCAACGACGTCAGCAACGTCAAAAACTCTGTGGACTCAATGGCAAATCTCAGTGGACAAAAAGTGCTACGGTTTGGCGAGAAATGGACGTCAGAAAGCGGCGGTGAACAGGAAATATGGGCATGACCCGCAAGGGGTCATCAAACGTTGTATCGAGATCTTCGGGAATTAGTTGACATCACTGATTCTTAGAGTTTGTCGCCAGCCCGCGACCGTTGCGGTACGTGGATAGCAAAGCGAATACCGGCGATGACGCCGCGTAACGATCGCGAACCGGTCGCAGTCGATCTAGTTTCAATTCCCGTCGCTGCAAGTCGAATCGGCTTGTCAGCCGAGACTGTCTACCGGCTCGCGCGAGCAGGACAGTTTGAGCCAGCTATTCGAGTTGGCGCAAGATGGCTGGTCAGTGTTCCGCGACTCGAAAGGTTCCTTCATGGCGACGCAAAAGTTGCCTCCTGAGCTCCGATATTTTGATGTTGTGAATCGGTCTGGGTCTTGGTGGAGACCGTTGCGCTTGGATCTCTCACGCCTCTTTGGTCTGAGATTTGACACGATGATTGATCCGAGAAACCTGAGCCGCGACTCTATGTCGATCTGCCAGCGAGCCGGCCCCGAACATTGGCACCCTCACGAGCTACGCCAGTTGGCGGCAAGTCTGATGCCCGCCAGTGGTGTCAAGCTTCAGGTCGTTAGCGAGCTGCTTGGACATTCGTCCATCCGAGTGACCGCTGACGTCTACGGACATATTTTGGCGCCAGACCGAGAAGCAGCTGCCGATGCTATGAACCCCGCACCCTGGGGACATGATCAATAGCCTTGAACACACCCGCGTCGATTCTGTAGATGTATAATAATACACGTATAATAATACACATGGCGCGCAAGTCATTATCACGAGCCGAAAGAGATCATGGTCGCCAACTTGGACGGAGACTTTCAGCAATTCGCGAGGAGCGTGGGATGTCGGCACAGGATGTCGCCGTGAGCGCGAAGCTCAGCGTGGACACTCTTCGAAGCATCGAGACGGGAAGACTTCCCACTCCGGGGTTTTTGACCGTGGCACGAATTGCGACAACTTTGAATTTAAGCCTGGACCAACTGCACAGAGACGCCGGAGGTAATCCGACGTGAATATCCAAGAGCGTGTGCTTTGCGCACCAGCTGGTACTGACTCTAAAGAAGCGGACGATCCAAGCGGTCTCTACGGCCCCGGCCCCTCTGTGGCGTTGGAAGCGCTCGGTGTAAGACGAACCATAAATTGGGGGAAAAGGTGGCAAACAGGTACCGCCGCGTACTGGATAGCTACGACGGACTTTTCAAGAATTGACGGACACCTTGACAAGACTGGAAGACATCGACTCGGTTCATCATTACGAGAAGAGGTTGCTGCATGCGTCTTGGGCGGGTTTGGAATGCCGTTTGAATTGGGACTCGCAGCCTTTCATGCGGTACGTGAGAGAGGGTTGCTTAGCGAAGGGCATTCTGTACGTGGCGGCGAGATCGAAAAGATTTTGAGGAGACCGCTCACCGTCTTTGGGACGACGCGAAAGTACCGTTTTCCATCTCAACGCGCCGATCGATTGACGAGGTGCCTAGCCTTCCTAGATGACGGAAATCTTCCATCGGAGCCACTTCAAGTAAGAGATTGGCTGCTTCAAGCTCCGGGTATCGGTCCAAAGACCGCGAGTTGGATTGTCAGAAATCATTTCGATAGTGACGATGTTGCGATTTTGGATATTCATGTGATTAGGGCCGGTGCTGCTGCTGGAGTATTTGACCCTGGGTGGGGCGTAGCTCGGAACTACCTAATCATGGAAGCGTTCTTTTTGGAGTGGGCGAGGCGTGGTGGGGTTCGCGCCAGCGACCTTGACGCGACGATTTGGTCAGAACAAGCTACAACGTCTCGCCTTAGACATCGCTTCTAGAAAGATTGAAATCCCATTTAACATTTAATGTTGGATATGCTGCCTTATGGTCTTGCGGATGACCCGCGCCTAAGTGGGGTTGCGTTATGAGCGGTAGTTCAGAGCCTTCGAACAGTGCAGCAAGAGGCAGCTCAGGACAAGGCGGTGAGCAAGATCCCTGTTCGAAAATCGTTCTTAGACGAACGCTCGAAGCGCCTGTCGCGGGCGTCGTGGAACTACTCGAAGTGGGGGCAGTGCTGTCAGTTGCTTTGAGTCTAGGCCCACCCGAAGTTGTCGCCATATTGTCAGCGGAAGCGTCGGTGGCGGGAAGTGTCGTGCCTACCGCTCGACTTCTGGAATGCCTGAGGCAGGGAGTGAAGTTCATAGTCAAGGTCATCGCAGTTGATGGGGGCGCGATCACATTGGAAATACGCGCGGCTCTGTGATTGTTGTCGGGGGTACATATTCGGAACTCGTAGAAGTTCCCGAATATCAGGACGATGTCTCGGGAAGTGGCATGCGAGCTGCAGCCGCTCTCCGTTATGCGGATGTCTCTCTGGTCACAGCTATCGACGAAATGACGAGCGATGCAGCAAGCGCTGCAGCGGCTTCATTGGAAGTTGACAGGATCGTTATAGAGCGCGATCAACCAGTTGGCTTTAGATACTTCACGCCTGTGAGTGACCCAGCGATCGATGGACCGACCGCTTCTTTTGATGAGCCACTTCGAGCCGAAGACGAAGCCGTACTCGTTTTCGGAATGATTGAGAGAGGAGAAATCTCGGTTTCTGCGGAGAGACTCATCGTTGACCCACAGCGTCCTCGTGACTTGGTGCGTATAGAAACGACGGGGTTGACTTGGAAGAAACTCGCGGTAGTAGCCAACCGAAGAGAGATCGGTGCTCTCGCAAACATAGGTGAGACTCCCGAAGAATGCGCTCGCGACGTACTTGAGACCTCAGGAGCCGAGGTAGTCGTTGTAAAAGATTCGGGAAGAGGCTGCTTAGTGGTCGTGCAAGGTCGGGAAGAATCGGTCCGCGTTGGTCCATTTCCGACGAGAACGATATGGCCGCTCGGAAGCGGTGACATATTTGCTGCTGGATTCGCTCATGCTTGGAGCCATGGCGCCGATCCTGTGGAAGCCGCGCGGATTGCAAGTGGTTGCGCGGCTTGGTGGTGTGGGTCGCGCCCGAATGCACAGAGCGCCATCCCAGTCAGGATTCTGAATGGCGATCCTGTCGCCTCGGTGCTTGACACTGCAGGACCTGAACTTACGATTCCGGAACGTCCACCGGTAATTTATCTAGCCGCACCGTTTTTCTCGTTGCCTGAGCGATGGTTGATAGAACTCTGCCGGGACGTACTTATGGGTCTTGGGGCCGACGTCTTCAGTCCATTCCATGATGTTGGCATCGGTGGGGACGAAGTCGCCGAGAAAGACCTTGCCGGACTAGAAGGTAGTGACGCAGTTTTCGCAATTCTTGAGAGCTGGGATCCGGGAACGGTATACGAGGTTGGATGGGCTCACAAAAAGGGGCTACCGGTGGTGGGTTTCCTAAATTCAGCGCATGATTCACGTTCGAAGATGCTTGTTGGCGCCGGAGCCGAAATTCACCACGATTTGTCCAGTGCGCTTTATCGAGCGGTATGGGCGGGTCAGGGTCAGCAACTTGTAGCAGGGCGAGTGTAAGAACCAATGCTGGAAGAGCAAGCCTACTCGAGCAGTTTGTTGCTCCTCTCGGGCGGCGTTGACAGTTCCGCTCTCGCATCAATATGTTCTCCTGCGGCAGCATTGTTTATTGACTATGGACAACGTCCTGCTCCGGCAGAGAGACGAGCTGCAGCGGTTATCGGACGCTTACTTGGCGTGTCGCTTCTTGAAATTGCAATTGACCTTCGCCCGATTGGAGCCGGACTTCTTCTTGATGAGGTGTCCATTCAGAATTCTTCGAGCCCCGAATGGTGGCCTTATCGGAATCAACTTCTGGTGTCAATCGCGGCTTCGGTCGCACTTCGTCACGGATATCGTGATTTGGTCGTGGGCACTGTTTCCGGCGACGGAAGTCGACACATAGACGGAACAGTTGAGTTCTATGAAGCGCTCAATGCTTGTCTCCAGATTCAAGAAGGGGGAATCACCGTAAGCGTTCCCGCAATTTCAGAGACCACAGAACACCTAGTAGCGCGCTCGGGTCTTGGTGAAGACATTCTGGGTTGGACGGTCTCTTGTCATCGTTCGGAACTTCCCTGCGGCGCATGTCCCGGGTGCTGGAAGCGAGACCGCGTTATGAACAATCTCGGTATTCTCCAGGGCCGAAGTGAAGCGATTGAAGACCTATGAATAAATTGGATTGGAGTGACCGATCGCTGACTGTGAGACTTAGCAAATCTTGTGGAGTGCTCAGCACGGATGCTGGGCAAAGCGTTATGTTGTCGCCGCCATCTGTGTCCGATGTCGTGAAGCTTCTCCTTAAGATCTCGGAAGGTCAGAGCAACACTGGATCGCATTTACTAAGTGCAACTGCACAAGGTTCATTGGCAGAGGCTTTTGAGGTACGACCGATCGAAGCGGTGGGCGTGTCAACTCAAAAGGGCACAAGCACGCTTCAGACGATTCTCACTGGGAGATCGGACAATGAGTCCCTCGCAGTGGAGATTTCCGATACCGAAGCAGCGGTCTCAGGAGTCTTTTCAGAAGTGGTTGCTCGAAGGAGAAGTAATCGAAACTTACACGAGGTTCCTCTGAGCCGTCTTGCGTCTCTCTTAGTCCGCACGCAATTAGTACGCGGCGCGTGGGTAGGCACTGATGGGCATTACGAAAGCAATCGCCCGACACCTTCGGCGGGAGCTCGTCACCCTCACGCTCTTGTTGTCATTTCGCGGAGTGTTCTCGGGCTGGATTCTCGTACATGGGTGATGGATCCGGAGAGATCGGCTTTGATGCCGATCGAGTTGAGAGAAGATGTCGTCACCTCGGCATTATCGGCCGTTAGCCAAGCCCTGGGAATCATCGAGCCGCCTCCTGCTGTGATCTTCACTGTCGCTCGACCAGATGTCACTCTTGACAGATACCCGAGCGGGATGTCTCTAATTTGGAGAGACGCTGGTGCACTCCAGATGCTGATTCACCTCACTGCGACTGATTTGGGCCTCGGTTCATGCATTGCTGGGACGTCAGGTGTCTTGTTCCAGAGCGACGGGGAGTCGGACACTCTCGTAGACACTGGGGCAATCGTAATTGGGATGTCTCAATGAGTTCACCGCGTATCGTGGCGATTAGTCGAAGATTTGAGTTTGACGCAGCTCACGTGCTGCCGTGGCATCCTGGAAAATGCTCACGACTCCACGGGCATACATACCGACTCGAAGTCACAATCGAAGGACCTCTAGATGAGAACGGTGTCGTATTGGATTTCAGTGATCTCGATAGGGCGGTCCGAGAACTGGTCCTGGAGCGACTTGACCACGTACTGCTCAATGACATTGTGGAGAATCCAACTTCAGAGCGGATAGTGATTTATATCCTCGAACTGCTGGAACCCTTTAACCAAAAGATCAATTCAATAAGACTTTGGGAAGGCGCCGACTCGTATGTTGAGGTTCGCCCATGAAGCGCATTGAAACAGAAGGTATGCCCATTCAGATTGCTCTCAGGACTTTACGTGTATCCGAAGTCTTCGTCTCTTTCCAGGGCGAGGGCCCTTCCGGTGGAGAGCGAGCAGTATTTCTTCGCCTCGCGGGATGCAATCTTTCATGCGTTTGATGTGACTCCGCGTATACCTGGGATTGGTCCAGCTTCAAAAGGGAAGAGGAATCAGGGGACCAAGAGCTGGGGGAGTTGGCTTCGCAGTTGGATGAGTTAGCTCAGGGGACGTGCCGACTGCTCGTGCTCACCGGCGGTGAGCCCCTTATCCAGCAGCACGGAGTAGTGAAACTTCTTAAACTGTTGTCCACGTCGCAGCCCAAAATGCGTTGTGAGGTCGAAACCAACGGAACCATTGTCCCGTCGGTAGGCCTGGCAGCATTTGTGCATCGCTTTGTTGTGAGTCCGAAATTGGCGAATTCGTGTATCGATCAGCGTCGTCGAATTCAGTTCGACTCACTGCGGGAGTTCGCCTCTATAGACAAGTCCGCATTCAAATTCGTGGTGGAACGACCTGAAGATTTCGATGAAATCCGATTCATATGTGATGCCGCAGGCATCCCTTCAGAACAGGTATGGATTATGCCCCAAGCGAGAACGTCCGACGATTGCCTTCAGGGGCTACGACTCATGTCGGAATACGCACTGACAGAAGGGTACAACTTGTCGAGTCGATTGCACATTTTGCTGTGGGAGGACAAACGGGGCCGCTAAGCAAATTCCTTCGGTCACTTCGTTTGGTTTGAGGAGGGGTGGTGTGACAATGACTGGCATTCATCACATGGCAAACATCGAAGGAAAATGCAAGGTGTACCGTGTGAACAATGGAATTCAATTCATTAGGGACTGACGCCAAGATAGAGAATCTTGCCTGGTCACGGCGAGTCAGCCTGACTCTACGTTGCTGCTGTCCGTTTAGTTGACTGCAAGATCTAGTGGGCAGTTTCTCTAAAGATGCAGCCACATTCGCTCTCTTGTCAGATTTTGCGACTGCAGTATCGAAGAGGATTACTTCATCGCAATTAATACAAGGTCGAAGCCGCCCTACCAAGAATGCGCTAAATGTTGCTGAACGTTGATCTCCCGGAAGTAATTGCTGTGAACGCATCGAAGGTTGCCCAGCGTCGGCGTACTCTTTGCACGCGCCGACTTGAATGAGATAACACCGTCGTTCGGACCGTCGATGAAACCGTTCAGGAAATGCTGTGAGCTCGACGCATTCGCGAGGTTTGGTCGGTAACTGGATCCGACCGTCTCAACGCGATTCGGCCTTGGCGTCCGATGGATCGCTCTGATTGCCTCGCTGTTCTGTGCCATCTCTCGCCAACCAATCGGTAACGACCTGTGGTGACACAACTCCTTAATGACTACGTCCGTAGATGATTCGGCGTGCGGACGTAATCTCGTGGCGACGCCACTCGCTGATTGAATGAAGGCGGGGAGGACTCGTTGATCCAACAGCCGACTACCAGCGGCGACCAATTCGGAACCAGCGTGCGGAGTCCCGAACGTAATGACGTCGCAATGCCGTCCACTAAAGCCCAGCTTTTCGACGGCGCCTCGAGCTACCACGCCGCCCCTCGAATGCCCAACAAGCTGAATCTTGGCATGTGGAAGTTTTTGCTGAATTAGCTCGTACAGTTCGGTCGAGTTCTCGTCGAGAGGATGATAAGTGTCGTGCTCGTAGCGGACAACGCGGCCGAGCACCGGCACGATGTCGGGAAGGTGTTGGAGTGAGCAGGAAGCGGTGCCGTGGACGAACACGGAGACGACCTCGGAAGTGGCCACGGTGTTCATATCGGTGAGCGATTCGACGGTACGCGAGGTCTGCAGGAGTCCCGGATCGGCGTTCGTGAGTTCTAGGAGTCTCCGATTCGCGACGTAACCCGGATCATCTCGTTCGGGTTGATCCGGGTTACGCGATCGCGTCACGTGACCAACGACGGTGCCGATCAGCCGGGCCGAGGACCTGACGGGATGAGGAAGTCGGAAGTTGGCAGCAATCCCACCGCTGAGGGGGACGGCACCAGAATGAATCCGCAGCCCGTCACGACCGTTGCCACCGTATACGACGTATTCAAATGTCTCGTCCCACGTCATGTCAGGTGAGCCGGTCGTCACGAAGGCGTGGTCGTCGATGGACGGAACGTATCGCACGGAGTACTCGTGGTCGGGTTCTAGCGCCAAGAGCAGCGTCGCGGGTAGTTGGAGACAGACGCTGTAGTCGTGGCGATTGACGCCGTCGCGACGCATGGCGGCGAGATCAGAGTGCCAACTGAATCGGTCCTGGCTGTCGGAAATTATGCCTTCACGATCCAGCGCCGATTGGAACATCTCAATGGTTTGTGGCGCCCACATCGGTAACGGGTCGCGCTGGGGCACCACGATCTCGAACTCGCTTCCAAGGAGACGATCTCGATTTTCGTCTCACGGGTTGAGTTCCGCAAGTGCATCAAGCAACTCGAGCCCTCCAATCGCGGCGTCGTTAGTGACGGCGAACCCCTGGGGGAGTAGAACGTCACCGCCGCTGCGGACTTCAACGTGCCAGGCCACTCGTCACCTGTCCGTCGCTGACGCCGCGACGTGTCGCGCACGATGTCCGTCGACAAGCGTTCCAAGTCGCGATCGCTCCACTTTGACCCTCACGCCAAGGCAGCCTTTGCGTCGACTAATCCGACCACTGAAGCCGTCAATTTCCACAGGAACTCACTACGGTCAGCGTCCCGCCACTCGCGGGAACCAGCGTGCCGTTCGCTTGGCTGATGAACACCCTCCCATCTTGAGTAGTCATCGTCCCGCAGTAGGTGCCGGCGGGAAGGACAAGGATGGCCTTCGGCACGGGGGTTGGCGCGAGAACGCCAGCGGCGAGCACCGACATCGACGACGCCACGACGAGTAAGCCAGCAACGCCCGCAAACAAGATTGCCCGAGTGAGGTATCGCTGAGCCCGCACGGCGGTGTTGAGAGTGTTCGTCGCCAGCTCCGCGCCGGTGAGTATTCGGTTGGTTATCACCTTCGGAACGCCGGAACTCGCCTGGTTGGTCGACCACACCGCGACGATCGCGACGAGACCCGCCAGGCACATCGAGCTCAAGATAACGTCGCGGAGGGCGCCGGTCACCGGCAGTGTCTCAAGCGTGGTCGGCCCGACCACGAAACCGACCGTCGCGTACGCGCCGAGGAACGTGGCGATACCGGCCTGCCATTTCGTGGCGGCGCTACGAACCGTCTCGAGAACATCGTGGTGGACGTCGACGGCCTTCCCTTCCCAGTAGAGGGCCTCCTGTTGTTCGCCGATCATGACCTAGACCCTTCCTTCACCACGACGTAGCCCCAGCGACCGCACCCGGTTTTGCCTTTCGGCGTGTTTTCGTGAACCTCGTTGCATTGACAGAGAACGACTTCAAGCGGCGGTGCCGAGTTCGATCGCTTCGACATGGCGGGGTTCGAGTCACTTACGGTCGCGCGCTCGTCGTCGAGTTCGAGCGTCTTCAACGTTGCGGGCGTACTCAGAGTACTCGGCGCGCTCTGGCCGTCGTCGCCGGTAGCCCAAGTCGTCGGAACGAAGACGTTGATGCCGTTGAGGTGTTGACAGGTAGGGCAGTCGCCACTCAGAATTACGCCTCCGTAATCGCTCCTGCTCCACGAGAGTTTCGCGACACCTGCCATCCAATCGGGGTCGCCCTTAATCTCCGCGTATTCTGGTTTAGCACTCATAGTTGACGATCTCGCTTCTTCACTTAATGGATGGAACGTAATCGACGATGATCCTTGGAGGAGCGATCGCGACGTTCAAATCAAAATGCCGTCCGCCTCCGGACTCCTCGCCACGGTCTCGCCCTTCGAGAGTGGAACTCCGTTTCTTTGCCTCAGCGGCGTCGAAATCGTGGAGCACGCGTTCACCACTGTGAACGCGCTCATAGATCCGGCAAACGTTCCGTCGGGCCGTTCATGTTCCGAATGGTGATGTCCCTGCGCGCAAGGCAAGTCGACGACGTGGTCATTGAACTCGATCGCGCGACCATCGCTGCTCCCCATGAGCATGACTGTACGACGTGCGCAGATTCAACGCAATCAAATCTGAACTTGACTAATCCGCCAGGGATTCGAAGCTAAACGAGTGGGTGACAGTGGGCACGGCGCCTTTCTGACCCCGCGGCGAAGGGCCGATTGAATCGGCCTGGCTTTTCCGGAGACTTCCGAGCTTGGAAATCTCACACCACCTTGGCGTGATCTGAGATTGAGATTCGACGTCGTATCTGCAAACTCCGAAGGACTGACAGCGAGACCCTCAGGCCCTCGTGTAGAAGAATTACCTCCTCAGCGGTTTCCGGACTGCGTTCATCTTGCCCCACAAAATGCTCCAGAAATCGCGTCGCGTGCAGTTGTCTCACGTCGTCATGTGCTGTGATTATTCCTCGTCAAGTGCTATATCATCGTGTCGCGTTGTCTGGTGAAAAGGTTCCTAACACTTTCACACGGCTGAAGTCGCATGTTCGAGTCCTGCAGCGCCCATCTTTGGAGCGCCCATCGGAGACTGACGATCACGTGTAACGCCTTTGAAGTGGATCTTGAACCGTGACGATTGCCGGCAGCTGAGGCTCCTCGGATCAGTGGTCACATCCGACTCCGTGTCTCGGACGAACTTATCCTCGATATTGACCTGTTACGCCAAGACGAAAGTTTCCGACTAACCCGGAAACAATAGTGGTGTGCTCAAGATGTGTGCTGTTGTCGTCTTAACTAGTGAATACCTGGAGACGTGATGTCTAGTACTGGCAGACTGACTAGTAGAAAGAACGCCAGGTTGGCTGTTGCCTTTTTGCTCGCAGCAAGTGGAGGAGCAATCATTAGCGCCGGAAAAGTTTACGCGGCTAACGGGATACGTTCGGTCTCGGCTCTCAAGAGTGACTCGCGCGCGCACGATTCAGTAGCGGTTACCAACACCACTTCGGTACCGCTTGCGGGCGGTGGCCAAGGGACAACGGTGACTCTTGAAAATGGTACCTCAATCCAATACGAGATTCCCCCATCGGGATTCAATCCGATTGCGGCTTCAGCTTCGGCGCTTCAACTCTACGGTTTTCCAGCAAAGCCGGCCGGCGGCGGCGCGTTGACGGTCTGGAACAACGCTATGAGTCATTGGCGTTCCGCCCCAGTCCCAGATTTATCATTCTCAAGCACTCCGTTGATGGCGCCGCCCAACGCGACCACAAGCCAGACAAATAATATTACTCCAAATCCACTTTCGGTTATCAGTAATCAGCCATGGGCCGGGTTTGTCAATGACAGTTCGGTCAATGAGTTTCTCGGTTCAGAGGGTGAATTTAATGTGCCGACAGTGACAGACACTTCGGCGTGCAATTATCCACGATTGGGGTTGTGGACTGGTATTGGAGGAGAACAAGGATCATTCTTAATAATTCAATCTGGCATCGTTTTTAACGATGCTGGCTCGTATCACCCACCTTCGTCAGATTGGGAAGGCTTTTTTCAATACTTTGACTTTGCCAACTATACGGGAATCGGAGTGACCGATTTAATTGCCAAGGACCACAAATCGTGGACGATTGTTCCGGGCCATGAAATGTGGTCTGTCACCACCTACGATCCTGCAAATTACACCGCAACCTGGTTTCTCGAGGACGTTACAAATGGCAATTCTGCAACGTTTTCTTATAGTGTGCCGACATTCTATGACGGTACTTCGGCTGAAGCCATTGACGAACAATCCGGTGGTCAGCATGCCGATGCATCCCGGGTTAACTGGATTTACGTGGAGACACAGTTCCCTCACGGCGACTGGCAGCCCCTTTCGAGTTATGCGCAAAACAAGTACATCGGTCTCTACGCAACTCCGAGCACTTTGAGCACGACCGACAATACGTCATGGAACGTCACAAACGACAGTGGATGTTAGGGGCTTTCAAAGTGCCACACGAACGGCCCCACTCGGATCGACGATTCATCGTCGAAGTCGGATTACCTACATGTGATTGATGGGAATGGGCTCTGTCATTCCTAAAAGCAGTGCGACAGGTCTTAGCGCCTTCCGCGCACTAAGTTCAAGGCGAGGTAGAGATGAGAAAGCGGCGGCTACGCGCATTGCGCAATGTTTCAATAGTGGGCATATTGCTTGCGAGCGCGACGCTTACTCTCGACCACGAACTGCCGTTCGCTGATTCGCCGGCCGGGGCTGCTACGCAATCCCAATGTCGAACCTCGCAACTCAGGATCTCCATCGCCCCCAGTTACGTCAATGCGCACACAAAGAACCTCGACGTGAACATCACGTTCGCGAATAATGGGAAATCATGCGAGTTGTATCGTGAGATTCCACGAGTTGTTGCCGTGATCGGAACTATGCACATCCCAGTGGGCCACGACGTCGTCTATAATCTACCACCTGTTTCTCCAGTGTTATTGAAGCACCATCAGACATCTCTCTCTGTTCTCAGTGTCGTGCGTAAAACCGCCAGGGTCAATGGATGTCAGCCGGTTGCTACGGACGGCCTCGTCATTTCTTCGGGCGTCCGGGGGGATTCGACGCGTTACTTTCCTTACGTTATTCACGGTGTTTGCTCGTCGGCGTCTCACCCCAACTTGATACAAGGCATCTTTACACAGCCCGTCGCGTAAGCCGTCGACTGTGGATTTGACAATCGTGGTCCTCGTAGACGCGCTGTCTTGACAATTGAAGCCCAATCTCGACCAGGGACTGCTGCACGTTTAGTTGACAAATCCTCCGGAATTCTGAGCTCAATTCATGCTTGCGGGTCACCAATACTTGGATCGCTCTTCGGCGCTTCACAGATCCTCATACAGTTGAGCGACCACCTCAGCCGTTTAAAGGTAGCGTCATCTTGCACCACAAAATGCTCCACGAATCGCGTCGCGTGCCGTCATTATTCCTGATCAAGTTATATGGTGTTGCGTCACGTTGTCTGGTTAAAAGTGAGTGAACACTTTCACACGGCTGAAGTCGCAGGTTCGAGTCCTGCAGCGCCCACTGCAGAACTCACCCTGGTTAGAAGAAGTGACCAATCCAATCGACCTAGGCGGGCTGAATCGCGACGGGAAAGTTGGAAAGCAACAAAACCCAGCGCAGGTCATAGTCTTCAGCAAACCCGTCGCGATTCACTCATGCACCTGGTGGACCAGTTGGAGGTAAGGACAACCTTCAGCATTTTCACACACTCATTTAAATTCAAGTCTGTTTAATGAAAGGAATAACGAAGACTGGAAACAGACTGAGAACAGGGACTACTCCTCTGACTGTGCACAAGTTGCAAGTTCAGTTGGCCATTCTCATTGGGGGTTATGCGCAAAGTGATCATGAAGATCTTGCGATGGCTGGTAAATGGCTTGACCGAAGGCCGAGACAACAATGCCGGAATACTCGTTTCAATTGCGCCGACCACAATCAACCTCAAATTGGCGTACGAGGCTGCGGTGATCGAAGCGAAACAACAAGAGGCAACTTTGGATGACTTAAGGTCGCGGTCAATTAATTTCATGAGCGCAATATCTATTGCGGTATCAATCTTTATTGCGATTAATCGGCATGGGCCATTGTTTCGATGGTGGCTGTCTTCGGCCGGCCTCTTGTACGTTGTTGGCTGCTTCATGTTCGTGACCATTTTGCTACCCCAGTTACGTTGGCGGTTCTGTCAAGATCCATCCTGGCTACTCGAAATACACGATGATTCTGTATGCCAGCTTGATGAAGATCGCTTCTTTTTGTTCGCCGCGAAGGAGACGATCAAGGACAACGAGAAGAATGCGACGAACTTGGAATTGCTTCAGAAACGATTTAAGTGGGGAATACTTTCATTTCTCTTCTCTATTGTGATTCTCATCGGACTCTTCATCTTCCATTGAATTGTGAAAGCGCTTCAATAAAGCCGATTATGCAGTTACATCGATTGTCGACGCAATCTGAAAGGGAATGATGTCAGACGCCACATCGTTTAACAATCTAGACCTCAACCGAATTCCCGACGGCTTGCGTGTGGGGGGCGCTGATTCAACCCCACTCCTCGGTGTTCACGAAGGTATCGGAAACTTTCCCGGGACGTGGACGGGTCGAGGTTTCAATCTCATTTGGAGACCACATTTTCAAACCAGCGATCACTTTCTTCAACTCAATTTGACCTCAGAAACAATAGATTTTGCATCGATTGGTGGGCCCGTACCCAATCGGGGTCTTGGTGAACCTGACATTGCAATTTATGCGATCCGATATCTGCAACAGATCCACGACGCAAATTTCCCACCCCCAGGTGGGGGAGGCGGACTTCATGTTGAGCCCGGATTTTGGCTGAGCGTTCCAGGAACGACTGAATCATTGAATGTCCCTTCGTTGGTTCGTGCAGCATCAATTCCCCACGGAACGACAATCCTCGCGCAAGGGATGTCCACAAATCAATTACCCCCCGTGATTCCGCCGGCGAGCACCACCCCGTTTTCCATTGCGAGTGGCGCGTTGAATGGCTTTCCCGAGTCAAATATTTCGGTGGCGTCGGAGTTTCGATCCGCGCCGCTTCCGGAGGGAGTCACACAGGAGCTCGTCGACAATCCAAACGTTCTCCTAAACGATGCGAATACCGAGGTCGCCGGTCAGGGCTTCGAGATTGTCGAAGCCGTTCAGATTCAGGTGAGCGTCAACGGCGTGACGACTGGAGGGCAGGCCGCCCTTGGGGGAATCGGCAATATCCCGTTTCTTGCCCCAAATGCTGATGTCGCAAACGTGACGGCGACGTTTTGGCTCGAGAGGGTGAAAAATCCCAGCGGCGCCTCTTTTCTGCAGCTTCAATACTCGCAGACCGTGCTTCTCAACTTCAACGGACTGAGCTGGCCGCACGTCACTGTCGGGACGCTCGTTAAGTCCGTGTAGTACATCGCAGCGCAATGCGATCCAAGTTCAAAGGTCGAAGGTTCAGCCTGACAAGTCAGACAATGGACAGACAGTAACAGTCCGCTTCACCACATCATCTTGTCAAGGTTGAATTTTGATTTAGTTGCATGTCCATTCATTTGGAGATGCCGACGATGCCAACAATTCGTGACGTGACCTCGATCGCCAAAGTCGCGCAAGCGGATTGGTCTCGCGAGCCACTTACTCGCACACGCCAGTTTGTGATGCCGTACATTCCAATCAGCCGTTGCACGTCCTTCTGCGCCACTGACCGCGAGACGCAGAGATGCTCAGAGAAGTAGCGCCTGGCCGCCTGTTGAAATAAGGCAGTTTCTGGATTCCTAATTCGTCCGTTAAATACAGGTAGACCGAGTTTCGCGCACACCGGTGATTCGCGCGAAGGGGGGAAGCCAGCCAGTGAACCATTCGACAGAACGCACAATGACCCATCGGGGGAATGACTACTCAGCGCGGAGGGCCAATGCAAGAACGTTTGGCAAGCGGAAAGCGGATGTTCACTGTAGGCAACCACGTCGGCACCGGAGTTCAGGGAGTCGGCTTTGAAGCAACTAAGGCTCGTTGTCACTTGGACCGGTGATCGTAGAAGGGTGATCGCTGCCGCTGTGCCGGCCAGCACGAAAACCGTCGCTACGGAGGCGATTGCCGTCCGGCGCCACATTTTCTTTCGGAACCAACTGACTGAAACCTCTGCAATATCATCATGAATTCGTTCAAGAAGGCTCGTCGTGGGGTGCAATGCACCAAGTTGGGCGTCGCTCAGATCCTTGAGCGGGTCAAGTGAGTCGAAGATCTCCTTAAGCGGGTCGTATGTCAACTTTCGAGTTCCCCTCTGATAATTGTCACATTGGGGACTTCTTCCGACCTTGGCTGCAGATGGGTCCTTAGGTTTGTTTTCGCTCGATTAATTCTAATGCCGACGGCATTTTCACTGATCCCCAGTATCAGAGCGATGTCGTGATAGGTCAATTTCTCCCAGTACACGAACTCCAGCAGCTCTCGTTCGTGAGTGCGAAGTTTATCCAAGGCGAGCAATACCGGCCCCGCGTCGAGGCCAGAGGCGTCGAGACCCTCAATTGGATCTCGCTCCATCGCCAGTCGTGCGTGGAGTCGGTTCCTGCGATCACGGGAGCGCCGATGATTCGACAGAACGTGGAAGGCGATGCTGTAGAGCCAGGGCAGTTCTTTGTCCGGCGACGGAAGGTCATCCCATCTACGCCAGACAATTAAGAACGTCTCGGCGACAACGTCGTCGCAACTGGCTGCATCGCTCAGCCGCCTCGACGTGTAGCGCAAGATCGCCATCGAGTGAGCATTGACGAGACGTGTGAATGCCATGTCCTTGTCCTCAGCGACCATGGGAGACAACTTTCGCATTCACACTCCGTCGGAGCCGATTGCCTAATAGATGTATACCGACTGAACGCGATCATTCCACGCCGTACCAATCCACGAAACGTCCGAACCTGCCGACGTGGCTCCAGGATAGACATTTCCGCCGCCGTTGGGAGCGTCGGTCATGCTGATTGAGCAAGCACCAACCTTGTAGGAGGAGAGCGCGTCCGAGAAAGAGTAAGTCGACAGGTTGAGCCAAATGGATTTCACGTAAATAACCAGTTCGGTTCCGCCATAACTGATGTTTTGGAACAATTCCAGCCCCGTCGAGCAGTTGCCGGATCCCGCTGGCAATAATCCTGAGAGATCGGACTGCGTGGTGAGCCACACTTGGTAGTCGCTCTGGGTCGCAAAGCAGTGCGTACCCGTCTCCGTCACGGCACATACCGTCGCCGTGCCCCATCCCTGTGAGAGATCGATGGTTCCACCGTTGTAGGAAGCGGTCACTTCCGAAATACTCGCAGCCGACGCCAGTTGAACACCCCCCAAAGCCCCTGTTAGCACCACACTCAAAGTGAGCGCCAATGTCCTCGTCAATCGTCCAACTGTGTGCATCGCTGTCCTTTCTAAAACAACGCATTATCCCTCAGCCTTTTAGTTTCCGACTCGTCAAAATACTTTCGCCGCTGCCGATAAGCCGAGCGTCCCTGGCATGACCGCGCTGAGTGGACTAAACCAATCCAACATTGAGGTGAAAGGATTCAGAACTTTTGGAAACATACGAAGCAATGGGCAACGATTGCCAGTCCGCTCGCCATCGAATTGGGAGACGGGTTGTCTCGCCCGTTTCATGGGCCTGGGTAGCACACGCCGTTGAGGCGAGGAGCCGCCGTGGATCGTGACCGCTACCGGCTGAGGGAGTTTGCGGACTTCCGAGAGAAATACTCAATGTCTCCCGATGCCGAGCAACAGCAATTGGGCATTCTGCTCAGACAGTCTGAGCTCACATACGCGAGTTCCAAAGGGATCGACCATCCCCAGTTGCTGGCAATACCACTCCAGATCCACCTCGCGAACTCAACGTCGGCCAACGTGGGCCGAACCTTGCTGGATCTGGAGGTCGAACTTCGCCGCACCGCTTCATACCTGGAGAATGGAACGATCCGACCGTTGCGCAACAACGAGATTGTCGAGATGATTTCGGGCCGCCACGACGCTTCCATTGACCTGGTGGTGGCTGCGGCCATGCAGATCTACAGACTGCTCACATCGCGACCCATCGACTTCCTATTGCTTCTCGACTGGTTCTGGAGTCACCGACACAACCGCACCAAAGTTCGTTCTCCTTACGAGCACACTGATCCTACGAGAGTTTGGGACGAAATGGTTGCGATGGCGAGGAGTTGCATTGAGTCAGGTCGCCCAGTCGCTGTGACCATAACGATTGAAGTCGACGGTGCCACGAAGTTTGAATTCAGATCGCTGTGAACCTCGTCGATCCGTGTCGTCATCGTCGAGCACCGTCTTTAGCGTCACGGAGGGACTGCCTAAGCGAATTGTCGTTCGCATGGACCTTAGAGAATGGAAATAAATGATCCTCGTCTTTGGGTTCGTCGCAACAAATAGTCCCAGTGCCATAGCCGGTTGGGTCGTGCTCGTGACGATCTCCGCCGTGATAATTCTCACGGGTTTGGTGGTCATACTCGGCCGATACTGGCTCGAGAACAAGAGGCCGGCTAGCCAATTCGTTCAGGGTCCCGGAGAGCCAAGCGACTCGGACGGGACCCTCGTTCGAAGCTGGATTGCGATATCGCTCGTTAGTGGGCTCCTCGTATTTTGCGCAGTGGCGCTTTCAACCGGGAACACCTCGTTGCAGAGCACACTGTTTGGTGGGCTCGTCGCCAGTGTCGGAGCAGCCGTCGCGTTCTACTTCTCATCAAAGAGCGCCGAACAGGCTCGCCAGGACGTTCTGACGGCGACGCAGCCAACGAGCGAGGTTCCAAGTCTTCAGGGTATGACCGTCACTGATGCGCGCGCAGAGATGGCCAAGACGCCACTCCAACTCGTCATTAGTAACGCCAGCGCGATGCCCGGCGATCTGGTGACCCGTCAGTCGCCATCGGCGGGTACGGCAGTACACAGCGGCTCCAAAGTGATGGTCGAAACTTAATAAACAGGTACCGCTCGACTTAGGCATGCAAAGGGAGGAAACACAATGAAAATTGTTCCAGCGTTCCACACCGATACGGACCCTGAGGATCCCGTCTACCACGATCAAGCCGAGTGTCCATATGGCAAGGAGATCAAGCGCAACGGGAACGCCCGTCCCGGAACGGCTGGTCGACGTCGATGCGACTGGTGCTCTGGGAACCGATAAATACACCGGCGCTCGTAAGTCATCGAATGCTCACACCATTTCACATCAATGCCTAAGTGGAGTCATGGACAATCAACGTAATTTGGATGAAGCGGCCTCCCTGCTGGGTACTCTGGCGGGCACCACAACCGATCGTGCGAAGCGGCTCATAGACGCCGTGAGCACGGCCGGGTCGGAGCAAGCGCTCGACACCATTACGGGCGCCGGTTCAGTGCCTTCAAACTTGACAAACTCGCGAGCAGAGTTTCTGCATGCCGTAACCATGAATTTCGGGGATACGATTTCGGACGATGAGGTTGAAGTTGTCTTTCGTTGCACCAAAACGGCAGCAAAATCCATCATCTCCACAATGAACGCGACGTTTGCCAGTTCCATTCGCGAGCTTCAACTCGCGAAGATGCGCAGCGAAGCTATGTGCAGCCGAAGCGGCGACGCCACGAACGGACTCACTTGGACAGTTTGCTTCAACTCTGAGGTTGGATTTGAGACAGCTGTTGACGAAATCGAGCGACTCAAGAGAAGGACCGAGATCAAGGTCGACGTGGGTAACTTCTGCATTGAGTTCCCTATCGAGCCTCACGGAAGTGAAATGGCTCTCATAGACGCATTGGGCATATCAGTTCCTCAATCACCAGCGCGCCCAAAGAAGCCCAGGAAGCAATGAATGTCAGTCAGACCGTCGCCTCGTCCCAAGATGCGTTGAACTTGTTTCTAGTCCTCGTCACAATTTTCACGTCTCTGCAGGCAACGAATCTGGGTGGTGAGCAGTTGCGAACTGGTGGGCCGTCCCGACCTCGCGTCGTTCAGGTTGGGGTCATCGCGTTTGCACTCGGAGCGTGCGACATCGTTGCCCTATGGAGCCTCGATTCGGTCGTCCATCTCGTCTTGAGGTCTCACGGCACCCCGGCGTGGAGTCCAACCTTTTCCGTCTTTCTCATGTCGTACTTGCTTGTAGCTGCACTCGTTCTTTGGCAAGCCGTTCTGATATTGCGCGCGTGTCGACTGGTCAAGTCTCCTCATTCATGAGGTGATGTCGACATGCCAAAGTCATCGTCGATATTGACCTCTTACACAAATATGAAAGTTTCCGACTAACCCGGAAACAGTCGTGGTGTACACACAATGAGTGCTGTTGTCTGCTGAGTCCGGAACTGACGAATCGGCCAACAAAAGTCCCGGTCCGGGCCGAGTTTGGGGGTCACTGTGCCGAAGAAGTGTCTGAACACGAAAACTTGGCTATTCACACTTGCTTTGTTGATCTCGGCACTAAGTACGAATCAAAGCACCGCCTCAGCCTCTACAAACGCACCTGCTAGTCGCCACAATCTTTTATTGATCGGTCGAGCCGTGCAAAAGAATATCCGGTCTTGCATGGAGCGACAAGGATTCCAATACGTCGCCGAACCTAGTGAATCGTTGGACATTACGGCACCGCTTCCTTATTCAATACCAACGTTAGCGATGGCCCGACGTGACGGCTTTGGTGCACAAGACTTGATTGATCCGAACCAAAAGTATTCATCACTTCTGTCAGATGCTCGTCAACGAAGCTATCTGCTTGCTTTGTACGGTGGAACCGTCTCGACCGATCAAGTTACGGTTGTCATCCCTCAGGGGGGCGTAATCGGTCACAGCAAGAGCGGATGTCAGGCGAGCGCGGAGCGAGCACTGTATGTCAACTATCAGAAGTGGTTTCGTGTCTCCACAATCGTCGGAAACTATCAGGCAATCGCTCAGTCTGAATTATTGAATTCAAAAACCTTTGAGCGGCAACTCGATTCCTGGCGCCTTTGCGTTCAAGGAAAAGGATTCAAATGGACGAACCCAAACGTGGCGATATTCAGCTATGTCCATTCTCACAATCACGTCAGTAGGTCCGAAATTATTGCCGCAATCGTTGTGTCCACTTGCGCATCTCGTACAGGGCTCGAGAAGGTCGCTTCGAAGCAATTCGAACATTACGTTTCAAAATTCTCAAATCAATACAGAAAGGAGGTTCGCGTTTACTGGCAAATGCAGGTGGAGGCAGTCAGGACTGCCGACGCCACTAAGGTTTGAAAGGAAAGTCATGACGAGAATCATGAGATTTGTAGCAGCTGCGGTTGCCCCATTTGTTTTAATTGGAGGATTGGTGTTGGCCTCAGATGGCGGGGCAGCTTCGGGCGCCACATCTGCGGCGAAGTCAACGCCAAACCTCACCGCTGGGCCGCTTGGTACGCCGACCGGGTGTAAGACGCCGGGCTATCTGTGTAGCTACTTCGGGACCGGTTCCGGCCAGGGTGCATCTGACATCTGCATTGAAGCGACAGGCAACGTCACCAATTGGTCAAGCCATGTCGTTGATGGTAAGAACTGTCACACCTTTGCGGGTGCTCTAGTGAACGACCACGGCTCGGGTGACGTTGTGCTTTATTCCGGCACAAGCGGAGGGGGACAGGAAGCTTGCATTAGCAATGGTTCCTATTACGACAATCTCAGCACTAACTACTATCCCAACGGCGTCGAATTGATCAATAACATCGACTCTAGCTACCAAGAAAACGGTGGTGTCTGTTAGTCGTGAAGCTCACTTAGCTTTCGTTAAGAGCTTTTAAATGGGCCTGGACAAAGGCTACCGAGATGAAAGTTGTAGATAATTAGTGGTGTGGGGGTCCTCCCGGTGCGCACAAGCATCTGATTGGACTCCCACGCTCCTAAGCGAAAGGTATCGCTCTTTAAGTGTCCCCAGCACTGCTTGCAACGGAACTGATAATGTGTAACTATCTAGCTATGAAGATAGATAAACAGGGTCAAGCAGTAGTCCCTTCCGATCCTTCTCAACTCGCGATCATCTTTCGTCTCGATCGGCGTTCTGGCGTGCCCACTTACCTGCAACTTGTTCATCAGGTGGAGCATTCTGTACGACTTGGCTATCTCAATCTGGGGGACCAATTGCCACGAGTGAAGGACGTAGTTTCATCCCTCACTATCAATCCAAATACTGTGTTGAAGGCCTATAGGTGTCTTGAGCAAAAGGGACTCATTTCCGCTCGCCCTGGCCAGGGCACGTTCGTTAGTGCTTCAGTCAAAACGATTGCCGCTGAGGATTTGGATTTACTAAGACAGAGTTTGATCACTGGTTGGCTCCAAGAAGCCGCTGCATTGGCGCTCGACGAGGAACAAACAATTGGCATTTTTATGAGTGCCTTGCGAGACTCCTTCGAGGTTTCTAGCAACAGTGAAGAGTTCCGTTCTCGGCGCGCGCTCGATAGCAAACAGAAGGAAGTCTCATGAGCGTGATCGAGAGTTTCGGACTGGGAGTCTCGTTTGGGACCACTTCGGCCGTTCGCGATTGCACCTTGAACGTGCCGACGGGTCGAATAGTCGCACTTGTGGGGTCCAACGGCGCTGGGAAAACAACCTTGCTTCATTGCCTGGTTGGGCTTTGCAAGCCGACCGTCGGCGAGATTACCGTTCTTGACGGAACTGTGCCGGGCTCGATTCAGGCGCGGGAACGAATCGCGTTTGTCGCTCAGGACGCTCTGCTATACCGTCACCTGCCGGTGCGATCAGTGCTTACTGTCGCCGGCAACCTCAATTCGCGATTCGAAGTAGAAGAGGCAAAGGCGAGACTAAGTACCCTTGACATCCGACTAGATCAAAAGGTGGGCAAATTATCGGGAGGCCAGCAAGCGCAGCTTGCTCTTACGTTGGCACTTGCTCGTCACCCAGAACTTCTCGTACTGGATGAACCGCTCGCCAGGCTCGATCCAGTAGCGCGTGACGACATCATGTCATTGATTATGAGTTCTGTGGCCGAAGGGGGGCTCTCGGTTGTGTTTTCTTCGCACGTCGTCTCCGAGCTGGAACGCGTCGCGGACTACCTAATCCTTCTCGCCGATGGTCGAGTGCAAATGGCAGACGAAATAGACCGCCTGTTGGCCGAGCACATGGTGATCACCGTACCGACTGACCAAGTCGATGACGTCGTTGAGCTGTTTCCAGTGATTGCAATGCAGCGGTCCCCTCGGCGCACACAAATGCTCGTGCGCGCCAATGGATCGACAGAACTCCCGAGCGGATGGGAACGTCACGAGGCCTCCCTTGACGAATTAGTACTGGCCTATCTTCGCGATCCATCCGCCACAGCCTTATCGGGTCCGCTATCAATCGCGTCAATTGAGACTTCGAGGCTAACGCGATGACAACGCTGACCACACCGCGGCCCAGCACCTCACCTGACTTGAGACAGCGTCGCTCCATTAGACGGGCGATCCAGACGACTTGGATTCAACATCGCGCCGCGTTGCTAAGCTTCGCATTCATTTTTGCTGTCATCGTGACTGCAATTGTCGTGTGCCAGATTTATACACATGGCAGTTATGCAAGTTATGTGAATCATGGATGTGTCGCACGCCCCATTAACCATGTGCCATGTGGAGACCTCGATAACGCTCTCCAAAATATGAATGACGTTTTTACGGGGCTGCTCATTGTCTTGGGCGTGCTTCCGATGCTCGTTGGCGCTTTCGTCGGGGCGCCACTACTGTCGAATGAATTTGAATCGGGAACTTTTCGTTTTACTTGGACCCAGGGGACTGGTAGGACTCGATACTTTCTCACAAAATTCGGCGTCCTCGCCCTCTTTTTCACGATAGTCACTTTTGTCATCGGAATCCTGTTTGGAAATTGGTACGCTCATCCATTTGAAGTAACGGGAGCAGACAGCCATTGGCAGGGTGGACTCTTCGATACAACCGGGTGGATGCTTGCCGCCTGGTCTCTGTTTGCTCTGGCTTGTGGCAGTTTCCTTGGAGTGATAACCAAAAGAACCGTGTCCGCGATTGCGACGACGGCATTCGTGGTTAGTGCCCTACTTGGAGCCGCGTACGAAGTTCTTCCCCGTCTTCTGAAACTTTGGACGCTTTCATCGTCAAAAATACTCGCAATTGGCCTCAATTACGGTTCCTTAAACGGTGGTCAGTTGGAGGCGGGACTTAATGGTAGGTGGGTCGTAGGCGGTTATCTCACTGGTCCGAAGGGGCAAGTGTTGAACAGAGCCTCCGCAAACAATATCTTTGACAGAGCACTCTCTTCGAATGGAGGGAGCGTTGGTGCGGCTCGGTGGCTTTCCAATCATCACTACACGCTTTGGACGACCTATCAGCCAAGTAGCCACTTCTGGGTCTTCCAGAGCGTCGAAGTCGTTGTCGTTTTGGGCTTAGCCGCATTATTTATATGGGGTACCGTTCGTCGAATTGGCCGCAGTTAACCGCGATTGACGCACATGGAATACAAATGTGCACCGTGTCTTGAAAGATACCGGCCGACCTGTCATCTATGACTTTGGAGACCTGAACGACACCTCGAGGGTTTCTGGCTGCGGATTCCGAGAGTTTGCGGCCGGCCATTCCGATTGTTTCCGGCCACCCATTCCGGCGGTTTCCGGCCAACCTTGGGGAGCTAGGCACGTCGCTCATGTGATCTGAAGAGCATCGACAAGTCTTCTTTGAACCACCCATTGGAAGACGGACTGCCATCCGGCACGTTCATTCGTCTGGAACATGGTCATTCCGTCAGGGCGTAGTGAATCGCTGAGCATTCGCGCCACATTGGTCGCGGCAATCAATAACGCTCCCGCACTCGTGACGTCGATATCAAAAAGGGTTCGCGCATGAACGCGGGGGAGAACAGCGTGTGCCCTTCTACTGCCGGTGCCAGTGGGAAAAACGCGATCGAGTCCGGGTCCTGGTAGACGATGAGGGCGGGCTCGGATCCGTTCACTATGCGGCAAAAGACGCAATCAGTTACGACGTTTATTCTCATAAGTTTGACAGTGGGGTCTGCTAGCAGGCACCCGGCACAGGTCACACATTGGTGCTGGAGTGATCGAATGAGAACGAGAGAAGAGTGGGGATGGGACGAGCCCCGGCCCTGTCCACCGTGGTGTGTTGTGACCGACCATCTCGCAACTCGACTCAGTAGGAAAAGTGACGACTATTGGCACGCTGGCTTCAAAGTGCATTTGGACCATAAGGAGTTTCAAGGCTCAACGTCCCGCGTAACACTTCGGCTCTCGCAGCGCGTCAAGGTTGATGAGCGCGGAGAAAACACATGTCGCGCAGAAGTGGCAATCGAATGCCAAGGAGAGTTTCCACCCGCTTTCGCGCGCGAAGTCGTAGACACGATTATCACAATGGCCGAGGCCGCCGAAGCGGATACGGAGTGGCGAATGTCGATGGGATTCACCGTAGGGCCAGATCTTGACACGCTGCCGCCCCAGGTTGGCACAGAGGGCGACGGGTGAGCATTACTAGCACCGACTGGGCTGTTGTCGCGGCTTCCGTAAGCGCGTCAGTATTTTCAATTGGCGGGGCATTCTGGCTTGACACAAAGCGAGCGAAACGACTAGCAAGGATCGCAAAGCCAAACGAACTAAAGAGGGCATGTGCCCATCCGGTGGGGAAGTGTGTCTCGAAATGTGGCGTGATTGTCGCGCGCCGCGAAGTCGCAGCGTTCCGCAGGCAGGACTTTAACGCCAGAACAAGCCAGAACGCTTCTGCGGGCTTTAAGTGGTCATCGGAATTAAGTCTTGTACACCTTGATGCTCTCGACAGGACTTCGGCTACAGGGAGCTCGACAATTGGGACGGGTGTTTTTTGGTCCAGTGTCTGGTTTACATGAAAGTACGAGTCAAGGGTCTTCAATTCAATAGCCGTCATCATCACGCAGAATTCCTTGACGATCTGGAGACTGCTGACGCTTTGGTTGATGAGTTTCTGCACTCAGCCCGACTAGTCAGAATCACAGGACGGATATCAGGGGCATTAACTGCTGCACGTCGTTGCTGTTCCGGTTGCGGGAAGATGCGATTGGATTGCGAGCGCGGCTTCGAGCAAACACTTCAATATCGGTCCAGCGACTGGAGCACCGAAGAATGCCGTCGGTTGGAAGGGGACGACGACAGCGACTGCAACTGTCGGGTTAGTTGCCGGCGCGAAGCAAATCAGCCAGTCGTCGGTCTGCATTTTCTGGTTGCCGGTCTGCGCAGTTCCGGTCTTGCACGCCACGTCGTCTTGGGCGAGCAATCCGACGCCAGAGGCGGTGCCTTGCGTAACGACGCTGCGCATCAGGGGAACAATCTGCGCGTCCTGGGAGGTTGTCAGAGGCGTCTTCCACACTGAGTTCTTGTAGTGCTTCAAAATTTTGCCGCTGGGTGACGCGATGTAGCTCATGAGATGAGGAGTCATTTCGACGCCCCCGTTACCAATTGCTGCTGCAACCAAGGCGTCTTGCAGAGCCGAGGCTCGGACATTCTGCTGGCCAATCGACGAATAAGCGAGGGCCGGCAAGTCATTGGAGAAGGAACCAGCCGACGGGAAGTAGCTCGCAACGGCGCCGCCGGCCATCGTGGGTAGGTCGATTGGCGGGATCGAGTTGAATCCGAATGACGTGGCCGCCTTAAACATGATGTCGGCGCCAAGGTCGAGACCGAGCAGGGCGTAGCCGGGGTCACAGGACACCGGAAGCATCGCTGCAATTGTGCCGCCGCACGGTACAAATCCGCTGTTGCAGAGTTCTTTAGTCGTTTGAGGCAACGTGGTACACGTACGGCCCTTGCGATTGGGGGTGAAAACTTTGAAGACATCGGCTGGCTTGTACGCGACGGCGGCCGCAGTCGTTATGACCTTGAACGTCGAGCCCGGTGGAAACGTCTGCTGCGTCGCGACAAGGCCAAGTGGTTCGAATCCATCGCTGTCTCGTGTGAGGTACCGATTCCAAGCAGTTTTGGCAATTCGATCCGAAGGTGACGTGAGGGGGATGGGGTTGTACGTGGGATTCGAGTACAAAGCGAGAATGGCACCAGTTTTCGGAACGATCACGACCGCTGCCCCATCCTTACCTTTGAAGTTGGCGCGCGCGATTCGTTGTAACGCAGGATAGAGCGTTAGAACAACCGAGTCGGCGGCGCTAGTAGGTGCCAGCAACTGTTCAAAGCTTTGGGGTGGTTGCTGGTGCGCGGTGAGGTATTGGTTGTATTCGTCCTCGAGCGCCCAGTTCCCGTACCAGTGCGAGGAGAAGCCCACGACGCCCGAGGTCAATGAACCGTCGGGATAGACCCTCCTATAGGGAATCAAGGGTACATTCTCCTTCACTGACTCAGCCAATACGGTGCCATCGGCGGCAATGATCTCGCCACGTGGGAACGTGCCAGAGGTGTTGAGGTTGCGTGGGTTGTTTGCCGACGCGTTGAGCGCCGGCGCGCGAAAGAACTGGATATTCGCAGCTTGACTCACCACGACGGCAAACAGCAACAAGATGATTGTGGCGAGAATGCTAATTCGTCGTGACACCGATCATCCCCCACTTGGCTCTCAGAAACTCGAATGTGAATCTGAAATCACTTCAAATGTCATCTTATGAACTTAAAGACATTGACCACGGAAAGTTGACTCGAACAAAGCGTTCGACCAAGTGCTTCGAGGAGAACGTCCCACAACACCGAGGCGAATGATTTGAAACGCCATTTCATTTGAGAGTGATTTCAGATTGTAATTCCAAAATGCCCTTCGAAAATCAAGTCTCACAATGGCCTTCATTCCTTTCCGATCGTACGTTCTTTCGGTATCGAGGGGTCGCAATTGTTGGCAACACCTTCGATTCGAACAACGATCCTTTGAAAGGAAGAAAATGGAAAGAGAACTGCAAAGGCGACCTTGGTCATGGACTCAGAATTTTCGGAGCCGCAAAATTAGAACTTGGTTTGGACAGACATTCGTTGGTTCATTGCTTGTAGTCACGCTGCTGGCAAGCTTCACTCTCGTTCCTGCATCGATCGCGTCAGCGAGCGTGCAGGGCTCATCCACAATTTTAAAATCCTTTGCGAGTCAGGTATTGACGGGCAGCGAAGTCACAAGATATGACTCGATACCATCCAATCTTTCCGGAACGAACTGCTCAACTCTTCAGGTATTTAACACGTCGTCAACAACTGACCAAGTCGACCAGGTAATGGTTGCCAACATTGCGGGTAACGACTATTACGTTGAATTTGGGACCACTCACCAATGCGGTGGTTACGAATGGTGGTACGCAGAAATAGAGCAAAATGGCACCATCCTTCACTCGTGGAGCAAGTCAATTACGGGTAGCAATCAACACACTTTTGCTATGTATTCGAGCGGGACGGTGTGGAAGTTTCAAATTGACTCAACAATTGAAACGTCGTGGACGTCGGGTTTTGTTGGCAACTTGGTCTACGACGAAATCTATTCGAATAATTCTGGAACCGGCGGAACGGTCACGAATTATCAAGACTCGGCATTGAAGTACACAGCGAATCAAGGGGCGTGGACGGCTTACGGGAGTCCGACAGTGTCAACTGGCAACAACAACACCTGCGCTGTATTGGCGTCTGGCAGCACCACCGTTTACAACATGGGCGACAATGTGAGCAACATAACAACTTGCACTTGATTTTGGTTGACCTCAGTCGATGGGGAGGGTCCGGCCGATCTGCATTAGACCGGACCCTCATTCGCACAGAAGGCAACAATTCATCGAAGAGCAATGTTGCTTATTAATGGATGTTGACGTGCTGGTTGAAGCCGGGATTTCTGATCTTGTAGAGTCTGATTTCGGATCGAATCAATAGCGATGATACGAATATCGGAATTCAATCGACGGGATGGAAGACTCGTTACCCGTCAAATGTGCTCGCATTATGTTGGCGACCACATTTGTCAACGACTCCACTCAGGATTGGGCGTGGTCTTGGTACTAGTTGTCAACTTGTCGACTGAACCGACAGCTGCGCCTTGCAAGATCGCTTTTTAGTTGGTCGTCGCCGGTCGAAGAGAACTGAGGAAGTACTCCTTGAATCGTTCTGGCGAGCAATCAATTCCCGATGAACCTGAGAAAATTACTTGACCAATTGACGCCGACCAGAAGTTGACGACAAGTAAGCCGATGTCTATCGATGAATTGACCCAATCCAATGTCTTCGCCGCCTCGAGAACGGCCATCCAACGCTGGAATCTGCGATCGTTCTCCTGAGTAAACGCTTCGAACGTGACGGCGTCGGACTTTATGTCAAGCAACGTCTCTATGACAGTCCAACCCTCCATCGGCTGGCCGAGGGACCACGCGAGACTTACTAGATCGCTCATCGCGCTCCAAAATTTATCTTCGTCTTGAACTAGGACTGACCGTTCGGCACTAGCTAGACTTTCACTCTGCTCCTCGTAGTTGACGATGTAATTGTGGGCCTGAGCCATTGCGACCAAGCTTTTCTTGGAGCTGAAATGATAATAAACAGTGGCGACAGCGACATCGGCACTGCGAGCCAACTCCACAATATTTAGCGAAGATTTTCCATCGCGGGCGATGTGCTCGGCGCACGTTTCCAGAATATGAGTTTCCGTCTCGGAAATATGATTTCGCACGATTGGGGGCTCGATTCTTCAAGACCTTGCGGCGTGGATTCCTCTCAGAACGGCTCGGAATCGACCACCACTTGGCGTTTCAATAGTTCTGTTTCCATTTATCGAAGAAACTTTCAATGCGGGTTTCAATATTCGGTTCGGGGAGTTCATTAACAATACGCAGCCATAAAGGTAATGGGGCTCCCGCCTATCAACTCCGTCTTCGACTTGGCCCTCTCTACGAAAGGACTTTGCTCAAATGGATCTAACTTCAGATTCACTTCATATTGAGTACGGGCCGGGCGAATCAGTTCTTGGAAGAACATCCGTTCAGTTCGGAAAGCGCCGCGCAAAGTCCGAATTTGCGAACACGTGACTTGAAGACGGATTTTGGTGACAGGCCGCTCAAAGCCAAAATGTCAGCCACGCCGATGAATGCGAACGTATTCCTACGAACTCGAGTGAACGGACAATGCAATGATTGAGTCAATATCGGACCATCATGGACGTTGGCGAAGTACTCAAAGCGACATGACACGCAAGGAATCCTGGGACCGAATCCCCGTACCCCCATTCAGTCAATCAACCATGACTGCAGCAGTTCCAAGAATTGATTGGAGGGTTTTAACCGCGGCGACGTCCAGCCCACGAACCCAGACCTTTTGCTCGACGATGCGACATCCTCGCGACGATTTGGCTTCTGTCGACTCAATGGCATAGAAAATCCGTTTCGCGCTGACGTTAAGTGCATACTTTACGGCTTCATAAAAAGCGACGCCGAAATAGATGGGAAGTTTACCGTTCATCTCGTAATCAAAACCAGCCTGGCGTAGAAAGATCGAATCACGCCACTTGATCGCAAGCACAAATCCGCAAATCCTTCCGTGAAGCTCAGCAGTAAGTACAACAGTCGAAGTTGGAAAGAGATCGCTGACAACAGCATGCTTTTTCTGAATCACTTCAACCGGATTACTAATTCCGTATTTCTGTTCGAGCTGCGCTTCGAGGGTCGATATCTCCTGGCTGACTTCATCTAGTGACCGCTCAGAGAAGACAATCCCCGCTTCATCAAACTGCCTGAGTTCCTTTGTGATATTCCGTCGTCGATGTCCACTGAATCTTTTTAGATACTCGTCGAAAGATGGAAAGTCGATCTCCATAATCCCGGCACCTGCGTTTCGTAGTTGATGGTACGCCCGCTTTTCCAGGCATTCACAAAGTTCATCGCCCTCATCAACAAACATGAAACCAACCGATCGTGCTTCTCCGGACCCCGCCAATTCTTCAGCGCAATCGAGGACGGAATTCATCGCATCCCCCCTTACGGAGGCCGTCAATTCTTGGGCAAGGAGAAGACGGCCATGACCGACGTGACGTCCCCCAAGGAATAGGGTTGGGAGAAGCGTAGCAAAATCAGTTTCCGAACCGTTCGCAATGCCTCGACTGAGATGATCCGGCTTCTTCAATAGGCGATTCAGAACACAGTCGATCCGGTAAAATTCCCATGGCGGAGTTCTACTGTCGAAAAGGAAGGCGACAAGTCCCGCAATCACCTCTCCCGCTTGATCTAGTGCGACAATATAATTCGGATGAATGTCATTGAGTAATTCTGTAGCAGTGAGCCATTTGGTCGATAAATAGAAGTCACTCGCTCCCAAAAGGCGCTCATCCCAGCACCGAGGAATAAGCTCCGCTGCCGAGTGAAGAACTTCAGTTCTGTACTTCATCGTTCTCTATTAATTTCAGAACTTCGACAATTCCCGCATTCCCATCAAGGATGATTTCGTCGCCGTCACAGATGACCTTGGTCGCAATTCTCGTTCCAATCACTGCGGGTATTTTTAGCTCCCGACAAATGATGCTCGCATGACCAGCGAGACCGCCCTCGTCGGTGACCAGCGCCGCGCATCGAGTGAGCATCCCGATGTACTGAGGTGTTGTCTGCGGAACCACAAGCACGGTCGCGGGACCCACGAGTTTGCCTTTTTCGCGGTAATCGTCACCCCATCCAATCACCAAAGCTCGTCCCGAAACCACTCCCTGATAGCCGCCCGTACCATGCAACGGACTCCCGTCCCACTCAGGAACGGCCCCCAACAGTTCTTTCCGAATCGATACCTCAAGTCCGTTGTAGAACAAGGAGGCTAGCTCCCCATTTCGCAGGAGCACGTAACTATTTCGCTCTTCTTTGCCTCCGATTCTGCCGCCATTGATTTCGACCTGAAGATATCCGCTTACCGATTGTCCTAGGCGCGAAGCTTGCTGCTCTCTCCAGATCTCCAGGCAGTACCAGAGTTTCATCCATGTTTGTTTGGTGACGAACCTTAATGAACCTAGTTCGCGGACGGCCCAGCACAGGTCTCGAATATCCGACGGAGCGCTCTCTTCGAGAGTTTCAATTTCTTTTGAAACGATTCCTGATTCGACCTTCACCAGCCGATCGTGCTGTACTTTCGCGGTCACCAAATTGCTTAGATCAAACTCAAACCGCTCGCGTAATTCAGCCAACTCCACGGGCCGTCCACTGTCGCCGGCCGTCAGGTATTTCCAGCGTTGCCAGTGTTGGTGGATGAAGGGTTCTCGCTCGTCAGGAGATGACGCCTTGCTAACCAAGTCGAATAGGCCCTCAAGCCATTCCTTCTGCTCTCGAAGGGGTTCTGGCAGCCGGTCAGGTGTGATCATTTTGGCGACATATTCCGCACGCTCCTCTTCGGCAACAATCGCCGGAAGGCGCCGAGTCAACTCCTCCGCAACCTTTGACATCAAATGCGGCTGAGTGCACAAATGGAGGCCGACGGCCTCGTGGAACATTTCCTCCAACACGCCAATATTGGTGTCGTCAAAGACGGTTGTCTCCGGCCAAGGGATCTCATCTACGCGCTCTTTTAGTTGATTGACGAGTAGCGCGAATTCTCTCACTCGGTGTCTGTCACCCAAGAAACGAAATCCGACCTCCGCCATCACCGCTAGAGACTCCTCCTCGAGATAGAACTGAAAACCGGTTTCGTCATTCGTTGCAAACCATTTCTCCTCTTGCGAACCTAGAACTCGCGCGACAATGCCTTTTTCATACACTTCATGTAAGAAATGATGACACCAGTAGTAATCGAGAAACGGTGACTCCCATTGAAGTTCAAAATGATTAGATATTGACAATGTTCTCGAACCTCCAGGTACTCAAAAGCTGAAGATGAGCTTCTGCGGTTGAACCGTAAAAGCCATCGCTGGCGTGAGCCGCCAAGTCATCAAATCGACGGCGATCGTAGAGCTCTCGCACTAGTGGACTGCGCTCAATGTCCCTGCGATATCTAACGAAAAGGGAGGCTAGCGAGTCGTCACTCGGCGACGGCTTGGGGAGCGGAGCTTTTTTTCTGATAACCACCTCTCGTGGCAAAATGCTCCCAAAAGCATCACGTAGCAGCTCTTTGCCCCGATCACCATCTCCTATGTGCATTTTCGCCGGCAGCGCCAAAGCTATGTCCGCCAAACGATGATCGACGAATGGCACTCGAACCTCCACTCCGTGTGCCATGCTAAAAGCATCTTCGAAAGAGAGCAGCGAGGCGAGAACGTGTCTCACCATGAACCGGCCGAGCGCGGTCGGATGGTCGAATGCGCACTCGCATTGGTCGATTTCCTCCCACACGTTGCGGGCAACGTTCGAGATCCCTCCTTGAATGTCCGCCCGAAGAAGACTCCCAATCGCGGACTCTTTTTGTCGCCGCCCAAAATAAGCCTGCACCGATTCGTACGATGGTCGCTCGTGGTACAAGCACGAGAACCATGACCAGATTTTGGGATAGTACCCGTGCCACAGCTCATCGGCGCCTTGCCCGTTCAATACGACTTTCACCTCGGCGAGTTCCGCAGCCCGATACATCTTGTCCCAGACAATCGCACGTTCGTCGTATAAAGGGCTCCCCAGAGCCGTAACGCACCGGTCGATCGTTTCCAGATTCCAATCGGACCCAATATCAATCACTCGAAACTTTGAGTTGCTGGACGAGAGGTGTTGAAACACCCTCTCGGCGACGCGAGCATCGTCCCCAAAGGAAACATCATCTCCCGTTACGTTGATTGTGAAGTAAGTAACCTTCACCGCACATTCCGCCGCCAAGAGTCCCAAGAGGGTCGAGTCCAATCCGCCAGACAACGCAATTGCTATCGGAACGTCGGCTTCCAGATGCTCTCGCACGACCCTTCTGAAAACTTCCCGAATCTGGTCGAGGATTGATTCGCGCTCCACCGGGACCGTGTCCCGCAAATCGGGAAACGAGTAGTACCTCTTAATGATTCTCTTTTTGAAGTCTCCTCGGGGCGCAATTGTATAAGTGCCGGGCTCAACCGATTCAACTCCCGTAAAAAGAGAAAGGCGAGGGTCGAACCCCACAAAGGGATCGGCCAGAATAAGACGCTTAAGGTAGTCCACGTCCAGCTCTGTTGCGCAGCTGCGCAGATGGAGGACGGAAAGCGAATCGGAGGCGACCACGATACCTTCTCCATCGTTGGAGACAAATAATGGCTTTATGCCGAACCGGTCTCTGGACCAAATCACGTCACCGTTGTCATGGTTTAACCCCATAAATGCGAACATTCCGGCAATGTCGCGAACACTCTCGACACCAAAGTGATCTATGTAAGCCACAAGAATCTCGGTATCAGAAGGCGAATCGACTCGACTCCGAAATCCGACACTTGTCAAGCGTTGGCGTAACTCATCAAGGTTGTAAATCTCACCGTTGAATACGATTGTCCAAGAGCCATAAGACATCGGCTGATCCGCAACAGGGCTCAGAGATCGAATCGCGAGACGATTGAAGCCTAAGACAGCATTGCCTCGACTGCTTGAGTACATGCGTAGTGCGCTCGAATCTGGACCACGGTGCCGCGTTCGCTCCAGTTCGGCGAGAATCCTTTTGGTCGATACGTTACTTCGATTGATAACGCCAATGAAGCCGCACATATGTCCCTTTCGCTGGAGTAGTTGGTTGCCTGTGAGGACTTAAATTCATCGACTAGGCCTTTTGCAATTCGAGAATTGCCCTTAAGTACTCGTCCGTAATCTCTTCCATCTCATTTCTCGTTCGACTGTCGATGATTGCGTAGAGCGCGCGGTCATACGAGTTTCGTACCTCGCCAACCTTCGCACCGTATTTCTTCTCCACAACGATTCGTCTGATTTCGCCTTTCGCATTTGCGCCAAGCGGAGACAGGGGGCGAAGTTCGACGACTCCAGGTAAATAGACAATCTCCGCAATGCGAGCCAGAGGCCCCTGATTCACATTCGGTACAACTCCCGGCGATAATTCGGCGTAGATCTGCCGTGCGACGCGATTAGGCAGCGAACAATTCGGTCTTTCACCCATCGCGAGACCCAATATTGCGTCCGCCAAGGAACAGCTTCCCGCTATCTCGTAAAGACTCGGGAGCTCATCGCCGGGAAGGCGAGCTGCCGCCTCCATTAACACCGCGCCCCCACTTTCCCGAAGACGGAACTCAGCGTGAACAATCCCTGTTTCGAAGTTCAAAGCTGCAATCAGCTCACCATTAGCATCTTCGAGAAGCGATCTTCCCTTCCCACTCAGTGGAGCAGGATAAGTGTGTACGTACTCTACGAAGTGGGGCGTCAGATTCTCATTCGTCCCCTTTTCTGTAATTCCAAGGAACACAATTTCGCGATTGTGCACGAGCGACTCAACCGAGTACTCCTGACCGTCAATGAACTCCTCGATCAACGCACCGTCGTCGTATTCGCCGTATTTGAGTAGGCCTTCCAATTCAAGTGGACTATTAATCCGTCGCACCCGATCACTCGCCGCGGAAGAAAGCGGCTTTATTACCACCGGGAATCCAAGGCGCGAGCCTGTCTCCGTCATTGACCAGTCGTTGACCGCCGCACTCTCAACGTAAACATTCCGGGGCCCGAGCCAGCGCAAAGCGCGACGCTGTAGCAATTTATTTCGGCAGATCAATGATGCCCGAAGTCCAGGAGACGGCCATCCCTCCATTGCGCACAGCACTCCGATCGGCCACACAAACTCCTCTCGCATACTCAACGCACCGACGACTTCAAATGTTCGCTGCCAATCGTCGACCGCGCTGAGAAGACCTTCAACACTTTCCGGCTTCACCCATCTGACGTCGGCCAATCGGCCAGCCGAACTTCGAGGGTGCTTCGCACCATATTCCGCGCGCTCTAATCCACTTGGCGACGGTTCATCCGCGCTCAGCAAGACCAGACCTCGCTTTTCCGCAGCATCGACAAACCCAGGAACTCGGGATACCCGCAAGCCACCCCCAACGACGATTGCGCGTTTTTTCAAGAGCCGTACTCCCTCACACTCAACCACTTCGCTGCTTCTATTAGGGTGTCACACCTGTACGTGCCGAGTCCCTGAAGTGCAGCGGATCCCACTCCGATGGTCTCAATGCCTGCGGCGCTGCCCGCGAGGATATCTACGCTGGAATCTCCGATTAGGACCGACCGCTCTCTGTCGACGTCAGGATTATCAGTAAAAAACCGTTGAATCAGCCCTGGCTTCGGCTTTCTACACTCACAATCAACGATTCGACTGTGAGGACAGTACAGGACCGCAGTGAAGGTAACTCCGACGAATTGAAGTCGCCGAAGGAGCGCTGCAGTGAACATGCCATACGCCTCCTCGGAAATGATGCCCTCTCCTATCGTGTACTGATTCGTGACCATCACCAAGTCGTAGCCGATGCGTTGAATCAAACGCAACCCCTCTGTCACACCGCAAAGTATTTCGGGCGTCGTCTTGGTGGCCCATTCCTCGTCCGGATAGTCGGCGTTCAAGGTACCGTCACGGTCAAGGAAGGCCGCGCGACGAGTGCTTGTGTTCATAATGACGTAATCGGTCTCGCTTGCAACAGGAAAAATTGGCCATTCTTGATAGCGAACTCAATTTCAACGGGTCGTTTCATGACATCTTCAATCTGTTTCAACGCCATGTGTACGCTTGCCAACGCTTGATCGTCTAACTTTCTCGCGCTCTGCATCAATAGCGAAACCCAAGTGCGACGGGTTCCGTGAGAATCATCAAGCTCCACGGCTACCTGCTGATGTGCTACAACGTAAGAAAGTGACGAACCGTCTTCGAGGAGAACAATCTGATCCGGGCTTATTTCGCCACTTACAAGACCTTCACCAAGCCCCCATACGGCTTCAATCAATTCGAGCGAATCAGGGCCTTTTGGATGGCGCGAAAATGCGACTCCTGACACATCAGCCGAGATCATCGTCTGCACAACAACATCCATCGCGGTAAGGAGAGGGATGTTGCGCGCCATACAGTACGAATGAACCGAGTCTCCATTCAGAGACATCCGAACCCTACAAATTGCGTCCATCAGTTGTTCGTCGCTGACACCGAGTTCCGTCTGAAAAATTCCCGCAAAACTGTCTCGTACACCGTCCTCTCCGCGAGCTGAGCTGCGTACGGCAAACGGTCCAGGCATCGAACCCGCAATTCCTACCGCCGTTTCCTCGATGACATCGATCGACATCTCGTGAGGTATCACTACGAAATCGGGAATTCGGATATTCCCGCCCTCGAGTCCCCTAAGTAGTTCAAGTACGCTTCCCTTACTCATACTTCACCACGGTGCAGCAGTGCTTCGACGAGGACTCCGGCGCCATCCTTCACGGGATCACAGACAGCTAAACCAGTGTGCTCTTCGAGTTCGCTCTTGTACGACCGATATTCTGTGTCAGTGATTCGTGATGAGTCCAGCGCGATGCCCAGGCATTCTGTTGAGAATCCTAGGAGCCGCCCCATCTCGACATGAACTGAGATCGCACGCTCAACAGTGGGCATTTTCGTGTCAAAGCCCCATAGGTGGGTTTGTCCGACCCTGTGACAAAGAAGAAAATACTGCGCGCGCGAGGTGTGGATCAGAGCAAGCGTTGTTGGAGAATAGCTCGGATGGAACAAGGAACCTTGGCCTTCGATTACGACGACTTTATGCGCCAACTCTGCATCGAGGATGAGCCGCTCAATTGTGCCAGGCACAAAATCAATCGGAACGGAGTCGATCACCTCGCCCCATCCAGCAATGAGTTTGCCAGTCTGCCCTGTCGGAATCCATTCAGCGCTAACACCTGAAGCTACTAATGCAGTCGCTAACGAAATCGTCGACGTCATTTTCCCAATGGTATGCGAAGTGCCTACCGTCAGAATTCGCGTCGAGTGAAACCTCGCATTTTGAGCAATCAATTTCGGTAACGAACTCGGATCACGTAAGTTCACTGATGGCGGAGGAAGGAACTCATGCAACCCGTTGAGGACAGTCAAGTTCCTCGCTAGCGGCCCGTCTACTAATAGCTTTCTCTGGGTGTCGCTGAGTCGACCACCTATCGGAGCGAATCCTATGACGACGCAGTCGGCGTCAGGTGCCTCATCTATGCTCCCGACTATGGGTACATCGACGGCCGGAAATTCGGAGCAAATATCACGTACGTTCGAACCCGCATGCTTTGAGTCCCAAATCGCACGAATTCTGTTGGGGCAGAAGCGCAGAAGTCCATACGCCGTCTTTGCGATATCTCGGTCGCCTAGGAAGGTATCTGTGTAGACGATCAACCGACCACTCGATGCAGTTTTGGAAACCTCTGTTACATCTGATGTTACGGGAGAGGCCGATATCAATGAATTATGCATGATCAATCTCTTTCTTCGTAATATCACCTCTCCGAAATATAAAAAAGACGAGAACAAGAGTGGATGAGACGAGACCGACGGCCCACGCTTTACCGAGATCCGAGATTGGCAAAGTTGAGAGAGCAGCAACGCCCACGAGTCCTCCCAGACCCTGACCAAGTGCCTTTGAGACCCCCACAAGTCCGAAGTACGACGATCTCATCGATCGTGGAGCAATCCTCGAAGTCAGCTCATCGAGACAGGGCATTATGAGCGCTTCTCCAAAGGTAAAAATCAACACAACGAAAACGAGATACACGAATGCTGTGATCAAAAAAGCGATAGCGAAGGCGGCCACCAAGCAAGTGATCGCGACCAGGACAGTAACATCCATGTGCTTGTTTAGGCGCGCGCTAAAAAACCCTGTCATCAGTAATTGAAACACAATTGCGAGAATTGCGCTCAAGCTGAACAGTACTCCGCTATCGACAAACTGGTGTCGCCGCTCCAGGACAATCGGAAGAACCGTAAAGAGTTGAATGTATGCAAACCACACGCCAAAATTAAGTACCAGGAGTTCCAAAAGCCTTCTTGATCGTAGAGGATGTAGAAGACCGGCCAAGTATGATCGAAATCTCCCGAATTCGGAATTTCCGACCTCTCCGTGTCGTATGTCATTCCGCGAAGTAGAAGTGACTAAACCGCTGAGAACTGCCGCAACTACGTAAGCGAGAGCCAAGAAAAGAATAAGTTCATTTCCAGATCGCCGAAATAGCGCAACACCGACAACGGGACCTGCGACTGCACCTATATTCATCACCACGTACAGGAGCGAAAACCCTTTAAAGCTCTGACCACTCCGAGTGTCTGCTTTCTCGGAAATAGCAACTTTCGCTGCCAAACTGTTTATGTACAGTCCCGTGCCTGCGATTACCACTCCCGCTACGGAAGCCGCAAGGTTTCCTCGCAGCATGAAAAGCAAGACTCCGCCAGCCGCCAGAATTGAACTGCAAAATAGAACCAGTGATGCCGGCAGTCCGTTAAGTACGGGCGCTAAGAGAGTTCTGGTTGTGCTGCCTACAACAATGTAGAGCGTAAAAAGTGTACCAGCGACGGTATCGGAGAAGTGCTCTTGGGTCGTAAACCAAACGGTGAAGATGGGAAGAAACGAAAAGTATGCCAAATAGATAAACGTTTGATTCCAATAAATCGCAGCGTCATAACGCGCTCGCCTATGAACAAACGAAAATCCGTTAGACGGTGCCGATGTCTCAGGCACGTTCGATCAGACTTCTCTGAGAATCCGGTCGAGTCCTTCGACGTCACGGAGCATATTATCTCGCCTTCTGGGTCAAGCAATTACATTGAGACTTCGAGTCTTCTGGAAGCTTGCTGGCCCTCACACAATCAATACACTCAAACGACCATGACCCACTGTCTACACCAAACGATCACATTGGGGCAATTGAATCGGTCTGGGTTTCCCGGAGGCTCTCCCCAAGAAACTCGGGACGAATCAGTTTTGCCTTCATGATTTGTCAGCCGAGACTGTCTACCGTCTCGCGTGCGCGGGTCAGTTCGAGCCAGTCATTCGAGTGGGCGTCAGGTGGTTGGTCAGTGTTCCGCGTCTCGAAGGATTCCTTCACGGCGACGCAAAGGTCGCGTCTTGAGCCTCGACATTCGAAGTGCATTCTTCGCCGCCACCGCGATAGCGGTCGTCGGTCGCGCTGGCCATCACTTGCTGACTTCTTTCGCGCGTAACCGCGCCTGAATGGGCGGCCCGAACTCGCTCTCGACTAACTGCTCGCCACTTGAGACCGCGGCAGTTTGCTCACGCTTCTGGTTGATTTGCAGAATGGTCAAGCGGACGGTAATCAGCAATTGGTTGTCGGCGTCGGAATCTCGCACTTTCACACGGCTGAAGTCGCAGGTTCGAGTCCTGCAGCGCCTACCTTGCGCACGGATTGTTGTCATCTTGCCCCACAAAATGCTCCACAAATCGCTTCCCGAAAACGTCCTGTGACTGAAAATGTTGCCGATGACTGTGCCGAGCGATCTTTAGTTATGCGAAGACGCAGCGTTACGAGAAAGTTCGTTATACCCCATGATGTAGAGCGTCATATTCGATTACATGTGCAACGTGAATCGCCAGTTCAGCCAATTCGGCCTTCTGCTCGAAGGAGAGCTCCCCGAGTTGTTCGCCGCCAAGGTCTACGTGATCCCAACCAAAGCGATTTCTTCCTTCCCGCACTGCGTTTAGGGCAGCGGATAGATCGACACCCGGCAAGTGCCTGCCGAGGTCGAGTGCCAGCCAGTACTCCATATTTCGATATCCCAGTTCAAAATCACTTTGACGGAATCGAACGTCGAAGAAACCACCAAAGTGAAATAAGAACGCACCCGCGAGTTGCTCGGAGGGCGTTTTGTGTACATGTGGGTCGATGGTGGGAGAAACGATCTCCACCTTGATTGGTTCGCGACCTTCCAGACCACTGGCCGCGCGAGCCAAAATATCAAGTAAGTCACCGAAGCTTTCGACGTCGTCTGACACGTGAGCCGCCAAAGTCCGATTCGCTCGTTCGGCCTTGTCTCGTTGGTTGCGGCGAACCCCGCCGAGTGCACTTTGCAGCTCGGCCGTCAGAGAGGCTCGTAGTCTGCCCGCCTGCTCTTCAGACAGTCCGGCGTCATTAATTCCCGTCTCCACTCCTGACAACACCGCGCTCTTGATTGTGCCTATCCATTCAACGTACGAGTTGGTCTTTTGCAGTCGCTTGAGATCTTCATAGATTGATTGATTACGACTTATGGAGAGCACGTGGGTACCGGTGCGGACCCAGGGTGGCTGTGGCGCGTCCCCTCCCCAAACATTTGAAGGCGTAGAAGAAGGCACTCCGGGTTCGGGGTGAATCAGCAGATACAGTCGTTCGTCATCGCTCTCAATATCCTGGACGAGGTCGATTGTTCGACCGAGCGGTTCGTTGTCGACGGTTCCACCATCCGTGTACCAGAACCAACCATCGATCGGGAAATCAATTAATCCAGCTTTCTTGTACCGCTCCTTGTCGTCAAGTCGATTCAGCTTCTTTGGAGGGAAGGCAAGAGCGTTGGAGCCCGAAGCGATCGCCGCATTGGCGTAATCTAGATACGCGTCTGAGTTGTCGTTACTCGTGAGTGTCACGTTGTACCAGTCGAGGAATGTCGATGCGTAGACCGGGGTGCTCTGGGTAATCTCTGGTAACGCGTACGTAAGGCCAGCGAGACTGGTTAGTGCCATCGAGAGTCGAACGGGTTCCTTTTGCCACGTTTCCATGGGTCCATCAGGAATTCCGCCAGGACCCAACACGGCAGTGGCCGTAGTTGGCAAAGAAGTTGATGAGGCGCTTCAGTAGAGTGGGTCTTCATCGCCTCGATCGAAACATTATTGACCCAGGTCGACGCCAACAGCGATATTGGGTCAACGCTGCGGAGCAGTGATCGTGCGGTCAGTAGTCCGGTTATCGAGCCGGCCGACGCGGACGCGATTGAATCGATGACAATCTTGTCTTCACCCAAGGTCTTTGCCGCCACGATCAACGCAGCCAGCGCGCCGCCCTCGTAGGCGCCGAGTGAGACCGCGCCGGGGATAGTTAGGGAGAGCCGAAGCCGAGACGTGGTTCCTCCGATCGGGTTCGAACAGCCAATTCCGTAGGACATGACGTAAAAATCCGATTCGGAAGTAACTTTACATAGGAGGATGCCCCTCAACGTGGTCTCGGAGAAAACTCTCGGAAAGTTGGCAGCACCAAGAATGAAACCCGTCTTTATTCAACGACTTTCTTGGGTGGCCCCCTGAGGAAATCGAGCGGTGACCGCCAACCTTTATAATATGCACGATAAATAGTTGTTGAAAGTTCGCTAAATAATTGTCTTGACTTACCGAAGTGCTCCACTTAATATTGTCAGTTAATGAAGTAAGTGGGCGATACGGGGGATTGTCATGATATTTAAACGACGGTTTATCGGCAGGATGTCAGTTCTCTTAACTGCATTCACGTTGGTCATGGCGGGAACAATTGTTGCTGGTGCAGCAGTTGTCAGAAGTGGCATCCCACCCGTCAAGCTTGTTCTGAAAGCGCATACCGCGACTCTTCCTTCTTCGACGACGTCGGCCGCGAGCCTTTACCTTTCAAATTGGTCAAATATCCAAGCGATTTGGATGGCCCCGAAGCTGAATCCACTATCAACTGCCACCTACGGACCGCGCATCGCGGAGCTTCATTACTCGGGCAATTGGGGAGTCAACCAGATAAATGACTACACCGGCTTCTTTCGCGACACGACCGACGGTGTGAAATACGATCAGCCCCAGAACTTCGCTACGACCGGCTACATCGACGAGAACGGCGTGCTCAACGGCACGTACGGCACTTACAGCGGATCGGCGACACCGATTCAAATGAAGCGTGACTTTGTCATGGTACCCAACGAACCATTCATGGTGGTCCGCTACACCCTTACCAACCCTTCCGCGACGACTTCTTACAACTGGAACGTCCTCGATCAGGTGCACCTCAACAACACCAATCTTTCTGACAACGTGGCGGGCAGTTACGACTCAACGCGCAATGCGATGTTCGCGAACATGACGGCCTCCGGTCAATACGTTGTGTACCTTGGCGCATTGCAAACGGCATCGTCGTATCAGGTTGGCAACGACTCCGACCTGACGTCGACCGACCCGACGGCGAGCGCTTGGTCTCAGTTTGACGCAACTGGTTCACTCCATGACAATGCTTCACTCTCGACGCCCAATATGGACATGGGCTTCCAAAACTCAGTAACGATTGCGCCAAGCTCGTCGCAAACGCTCTACTACTACCTTGGCATCGGGTCCACTATGACCACCGCTCAATCGGGAGCTGACACAGCCCGTGCACAGACCGGTGCTTACTGGTACAGCACCACGGCGTCGGATTACTCGACTTGGCTCAGCTCCGGCAAGACGGTCACGACGACCGACACTGGCGTCAACACCGCGTACCTCCGCAACCTCGTCGTAATCAAGAATTCTCAGAACCCTGGCGATGGCCTCTTCCCGGCGGCGACCAACCCCGGCTCATACGGTTACAAGGCCTGGGTCCGCGACTCATCGTTCGACGCGATGGCCCTTGACGCTGCCGGCCACTACAGTGAAGCCTCGCAATACTGGCTGTGGATGGCGGCCAATCAGCTATCGACCGGAGCGTGGCATACGACCTACGACCTGTGGTCGGGCAACTACGTCTCCTTCGTCGAACCTGAATATGACAGCGTGGGTGAGTTCCTGGTCGGTGTCTATCGGCATTATCAGTTGACGGGAAACTCGGCATTCCTGACGAGCGTTTGGCCAGCGGTGCAGGCCGCCGCAGGATTCCTCCAAAGCAACGTAGGCACCAACGGCCTGGGTCCTGAGGACAGCAGCATCTGGGAACAGACCGATCAATACAACACCTTCACAGAGGCGTTCTACGTCGCGGGTCTTCGAGCGGCGGCGCACCTAGCACTGTCGAAGTCGAATCCGTCTGATGCAGACAGTTGGAACGGGGCGGCAAGTTCAATCCTCTCGTCGATCCAACGTTCGTACAGTTGGACGTCACCGTCGCCAGGTGAGAACAACGACACCACCGGCTATTTTGACCAGGGAGTTACGTCGTCCGGTTCACCCGATATGACGATTGACTCTTCAACCGATGAGTTGATTGCGCTCGGAGACGTCAACCCCAATACTGAGCAGGCTGCGAGCCAGATCTCCGTGGTCGAGCAGGCGCTCACTCACGATACGTGGGGAATCGCGCGCTACTCGGGCGATACGTATTACTACACCAGTCCGTACAGTCCAGCTGGCAATGAAGCAGGCGCCGCCGAGCCATCATGGCCGAACATGACGATGTTGGTGGCGCTCTACGAGGTGTACACCGGTCAAACGGCCAACGCGCTGTCTCGCCTGCAGTGGTACGCGAGTGTCTCGGGTGTCGGCTACATGCCGCCTGGCGAAGCAGTCTCATCGACCAATCAACCCATCGTGAGCACGATGAGTGAACCATTTACGGCCGCAGCATTCGTTATGACGGCGCTCGCGTATACGAGTCAGTACGACGCGCGCGTGTACCCGACGAATGCCAACGCCAGCGCCTACGACACGATCACTGAGACGACCTCGCCCGCTACTGACTGGCCCCAGTGGAGGGGCGTCCCCTTCTATGACGGCAATCCGGCGGGAAGCATCTCGGGCTCGGCGATGACGAGTATCAAGCGCGTTTACTTGGCCAACGACACATCCAACCTCTACGTCAGGGTGGACAACGCCTCGGGTGCTCTTTCGGCGTACAACACAGCTCCGGAGTTCGCGATGCTGGTCTACGCTCAAGACTTCAACCATTCGGGCTCGCTCTATTCGACGTCAACGGGATACTTCGGTGGAACGCTCGACCATCCGATGAACTATCTCTTTGCGCGTTGGAGCAACAGCGCCACGTTCTCAATGTTCAGTGCGAACTCGAGCGGAGGTTGGACGTGGGACTCGAACCTTTCGAGCCTGGCGCCGCAATGGGATACAACGACCGGACGTTACGAACTCGAGATTCCAACGACCGACATGGCGAGTTCTGGTACGGCGTCGGCGGGCAGTTGGTCGTATCTCGACGTTGAGACCGCACTCAACACGACGGGGTCCACTTGGACTGACGACGACATCACCGGCCTTCACTACGAAATCGCGAGCTCCAGTTCGACGTGGCAGTACGGCAGCACCGCCGGCCACGAGATCGAGAGTTTGACGACCAACGCTTCAAGGTATTCACCGAGCACCAATGTGACCGTGAACGCGAATATCGTGAACCCGCAAGCGGTGACAGAGACCGGCGAGACCTTGTCATTGGTCGCCACCCATGACGGCGTGGCCGTGGGTTCGCCCGTGACGACAACGGTTACATTGGCGCCGGGGCAAGTGAAGAATTTCGCCCTAACTTGGACGCCACCCACGACGAATTACCAGGGGTATCTCATCCAGGCGACTCTCACTGATGTGAACAGTCACGTTTTGGATACTGCCAATACCGCCGTTGACGTCTCGTCAAGTTGGGCGAAGTTCCCACGTTACGGCTTTGTGACCCAGTACGGCGACAACTACTCGCAGACATTGATCGCGAACCGGTTGAACTTGTATCACTTGGACGGAATCCAGTTCTACGACTGGGAGTGGAAGCACCACGTGCCACTGGCGGGCACCGTGGCCTCGCCGGCCGCTAGTTGGGTGGACATCGGTACGGACACCAACTACATGCATTCGGTTCAGTCATTGATCAGCGACGTCCACGCCAACTCCGCGGTGGCAATGAGTTACAACCTCATCTACGGTGCGTGGGCTGGCTACGGCTCCGACGGAAGTGGCGTGAACTACCAGTGGGGACTCTGGGCCAACAACAACTGTACGAGTCAACTCAACATTGCGCTCACCGGGTTAGAGACGCCGAACCTTTACGTATTCGACCCGGGCAACGCGAATTGGCAGAGTTATATCTTCGGTCAGATGCAGAACGCCTTCGACGTCTACGCCTTTGACGGATGGCAGGCGGACCAACTCGGCAACCTGGGCACGTCGTACACGTGTGCTGGCGTCGCAGTCAATCCGTCCACGGAGTTCAACGGCTTCCTGACCGCTGCCGGCACTGCCCTCGGTAAAGAGCTCGTCTTCAACGCAGTCGGGCAATACGGCCAGTCGGCAATTGCGGCGAACGCCGACCTCGAATTCCTCTACACGGAATGCTGGCCGGCGCTTGGTCAGACTTCGTACAACGACCTGCGCACGACTGTCACCAATAACAACACCTACAGTTCAGGTGCGAAGGCGACGGTACTGGCCGCCTATCCGGATGAGAACAAGGGCGATAGTTACACGGCGAGCGATCCGTCGTTCTTCAATACGCCGGGTGTGCTCTATGATGATGCGACCATCTTCGCCTCGGGTGCTGACCACATTGAATTGGGCGACGTCGATCATCTGTTGTCTGAGCCGGACTACGTGAGTGCGGGTCTGTTGATGTCAGCGGGTCTCCAACAGTCCATGGTGAGCTACTACAACTTCCTCACCGCGTACGAGAACCTCCTACGTGACGGACTGACCGACAACTCGAATGTGATCGACCTCACCGGTGGCTTGTCAACCAGCACCAACGGGACTCCGGGAACTGTGTGGACCTTCGCACGATCCAAGACTGGCACGGACGTGCTTCATTTCATCAACATGCTGAACTTGTCAAGTAGTGCGTGGATGGACACCAACGGCACCCAACCTGCGCCGACGGTGAAGACCAACGTGGCAGTGAAGTACTACTACACGTCGTCCACGAATCCTTCGAGCGTGTATGTTGCTTCGCCGGACATCAACGGGGGGACCGCGCAAAGTCTGACGTTCTCCACCGGCACCGACGGTGGCGGCAAGTATGTGACCTTCACGTTGCCCTCGCTGGACTATTGGGACATGGCTTGGGTGAACTTCTAGTCCAATGACGGGAGAGTTCAAGAGGGGTCACAACTTGGCGAATTCAAGTTCTACCGGAGGACAACTGCGAAGAGCGCGCCGCGTGGGCGCGCTCTTCGCAGTTGTCACATTTCTAGCGTCGGCGAGTGTCACGCTTGGGCCGGCAAGTTTGGCGTCGGCGTCGACCCTGGGGATTTCTCGAAATACGGCTGAATCGCTTTTTCACTCAATTGACGGCAGTCATACTGTCTTTAAGGATGCAATTGCTGTAAAGGGCGTTCCTCGAGTCTTGGGGGGTGACAAGCATCTTTTTACCGTGGTCGAGATTAATGGGAACCCCGAAGTAGTGGACGTGCAGATTGTCTCGATCCTCGACACGTCGAGTAAGTCAGTTCTCGAAAATCAAGTGATATTTGACTCCCTTGCTTGTCGAGTCTTCGCCAACTTGGCAGCAGAGAAATGGTGCACGAGCCGGATCCTCAACACCAATTCAACCGGAATGGTGACTGCGACTAGGTCCAAGTCGTTTGAGGGACTCAACATGACGGTCAAGACCTACCGTTCGAAGAAGGGCGCAGGTCCACCAATCGTTGTCATCAACTTTCAACCTTTGTAGTTTCGAATGTTTTGGAATCAATTCTTGAACGACCACATAAGCCATATTTGACTAAAACTGATCGATTCGGTCATGCATCGAACGGAGGATCCATACCCATTCACCGGCGCGACCGCCTTCCTGAAGTCGTACGATATGAGCGTCTATCCTTCGCCAACACCCAGTTAAAGTCGACGAGAGGAATAGATTTTTCATCTGCTTAAGTAAGTTTGAGATGCTGGGCGGTTCGTAATTGGAGGAGTATGGCTCGTAAACAATTAAACGCTCCAGCCCAGCGGAAGAGTTCGTTAGCAGGAGCGTCCGTCCAAGGTGATGGCGGGGCATCGGAGTCGCCGAGAAATCCGCAGCGTGGCTCGCGAGCATTGATGCGTGAACTTAATGTCAGTTTGCTGATTGAACTTGTTCGTAGTGCGGGTTCGATCTCACGTGCGGAGCTTGCGCGCCAGAGCAAGTTGAGCGCGCCGACTGTCGGGACCATTGTTGACCACCTTCTTGAACGCGGAATTTTGGTGGAAGTCGCCATCGCACCATCAAATGGAGGACGCCCGCCAGTCCTTCTAAGTATTGATGCAACGGCAGGCTATGTGATTGGCATCAAGCTTCGTGGTGATGGACTAACCACCGTGGTCTGTGATCTTGAAGCACAAATTGTTGCTTCGCGAGAATTTCCGGTTTCACTGGTCGGTGATTCAGGCGAGGCGATGCACGCCATTGTGAGCGAAGTACGGCAAATACTTCGGGAAGCAAGAGTTCCCCGCTCGAAAGTGCTCGGAGTGGGTATAGGGCTGTCCGGCGTTATCGACTCCACCGCTGGTGTCTGTGTCTCCTCACATCTGCTCCAGTGGCACAATGTGGAGCTTGAGAGCACACTTCGAAGACTTCTACGCCTGCCCGTTTGGATTGACAACGACGTGAATACCTTGGCCGTCGCTGAAAAATGGTCTGGCGACGCCAGAGGTGCAAGGCACTTCGTAACCTTGAGTATCGGTCGTGGCATCGGGCTCGGAATTGTCATTGATCGTTCGCTCTACCGAGGGGCATATGGATCAAGCGGTGAATTTGGTCACATAATCGTCGAGCCCGCAGGTCCGACGTGTGAGTGTGGACGCTCCGGCTGTCTTGAGGCAATGGTGGGCGAGGACTCAATGCGGCGCCAAGTCGGTGAACGCCTAGGTCACGAAGTTTCTAGAGATGAATTGATTTCCCTAGTCAAATCGGGTGATCTCGTGGCATGCGACGTCGTCGCAAGCGCTGGTCGTACGCTTGGCCTTTCGGTCGCCAATGTCCTCACACTGCTCAATCCAGAACTTCTAATAATCTGCGGCGAAGGAACTGAACTCGGACCCACGTTTTTGGATCCGATTATTAGATCCGTACGTGAAGAGACTTTCGCGTCACTTGGTCTAAAAGTCGAGGTAAAGATTCAGAGTTGGGGTGACGAAGCGTGGGCTGTCGGCGCCGCGACCCTCGTGCTTCGAGAATCTTTCAGCCTGCCTGGTTCGGATACTCGCAGTCTCGCAATATGGCATCGAATTGGTATTTGAATCTGAGGTTTCAAGAACGTCGACCACATCGGATGGCAAAGTAAATGTTCCGCTGCATCTCCCACTCGTTGGACTGACTCCGATTCTCCATTCGTGGCATTAGTAACGTAACGGGCACTTAATTCGTGGATTCGAGTATGTCGAAATTCCCCAACAGCGAGACAAGATGTTCCGATTATGGGCGTGATCAGGGGAGAGAGAACCTAATTTCGAAGTCAAATAATGCACTACCCGCCATTGACGGATCCATTGCGGGACGTAGTATGTTCACTGAAGTAAGTAAGTAGGGAACCTTGCAGTAACCGATTGATGGAGAAGCATGATTCGCAATCAGCTCGACGCCGAACCCCAACCCGTGCGTTCCTCGTCCGAGGCTCCAAAGGCGATTGATCAGCGGGAGCCCGCCGCGCAGTGTTCGACGCGGCGCGGCTCCCGCTCATTTCTCTGCGATTCTTTTGCACTACGCCAGTGGTCGAAGAAAGTGAATTCAACATGCATCGGTTGAGCGCATGAATTCGAAGGAAAACGACCGCATTGCGTCTGCCAGCGCTGCCAAGAGGCTTGATTATGCCCGATTCGACACGTCATATCGGGCAAGCGTTGATGCGATTTTGCGCAATCAGTCGACCAGCGGGGCAATCGTGGCGTCTCCGGACTTCACCCAGTATCACTTCTGTTGGCTTCGCGACGGTTCGTTCAGCGCGTACGCGCTAGACCGAGCAGGCGAATACGAGGCGTCAGAGCGATATCACGCATGGGTGAATGATGCGATCGGTGGAATCAGTGGAATAATTGACGACGTTATCGAAAAAATGCGGCACGGCGAACAGCTCGATCCCTCGATTATGCCGCCGGCGCGATTCGCCCTTGACGGAACGTCAGTGATAGATGATTGGCCCAATTTTCAAATCGATGGTTACGGTACATGGCTTTGGTCGCTCGGCCAACATCTCGTCGAGTCCGATCAAACAAGTCTTCCTAAAGCGTTCCTCAGTTCCGTCGCTTGCGCTGCTCGCTATCTCGCGACCTTTGCACTGGCGCCCTGCTACGACGTATGGGAAGAGAACGGAAGCGCAGTGCACACTTCGACTCTGGCGTGTGTGTATGGCGGTCTTACAACCGCGGCGCGGTTACTCGACGATCCCGGTCTGCTTGATTCCGCCGCCGTCATAAAGACCCGAATCAGTAAGGCTGTACGAAACGGCGTGTACGTGAAGTCCAGTGAAAACAGTGACGTCGACGCGAGTGAACTCTGGCTGCTCGCGCCGTTCCAAGCGGTGGACTTGGGTGACCAGACTTTTCTCGAAACCGTGGCTACGATCGAGGATCGATTGACTGTCGACGGAGGGGTCCGTCGCTATGCCACTGATGTGTACTTCGGTAGCGGAGCGTGGCCCGTTCTCACTGCATCATTGGGTTGGCACGCTGTTGCCATCGGCGACCTCGAGAAAGCCAAACGGTGTCTGTCGTGGGTCACAGCGCATTTCAATGATGCCGGATTGCTGGGTGAGCAGTATGGCGGAGAGCGTCGCGACGCTCCGCACTACGAAGAGTGGGTCGAGAAGTGGGGACATCCTGCCAAGGACCTCACCTGGTCCTACGCCATGTACGTCGTGCTCATGCTCGCCGTCGATCAAGCAGAAAACGAGCGCGCCGCCTTTCACGGGGTAACGGACGTTGCCAAAGGTCAGCGATGAGTGGTCTCGCCACACCGTCGACCAAATGGAATTCGCGTTGGGGAAGGCCACCAACGAATCAAGAACAGAAAGGTGAGGGGGAAGAACAGTAGGGCCGCGGCCATGGGGTCCAAGCGCTTTGCAACGCACAACTGAATAAGTGGACCAAATGGTCCGTTTAACAACCAAATAGGAGATAATGCTTATGAGTAACAAGCATGTAATTGGGAGAAAGTTCGCTTCGAGAGTGCCCCTCTTCGTTGCGAGCCTCGCTCTCATCGGCAGTGGCGCGATCGTTGGGCTAAGCACCAACGGTGCGTCGGCCGCGACGAAGCACAAGACGGTGACCCTGCAGTTCTGGAGCACCTACAACACGGCGGACAAGGAAGCATCCACGATTGCCAAGGTCATCATCCCCAGATTCGAAAAACTGAACCCCGGGATCAAGGTGAACTCGGTGATCTATCCCTACTCCGACCTGTTGAACAAATTCATCACGACGTCAGCGGCCGGAAATCCACCGGACGTGATGCGTAGTGACATCGCGTGGGTGGCGCAGTTGGCTCAAGAAGGCATTATTGAGAACGTAACCAAACTTAAGGCGTTTGCCCCGATCAGGAAAGAATCTCTTCCCGGTCCATTAGCAACCACCGAAGTTAGCGGTAAGTTCTACGCCTTCGTGGACGACACCAACACCCAGGCCCTGTATTGGAACAAGACGGACTTCGCGGCGGCGGGAATCTCCGGTCCTCCGACGACCATCACCCAGATGCTGGCTGACGCGGCGACGTTGACCGTGCCCTCCAAGCAGCAATACGGACTCGGCGTCGACGGAACTGACATCTGGAACACCGCGCCCTATGTTTGGAGCATGGGTGGATCCTTCACCAACTCCAACTACACGCAGGCCACTGGCCACATAGACAGTGCCGCTACGGTCACCGCGGTTCAGACGCTCGTCAACCTGTTGAAGGCCGGCGACATCGGCAGTGACTTCCAGGGTGGCGCGAGCGCGGTCTCCGGTGAGTCCGGGTTCCCGAAGGGTGAGTACGCGATGTACATCGACGGACCTTGGGCCGTTCCAACCTACTCAGGTCTGAGCCCGGTGCCGTCCTACGGCATCGCGCCGTTCCCGACTGGTGCCGGTGGTTCCGTTTCAACCGTCGGCGGTGAAGACACCGTTGTCGCTAGGGATGGACACCACGTAGCAGACGCGGAGAAGTTTGCGGAGTTCTTGGACTCGCCGTTCGCGCAGCTGGCCATGGCCAAGCAGGGTGACATGTCGGCGATCAAGACGGACTCCGCCTTGGAAGTCAAGGCCACGCCGTACTACGCCGTCTTCGCCAAGCAGTTGCTGACCGCTCGAATTCGTGCGAACAGCCCCGGCTACAGCCAGATGGACACCGACTGGTCGAACGAGTTGCAGCAGATTCTCGCCGGTACCGTTTCGGTGTCCGCGGGTCTCTCGACCGCAGCGCAGGAGGGGAATACTGCCCTCGCGGGTAGTTAGTGGCATCTGTAGTTCTCGAACAGCGCCCGGCGGGCAGTCCGCCGGGCGCTGCTTCGCGTCGGGGACGTCGCGCGCTTCGAATCGCCACGCCCTATCTCCTGCTTGCCCCCGCGGCGTTCTTGTTCTTGCTCTTCATCGCCTATCCGATTTTTCGTCAGTTTGATATCAGCTTCTACGACTGGCACATATTTCCCGGCGTGGCCAATCCCTTCGTGGGCTGGTCCAATTACTCGCACATCTTTCGTGACCCAGCCATTCGCACCGCGGCGTGGAACACCCTGCTTTTTCTCGTTATCACCGTGCCGATCCAAATGGGCATCGGTTTGTTTGCGGCCGCGATCCTGACTGATCGCATGCCCGGACGCGGTTTCTGGCGGGCCCTGATCTTCATACCGGTGATCACGTCGTGGGTTGTCGTCGCTTACATCTTCGCTTACATCTTCGCGGACCAGGGTGGCGTAGCCAACTCCGTCATCTCGCTCTTTGCCGGACACACCGTGCACATCGACTGGTTGGCCCAGACCTGGACGGGGAACGCGGTCATTTGGCTGATCAGTATCTGGAAGGGCGTGGGCTGGTCGTTCATCATGTTCCTCGCGGCGCTCGACGGAGTACCGCGCGACCTCGTCGAGGCCGGCCGGGTCGACGGGGCCAAGGAAGTTCGCGTATGGCGCCACGTGGTCATTCCCAATATCCGCCCGACGATCATGTTCGTGCTCGTCATTTTGGTGATTGGTGCCAGTCAGGTCTTCACACAGGTCTTTATCTTGACCAGCGGCGGTCCCTACGGTTCAACAGAGACTCTGTTTACATACGCCTATCAGCAGGCCTTCACGTTCTTCTCCTTCAGTTACGCCGCAGCGATCGCGTCAGTGATGGCGATTGTCGTTGTCGGGCTGAGCATTCTGCAGATCCACGTCCTTCGAAGTGGTGATCGTTCGTGAGTCTCACTTTCAAGGATGAACTTCGCGCACCAACGACGCGACGCACTCGACGCGAACGTATACGAGATTCACAGCCGGGCCTCTTTGGTATTCGGACGTGGAAGAAGACGCGACTTATCACGGCCTGCATTTTCGGCGCAATCTCGGTCTTCCCCCTGCTGTACATGATCTCGCTGTCGTTTCAGCCGACCGGTGACATCTTGACGTCGCATCCTGTACTGGTACCGACCCGGCCGACGGTAATCAACTACGTGCAGGCGTGGTCGGAGAACAGTTTCGGCCGCTACTTCTTCAACAGCATGGAAGTGGCGCTCGGAACGGTACTGATTACCGTCGTACTGGCGTCGCTCGCCGCCTTCGCCTTCGCCCGCTACAACTTTCGCTTCAAGGAGATCATCTTCTACGCGTTCCTTGCCGCGTTGGCGGTTCCGAGTGTGGAGTTGATCATCCCGCAATATTTATTGGTGCTAAAGCTCCATTTGACTGACTCACTTTTCGGTTTGATACTGATCTACGCCAGTGAAAACCTCCCGTTTTCGATTTTCTTGCTTCGTGGTTTCTTCGAGGCCGTGCCCAAGGAGCTAGAGGAGTCATTTCGCCTCGACGGTGCTCGTACACTTCGTGTGCTGACCCGGCTAATCGCGCCCCTGTCGATTCCGGCCCTGGCCGTCGTGGCGATGTTTACGTTTAATTTTGCTTGGGAGGAGTTCGTGATTGCGCTCACCTTGATTAATTCGCCCACGCACCGAACGCTGCCGATCGCACTTAACTTCTTCATCGGCGAGCACACGACGCAGTGGGGTCCGTTGTTCGCGGCCTCGGTAATCGCGACGATTCCGAGCCTCGTCGTGTTTTTGATTTCCCAACGTTCTTTCCAGCGTGGCGTTTCACTCGGTGGCATTCGCTGATGTTCGAGTCATCGTCACGAAACCGTGAATGGCAGTGGCGATGAGCACGGGGTCCTACGGTTTCTTACCTTGTGCGGTTGTCGTGGGCGATGACGTGATTGCGGAAGGTTTGCCGGTTGGCACGAATGAGGTCCTCGCTCGAACAGCCTTCGGCAAGACCTCTTTGGCAAATGTTTCGGGTAGCACGGCGCGAGTGTCGGGCCTCCCGATTGGTACGCACTTGATCGAGGCGCTCTCCGCCGACGGAGAAGTCCTAGCTGAGGATTTCGTGAGTGTTCGCGCGTTCCTGGGCGACGATCCGATCGTCGGTTTCGCGACGTCGTTTGACTCGTCGAGCATACCGGCGGTGCTCTCGTGGCTGCGACAATTGCGTTGCACCGTGGTTCAGGTCTACGACTGGATGGAATGGTATTCGAAGCCGCTGGCCGAGACCGACGCGTACGTCGACCCACTCAAACGACCGATCGAGCTATCGGCGCTTCGCCACCTCATCGAGGGGATTCGTGCCAACGGTACCGTCGCCCAGGCCTATGCACCGGTCTGCGCGGCGGACGAACCGTTCGCAGCTGAGCATCCGAAATGGTTGCTTCGTCGAAATGATGGAGCGCCCGAGTCGCTGGGGAACCTCCTCCAGATCATGGACCCCGCTAACGTCGAGTGGCAATCGCACTGGATCGACGTATACGGCCAAGCGCTTGACGCACTCGGCTTTAACGGACTGCACTTAGACACCTACGGCTATCCCCGAATGGCTTCGGACTCTTCAGGTTCGGTCGTATCTATTGACGAGGGCTACGAAAGTTTCGTGCGAGCGGTACGTTCCGCCCGCCCCAACGACGTCGTAAGTTTCAACCAGGTGAACGGCGTCCCGCGAGGGTTCACGCCCCCGCAACGACCAGGTTTTCGCTACGCCGAAGTGTGGCCACCGAACGATTTGTGGCGCCATCTCGAAGGTCTATTGGAACGAAGCGCCGGTGGAGCTCCCGCCCAGGGAGATACATTGGCGATCTATCCGCCGGTGTGGAGCGGTGAACGAGGTGCGGCATTGCGCACGGCGGTCTTGAGCGAAGCGATCGTCACGACTCTGGGCGCCAGTGTGCTCATGTGGGGCGACGATTACGGCGTCCTCTGCCATCCCTACTACGTCGAGCACGAGAAGTTGCGCGATGACGAGATCGACGTAGTGCTGCAGTGGCACCGTTTCGCGTTGCACTGTCGCGATCTCTTCCGCGACGGTGTCGACACCAGTTGGTACGAACTGGATGACGAGAACGCGTCCGTCACGGTGACCTGGACGGGAGTGACGAGCCCTGAGCCACTCGGCGGCAGCGTCTTTGCGCGCGTTCGGCGCCGCGACGACACGGTCGTGGTGGGCGTCCTGGACCTCTCCGGGGCGGTCGAAGGTTCGTGGCGTCACACCAGCGGCGCCGGAAACTGTCACGAAGTAATCGTTACCGTCCTCGTCGACTCACCCGGTCAGTGGCAAGCACAGGCGGCTGTCTTAGGTATGAATAACGGTCGATTTGTAGTGCTCGAGTCTCATGAAGTCCCGCATCGCGAAGGGCGCGCCCTGTCGTGTGCCGTGCCGCTCGTTGACGGTTGGTCGGTAGTTCGCTTCGAAACAGGGGAGAGTTGATGTCGTCAGTAAGTCTCGAGAACGTCACCAAGGTCTACTCGAATGGATACGAAGCAGTGAACGGCCTCGACTTGGAGATTGCCGACGGTGAGTTCATGGTCGTCGTGGGGCCATCGGGCTGCGGCAAGACTACCGTGCTGCGAATGATTGCCGGTTTGGAGAACATCACGTCTGGAACCGTGCGCTTCGGTGAGGAAGTGGTGAACGATGTCGCGCCGCGGGACCGCGACGTGGCGATGGTCTTTCAGAGTTACGCGCTCTATCCGCAGATGACCGTGGCGCAGAACATTGGTTTTGCCCTCCGGATGCGCAAAGTCCCCAAGGCGGAGATTGATCGTCGGGTGCGCTCGGCTGCCGAAGTGCTCGGAATCACACCTTGGCTGGATCGCAAGCCGACGCGGCTCTCGGGAGGTCAGCGCCAACGGGTCGCGATGGGTCGAGCAATCGTGCGCGAACCCAGTGTCTTCTTGATGGACGAGCCACTCTCCAACCTCGACGCCAAACTTCGCGTGCAACTTCGAGCGGAGATCTCTCGAGTTCAATCGAGAATTGGTGTGGCGACGATATACGTGACGCACGACCAGACCGAAGCCATGACTCTTGGTCATCGGGTGGCCGTCCTTCGAGACGGAGCGTTGCAACAGTGCGATACGCCTCAAGTCCTCTACGATCGACCCGCGAACGTGTTCGTCGCTGGATTTATCGGTTCGCCGTCAATGAATCTCTTCGAGGCGCAACTCTCGGCCGATGGTCGTTCGGTAAAGCTCGGAAGTCAGAGCATTCCGCTCTCACAGGAGGTTGTCGATCGACACTCCGCACTGCGACGATTCATCGGTCAAACCATCGTGGTGGGGATTCGTCCCGAGGACCTGCCCGCAGCGAGTGACGAGCGCCCCGGAGTGGAGTTCAAGGGCGACGTGGAACTCGTCGAGGCGCTCGGGTCAGAGATCCTTGTCCACTTTCGAACCGATGCCCCAGTCGTGGTGCCCGAAGGTACGGGCGCCCTCATTGACGGTGAGGAATCGCCTGTGAAAGCCACGCCAGAAAATGACTGCGTCGCCAGAATTGAACCCCGCCACGTTGTCCACGCAGGCGACCGATTTTGTTTCACCGTCAATCCGGAGCGGCTTGAATTTTTTGAGTTGGACTCTGGAATCACCATTTGGGAGTAGTCGTGCGTCCGGATCGTGACACGACATATGCAGTTCTCTCAATGTTGTTACCGCTTCGCCGCAAGTGAGTTGATTGCGCTGAAGCTGCCGTTAAAGGATTCGCAATCGTGGAAGCAATTCAAATTGAAGTGAGCGCCGGTGGCGTGACTACTGAAGGGCAGGCCGCTCTCGGAGCTATTGGCAATATCCCATTTCTCGTACCCAACGCCGATGTCGCTGAAGTGACGGCGACGTTTTGGCTTGAAAGTGTGAAAAACCCGAGCGTAGCAACTTTCCTTCAACTTCAATACTCGTAGACCGTGTTACTCAACTTCAATGGTCTTAGTTGGCCGCACGTCACCGTTGGCACACTGGTTAAGTCTGTCTAGTTGGGCACCAGCACCTTCGAGCAACGTCAGTGGTAGTCATTGCGGTCCGCCGAAGCGAGCCGGCGCCGAATGGCGACGAGGTCGTTATGCATCGCGCTCATGGGTGTTTCGAATTTAGTTCCGAAGGTCGGTGAAGAGCTTCAGATGCGTAGTTGCGCCCGCTTGCGAACTCGACATCCGCGAAGTGGGTTTACGGACCTCGAGAATTGAAGTCGACCCCATCCCTTGGACAACCTGACGGCCTCGTCAGTTGCCTGTTCATCACACTTGAAGGAAATATGCCCCGTCGTCTCTCCGACCTCGTCACTTGTAGAAGATCGTCATCGCTTCGGCCGACCAGGAGGGAGAGGCGATGACTCGGCCATTTGGACCAGTCATCACGATGTCATCCTGAGACTCTTCATCGCCGGGCTTGAGTCTTCCGGGGGAAATGTTCATGTCATTGAAAGTCAGTCTTCCGAAGTCGGCGAGTTTGCCTATCTTTGACTTGCCCCCTTTGGAGATTGTTGTACTCTCAACTATCCACTCAGATGTTCCAGTTATGCCGTCATATTTGTAGTTCATCATCTTCGTGTCGGATCTCTTTGCCGTCACGTCCTTAACCGAACAAAACCACGTTTCGTGTTCCCGAAATACTCTGGTTTCGATTAGGTCACCCGAAGAGACGACATATTGCTTGAACGTTTGATGACTACACCAGTAGTCGTTGACCTGGTCGCCATTTACGCAGTTCGAATCTGAGCCCGCTTGCGGAAACGGCCAGATTTCGTCGTGACCGAATCCACCAACTCCGACCCAAGCAGCGGAGAACGCATTCGGTGTGATCCGACAATCGAGAATAGGAACAGTCCAAGTGGCCGACACGATTGCCACTCCGTTTGTGTCTTGCATTACGTAACCGGCCCAGTTAGGCGTTGTATGTATGCTCCTCTTTTCTTGAATCGCAATCAAGACCGAAAGACCACCAAGGACGAGCAGCATCGCCAGCAGCAATGTCAGTTTGCGACGAATAGCGAAAGTTATCATTGTCTTACTAGCCTCCGTAATCGTCTATATGTCGTTCTGGCGCGCCGTCGCTCATTAAACATCTCATGAGCATGTAACACAGCAATTCGGCTCGATGGTGCTCCCCGGGCGTCTCCCTTGTTACCCATTTCCGTCAGTTTTATATCCCAGAAACTATGGAACCTCAGACCCCAGAACCCCTCAGAACCCCTCAGTGCCCCCTCAGAGGCCAGGGCGCCCCCTCAGAGGCCAGGGCCCGCCCCCTCCAGAGGCCAGGGCGCCCCCTCGGACCCCAGCCGCCCACGAAGAAACTGGCGTTTCGCTTATTTGAGCACAATCTGGATTGCGGCGTGGTAACCGAGCGTGGTGTCCAAGAGTGGTGCGCGGACGTTTCGGGTGTTTTCGAACACGGCCATGACGAAGGGGTGACTACCGTACTCGTTGAATCATCGAAAGTCTCCCGTTGCAATCCCGAGTGGGCGCGACCGTTGGTGCGGTACAGATAAATTGACGGGAGTACCGGATGACCAACGACGTGATGATCGATCGATGGAGGCGTCCACGTGTTTCTTCTGGACGTTCCGGTTTGTGACGGCGCCGCGGGCAGGTAACAGCTGCGCGCACCGTGAACTTGAGATACAGGGGAGAGCGGTGACTAAGAGAATCTCACATATCGTCACGTACGACACGGACATCAAGACGGCTCTGGCCGATCATCCCATCGCATTTCAATCGGCGCCTGCAGCGACCATTTCCATTTTTGATGTCCGAGAGGCGATTTCCGTCAGACGATCGCGCGGCGCGTATGGATTCATTGAACGGGACCGGATCGAAAGCGTCGATCGTCTCGGACGTGCGACCAAAGAACTCGCTGTGGGCGTGTCTCTGTGAATGATCCAACCCGTATCGACATGAATGCGTGTGCCACTCTGAGCCTCGCGGACGCTGCCCTCGTGCTCGGAATCCATCGGAGCACCGCATCGGAGTTGTATCGGCGGGGTGAGTTTCCATTGCCGGTGCTACAGATTGGCCACCGTTGTCGCGTGACGAAGATCCACTTGGAGAGGTTCCTGCTCGGGGGCACGGCCGACGCCGACGCTTCGGACGGTGGCGCTTAGGAATCCGGGGTTTCGGTGCCGTATGGTGTCCAATGAGTCGCCGACGTGATACTTCCGAAGCGCTGACTCTCTACGCTGGTGGTGAGGACAAGGTGCGTGTGTGAAGTCGAAGGCGGCAGTTGAAGCGAGTGCCATTGTTGGCTCAATGCTTCACGGCACGCCTGACGATCGTCTCTGTTTTCCTCTCGTTACCCTTGCGAATTCTTGGGGCGTGATTACCGCGACCCGAGCGTCGGCGCTGGCCTCAGAGACACTCGTCGTTCTCGACGGTGCGATCACGGAGATCGCGCCACCCGAAGGAGTTTCGGACGTCTTGATCGAGCATCTGCAGTGGATTGTGCGTCGACTCCTCGCTGGTGAAGAGATCAGTGAACCCATGCCGTCACCTGGACCAGAGGGAGCCGAGCGCGGTAACCAGATAAACATCGGAGAGCTCGAGAGGAGAAGAGCGCCGCGATTCATCCCTCAAAACATCCCTCACACCGATCCGACGGTGCACGACAGAACCGACCAGGGGCGACGGAAAGTCCAGTAAATTTCGACAAAATCGACCATCGACGACCTACGACGACGAATTGATTCCCATTTACACTCAGCAGGTCGGGGGTTCGAGTCCCTCAGCGCCCACTTTGTGATGTTGCAGAATTCTGCATGAGTTCAGGACTTGTGTTACGGCTTACGCTGATCTTCGCGCGCGGTCAGCGCACCACCATTCGATATCGCCAACGCTAAAGATCTGGCGACTCAGGCAGGGCCGCTCAATAGGCCACAGTTTTGGTGACGCGTGGGACTCCATGTGCTGACTTCATCCGCAGTTGGATCTCCCAAAAACGATGGAACGTCAGATTCCCTCGCCCCACTGTTCAGTATCTAGGGCAATGTCGTTGTGGTGGCGACGGTCGTTGGAATCGGCACGGTGGCGATCAGTGAGCCGTCGCCGGTCGACAGTTCGGTGAGCGATCCCGATCGTGCACCCGGTGTCGCGCTGTTGGCGCCCGAACGACTGGCCACCCATAAATCACTACCGGAGACCGCGAAGGCGGAGAGCAGGCTGAAGTAATACGGACCGTTGGTATTGCACATGAACCAACTGGGTTGGCCGCTGGTGGCGGACAACTTGGTCACCATGGGACTGCTCCCAAAGGGACTGGCCACGTACACGTTGCCGCCCGTGCCGATCACCATCGATGGAGTTCCGAAACCGTAACTACCTTCGGCGTCCGTCACGGTGGTGATCACGGTGCCCGTGCCCGTGGCGATTTCGGTGGCCGCACTGCTGGCGCTATCGGACACCCAGGCGTTGCCGTCTTCGACGGCGATGCCGTCGGGAGCACTCAACCCCTGTTGTGCGACGACCCGGACCAAACGGCCGGTGGTGATGCGCACTTCGGTCACCGAGTTGTCGCCCTTGTCGGCGACGAAGACGTCGGCACCGGATACGGCGAAGGCCATCGGATCCGAGAAGGCGAAGCGGGAGCCCGACACGGTGCGTACCAGGGACCCTGAAGAAGCACGAATCTCGGTGATTGATCCCGCGCTTGTCCCGGCGGCGTTGGGCCGCCCGGCATTGAGCACGAGGATCAAAGTCCCGGCCGCTTCGATCGCTACCGGGTTGACGAAGTGGTAGCGCGCACCGGAGATTATTCGAATGAAGGCACCGTTGCTCGCTCGTAGTTCGCTGACCGATCCGACGGCGTTGGCTACGAATAGATACGGTCCATATCGGGTGATCGCTGTTGGTCTCTGGAATCTGTAGATCTTGGAATTCAAGGTGGCGATCCACAAACCATTGGTCGGATTAATTTCCGAAACCGAGTTACCCATTTCATTGGATACCCACAGGTGACCACCGCCAAAGGCCAAACCGGAGGGCGAGTCGAATTCGAGGGCACCCGTGCTGCCAACTCCGCTCGCCAGCTGCGCTGGAAGTATGCTCGCACAAGTTGCGGCCGCGATGAACATGCCGAACCACCTGACAGTCCTTTGCTTCCTGGGGAGGACTCGCATGAACCGGATTCTAACGTCCGCGAGACCACATTACGACGGCAGGATCTCGAGTGACGTGTCCCCCTCAAAAAGGGAATCCACGCGCCACTTTCGTCATATTCTCCAGCGTCGCTCCAGCGTCGCTCGTCGTTGAATAATCAAGACCGCAACGCCATTTGGCGGTGGTGGCGTGAAGGCGGAACGCGGTAAAGGACGTCCGACCGAACAGTAATATTCCTCATTCCAACGACCGGATCCCGGAGCTTTTCCCGAGACCCAGCGCTCAGCCAGGTGCCACGGAACAATTACGTCGGCGCGCTCGAGTCGGCTACCAGAGGCAGTCAGTCGCCGAAGCAACGCCACCGAAATCGCAAACGGTGGATTCGCCACGACTCGAAAGGGACGTCGAGGAAGTCGAATGTCGCCGCCGTCGGCACGTACGACGACGACGTTGGCGTCGGCGAATTTGCATCGAAGTTCCTGAGCACGAGTTGGGTGTAGCTCGAAGGCAATAACGCGGGCGCCTCGTTGGAGGAGAGGAGCGGTTAGTGCGCCGGAACCAGCACCGACGTCCAGAACAAGGTCGCCGGGATGTACACCGGCGTCTTCGACGAGCCGTTCAGCCCATTGACTATCAAGTCGATGCCATCCCCACCGTGTCCGTTGCTCGGACACGGCTGACCATCGTGAACATTGTCATGGGACAACCGTACGTCACCCGCACCGACGCGTCAACCAACATCGACAGGTCTCGATGCCCAGTACCTTGCTACGCGCTCTTCGAGTCTTTTCGGTTCACGGTATCGATCAAGTCAAACGATGCCACCACAGAAAAGTTTTGGCGTGAGAGAAAGGGACGCGCTTTGCCGAGAGACCGGCTGGAATCTTTAGCGTTACGACGGCGCCCCGACCGGCTGCATGGCCGAGTCGTTGGCCATGAAGGCCAATTTGTTCGCGGGCATCGGACGACTGATGTAGTAACCCTGCGCGAGGTCGCAGCCCAGCTCGCTCAAGAGGTCCAACGTGGCTACGTCCTCGATGCCTTCGGCCACCACGCGAAGGCGCATGTCGTGGCCCAGCTGAATCGTGGCGCGAACGAGCTCGAGGTCGCGCTCCTTGCCGTCGCCCCCGAGACCGGAGATGAAGGAGCGATCGAGCTTGAGTTCACCGACCGCGAGGCTGCTGAGGTAGGCGAGTGAGGTGAAGCCGGCGCCGAAGTCATCGATCGAGACGATGATGTCGAGGTCGCGCAGTTCCTCGATGACCGCCTTGGAGCGCGCGAAGTCGGTGATGATGCTCGTCTCGGTAATTTCGATGACCAGGGCCTCGCCCGGTAGACCGTTCTGCTTGAGCAGGTTGACCACGAGGTCGGTGAAGCCCTCTTGCAGCAAGTTCGTCGTGGTGACGTTGACCGACACGGCGAGCATGCGGCCGGTCGAGCGCCAGGCGGCGCACTGCGCCATGGCTTCGCCCAGCACCCAGGTGGTGAGTGCCTGCATGAGACCCGCGTCCTCGGCGAGGGGGATGAATTTGAGTGGGGGGACCAAACCGAGGCGCGGGTGCGGCCAGCGGATCAACGCCTCCACGGCGCGGATCTCGCCGGTGCGCAAGTCCAACTGGGGTTGGTAGTGGAGGACGAATTTGCCCTCTTCGACGGCGTCGCGGAGCTCTTCAACCAGGTTGAGCTGTTGCTCGCCGCCGTCGATGCCCTGATCGTAAAAGACGTGGGAGACGTTGCCCAGCTTGGCCCGGTACATCGCGGTGTCGGCGCACCACATCAATCCGGTTCCTTCCGTGGCGTCCTGGGGGGCGAGAGCGATGCCGATACTCGCGCCCACACTCGCGCTCATCTTGTGCAAGAAGAAGGGCTCGACGACTTCGGCAATGATCCGCTGCGCCACCTTCGTCGCTTCTTCGGCGTTGACGTCGACTAAGAGGACGGCCAGTTCGTCACCGCCCAGTCGAAAGACGGATCCGCTCGTGGGCACGGCCCTCATCAGCCGGGGCCCAAGTTGACGAAGCAGTTCGTCACCCGCCGGGTGGCCGAAAGAGTCGTTGATCTCCTTGAAGTGGTTGAGGTCAATGAAGAGAAACGCCAACGTGCGCTCGACCGTCCACGGGTCATTGAAGTCCGTGAAGTACGTGTCAATCACTTGCAAGAGGTGGCGGCGATTGCCGAGTCCGGTGAGTTCGTCCGTTTGGGCCTGACGATGGCGCTCTTCGGTCACCAGTCGGAGATCGCGCGCCGAAAGTGAGAGTCGCGCGCCGACGACTACCAGCGTGGCCGTCGCGAGGCCGAGGGCGACGCGGGTGACCGGGTGGACGGTGCCGGCGACCAAGATCGAGAGTCCGGCCACGGCGGCCACGCTCGGCAGCATGAACCCCGCCGTTCGCTGCACGCGCATCGGGTCAATGGAGCGAGGCTTGAGCCAGACCGACATGGACATCAGCACAATTGATACCGGCCAGGCAATCGCGTTGACGTCGGTGCCCACCCGCGAGTCGAGGATGCCGTTCTGAAAGAGGTTGAAGGTATCACCAAAGACGTTGAGTGAGATACCGGCGGCCAACAAGAACCAGGGCGTGGTGCCCCGTCCCGAGAGAAGAACCGTCCCACCAATGACCAGCGACAGCAATAAGAGGTCACCGACCGGGTAGGCGAGGTTCGTCGCGGCCGACAGCGCACTGCCGCCGGCCGCGTGCACGATGTCGTGAAAGGCGAACGCGGCGCACACCGCCGACGCGCCGAGCCCGGCCACCAGGCCGTCCAGCCAGTTCGGACGAGAGAGTCGTCCCATCGCCTTTCGCAGTAACTGCACCGCCGCGATATAAGCGAGGGGGTAGAAACCAAGGTAGAAGAGGTCGGCCCACGACGGCGTTGGTGGATTCCTTCCACCCAACGACTCGAACGTCAAAAGAAGGTCGCCGATGCTCCACGAGAGCAACGCGAATCCCAGGGCTAGTGGCGCGGCCCGTCCGGGGTGCTTGTTGAGACCCCGAGTGATGCACATCAAAGACGCGGCCACTTCGATGCCACCGATCGTCCAACCATCGAGCCACGTCCACTGCTGAATCGGTGATCGAACGAGGAGCGAAATGAGATAGGCGACGATGAGCAGACTCAGTACGGTGTATCCGACCCACATCCACCTGGTGGTCGCCTCGGTACTGAATGAATTGATGCTCGCTTCGCCCGGCGAACCCGCGTCCATCACGGTGTTCGACGGGAGTGGCGAGGTAGCTGTCAAGGGCCCCGTAGCGTGAAGGCGTGGGAGGTCGTCTCCTATCGCTATGGCCATGGTTCAACCCCCCTTGCATTAATTTCTCGGAAGAACCGTTCGAATTAAAATAAATGAGAAACGCCAAATCAGGGCCCACGTCGTCTCAACAGGGGCCCAATTGCTACAGAGAATGTATTCTAAAAGTATACATTCAAGGCTGAACATTTCAGCGTGAGTTCGTGTTCGGTGCGTTCGGAGGTGAACGAGCGTTCAACGCGATGGTTCTTCATCGGTGATCGACGAGCACCATGTCCACTCGACGAGGGGACAATTGTGAAAACGGAGAGCGAATTTCCTACGCAACGGAGGAGGCGTATCGCCCTCGAACGCAATTGGCCCACGACTATCTTGAAACCAATGGCCCCTAAAGGAAGAACAGTCGATTTGATCGACAAACTGTCGTTCCCCTTCTTTGCCCTGGCCATCGGGGCCGAGTACCTCGCTCTCAAGAGTCGGGAGAAAAGGACGCTGGGCGATCTCGCCGACGCCAACTTCGAGACGCTGTCGGGCACGCACCTGCCCATTGACCCCCTGGTTCCGATGGGCTTCGAAGCTCAGGACTCGAAGGCCAGTCTCTCCATGTTGGCGGGCAACGTCGCAGTCCAGCTCGCCGTCGCCCCGGCCCTCATCAGAGTCGATGAGTTCCTCTATCGCCACCGCATCTCCAATCTGGGATCGCGTCGCGGCTCGATGACGTCGGCGATGGTGCTCTGGGACTTCTGCTACTACTGGGATCACCGCTGGATGCACGAGGTGCGACTGCTCTGGGCCAATCACGTCTCGCACCATTCCAGCGAGCGCTACAACCTGACGACGGCACTTCGCCAGCCGTGGTCGCCGTTCCTCACTTTTTGGGTGTTCGCACCCCTTCCGCTGTTGGGTTTCCCTCCCGAGAAGGTGCACCGAGCCGGGCAACTCAATCTGCTCTATCAGTTCTGGATCCACACCGAGGCGATTGACCGACTCCCCGCGTCGATTGAGTTGGTCTTCAACACGCCGTCGCACCACCGGGTCCACCACGGTACGAACCGTCAGTACCTCGACAAGAACTACGGCGGCATATTGATCGTCTGGGACCGACTCTTCGGAACCTTCGAAAAAGAGGTTCGCCGCGTTCGTTACGGCCTCACGAAGAACATCGACACGTATAGCCCGGTCAGCATCGGCTATCTCGAGTTCGGCGACATTATTCGTGACGTACGCTCCGCGAGGACGACGCGCGAACGCGTGCGCTACGTACTCGGTCACCCGGGATGGCGATCGGCCGACTAAGTGACCGGCGTGAGTGATCAGTGGCGCGAACAAGCTGATTCGACATTGGACTGGATTCGCGAACACGGGGTGGTGCTGCAATCGGCCCGCGGTCCGGTGCCCAACGTGGCGCAGTACATCGCCGGCGAACCAATACGGGGCAGCTGGTGGGGCCATCCGGCGGGAAAAGAGATTTACGCGATTATGAACATTCTCGACGATTCGCCCGACATCGTGTCGACGCGGCTCATCAACCACAAGGTGACGTTGTTGCACCGTCGCGTCTGGCCGAGCATCGTGCGTGCGGGCGAGTTCTTGGGTGTTTCGAATCTCTCGGTGATTCATAGCGAGCACACCGCGAGCGGCGCCCATCGCTCCTTTGAAGTCGAGTATCCGCTCTGGGTTCCGGACACCACGTTGCGTGACGCCGCATTACTCAGCCTCGACGAAGCGTTGGCCCTCCTGCCGGAGTGCCTTGGAAGCTAACGGTGCCAGGCCAGCGTGACGTTGACGCTCGCGATTCTGCGTCGTCTCGTCAACAACTGGCGGAGGTAGCTAGCCCTTGACGCCGCAGACGTTCTTGTTATAGGCCGTGATCTTGTTCGACGCGCCACTCATCGTCTTGGCCAGAGCCTCGAAACCGGCGATCTGAGCCTTGGTGAGCTTCAAGAAGTTGAAGTTCGCCTTCGACAGGTCCGCGTAAAGGAGGTTGACGTCTTTGAAGACCAACTTATAGCTGCTCTGCAGTGACGAAGGGGCGACGCCCAGGACGAGGGCCTCCTCGGGCTTCAGATTCTTGAACGCCAATTCCATCGCGGCCTTCGCGGCGCCCGGCGTCTCGAGGGCCTTGTTTGCGGCGGTCTGCTTCTTGTCGTAGGCCGTCAGCAACTTGCAGTAATTCGAACTATTTGCGAACTTCATATGGGTACTCGCAAAGGACGGCGTCGCACTCGACACCAGTGTGGCGAGTGAGAGGACCACGACGAGTGACGCGCCGGCGGCGCACCTCGTTCGCCACGACGTCGCTCGTTGCAGTCTCCCGATAGTGGTACGTGCGTGCATCAATCTCCCCCTTATTGAATGGCCACACCTCAGCTTGAGACGACTACTCGTCGATGTGTCCGCCATACTGCTGGTCGCATCCTACGCAGATAGTCGTCGTGTATTCAAGCACCCGTGACGCGGCCGGTTCGTGATGAACAGGGGGCTCGATCATGGACGGAACGTCAACATTCACGAGTTCGTAGTCGCGCACGTGACATTCAGGTGCGAACTTCATGAATTGGGGGCGATTTGGGCCCGCGCGCGTGCAAGGTTTACATGCCAATCGTCCATACTGGATAGATGGACTTAATCTCTCGGGCCGAAAGTTGGCTCTGCGACATGGACGGCGTACTGATCCGAGATGGCTCCATGATTCCGGGGGCCGACAAGTTCTTGGATCGCTTGCGCTCCACCGGTCGGCCGTACCTGATCCTGACCAACAACTCGCTCTTCACGCCCCGTGAGATACGCCTCGAGCTCTCGGAGATGGGACTGAACGTCGAAGAGAGCCACTTGTGGACGTCGTCCTTGGCGACGGCGAAATTCGTGCACACCCAGCGACCGTTCGGGACGGCCTACGTCATCGGTCAGGCGAGCCTGCACGAGGCGATTCACGACGTCGGGTACCGACCGGACGAGCGCGCGCCGGACTACGTCGTGCTCGGTGAGACCCAGGACTACTCCTTCGAAGAGATGACGACGGCTGTGCGGCTCATCGAGAAGGGTGCGCACTTCGTAGCGACCAATCCCGAACCGACCGGTCAGTCGCCTCACGGTTCACTGCCCGGTTGCGGGGCGCTCGCGGCGATGATCGAGAGCGCGACCGGCGTCGCGCCGTACTTCGTCGGCAAGCCCAACCCGGTCATGATCCGCGAGGGCCTCAACATCCTCGACGCTCACTCGAAATCGACCATCATGATCGGCGATCGCATGGATACCGACATTCAGGCCGGAGCCGAGGCGGGACTCGGTACGATTCTCGTCCTCTCGGGGGTCGCGCGCGCCGAAGAAGTGAATCGTTATCCCTTCCAGCCGTCACGAATCGTGGACTCGGTCGCCGACTTGATCGACGAGCTCTAAAAGTACTTTCGCGAATCGACGAACTACCCGTCGGACGAAACGGGACTACTGCGCGGTGAGCGCCAACGCGGCGAGGAAGGCCCTGGCCCAGTCGTAGACGTTGCGGCGAAAGATCATGCGGCGCATGCGCGACATTCGGTCGCGGGTCTCCTTGGGACCGGCGTTCATGGCCAGGAGGATGGCTTCTTTGATGCCGTCGGTGTCGTGCGGGTTCACCATGTAGGCGCCACGTAGCTCGGTGGCCGCTCCGGCGAACTCACTCAGGATCAGTTTGCCCGTCAGGTCGCCTCGGCACATCACGTACTCCTTGGCGACGAGGTTCATGCCGTCCTTGAACGGCGTGACCATCATGATGTCCGCGGCCAGGTAGAGCGCGATCAGTTCGGCGAAGGGCAAATTTTTGTGAAGGTAGTGAATCGCGGGGTGTCCCACGAGGCCGTGCTCGCCATTGACCTCACTCACGGCGCGCTCCAGGCCCTGGCGTTCTTGTTCGTAGTGGGCGTCAGATTCGCGACTGGGCACCGCGATTTGGATCATCACTTGGCGTTCGGCACTCAGGAGGCCGTCGTCGAGCATCTCGGCCACCGCCTTGATGCGCTGCTGTATTCCCTTGGTGTAGTCGAGTCGGTCGACGCCCAGTAACAAAAACTCGGGATCGCCCAGGCCCTGGCGAATCTCGCGCGCCCGGGCGCGAACCTTGGGGTCGGCCGCGAGTTCCACGATCTGGTCGCAGTCGACCGAGATGGGGAAGGAGCCGACGCGGATGGCGCGACCTTCGAAGTCCAGTCCCGAGTCCGTGCCGGTCGCCGAAGTCAATCGGCGCGCCAGGCGAGAGAAGTTGGAGGCCGAAGAGTGCAATTGGAATCCCAACAGGTCGGCGCCGAGGAGTCCGGCCAGAATCTCACGTCGCCACGGCAACTGCATGAACAGTTCGCTCGGGGGAAACGGAATGTGCAGGAAGAATCCGATGTGGACGTCCGGACGAAGTTGGCGCAACATCTGGGGGACCAGTTGCAGTTGATAGTCGTGGACCCACACCGTGCCCCCCGGGGCGACGTTCTCGGCGACGATGGTCGCGAAGCGCATATTCACTTCGCGGTAGGTGTGCCACCACGTGCGATGGAACGACGGCGAGCGAATGGCGTCGTGATAGAGCGGCCAGATGGTGGCGTTGGAGAAGCCGAGGTAGAACTCTTCGTACTCCTCGGCGGTGATCGCCACCGTCTTCAGCCGGATGCCTTCGTAGGTGGAGGGCGGCGCCTCATCGAGCGACGTTCCGGGCCAGCCGATCCAGAGTCCCTGGCGGTTCTGCAGCACCGACGTCAGGGCCGAAACCAGTCCGCCCGGACTGGGGAGCCACCCGTCGTCACCCGGCGTGCCCGCGTGACTCAGGGGCAGTCGATTGGCGACGACGACGAAGTCGGCCGGTTCATACGAGGGATCGTCGAAGGGGTCCTCGGGGATGTTCGGCTCTACCGATCCGATTTGGGTGAAGGAGTGTTCGGTCATGGGCGGTACCTGGTCGGAGCCTAGGTTGAACCTCTCTTTCTCGCACGGGCCGGAACCTCTGGCGATACACGTGCCCTTGACGTGTACCGCTGCACTTGCTGCGATTCTTTTTGGTTCTACCAACTGCGCTCAGTGTATGGAGTGTTTCCGTGTCGCATCGAAGAAAATTTCGGGAAGGGAATAAATTTGCCCTAAGGAGCCGGTTTTTCCTTCTTGATCACCTCGACCGATCCGGTGCTCTCGGTCCAGATCTCTTTCGTGGCGATCGTGTTGGCGTTGTTCACCTTGCCCGCGTTCCACCAGCTGTGGGAATGCGCGTTGCCGGTGGACGCCTCGCCCTCGCGTGCTTCGACGCTGATCACGCTCATGATGGCGTTGATGAGCGCCAAGTGCGTCAACGCCTGCGGGAAGTTGCCGAGGTGGCGTTCGGTCGTGGGATCGAGCTCTTCGGCGTAGAGACCCAGCGCGCTGGCGGCGCCGATCAGCTTCTCGCAGTGCGTGCGGGCGCTGTCGAGTTCGCCAATCGCGACCAGCGCCGAGACCAGCCAAAAGGAACAGACCGTGAAACTGCCTTCGCCCTCACCGTCGAAGCCGTCGTCGGTCTTCTCCGGTCGGTAGCGAAAGACGAAGGGCCCGTCGGTGAGGTCGTCGGCGATAGCGAAGACCGTCGCGCGTATCCGTTCGTCGTTGGCCGGCAAGAAGCCGAGCATCGGCAAGACGAGGAGCGAGGCATCGAGCTCGTCGCTGCCGTAGTACTGGGTGAAGCATCCGCGTTGCCCCACCGCGTTGGCGCAGATGTCGTCGTGAATTACTTGCGCCTCGTTCAACCACTTTTCGGCGCGGACCTTCTCGCCTCGCAGCGACGCGAGTCGGGCTCCGCGCTCGACTGCCGCCCAGCACATCACTTTCGAATAGGTGAAGTGCTGGGGATCGCCGCGCACTTCCCAGATACCGCGGTCCGGTTCGCGCCAGCACTGCATCGCGGTTTCCACGGCCTGCACGACGATGCGCCACGAACGCTCACTCAGGGCGTCGCGCGATCGTGTGTGCTCATAAATGCAGTCCACGACCCCGCCCAGAATGTCGAACTGCGTCTGGTTGTAGGCTCCGTTGCCGACGCGCGCCGGTCGACTCCAGACGTAACCCGTCAGGTGATCGAGTTCCACTTCGACCGGCGACTCGCCACCGTCCACGGGATAGAGCACCTGGAGATTGCGACGGGCCCGGGTGCCGGCCGCGGTCGTGTCGACGCGCAGCGGCTCGAGGACGTCGCCGAGGAAGGCGAGAAAGTCGTCGGCTTCGGTATGGAAACCGAGCCCGTGCAGTGCTCGAAGTGCGAAGGCGGTATCGCGGATCCAGGTGTAGCGATAGTCCCAGTTGCGCGAGCCACCGAGATTCTCTGGCAGTGAGGTCGTCGGCGCCGCCAGTAACGCGCCGGTCGGGGCGTAGGAGAGCCCTTTTAGAGTCAGAGCGCTACGCTGCAATAACTCTCGCCACGGGTGGTCCGGAAACTGACCACCGTCGATCCAGCCGCGCCAGAAGCGCGCGGTCTCGCTCTTAAAGAGATTGACCTCTTCTTGAGTGGTGGGCAGCGGCGCGTCGGTCCAGCTCATGACCACGAAGCACGATTCACCCTCGATCAATCGGTGACGTGCGCGGATTGCGCGACCCTCGATACCGAAACGCATGTCGCCGGTGACGGTGATTCGGCTGTAGTCCTGATTGGTCGTCAAGACATGGTCGTAGGAGGAACCCGAGTACTCCCACTCGGCGTCCACGCGACCGTAATTGAACGACGGCTCGCAGTTGAGCATGACGTCGACACTGCCGTGTAGACACTTCGCCGTTCGAACCAGCACGTGGCGCGCGTCGGAGTCGCCGGGCGTACGTCGTTGCATCGTCGAACGTTCACCCGTTCGGTACCACGGTCCGATGGCGAGGAAGTCGTTGACTTCGAGCCAGCCACTGCGTGTCTGCCACGTCGTGGCGAGCACCATCGTTCCGGGCAAGTACTGTCGGTGGGCTGGTACCGAACTTTCCACTGGCGCGAGGCGGAACGATCCGGCCGAACGGTCGAGGATCGTGCCGAAAAGACTCGGGTCGTGTGGTTTGGGCAAGCACATCCACTCGATTGAACCGGTCGGTGCGACGAGGAGGGTGTTCTCACAGTCCGAAAGGAACGCGTAGTCGCCAATCGGTGGAAAGATTGCCTCGAGCGCCTCGGGCGTCGGGAAGGGCTGCGAACCCTGATCCTTCAGTGAACGAAATCCCAGCACGGCGGGCGGGTCGAGTGAATGAGTGCCGTCGTGGCCACTGGATGAACTGGAATGTCGAGTTGGTGCCATTGTCGTGTCCCACTCATTCCCGTTTCGCCCGATGATCTCTGAGCGACGACGAGCTCGTTGTGGACCAAACGACCTTCTTGGGCGTTTCGGTCCCGAAGTACTTCACTTCAAAGCGTAGTGACCTCACGTGCCGATGTACGCCACGGGGCGCTACATCGCTGCAATGAAGGGCCTTTGCCAAAAGTTCAATCTACTGCGATCGTCCGCGGGCGGTGATGTCGATGACGTCGACCACCACGTCGTCGTGCACGAGCCATACGACGTCGTAACGATCGACCGTCGGATCACAGTGCGGGGGCACGAGTTCGAGCCGTTCGCCCCGACGCAACGAGTGACCCGGATAGGTCACCATTCCCTGCTCGTCGCCGAAGAACTGATACGTCGCCTTTGGCTCATGACCGAGGACCGTGGGGAGGCCCGCGTCGGTGGCCATGGACTTCAGTCCGGCGTCGACGGTCACGTAGTCCTCGTGATTCACCGAGATAACGGACGTGAGCAACGTGAGGCTCTGCGCGAAGCGACCTTCGGGGTCTTCGCCCAACGCGTCGCGGTACTCGCGGTCCATGAAGACGTAGCTCCCGGGTTGCAGTTCGTTGAGTAGGCCGATCTCGACGTCGAGGCCCATGGTTCCCGTGCCTCCACCGCTTCGAATCGCCACGGCGACGCCGGCCGACTCGAGAGCCTCGATCACCGCGCCGAGCCGCGTGGTCGAGGCGATCGTCGCCTCGCGGCGATGTTCGCGACCGGCAATGTGTTGCAAGTGTCCGCCGTAACCTTGGACGCCTTTGAATCGCAACCGTGTGGCCGCGTGCACTCGTTCGACGACCGCGAGTGCCTCGGCCGCTCCGACGACGCCCGTTCGACCGAGGCCGACGTCCACGTCGCAGAGCACCGAGATCGTCGTCTCGGAGGCCATCGCGGCGGCCTCCAATTCGTCCACGCCGTCGCAGTGATCGACCACGACGATGAGGTCACACCGGGCGGCCAGGGCCGCCGCGCGTTCGCCGGAGGGTCGTCCGACGAGGGGTGAGGTGAGTAACACCGATACCGCGGTGAAGTCGCCGTCGACTTTGAGTCGCTCCACGATCGCCTCGGCCTCACCCATCTTGGCGAAGGAGAGACCCACGGCGCCGGCCCGGAGTTGTTGTTCGGCGATGAAGGCCGACTTGTGTGACTTCACGTGCGGGCGCAGCGCGACGTCGGCATCGCGGGCGAGGCTGGCCATTCGTTCGATATTCGAACGCAACAGTCCTAGGTCGCACACCAACGCCGGGGTCGCGAGGAGCGCTCGAGAGTTCGCTTCACCAAGGTGTTCCAGGACTTCGTGGTAGGCCCGAACGTCGCGCCGCCCGTCGCTCACGCCGTGCTCCGTCGAACGACCGAGCTGGGTGATTGGTCACGGGCCATATCGCACGAGGTTACCGAGTCGAAGGCGTGAATCTCCGGCGTTACCCACCGGTAGAAGGGCTTGGCGATTTTCGATCGAGGAGTATGTTTCGTCAGGAGAACCGTCGAGTCACCGAGTCCTCGCTTTTCCCAAAAAGTGCGTCTCGTGCAATAATGGCCCTACATGGCTGATCTCGCGGACTTTGACGCATCGATCCCCGAAGACGACCTCGATTCGAGTCTCTTCGGCGAAGGGCACCCGAGCGGCCTGCCGATATTCAAGGCGCCTGTCGGTGCGCACCTTCGCAACCGCAAGAAGGTAAATAGTCCGTCCCAGTTGCTCACCCTGCAAGAGCTCGTCCACTTCAAGGCGAGTCATGGACGATGGCACATCGCCAAAGATCTCGTCGGCCTCGTTCGTCGAGGGCACGGCAGCGAGGCCGACGAGTCCTACGGCGACAAGTTGCAACGCGAACGCGGCAAAGGAAAGACCGAGTCCTCGACCTACGGTCTGGCCGACTTCGACGGACACCCGGTTGTCCTCTACGCCATGAACTGGGACTTCTTCGCCGGTTCACTCGGCGTCGTGTCGGGCGAGAAGTTTCAAGCGGCGGCCGACCTGGCGATCGCGAGGAAGTTGCCCTTCGTCAGTGTCTACGCCTCCAGCGGCGTGCGCCAACATGAGAACTTCGCCGGCCTGACCCAGATGACCAGGATGGTCGAAGCCATTCGCAATTACAAGGATCGCGTGGCACGGCCCCACGTGGCCGTGCTGCTCGGCAACGTCTGGGGCGGCGTGTCGGCCAGCGCCGTGCCGAACGCCGACGTGATCGTCGCGACGTCGGGGACCAACTTCGGCTTCGCCGGCCCGAACGTGATCGAGGCCTTCGAGGGCCTCTCGGTGCCGACCGACTCCCAGAGCGCCGAGGCCAACTTGCTGGACCGCAACATTGACGTGGTGCTCTCCGACGTCAGCGAGGTCGTGTGGTATCTCGGCGCCATCCTCACCTCGACCGAGCGGCCCGACAAGAATCACCAACTCAACGCCGACACGCCGCCCTTGATCCGCAACGTCACCGCGTCGGACCAGCGGCGGTCCTTCGACTTCGGCCCGGTTGGAATCTACGGTCCGCGCTTTGACGACATGAAGGGCGCCGAACCAGTTCCCGCGGCGGCGCCGCGTCAAGCGCACGTCAGCACGGATTCCGACGCCCTCGTCGAGCAGTACCAGGACCTGATGACCGACGCCAATCGCGTCGACCTGGAGTTCATCGTGCGCTACTGCTTCACCGAAGCGACCGCCGTCTACAACTACGTCCAGGAGGCGGCGTTCAAGCGCTACCCGGCCATCGTGGGCGCCTTCGCGAAGATCGGCGCCCAGCCGTTCGTGATCGTGGGGACCCAGCCGTCGTACCAGCGCTTTGGCGACACCGTCATCAAGCGACCGTCGAACCCCGCGCCGGAAGACTTCGCCTTCTTGGAGCGAATGCTCGAGATGGGTGAACGTCTGCACCTGCCGGCGCTCTTCGTCACCGACACGCTCGGGGCCAAACCGACGTTGGAGAGTGAGCGCCGAGGACTATCGCGAGCGATTGCCCGGTCGATCCTGAAGGGCATCGACTACTCCGAGCCGGTGATCTCAGTTGTCGCCGGAGCGCTCGGCAGCGGCGGGGGACTGGCGACGACGCCCATGGCCGACCACGTCATCATGCTGGAGAAGGCCATGGCTTACGTCGCCGAGCCGCGCTCGGCCGCCTCGATCCTCTACAAGACGCCGAATCCCTCACACGACGAAGTGCGCATCACGCTCGCCACCATGCGCTCGACCGCCAAGGACCAACTGGACCTCGGCCTCATCGACGAGGTAATCCCCGAAGACCCCAATCCCTTCGTGACCGTCGAACGGCTGAACGCGTCGATCATGAGCTCCTACATCGAACTGGCCCAACTCTCGGAACGCAAGCTGCGCGGTCGCCGCCAGGAGCGAATCCGCGGTCTACGGGCCTTCGAAATCACTAAGGACTGAGTTCAGCGGCTCCTTCGTTCCTCGACGGCGACTCCGTCACACTGCATCAGCGTGGGACCTCTATCGACTTCGAACGCTACGGTGCCCCGGTGCAGGGCACCGGGGCACCGTAGAACGACTGAGGAGGTTACTTAATCCAGTTAGGAATACCGTGACTCAACGTCGTCGCGACCGTAACCCGGCCGTCCGTTGAGCTGTCGGCGGTGTACACGATCCCGGTGAGAGGCTTCATCGCGGAGGCGCTGATGACGGTCGTGAGATAACCGCCGTTCAGACCCTGGTGGTTGGACGACGTGTAGCGCAACGGCGTGAGGGACGGCGTCTGGGAGAAGGTGACACTCTGGAGCGTCTTCAAGAAGCTGGCTCGAGTGAGGTTCTTCCCGGTGGCCTTCAACGCTTCCACGAATGCCACGCCGTAGGCCGCGCCGTAGGCGATGTTGCCGTTGAGGACGCTGGAAGAGGTGAAACCGGGGAAGTCGGCCGGGTCAGCCTCGATCACCTTGGTGATCCACGGGATCCACGCGCTGCTGGTGGTCGTGGTCGGCAAGTAGCTGAACGAGATGGCACCAATCTCGGGGTCGGTGGGAACCTTGCCCACGAACGGAGCGTCGACCGTCTGGGGGTCCGAGCCGACGCTCGAAATGACCCACTGCGGTGAGTAGCCCAACTGCAGGGCGGCGCCCAGCGCGGCGTCAGTGGCGCCGGGGATGGAGTCCAAGACCACGACCGTGCACTTCTTGGTCTGGAAGTCCGCGATGTACGGTGCAATTGAAGCGCCGGTCGTAGCGACCAAGTCGGGGACCGAATAGAGGTCCGCGGAGAGTGGCTTAATGCCGCCCGCTACCAATCCGGCCAGTCCGTCTTGGCCGAAGTCGTCACCTTGTCCCAAGAAGCAGACGCTGGCGCCCGGGAGGGTGGCCTTGATGTACTTCGCGAAGATCTTGCTCTCCTCGTTGTAACTGGGCTGCCACCCGAAAAGACCCGGGTACGTGTGCGGGTTGTTCCAGTCGCGGGAACCGGACGCGACGAACAACTGCGGTACGCCGTTGCTCTTCAGTAGGGCCCGCACAGAGTCCTGCGTGGGCGTCCCGAGAGAACCGACGGTCGCGAAGACCGGGATACCCAGCAACGAGTGGGTCTGCGTCGGGGTACTGGGGACCCCGGTGCAACCGAAGCCCGGTGTGCCATAACAGTCGTCCTTGATGACGTACTTGATCTTGCGTCCGAAGACGCCGCCGTGACTGTCCACGTACTTAAAGACGGCGTTGGCGGCCTTGGCCACTTGGTTGTAGCCGGAGGACGCGATGCCGGTTACGGGCTCGGTCGCGCCGATCGTGATCTGGTGCGCGGTGACGCCGGGTACCTTCGCGGTCGCCGCTCCTGCCCCGACGATTGAACTGCCGGCGGTGACGAGGCCCAGGCACAGCAGCATCGCCGTACCGGTAATCGTCACGCGACGTGTCTTGGATGTAACCATCTTGTCTGTCTCCCCTGATTTGGAACTCTTGTTGCGTGAGCGTAGGCGTCACGAAACGCGGATGCAAGTCACCTCGGGAATCGCGCGCGCAATCGATGCCAGAGTTGGCGCGCGGCGCCGGTGATGCCAAACGGGGCGAAGAGCATCGTCAGAATCAACAGACCTCCGAAGATGATGCCGTTGAGTTGGCTCGCCAGGTTACCCTGAGGATTAAGTCCCGTTTGGGTCGTGATCCACGAGATGACGTTCGTCGAAAAGGCGTAGATGACGCCGCCGATGAGGGCGCCGGAGATTGTGCCAATGCCGCCGATGACGATCAAGGAAAGGATCGTCACCGAGAGGGCGAAGGAGTACGTCGGCGGTGAGACCGAGTTGTCGATCAAGGTCAACAGTGCCCCACCCAGCGCGGCGTAGGCCGAGGACACGATGAACGCGACGACTCTCGTGCGCGGCAAAGACACCCCAACGAGTTCGGCGGCGACATCGTTGTCCCGGATGAGTCGCATCGACCGACCCGTGCGACTGGCGAACAGATTCGCCATGAAGAAGAACGCGACGCCGGCGACGATGATGGCGACGTCAGTGATATAGAGCGTGGTGGTCGTCAGTGGTGGCGTACCGGCGTGGAAGAACCCGTCGAGCCAGCGCGGGGCCGTCGCCGCAGTGGGCAACTGCAATCCCGAGTCGCCGCCAGTCCAAGAGCTGAAGGAACTGAGAATGAACGTGAAGGCCACGGCGAAGGCCAGAGTCATCCCGGCCAAGTAGGGACCGCGAAGTCGCGTCGCCGGGAGTCCGAGGAGAAGTCCGACCAGCGCTCCGCAGGCCACCGCGATCAAGAGTGTGAGCACGATGGGCGTGGTCGCGTGATGATTCGCCCAAATGGCCATCGCGAAGGCCCCGACGCCCATGAACGCGCCGTTGCCCAGTGAGATCTGTCCCGAAGCGCCAGTCAAGAAGGAGAGCCCGAGCAACACGATGGACATCGCCGCTCCCGTGGCGAGGTTGAAGTTCGTACTCGAGCTGAAAAAGAACGTGAGGAAGATGGCGACGTCCAGCGCGAGCAACGTCAGGGCCGCGCGTGACACCACGGGGTGGTCCGCCTTGAATCCCGGCACGCTCATGGCGATGCCACACGCGACGGCCAGGTCGAAGGCGATGCTGAGCGCGATCCCTTCTCGCGTTGTTGACGCGGCCACGAGCGCGATGATGGTCACGGCGACGGCGATGGCGATGGCGATCGGTACTCGGCGGCGGACGGCAATGAGTTTCATCAGACGCGTCTCTGAGAGCTCTTGGTGAAGACGCCGCTCGGGCGGACCATCAACGAGACAACGAGGATGCCGAGGGCGATGATGATGACGGCGTTTTGGTTCACGAAGTCGGTCACGAACTGATTGACGACGCCGAGCAAGACGCCCGCGACGATCGCACCGACCGGACTCTCGAGTCCGCCAATGGCCGCCGCGATAAAGCCGTAGGCGAAGATGCCGTCCATCACCGTGGGCGTCAGTCCCGAGAAAAAGTTCGCCGAAACCAGAATCGCGGTGATGACGCCCACGGCCGTCGAGAGCATCCATCCCAGCGTGAGGAGACGACCGACGCGTACGCCCAGCAATCGCGACACCTCCGGCGCCAACGCCGACGCGCGCAGCTGCAGTCCGAGCTTCGTGAATCGGAACAAAGCGGCGACTAGGGCCATGACCACCAGCGCCGTGGCGATCTCGTAGACCGTGAAGGGCGACAACGCAAACGGCTTGCCGGCCAGTTGCCAGTGGATCGCTGAGAAGGGACTCGGCAGACTGCGCGGCGTCGAGGACCAGATGGCGGCCGCGACCGCTTCGAGGACGATGAGGAAGCCGACCATGACCACTATCGGATTGATCTCCGGTTTGCCGTAGAGGCCCCGAACGAGGAATCGCTCGGTTAGTCCGCCGAGGAGCAGTCCGGCGATGACGCACGCCACGACGCACGCCCAGTAGCCGAAGTGGTACGACAAGAAGGCAAAGCCCAGATAGGTGGCGAACATCGGCATCGCGCCCTGGGCGAAGTTGAGGACACCGGTGGAACGCCAAATGAGCACCAAGCTCAGCGCCACCAATCCGTACGTGACGCCATTCGTGAGTCCGCTGAGAACGTCGGTGACGATGCGCGAGGTGAGAAACGGATCCATCACTCCACCAGTCCGAGGTAGTACTGACGGAGATTGTCATTGGCCGACACGTTGGCGGCGGTGTCGTTGGCCACTACCTTGCCGACGTGCAATACGACGGCGTGGTGTGCGATGCGCAGGGCCGACGTGGCGTTCTGTTCGACCAGTATCACCGTTAAGTCACTGGATTCACAGAGCGATTGAATTGTGTGCATCAGTTGAGCGGTCACGAGGGGAGCGAGACCGAGCGAGGGTTCGTCCAATAAGAGCACCGAAGGTTTGGCGATCAGTGCCCGGGCCATCGCCAGCATTTGGCGTTCACCCCCGGAGAGCTTCGCGGCGTGCTGTTTACGTCGCTCACCCAGTACCGGGAACAGTTCGTACTGCTCTTGGAGACCTTGTAACAGGTTCACCCTGGCCATCATCGCTCCGAGACGGAGATTCTCCTCCACCGTGAATTCGCCGATGACACCTCGGCCCTCGGGAACGTGGCCGATGCCGAGACGTGCGATGTCCTCGGTCCGCTTGTGCACCAAGGACTGGTCGTCCAAGCGGATCGTCCCCGTCTTGGGCTCTTTAAGACCGCTGATCGTGCGCAACAATGTCGTCTTGCCGGCACCGTTGGCGCCGAGTACGGCCGTGATCTTGCCCGTCTCGGCGACGAACGAGACGTTGCGCAACGCCTGCACCGCTCCGAAGGAGACCGTGAGGTCTTCAATCGTGATCATTCGTCGACTCCCAGGTACGCGGCGATCACTGCCTCATCCTGGCGAACGTCGGCCGGCGTGCCGTGCGCGATCACCTGGCCGAAGTTCAACACCACCAGTCGATCGACCAGAGGCATCACGAACTCCATGTCGTGCTCGACGAGTAGCACGCCCATGGTCGAGCGAAGTTCCGTAATCAGTTGCGCGAAGTCTTCGAGCTCCGCTTCGTCCAAGCCCGAGGCCGGTTCATCCAACAACAACAGCGTCGGGGCGCTCATCAATGCCCGGGCCACCGAGACCTTTTTCGCGACGCCATAGGGAATCGCCGAAGGCAGTCGCTCGGCCCTGTCGGCTATCCGTAGGCGCTCTAACATGGCGAGCGCGTCTCGGCGAAGCGCGCGCTCGGAGCGTACTTCGTTGGGCAAGGAAAGGAGACTGGCGATGAACCCACCGTTTGGTCGCAGGTGTCCTCCGGCCATCACGTTCTCGATAACGGTGCAATGGGGGAAGAGTCCAACTCCTTGAAGCGTCCGCGCGACGCCGGCGCCGACGAGCTGATGGGGTCGTAAGTTTGACTTGCCGGCACTGGGATAGTGCACGTGCCCTTGCGACGGTTTCACGAAACCGCACGCGACGTTGAAGGCCGTCGTCTTGCCGGCGCCGTTCGGACCAATCAACCCGACGATCTCACCTAATGAGACATCGAATGAGACGTCGTTTAACGCCCGAAGGCCCTCGAAGTGAACCGAAACGTGTTCGAGCTCGAGCAGCGGTGTCTCAGTGCTCGGCGCCATAGTGGTCCCAAAGTTACAGGTTGGCGCGGCGGCCGTGTTTTCATCGCGACGGGCGCGTCCACAATCCGGACAACCTCAACGAACGTCTTCCAAAATCGTGCTCCGCACGTCGGATGCTTGACGTCCGCGATTACTTCTTGGCCCGAACGACGCCGTATTCAATCATCGAATCGGCCATCGCCGTCGTCATCTCGGTTAAATCACGGGGCCGCCACTTCAAAACGGTGCGAATCTTCGTATTGTCGACGCTCTGGGTCGAGTCGAGATCGTTCAGCGCCAGTCGGACCGTCTTATCGAAGACCGCCATCGCCCGCACGGCGATTGAGGGAAGTCGCCCGGACGGGATCTTGAATCCCTGAGCGCTGTAGCGGGCCTTCAAAATCTGAGCGATTTCCATCATCGAGTGATTCGTTTCGGCGCAGATAAATCGTTGACCGGCGGCTTCGGGAATCTTCATCGCACTGACGTGCGCGCTCGCGACGTCACGGACGTCCACGGTCGCGAAGTTGATGTTGGGTATCGCCGGTACCTTGTGTTCCAGAATCCTCTTCACCATCTCACCGGACGTGCCCCAATCGCTCGAGAGCAACGGGCCGAGAACGAGCCCGGGATTGACGACGACGAGCTGCATCGATGACGTGCCCGTCAGGCTCTCCATGTAGTCCCAGGCGGCGCGTTCGGCGATCGTCTTGGACTTGTCATAGGCGCCAATTCGCTCGCCGTTGAGATTCGACCAGTCCCGTTCGGTGAAGACGCGAGAACGGTCGTTGCCGTAGACAATGGCACTGAGTGACGAGGTAAGCACGACGCGCTCGACGCCGGCGTCGTGGGAAGCGTGCAGTACACGCAGCGTCCCGTCGCGCGCGGGCACGATCAACTCGTTCTCGTCCTTCACGACGCCGCGTGGTAGTGGACTAGCGACGTGCATCACGTAGCGACATCCTTCGACGGCGCTCGTCCAGCCGTCGTCGCTCGTGAGATCGGCTGCCACCACGTCGAGGGTGTCGAGCCGACTGCGTGCCGCGTCGCTGAGATGCGGCGACAGGATCGCTCTCACCTCGGCGGTGCGACCGGCCGATCGAGCGGTTCCGCGAACGTCGTACCCGGCGTCCAAGAGTTGCACCACGCAATGCTGCGCGATGAATCCGGTGGCACCCGTGACGAGCACTCGATCAGACATGGGGCCTCCTCCATGCGACGGTTCTCACGCCCGGGACACTAGCGAGATGGTTCTCAGCGTGAGAGGTCGGTCCCGAGCAGCTCTCGAATTCGCGGCCGCCAGTCAACGCCCTCGGTACTCGCGCCCGCGGCGTGGAAATCGGCTCGCTCTCGGCGTAACTGCTGGGCCACGCCGGCCAGGTTGTCCGGCAGTCGCTCGGCGATCATCGAGCGAAGTTCCTGGGCGAGGGCCGGCGACGCGCCTTCGGTTGAGACCGACACGATGACGTCACCGGCGCGGTGCACGGCGGTGAAGTAGAAGTCCGAGCGTTGGGGATCGTCGACCACGTTCAACCACACGTTCTCGCGACGAGCCTCTTCGACGATGCGGTCATTGACCGTCGCGTCGCCGGTCGCCGAAACGACGAGCGCGTAGCCCCGGAGGTCGCCGTCTCGGTAGTCACGTCGTTCAACCGACGTAAGACCCTTGGGCAACTCGGCGAGAACGTCACGGGCGATCATCGTCACTCGGGCACCGGCCTCGACCAGCAACGAGGCTTTGCCCGTGCCAATGCGGCCGGCCCCGATGACGAGCACCTCTTTGTTGGTGAGCTTCAGGGCGAGGGGAAGCACGCTCAGACCAACGCGGAGGTCTCGGCCATTAGTTCGCGCACCGAGAGTGCGGCGCACGGACCGATGACGATGATGGCGGGGGAGGATACGTTGAGGGCTCCCAGGTCACGCAGCACCGCGCGCGTCACCGACTCACGCGCGGTCCAGGCACTCTCGATGACCGCGACGGGCGTCTCACTCGAGAGGCCCCCGTCAATGAGCTGCGCGGCGATCGACGAACGCGCACTCACGCCCATCAAGACCACCAGCGTGAGATCGGGGTTGGCCAGTCGGCGGAAGTAACCGTCGTCGTGGCTTTCGAGGTGGCCGGTGACGACCGTTACCCCTCGTGAGAGGCCCCGATGCGTGACCGGGATGCCCGCGGCCAGCGGACCGGCGAAGGCCGACGTCACGCCGGGCACCACCTCACTCGCCACGCCGGCGTCGCTTAGCGCAATCATCTCTTCGCCTCCTCGTCCGAAGACGAACGGATCGCCGCCCTTGAGACGAACCACGATCTCGTAGCGTCGACCGAGCGACACGAGAAGGTCATTGATCATTGACTGTGACGTGAAGCGGCCCGGCTCCTTGCCCACGTCAATCAACTCGGCGCCGCGTCGAGCGAGTTCGAGCACCGAGCCTTCGACTAGGCGGTCGTGCACGATCACGTCGGCCACGGCGAGCAATCGGGCCGCGCGCACGGTCAAGAGTTCGGCGTCACCGGGCCCCGCGCCGACCAGAAAGACGGTCATTCGACGCCCACTCGAGTCAAGAAGTCGCCGAAGGACTCCTCTGCGTCTCCCTCGGCTTCCCAGCGGTCGAAGAGGGGACCGAGGACCACGGCGATCTCGTCGAAAGGGACCTTCTCTCGATACAGCGTTGCGAGCCGATCACCGCGAGGACCGCCGCCCACGTAGACGTCGTAGGTGGATTTCGTGCGACCGACGATGCCCACTTCGGCGACGGCCGGTCGAGCGCAGCCATTCGGACAACCGGTCATGCGCAGTTGCAGCGCCCGGCGACCGAGCTGACGACGGGCGAGGGCGCCTTCGATGTGGCCGACCAATTCGGGGAGTCGCCGTTCGGCTTCGGCGAGGGCCTGGCCGCACGTCGGGAGCGCCGGACAGGCGAGGGCCGTGCGCTCGACGTTGCCGAGTTCAGCGACGGGTCGCACGCCGTGACGGCGCAGGATCTCTTCGACGTTCTCGCGCGCCGCGCCGGGAATAGCACTGATCACGATGTCCTGTTGCGGAGTGAGGAAGAACGTCACCGGGTGACGCTGCGCCACGAGGCGCAGCGCTGAGCGCAGTCGCGAAGTGTCGTCGTCGCGGACTCGGCCGGCCGAGACGCGAACACCGACCTGGTGCGTCCCGTCGGGGCGCGTTCGCCACCCCAGATGATCGTCGGCGTCGAAGTGCGTCGGTAGCGCCAACGGTTCGCGCAGTTCTCGGCCCAGTCGCACCTCGATCTCCTTGCGGAACTGCTCGTAGCCCATGTCGGCCACGACGTACTTCATGCGCGCGCGCTTGCGGTCGGTGCGATCGCCGAGTTCGCGGTAGGTCACCAGCACCGCGGCGATGACCTCTTCGACCTCGTCGTAGGTGACGAAGGTCATGGGATCGGCCAGCCGGGCGAAGGTGTCGGGGTTGGCGTAGGCCCGACCGAGGCCGCCGCCCACCACGAGATTGAATCCTTCGCCGACCTCGGGGTGCCTGCCGGGGATGAGCCCGACGTCCTGGGCGAGTACGTCCACGCAGTTCTCATTGGGGTGAGCGACGGCGATCTTGAACTTGCGCGGAAGGTACGTCTCTCCGTAGAACGGGCGTTCGGTGACCTCTTCGCGCGAGACGGCCTTGTCGCCGTTGACGAAGATCTCCCAGTGCGCTTCGGTGGTCGCGCGAAAACTGCGGGTCAGGTGCCTCGAGATCTCGCGCAGGCGTTCGTTGGCGTCGTTGCTTTGAAGTTCGGGACAGGAGACCACGTTGCGAACGACGTCGCCACAGGCGCCGAAAGAAGTCATCAGGTGCGCGTCGACCGCTCGCGCCAGGGGCCGCAATCCGTCCTTCAGCACCCCGTGGAACTGGACCGCTTGACGAGTGGTGAGACGGATCGTGCCGTCGGCGACGTCGGTGGCGGCACCATCGAGCGCCAGCCATTGGTCGGTCGTGAGTCGTCCGCCGGGGATGGCGATTCGGATCATGAAGATGTAATCGAGCTCTTCACCCTTGACGGCGCGCTCTCGACGCACGTCACGATTGTCCTGGGCGTAGATGCCGTGGAACTTGAGGATCTGCTCGGATTCGTTGGACACCTTGGCGACATCGTTGTCGAGTTCACGGCTGATCTCACCGCGCAAGTAGTTACTTGATCTCTTGATGTCCTCGACCGCAGTCTCCTGCTTAGTCTCGGGGGTCACCGCAGTCGCTCCTCGCCCTCGCCGTAATGATGACAAACTTTACCTACTTAGTCATGTATTGGCAACACCATCCTGGTAACCCCTGATTGGAGAGGTCCGCGAGCGCCCCAGATCGCGCCGAACCGCCCCGCGAGACCTAATCTGACGACCAACGAAGGAGTTCACGTGGGCAATCGACAAATCACCCTGGCGCAACGTCCCATCGGCATGATCGACGAATCAACAACGACACTGGTCGATGCTCCGATGCCGATCTGTGGTCCCGACGAAGCGTTGATCAAAGTCGGACTGCTCTCGATCGATCCGACGATCCGAACCTGGATGAACGACGCGCCCGGCTATCTCCCGCCCATCGGCATCGGCGACGTCATCCGCTCGGGTGGCAGCGGGGTCGTGATGGAGTCCAACCACGAGCGCTACCGCGTCGGCGACGTCGTGCTCGGCGTGACCGGCTGGCAAGAGTGGGCCAAAGCCAGTGAGTCGAACAAGTTCACCGTGTTACCCACGGGGCTCGGACTGGACCTCGCGACGGTGATGAACGTCCTCGGCACCACCGGGCTCACCGCGTACTTCGGACTTTTGGACGTCGGTGCGTTCAAGGAGGGTGACGTGGTGGTTGTCTCGGGCGCGGCCGGGGCCACCGGTTCCGTCGTTGGTCAGATCGCCAAGGCCCGCGGTGCGAAAAAAGTCGTCGGTATCGCCGGCGGGGCCGAGAAATGTTCCGAGGTCGTCGAGACGTACGGCTTCGACGAGTGCCTCGACTACCGCGAACCGGGTCTCACCCAGCGCATCCGAGAGTCCTGCCCCAAGGGCGTGGACGTCTACTTCGATAACGTCGGCGGCGCCATTCTCGACGCGGCGCTCGCCAACATTTCCATGAACGCGCGTATCGTCATGTGCGGCGCGATCTCGCAGTACAACGCCACCGAGCGCGGGCCCGGGGTCGCCAACACGTCGATGTTGATCACGCGACGGGGTCAGATGAAGGGGTTCATCGTCTTTGACTTCGCTCATCGTTACGCGGAGGCGCACCTCGAGCTGGCGGCCATGGTGCTCGACGGACGAATCACCCACCAGGAACACTTGGTCACCGGTCTCGAGCACGCACCGGACGCGCTGAACCTCCTGTTCACGGGGGGCAACCACGGCAAGACGCTGGTGGTGGTCGACGACAGCGTTCAGTTGAGCTGACGCCCGCGTCGATTGCGGTATCGGTCAGTTCAGTTGAACGTCGGCGACGAGCGCTCGATGGTCGCTGCCCCCGTCGCTGGCGAATCCGCCGAGGCTCTTCCACGGACCGCGCACCAAGAGGTGGTCGATCTGAGAGTGCGGCGTACGCGCCGGCCACGTGCGCGCATTGACCAGCGATCGCCATCCCGGCAGTAACAATCGCAACAGTGGTCGCCAGGAGTTGAAGTCGCCGCCCAGCAGGATCGGTAACGCGGGATCGAGCGTGGCGACGATGTCGCTGACCCGTCGGTACTGGCGGTAGGAACCGTGACTCAAATGCGCGCCGTGTACCGCCAAGACGTAAAAGGCGCGACCCTCGTGTTCGAGCGTGGCGACGATGAGGGTGCGTTTCACTTTCTCTCGGGGCAGACGCCCGAGGGACTCCGAGTGGATCTCTCGAATGGGCAGTCGCGTCAACAGACCGAGTCCCCACTCGCCGCGTTCAATGCCGTCGGCGCTGGCGCGGCGGACTCGCTGGACCTTGCTCAACGTCCGATGTTCGCCGAAGAACAGTCCACGTTCGCCGCTCAGGTGAGCGAGCAGCGGCTGCCACGTTCGTCCGCCGGTCCCCGACGTGACGCGCTGTCCCGAGGCGAGGGGAACGAAGAGGCCGTCCATACCTAATCGTGTCTTGAGCTCGGCCACGAAGTCCTCGCCCGACTCGCCGCGCCACAGCTCGGGCAGTATCAGGATGTCGGCGTTCAGACTCACCACGTGATCGAGAACGTTGGTCGGTCGACCCCATCCATCGACCCCGGCGTGAAGGTTAAACGTCGCGACACGCACACCAAAACCCTAGGGGGTCTCGGGTGGCGTTGTGGCAGTCTCTATTGGTGGAATCTGTCAACGTGGCCTTCGGTCACCGACTCTGGTGGGTCGACGCCTTCACCGGTGAGGCCGAGCGTGGTAATCCCGCGGTCGTGGTATTGCTCGAGCGATCGATGCCCGATGACGAACTCCAACAGATTTCCTTCGAGCTGGGCGTGTCCGAAACGGCCTTCGTACGTCGCGTGGGCGACCAGTGGTCCTTGCGTTGGTTCACGCCCACGGTGGAAGTCGAGCTGTGCGGACACGCGACGCTCGCCAGCCTGCACGTCCTACTCAACGAACTGGGCGTGCCAGGAGCGGAGATCTACTTCCAGACACGCGCCGGTGTCCTATCGGGCCGGCGAATGGGCGATGGCCTGCTCGGCATCGATCTCCCTCGATGGACCCTCGAAGAGGTCGACCCGTCGATGCTCAATGACACGCTCGGTCCGGTAAATGAGGTGTATCGCGCCGGGGAACAGGGCGTGCTCGCCGTGGTCGAGGACTTCGACACCTTGTGCGGACTGGCCGTGGACACAATGAATCTCTTCTTGGTACCGAGCTCGATGGTGATCGTCGCCTGCGTCGGGGGACCGAACGTCGACGTGTCGATCCGCGTCTTCGCGCCGCGCCTGGGCCTAGCCGAGGACAGCGTCACCGGAAGCGCGATGTGCGCGGTCGCACCGTGGTGGGTTGAGCGCGTCGGCGAGCCCACGGTGTCGGTGCATCAAGCGTCCGCTCGCGGCGGGGTGATGTTCGCGCGACTGTTTGAACGGAGCGTCGAAGTGGCCGGCATGGCGCGCACCTTCTTCGGCGGCGACCTTCGCGCGTGAGCGACGTTCTCGGGCCGGGGCCAAAATCACGAGTTCGTCGACTGCCGGCGAAAGCCAACTACGACCGCGACGTCATCTTCGCCGTCATCGACGAGGCGCCGCTCTGTCACGTCGCGTCGATCGTCAACGGCGGCGCCGTGGTGATTCCGATGCTGCACGCGCGTGAGGGTCACACCCTCTTCCTCCACGGCAGTCCCTCGAACGCGGTGATGAAGGCGATTGTCGATAGCGGCGAGGCCTGTATCTCGGTCACGCTCTACGACGGGTTGCGCTTGGCGCGCAGCGGTTTCGAATCCTCCATTGCCTATCGTTCCGTGGTGATCTTCGGTGCCGCGTCACTCGTGAGTGATGACGTGGAGAAGGCGCGGGTCCTCGCTATGTTCGTCGACGCGGTGCTGCCGGGCCGCGCGAGCGAAGTGCGACCGATGAGTGACGCCGAACGACGTCTCACGATGGTCGTCGCGGTGAGCATTGACGAGGCGTCCGCCAAACTGTCTTCCGGTCCGACCGACGATCCCGACGAAGACCTCGGCCTTCCGGTGTGGTCCGGCACCGTGCCGGCCCGGATGCAATTTTCCGCGCCGATTCCCGATACCAACGGCGCGATGGCGGCGGGGATGATTGCGGTGCCGGCGTCGGTCGAGCGTCTGCTGGATAGTCAGTGACGTCGCTGAATACCTTGCGGTCCCAGATCGAGCGAATCGATCCGATTGACGATCGAGAGTCGCGCTCAATTGCCGCTACCCTCGAACGTCTCGACTGGCCGGGCGATCCGTTCGCCGAGGAGGAGAACCTTCACCACCTCACCGCCTCGGCCTTCGTGGTGTCGTCGCGCGGGGTCGTCTTGCATCGCCACCGGCTCCTCGGTATCTGGATTCAACCGGGCGGCCACGTGGACGCGAACGAAAGTCCCGAATCGGCGGCGCTTCGCGAAACGCTCGAAGAGACCGGTCTCGTCGCGCGGCACCTCGATCCGATCGAGCTCATCCATGTGGATCTGCATCCCGGGCCCAAGGGCCACACGCACTACGACCTGCGCTACGTCGCCGTCGCGCCACCGGTCGATCCGTCGCCGCCGGAGAACGAGAGTCCCGAGGTCGACTGGTTCGACTTCGAGGCCGCGCAAGAGCGAGGTGAGTCGTCCTTGACGCCGGTGCTGGCCAAGCTCGCCCGGGCCTACCAGACGTGGAACGTGCGAGACTGAAATCGTGAGTGAGACCGACGACCTTCGCGCACTCATGGAGGCCGATCGCTGGATTGACCGCGTCACCGGACAAAAAACACACCTCCCGGAGATGGTCGAATTGACCGCGCTCGAAGGTGAGCTCCGTGGTCTCTTGAAGTCTCTTAACGAGGCTCAGGCCACGCTGGCGCCCGTACGCACCGCCTACGAAGAGGCCCAACGAGAGGGCGATCGACTTCGCACGCGAGCCGAGAGCCTCGACAAGACCCTGAGTAATTCGACGGCGAATGTTCGAGAGTTGACGGCGCTGCAGACCGAACTCCAACACGTTCGCGAGCTCCTCGAACGAAGTGACGACCTGGAACTGGAGCACCTGATGGCCGTCGAGCCCTTGGACGAAGCGGTCAGTGCCATCAAGGCGACGGCGCAGCCAGCCGTCGCACGCCGTAGCGGGCTGCAAGGTGCGATCGCTGAACTCCAGGCCAGTCTCGATGACGAGTTAGTCGCCCTTGGCCAACAGCGAACCGAGCGTGCCTCGGCCCTGGCGCCGGAACTCCTCGCCCGTTACGAAGGGGCGTTCACGCGCGTCGGTACCTCAGGCGCGGCCCAGATCGTCGCGGGACACTGCGACGGGTGCCGCATCGCGCTCTCACCGCTCGACGTCGATCGATGGAAGGGGCAGCCGGAGGGAACCTTCATGACCTGTCCCGAATGCGGTCGATTGCTCTTGCCGTGATCATTCTCATCCGCCACGGACAGACCACGTCCAACGCCGCGCGACTCTTGGTCGGCCAGAGCGATCCGACGCTCACCGAATTCGGCGAGCGTCAAGCGATCGCCTTGCGGCCGTACCTTCTAGAGGTGCGCGAGGTGTGGACGTCGCCGTTACGCCGCGCTCGTCGAACCGCGGCCCTGGCGTTGCCGGACCTCGGCGCACTAGTCAAAGAGTCCTTCATCGAGGTCGACTACGGCTCGCTCGACGGCCAACCGCTCAGCGTCATCACCGAAGAGCAGTGGCGAGCCTTCGAGCACCACCACGACACCGCCTTCGGCGAAGGCGAATCGCTCGCGTCGGTCGACCAACGCGTCCACGCCGAACTGGACGCGCTGTTGGCCGATCAGACGAGTCTGTTGCACAACGCCACCTCTCATTTGGCGATCGTCTCTCACATGTCACCGATCAAATCGGCCATGACGTGGGCGCTCGGGGTATCGGGATCGGTGGCGTGGCGGATGAATCTGAGCAATGGCTCAATGACCACAATTGGCTCGAGAATGTGGACGCCCTCACTCTTGAATTACAACGTCGTGCCGCCGTTGGCGTAACTAGCGAAGGGCCACACTGATGGCGGCGAAGTGCATGCCGGCGCCGATCAGCGTGAAGGCGTGGAACAGTTCGTGGTAGCCGAAGACGCGCGGTGAAAGTTTGGGTCGCTTCGTGCCGTAAAAGACGGCGCCGACGGTGTAGGCGATGCCACCGGCGACGATGAGGGCAAAACACCACGGCCCACCCCCGCGATAGATCTGGGGCATGACTAATGCCGCAAACCAACTCATGACCAGGAACGGAATCGTGTTGGCCCATTTCGGCGCGTTCATCGAGAGTTGGCGTATAGCGATGCCCACGACGGTGCTCGCCCCAATGATGATCAGGGTGACCAGACGGATCGTGCCGTGCATGGTCAACCCGGAAATAGCGAAATAGGTGCCGGTAATCGCCAGGAAGATCGTCGAATGGTCGGCCCGACGCCACGCCTGACGTTGCTTCGGCGTCCAATGCACGCGGTGCAGCAGGGCACTCGTCAGGAGCATGGCCCCGACGCCGACGAGGTAGCAGAGGACCCAACCGACCTGGGACCAGGTTTGGCAGCGCGCGAAGAGGATGGGCGAGCAGGCGAAGAGTACGAAAAAGGCGACCAGATGCAGCCAACCGCGCAGTAGCGGGCGCACTAGTTGCGTTAGGGCATCGGAAGTAATGGCCGATTTACTCACCACCCAACCCTAGAGGTGTTGCATGGTTCGTCAGTTTCGTGAGTGGAAACAACGAAGCCCGCCTGTTCCGCGTATCCAGAACAAGCGGGCCCTCGATGTTTGGCCCCCCCAGCCAATGACACAAAAATATAATCGCAGACCAACCGCTACTCTGTCACGAGACGCCTGCAAACAAAGGTTTGTGAGCAATTTCACGTGGGGAAAGTCAATGAATCGTCGAACGTTGGGTCAGGGTCTCGAAGTTTCCGCGCAGGGTCTCGGGTGCATGGGCATGAGCGAGTTCTACGGCGTCGGCGACGACACCGAATCGATCGCCACGATTCACGCGGCGCTAGACGCCGGCGTCGACTTTCTCGACACCGCCGATATGTACGGACCGTTCACGAATGAACAACTCGTGGGTCGCGCCATTAAGCATCGCCGTGACGACGTGGTGCTCGCCACGAAGTTCGGCAATCAGCGCGCCGAGGACGGATCGTTCCTTCGCATCAACGGGACCCCGGAGTACGTCGTCGAGGCGTGCGACGCCTCGCTGCGTCGCCTGGGCGTCGACGTGATCGACCTCTACTACCAGCACCGCGTCGATCGCACCGTGGCCATCGAGGAGACCTGGGGCGCCATGAAGGGCCTGGTCGAGGCCGGCAAGGTTCGTCACCTCGGGATCTCCGAGGCCTCGTCGGCCACGATTGAGCGCGCGCACGCGGTGCATCCAGTGAGCGCCCTGCAGAGCGAATACTCGTTGTGGAGTCGCGACCCCGAAGACGGGGTGCTCGACACCTGTCGTCGCCTCGGCGTCGGTTTCGTCGCCTACAGCCCTCTCGGTCGGGGATTTTTGACCAACGAAGTGAGCAACCGTGATGGGACGGGCGAACGAGATTTTCGCAAGAATCAGCCACGATTCTCCGGCGAGGCGTACGAACAAAACCTGACGTTGCTCGCGAACCTCGAAGCAGTTGCCGAAGCTAAGGGGGCCACGGTCGCCCAACTCGCCCTGGCGTGGGTCCTTTCGAGGGGTCCCGACGTCGTGCCGATTCCGGGTACGAAACGCCGTAAGTGGCTGCTCGAGAACATCGCCGCCGACGACATTGTTATCACTGACGCCGATGCTGTGGACCTCGAGGCCGCGATACCGCGCGACGCCGTGGCCGGCGATCGCTACGTCGCCGCGGGAATGAAGAACCTCAATGCCTGATCTCGCGTAACGCGCCGTCGGACAGTTCCAGGACCACGTCGCACCAGGCCATCACTTGGGGATCGTGCGTAGCCACCATGACGGTAGCGCCGGTCGAGGCCAACAGTGACAGTACCGCGGCGGTCTCTTCTGTCCCGAGTCCGCTCGTCGGTTCGTCAAGCAGGTAGATCAGCGGACTCGTCACCATCGCTCGCGCGATGGCGATGCGGGCTCTCTCCCCCCGTGAGAGCTCGTCCCAGCGCGTGGTCGAATCCGCGGCCAGACCCATCGCCGCCAAGTCGTCGTGCGCGCTACGTGACGGCGTGCGTCCAAGGTTGACGACGTCGAGGGCGAAGCCCCGCGTCAGCCCCGGCTCGCTCGCGACGTAGGCGAGGCACCGGCGCAACTCGACCTCGTCAATGTCGCTGAGCGCCACGTTGCCGATCGTGACGAATGCGCTCGCGACGGCGTCGAGCGCGGCCAGTGCTCGCAGCAACGTCGACTTTCCGATCCCGGAAGGACCGGTGAGCGCGACTCTTCGTCCGGGCGCCACGATCAACGACGCGTCGCTCACGAGCGTTTCGCCCTCTTCGGCAATCGTCAGGTTCTCGAGACGCACTGTCGAGTCGATCGGCCACGCGGCGTCGCCGTGCTTGGTCACGACATCGAGTTCTTCGAGTCGTTCGGCCCCGGCGCTCACGCGCACGGCGGTATCGAACGCATCGCGCACGACACTCAGCGACTCAAACATCGAGAGGGCGAGCAACGCCGCGACCACGATCCACAGGGGCGCACTGTGAGGTCGAACGACGAGCGCCCCGAGGGCCAGGGCCGTCATGGCGGGCGCGACCGCGTTGGAGAGATCGTGTTGGCTCGTGAGTGCGGTCTCGGCATGTCGCAACCGTTCAGCCGACGTCGCGGCGCGCTGCTCGGCGAAGTCAACCCGTCCGAGCAACACCAGTTCCGGCGTGGCCGCGCTCAACTCGACCAAGTGCGCTCGGAACTGAGCCCGGGCCCGGCGAAGAACTCGGTCGCGCCGAAGGAGCGGCCCGACGTTGGCCACGAGCGCCGCGACGCCGAGGAGTTGTATGGCGAGGAGATCGGCGGCGTATGACCACCACTGACCGTGTGGCGCCATCAGGCCGATGACGAGATCGCTGAGCAGCATCACGATGACCGACGTGATGAGCGGTATCACGCCTCGCAGCCACAGGTCCTGCAATTCGTCGGTATCGCGAAGTGATCGCTCCAAGAGATCGCCCGCCGCGAACGAGCGCCACCGCGTGAAACTGAAGCCGCCCACCGTGAGCACGAGCCAGCGGCGCCATTTCGTGACCGCGCTGAAACCCAAGCGGTGGGCACTCAGTCGTTCGAAGAAGCGAAGCGGTGAGCGCAGGAAGGCGAAGAGTTCGATGACGATCAGCGCGCCGAGGACGGTGCGAAGTCCCGGACGCCTCGCGCTCTCCACCAAAAGCCCCACTGCGCCGACCAACAACGCAATGTTGACGATCGACGCCACCAGACCAGCTACGAAGGCGCGAACCAGTGTTCCCCGGGGTGGGTGCGCTCGCCGGAGCCAACGACGCAGTCGAGCCATGTCGCCTCTCACGGTGCCAGCTCGATCCGCAGGGCGACGTCAACGAGCAGTGGCGTGTCGACCGTCGCCTCAACGACGCCGAGCGTGGGATGCTCGTCGAGCACGCGTCGCACCAGTCGTCGTCCCTCGTCATCGAGAACACCGGCCACGTCGTCGACGACCAACAGGTCGGGGCGGGCGAGGAGTCCTCGGGCCAACACCAGCCGGACTTTCTCGCCCGTGCTGATCCCTTTGCCATCGGCGAGGAGCGTGGTATTGAGATTTTCGAATCGTGGCCCGCTGAGCCCCAAGCTCGCAAGGCATTCCCGCACTTCGACGTCCGGTACCGAGTCCCCGAGCGTGAGGTTGTCGCGCAGGGTGCCCGAGAGCAGCGGACTCTCCACGCTCACGTGAGCGCTGCGTATTGCGCCCCGAACGAGAGCACCGGCCCGGGCGTCACGCCAACCGAGCAGCGTGTGCAAGAGCGTGGTCTTGCCCGAGCCCGATGGTCCGGTCACCAACAGCCGTTGCCCCGGCGCCAGAATAAAACTGACCGGGCGGTCGCTCGCTTCGGTCACCAGGTCGGTCGCCACGATCAGTTCGGTCGTGGTCGTGATCGGTGCACTCAGATGTCCGTCCAGTACGCCCAGTGATCGCTCGGAGTCCTCGCGTCGATGAAACTCGACCCCGTAGCGCCGCACGTGCGTGAAGACCTCGCTGGTGACCAGTACGGCGATGAGGGCGTGCTGAAGTGAGATTCGTCCACCCAGCAGCGCGAACCCGACCACCATGGCGACCAATCCAATGCTGACCCCGCTCAAGAACTCGGTGACCAAAGAAGACCCCAGCGCTGTCCGAATCGCGCGCATCGCTATCGCGTGCTCGGAGTCCGAGATCGCGGCGATCTCGTTCGCGCCGTAGGAGACCGCGCCGAGTGCGCGCAGCTCGGTCGTGTGGTGCAACAGCTCGAGCTGTCGGCTCTCCAGGAGAGCCCGACGTTGTTGATATTCGAGTGCGGTCGCTTCACTTCGTCGGCCCGCTCGTTGGTAGAGCGGTACGGCACCGGCCAGTAGCGCGACGGTGATGAGCAACGTCAACCATCCGCCGGCCCAGAACAGCACGGCGAGCCCGGCCAGCGCGGCGATCGCGCTCGTTTCGAGCAGGTCGAGCGCCGGAGCGTCCGACGCCTGTTCAATGGCGAGCGCGAGATCGCCTCGGCCGCGTTCGCGCTCGGGCTGCGGCCGAGTGAAATGGCGCACCAGGGTCGCGCGCCAGCGAGCGCGCAGCGTGGCACTGGCGTGTTCGCTCCACTGCGACATCAACGTCGACAGGACCCATCGAAGGCCAAGGACACCGAGTAACAGCCAAATGCCCGACGTGATGCGTCGCTGTGCGAGATAGCTGAGCGCCACTGCCAACAACACCGAACCCGCCAGGGAAAATGCCGCGTTCGCCACGCCCAACAGTCGCGCCCCGGATTTAAAGGTGACCTCTCGCGCGGGTACTGGCGTTGCCGAGGTCACTGACCAATGCTAACGAGGACGCGCCGCGCTACAGGGGGTCGTCGCGGTGCGCCAACGCTTTCGCCGGACCGTTCAGCCAGTCGCGCAATGACTTCGTCGCCCGACAGTCGTCTTCGTTGTAATCGAGGATTCTCTGACGCGACAGCGCCGTCTCGTCGATGTCGCCACGCGTCGCCACTTCGTACCACAACATCGACGCCTCGCCACTGGGATTCTCGTCACGCCATTGGAATCCGGCCGACGCCGCCAGCTGCTTGAGCCCTAAGGGCCCCTCGGTTTGAATCTGTTCCTTGGCGAGATCGTGGAGATCGATCCACGTTGAAGGGGACCGCTGGCGAAAGTCGGTGAGGTCGTGCATCGTGGGCCCGCCGTCGACGGGCGTGGCGACGGCGCGATTCATGGCGCCGTCTTCGGCTTGAGCCCAGAAACAGTACGCCGCGAAGGATCTTCCTTCGCTCTGGCAGAGCTGTCGAAGGTCCGTCAGCCACGTCCAGAAGTCGGCGAAGTTGCGCGCTTCGGTCTCGCGCGAAAGCTCGCCCCACACCACAAATGTCGTGTAGCCCTCACGGGCGCCATCGAGCGGCGCGTTCAACGTGACGTTCGCCCCCCATAGGTAGGTGGCGTCGTCGTAGCTCTCCATGTCAACGTCAACTTCGACGTCGGCGGTCGGGCAACCCATCAGCGAAGGATCGAGAATTCGAAGCGCGCTGTCGCGAACGTGCGAGCGCGCGCGATAAATCAGTTCATCGAGTCGATCGAACTTTCGACCGAGTCGGTCCTCGACGGCGACCGTCGAGTCCCCAGTGACCGGTCGCGATCGCGCCGACTGGGCCCGGATCGGATCGAGCCGGGCCAGTTGGCTTCGCGTGCGAACGCCACTGTCGCGCAGCGCGAACTGTTGATCGATCGAGGTGAAGCGCGTCAGCGAGACGTCGTCGATCGCTTCGAGCTCGAAGTGGCAATGTTCGGAGAACTCACACGTCAAGCACTCACGATGCCAATAGGGCGAAGTGGGAAACGGTCCGCCGAGGTCAAACCATTCGTCGAGCGCGGCCAGGGCGTCGACGCGCTCGCGGTAGAAATTGTCGTAGGCGCCGAGATTGCCGCGCAACAACGCCGGGCTCGCGAGGTCCAGCCACCACAGTCGCGTGTTGCGATCGACGAGCGCGCCCCGAGTCGAGGGATCGGCGGCGTCGAAGGCCTGGAGGATTCTCGTCGCCCCGTCGAGCAAGAGGACGTCACGGCGAACGGTGGCGGTGGAGCGCAGCCCGAGACCGTCGTGGATCACGCTGTCGCTCGGGACGAGTCGCTCGAGCGTTCCCTCGGAGAGTTGTCGGGACGAAGCGGCTTCGGTGACTTCGTGGTTCTTAATGACGAGGGGGGCGTACGTGAACCGGTCGTCAACGCGACCGACGCGCACGAACGCCTGTGACGTGATCGTGCGCCGCGCCTCCACGTCGGCGAGGCGAGCGTTGAGAATGAGTTCGACACCGTGGTCGATGAGCTCGGCGGTGTGCTCGTGACCCGTCGCCGTGACGGCGCCCGGATGCAACTCGATCAAACGCTCGATCACGCTTCGGCGATGTTGATCGGCCTCGCGGCGTCGGCGCTCGATTTCGGGCGTGGCTGGCGTGCGATGGGCCCGCGTCGGCTCGGCCCGGGCCAGGGCGATTCGGTGGACGCAGGCGTCAATTTCGGCGCCGCGAAGAAGGGGAGTCACCATGCTCCAGAAATCCTACGATGCGCCGGGCTTCTCGTTCCGCCAGCTACTCCACAGTGACGCGTACTCGCCGTTGAGCGCCACGAGCTCGTCGTGGGTACCGAGCTCGGCGATCTGGCCGTCGATCATCACGCAGACCCGGTCGGCGTCGTGGGCCGTGTGCAGTCGGTGGGCGATCGCCACCACCGTTCGACCGCGCAGCACCGCCACCAAGGAACGCTCGAGATGGCGTGCCGCCCGTGGGTCGAGCATGGCCGTCGCCTCATCGAGCACCAGCGTGTGCGGGTCGCTCAAGACGAGCCGGGCCAGCGCCAGTTGTTGCGCCTGGGCCGGTGAGACCTGGTAGCCCGTCGTGCCGAGTTCGGTGAGTATCCCGTCGGGCAACGCCTCGACCCACTCGAGTGCGTCGACGGCGTCCAGGGCGCGAACGATCTCGTCGTCGCCGGCCTCGGGCTTGGCCAGCGCCAGGTTCTCGCGCACCGTACCGATGAAGATGTGGTGCTCTTGGGTCACCAGGGCCACGTGTCGTCGCAACATCGGCAGCGGCATGCTGGCGAGCGCCACGTCGCCCACCATCACCGTGCCGCTTCTCGGCGCGTCGATGCCGGCGAGCAGTCGACCGATGGTCGACTTGCCCGCGCCCGAGGGACCGACGATGGCCAGTCGTTCACCGGGCCGGATCGTGAGCGACAGGCCGTTCAAGACGTCGAAACCCGGTCGGTAGGCGTAGCGGACGTCGTTCATGGTGATCGTCTCGTTGCTCGGTTCCACGCCTTCGGTCGGTCGATCATCGCGCACCACGGACACCCCGACCAGGCGGGCTAACGACGTCTGGCCCACTTGCAGTTCGTCGAGCCACGAGACGATGCGGTCGATCGGGTCGTTGATCTGGACCACGTAGAGCGTGACCGTCGTGGCGGCGCCAATGGTGATGTCGTGGTGCAGCGCCAACCAGCCGCTCCAGGCGAGGGTGGTGGCGACCGCCAGGGCGAAGGCGATCTCGATCGTGGGGAACCAGACCATGCGCATCAAGAGCGTGTACATCTCGGAATAGAAGGACTCACGGATGTTGCCCTCGATGCGCTTGCCCTGGCGAGCCCCGAGACGATGCGCGTCGACGGTGCGCGCGCCCTCGGCCGTTTCCGAGACCGAGCCCGACATGGTGGCGTAGCTCATGCGCTCGCGTCGGTAGCCGGGCGTGGCGTAGTGCAGGTAGTAGCGCGTCGAGAAGAAGAGAATCGGCAGCGATACCAAACTGGCGACGGTCGCGAGCGGACTGACAATGGTCATGGCGATGAGCGTCAACAAGGCCTGGACAACCGCCACCAGCCACTCGGGCATGGCGAAGCGCACCGTGCGCGACAACGCTTCGATGTCGTTCGTTGTTCGACTGAGGAGGTCGCCGGTGCCGGCGCGCTCCACCTCGACCAACGGCAGGGCCAGCACGCTTTCGAGGAACTCCTCGCGAAGCTGGGCGAAGACCGTCTCGCCCAACAGGTAGCTGCGGCGTCGAGCCAGGAAGGAGAGTCCGGCGTAGAGCATCGACGAGACGAAAAGAATCCCGACGTCAACCGTGATGCGATGAGACGTCAACTGGTGATCGGCAGCGTAGTTCGTGATCTCGCCGATGACGTAAGCCGGGATGAGCGCCATGAACGCGGCCAAGGCGTAGAGCGAGAGCATCCGCGTCAACCGGGAACGATGTTGGCGGATGAGACGTTTGGCGTAGGCGCGCACGGTGGCGGTGTCGGCGACGGGGAGTTGACTCATCAGGCGTCCTCGCGCAACACGATCTGGCGATAGTTCGAAGACGTGGCGAGGAGTTCCTCGTGCGTGCCCTGTTCGATGGCGCGCCCGTTCACCACGACGTAGATCACGTCCATCTTCTCCAGCATCAGCGGACTGGTGGTGGCCACCAACGTCGTGTGAGCGCCGCGCACCTCGCGCAGTCGAGCCGCGATTCGTCCCTCGGTGTGGGTGTCGACCGCGGAGGTCGGTTCGACCAGGATCAGCACCTCGGCGTTGGTGAGGATCGCGCGCGCCAGACTGAGTCGCTGACGCTGACCGCCGGAGAAGCTTCGACCCCGTTCTTCGACGAGGGTGTCGAGGCCGTCTTCCAGGGCTTCGAGGATGTCCAACGAACTCGTCGCCTCGAGCGCGGGCATGATGTTGCCGTCCGAGATGTCGCCGTGGGGGACGAGTTCGTAACGCAGCTCTCCGGAGAAGAGACGCGGTTCGATCTCGCTCACCACGATGTTGCGCCGGGTGTCGCTCACCGAAAACAGTCCCATCGGAGTGGCGTTGATCGTCACGCCGGCGACGTCGGACACGAATCGTCCCAGTCGGTCGGCGATCATCGACGCCTCGGCCGGCGTTTCGGTGACGTAGGCGACCAGCTGACCCCGTCGAATCGAGATGCCGCTGACGCGATCATCAATCCGGTCGATGGTGGCCGGCCAGAGGAGCGGTGACGCCGGTTCGGCGACCAGGGGTTTGATGTTCAAAATACGGAGGACTCGGCCGGCGCCGACGTAGGCGCGCGTGGTGGCGATGACGTATTCGATCGCCGTGCGAAGCGGGGTGGTGAGGAAGGTGGCGTAGCCGAAGAACGCGACGAGTTGGCCCGGCGCCAGCGTCCCGTGCATCACGTCTTGGGCCCCGAGGTAGGTGACGACGCCGGTGAGAATCGCCGGCAGCAAAACCTGGCCGGACTCCAGTCCGGCCTGGGGCGAGGCGATGCGATTGCCAGCGAGGCGCACCGTGTTGCTCTGTCGTTTGTAGTTGTTGAGAAAGACCTCTTCGCCGCCGACGCCGCGAAGAATGCGAAGACCGGCGACGGTGTCCGAGCCCAGGGCCGCGAGGCGTCCGGCCGCTTCGCGTTGCGCCGCTTGGGACGCGTGCAACGGCTTCATCAAGGGTGTGGTGAGCGACGCGAGGACCGGCACGCCGATGAGGACGATGAGGCCCAGTTCGACCGACGAGGAGATCAGGATGATGGAGACCACGATCCAGGCGGCGATGGCGCCCATGAAGCGCGCCAAGACGTCGTAGGCGCCGCCGATCCGCATGGCGTCCGAGGCCACGGTGTTGACGACGTCACCGGACGGGATTTCGTCAGTGACCGCGGTGCCGGTCTTGGAAACGTGGTGGCCAATGACCTGGACGGTCTTGTACGAGGCGTTCATCCAATTGGCCACCGCCAGTTGGTGGCGAAGCGCGCCACAGACGGCCTGGAAGAGTCCGAGGGCCATGACCACGCCGACCCAGAGGAACAGTTCGCCGGTGTTCTTGTCGATGACGCCGTGGTCGATGGCGGCGCCCACGGCCGCCCAGATCAACGCTTGGCTCACCATCCAGCCGATGCCGAAGATGGCGTTGAAGGTCAAGAGGATCTTCTGTTGCGCGGCGATCCAGATCAAATAGCGGAGCGGCGAACGCGTGTCGGGTGTGCCGGGGTCCGCGGTCGGCAGTTCGCGGTAGGGCAGGTGTAACACGGTTCGACTTTCGAATAGGTGGTTGGATGATGAGTCGACCTATAAGCGGGGTTCTGTCCACCTTCCTTGCGGAAGGATGGGCGGCCATCCATCTCAGCGATCTACCTCGGGAGTGCCTTGTTTCCAAAGCATGCGGGCCACGCGCTCCCACGTTTGATCTTGCTCCGGGTGGGGTTTACCAAGCCACCGTGATCGCTCACGATGCTGGTGCGCTCTTACCGCACCGTTTCACCCTTACCTGTACTCGGTTGCCCGAGCCATCGGCGGTCTGTTCTCTGTGGCACTGTCCTGCACGTCACCGCGTCTCACATTTCGTGAGCACCTTGCCCTGTGGAGCCCCGACTTTCCTCACCGCCTGTTGCCAAGCGGTGCGGCCACCCAGTCGACTCACCATCCACCACAATTCTGTCATACCCGCATGACCCCAACATGAGTCTTCAAGATGTTGTAACGGGCGGGTAACCTCGCGTCGTGGATGACGAAGTACGCGAACCCGACGAGGTTCTGGAGGTCGGCGCCTTCTACCAACTGCTCACGGCGCAACTGGAATCGGCGTTCGGACGCCGTCACCCGCATTGGGTCCGTGGCGAGATCGCCAAGGTCTACGAGAAAGGCCACGTCTACGTGGACCTGGTGGACGCCGGCTCCACGTCTTCGGATACCAAGCGTCCGGTCCTCAACGCGCACTGCTGGGCGACCCAGTGGGCGCCGCTGAAGAAGAAACTGGCCGCCGACGGGGTGACGCTGTCGGCGGGACTCATCGTCAACTTCTACGGCTACGTCGACGTCTACGCGCCCCAGGGCAAGATCGGCTTCACCATCACCCAGATCGACGTGCAGGGATTGCTCGGCGACGTCGCACGTCGACGCGCCGAGCTCATTGCGCGTCTCACGGCCGAAGGGCTGCTGGAGGCCAACAAGCAGATCGCGGTGTCGCCGGTGCCACTGCGCGTCGGACTGGTGGCCAGTCCCGGCACCGAGGGCTACAGCGACTTTACCGGACAGTTGCTCCACTCCGGTTACGGTTTTCAGATCATCCTCGTGAAGAGCGCGGTGCAGGGCGACGCGGCGCCCGCGCAAATCGTCGCGGCCATCGAGACCCTCGACCAGTACGGCGTCGACATCATCTGCGTGGTGCGCGGCGGTGGCTCCAAGGGCGACCTGGCCTGCTTCGACGACGAACGCGTGGCGCGCGCGATCGCGGAGTCCTCGACGCCCGTCTTTACCGGCATCGGTCACACCGGAGACGAATCGATCGCCGACCTCGTTGCGCATACGCGAGCTATTACGCCCACCAAACTCGGCGAGGAGATCGCCGCGATCGTCGAGGGTTGGCACGCTCGTCACGTGCGCGTTCCGGCGCAGCGTGTGCTTGACGCGACCGCGGAGATCCTGGACGAGGCGACCGAGTACGCCGCCGAGCGCCGTCGCACCATGATCTTCGCCGTGCGCGATCGACTCCGCGCCGAACAGCGCCACCTGGCCAGCACCCGCTCTGGACTATGGGTGCACAGTCGCCATCTCCTCACGTCGAGCGCGCAGATGCTGGCGAGCCACCGGGCCCTCCTGAGTGCGTACGACCCGAAGCGGCGACTCGCGCAGGGCTGGTCCATCGTGACCAACCGAGAGGGCCAGGTCGTGAAGTCGCTCGACGACGTCGCCGCGGGCGACACCGTCTCGGTACTGGTGAGCGACGGGTCGTTTGAATCTACTGTGAATGAAAAGACGGGAGTTTAACCATGAGCACTGTCGGTGACTGGAACGACGCGGCCAAAGAGTTGGACGCCATCGTCGCTTCCTTCGATGAAGGAGAGGTCTCGGTCGATGAGCTGTTCGTGAAACTCGAGCGAGCGACGGCGATCATTGAAGCGCTGGAGGCACGACTGGACGCCACGAAGGCGAGGGTCGATGAATTGGCGCCCCGGCTTTCCAAGGTGCTCGAAAGCGAATGACGGAACGATTCTACTTTCGCCAACTGCTCAGCGGGTTGGACTTCGCGCTCGACGATCCCGTCGCCGAGCAGATGGTCAACTTCGTCTACGCCTTCGGCGACCGCGAAACCGGCGACGCCGTGCTGGTCGACCCGGCCTATCGACCGGCCGAACTGATCGACCTGGTTGAGGCGGACGGAATGCACGTGAGCGCGGTCTTCGCGACGCACTATCACGCCGACCACGTGGGCGGGAACCTTGGCGGCCGCACGGAGATCGCCGGCATCGTCGAGTTGCTCGAGAGAGTCGACGTCCCGATCCACGTGCAAGCCGATGAGGTGGAGTGGGTCACCAAGCGCACGGGAGTCGGCCAGGACTCCCTCGTCGCCCACGACGCCGGCGACGTCGTCACGGTCGGCGACTTTGCGGTCTCGTTGATCCATACGCCGGGGCACACACCGGGCAGTCAGTGTCTGTTGGTGAACGGCCGCCTGATTAGCGGTGACACGTTGTTCCTCGACGGCTGTGGCCGTACCGACCTTCCCGGATCGGACCCCCAAGAGATGTACCGCACGCTGACCCAGCGACTCGCGGACGTCTCGGACGACACCGTGCTCTTTCCGGGACACCTCTACTCGGCCGATCCGAGCGCGCCGATGCGCGACGTGCGCCAGCACAACCGGGCGCTGGTGCCGGCGAGCGCCGAACAGTGGCTCGCGATGTTCGCGCACTGAACATGCTCCAACCCTCGGACCACGTCGTCATCGTCGGTGCCGGTTTCGGAGGGTGGCGACTGGTGGAGGCGCTGCGACGAGACGGGTACGACGGCGCGATCACACTTCTCGGCGAGGAAACCTACGCGCCTTACGATCGGCCGCCGCTTTCGAAACACGTCCTGGCCGGCAAGTGGGACGTCGAGCGAGCGACACTCGCCACGCCCGAACGCCTCGCCGCGAGCAACGTCACGCTTCGTCTCGGCGTGCGCGCGATTGGTCTCGACATCGAAGCCAACTCGGTGGAACTGGAGGACGGCTCGCGGATCGACGGCACGCACATCGTGATCGCCACCGGCGCTCGGGCTCGCCGACTCCCGTTCAGCGCCGACGACGAAATTCTCACGCTGCGCAATCGCGACGACGAACTGCGCATGCGACACGAGCTGAAACGCCTCGACGAAGGCGGCGTGGTCGCGGTGATCGGTGGCGGATTCATCGGCGCTGAAGTCGCGACCCAGTTGAAGAGTCGGGGATTCGTTCCGATCGTCCTCGAAGCCGCGCTCCGGCCGCTTATCGGCGTACTCGGACCGGACGTCTCGTCGTGGCTTGAGCATCTCGCCGCCGACGCGCAGATAGAACTTCGAAACGACCAACGCATTCGCGACGTCGAGCGCGACGCCGATGAGTTCGTCATCCGCTTCGACGACGCCGATGACCTTCGCGCTGCGCTGGTCGTGGTGGGCGCCGGGGCGTTACCGAATTTCGAATGGCTCGAGGGATCGGGACTCACGCTGGACAACGGTGTGGTCGTCGACGAGAACCTCTTGGCGCGCGAGCACATCGCCGCGATTGGCGACGTCGCGAGATTCAGTTGGCCCAACGTCATGGGCGAGGAACTGGTGCGCATCGAGCACTGGGAGGTGGCCAACGTCCACGCCAACGCCCTGGCCCATTACTGGATGACCGGCGAAGGAGCGGCGGCCTTGATGGTGCCCTACTTCTGGTCCGATCAGTACGGCAAGAAGATCCAGATGTTGGGTCACGCTCGACCCGACGACGACGTCGTTCGCGTGAGCGGCAGCCCGGAGGAGGGCAAGTGGCTAGCGCTCTATTCGCGCGGCGGCGTGGTGACCGGCATCGTCACCCTCTCCCAGCCCCGCGCGCTCATGTTGTCCAAGCACCTGTTGGAGTCGCCTTCGACGTTGGAAGGAGCCCTGAGCGACGCGCCGTGGACGCGCTAGAACTCGACCGCACTCAGTTCGGGGATGGTCTTTTCGACGCGGGTGATCACGGCCGCCCATACTTCGCGACATTGCTGGCGACTCTCATTGGTGAGCGATGGCGAGAGAATCTCCGAAGGTGACCAGAGCCCTTCCACGTCATCGAGCGAGATCGCCCCGTGCGCCACCAGCGCCATCAGTCCGGCGCCCCTAGTCGTGGCCTCACGCTCTGAGGACACCGCGACGCGTAGGCCCGTGAAGTCGGCGAGACACTGGAGAAGGAATCGGTTGGCGCTCATGCCTCCGTCGACGCGAATCTCTTCGAGCGCCTCACCGGTCTCGTGGTGCGCGGCGTCCACGAGGTCCGCGCCGCGTTGGGCGATGCCTTCGAGCACGGCGCGTACCAGGTGGGCCCTCGTCGATCCGCGTGTAATCCCGAAGAAACCGCCGCGCGCGCCGAAGTCCCACTGCGGCGTGCCGAGCCCCGACAGCGCCGGCACGAACGACACCCCGTCGGTCGAATCCACCGACTCGGCGAGGGACTCGGTTTCGCTCGGCTCGGTGATCAGACCGAGGTCGTCGCGCAGCCATTCGATGCACGCCCCGGCCGAGAGCACGATGCCCTCGATGCCCCAGACGACCTCGTGGTCTCGGCTTCGAGTGACCACGGGAAAGCAGCCCGAGGGAAAGCGGGCCATCCGGTCCGGTCCCTGCGGGCCCCGCACCATATCGAGCATCGCCCCGGTCCCGAAGGTGATCTTGGCACCGCGATTGACGCACGACTGGCCAAAGAGTGACGCCGATTGATCGCCGACCAGCGCGGTGATCAAAGGTGCGCCGGGTAACGCCGTGGCGCGACCCACGGCCCCCATCGTGTCGACAATCGTCGGCATCATCGCCTCATCGATTCCGAGCAGCGCGAGGGCCGTTTGGTCCCACTCCTCGACGCCGAGTGCCACGAGGCCGTTGACACCGGCGTTGGAACGATCGGTCACGTGCAGCGCACCGTCGCTCAATTTCCAGGCCAGCCACGTCTCGATAGTGGCGAATCGAAGTTCACTCGAACTTCGACCGGACTGATTCACGAGCCAACGGGCCTTGGTCGCTGATTGATTGGGCGCCAGTCGCAGACCGTCGCCTTGCAAGATCAGGCAGTCGATGACGGTGCGCAGGTCCTGCCAACCGAGGGCCGGGCCGACGGGCGCGCCGGTGATCGGATCAAAGACGATCGTCGTCGCGCGCTGATTCGTGATGCCCATCACGTCGGCACCACCGGCGTCGTTCAAGGTTCGCGAACCCAATTCGAGGGCGAGTCGAGCGATTTCGTCTCCGTCGAGTTCGACTTCGCCGGGATTCGGTGTCGCGATGCTCAATCGTTGCTGGTGGGTATGGGTGACGTTCCCGTGCGGGTCGACGATCGCCGTGCGAATCGATGTCGTGCCGACGTCAATCGCGAGCGCTCTCACCACGGTTCCCCGCCGATTCCCAGAACACCGGGATTCATGATGTTGTCGGGGTCGAGCTGGCGCTTCAATTCCTGGAGGACGTTGAACGCACTGCCGAGCGCGTCGGGGACGAATCGAGCTCGATTGCGACCGACGCCGTGGTGGTGGCTGAGCGCACCGCCGTGACGCAGCACTTCGTTGGTCACGCACTCCCACGCTCGACGATAGAAGCCGATCACGTCGTCCTCGGGTCGCGCGGCGAAGGTGAAGTAGAGGCACGCGCCATCGAGATAGGCGTGCGACTGGTGCACCGACGCCACGGTGATGCCCGGCAGCTGGTGGAGCGCGTCGAGGACCCCGTGACGCATCGTCGACAACGTCGCCCACGAGCCCGCGACCTCGATCGTGTCCACGACGTAGCCGCGTTCCCACAATGGGGCCAAGGCGCTGACGTCGTTGCGATGTTCGAGCCACGTCGCCACCAGCGTCGACTCGAGCTCCGTCGCCGAGGCGCACTCGTCGGCGACAATCCGCATGGTGGCCTCCACCAGGTGCGCGTCACCTTCGTCGAGCACAATCAACGCGCAGGTCTCAACGTCGAACGACCGCTTGGACTCGATCTCGTCATAGAGGCGCAGGACGGCCGGCCGCGCGTCGCGCTGCATTATGCGACGACAGGCGTCCAGTCCGTCGTCGAAGGTCGCGAAGCCGTAGGCCGCGCGCCCCTCACTGGTCGGCGTGGGGTGCATGACGAGGGTCGCCCGCGTGATCACGCCGAGCGTGCCTTCGGATCCCACGAACAGTTGCACGAGGTCCGGTCCGACCGCTTGGCGCGGAGCCCGTCCCCCGAGCTCAATGACCTCGCCGCTGGCGAGCACGACACTCAGTCCTCGCACGATGTCTTCGATCTTGCCGTAGCGATTGGAGTACTGGCCGGCGCCGCGACAGGCGATCCACCCGCCGACGGTCGCCAGTTCGAACGATTGGGGAAAGTGTCCCACGGTCCATCCCGTGGCTCGGACCGCCCGCTCCAAGTCCGGTCCGAAGACGCCGGCCTCGGCGCTCACGGTGCCCGAGACCGTGTCGATGTCGAGGATTCGACGCAGACCAGTCAAATCGAGCGCGATGGCGCCGGCGGGCGCGAGCGCGCCACCGACGACGCTGGAGCGGCCGCCCTGGGCCGTGACGGCGACACGATGTTTCGAGGCAATGGCGAGCGCTCGGCTCACTTCGTCACTCGAGGTCGGCAACACGACCACGCCCGGCCATTGGGGAACGTGACCCCGGGCGACATCGGGAATCGTCAGCGGCCACCAGTCACGACCGTGATCGGCGCGAACGACGGGGCTGGTATCGAAGGCCACGCCCGCGGCGCTCAGATCATTGAGCAGCGCGCTAGCGACGAGGGACGATGCAGCGCCTTCGAACGAGCCCGCCGGATACTCATTCGGCATCGTCGGTCGGCTCACCGTTGCACTCTACAAAGTCAATCCGGCGGCACTGAACTCGCGGCGCACGAGCGATTCGTATTCATTCAGCTGGCGCTGGAGTTCCTCGTCGCTCCAGCCCAACACCGGAGCGACGAGTGCGCCCACGCGCGCCGCGCCCCTCAGAGTGGCGCGTGCGTCGTGAAGGTGGGCACGGGTGCGTCGGGACAAGAGGTCGATCAAGGACGTGGCCATTTCGAAGCGGACCGAAAAAACGAATTCGGCTCCGAGATAGGGTTGACCCTCGATCGGACACTCACCGAGTTCCTCGTTGGCCGCAATCAGGTCGAGAATCACCTTGGCGTCCTCGCCGAATCGCTCGTAGAGGTGAATCTCTCGTTCGGACGTCGGGCGCCACGATCCCACGCCGTGGAGTCGGAGCCTCTTGGTGCGCCCGCCCTTCAGATCAGTCACGTAGGGACCGAGGGCGTCGACGGTGTCTTCGGCCATCAGACGATAGGTCGTCCACTTGCCACCGGTGATATGCACGACGCCGTCGTGCGAATCGGTCACCTGGTGTCGGCGCGAGAGGTCGGCGGTACGCGCCTTCACTTCCTTGCCGTCGACGGGCGCGAGCAACGGTCGCAGGCCGGCCCACAGACCGGTGACGTCGCTGGTCGTGAGGTTCGACGACGTGGACGCGTTCACGGCCGCCAACAGATACGCGACGTCCTCGGACGTGCAATGCGGTTCGTCGAGATCGCCGTCGTAGGCGGTGTCGGTGGTGCCGACGAACGTGAACGCCGCTCCTTCGAAGGGAACGACGAAGATGCTTCGCCGATCACCGGGAACGTTGAGGACCGCGGCCACATCGGCCGGCAGTCGATGGCGCGGGACGCTCAGGTGGACACCCTTGGCCGGCGTAATGCGGTGCGACGGGGTGTGCTCGGCCATGGTGAACACGTCATCGGCCCACACCCCGGTCGCGTTGACGACGGACCTCGTGGTGAGAGTGAACGTGGCGTCCGCGAGTAGATCGTGAGCGACCACCGCGTTCACGCGTCCCGTTAGGTCGTGGAGAATCTCGACGCAGCGCACGTACGTAGCGACGTCAGCGCCAAAGTCGAGCGCGGCGGTCTTCGCCAGTGCCAGCGCCACGCGCGCGTCGTCGCCTCGGGCGTCGTAGTAGAGGAATCCCGCGATCAGCCGATCGGTGTTGAGCGTGGGCAGGTGTGCGAGCGCCTCGTCACGAGTGATCTTGCGATGGCGTTGCCCGATCCGCCAGCCCCCGCTCAAGTCATAGATTCGCAGCGCCGTCGAGTAGCCCTTCACCAACGCCTTGGATGCGACGCCGTTGCGACCGAAGAGAGGAACCAGGAAGGGGAGGGGACGTACGAGAAATGGGGCGTTCTCCAGAAGCCGTCGTCGCTCGCGAAGATTCTCATAGACCAGTCGGAACTCTCGTTGCTGCAAATACCGAAGTCCGCCGTGGACCATTTTGGACGACTTCGAACTCGTTCCCGACGCCACGTCCCCGCCGTCGATCAGCGCGACGCGCAGTCCCCGTGACGCGGCGTCGAGCGCCACGCCCGCGCCGGTCATCCCGGCGCCGACCACGACGAGGTCGTAGGTCGTATGGGCCATCGCTTCGATCGAATGATCGCGTCGGAAGGTGGCCACGGATCAATGCTTACATAGCTGCGCGAGTACGTTGATTGGCATGGACTTCCAACTTTCGGATGAGCTCTTGGCGTTGCAACGAAGTGTGCGACGGCTCGCTCAGGACAAGATCAAACCCCGCGCTCGAGAGATCGACACGACCGGCGAGTACCCCCAGGATATCTTCGACGAGTTCCGCAAGGCCGATCTGCTCGGTCTGTGCATTCCGCCGGAGTACGGCGGTTCGGGGGCCGGCATCATGGGACTGGCGATCACCATTGAAGAGGTCACCAAGTACTCCAACGTGCTCGGTTTGATGCTGCTCCTCACCCGACTGCCGACGGGTCCCATCATGATCGCGGGCACCGAAGAACAAAAACAGCGCTACCTCCCCGGCATCGCGAAGGGAACCCACCGCGCGGCGTTCTGTCTTTCGGAACCGGGCGCCGGTTCGGACGTCGCGGGAATGCAGACGGTGGCCCGCGACGATGGTTCTGGCTACGTGCTGAACGGCACGAAGTGTTGGATCTCGGGCGGGATGCAAGCCGATTGGTTCGTCGTCTTCGCCAAGACCGGTGATCCAGCGTCGCGAGATCACACGAGCATTGGCGCCTTCATCGTCGAGTCCGACAGCTCCGGCGTGACTCGTCCACGCGTCGACAAGAAGATGGGCGTCAAGGGGATCGACACCACCGAAATCGTCTTCAACGACGTGAAGGTCCCGGCCGAGCAAGTGATCGGGGGAGGTTTCGCCCTGGTCATGCAGTCGCTGAACGCCATGCGACCAATCGTCGCGGCGCGCGGACTCGGCCTCGCTGAAGGAGCTCTCATGTACGCCACCGAGTACGTGAAGAATCGCGCGGCCTTCGGCAAGACGATCGCCGAGTTCCAGGGAATTCAGTGGGAGATCGCCAAGTGCGCGACCGAAATCGAGGCGGCGCGACTCCTCACGTACCGCGGCGCGTGGCTGGCCGACCAGGGCTGCTTCACCAAGGAGTACGTTCCCATGCTCTCGATGTGCAAGTACTACGCCTCCGAAGTGGCGGTGAAGGCCTCCGGGCTCGCGGTCCAACTCCTCGGCGCGGCCGGGTACATGGAAGAGCACCCGGTCGAGATGTTCTATCGCGACGCGCGCCAACTCACCATTGTCGAGGGCACCAGCCAGATCCAGTTGGGCCTCATCGCCAAGGGCGTCCTCGGCCACGATCTGTGGTGGGACTAACCAAGTCGTAGAACGACCGAACCTACACTGACAAGGTGCGCGGTCCCCTTGACGGAGTGAAGGTTGTCGAGTTGGCGGGGATCGGTCCGAGTCCCTACGCCTGCATGTTGTTGGCCGACCTTGGCGCCGACGTACTGCGCATTGAACGAGGCGACGTCGACGCCGACCACGAATCCACCTGGGAGATCCTCAATCGGTCCCGTCCTTCGGTCGCGGTGGATCTAAAGAACCCCGCCGGCCGCGACCTGGTGCTCGAACTGTGTGAACAGGCGGACGTCCTCATAGAGGGTTTCCGACCGGGGGTCACCGAGCGCCTCGGACTGGGTCCCGAGGACGTCGCGAAGCGTAATCCCCGCCTGGTGTACGGGCGAATGACCGGTTACGGGCAGGACGGTCCCAACGCCCAGCGCGCCGGTCACGACATCAACTACATCGCGGTGTCGGGCGCGTTGTGGCCGATAGGGCGAAAAGGCGAGTCACCGGTGCCGCCGCTCAATCTGGTCGGTGACTTCGGCGGCGGATCGCTCTTCTTGGTCTTCGGGGTCGTGGCGGCGGTGCTCTCGGCGCGCACGACCGGTGAAGGCCAGGTCGTGGACGCGGCCATGGTGGACGGCTCGGCCTCTTTGATGGCGTTGAGTCATTCGCTCATGAACGCCGGATTCTGGCACGAAGAGCGCGGCGCCAATCTCCTCGACACCGGCGCACCGTTCTATGAGGTCTACGAGACGAAGGACCAGCAGTTCGTCGCGGTGGGTGCGATCGAAGCCAAGTTCTACGATGAGCTTCTCCGCGGCCTCGGCTTGGACGCCAGAGATGTACCAGCGCAGTTCGAACGCGATTCGTGGCCGGCAACCAAGGAGCTCTTTGCGGCGAAGTTTCGAGAGAAGACCCGCGACGAGTGGACGGAGATCTTCGAAGGCGTCGACGCGTGCGTGACGCCGGTCTTAACGCCGCGCGAGGCGGCCCGTCACCCTTACAACACCGCGCGCGAGGTCTTTTCGCTCGACGGCGACATCCAACCCCAACCGGCGCCACGGTTCTCCAAGACGCCCGGCGCGATTGGTCGATCCCCGGGCAAGGCCGGGTCGGGCACGCGTGAAGGACTACTCAGTTGGGGGATAGATCGCCAGCGCCAAGAGACCCTGCGCGCCGAGGGAGCCTTCGGCTAAATATTGACGACGGGGCAGGTGAGGGTGCGGGTGATCCCGGGCACCTTTTGGATGGCGCCGACGATGAACTTGCCGAGATCGTCGACACTCTCCGCGGAGCAGCGCACGATCACGTCGTAGGGACCGGTCACTTCAAAGGATTCCAGCACGCCGGGCACGGCGCGAGTCGCGAGCACGACCGCCTCGCTCGAGCCGATTTCGGATTGGATCAAGATGTACGCCTGAACTCCCATGGAGGACCTTTCGTTTCAAGTCCCTCCATATTGCCCGATTGGGATTGATCGGCGCTAATCGTCTCGGAACCGCTTGCCGATGTGCCACTGGAAGCAGTAGTCGCAGCGGTAGCTGTCGAGGTCGACTCGGCTCAGCGTCCACGCCAACTGCGCCGCGCTTTGCGCCTCGCTCTGGGTGCGGTACGAGTTCTTCGGCACTCCGTCGCGGTTGAAGTGCGAAGTGACGCGCCCGAGCGGTTTCGTCACCGGTTTGGCCGCACGTCGTCGCTTCATGGACCCTGAGATTAGTCATCAGTAAGGTTTCAAGCGTGACTTCGCCAATCGAGACCGAGCAGGTGGTGACCTCGTCGACCCAGGTCGACGATCAAGATCACGAACGATTCACGCACATCGTCCTCGAGGGCTACACCCCCAAGGACGGCGAGTTCGTCGCCCTGGACAACTCGGTCGTCGGGGCCATGATCAACGCCACGCCGGTGATGGCGCTGTGCGGCAAGGTCTGGGTGCCGGGTCGTGATCCCCAGAAGTTTCCGCTCTGTCCGACCTGCAAGGAGATCGCCGAGTCGCTCGGTTGGTCACTGCCCGCGAACTGAGCGATGTTCAATGGGCGCGGCCCGTAGGCTCATCGTCCATGACGCGCGCTCTCGTACTTCGACATCACTTCGAGGACCACTCGGGACTCATCGGGGAGGCCTTCGAATCGCGCGGCTACGAGATCGACCTGCGAATGATGAACGAGGACAGTGCCACGCCGTCGCTGGATGGCTATGACGTCTTCGTGATCCTCGGATCTAAGAGCGCGGTCTATGACAAAGAGGTCGAGCAGGCGTGGTTTGGTCGTGAAGTTGAACTCATCGCCGAGGCGGAACGACGCGACATACCGGTCTTCGGCATCTGTTTCGGGGCCCAGGCGCTCTGTCTCTACCACGGTGGCGTCGTCGAGCGTTCCGATGAACCGGAGGTCGGCTGGTACCAGGTGGAAGCGCACAACGACTCGGGTATCGCCCCGGGTCCGTGGTTCGAATTCCATTTCGACCAATGCCAACTGCCTGAGGGGGCCCAGCTATGGGCGACCTCGCCGCGCGCGGTGCAGGCCTTCTGCGTCGGGCGAAACGTCGGCGTGCAGTTCCATCCTGAAATCGACCACGTCCAACTCCGAGATTGGTTTGCCAACGGCGTGGAAGAGGCGCGAGAGTTCGGCGTCGATGTCGATGCCCTCATCGAGCAGACGAAGCTGGAGACGCCGGCGGCGCGAAAACGCGCGGCCGACCTCGTCGATCTCTTCTTGGCGCACATCGAGAACTAACCGTTCGTCGCGGCGACGCTCAAGAGTTCGACAATTCAGTCCCATTAGGCTGCAGTGGTGAGTGGCGCGATTATCGACCAAAATTCCAGTCCAGTGCGCCTGGAACGTCCGGCGACTGGGGGAGCGGTCGGACGACTCGATGACGGTCGAGTGGTGTTCGTGCGCCACGGTCTGCCCGGTGAATTGGTTCGCGTCGACGTCACCGAGATGACGTCCAAATTCTCGCGCGGCGACGCCGTCGATATCCTCGAAGCCAGCCCCGATCGAGTGGCCCCGCCCTGTCGCTACGCCCACCCCGGCGGCTGCGGCGGCTGCGATCTGCAACACGCGTCGACGGCCGGACAGGCGTCGTGGAAGTCATCGCTGGTCGCCGAGCATTTGCGCCGAATCGCCGGCGTCGAGATCGAGATCACCGTGGTGGAGCCTTCGAGTGATCCGCAGGGATCGCGGACCCGTCTTCGTTGTGCTGTTGACGACGACGGACGACTCGCGCTGCGCGCGGCACGATCACATGATCTGGTCGTCCTGGACAGCTGCTGGATCGCGGATCCCTCGTTCGCACCGGCGTTCGCGGCGTCCTGGCACGGGGCCGAAGAGGTTGAGCTGCGCGCCATTGGCGAGGGTGATCCCTTCGCGCTGGTCCGGCGACTCACGCTGCGGGGCACCCTGCACGAACTCTGCTCACTACGCGGTGAGCCGCTCGAACCTTCGACACAGTCGCGCGTCAACGTTCGCGGGCACGTCTTTTCCGTGGGACCACGCTCCTTCTGGCAGTCGCATCGTGACGCGCCGACGTTGTTGCTCGACAACGTCCTCGAACTGGCCGGGGCGAGGGCCGACGACCACGTCACCGACCTCTTCAGTGGCGTCGGCCTCTTCGCGGTCCCGCTCGCCAAGGTCGTGGGACCGGGCGGCCGCGTGACATCGGTCGAGTCCTCGCCCTACGCCGTGCGCGACGCCCGACAGAACGCGGAAGGGCTTCGCCACCTGAAGGTTCGAGAGTGGTCGGTCACGCCGCGATCGGTCAACGACTCGGTGGGCGAGGGTGACGTGGTCGTGCTCGATCCACCTCGGGGTGGATTGGCCAAGGGCGTGGCCGAGGCGTTGGTGCGACGACGGCCCCGTCGAGTGGTTTACGTCTCGTGTGACGCGGCGACGTTTGCTCGTGATCTGAAGATCTTGCTCGCGGGCGGCTTCGCATCAAACGAAATGCGAGTGTTTGACCTGTTTCCTATGACCGAGCATGTGGAACTTGTGGCAAGCCTTGACTTGGGCCACTAATGGGTAGAGAGTGCAATTGAGGGCGAGATGACCTCGACCCTCGCGAGAGGGTTGAGCATGCCATTCAAATTGGATCATCACCACCGCGTTACCGCCCAAAAGCTTTTCACGCACCCGCTGTGCCACAACATTCAATGGCACGACGTCTGTTCGCTGCTGGGACGTTTCGGCGAGGTGTATGAGACACATCGCGGTAACTGGGCGGTGAGCATTGATGGCGAGACCACGTCGTTCGGCTCAACTCGATCGCGAGACCTCTCCGAAGACCAGGTGGTGAAGGTGCGCCGCTTCTTGCGCTCGCTCGGCGTGACCAAGGACCTCTTACAAGCGGCCTAAGCATGGGCGGCCAGTACCGTTAGGTCGTGCGCGCACCGCTCCTCGTTCTCCTTCCGCCCTCCGAGGCCAAGACGCCCGGCGGCACGATGAGAGCGGGCGTCGGCACGTTCGACGAAGCGCTCGAGGACGATCGCCGTCAGGTCATCGTCGCCTTGATCAGGACCCTGAATGAATCGACGACCCGTCGCCAGGAGTTACTGCTGAATGCCCGCGGTCCCTTGCTGGAACGAGCTCTAGAGGCCACGAGACGTCTGGCCGACGACCGGGTTCCCCGATTGGCGGCGTGGCAGCGCTACAGCGGCGTGGTGTGGTCACACCTCGGCCCCTCGTCCCTCGCGCCTACGCTGCGTCGACGAATACTCATTCCGTCGAGTCTCTACGGGGTCACCACGGCGGAGGACCGTATCGCCGATTTTCGATTGAAGATGAACGTCGGCGTGGCGCCGCTGGGCACGATGGCGACGTACTGGCGACCGAGGGTCACCTCGGTGTTGGCCGCGCACGCGAAGCGTTCGACGTTCGTCAATCTCTTGCCGCTCGAGCACGAGGCGGCCATCGACATGGACGAGTTGACGCGGACGCGCCGCGTCGTACGAGTGCAATTCATCGATGGCGTGGGCGGCACGACCGTCGGTCACGACGCCAAGGCCGTAAAGGGGATCCTGGCGCGCACAGTGCTCATCGAGGGCCTGGGTGCACTCTCGAACTTCGAGTGGCAGGGCTGGCGTTCAGTGTCGGTCGACCATGAGATTCAGATCGTGTCACCGGAGCAGAGAGCCTCCGAGGGCTGGGTGACCAAGAGGAAAAAGGCTTAATTTCAGGGCCGCTAACCGTTACTTGGGCGATGTGTGCGCTGACAAAAAGGGAAACTTCAACCGAAAGTCACTTCTAATCAGTGATTGTTCAGCCCCAGACTTCGTCGGCCACTTGCCGAACCAAACGCAGCTTCGCGACTTCTTCATCGAATGTCAGGGCGTTGCCTTCGACGGTCGACGAGAATCCGCACTGCGTGGAGAGACAGAGTTGGTCGAGGGGCACGAACTGGCTGGCCTCATCGATTCGACGTTTGATTACGTCCTTACTTTCGAGTTTTCCGTTCTTGGTTGTGATCAACCCGAGGACGATCATTTTGCCCTCGGGCACGAATCGGAGTGGTTCGAAGCCGCCCGAGCGATCGTCGTCGTATTCGAGGAAGAATCCGTCGACTTCGAGTTCACTGAACAGTGCCTCGGCCACGTAGTCGTAGCCACCCTCGGCCGCCCAGTAGGACTGGAAGTTTCCTCTACAGGAGTGGGTGGTGATCGACATGCCCTCGGGCCGCCCCGCGATCGCCGCATTGATCTGCTTGATGTAGCGCAGGTGCTGGTGTTCCGCGTCGTCGCCGCGCTCCGAGATCATTTGGCGTTGGGCCGGGTCGTTGAGATAGGCGAGTGACGTGTCGTCGAGTTGGAGGTACGTGCAGCCCAGCTCGGCGAGACGACGCACCTCGTCGGCGTAGGCCGCGCTGAGGTCGCTCCAGAACTCGTCGACGCTGTCGTACACGCTGGGGTCGATGGCGGCGGCGCCGCCTCGATAGTGCACCATGCTCGGCGAGGGGATCGTGAGTTTGGGAACCGCTGTCGTGGTGACCGACTTCAAATACGCGAAGGCGTCAGCGAAAATCGTGTGTTCGAGGTGTACTGGCCCGTCGACGCGGAGCGCGGCGGACGTGAACGACGTCGTTCCCTCGGCGTTCTTGAAGGCCACTTGCAACTGCTCGTCGGTCTTGGAGATGCCGCCGAGCTGGTAGATGAAATCCATGTGCCACGAGGTTCGACGGAATTCGCCGTCGGTGGCGCTCTGGAATCCGAGATCCTCTTGCAGGGCCACGGCGTCGCGAATGGCGCCGTCTTCCACGGCGCGCAGCGCGTCGGCGTCGATGTCGCCGTCAGCGAATGACTTTCTCGCCTCCAACAGATTGGCCGGTCGTAAGAGGCTCCCGACGTGATCGGCGCGGAATGGTGGGCTAGTTCGCTTGCTCATGTCGAAACTGTATCGGTTGACTCATTGTCGACGAAGAGCTGACAGCGCCGCCTAGCCGCATTCGTCAAAGGTGATGGCGGAGTTCGTTTCTCGTGTCGACGAATTCGATAACCATTGTGTCAAGGACGAGCAGAAGAAGAAAGCGGCCCACATGATGAGTGCGGGCCGCTCTACGAGGGTACTGCGTCGCAAGCCCCTGTGATCACAAGGTCTTTTCGCGACGCAAGTATTCGATGTTCATCTCGCTCAGGACATCCTCATCACCGATCATGTCGATCCTCGTTACCTGACCCGCGACCACAGTGAAATCAAACGCGACCTTCGGTTTACTGCCTCGTGCCCATACCAGTCCAGCCAGGCCATCGAGAAGCGCAATTCGCGCGGACTGCGCGCCTCCGGAGAACCTCGTCGCGACGTCGAACGGTCCGTCCTTGCGCTCCGGCGCTCCTATGGCGACGGCGGCGGCGTCGGCGACGAGTTCGACGTCGGGACTCAGCAGTGAGAGCAGCGATTGGAAGTCACCATTCCTCGAGGCGATAAGGAATGCGTCGACAACGTCGCGCTGGCGCTGTGGGTCAGCGGCTGGATCCTCGGCGGTGCGAACGCGCCGCCGAGCCCGGCTCGCGAGTTGTCGACACGCCTCAGAAGACTTACCGAGAATCTCGGCGATCTCGTCGAAGGTGACGGAGAACATGTCGTGCAGCACGAAGGAGATTCGCTCCGCCGGAGAGAGCATCTCGAGCACGATGAGGAGGGCCAGACCCATGGAGTCAGCGAGGACGACCTGCTCATCCGGTGCCAACGCGTTGTGATCGACGAGACGATCCACACCGGCGAAAGAGTCGTCGATGGACTGTGCGGGTCGCCGTTGCCGGGTGCGAAGTGTATTCAGACATATTCGCGCGACGACGGTCGTCAGCCAGCCAGTGAGGTTCTCGATCTGGTCGGCCTTTGACGTCGAAAGGCGAAGCCACGCGTCTTGTAATGCGTCGTCGACGTCTTGGGTGTTGCCGAGTATTCGATACGCCACCGCGCGCAAGTGCGGCCGATTCGCCTCGAACTGTTGCGCCAGAAATCCTTCGTCGTCCACGTGTCACACTCTCCAGGCCTACGGTGTCATTCATATTGACCCACGAACGTGGCGAAATGTGACAAGAGGAGTTCCCGTGCCCACGAAATTCAATACCGTGCTCTACCCCGTGAAGGACCTCGACAAGGCGAAGGCGACGTTCACCGCATTGTTGGGTGTCGAGCCGCACGTTGATTCGCCCTACTACGTTGGCTACTCGGTCGACGGCTCCGAGATTGGCCTCGTCCCCGGCGGTCACGATCAAGGTATGACGGGACCAGAGCCCTTCTACGACGTCGACGACATCACCGTCACACTCACGGCCCTCGAGGCCGTCGGCGCGGTCGTGGTGCAGGAGCCAACCGATGTCGGTGCCGGACTGCTCGTCGCGAAGGTCCGTGACACCGAAGGCAACGTCGTGGGTGTGAAGCAGCCGCCGGCCGGCGCGTAGGAATTGGCGTCAGAGGTTCGCCAGGTCGAGTTCGTACCAAACACCTCGTCGGCCTCCGACCTCAGCCGGTCCATCGGCGACGAATCCGACCTTCTCGAGCACGCGCTGCGAGGCGCCATTCTCGTTGGTGGTCGCGGCCCTCAGCGTCCGCAGACCGTACTCTTCACTGGCAATTCGGCACAGGTCCCGCAACGATGAAGTCGCCACGCCACATCCGGAGACGCGCTCCGCCACGCGATAACCGACCACCGCGGTTGCATCGGTGAGATCGAAGAGGTTGAAGCGACCCACCACCGACCCGTCCTGATCGACGAGCACGTGAAAAACGAAGTTCCCGGTCTCCTGCTCGGCCAACAGCGCGCGGTGCTCTTCCGTGAAGTTCCGAAAGAATTCGTCGCTACGATCGCTGATTGACGCCGCGAAGTATGCCCTGTTGGCGAGTTCAAAGTCGAGGACCGCTGCCTCATGGTCGGGGCGAAGTCTCTGCAGCTCGAACACCCGCAAAGCCTAATTTGTGAGGCCCGTCGAGATGACCAGCGCGTTCCCCTGAGACGCATTCCACAGCTTTGGAGAACCTCGGCGTCTCGCCCCGACGGACATCGCTGGTCACCAGTGCCCGCAACCCGGCATCGTCACGGCGTCTCACGCCACTTCCCATCGCAAAGCCTGACGCGAGACAGGGCATCCCGCCCACCGGCCGGCTCACCGTCACCCGTCAGGGGGTCTGTCAGGTTCGTCGTGCACTGCGTGATTTCAAGGGTCTGCGAGGTGACCATCGAACACGAATCCAGTGAGGCCACCTTTAGTGCTCGTTGAAGAACTTCGTTGAGCCCAAGAATATCGGCCTGAACGTTCTCGTTGCTCGCGCCACCGGAGAACTGGGCGAGGAACGTCGCCAACTCACCGGCGTCAACGCCTCGTCCGAGGTAGGACTTGTAGTACGAGCGGATCAGGTCGGTGCGGTACGCGGTGCTGGTGAGGATCTCATGCGCCACTGCAGTGCGACTAGTTCCCGCGGACAACTGAGCGGTGAAGAGGGCGAGTCCCTGCGAATTAGGTGCCCGACCGAGCAGGTCCTTGTAGAGGAAACAGACGAAGAGTGCGTTCCCGGTGTCACCTGCACACGGCCGAACCACTGGTGGACGGGGTGGTGGTGGTGGAGATGACACGGTGATGGACCAGGTGACCTGGGTCGCAGGCGTATAGGTGGCATTGCCGGCCTGGTTGGCATCGATCACGCAGGTACCCGCCGCCGTGTAGTTGACCGTGGCGCCGTTGATGCCTGACACTTTGCACACTCCGGTTCCGCTCGTCACGTCGACCGAGAACACCACCGGATTACCCGACCCCCCACCCGCCGCCGAAAGGGTCGCCGAGCCGCCCAACGTTCCCCTGCCCGGACCGGTGAAGGTGATCGTCTGGGCACCCAGGCTCGTCGGGGCACCGGGCACGGTGGAGGGCGCAGCCGGGGTGGCGTTGGCCTCATTGGACTTCGACGAGTTGCCGACGGCGTTGACCGCCTCGACGACGAAGTAGTACTTGGTCCCGTTGGTCAGCCCGGTCACGTTGTAGGTGGTGCCGGTGATCAAGGCCCCGTTGACCGCGCTGGTGGACTCGCCGCCCGCGCTGGTGCCCACGTAGACGTCGTAGCCAGTGATGGCCGAGCCGCCGTTGGAGGACGGGGCGGTCCACGACAAGGAGACCTGGGTGTTTCCAGCGGTGGCACCCAGGCTCGTCGGGGCACCGGGCACGGTGGAGGCCGAGGCGGTCTGGACTGCCCCAATGTCACATGGAGTAGGCCATGCAGCACCTGTCTGGTCACTGCCGGTGCAGTCCGATGAGGGGGACACCGCGCCGACGGCAGCACTGCCCGATTCAAGGGCGATGGTCTGGGTGGGGCCGCCGTTGTTCCCCAGACCGGCGGGGTCGAGGCCGGCCGCGGTATTTGACAGAGAGGGGCTGCTGAACCCGCAGGTCCCGTCATCGTCGAGGTTGTAACCGCCGTCGGTAACATTACTAAATTGCTTGCAGTCTTTCCCCGTTCCACTGTTGGCCACGATGGTGGCGACAAGGACGAGGCCGCTGGCGAGGTAGATCCCGCCACCCTCACCGCTCAGCGCGGAGTTGCCCGAAATGGTGCT
>PMTF01000012.1 GCA_003167415.1 Acidimicrobiaceae bacterium | reverse complement strand
TCCACATTTCGGGAACCAGCCCATTTGGAGCGGGCGACGAGAATCGAACTCGCGTTCTCAGCTTGGGAAGCTGATGTTCTGCCGCTGAACTACGCCCGCGCAGGCGTCCATCGTATCGTCGTAGTCACTAGTGCTCGGAGCCGATAGGACTTCGCGGGTGGTAGTACGAGGTCACGCAAGGGGCCCCGGCGGGGTGGCGGGGGCGTTTCGCCCGGGCCACGCCGCCGCCACGATGGCGACGACGAGCGTGCCGAAGCCCACGAGGACGATGGCGGTTGCAGGAAAGCGGCGCCGTAAGGTGAATCCGATGAGGACGACGCACGGTACAGACGGAGAGATCTGTGGTGGTTGAGGTCGAAGAGATCATTCGCACCGAAAATCTCACGAAGCAGTATCCGACGATGGACGTTCCCGCCGTCGACTCGCTCAACCTCAAGGTTCATCGTGGCGAGATCTTCGGACTGTTGGGGCCGAACGGCGCTGGTAAGACAACGACGGCCGGAATCTTGACCACGCGGGTCGTGCCCACGTCGGGTTCGGCGTACATCTCGGGCATCGACGTGAAACAGCACCCCGCCCTGGTGAAACAACTCTCGGGCATCGTCTCCCAACAGAACACGCTCGATCGCCAGCTGACCGTCTGGGAGAACCTGTACTTTCACGGTCGGCTCTTTGGCATCAACGCCAAAGACTCGCGACTTCGGTCCGACGAATTACTCGAACGCTTCTCGTTGTCGAAGTGGTCGAAGGCCTCGATTTATGCCCTCTCGGGCGGCATGGCCCAGCGCCTCATGGTGGCCCGCGCGATCTTCCACAACCCGGCCGTGCTCTTCATGGACGAACCAACGGCCGGACTCGACCCGCAGAGTCGTCTCGCACTCTGGGATCTGTTGACCGAGCTCAACACCGCCGGTCAGACCGTCATGTTGACCACGCACTACATGGAAGAGGCCGACCAACTGTGTGATCGCGTGGCCATCATGGACCACGGAAAGATCCTCGCGCTCGACACGCCGGCGAATCTCAAGATGAGTACGGGCGCCGACACCATCGTCACCATCAAGGTCACGGCGAACGCCGAGCAACTGGCGGAAACGCTGAAGCACGACATTGACACCATCGTCACGACGCGCGTGCTCGAGAACGCGCTGATAGTCGACATGCGAAGTACCGAACGCCTGGTGCCTCGGATCGTGGCTTCGGCCGAATCGTCCAACGTCGAGATTCTCGATCTGGCGGTTGCCGAACCGACGCTCGAAACGGTCTTCATCAATCTGACCGGTAAGGAGTTGCGCGACGCATGAGCACGAACACGACCTTTGAAGTCCACCCCACGCGCACCGTCTTCGAAGCCAGTCGCACCGCGTTAGGAGCGTTGATCCTTCGCGACCTCGTGGTGCTGTGGAAGACCAAGCGCGAGTTTGTGCTGCGAACGCTGATTCAGCCGTTCCTCCTGTGTTTCGTGTTCCTCTTCGTCTTTCCGAAGATCGGCCAAGCGGTTGGCGGATCGAGCGCCGTCGGCGCGGCCGGATTTGCCACGGTGCTGGTACCGGGGGTGGTTGGTATCTCGGTCATGTTCCAGGGAGTGCAATCGATTGCCCTCACCATGTCTCAGGAATTCGGCTTCACGCGTGAGATTGAGGACCGCGTGCAGGCGCCGTGCCCGATTTGGCTGGTGGCCATGTCGAAGGTCCTCTCGGGATCGGTGCAGGGCCTCATCGCTGCGCTCATCGTCTTCCCGATCGCGTCGGTAGTGCACGCCGCGGGCGTCCAGGCCAATATCTCGCTGCACTGGTTGGTCATCCTCACCTTCGTGCCGATCGCCTGCGTCGCGATGGCCGGGCTCGGGCTGACGCTCGGCACGTCTTTCGAGCCGCGCAACATCGGGCTCATGTTCGGCTTCGTGATCCTGCCCATCACCTTCCTCGGCGGCACCTACTACCCCTGGACCCATTTGGCGCCCGTGAAGATCGGCGGCTTTCACTGGCTGCAGACATTGGTGTTGATCAATCCGCTGGTGTACGTCAACGAAGGCATGCGCGCGGCCTTCACCGACGCCCCCCACATGCACCTGTACGTCGTCTATCCCGTGATGATCGCCTTCGGCGCCTTCTTCCTCGCCGTCGGTCTGCGTAACTTTCGTCGGAAGGTTCTTTCGTAGGATTCCTCGGCCGCACAACCGGTCCGGACTCTGAGAGGAACGCCTGAACGGGCTATCGTGACTTCGTTATGGTCCTCTCCGATCGCTCCATCAAAGAAGCCATCGCCCAGGGCCGAATCATCATTGATCCCTTGGGCGAGGACTGCGTGCAGCCCTCTTCGGTCGACCTCCACATCGATCGGTACTTTCGGGTGTTTCGCAATCACACCCAGCGCGTCATCGACGTGCGCGACGCCCAAGAGGACCTCACCGAACTGATCGACGTCGATCCGGATTCGCCGATGATCCTGCACCCCGGTGAGTTCATGCTCGGATCCACGACCGAGCGCATCGCGATCCCTGACGACATCGTCGGACGACTGGACGGGAAAAGCTCACTCGGTCGCCTGGGCCTCGTCATCCACTCGACCGCCGGCTTCGTGGACGCTGGCTGGGACGGACACATCACGTTGGAGTTGTCCAACGTGGCGAACCTCCCGATCACGCTGTATCCGGGAATGAAGATCGGCCAAATCAGCTTCTTCCAGATGACGACGCCGGCCGATCGCCCCTACGGAAGCGAGGGTCTCGGCTCGAAGTACTCCGGGCAGCGTGGTCCTACGCCGAGTCGGTACTCGGAGAACTTCAAGAAGAAGTGACGACGTATCCCTTGACGAGAGGACCGCAGTGCTAGCTCGCATCATCATCGGTCTCGGGATCACGGTCATCTTCTTTTCCGTTGCCGGTCGTCGGTTCTACTGGCTCTCCAAGCTGATTCGTTCGGGGCAACCCGCCCCGCGTCGCTGGCAGGGGTTCCGCAAGGTCTCGGAGACCGAAGTCGTCGAAGTCGCCGGTCAGAAAAAGCTTCTGAAGTGGACCATCCCGGGGCTGGCGCACTTCTTCACGATGTGGGGATTCACCATATTGATGACGACGATTCTCGAAGCGTACGGGTCGCTCTTCAGCCGTCGTTTTCGTATCCCTCTCATCGGACGCGACAACTGGCTCGCCTTCACTGAGGACTTCTTCGCGACCGCGGTACTGGTCTCGCTCGTCGTGTTCACCATCATCCGCATCAAGAACGCGCCGTCACGCAAGGAGCGCGGATCGCGTTTCTACGGCAGCCACCTCGGTGCTGCGTGGGCCGTGCTCTTCATGATCTCGTTGGTCATTGTCACCCTGCTTCTTTACCGCGGCGCACAGATCAACACCGGTTACTTCCCGTTCGATAACGGATATCTGCAAGGGGCTCGAGCGGACGGCTTCTTGATCGGACCGACGACCCATCAATTGGCATCGTTCGCCTCGCCGTGGGCGTTCGCCAGCAAGATCGTCGCGAGTTGGCTCGCCCCGCTCGGCGTCGGCGTCAACACCGTTCTCGAAGCCGTCTTCTTGCTTCTCAACATCTCGGTCATCGCCGGATTCCTCGTCTTCGTCGCCTACTCGAAGCACCTACACATATTCCTGGCCCCCATCAACATTGGCGTGTCACGTCGCCCGCGGGCCCTCGGAGGTCTCGACAAGACGCCGGACATGGACATGGAAAACGTCACCGAAGACACGGTCTTCGGCGCCGGCAAGATGGAGGACTTCACGTGGAAACAGATGCTGGACTTCTCCACGTGCACCGAGTGCGGACGCTGTCAATCGGTCTGTCCCGCGTGGACGACCGGTAAGCCGCTCAGTCCGAAACTCCTCATCATGGGGCTGCGCGACAACATGTTCGCTTCAGCCGATCGGCTACTTTCGGGTGGCTCAAACACTGACGTCGCGACGCTCGTGCCGACCACCATCGATCCGGACGTCCTGTGGGCGTGCACCACGTGCGGAAGTTGCGTCGAGCAGTGCCCCGTCGACATCGAGCACGTCGATGCGATCATCGATATGCGCCGCTTCGAGGTGATGATGGAGTCGCGCTTCCCCACCGAAGCGGCGCTACTGCTTCGCAACATGGAGAATCAGGGTGACCCGTGGGGACTCGGTTCGTCCCAGCGCACTAAGTGGCTCGACGCGCTCGACTTCGAGGTGCCGATCATCGACGGACCGATTCCCGAGGACGTCGAGTACCTCTACTGGGTCGGGTGCGCCGGATCGCTCGACGAGCGGGGTCGCAAGCAGGCGGTCTCGACCGCACGCATGCTGCACCGTGCCGGCGTTCGTTTCGGCGTCCTCGGTCCGCGCGAGTCCTGCACCGGGGATCCGGCGCGTCGAATGGGTAACGAGTACCTCTTCCAGGAGATGGCGAAGGCCAACATTGCCACGCTCAACGAGGTCGGCGCCAAGAAGATCGTCGCGAGCTGTCCGCACTGCTTTAACACCATGAAGAACGAATACCCCGGTTTGGGCGGCGACTTCGAGTTGATCCACCACGCCCAGTTGCTGAGTCATCTGGTGGCGACAGGCAAACTCGTGCCGGGCGTCGCCTACGAGGGCACGGTGACCTACCACGACCCCTGTTACCTCGGTCGCCACAACCGCGTCTTCGATGAGCCCCGTAACGTGCTCGACGCGATCCCCGGAGTCAAGACGGTCGAGATGGGTCGGTGCCGGGAGAAGGGCTTTTGTTGCGGGGCCGGAGGAGCGCGCATGTGGATGGAAGAGACCATCGGCAAGCGCGTCAACATGGAGCGGACCAACGAGGCGCTCAACACTGGCGCCGACATCATCTCTACTGCCTGCCCGTTCTGCATGATCATGCTCGACGACGCCGTCAAGGCCAACGGTCGAGACGAGGACGTGTCGGTGATGGACATTTCCCAGGTCGTCGAGCGCTCACTGCAAGTCTGAGAGTTCTCTCAACCGTCAACTCGTCGCGACGGCGTCTGGGTGCAGACCACTGACGCGTCACAGCTCGCAAGTACCGTCCACCAGGTGGAAGAGACTTACCGGATGCGGGCCGTGCTGGTACCGCTGGACCCGACACCGGCCCAGGAGCAGTTGCTGCGGAGCTACTGCGGCGCTTCACGCTTCGCTTACAACTGGACCGTTGCAGTTGCCAAATCGAACTGGGATGCGCGAATAAAGGAACGTCGTGAAGGAGTTGACGGAGCGGAACTTACAAAGTCTCTTTCTTGGTCGTCGTATTCGATGATCCCACTGTGGAACTCGGTGAAGGACGAGATAGCTCCCTGGCATCGTGACGTCACCTCGCACGCCTTTCGCAGTGGCGTGACCAACGCCTCGCTGGCGCTGAAGAACTTCACCGAGTCGAGAAAAGGTGTGCGCAAAGGTGAACCGGTTGGTTTTCCAACATTTAAGAATCGCCATTCGAGGCAGTCATTCACCTTGATTGATTTCGGGCGGATTGGGAGTTGGTTCTCCGAGGACTCCCGGCACGTGCGACTCATTTTGCCGCATTTCGCAACAGAGCCCCGGATCACGCGGCGACGTGAGCAACTCCAATGGATCCACACGACCGAGTCGCTTCGACGCCTCAAAAAGAAGGTCGCATCAAACGAGTGGACGATTCAAGCAGTGACGATTTCATACACAGGTGGTCGTTGGCGGGCATCGTTTTTGATTCGTCAGTACATTATTCCTTCCCCGAGTTGCATACGGTTACGCGAATCACTTGTCGGGGTCGATCTAGGGGTCAAGCACTTGGCCACATTGACGGTGCCGATTCCCGGCGTCACTGATGAGCACGGCCAAATCAAGAATCCTTGCCATCTGGACGCGGAACTAACTAGCCTTGCCAAACTTGATCGGCAAATTTCACGGTGTAAAAAGGGTTCGAAGAACCGCGCAAAGCTCCGCCTTCGCCATCAGCGCCTTCACGGACGGATCGCTCGAACGAGAAACCTTCACCTGAATCGATTGACCACAACGTTGGCCGGCAGCTTCGAAACGATCGTGCTTGAGGACCTTGACGTGGCGGGCATGGTGAAGGGGTCGAAGAAGAACACCACGGCGGCGTTAAGGCGGTCGATCCTCGATGCCGGATGGGGCGAACTCCGACGTCAGCTCGCCTACAAGTCCGAAGACCGCGGACATCAGGTCGTCCTGGTCAGCCGGTTATACCCCTCTTCGAAGAGGTGCTCTCACTGTGGCGAGACGAAAGCCAAGCTCGCCGTCAGTGAACGCGTGTTCGAATGCAGTAAGTGCGGTATCAGTCTCGACCGAGACGTGAACGCCGCGCGCAACATCCGTGATGAAGGCATCCGCCTTCTCACCAACGAAGCAACCGTCGCGGGGCACCAATCCGAGACGTTAAACGCTGTCTCGAGGGACCGTGAGACGAAACCGCCTTGGCGGGGACGCGGGGACCGCTATCAGAGCAGAACCACGCAGCCAGCAAGAAATTTGTCACCGCTGGCGTAAGTAGTGGAATGAGTGGTGGTAACGCCGCTCGGGATTGGTCAGAGGCTTGCACGTTGACCAGTCTTGTATTAACACGCACGAAACCTATTGCTAACGATTTCGAAATCCTCGATTGGGACAATGGTGCCATCAACCTGAGGTCAGCGCCGCCCTCTCCTAGTTACCCGAGGAGTGGATGTGCTCGCCAACATCATCCCGTATCCCCATTGGCTGAATCCGGCCGACAATACGTGGCAGCTCACCGCCGCCACGTTGGTCGGTCTGATGAGCTTGCCGGGTCTCGCCGTTCTCTACGGCGGACTCGTGAGAAAGAAGTGGATCGTCAACACGATGTTGATGGTCTTCTCCGGCTTCTCGATCACCCTTATCGTGTGGATGCTCTGGGGCTACAACCTGGCCTTTGGACCGCTCGCGCACTTTGGCGCGACGGGATCGTTCTGGAGCGGGTTCATCGGTCACTTCACGCCGCTCGCGACCGCGAGCTCCGAACAGGGCCAGGCCGTTTCGGGCGCGAATACGCTGATCCCCTTCCACTTCCCGACCGCGACTCTGGCCTACTTCCAGTTCGTCTTCGCGGCCATCACGCCGCTCTTGTTCGTCGGGGCCTTCGTCGGTCGACTGAAGTTCAAGGCTTGGCTCTTGATCGTGCCGCTGTGGATCACCGGGGTCTACTGCGTCAACGCGGCTCTCTTATGGGGCGGCGGTTTCTTCGCTCAAAAGGGCGCCGTTGACTTCTCCGGTGGCTACGTCATCCACCTCTCGGCCGGTGTGGCGGCCTTCACCGGTGCGGCAATTCTCGGACCACGTCGTTGGCAGGACCGTGAGAACGCCTTCCCGAGCAACCTGATGATGGTGGCCGTGGGAGCGGGCATCATCTGGCTCGGCTGGAACGGCTTCAACGGTGGTGACCCTTTCTACGCCGGGGCCAGCGCGGCGTCGGCGGTTCTCAACACCAACGTCGCCACCGCGGTCGGAGTGATCACGTGGCTCCTCTGGGACATGTTCCTCTCCAAGCAGAAGAAGCCCACGTTCCTCGGCGCCATCAATGGCATGCTCTGCGGATTAGTCGCCATCACTCCAAGTGCCGGTTTCGTGAACGGTACGGGCGCGATCTTCGTGGGACTGATCTCGGCGACGATCGTGTGGTTCGCGTGGAACTACCTCTCCAGGGTCCGCCCCTTCTCCAAGGTCGACGATGCGCTCGGAGTGGTCTACACCCACGGCATCGCCGGTCTGGTGGGCGGACTGCTCGTCGGATTCCTCGCCGACCCGCACATGATCGAGTACGGGGTTAGCGGCAAGCACTACAAGGGCACCGGCGGCTTCTCGGTCGAGGGCTGGTTCTACGGCCATTCGTTCCATCAACTCTGGGAACAGTTCCTGGCGGCGTGCTGGATTATCTGTTGGACGGCCACGGCTACGGCCATCATCTTCTACTTTGTGAAGTGGGTACTCGGTGGACTACGTGAGGATGAGGAGACCCTGCGAATAGGTGATGTTGCGATACACGAAGAAGAGGCCTACCCGGAGCCGACCTTCGGTGAGCCGCTCGACACGCCCAGCCACCTGCACCCCGACAACGTCTAAGGAGAGACAATGAAGCTAGTCACCGCGGTCGTCAAGCCGTTCAAGCTCGATGAGGTGAAGACCGCTGTCAAGGACGTCGGCATCACCGGAATGACCGTCACGCAATCGCGCGGCTTCGGCCACGCCGGCGGTCACATAGAGATCTACCGGGGCAAGGAGTACGAGTTCGACTTCGTCGACAAGATCCGTGTCGAAATTGTCTGCACCGACGAGCTGGTCGACACGTTGATCGACGCGATCGTCAGCGCGGCGCGCACCGACACCATCGGTGACGGCGTGGCCTGGGTTACCGACATCGAGCACGTGGTGCGCATCCGCACCAACGAACGTGGTCCCGCAGCGCTGTAACTAACCGGCCTGGCGCGCGACGGCTTCGGCCGCCGCCGCCGCGGCCGCGGGGTCACCGAGGTAGTTGGCGCCGAGGATGTTCAGTCCGTCGTCCAGCGTCACGCGATACGGGATGCCCGTCGGTATCTCGAGTCCGGCGATCTCGTCTTCGGGGATGTTCTGCAAGACCATGCGCAGCGCGCGGATGGAGTTGCCGTGGGCGACCACGATCACCGCGCCACCGCGCACGGCTTCAGAGCGCAGGTCCTCGACGATCACGTCGGCGAAATACGGCGTCACCCGAGCGACGACGTCCTGGAGGCACTCGGTCGCGGGAATGAACTCGGCCGGCACGTCGCGGTAGCGCGGATCGGTGAGGCTGCTGCGCGGATCGCCCTCGGGTAGCGGCGGTGGGGGAACGTCGTAAGAACGGCGCCAGAGCTTGACCTGCTCGATGCCGAACTGGTCCGCGGTCTCTTTTTTGTCCTTGCCCGTGAGATCGCCGTAGTGGCGCTCATTGAGGCGCCAGTTGCGTCGAACCGGGAGCCACGTTCGACCGGCGGCGTAGAGCGTGATTTCGGCCGTGCGAATGGCCCGGGTGAGGACCGAAGTGTGCAGGACCCGCAGGTCCAGATCGCGTTCGGCGGCGAGGAGTTCCCCGGCACTTCGGGCCTCTGATTCGCCCTGGGGTGTCAAATCAACGTCGGTCCAGCCGGTGAAGAGATTCAGCTCGTTCCAGGCCGACTGGCCGTGGCGCAGGAGAATAAGGTCAGGCACCGCACCAGCGTACCTCGGGTGCCTTAGACCTCCAATGGCGGTAATCATACTCCGCGAGCCCTTGTATTCACGGAGTTTCCTAAAAGTAACAAAAGACCTATATATTTTCTTGACAAGAAGAGACTCAACTCTATACACTGGAATCAGTGAGTTCTGACTCTCCGGATGGGCCGGAGAGAACGAAAGCGAATCAAGGAGATTTTCATGGCAAAGGCAGTCGGAATCGACCTAGGAACGACCAACTCGGTCGTCAGTGTTCTGGAGGCGGGCGAGCCCGTCGTCATCCCCAACGCCGAAGGTGGACGCACGACCCCGTCGGTGGTCGGCTTCTCGAAGACCGGTGAAGTGCTGGTGGGCGAGGTCGCGAAGCGTCAGGCGATCACCAACCCCGAGCGCACGATTCGCTCGGTGAAGCGTCACATGGGCGAGCACTGGTCCGTCGACATTGACGGCACCAAGTACACCGCCCAGGAGATCTCGGCGCGCATCCTCCAAAAGCTCAAGCGCGACGCGGAGGCCTACCTCGGTGACAGCGTCACCCAGGCGGTCATCACGGTGCCGGCGTATTTCAACGACGCCCAGCGCACCGCGACCAAAGAGGCCGGTCAGATCGCCGGACTCGAAGTGCTGCGCATCGTGAACGAACCGACCGCCGCCGCGCTGGCCTACGGCCTCGACAAGGGGGGCCAAGAGCAGACGGTGTTGGTCTTCGACCTCGGTGGGGGCACCTTCGACGTGTCGGTGCTCGACATCGCCGACGGCGTCTTCGAAGTGAAGTCGACCCACGGTGACACCCACCTCGGTGGTGACGACTGGGACGACGCCGTCATGGAATGGCTCATCAAGACCTTCAAAGACACCGAAGGCGTCGACCTCTCGGCCGACAAGATGGCCGTGCAGCGTCTGAAGGAGGCCGCGGAGAAGGCGAAGATCGAGCTCTCGGCGGTGCAGGACACGACCGTCAACCTGCCGTTCATCACGGCGACGGCCGACGGTCCCAAGCACCTCGACATCAAGCTGAGCCGGGCGAAGTTCAACGAACTGACCTCGCACTTGGTGGACCGTTGCCGCAAGCCCTTCGACCAAGCCATCAAGGACGCCGGATTGACCCTCGACAAGATCAATCACGTCATCATGGTCGGCGGATCGACGCGGATCCCGGCGGTCCAAGAGCTCGTCACCAAGGTGACCGGCAAAGAGCCCAACAAGAGCGTGAACCCGGACGAAGTGGTGGCCATCGGCGCCGCGGTCCAGGCCGGCGTCTTGAAGGGCGACGTGAAGGACATCCTTCTTCTCGACGTCACGCCCCTGTCGCTCGGTATCGAGACCAAGGGTGGCGTGATGACCAAGATCATCGACCGCAACACCACCATCCCCACCAAGAAGTCCCAGACCTTCACCACGGCCGACGACAATCAGCCTTCGGTCGAGGTGCACGTACTGCAAGGTGAGCGCGAGATGGCGTCCTACAACCAGACGTTGGGCAAGTTCCAGCTCGTCGGCATCCCGCCGGCGCCGCGCGGCATGCCCCAGATCGAAGTCACCTTCGACATCGACGCCAACGGCATCGTGCACGTCTCAGCGAAGGACCAGGCGACCGGCGCGACCCAGTCGATGACCATCACCGGCGGCTCGTCGCTCTCCAAGGAAGAGATCGACCGCATGGTGCGCGACGCCGAGTCCCACGCCGAGGACGACCGTCAACGCCGGGCCGAGGCCGAGATCCGCAACAACGCCGACGGACTGGTCTACCAGACCGAAAAGCTGTTGAAGGACCAGGCCGAGAAGTTCCAGGGCACCGAGCGCGATGACGTCGAGACCGCGTTGGCCGCATTGAAAGAGGCTCTTACGGGCACCGACATCGAAGCGATAAAGGACGCGACCGAGAAGCTGCTCACCACTAGCCAGGGTTTCAGCCAGCGCCTGTACGAAGAGGCCGCGAAGTCGAACGCCTCGGAGCCGTCGGTCCCGCAGGGTAACGACGACGACATCGTCGATGCCGAAATCGTTGACTAACCATGAGTGACGAGGTAGTGGAGAACGACACCGTGGCGGCCGAAGACGCCGTCACGGAAGTCGTGGACGAACGCTCCGACGTAGAACGCGAGCGCGACGAGTACCTCGACGCGCTCCAGCGTCTGCAGGCCGACTTCGAGAACTACCGCAAGCGCGTGGCACGTTCATCGATGGACGCCGCCGACCGCGCGGCCGGCGAAGTGGTGGTGAAGATGCTGCCGGTGCTCGACGCCTTCGACCTCGCCGCCGCGCACTTTTCCAATGCGCCGTCCGAAGAGGCCGAAGCGTTGGATCAGGCGCGGGGACTTCTACTCGACGCACTGTCGAAAGAGGGACTGCAGCGAATCGACGCCGTGGGTGTCGAGTTCAATCCTCAAGTGCACGACGCGGTCGCGCACGTCGACGGCGAGGACGGCCCCGTCGTCGATCAAGTGTTGCGCGCCGGGTACCGGTGGAAGGGTGCGGTTCTGCGCCCAGCGATGGTGAAAGTTCGAGGTTGACTCGATGGTGGAGCGTGAGTGGTTCGATAAGGACTACTACAAGGTTCTGGGACTTTCGTCGAGCGCGACCGAAAAGGAGATCACCCGCGCCTATCGCAAGCTAGCGAAGTCGTCGCACCCCGATACCAATCCCGGTTCCGAGGAGAAGTTCAAAGAGGTCTCGGTCGCCTACGACGTGCTCGGCGACAAAGAGAAGCGCAAGGAGTACGACGAAGTTCGACGTCTGGGGCCGGCCGCGGCCGGTTTCGGCGCTCAAGGCGCACCGGGCGCGGGCGGGTTCAACTTCCAGACCGGCGACTTCGGCGATCTGGGCGACCTCTTCGGCGGACTCTTCGGCGGCGGTCGCCGCCAACGCGCCCAACGTGGCGCCGACTTGGAGACGGCGTTGCACCTGGGATTTCGTGACGCCGTCGTGGGCGTGACCACGTCGGTCCATCTGCCGAGCAACGAAGCGTGCCGCACCTGCAAGGGGAGTGGCGCCGCGCCGGGCACGGGCTTCGTCACCTGCGAACGTTGCGGCGGCCGAGGTGTCTTGAATGACGACCAGGGGCCGTTCGCGATGTCCAGCGTCTGTCCGGTTTGCCAGGGTCGAGGCGGGCGCATCGTGACGCCGTGTCCCACCTGCCACGGCACGGGACGTGAACCCTCGTCGCGCAAGGTGAACGTAAGGATTCCCGCGGGCGTGAACGACGGACAACGCATCAAGCTCAAGGGCAAAGGCAATCCCGGCACTCAGGGAGGGCCACCCGGTGATCTCTTCGTCGACGTGCACGTATCACCCGACGCCCGGTTCGACCGTCGAGGTCGCAACGTAACGACGACGGTCAACGTCGCACTGACGGCGGCCATGCTCGGCACGACCGTCGAAGTTCCGACGCTGGACGACCCGGTGACATTGAAGGTCCCCGCCGGGACCCAGCCATCGACCACGATGCGCGTGCGCGGACGCGGCGTGCCCGCGAGTGGCAAACACGCCGCCGGTGACCTCTTGGTCACCGTGAACGTCACGATTCCCAAAAAATTGAACAAGGAACAGAAGTTGGCGGTCGAGAAATTAGCCGTCGCCCTGAAAGAAGTGGTAGCCAATGACTGAACGTCAGCAGCAACATGCCGTGTACGTGATCTCCGTGTTCGCGGAGTTGGCGGGCGTTCACCCGCAGACGCTTCGCAACTACGAGCGCGGTGGCCTCTTGAATCCGCAACGAACGAGCGGTGGTTCGCGACGCTTCTCCGACGCGGACTTAACGGCGCTTCGACGTATTCAGGAACTGACCAACGAAGGCGTCAACCTCGAAGGCGTCAAGAAGATCCTTCGTCTCGAGGCGGAGCTCGCGGACGCGCGCGCGCGACTCGCGGCCACGCTCGATCAGGCCCGTTCGAATGTCGAGGAGGCTCACCGCCAGCACCGCCGAGACCTGGTCCCGGTGCAAAACACGATCGCGGAGTTCATCGAGGCGCGACGGCGTCTTCGAGAGAGTTAGTCGGAAGACAGCTGAGCGTCGTCGCCGGGGTCTATGACGGACGATCAGGCATTCTTCCTGAACTAGACTTTGCTTGCAACGAGGCCGACTCGGAGGAGCCCAGTGCCCGCAACGGTGGTCGTCGGAACCCAGTGGGGCGACGAAGGTAAGGGGAAGTTGACCGACCTCATGTCTCGTGACATGGACGTGGTGGTGCGCTACCAGGGTGGACACAACGCCGGTCACCGAATCGTCGTCAATGACGAAGCATTCGCTTTGCAACTCGTCCCGTCGGGCGTGCTGTATCCGTCGATCACGCCGGTCATCGGCAACGGCGTCGTAGTGGACCCCGCCGTCCTGCTCGCCGAATTGGACTCCTTGAGCGCCAAGCACGTCGACGTCTCTCGACTCATCGTCTCGGGCAACGCTCACCTGATAATGCCCTACCACCAGGAGTTGGACCGCCTGACCGAACGCTTCCTCGGTAAGAACGCGCTCGGTACGACGAAGCGAGGGATCGGTCCCGCGTACGCCGACAAATCCTCTCGCGTCGGGCTTCGCGTTCAAGACCTGTTGGACGCGAAAATCTTTCGCGAGAAGCTCGACGTCGTCTTGCAAGAGAAGAATCTGATCCTCACCAAGATCTACAACCGACCGGCGATCAGCGCGAAGGCGATCGCTGAGAAGTACCTCGACGAATACTCGCCCCGACTCGCTCCGATGATCGGCGACACGGTAGCCGTCGTGCACGACGCGCTCGATCGCGGCGAGCGCATCCTGCTCGAGGGGGCGCAGGCGACGTTCCTCGACCTCGACCACGGAACCTATCCGTTCGTCACGTCCTCCAATCCCGTCGCCGGCGGTGCCTGTACCGGATCCGGGCTCGGCCCGCGAGATATCACGGACATCGTGGGCATCGCCAAGGCCTACGTCACGCGCGTTGGCGCCGGACCCTTCCCCACCGAGGTCGACGGCGAAATCGGAGAGTTGCTGGTTGATCGCGGTCACGAGTTCGGCACCAACACCGGACGTCGTCGACGCGTCGGCTGGTTCGACGCCGTGATGGCGCGTCAAGCGGCGAGGCTGAATTCGCTCACCGAAATCGCGCTCACCAAACTCGACGTCCTCGACACCCTGGACGAGATCCAAGTCTGCGTGGCCTACGAGGCCAACGGCGTGCGCTTCGACTACCCGCCGTATCACCAATCGGTCCTGCACGAGGTGAAGCCGATCTACGAGGTACTGCCCGGCTGGAACACTGACATCACCGGATCGACCGAGTACGCGCAACTTCCTGACGCGGCCCAGAGTTACGTCAAATTCCTGGAGCAGACCACGGGCGTCGCCATCTCGGTGGTGGGCGTGGGTCCGGGCCGAGAGCAATTCGTTCGACCCTCGTGAAGCGCTGTGTCGTGATCGGCTCGGGGGCGCGCGAACACGCGTTGGCGTGGGCGCTCGCCAAGAGCGCGGACGTCGTCGTCACGCCCGGGAACCCGGGTATCGCGGCTCACGGCATCACCTGCGTTGACACACCATCGACCGAGCTCGACGCGGAACTGTTCGTGATCGGTCCCGACCAACCGGTCGTCGACGGTCTCGCCGATCTGTTGCGCGCGCAGGGCAAGACGGTCGTCGGCCCCGGCGCCGACGGCGCTCGTCTCGAAGGTTCGAAGGCGTACCTGAAGGAGTTCCTCGCCAGTGCGAACGTCCCGACCGCCGCGTACGGAGTCTTCGACGACGAGATCGAGGCGTTGACGTTCCTCGCCACGATGTCGCCGCCGTACGTCATCAAGACCGACGGTCTCGCGGCCGGCAAGGGCGTGCTGGTGACTCGTGACCTCGACGAGGCGTCCAATGACGTTCGTGAGAAATTGAGCGGTCGCGCGTTCGCTGGTGCCGGTCGCACCGTGGTGATCGAAGAGGGCTTGGACGGCCCGGAATGTTCCCTGATGGTGCTCTGCGACGGGGTGAACGTGACGGCACTCGTTCCCTCGCAGGACTTCAAACGTCTCGGCGACGGCGACGCCGGCGCCAATACCGGGGGGATGGGTGCTTACGCGCCGATGACGACCTTGTCAGCCAATGCGGTCGACGACATTATGGAACGCATCGTGGCGCCGACGATCCGAGAGCTGACGCGTCGCGACATCGACTACCGCGGCGTTCTCTACGCCGGAATCATGATGACCGCGGCGGGTCCAAAGATCCTTGAGTACAACGCGAGATTTGGCGACCCTGAGACGCAGGTACTGGTGCCGCTTTATGGAGACGGCCTGTTCGACCTCTTGTTACGCGTCGGTGAGGGCCGTCTCGAGGGCGCGTTGCCCATGGCGAGCGGTGCCGCCGTCACGGTGATACTCGCCTCGCACGGCTACCCGCAGTCACCGCGCCGGGGTGACGTCATCACTGGTCTCGGCAACGACGGTCAACTCGCCGAGGCCGTGGAGGGTGTCACGGTCTTTCACGCCGGCACCGCGATTGACGCTAATGGACACTTCGTCACCGCGGGCGGGCGTGTGCTCGCCGTGACGGGGGTCGGAGCGACGCTTCCTGAGGCGCGCCGTCGCGCCTACGAAGGCGCGGCGCTCGTAACCTTTGAAGGGAGGGTGATGCGCAGTGACATCGCCCTGGCCGTGGCCTAGAGGAGATCGATGATTCCGAGGTATTCACCCCAGGACGTGGCCGAACTCTTCAGCGACGAACACCGATTCGACACCATGCTGGAGGTGGAGCTCCTAGCCGCCGAGGGACTCGCCGAGTTTGGCGTCCTACCGCACATTGAAGTGGCGAAGTTGCGTCAACGCCGACCGGTCATCGACGCCGAGTTCGTGGCCGCGGTCGACGAACGCGAGCAGATAACCAATCACGACACGGCGGCCTTCGTCGACGTGGTGCAGTCTCGTATCGGCATGCCCGAGGCAGCGTGGATTCACTACGGTCTCACGTCTTCGGACGTCGTTGATACCGCGCTCTGTTTCAATCTCACTCAAGCGATGGACATCGTGACCACTGAGGCGACCGCCTTGCGTGACGCACTCACTCGACGCGCCGTTGACTCAATCGACATTCCAATTACCGGGCGAACCCACGGCATGCACGCCGAACCGACGACGTACGGCGCGAAGTTCGCTCTGTTCGCGCTGCAAGTGCAACGAGACGTCGAACGCGCGCAGCACGCACGCACGTCGATCGCGGTCGGCAAGCTGTCCGGCGCGGTCGGCACGTTCTCCAACATCGATCCCGCCGTCGAAGAGTATGTCTGTTCGCGTCTCGGGCTCGTGGCCGTTCCGGCCACGCAAATCGTCGCGCGCGACCGACACGCCGAGGTGCTCTACGCCTGCGCGTCACTCGGGACCGCGATCGAATCGTTCGCCCTCGAAGTGCGCCATCTGGCGCGAAGTGAAGTGGGGGAGGTCGAAGAGCCCTTCGCCGCTGGCCAAAAGGGTTCGTCGGCGATGCCGCACAAGCGCAATCCCGTTCTCTCCGAGCGACTGTGTGGACTCAGTCGCGTACTCCGGGGATACCTGCAGGCCGGATTAGAAGACGTCGCCCTGTGGCACGAACGCGACATCTCGCATTCGAGCGTCGAACGAGTGGTGCTGCCCGACGCCCTGCAGCTCACGGTGTACATGTTGCGCGAGGCCACTGGCCTCGCTCACGGACTCGTGCTGCACCCGGAACGGGCGCTCGAAAATCTCACGACCGGTTCGCTGGGGCTCGTGTTCTCCCAGTCGGTCCTGTTGGCCCTCGTCGATTCGGGCATGTCACGCGACGACGCCTATCGCGTCGTGCAATCGGCGGCCCGTCGCGCGATCGAGGAGCGTCGCAATTTCCGCGAGGTCGTGGAAAGCGACGACGAGGTGACGTTGAGCAGTGACGCACTGGCCCGAGCCTTCGACACCGATCGTCTGCTCGCCCATCGCGGCCGATTCCTCGACGTCTTGGTGTGGCGTTCGTGAGCGAACTAGGCCTGACGCCGCTCTACACCGGCAAGGTGCGCGACCTCTTCGAGATCGATGAGCAACACCTGTTAATGGTCGCGTCGGATCGACTCAGCGCCTTTGACGTGGTCATGGCCGAGCCGATTCCTCAGAAGGGTCGAGTGCTCACCGGGATCACGAACTTCTGGATTCAGGAGTTTGGTGGCCCCGTACCGTCGTCACTCGTGAGTTGCGATCCCAAAGTCATCGAGACCTCGGTGCCGGGATTCCTTGGCCACACGCCGTGGCACGGTCGTGCGATGCTCGTTCGAAAAGCTGACATGCTGCCTCTCGAGTGCATCGTGCGCGGTCGGCTGGCCGGTCAGGCCCACGACGAATACGTCGCGCGCGGAACGGTCCACGAGATGATCGTGCCCCCCGGACTCCAACTGACCGACCCCTTTCCCGAACCGATGTTCACGCCGTCCACCAAGGCCGCGTCGGGTCACGACGTCAACATCAGTGTCGAGCGGGCGGCCCTGTTGGTCGGCGCCGATCGAGTGCAGCGCGCCCAAACCCTGTGCCTGGACCTTTTCAACCGTGCCGCCACCGCGCTCGCGACCAAAGGGCTGATCCTCGCCGACACCAAATTCGAACTGGGCTTCGTCGACGGCGAACTTGTCCTCTGTGACGAGGTGATCACCCCCGACTCGTCGCGCATCTGGCCCGCTGACGAGGTCCGATCCGGAGAGACGCCGCCCTCGTTTGACAAGCAGCCCTTTCGTGATTGGCTCGCGTCCCAGTCGTGGGATCGAACCCCTCCGCCACCGAAGGTTCCCGACGACGTCGTCGAGACGACCTCCACTCGCTACATCGGCGCGTACGAGCGCGTGACCGGACATTCGATTGACGACTGGTACGGTGCTTCGCAATGAACTACTTCGTCATCGTCGACGTGACCTTGCGCAAGGGCATTGCCGATCCCGAAGGCTCCACCATCGAGCGCGCGTTGCCGGCCCTCGGCTTCACCGGCGTCACGAACGTCCACGCCGGAAAGTCCTTTCGATTCGACGTCGAGGCGGAGAGCGAAGAGGCCGCCCTCGAAAAAGCCACCTCGCTCGCGGAGCGACTTCTCTCCAACCCGGTGATCGAGGACGCGTTGCCACGGATTGGTGAACGATAGTCATGGCCCGAATTGGCGTCGTCGTATTTCCCGGCTCCAACTGCGAGTTCGACGCCGCCGCGGCCGTGACGCGACTCGGAGATCAGGCCGAATTCGTATGGCACACTCGCACTGACCTCGACGGAATCGACGGCGTCATCCTTCCGGGAGGCTTCGCCCACGGCGACTATTTGCGCCCCGGAGCTCTCGCTCGATTCTCGCCGGTCATGGGAGCGGTGGAGCGATTCGCCGCCACCGGTGGTCCCGTGCTCGGTATCTGCAACGGTTTCCAGGTCCTCGTGGAGGCCGGAATGCTGCCCGGCGCGTTGCAAAAGAACCGCGGCCTGACGTTTCTCTGTCAGCCGACGACGCTCGTCGTCTCCTCGACCTCGTCGGTCCTGACGCGAGGGGCGACGATCGGTCAAGAACTCGTCGTACCGATCAACCATTTCTCGGGTTCCTACACCTGTGACGACGAGACCCACGACGAACTCGTGCGAAACGGACAGATCGTGCTCCGCTACAAAGAGAATCCCAACGGATCGCGTGACGACATCGCGGGCGTCGCGAACAAATCTGGCAACGTGGTTGGTTTGATGCCGCATCCGGAGCGCGCGATGTCGGCACTGCTCGGCAGCGCCGACGGGATGGTGCTGTTCGAAGGTTTCCTGGGCGTGAAGGTCGCGCCGTTCGTACTCGCGCATTGAGGTTCCGTCCGAGCCCCGTAGTGTGGTGATGTGAGTAGCCCCGCGCCCCTTCACCGTGCGCTCGGACTCACCGATACAGAACTCGAAAGCATCCGTGAAGTTCTTGGTCGAGAGCCGAATTCACTCGAATTGGCCCTCTACGGGGTGATGTGGAGCGAACACTGTTCTTATAAGTCGTCGCGCATCCACCTGCGTCGCCTCCCGACCGAGGCGCCGCACGTGCTGGTCGGGCCGGGGGAGAACGCTGGGGTCATCGACGCGGGTGATGGTATCGCCGTGGCGATTCGAATCGAAAGTCACAATCACCCGTCGGCCATCGAGCCCTACCAAGGAGCAGCGACCGGCGTTGGCGGCATCCTGCGCGACGTGTTCACGATGGGCGCGCGACCACTGGCGGTGATGGATCCGTTGTTCTTCGGGGAGCTGAGCGACGCGCGACAGCGATGGTTAGTCGAGGGCGTCGTGTCGGGAATCTCGGGCTACGGGAACTCGGTCGGCGTGCCCACGATCGGCGGCGAACTGACCTTTGACGACTGTTACGCCTCGAATCCTCTCGTCAATGTGCTGTGCTGTGGTGCCATGCCCATCCAACGACTCGTCCTCGGCGTCGCTTCGGGCGTCGGAAACCTCGCGGTCCTGCTCGGTTCCTCGACCGGGCGTGACGGGATTGGCGGCGTGTCGGTATTGGCGTCGGCCGGTTTCGACGGCGCCGACGGTGCTGAGTCACTCGACGACGCCAAGCGGCCGAGCGTGCAAGTCGGTGATCCTTACGAGGAAAAGCGATTGATCGAGGCCTGCCTCGCGCTGCTCGACGACGGACTGGTCGTGGGCATCCAAGACCTGGGCGGCGCGGGCATTGTCTGTGCGACGAGCGAGACCGCGGCGCGCGGCGGCGTGGGCATGGACGTCGACGTGACGGCGATCCCGCTCCGAGAGGCCGGTATGGCGCCTTTCGAGATCATGACGTCCGAGAGCCAGGAACGGATGCTCGCCATTATCACGCCCGAGAACTGGGACGCGGTAGCCGCGCTGTGCACCAAGTGGGAGGTCCGTGCGACGATCGTCGGCCACGTCGTCGAACCATCGATCGACGCGAACGGACGCTCTGTCGCCATGCTGCGAGTTCGCCAGGGATTCGGCGGCGAGGTTCTCGCCGAGGTGCCGGCGAGTTCGTTGGCCGACGAAGCTCCGCTGTACAACCGACCGATGGCGCGACCAGCCGATCTCGACGCCATCATCGCCGACGATCCGAGTGACGACGAACCAGTCGGCTCGCCGAACGATGATCTGCTGGAACTGCTCGTTGACCCGGCGTGGGTCTATCGCCAGTACGACTCGCAGCTCTTCCTCAATACCGTCGTCGGTCCCGGCCGCGACGCCGCCCTGTTGCGCCTCGCCGGACCGGGCCTGCCCTCCTCCGAGCGCGGCGTCGCGCTGTCGACTGACTCCAACCCCCGATGGTGCGCGCTCGACCCGCGCGCCGGCACCGCCTTGACGGTCGCCGAGAGCGTCGCCAATCTCGCCTGCGTCGGAGCGACCGCGAAGGCCGTGGTGAACTGTCTCAATTTCGGCAATCCCGAACACCCCGAAGTCATGTGGCAACTTTCGGAAGCCATCGACGGGATGACCGAGGCGTGCGTGGGCCTGGGGCTTCCCGTCATCGGTGGCAACGTCTCTCTCTACAACGAAAGCGGCGGACACGATATCGATCCGACACCGGTCGTCGGTCTCTTAGGCGTCATCGAATCGCTCGTCGCGCCGCCGCCGGGTTGGGAGTGGCGCAAGGGCGACGACATCGTGCTCGTAGGGGCCCGCCACGCCAACTCGCACTATCGCTTCCCGCTCGGGGGAACGCGTTGGGCGACCCGACGCGGTCGACGCGGTGGCCACGTACCGTATTTCGACGCCGAGACCCTCGCCGCGGCCATCAATTTCGTCGCCGGTGAAGTCGCCTCGATCTGCGCGGGCCAAGCCAGCGACGTTACGGCCGTTCACGACGTCGGCGGCGGCGGCCTCGCGGTCGCCTTGGCCGAGATGGTCGCCGTCACGGCGCTCGGCGTCGAGATCGTTGAACTTGAGAGCCACGCCGAGCTGTTCGCCGAATTTCCGGGTCGTTTCGTCGTGGCGACGAATGATGTCCAGTCGTTCATCGCCCGAGCTGAATTGGCCGGAGTACCGGTCGTGCCCTTGGGCACCGTGGGCGGTAGGACGCTGCGGATCGGATCGATGATCGAGCTCTCGGTCGACGAGGTCGCGTCGCGCCGACGCGGCGCGCTCGAAGAGTCGCTCGCCGCGGTTCTTTAGCGCGCCGCTTTCAATTCGTCGAGCACCTCGTCGGGCACCCGCAGGTCACCGGTTCGGCCGAAACCCAGGAAAACGTCGCTTTTATAGGTGCCGTGATAGTCCGATCCTCCGGTCGGGATCATCCCGGCGTCCCTCGTGAGCTTGACCATGAGGGCCCGAATCCCGGCGCTCGTACTGCCGTAATTCGCTTCGACGCCAGCGAAACCCCGTTCGCGAAGCGAGGCCATCACGCGGGGCATGGTCGTCTCGATCGAGGTGGGGTTGATCTCGTCCACGTAGTTCACCAGGGGGTGGGCAATCGAGAACACGGTGCCCGAACCCTTGGCGGCGTCCACGAACTCCTCGATGGGCATGCTCGTCTTGGAGACGTAGGCCGCGCCGTCGGCACCGAGCCATTCAATGAAGATGCGATTCCAGGTGTCGTCGTTCTGCTCACCGAGCAGTTCGGGGTGGAGGTCGATCATGGCCCGGGCGAAGTGCGGACGGCCGATGGAATCCACGTTGCCGGTCATTTCGGTCAGGTAGGCGAGGGAGAGGTCCTCAAATCCCTTCTCCTGGAGCAGCGTCACCAGTTGGTGGTTTCGACTGTCGCGGTCGTGGCGCAGCGAGGCCAGCTTCTTCTGGAGGGGGTGTTCGGCGTCCAGGGGCAAGAAGTAGGCCAGCACGTGGACGTTGCGCGCCTTGGCGACGCCGTCGCGCACCCTGGGGAACTCGGTGTCGCGCAAAGAGACCTCCACGCCGGCCACCGATTCGAGTCCGAGCCGCGCGCACGCCGCCGACATTTCGTCGTGACTCAGCGTCGTGTCGTGGTCGGTCAGCGCGATCGCCGATATACCCAGATCGTGTGCCTTTTCGGCCAATTGCGTGGGCGTGTCCGATCCGTCGGAGAACGTGGAGTGAGTGTGAAGATCTAGCACCCCAGAAGGCTACAGAGGTCGAATGGGGGTGGGCGTCTGTGCGACAATATCTCAGTGCCTTCTGAGATGAAATTTCGAACCGAAGTGGGCGCGTGAAAGAAGCCTGCGGCGTCGTCGGGATCGTCGCTCCCGGACGAAGCGCCTCGCATCTCTGTTACGACGCGCTCTACGCGCTCCAACACCGTGGGCAAGAGTCGGCCGGCATGGCGACCTTCAACAATCACCAGATCACGGTGGTGAAGGATAACGGTCTGGTGAGTCACGTCTTCGCCGAGACGACGTTGCGCGCGCTGGCCGGTGATTTCGTCATTGGTCACACCCGCTATTCGACGTCGGGATCGGCCAATTGGACCGCCGCGCAACCGGTCTACCGCTCGGCCGGATCGTCGGGCTTCGCCATTGCGCACAACGGCAACCTCACCAATACGACCGTGCTGGCTGAAGAGGCGGGAATTCAGTTCACCTCGATGCTCTCGGATTCGGACCTGGTCGCCGAACTGCTCGCGCGCGAGGTGGAGTCGGGCATCTCACTGGCGAAGGCGCTCGGTGTCGTCCTCGAACGCACTGAGGGCGCCTATTCGATGGTGGTCCTCGAAGCGGGCGAGATTCACGCGGTGCGCGACCCCTACGGCTTTCGGCCCCTCTGTCTGGGACGCTTCGGTGACGAAGCGAATCCCGAAGGGTGGATCGTCGCCTCGGAGTCGCCGGCGTTGGACGTCGTGGGCGCCACGTTCGTTCGTGAGATCGCGCCGGGCGAGATGGTGACGATTTCGAACAAGGAACTCTCCTCGGTGCAGCTACTCGATCCCGCCCCGGGCAAACAGAAACTTTGCATCTTCGAGTTCGTGTACTTCGCTCGTCCCGACACCTACCTGATGGGTCACCAAGTTCACACGACGCGTCGACGGATGGGCGAGCTGCTCGCCGCCCAGTCCTCGGTTGACGCCGACATCGTGATGGGTGTGCCGGACTCCGGTGTTCCGGCCGCCGAGGGATTCGCCAAGGCGTCGGGCATACCATTCGGCTACGGGCTCGTCAAGAACCGCTACATCGGACGAACATTCATCTCCCCAGATCAAAGTCTCCGCGCGGCGACCGTTCGACGCAAGCTCAACCCCTTGCGCGAGAACATCGAGGGTCAGCGCCTGATCGTGGTGGATGACTCCATCGTGCGCGGCACGACCACGCGCGAGATCGTGAAGATGCTCCGTGACGCCGGCGCGAAAGAAGTGCATCTTCGAATCTCCTCCCCGCCCTTCATGAACCCCTGCTACTACGGCATCGACACGCCCACGCGCGTCGATCTGCTGGCGGCGAACAACTCGATTCCCGAGATGAACGAGTTCATCGGATCGGACTCCCTCGAGTTCATCTCGTTGGAGAACCTGCGCCGCGCCATCCAACTCGACGGTGAGTGCTGTGACGCCTGTCTCACCGGCTCGTACCCCGCGCCAACACCGGTCGTGTTGGGAACCGCAGGCAGCCGCTGGTGAGCCGACTGCTCGAGCAGCCCGTCAACGGTGCGACCTACGCCGCTTCGGGTGTGTCGATCGAAGCGGGCGACGCGGCGGTCGAGCGGATCAAGGGCATCGTGGCGAGCACCTCGCGACCGGAAGTGCTGGGGGGCATCGGCGGATTCGGCGGCCTCTTCGCCCTCGACACGTCGAAGTACACGTCGCCGGTGTTGGTCGCCTCGGCCGACGGCGTCGGCACGAAGCTGGACATCGCGCGTCAGGTCGGGCGTTACGACACGGTCGGCATCGATCTCGTCGCGATGTTGGTCGACGATCTCGCGTGCGTGGGGGCGGAGCCACTCTTCCTTCTGGACTACGTCGCCGTCGGCAAACTGGAGCCGGCGCGCCTCGAGGAACTGGTGGCCGGTATCGCCGAGGGTTGTCGGATAGCGCACACGGCCTTGCTGGGTGGCGAAACCGCCGAACACGCCGGGGTCATGGCGCCCGACGACCTCGACATCGCGGGCTTCGCCGTTGGCGTGGTTGAACGGGGCGAGGAGCTCGGCCCCGAGCGGGTTCGCGAGGGTGACGTCTTGATGGGATTTGCGTCGCCCGGGCTTCGCTCGAATGGATACTCGTTAGCCCGGCGCGTGCTCGTGAACAACGTCGGTGATCTGAGCGCGCTGGCGTGGGAGGGCGCGGACCACAGCCTCGGTGATGAACTGCTCGTGCCGTCGGTCATCTACGCCCCGACGATCACGGCGCTTCGAAACGAACTCGGGGATGCGGTGCACACCTGCGCACACATCACGGGCGGCGGCATTGTCGGTAACGTGGCACGTTTACTGACCTCCGACTTCGATGCGCACATCGACATGGAGAGCTTCGAGACGCCGCAGATATTCTTCGAGATTCAACGTCGCGGTCGTGTGCACGCCGACGAAATGGTGCGCGTCTTCAACTGCGGATTAGGCATGGTGGTCGCAGTCGACGCGAGTGCCGCGGACGCGGCGATATCGCTCGCGCGCGTCAATGGCATTTCCGCGATGATGGTGGGATTGGTCCGGGCCGGAACCGGGGAGGTGGTCTTGTCATGAGTGACGCACGCGAACGAGTTCGCCAACATTTGCTCGATCACTCGGTTCGGCGGGGCGATTTCATCTTGAAGTCCGGTCGACCGTCGACGTGGTTCATCGACTCCAAGAAGACCATCTGCGCTCCGGAGGTCATGGTGGACCTCGCCACGTTGATTCTGGAGAAGCTGCCCGATGACGCCACGGCGATCGGCGGGCTGACGATGGGCGCCGACGGCGCGACGTTTATAACCGCCGGCGTCGCCGCGACCCGCGGTCGGAGCCTTAACGCCTTCAGTGTCCGAAAGGAAGTGAAGGATCACGGGGCGGGCGGACGCATCGCCGGGGTGCTCGAGCCGGGGGACCGGGTCGTGATCACCGAAGACACCGTCACGCGCGGCACGAGTCTGCTCGAAGCCGCGCACGTCGTGCGCGACTACGGCGCTGAAGTGATCTTGCTGTTCGCGGTTGTGGACCGCGGCGGCACGGTGAGCGCTATGGCGGCCGAGGAAGGCATCGCCTTCGACGCGCTCTTCACGTCTCAAGACTTGGGATTCGCGAATGACGAGTCGTAGTTATTTCGCGAGTACTGCAAGCACTCGCTCGCGCCACGCCATTCGCGGTAGGTAGTTCTCTTCCGGCGTGTGACCGAAGCGCACGATCAATGCGTCCAGCGCCGGCACGACCGAGATCATCTGCCCTTCGTAGCCATTGGCCCAGTAGGTGCCGTACTGGTCGCCGCTCACCCACCACTTCCAGGAGTAGAGGAGACCAGTGGAGGATTCGACGCTCAAGGGCACCTGAGCGGTGGCGGCCCACTCGTGCGAGATGAGTTGCTGACCTTCCCACTCACCACCGCGCAGGTAGAGCAGTCCGAACTTCGCGAAGTCGAGGGCGCGCGCGTGCACGAAGCTCGACGCGACGAAGACGCCGCTCGTGTCGAAGGTGGCGACGGCGCTCGTCATCCCGATCGGTTCGAAAAGGCGACGTTCGAGGTAGGAGCGATAGTCGTCGCCGTAGCCCACGAGGTCGGCGACGACTCGACTCAGGATGTTCGTGGTGCCGCTCGAGTAGTTGTAGAACGTACCGGGCTCGTGCGCGAGGGGTAACGCTGCGGTGAAGGCCGCCATATCTTCCTTGCCATCGCCGTAGAGCATCTCGAGAACGTGGCTGGTTTGACCGATTTCGTACTCCTCGACGAAGGCGAGGCCGTCGCGCATGGCCAGGAGATCGCGCACTTGGATCTGGTGGCGAGGATCGGCGTCGTCGCTCCACTCGGGAACCGGCGCGAGCTGATCGGGGTTCAAGCGACCTTCGTCGACCAGGGTGCCGACGATCATGTGCAGGATCGACTTCGCCATGGACCACGAGAGGAGTTGACTTTCGCTCGTGATCGGTTCGGCGGGCCGGTCGAAGTAGAACTGCTCACCACCGTATCGTTCGCTAAGGACCCGCCCGCCCTGCACGACGACGACGGCGTTGGTGATCGCCAAGTTCTCGACGGTGAACATCTCGTCGACGACGGCGTCGAGCTCGTCTTGGTTCGCGGGCTCGCCTCGCGGCCACTCGTGCGTCGGCCACGCGACGGCCGTCGGCTGTGGCGCGAAGCGCGGCTGTACTAAGGGCAGGTTGTCCATTTTCCTCCCATTCCGAGTTCATCTTCGCACGTGCCACCGTGTGACAGCCTCTCGATAGGTTCAGCGCATGTCGATGTCCGATGACCCCGAAGTCGAGCAGTTCTTCTATCGGTCCTCGATCACATCGAATCGCCACCGAAATCGGGTCAGCGCGTATTTCGTGCAGCGCCTTCGAGGATCGAAGGTCGTCGCGCGCATCGAGCCGCTCGGTCTCGTTCCGGCGTCCATCAGTGATGAGCAATTGGCGATCCAGCGTCTGAAACGCCACTTGGTCGCCGCCGGAACGTGGCAGAAAACGTCGAGCGGGCATCATTCTCGACAGCGGGTGGTCCCGGCCCGCGTCATCACCACACAAAAGGTCGCCCCACAGAGCTCGTGAGGAGTCCGTGGGGCGACCGTTCTGGTGGTCGAGACCGGCGTCGATCCGGTGACCTCACGCTTTTCAGGCGCGCGCTCTACCGACTGAGCTACTCGACCTCCTCGTCACCCTTTCGGGTGTCGAGCGGACCTGACGGGATTTGAACCCGCGACCTCCGCCTTGACAGGGCGGCGTGCACTCCGAGCTGCACCACAGGTCCTCGGTGTTCCCAAGGTCGAGACCCCGAGACGCGAATCGTAAGTCTATCTGGTGTCGACCTTCGATTTCGAGGGTCACGTCAGTGGCGTTTAGTCAACTCTGTACGGCGTCGATAGGCTCGGCGACACGCGACCAGAAAGGAATCTCGATGTCTGATCGAGTCGATGTCGAAACACGCAAGGTGGGCCAAGGCGGCGGACGGGACCTGCTCGCCGATCTATACCGACCGCCGAATCCCAACGGTTGCGGCGTATTGCTCATATACGGCGGCGGATTCGTCGAAGGCGACCGTCGCCAACTTGCCGGTTACGGTATCGCGCTCGGCCGTGCCGGCTACACCTCGCTCGCGTGCGAGTACCGCCTCGCCGGCGAGGCGCTGTGGCCCGCCGCCATCGACGACGTCCACGCGGCATTCGATTACTTTCACGGCGAAGCAAAATCGCTTGATCTCGCCAGCTCGAAATTGGCGGTGTCCGGCAACTCGGCCGGAGGCTGTCTTTCGCTGTTGCTGGCCGGTACCAGCCCACTTCCCGTGGCCGCCTCGATCGCCTTCTACGCGCCGATGGATTTCTTGAGTGGCGACGCCCGCTCCAAAGGTTCTCCGCACAGTATGAAGTACTTGCTCGGTGACGATATGTCCGACGAACGCCTTCGCGCCATGAGTCCGCTCACCTATGTCGGGCCAAACTTCCCGCCGACCTTGCTTTTGACCGGCAATCGCGATGCGCGCGTCGACTGGAAGGAGAGTGTGCGCATGTGCGAGTCGTTGAACGAAGCCGGTTCGCGCGCCGAACTTCACGTCTTCGACGGACTCGAGCACGCCTTCGACCTAGCGCCGGAATACGGGAGATTGAGTTCGGCGCTCATGACCCGATTCCTGGACAGTCACGTTCTCGCCTCCACGTCCAGCGGGATAATGAGTTGACCCGGACCCGGTCAACGAGGTGTGTCGCGAACGGAGTGACTTCAGTCGTTCGATAAGACCAGACAGAACGGGTGGCCCACGGGGTCGAGATAGACCCTAAAGGTCGTGCCCGGCTGGTACTCGTGCTTCGTTGCGCCTACCGACAGTGCGTGCTCTTCACCTGCGTCAAGGTCGGGGACGAGAAAGTCCAGGTGAAGTTGCTGCGGGATTGCTCCCGTGGGCCAGGTGGGCGCCACGTAATTCGGTACCTTCTGGAACGCGATCGTCGGATGATGTCCGTTGTCGAGTTCAATCCATTCGACGTCTTCGGGCTTAATGTCGCCGAGCGGTTCGACTTCGAGACCGGTGAGTCGCGAGTAGAAGTCGGCTAGCACCAATGGATCCGGGCAGTCCAGACCAACGAGTTCGTATCGGGGTCGTACGTCGGTCATCTATTTCTCCTTCTTAGCGAATTGCTCAATTCGACAGAATATGAGGTCACTTTAACGACCGCCTGCGACTCGTACGTGTCTAAGTCGTAACCGAACTAGCGGGTGGTGGTGAACTTTCTCGTCGCTTCGGCGTACCAAGCGGCCGAAGGTTTGGGAGTCCGCGCGAACGTCGTGCGATCGACGGCGACGATGCCGAATTTCGGTCGGTAGCCGAAGGTCCATTCGAAGTTGTCCAGGAGGGACCACTGAAAATAACCGCGAACGTCGATGCCGTCGTCGAGCACGTTGGACAGTCCGGCCAGAGCGCCGGTGAGGTAGCGGATCCGTTGCTCGTCGTCGTTGGTCCCGATTCCGTTCTCGGTCATGATGATCGGAATGTCCACCATCGAGGCGGCGCGGCGAATCGTGTATTCCACGCTCTGGGGCCAGAAGAGATAGCCCATCTCGGTGAGCTCTCCCTCGGGATTGGTGATCCGTCCGTCCGGGCCAATGATGATCTTGGAGTAGCACTGCACGCCGAGGTAGTCGTCGTCACCGACCGCGCGAAGATATTCGTCTTCCATCTCGTGGCGTATTGAATTGACCAGGTCCTCACCCCCGGGCAGCGCCTCGTATTCGTTCATGGACAGGGGCATGCCGATCGGGTAGTGGCCCGGGAGGGAGCGAAGCGCGTCACGCATCGCGACGTGACACGCGCGCATCGCCACGTTGACGGTGGAGAATCGTTGCCAATCGCTCTGCGTCGGCGGGAAGGCGCCGATGAAATAGCCCATCATCGCTACGATGTTGGGCTCGTTCACGGTGCAGGCGATCCCGATCAGATCGCCCAATGCGTCGCCGACGACACGCGCGTAGTTCCCTATGAGTGTGGCGATCTCGGGGCATTCGAAGCCGCCGAGGTCGGCGACCCACAAGGGCAGTGTGAAATGGTGCAGCGTGACGACCGGCAGAATCGATCGGGCGTGACAGGCTTCGAGCATTCGGCGATAGTGCGCCAAGGCCTCGGAGTCGATGAATCCGCGTTGCGGCTCGATCCGCGCCCATTCGACGGAAAGCCGGTACGAGTTCAGTCCCAATTCGACGATCAAGTCGAGGTCCTGTTCGTAGCGGTTCCACGAATCACAGGCGTCGCCGCACTCTTCGGCGCAGTGCGTGCCCTCGGCCCGCTCGTAACGCCACCAGTCGGTATTGGAGCCGCCTCCTTCGGTCTGATACCCCGACGTCGAGGTGCCCCAAGAAAACCGGTCTGGAAAATGGACTTCGCGTTGTGCCATGACGAAAATCTAGGTGGCCCAGCGCGCTCGCGCAGATTTGAGCCAACGCCGACCAACGAAATGTCACCGGGGCGACGGCGACGAGGCGGGTCTTCGCGGTCTCGTCGACAGATTGGACGTTTTCGAGTTCGGATTCGAGATCGTCTTACCCTGACTTGGTCCCTTTCATCGTCGGTACACTGTGATGAAAATTCCAGAGAAAGCGGTGTCCCATAACCTCAAACTTGCGAGCCGAAACGATTCAATGCAATTCCTTCGACGACCAATCGGTCGAGGCGTACCTCGCGACCACGGAGGGCGAGCAGGCCGGAGGCGTCGTCGTCATCCACCACTTCCCGGGTTACGACGAAGCGACCAAGGAGATTGTCCGCAAGTTCGCGGCGAACGGCTACAACGCGATCTGCGTGAACCTCTACTCTCGCGAGTCACCCGGCGCGAGCTCCGATGACGCCGCCGCCGCCGCCCATGCGCGCGGTGGAGTGCCGGACGAACAACTCGTCGGTGACGTCGGAGCGGCCGCGGCGTACCTGCGCGCGTTGCCGAATTCGAATCAGAAGGTCGGCGTCATCGGCTACTGCTCCGGGGGACGGCAGTCGGTGCTGTCGGCGTGCAGTCTCGACCTCGACGCCGCCGTCGACTGTTACGGCGCCTTCGTGGTCATGAGTCGGCCCGAGAGCACGATGACGTCGATCGTGGATCTCCTGCCCAACCTCTCGTGTCCACTACTGGGCCTTTTCGGGGTCGACGATCAGTACCCGTCGCCCGAACAGACCGAGACGCTTCGAAAACTGTTGACCCAACACGCCAAGGATTTCACGTTCCATGAGTACGAGGGCGCCGGCCACGCCTTCTTCGCCGTCGATCGCCCGTCCTATCGACCCGAGGTGGCGACTGAAGCGTGGGGTGAGATCTGGAAGTTCTATGGCCAACACCTCTCGAGCGCAAAGTAGGTCCTCATGTGCACGTACGAAGCTGAACGAATTTCGGTGACCGGCAGCGCCAAGGGCGCCAACGGATGGTTCCGCGCGACGGACGCCACGGTCTATTACGACCACCCGGTGCACTTCGGCGCGGGCCACGCGTTGATGGTGGACGTCATCAATCCCGCGCTCGGAGCCAGTTCGAGAGTGGGGCTCGAGCTGAACGCCGAGTCGGCGCGTGAGTTGGCCTTAGCCATACTGCGCTCACTCGACGGCGTTCCCGCGGGCCTGCTTGAGAGATAGCGGTGTCGGGCACCGAACTTTCCGCGAAGGACGAATCAACCAAGAACGCCAACGACCGCTACAAGTGGGTCGTACTCTCCAATACGACGCTCGGCATGCTGATGGCCACGATCGACATCTCGATCATGCTCATCGCTTTGCCGGACATCTTCACCGGCATTCACCTCGACCCCTTGTTACCGGGCAACAGTTTCTACCTGCTGTGGATGATCCTCGGATTCATGGTCGTGACCAGTGTGCTCGTGGTGACTTTCGGTCGGCTCGGCGACATGTACGGTCGAGTCCGGTTGTACAACATGGGATTCGTCGTCTACACGTTCTTTTCCCTACTCCTCAGCATCACCTGGATGTCGGGCACGGCGGCGGCGCTGTATCTCGTGGTGATGCGAATCTTCCAGGGCGTCGGCGCCGCGATCCTCATCGCGAACTCTTCGGCCATCCTCACCGACGCCTTCCCCGAGGACCAACGGGGAATGGCGCTCGGTATCAATCAGATTGCCGGGATCAGTGGTTCCTTCATCGGACTCGTACTCGGGGGAATCCTCGCGCCCATCCAGTGGCGACTGATCTTCGTGGTCTCAGTACCGATCGGCCTCTTCGGCACGGTGTGGGCGTATCGCAAACTGAAAGAGATACCGCGCCGGGTCGACACGAACATCGACTGGCCCGGCAACATCACCTTCGCTCTCGGCCTGATCGCGATCTTGGTGGGCATCACGTACGGGATCCAGCCCTACGGCGGCCGCACAATGGGTTGGCTCAGTCCTTTTGTGCTTTCGGCGCTGGTGGGCGGCGTCGCCATGCTCTTCGTATTCACCCACGTCGAGCGGCGTTCCCCCGATCCGATGTTCCGTCTCTCGCTCTTTCGGATTCGGGCGTTCAGTGCGGGCAGCATCTCGAGCTTTCTCGCGTCGGTCGGACGCGGCGGTCTCATGTTCATGCTGGTCATTTGGCTGCAGGGAATCTGGCTGCCGCTCCACGGGTACGACTTCGCGCGTACGCCGCTATGGGCCGGCGTCGCGATGCTGCCCTTGACACTGGGCTTCTTGATCGCGGGACCCGTCTCGGGCGCGCTCTCGGATCACTTCGGGTCTCGGCCCTTCGCCACGGTCGGCATGCTGGTGGCCGCGCTGTCGTTCTTCTTACTCGAGCTCTTACCGGTCAACTTCAACTACTACGAATTCGGAGGGCTGCTCCTCTTGAACGGACTGGCGATGGGAGCCTTCGCGGCGCCGAATCGAGCCGGCGTCATGAACAGCTTGCCACGACAACATCGAGGCGTCGGATCTGGAATGAACTCGACGTTCCAGAACTCGGGCCAGGTGCTCTCCATCGGCATCTTCTTCACATTGATGATCATTGGACTGTCGTCGTCTCTTCCCGAGTCGGTCCTTCACGGACTCACATCAGTTGGCGTGCCGCTTGCTGACGCGCGGCGCGTAGCCGCGCTGCCACCGGTGTCCACGCTGTTCGCGTCGTTCCTCGGTTATAACCCGCTCGAGCACCTGTTGAGTCCCCATGTGATCGCGAGTCTGCCAACTCACACGCAACTGGCCCTGGCCAAGCGCAGCTTCTTTCCGTCAATAATTACAAAACCGTTCCACAACGGTTTGCACGCGGCCTGCGACTCCGCGGTGCTGGCCTGTCTTTTGGCCGCGGGGTGCTCGTGGTTGCGCGGGGGAAAGTACGTTTACGTCGAGAACTCCAACACGCCGGGCGAAGTATTGACGTCGGTGGCTGACTAGTACATTTCTTTTCGGGGGTAGACGTGACCCAAGATCGACAACAGGGGATGGCCGACCAACTTCGTCGCAGCGCGCGCCGTTGGATTGAACCGGCCGACGAGTGGCGCGACAAGGCGCAGCATTGGGTCGACGCCGGAATCGTCAGTTCGGCGCAAGGCAACGAGATCGTCGCCCTCGAGTCGGGTGAGTCCGTGGCCTCATCCAAGGAATCACGGAGCCAGCCGGATAAACCAACTCTCTCGCCCATCGTTGAATTGATGGCGTACGTCGGCGTGATCGTCGTCGGCCTGTGCACCATCCTGTTTCTCGGTCCCTACTGGAGCGGACTCGGCGTCGCGGGACACGCGAGCGTGGCACTCATGGTCACGGTCGCGGGCTTCGCAGGGGGATTCGTCGTGGGCCAGTTCGGCGACGCCGGAGCGCGACGACTCAGCGGATTTCTCCGACTCCTCGGTACGGCGGGTGCCGCAATGTCCACGGCCGTCGCCGTCGGACCGGACGCCGAAGGTCACCGCGGCCTCGCGTTGCTCTGCGTTGGCGCCGTGGTGCTGGCGCTGAGCGCGGCGCTCTGGCGGAATCTCGATCGGTCACTGCAGTTTCTGAGCACTCTGGTGGGCGTCGCGATAACACTTGGCGCGGTGGGCATCGTTGCCCATCTGCACGCCACTTCCACTGAAGTGGCGTTGCTGGTGTGGTTCTTCGCGATCGCCGTGGGTTTGATGGGTTTGCAGATGCTTCGCCCGGCACCTACGGCGTTGGTGGTGGCCGAACTCGTGAGCTTCGTTGGGGCGTTTGCGCTCTCCTTTCCAAATCATCTCGGAGGAGTTCTTCTGGGGATTGTTTCGACGCTTTGCGCGATCGGGATCGGCTTCGCCCTCGATCGTCCCCCGATCATCGTGATCGGCGCCTTGGGGTTCTTTATGTTCGATTTTCGGGTCTTCGCCATCTACGTTCGCACGACCAACGCCGCCCTCGCGGTCTTCATCCTCGGACTGGTGCTGGTGTTCGTCGCGCTGTGGCGCGCGCGGCGCGCGACGACGGTCGAAGGTCACGACGTCAATACGATGGAAGTCCACGCCGATGCCGAGTGGCACGAACCTTGGTAAATCGTCGGACGTCGGCGAGCCGCTACTTCTTTACGCGTTTGTAGAGGCCAATGCCGTCGTCGTTCGTGACGAGCGTGAAGTACGGCGAAATTTGGGCGAAGACACTCGCGTCGTCGGAGCTGTCGAGTGCCACGGGCAGCACGAGGTACTGCACCGAGCTGGCGAAGGCAAGTCGTTCACCGTTGTTGTGGAACAGCCCGTAGTTCTGCGAATCGAAGGGCGTCGGCCAGAGGTAAATCTGCGTGCGGTGATCGAGGTGAGGCACGAAGAGGAACCAGGCCGAGACGACGGCGTTCGCCGGTATCCGGTTCTCGAGGCTCGTGAAGGATCGCACGGTGGAACTCGTGGGACTCCACTGCGACACTGAGGTGTTCTCCGAAAAGGGAGCCAAACCCCACCAGACGCACGAGCAGAGTGCGCAGGTAAGGGTGATCGCGGTGATGACGTAGCGTCGCACGTTGGTCGACTGTCGCGAGATCGCCCACACGGTACCGAGGATGAGCACCGGCACGAGGGGCATGGAGAACTGATACGGAATCTGATGCATATACGGCAGCGTGCTGACGACGTTTTCGGCGAGGACGAGGATGCCAATGAGGGCGATCTCCGGCGACAAAAGAAATCCCCATCCGGTCGTGAAGCCCATCTGCCAGACGTAGAAAGGGCGTCCGTCTCCGCGCAGGTACGAAATCATCGTCCCCGGAGAGGTGAACAACGTCTTGAAGAAACCGGTGACGCCGCCGAAAGGAATGTCGCTGGCGTAGAGGCTGCCCTGACCGAGGAGACTGGGGATGATGACTTCCAACGCGAGCGCCGTCCAGGCGACGGCCCCGGCAACGATCCACAGGCCCCACTTTCGGTCGCGTCGCCAGAGAACCCAGAGACCGAGCGGGATGACGATCAGCGCGGCGTCCTCTTTCACCATCAAGGCGAGTACGACGATCACCGCGAGGAGCAGACCCCTCGACTCGACCGCGGCGTAGATGGCCACGCTGATGATCAACACCTGCAGCGCCTCGGGATGGAACTGTTGCATGTTGCCCTGTTCCAGCGCGGGATTCAGTAAGAACGCGGCTACGAGCAACGTGGCGATGGTGGTGTTGCGGATCAGCTTTTGCGCGAGTACATAAATCGGGATCGCCGCGCCCGCGATCGCCACGACCTGGAGCATGAGCAGTCCTTGCGGCTCGGGAAAGAGTCGGTAGAACGGGGCGAAGAGCAGAAGGATGAATGACGTGTGATCACCGAAGAGGTTGCGACCCATCACGGTAACGAACGGTGCGTGAAAGTGCGTCAGGAGCCAGAGGCCCTGATCGAAAATGGCCAAGTCGAAGGGCGGGTACCCGTAGCCGTAGTACATCCTCCAACTGAGGTAGCTGAACCAGCCCACGTACAGCGCGATGAGCGAGATGACCGCCCAGTGTTTTCGTCGGAACGTTGCGCGAAGGAGTTGTACGGGACGTCCGACGAACCGACGGGAGCCGGGGTCGATCGTCGGATGCGGCGATCGGAGGCGCAACGTCGCAGCGACGTTGGCACTCGAGTCCGTTACCCCGTCCAGTGACATCGGATTCCTCGTTTCTACACAAAATAGATTGTTTCACTCAACGAACGACAGTCCGCCCGCGCAATGTTGAAGAATGCCTGCCAACACTGCATTTGACAGTTGTTAATAAGTCGGTACGCTCGCCGCGCGTGATCACGGCATTCGAGAAATGTTACGGGATGGTGACGATGTTTGTTAGAAGTTGATGACACCGGGACGATGCTGAGTTGTGTGAAACCACAGTGGCCTCACAGGGTATTCACAAATTGAGGAGCGATACTTGAGGTGTTCGAACCCGCACTCGGTGGTTGTGTCGAAGGGACAATTCATGTTTACAACTAAGTCAAGTCGCGTCATTCGCGTGGCGACCTCCGCGGTCGTGTGCGTGGCGCTCGCGCTCGGTACTGCCGGAGTAGCCCTCGCGGGACAGCGATCGCACTCGCGCGATCATTCCAGTTTCGGATCTCGTGACCACGGTCAGCATTGGACCCACGCCAGTGGCACGGTGACCGCGTTCACCACCAGTTCGATCACCTTGAAGGACCATCACGGCAACTCGACGACCTACGCCACCACGGGCACCACCACCTACTTCGAAGGCTCCGCCGCCGGCGTTTACACCGACCTCGCGATGGGCGAACAGGTCAAGCTCGACCTCACCTCGACCACTCCCCAGACCGTGACCAAGGTCACCATCTCCCTGGTGCACGTCGTAGGCACCGTCACCGGGGTCGTCGGCAACGTGATCACCATCGCCGGCCACTCGAGCTTCACCACGGTTGACGTCGTCCCGGGAACCACGACCTACACCTCGGGTGGCGCCGCCTCCACCTTCGCCGCGGTCATCGACGGAGCCAAGATCAGCGCCGTCGGCCTTCCGGGCACGACCGCGGGCACTCTCAACGCCAACTCCGTGAACATTGATATCTCATCCGGGCACGGAGACAACCACGGCCACGGCCAACGTGACAACCAAGGTAACAATCAGCGGTCCGGCCGCGGCCACGGAAAGTCCTTCGGTCACCACAGTCACTTGTTCGTATCGCTGTCGTAATTAATTGTCAGGAGTCCCCCGGCGGGCGTAGCTCGCCGGGGGGTTTCATTTCTCGGCCGTAGTCAGACCTGTGAATGCGACCCGGCCTCGACGACATAGTTGTCGCGGTGATGCGGTGCGCACTTCGTGGCGACGTTGTCCCCTTCGCACTCGCCGCAGAGAAGAATCAGTTTGCGACAGGCCAGATTCGCGCAGTTGTGAAACTGACTCGTCGGCGCGCCACATCGTTCGCAGGCGCCAATCGATTTTGAATGGTCGCTGAATTCGTGATGCATTCGAGCGTCGAAGAGGTACAGCGATCCCTCCCAGAGTCCGTCGTCGCCATAGGTTTCGCCGTAGCGCACGATGCCGCCGCCAATCTGATAGACCTCCTCGAATCCCCGTCGAGTCATCAGCGCCGAGAGAACCTCGCACCGCACGCCGCCGGTGCAGTACGTGACGACGGCCTTCTGCTTTAGATCGTCGTAGCGACCACTGTCGAGCACCGACGCGAAGTCGCGCGTCGCGCGCACGTGGGGGACCACGGCGTTCTTGAAACGACCGATCTCGGCCTCGAAGGCGTTTCGCGCGTCAAAGAAGACAACGTCGTCGCCGCGTCGAACGACCAACTCGTGAATCTCCTGGGGTTTGAGATGGACGCCGCTCCCGACGACGCCGCACTGGTCGACCTCCAACTCCTCGGATGCGCCGAAAGAGACGATCTCGTCACGAACGCGAACCCGGAGACGAGGGAAGTCGTCGGCCGATCCTTCGGACCACTTGAAGTCGATTCCCTTGAAACCAGGGAACTCCTTGGTTGCGGCGATATAGCGTCGCAAATCGTCGAGATCGCCGCCGAGTGTGCCGTTGATGCCGTGGCGCGAAATGAGTATCCGACCCTTGAGCGAGAGCTTTTCGCAAAGCGTTCGCTGCCAAAGTCGAATGGCCTCGGGATCGTCGAGCGGGGTGAAACCGTAATAAAGAATGATCTTCTGCGGTTTCACACTTCGAGTGTACCGATGCGCACGGAGTGGACGGCTCGACTGGTTCTACCGCGAACAAGAGTTCAATCCAAAGGATCTCTCGCCTGAACTACTTGGTCTCGGACACCTGCACGATGGCGACGCTGTGCGCGAACCACGGGACGACCGCCGAAGTCGAGCGTTGGAAGAGTTCGTACTCGGGATAGCGCGAGAGTGAGATCTTCTCCGTGAAACGAGTCGATCCGACGAAGAGCAACGTCAAGAGAATGGGACCGATCACGGTCCATTCCAAAACCGACCGGCCCGCCACCGCGCCAAAGAGGAATACCACCCACCACTGGGCCAGTTCGAAGAAATAGTTGGGGTGCCTCGAGAATCGGAAGAGACCGCTCTGGAGGAATCGAGGGTTCGGCGTACGGCCGGCGTGGACCTCGGCAATCTTCCCTTGGTGGAAGTTCCACTGCTGTTGATCGGCGACCGTTTCACCGATGGTGAAGAGAAGGAAGAGCAACGTCAACAGAAGATCGATCGGTCCGAAGGCAGTGGATCGATGTTGATAGGCGGTCCAGGCGGGAAGGGTGATCAACACCAAGAGGGCGTTCTGATACAGCACGATGAAAAACAAGTTGAAGAGCTGGAACTGCCACGGTCGCATTGACGAACGTAGTACGGCCCAGCGATAGTCCTCGACCCCGCTGTAACCGCCTTTTCGAGCGAAGTTAAACGTGAGACGCGCTCCCCACACCGTGATTAGTGCGGCCACGACGTCGAGCCGCGCGTTGTCGAGATTGGCTTTTGCCGCGAAGACCCACACGTAGATGACCGGAACGATCGACCACATTCGATCGACCCACGACGTATCGCCGGTTGCGAGCGACGCAATCCACGCGAATGCGCACGCCGCAGCGGCTACAAATACGGCGAGGAGCAGGGGCGACATGGAGCGACACTATCGCGAGGAATCTATCTGACCGAGAACACTTAGGAAGAGCTCTGAGACTCTCCGGCCTTTTGAAACGAACTAAGCGCGTTGTCAAGGTCTGAAACGACAACTCGCATTCAAGATTGAGAATCGGGACGATCATCCCCGATTGGTAGGGATTGGTATGGGCTCGGCGTCGGTGATGCGGCGTAGATTGTGGCGTTGAAGCAAGAGCCGAAGGAGCTGGCATGTCGTTTCCGATCGTGGATGGTCTTCGAGCTCTCGAAATCGGTTCGCCGGGTGCGATGCGAGGGCGTCTCAATCAACTCATTCTCGATGGGCACAAACGAGCGACCGCAGGACTCTTGCTTGAGTACGTGAGAGAGAACGAGGAATTGGAGTTGGAGGGCGAATTGCTGGCTCTCGTCGACGACGATACGAAACGCATCGCGACGTTGGTTGTCGTGGACGTTGTGACGGTGCCATTCATCGAGGTTCCTTGGGCATTCGCTCAAGCTGAGGGCGAGGGCGACGAATCTCTGGAAGGGTGGCGCGAGGGCCATCGTCGATTCTGGATCGCGGAGGGCGAGAACATCGATGATCAGACTCCGGTGGTCTTGATCTGGTTCGAACTGGTGCCGAGTTGAAAATGGCCCGGGCCTCACACCTGGCCAGAGTTGTCGGAGCCACTTAGACTCTCGTCGTGGCCCAATTGGACGACCGAGAGTTGGCGACGCAACTCTTCAATCGGTGTTGGGAACTGCTGGAAGCGACACGTGATTCCGATGATGACGTCGAGTTGTTGACCGCAGCGTTCGGCTCTCGCTATCACTGGTTGAACGCCGGTGCCATGGAGCAATGGATCGTCAGCGATTGGATGGTTGCCCGGGCGGCCGCGGCGCTAGGCGACGGAGAGTTAGCGATTCTCTTCGCCCAACGAGCTCATTCTGCCGCCCAGGAGAGTGAGAGCCCGGACTGGTTGGTGGCGTCAACCGCCGAGGGCGTCGCGCGAGCGTTCGCGGCTCTCGGCGACGTCGAAGAGTTCAATCATTGGGCCGCGTTGGCGAATCGTCTCGTCGAGGTCATTGCCGATCCGGAGGACCAAAGCCTCATCGCGAGTCAGTTGGCCGACATCGAGGCGCCCTAAGGCATTCTGGCTACCGGGGCACGAGTGCGTTGTCGCCCTTTGGAGCTGGACTTACGACTCGACGACCGCGTGGAAGGCCCGATTGGCCGCCGCTCGTACCCGAGCGTTGTCGTCATCCAGGAGCTTGACGACCGCGTCGATCGCCGGTTTCACCCGATGTCGCGCGATCACCTTGGCCGAAATCTCGCGAACCCGCCACGAATCGTTCGTCGCGGCATCGATGATCGCGTCGGTGGCCACGTCGTCCCACACGTGTAAGAGGCCTCGTGCCGCCCATACCCGGGGCCAGTAACCCTGGACGCCGCCCGCGCAATCGTCGAGGACGGTCTCGGCGCCCGGCCCACCTAGGACGCGCAGAAAGTGATCGTCGAACGAGTGGCCGTTGAGAATCGCGACGCAGTCGCGAACCACGGCCTCGCGACTGCGCCGATCGCATTCGAACAGGATTGACTGCCGGGGCGTCATTCCCCAAATGCTCGCCGTCACGTCGCTGCTGAGCCCTTGGGACTCTGGCGTTCAGGCCCGACGCCCAGTCTCGACGCGAGAAATTCGAGCACGCCGTCGAGCGCGCGGCGCGTCGGCGAGGTGATCTCGTCCGAGTAGTCCTCGGTGAGCACCGAATGAGCCGACTTCTTGTAGCCCCACGGATTGCCTGGTGACGAGCCGATCTCCACACCTATGAACTTGTCGCCGAGCGTTTCCCGAAAACGGGTGAAGCGCTCGGCCGGTGACTTCGTGTCGCCACTGAAGCGCAGTCCCATGACGCAAAGGTCTTCGTTGGTCCTTCGTTGAACGACCGCAAAGTCCGCGTCGGAGAGCCCGAGTGCGCGACGATGTTCGGGGTTGGTGGGAAAGGGAAGCGACGGCTGACTCATTACCGGCGCTACGACCGACGGTTCGACGCTCATGGCCAGCGCGAAGCCGCCGGTGAGACACATGCCCACGGCGCCGACACCTGGTCCACCATGTGCCTCATGTTCGGATTTTGCAAGTTCGCGTAGGTAGTTCACCACAGGACTGGTCTTGTTAAGTGCGAGCAAAGTGAACTCCTTGCTCACACATACACGCGCCAAAGAGGACAGTGCATAGGGAATTGTGACTGGCTTTCCCGGCGTGCCTAACAAACTTGGCAGTATCGCTGTCATGCCCCGCTCGGCCACTTTCCGTCCGAACGCCGCGACCAACGGTGTGATACCCGGTACTTCGTGGATGATGATGACCGCAGGTCCAGTCCCCGTGCGGTACACGTCGCGCGTACGACCACCTGAAGAGGTGAAGGGTGTCATTTCGAAACCCTCGAGAGTGAATGGTACGACACTCATGAATGTTCCTGTCTCCGGAGAAAACCATTCTCTCAGAAAACAGGATGTGAAGAGCAGTTCGCTCGATGATCCAACTGTTCACCCAATCGTTGTCAGTCCCTTTCAATTGACTTCGTATCGACCATCTGAACCCGCAGGTGCTGTGATACACGCGCCCTTCATAACTCGAGCGAAATTGATCTGGCCTACTACTAGCATCCAGTCCGTGACAAATCGCTACGCCAGGGCGTTGGCGATCCTGAACACTCGCAGGTTCGCCCTCACAATCGCCGTGTCCGGCGCGGCTCTCGTCGTGGCAATGTCATGGCTCATCAATCACCCCACGCCATGGACGTTCACCAGCCACTACAACTACGGCTTCAGCGACCTTCATGGTCGACTCGTGAACCTCCACCAGCTCGAGCAGACCGGCAACATTTACGTGCCCTTCGGCCAGTTCGCCTTCACATATCCGCCGGGGGCCATTCTGTTCTTCTGGCCCATCCTGTGGGCTCCGGCTCAGCACCTAACCCTCCTGTGGAGCGCGGCAAGCCTCGTTGCCCTGGCGGGGGCATTGGCAGCGGCGATTACCTATCTCTTTCCGCGACGGCTGGCACCGCTGGCCGTCACGGGAATCTCATGCTGGACCGCGGTCCTGGCGGCTGCGTTCATTGTCCCCGTCACCGAGTGTTTCACCTGGGGCCAGACGGGGACAATCCTGCTGTGTTTCGTAATCTTGGACCTCCTTACCATCCACGGACCCCCGAAAGGTGTGCTGGTCGGCGTTGCTACGGCCGTCAAGATCTATCCGGGACTCTTCATCGTTGTCTGGCTGCTGCGCCGAGAGTGGCGTGCGGCCTTCACCGCACTGGCCACTGCCTCAAGCCTCACGGGCCTGGCGTGGCTCTTGTGGCCCCCGAGCGTGTCAACCTTCTTCAGTCAAGTCTTCTTGGGTGGCAAGGATTACGCGAGGCTCGCCGGAGGAGCGGACGCTCTCGTGAGTTCCAGCTTGACCGCGTTCTTCCAACGCGCGCCCTTTCACATTGGATTGCTCAGCCCCAAGGAGTCGCTGGCTCTCTCCGCCGCGGTTGCGGTGATTGCATTGATCGCCGCTCAGCGAATGTGGCGGCAAAACTATGAACTGAGCGCACTCGTTGTTGTCTTGATCGCGAGCGTTATATGTACCCCCGTCACGTGGGACCATTACTTCGCGTTCGCCCCGTTGTTCTTCCTTATGCCCTTCGAACTAGGGTTGAAAAGTCCGCTCGCTTCCACTGCCATTGTGACCGGTTTAGTGATGATGGTCCCGTGGTTCTTCTTCCGGCAGCCGCTCGATCACACGTGGTGGACAGCAACCTACGCCTTCGTCGCTCGTGGAGCTCTCCTTTTCGCCACGTTGGCGGTGATAGTCGCAACTTTCTTCCAGAAGCCTTCGGATCGACCGCTACCACGAATGGCGCGACTCGATGAATCGTCTTTGTCTCGCAACTAAGTGATGTCTGGCAACGTTCTGGCACCTGCGTGCAACAGTCGCAATCGGTCGTTTAGAGGAGTCCGGTGACTTCGTGCACGTCTCCACATGGAACGCCAATTGCCTCATGGTGCTTTCGCACAGCGTCGACATCCGGCGCGTTCAAAAGGCAATACACGGTGCCATCCTCATTATGAAACAGTTCTACTTGGCGAACCCCGAATTCATCTTGAACCTTGACTCAATCTTGACTAACCCGGTGAAGGGTTCAGGGCCATCCTGAGCTCTCGAAGACAGCTACCGGGTCAAGGTAATCCCGCCACCACGTCACTTTTCCCTCCTTGACAGTGATGATGGAAACGAAGCGATTGTTGTATGGGCGACCAGTCTGAGCTGATTCTCCGTGCACCTCGTACTCAAGAACCGCAACGGATGCTGCGGGATCTCGATGGACACGAAGATTGTCAGCTCTTTGTACGGTCATATAACTGTCGTAATCGCTGTAAAGGTCAATGATGCTCTGACGCCCCTCGACCCGACCGGGATAGCCAGGGACGGATATGACGTACTCGAAGACGACGTCGTCAGCCAACATGTCAAAGTAGTCTTCGCCATCGGCAAGACCCTTGAGTCCCTCTTGAATGATGCGGAAAAAGGGTCCATCGGCCCCGAAATTCGAGCTGTCTTCACTGTATTTGGTCACTGGCCCTCCTGCTCAGTCCACACTGCGGCGTTACGTCGTGCAAATTCATCGAAACTGGTGGCGGGTCGGCCTAAGACGGTCTCGACGTCGCTAGTGGGCTTGGACCCTTGACCAGCGATAATCGATCCGGTAAGCCAACGGAGCATGTCGGCATAATCCGCCGGTACCCCGGCAGCGATTGCCCCGTTGATCCAGGTCTCTTCGCCGATATCGAGATACTTGACGGGCCGTCCGCTCACAGTGGCAATCGTCCTAGCGACTTCATCGAATGTCATTGCCTGCGGGCCCGTCAGGGAATACGTGGCACTTGCATGCTTGTCCGGACTAAGGATTGTCTCGACTGCGACCTCCGCGATGTCGAGGGCATCGACGAACGCCTCTGCACCTCCGCCGCTCGGAACGACCAGAAGATTGTCCAAGACAGGAAGATGCTCGTCCGTGAAATTCTGCATCACCCATGCAGGTCGAAGAATGGTGTGTGTGAATTCCCTATAACTCGCAACTTGGACCTCGACGGCCGCCACGTCAACATTCTGAGGTGCCCGATCGCCGTTGTATGCACTGAGCAGCGTGACGTGCGCAACACCGGCAGCCACCGCCATGTCTAGGAACGTAGCGACAGGCTCGACGTAGCGAACGCGCATCGTCGGTGGGACCAAGTAGACACCGTCAACTCCCTTAAGGGCGATTTCGTAAGTGCCCGGATCGTCCCATTCGAAGTGAACATCGCTACCGTGCCGAGAAGCCGTACGGGCTTGAACTCCACCATCGATTAGTTGCTTGGATACGAGAGAACCGGTCCTACCACTGCCGCCAAGGATTAGTGCTGTTTGCTGGTGTTTGTTCATGGACCATATCTAATAGATGAGAAACGATGGAATCAATACCTAAAACGCTCATTCCTTTGTGTATTCGTCTTTCATTATTGACTTTGAGACGCGTTCAAGGCCACTATTGAGAACCTTGGACTTGTTATACGACTACCTCATGCGAGCGCGCGCGACCGGAGCAGTCTTCGCCCGCACTGTCGTGGCGCCGCCTTGGGGGCTGCGTCTGGACGGCTCCATCCAGCTCTCCGTGCATGCAGTCACACGTGGCAGAGCTTGGATGTGGCTCGATGACCCCAGCAACGCCACGGAACTCTTGCCGGGGGAGATCACGCTGGTTCGAGGAGGTTCACCTCATTACATCGCTCACGAGTCGGGTGCCGACTGCTTGGAGTCGGACACTTTCCGGGTCAAGCATGCACTTAGCGCAACCGCCGCCGACCATGCGTCGACGATCTTCTTGTGCGGTGCCTACCAGTTCTCGGGAGACGTCGGCAACGGGTTACTAGAAGCACTCCCGCAGTCGACAACCATCTCGTATGCAATCGGCGAGCCTCTCCAAGAAGTCATTTCGTTAATCTCACGCGAACTATTGAACTCGGAGCCGGGACAACAGACTGTGCTCGATCGTTTACTTGACGTGTTGCTTGTTCTAGCCCTCCGCAGCGATTTCCGAGATAGTGAGAAGGCACCAGGTTGGTACGTCGCGTTGGCAAACCCAAGGCTTCGCGCAACACTTCAAGTCATGCACGATGACCCGAGTCATTCGTGGACGGTGCCCGAGCTAGCTGAGGTTAGCGGTCTGTCTCGAGCCGCGTTCGCCAAGTCATTTCGAGAGGCGATTGGCCAGGCTCCCTTACAGTACTTAACGGAGTGGCGCATGACGCTAGCCAGGGACCTTCTCCGAAACGGAAACGTGAGTCTTGCCAACATCGCTTTGGAAGTTGGATATAGCTCGCCTTACGCCTTTGCGACAGCTTTTCGTCGCCATCACGGAATGCCACCAGGAGTTTGGCGAAAGCAGCAGCCGTCCGAGCTTCTTACCCTCAATGGTGTCACCGATCCATCCGCCCAACTCGCACCTAGCGTTCACGCTTAAAGTCGAGCCAAATCAAATCAATGAGATTTGGTCGAAAATCCTTTGACCTGGGCTCCAAATAGTG
>PMTF01000021.1 GCA_003167415.1 Acidimicrobiaceae bacterium | reverse complement strand
TGCCGCCGACCGGCGCCAAGGGGATGAATCTGGCGCTCGCCGACGTTCGACTCCTCGCCCCGGCCCTGGTCGCGTCGCTCCACGAAGGTGATGATCGCCTGCTCGATTCGTACTCCGACCAATGTCTTCGACGGGTGTGGCGCGCCGAAGAGTTCTCCACCTACATGACCCAAATGTTGCATCCGCATCCGAGCGACGAATTCGAAAACGGAGTGCAGAGGGCGCGTCTGCGCCAGGTCATCGAATCCGAGGACACCGCGAGGGCCCTCGCTCGCAACTACGTCAATCTGTCGAGTCTGTGAGGGACTAGAAGGGGTAGAAGGCGATGTCGGCCTGGGCCGTGACCCACTGGGTCTCGGTGTAGGCGTCGAGGTTCGCCAGCCCCCCCATGCGCGATCCGTTGCCGCTGTCGCCGATACCCCCGAAAGGGATGGTCGCCTCGTCGGCCGGTGTCGCGTCGTTGATGTGGATCGCGCCGCTCGGAATACGACTGGCCAACTCGAGCGCGCGCAGTCCGTCGCCCGAAAGAATGCTCAGTGAGAGTCCGTAGGGCGACGACGACGCCATGGCCACCGCTTCGTCGAGGGACCCGTAGCTGACGATCGGCGCCACCGGCCCGAAGACCTCTTGGGCGTAGGCCGGGGAACTGGTTGGGACGTGGGTCAAGACGGTGGGTCGGTAGAAGAGCTCTTCGTAGGTTCCCCCAGCGGCCAACGTGGCGCCGGCCGAGACGGTCTCGCTCACCATGGCGTGGACGCGGTCGCGCTGCTTGGCGTCAATGAGTGGTCCGAGGGCCACCTGCCCGCTCTTGGGATCGCCGACCGGAAGGTGGTTGGCGTGCTCGACCATCAGCGCGGCGTACTCGTCAGCCACGCGAGCGTCGACTAAGTGACGACCGGTCGTCATGCAGATCTGTCCCTGGTGGGCGAAGGAGCCGAAGGCCCCGACGGCGACGGCCTTTTCTAAGTCCGCGTCGTCCATGATGATCATCGCCGAGTTCCCGCCGAGCTCTAAGTGCACGCGCTTGAGGTGTTGCGCGGCCAGTGATCCGACCGCGCGACCGGCCGCGGTCGAACCGGTGAAGGCGATGATGCGAACCAGGGGATCCTTGACCAGGGCCTCGCCGACGTCGGCGCCACCGGGCAGGACGCTCAAGAGTCCGGCCGGGATTCCGGCCTCTTCGAACACGCGCGCGAGCACGACGCCCCCGCAGACGGCCGTTCGCGGGTCGGGCTTCAAAATGACCGCGTTACCGAGGGCCAGGGCTGGCGCCACCGAGCGAATCGAGAGAATGAGGGGGAAGTTGAACGGCGCGATGACGCCAACGACACCGGCCGGCACGCGACGAGAGAAGCTGAGACGAGGCATTTCACTGCGCAAGATCTCACCGGTCGGGTGCGACGCAATCGCCGCCGCTTCGTAGGACTCCTCGGCCGCGGTGTGCACTTCGAGACCGGCCTTGAAGGGGATGCCACCGGATTCACGAATGATCCACGACGAGATCTCCTCCTCGTGCTGCTGGAAAAGGTCGCCGGCCTTGCGAAGAACCGCGGCGCGCGCGCTGTGGGGTAGGGCCGCCCACTCGCGTTGGGCTTCGGCCGCGCGCTTGGACGCCAGCGCCACGTCCTCGACGCTGGCGCGTCCGAGGCGTCCCAACTCCTCACCGGTCGCGGGCTCCACCACCGCGGCGTCACCGCCGCCGCCCTTGATCCATTCGCCCACGAAGATCTTGGAATGCCATCCGGCGTCGTCTAAGAGTCCCACGGTTCCCTCGATTCGGTTGTTATGTCTTGACGTCTTATCACACTGGGAGTTAGCCTTCGCGACGTTGGCAGTCGTGTCGACACGGAACATTTTCGCGAGTTGCGGCGTCGTGAATTGAGGGGGAACATGTTTCTTCGTCAGCACTGGTACGTGGCCGCTCTGACGTCCGAACTCTCGGAACGACCGATAGCGCGCACGATCCTGGGCGAGCCCGTGACGATCTACCGCAACGAGCGCGGGCGTGTGGTAGCGCTCGCCGACCAGTGCCCGCACCGCGGCTACCCGTTGTCGCTCGGCACCGTGGTGGACGACGTACTCGTGTGCGGCTACCACGGGTTCACCTATGACTGCGAAGGACTGTGCGTCGCCGTTCCCGGTCAGGATCGCATCCCCACCAAGCTCGCGGTACGCACCTATCCGGTGGTTGAAAAGGGCTGTTGGCTGTGGATCTGGATGGGACACGCCGAACCCGATCTCGCGTTGCTCCCGGATACACCGTGGCTGGAACCTTCGAAGAGTTGGTCGGTCGTCTCCGGCGTGGCCAAGATTGACGCCTCGTTTTCCCTGCTCGTGGATAATTTATTGGACCTCTCGCACGAGACGTTCTTGCACAACAGTTCGATCGGGACGCCCGAGGTCGCCACGACCCCGATCGAAGTCGAAGTCGACGACGAGGCGCGGATCGTCAACGTCTATCGTCACATGGCCGACGTCGAATGCCCGCCGTTCTACGCGACGACGACCGGGCTGGCCGGGACGATTGACCGTTGGCAGGACATCGAATACCTCCCCCCGGGCTTTTACAAATTGAACTCGAGGATCGCGCCGGTCGCGCGACCACCGCTTCCCGACGACAGCGACGATCACGCCTTCCACCTGAAGATCTTTTACGGACTGACACCGTCGACCGAGACCTCGGTCTACGACTTCTGGGCGCTGTCGCGCGACTTCTGCCTCGGTGACGCCGCGATCGACGCGGCCCTGGACAAGATGCAGATCGCCGTGGTGCAAGAGGACGTCGACGCCCTCAACATCATCCAACAACGCATCAACTCCGGGCGTGAGATCACCGAAGTCAGCGTGAAGATTGACCGCGGCGGACTCGCCGCACGACACGTGCTCGCCCAGATGGGCGAGGACGAATTGACGCGTCAACGTCATATGACCGCATAGCGAACATCAGGGCCCGGAATGTAAACAGTTGCTCCAGTTCCTGCAAGAAATCTGTAGTGCGAGCGACGTAAAGTAAAGAAAACATCAGCGTAGTTACTCAGAGGGGGATTACATGGGGATTGAAGAATCTATCGGTAGCGGTTCTGACGAGAGAACCATCCCGGGCTGGGGCAGCGTCGAATTCGGACGTCGTCTCGGACTGAAGGCGGTCGCCGGCACGGCGCTCGTCGGCGGCATGGCCGCGCTCGCCGAGGCGTCGGCCGCGGCCGCGGCGACCAAGTCCGGCACGATCAAGATCGGCTACGTCACGCCGTCCACGGGATCACTGGCGGACTTCGCGGGACCGGACAAGTTCGTCCTCAGTCTGGTTCGCAGTGCCAGCCAATTCGCCAAGGGCATCACGATCGGCAAGAAGAAGTACAAGATCGAAGTGACGGTGAAGAACTCGCAGTCGGACCCGTCGATCGCCAGCACCGTTACGACCGAATTAATCCAACAGACCGGCGTCGACCTCATCGTCACCTCCTCCGCACCCGAGACCACCATTCCGGTGAGCGTCGTGTGTGAGGGCGCGGGTGTGCCGTGCCTCTCGACGGTCTGTCCGTGGGAGGCCTGGTGGGGCGGGTTCACCGGTAACTCCATCGGCCCGGCCGGTAACGCCGTCGGCGCGTCACCGCAGTACTGCACCATGTTCTTCTTCGGCGTGCCGGAGTTCGTGGAGTGCTTCTTACCCATGTGGGACAAAGTGCTGAAGGTCACGGGCGCGAACCAGGTGTACGCCGGGATGTTCCCGAACGACTCGGACGGCAACGCATTCCGCGCGGCCTGGCCTCCCACGTTGTCGGCGATCAACACCGCCGAAGGTGGTTCGCCGTGGACGTTCGTGGACGGGGGTGCCTACACCGACCTGGCGACCGACTACACGGCCATGATCGAACTGTTCAAGACCGGTGCGGGTGGCAAGTCCTGTGACTTCTTCATCAACTGCCCGTTGCCGCCGGACTTCAACACGTTCTGGAAGCAGGCCTCCCAACAGGACTGGAACCCGAAGTTGGCGACCGTCGCCAAGGTCATGTTGTTCCCGACCGACGTGTACGCGCTGGGCGCCCTGTCGAACAACGTGGCGACCGACTGCTGGTTCTCGCCGAATGCGCCCTACAAGTCGTCGTTGACCGGAATGACGGCCAATACATTCGCCGCGAACTACCAGAAGGTGACCGGACAGCAGTGGGTCCAGTCGATGGGTTCGACGTACTCGCTCTTCGAGATCGTCGTGGAGGCGCTCAAGAAGGTGAAGAACCCGCACGACCGTAAGGCCGTGGCGCGCGCCTTGAAGGAAGTGGCCTACGACGGCATGTGCGGACCGCTGAACTTCTCGGCCAAGGCCAACCCGGCCAAGGGCGTCGGCATCATCAAGCCCGTCGGCATCCAGTGGAAGCCCGGCTCGAAGGAGTTGGTCGGTCACAAGAAGTTCTCGTGGTCGCCGTGGGTGGTCGACAACACCCTCAACAAGCACATTCCGTTGCAGGCGACACTTGAGCCCACCAACGCTTAGGAATCATTAGTTTCATGCCGCTCCTACAGCTGGAAGGTGTATCCAAGCGCTTCGGACAGGTCGTCGTAGCCGATGGGATCACCTTCCAGTTGGAAGCGGGGTCGTCGGTCGGGGTCGTGGGACCCAACGGCGCCGGCAAGACCTCGATGTTCGCCATCATCTCGGGCGACATCAAGGCCGACTCCGGCGTTCTTCGCCTCGCCGACCAGGACCTGCACCGTGTCTCGACGCCGCAACGATGCCGCCTCGGTATCGGTCGGACCTACCAGATACCCCAGCCCTTCGAGCACATGACGGTCTTTGAAAACGCGCTGCTCGCCGCCCAACAGGGCGCGCGCCGTCGCGGTCGTGAGAGTTACGAGGCGGCCTATCGGGCCCTCGAGCGCGCCGGCCTGGCGGCGTTGGCGAATCGGCCGGCCGGATCGTTGGCGTTGCTGCACCGCAAACGACTCGAGCTCGCTCGAGCGCTCGCCTCCAACCCGCGCATCCTGCTGCTGGACGAAATCGCCGGCGGGCTCACCGACGCCGAGGTGGTCGAGTTGTCCGACGTGATCCGCACCCTGCAGAGTGATGGCATCGCGATCCTCTGGATCGAACACGTCGTGCGCGCCTTGCTCTCAACGGTCGACCGGCTGCTCTGCCTGGCCAACGGCGCCCTCGTCGCCGACGGTGATCCGCACGAGGTCCTGGCCTCGGACGCCGTTCGCCGGGTCTACCTGGGCGGGCGCATCATCAACGAGAGCGGTATCGCGTGAGCGACCCGGCGGCGGAGAGTACTGGTCTACATCGTCTGGCGGTCGCCAATCTGACGATCCACCACGGACAACTGCGCGCCGTCGACGACGTCAGTTTCAGCGTTGGGGCGAGCGAGGTGCTCGCCATCATCGGCGCGAACGGCGCCGGCAAATCGACGTTGTTGCGCACCATCGCGGGACTGCACACGCAGACCTCCGGGTCGATCACCTTCGAGGGAGAGGAGATCTCCGGGCTGCGAACCTTCCGTCGTGTGCGCCGCGGGATCTCGCTCGTTCCTGAAGGCCGTCGCCTGTTCCCATCGCTCACGCTCGAGGAGAACATTCAAGTTGGCGCACAAAAGGCCGCCGCCGGTTTCTTCACCATCGACGCGGCGTACGAGCTCTTCCCCTGGATGCACGAACGCCGTCGCCAGCGCGTCGGTCAACTCTCCGGCGGCGAACAACAGGCCATAGCCATCGCTCGTGCTCTGGTCGCCAATCCCAAGGTGCTGATGATCGACGAGGTGTCGCTCGGCTTGGCGCCGATCGTCATCGAGCGAATCTATGAGTTCTTGCCGACCATCGTGGCCCAGGGCATCGGGGTGTTGCTGGTCGAACAGGACGTTTCCCAAGCGCTCGCCGTCGCCACGCGGGTGCACTGTCTGCTCGAAGGCAAGACGTCGTTGGTCGGTGCGCCGAGCGAGCTCAGTCCCGGTGCAATTGAAGCGGCCTACTTCGGGACCACGCATTCGCCGTCGACGCCGGAGGAGTCCCCGTGATCTGGCTCAACGTCATCGTCTCGGGCGTGCTCTTGGGTGGCTTCTACGCCCTGTTCGCGTGTGGCCTGTCGCTGATGTTCGGCGTGATGAAGATCATCAATTTGGCCCACGGCGATATGGCGGTGGTGGCCGGCTACACGGCCGTCTTCCTGGTGCCCAAGTTCCACCTCCCCGAGGTGTGGTCGTTCATCGTCGTCGTGCCGCTCTTCGCCCTGCTGGGCTACGTGGTGCAGCGGACGCTGTTTCAAAAGAGCATCGACCGCGACCCCTTCACCACGCTCCTCGTCACCTTCGGACTTTCGGTCGTCATCGAGAATCTTTTGCTCGAGATCTACACCGCCAACGCGCAGTCGATCAATATCGGTTCTTTGATCGCCAAGTCGTGGCAGGTCAACAACACGATCTACGTCTCGTACCTGTCGCTGACGGTCTTGATCGTCTCGGTCGTGGTACTCGCCGCGCTGCAACTGTTCTTGTCCAAGACCAGCACCGGTCGCCAGATTCGCGCCGTCTCGGACGACCGCGAGGCGGCCCAACTCTGCGGCACCAACTACCGCCACATCTTCGGGATCGCCTCGTCTCTGGCTTTCGCCACGGTGGCGCTGGCGGGGATCGCCTTCGGGATGTACACGAGCCTGGACCCGACCTCGGGCGGCGTGAACCTGCTCTACGCCTTCGAGACCGTCGTGATCGGCGGCATCGGCTCACTGTGGGGAACGTTGGTCGGTGGGATCCTGCTCGGCATCGCCCAACAGTTCGGGGCGCACTTCAACGAGCAGTACACGGTCCTGGCCGGCAACATCTTGTTCTTGATCGTGCTGGCGATTCGCCCCCAGGGTCTCTTCGGCAAGAAAGTGGTGATGTCGTGAGCGTCGAGGACCTCACGCCGGTTGACCAATCGATCACGGTCAAACGCAACCAGATTCCGGTCGCCTACACCCTCGGCGGAGTCGTCGCGCTGGCCGTGTTCTTCACCTGGGCGCCGTGGATTCTTCCGGCATCGGACGTGACGATCCTGATGAACTTCTTCATCCTGGTGATCATGGCCACCATGTGGAACCTGCTCGCCGGGTACGCCGGGATGGTCTCGATCGGCCAACAGGGCTTCATCGGTCTCGGCGCCTACGCCACGCTGTACTTTGCCATCAAGGGAATGGACCCCTTTTTCGCGATACCGCTCGCCGTCATCGTGTGCGCCGTCATCGCCTTTCCGGTCACGTTTCTTCTTTTTCGCCTGCGCGGGGGATACTTTGCGGTCGCGACGTGGGTCGTGGCCAACAGCGCGATGCTGATCATCGGCTCGATCGCCTTCTTCGGCGGCGGCACCGGTCACTACCTCCCGGGACTGACCAATCTGTCCTTCAAGGTGCTCAATCACGACACCTACCTGGCGGCGTGGTTCGTGGCACTCGTCGTCGTCGTGGCGACCTATATATTGCTGCGCAGTCGTTTGGGCCTCGTGCTCTCGTCGGTGCGCGACAACGAGGTCGCGTCGCGCAGTTCCGGCGCCAAGGTCACCTCCACCAGGCGCACAGTATTCATTGTCGCGGCCGCGGGCTGTGGGGCGGCGGGGGCGGTACTGGCGATCAGCCAACCGTTCATCCAGCTGGGCAACGAATTCAATCTGCAGTGGGCCGCCGAAATGCTCTTCGCCTCCATGATCGGGGGACTGGGCACGATCGAAGGCCCCATCCTTGGCTGCGTCATTTTCTTCGTCCTGCAGCAGAGTCTCCAGAACTACGGCGCCTGGTACTTGATCATTTTCGGCGCCCTCGCGGTCGGCGTCGCGATTTGGCAGCCCCGAGGGATCTGGGGATTCGTTCGCGACACGTTCCACTTCGAACTGCTGCCGGTCGGCTATCGAGTGTCGGGCGCGGGAGTGACCAATGAAGCTCGAAGCGCCATGCGCACGGTACGTTGGCTGCGTCGCACCCAGAAGACGCCGCTCGAGCAGGATGACAAGTCGCCCTGATCAAATCTGGTCTCGAGGAGCCTTTAGTAGGATTGCCCGGTGCCTGCTCGAAATCCGCCGCCTCGTCGCGCCTCCGGTGGGCGACCACCGAGTGCACATCGTGGCGTCCCTAAGGGCGCGGGTCGCCCGAGTAACAGTTCCGGAGCCTCACGTCGAGGTCCGCGTGACGCCGATTCGCGTGGTTCCGAGCGTCGCGAATCTCGTGAGGGCGCCGAACGACGAATCGATCGTTCCAAGTCCGACGGCCGCCCGGCGCGCGCCGCGCGCCGGGACGACCCCAACACCCGAGATGCGAAGCCCTACGGCGAACGATCACCGCACCGCTACGACCGAGACGAGCGCGACGGTGCCGCCGAACGTCGCCCTCGACCAAGCAGCGCCGGTCGAAACGATCGATCGCCGAGTCGTCCGGCGTCGCGTGACGGCCGACCGCCGAGCCGCTCGAGCGCTCCGCGCACGGAACGCGACGGCGGTTACCGAAAGGACGCTTCGACGCGCACGCCCCGGTCGAGCAGTCGTCCCACCGGCCCAACCGATCGCTCGCGAACACCGCGATCGGACAATCGGTACGACGCAAACGCTCGCGATCGCCGACCCAGCCTGCCGCCGCGCAACCGCCCGGCGAGTCGGACGCGCCCGGAACGTCGGCCCCGCGAGCTGAGCCCTGAAGAGATCGAACGCGCCAAGGCCGACTCCTACGGTCGAGCCCAGGGGTGGGGCGGCGTCGCGCGAAAAGGTGGCGTCAACATCAAGTCGACCGGTCAGGCGATGGAGGTCACGCCCAGTTCGGGCAGCAAGCCCGAACGCATGTCGACCTGGGTGCAAGACGAGCGACCGACGAGCACCGCGCCCGCGCCCCGGGCCAAGCCCAAGGTCAAGTACGCGCTCCCGGGCGACATCGCCGCCGACGTTCGCAGGGCCTTTATCGGCACTTCCTATATGCGCGAGAAGATGGTCATGACGCTGACCAGGGCGGCCGAAGCCTACGACCGCAAGCGTTACGAAGAGGCGCTTCGCCTCGGGCGCATCGTCGCCGACGCCGTCCCGGGCGTGGCCCCGGTTCGCGAATTGACCGGGCTCGCGGCTTACCGCGCCGAGCGCTGGAACATGGCGAAGATTCACTTGCGTGCACATTTCACCATTACCCGCGACGCCGAACATCTGCCGCTGGTCATGGACTGTGACCGGGCGAACTTTCGCTTTCGCGCGGTCGCCAAGACCTTTGATGAGCTCGAAGCCAGCGAACCCACCGCCGAGGTGCTGGCCGAAGGGCGCATCGTTCTGGCGGCGTCACTGGCCGACCAACGCCTGTACGCCGAAGCGATCGAACTGCTGACCAAGGCCGGGGCGACCAAGCACCTGCGCAACCCTTCCTATCGTCACGTTCGTCTCTGGTACGCCCTGGGCGACGTCTACGACCGGGCCGGGGATCTCACCTCGGCGCGCGAACTGTTCGCGCGGGTCGTCATCGCCGAACCGGACGCCTACGACGCCAAGGCCCGCCTCGACGAACTCGGCACGTTGGCCCCCCGCAAGAACCGCAAGCGCCGCGTCACCCCGGTGTCGAAGAAAAAGTCCGCCGACTAGCTCATTGCGGCGACCGCGGCCAGCAGCGAGATCTCGCCGCCGCGCGTGTCACCGGTCAGTCCGACCTGCATCTTGTTCATCATGTAAGAGATGGTCAGACCTAGCTCTTGGTCCATCATGATGAGCGAGCCTCCGTAACCGCCCCAGAAACAGCTGCGCGGACCGATGGGCACGTAACTGCTCGACAGTCCGTAGCCCAGGCCGAAACTCATGTCGACGCCGAGCACCTGGTCGACGCCACCGACCTGACGTTGGAAGACCGTGTCGCCCGTCTTCTCCGAAAAGAAGCGGTGACCGTTCACGTGGCCGTTGTTGGCCATTACCTGTTGAATGGTGGCCACCGAGAAGGCGTTGCCGTGTCCGTTGGCGGCNNATCACCAAGCTGACGCGGTGCTCTTCGGACTCGGGCAGCCCGATGAAGAAATCGACACCGAGCACGTCGGCGACTTCACTCTTGAAGAACTGTCCGATGGTCGTGCCGGTAATTCGCCGAACTACCTCGCCCAAGAGAAACCCCTGGGTCACGGCGTGGTAGCCGGTCATCGAGCGGTCCTCCCACCACGGCGCTTGCGCGGCGAGCAGCGAAGTGGCCAGTTCCCAATCCGCGAGGTCTTCGGGCGAGATCGACTCGTGCCAGCCCGAGAGGCCGGCACTGTGATTCATGAGGTGGTGTACCTCGATGTCCGCCTTGCCGTTGACGGCGAACTCCGGCCAGTAGGTCGCGACGGGGGAGTTGAAGTCAAGTTCGCCGCGGTCGTAGAGCATCAAGGCGACCAGGAACGTCATGGTCTTGGTGGTTGACCAGACGTTCACGAGCGTGTCGCGGTCCCACGGCGTCGTCTTCGCCTCGTCGCGGTAGCCGCCCCAAAGGTCGGCCACGAGTTCTTCGTGGTGGTATACGGCGATGGACGCGCCGACGTCGTCGCCATTCGCGAGCGTCTTCTCTAGGTGATCGACGAGGCCAGCGAACTTTTCGGTCGTCGTTCCTTGGACTTGCGACATTGGCCTCTCCCTACTTTGGCGATGGTGCCGAGGTTACCGTCAGAACGTCATCCCCGAGAGGCCGACGAAGTGCTCGGTGGCCCCTACGCCAGTCGCTGGAAGTCGAGGAACGCCCCGTAGTCGCCGATGCGCTGACCCATCATCTCGGTGACGCTCTTGGCCTTGCCGGGGTCGTTGATCGCCAAGCCCATGCGTGGCCCACGTTTCGCTCATCTGGGGCACCGGGTCGCCAACGAACACGACGCTGCCGTCTTCGATGAGCAACTGGTGCACCAGCGAGAACGCGATCGGCAGGACACCCGGCACCACCACGCGATTGACCTGCTCGAGGTCCATTGACGCGCAGGCTTCGTAGTAGAGAGAGTGCACGGCGCGGAGCCGACGCGAGAGCGATGATTGGTAGTCGAAGTCCATGATCGCAGTCTGTCCCAGAAGGTTCGCTTTGTGCTTTTCATATCGAGTTCTGGCGCGGCGAGCAGAATGAGTCGACGTTGTCATCTTGTAACCTTGGGTCATGGACATTGCCTCGCTACTGGGTGACGAAGCGTCATCATTGCTCGATCACCAGGCCACCGCCTTCCCCAAAGAGCTGCTGACCCTCCCCGGACCGAACTACCTGGATGACGTGTTCGCCCTCTCCGATCGGTCTCCGACCGTGCTGAGGAACCTGGGAACCCTGCACAATCACGGGCGACTACGGGGAACCGGCTATCTTTCGATCCTCCCTGTTGACCAGGGCATTGAGCACTCGGCCGCGGCGTCGTTCTCGCCCAATCCCGAGTACTTCGATCCGGCCCGGCTCTGCGACCTGGCCATCGAGGGGGGGTGCAACGCTATTGCCTCAACGCTCGGGACGCTCGGATCGATCTCGCGTCGCTACGTGCACCGGATTCCCTTCATCGTGAAGATCAATCACAACGACCTGCTGCGTTACCCGAACTCCTACGACGAACGACTCTTTGCGTCGGCCCAGTTGGCCTCGGACCTGGGCGCTGTCGGCATCGGCGCGACGATCTACTTTGGTTCCGAGGGATCGATCCGCCAGATCGAAGAGATCGGCCGGGCCTTCGCCGAAGCCCACCGACTGGGGATGTTCACGGTGCTCTGGACGTACTTGCGAAATGACGCTTTCGTCAAGGACGGCGTCGATTACCACCTCAGCGCCGACTTGACCGGCCAGGCCAACCACCTCGGTGTCACCATCGAAGCCGACATCATCAAGCAGAAGCAGCCGATCAACAACGGTGGCTACAACGCGGTGAAGTTCGGAAAGACCAGTCCCCTCGTTTATTCCAAGTTGACCACCGACAACCCGATCGACCTCACGCGCTGGCAGGTCGTCAACTGCTACGCCGGCCGCATCGGTCTGATTAACTCCGGCGGTGAGTCGCAGGGCAACGACGACTGGGCGGGCGCCGTTCGCACTGCGGTCATCAACAAGCGCGCCGGTGGGCAGGGACTCATCCTTGGACGCAAGGCCTTCCAACGACCGATCGAAGAAGGTGCGGCGCTCATCAACGCCGTACAGGACGTGTACCTGGACGAATCCATCACCATCGCCTAGAAATAGGCTTCAGTGATGAGTGCAGACGAATCATCGGACGCGGGATGGTTGACATGGCCGAACCTGATCACCGTCATCCGACTGGCGCTACTGCCGCTCTTCTTTTGGCTCCTCTTCGACACCAATCACCGCGCTATGGCGGCATGGTTGTTGGCCACTCTCGGGGCGACCGACTGGATTGACGGATTCGTGGCGCGACGTTGGCACCAGGTCTCCAACGTCGGCAAGATTCTCGATCCCGTGGCCGATCGCATCCTCGTGATCAGTGGTCTGCTCGCCGTGGCCGCGGCGGCGGGCGTGCCGTGGTGGTTCGCGCTCACGATCTTGGCGCGCGAATTGATCGTCTCGGTGCTGACCCTTGTGCTGGCCGCTCTTGGCGCCGTGCGCATCGACGTCCTGTGGTGGGGCAAGGTGTCGACGTTTGCCCTGATGACGACCTTTCCGCTTTTCCTGCTCACGACAAACCCGCGTCACGCCGCGCAGCAACCGTGGCAGTACGACGCGCGCGACGCCTGCTGGGTGATCGGAATAATGGGACTGACGCTTTCGTGGATCGTGCTCGCGGGCTACGTGAAACCGGCGTTGCGCGCACTTCGCTCGGGACGGCAAGCGCGGAAAATCTTGTAGGTTTGCCCCATGTTGATTCCCTCTGAACTTCGATACTCCCACGACCACGAATGGGCGAAAGCCAACGGGGACGTGATTCGAATTGGCATCACCGATTACGCCCAGGACGCCCTCGGCGACGTGGTGTTCGTCGATCTTCCCAAGGTCGGCACCGCGATCGACGCGCACGGCCCGATCGGTGAAGTCGAGTCGACGAAGTCGGTGTCGGAGATTTACGCTCCGGTCGGCGGCACGGTCACCGCGGTGAACGACTCCTTGACCAGCGCACCCGAATTGGTCAACGCCGACCCGTACGGTGACGGTTGGATCTGTGAAATTACGACGACGAGCAGCGCTGACTTCGACGCGCTGCTCGACGCCGCGGGTTACCAAGTCCTCACCAACAACTGACCCTGACGACCGCTCGCGAATTTAACTAGTGTGAAGCCGATGAACTGCCGTCGATGTGGGGAAATTCTGAACGCCAACGCGAATTTCTGTTGGTCGTGCGGTGCGCCTCAACACGACGCCAGCTCGCCGGAGACAATTGCGGTTCCCGTGATCACGGCGGCCGAAGTATTGCACCCCGGAACCAACCGCGGTCCGAACGGTGAACACGGTGACGAGTTAGTGATCGCCGCGGGACTGGAAGCGGGCAACCGAATCGAATTGAAAGCGGAGATCACGACGGTCGGACGACACGAGAACAGCGAACTGCTCTTGGATGACGTCTCGGTCTCCCGTCATCACGCGGTCTTCACGCGAACCGCGAGCGGACGGATCACCCTGCGGGATCTCAATTCGCTGAACGGCACCTACGTAAACGGCACTCGAGTTGAAGAGATCACGCTGCACTCGGCCGATGAAGTCCAGATCGGCAAGTTCAAGCTGGTCTTTTGGGAGGCGACGCAATGAACGGCAACCCGGGAATAATGCGCATCGGAGAGGTACACGCTCAACTCCGAAAGTACTTCCCTGATATTGAACTCTCCAAGATTCGCTACTACGAAGACAAGGGTCTGGTACAGCCGAGTCGTAGTCGCAAGGGCTATCGCCTGTACTCCGAGCGCGACATCGAGTGCTTGCGCGAAGCGATTCGCCTGGCCCAAGAAGAGTTCGTGCCGCTGCGCGTCGTGCGACTTCGTTTGATCGAGCAAGGTCTCTTGCGCGACGTGCCGGTACCGTCGAGTCCCCGCCACGCCGCTCGTGAAGCGGTCTCCAACGTCATTTCGATTCCCGCGCCGCCCGCGCCGCCTGCGGTGACGTCGCGTGCCGTGCTCACAGTCGTGCCCGAGAGTGTTGACGTCACGGTCTCGAGTGATCAGCACTATTTGACGACGGCGGAGTTCTTGGGCGCTACGGGATTGGCGTCGGCGGTGGTGACGCAGCTCCACGCGCTCGGTCTTCTCGCGCCGGTGTTGCTCGGCAAAGAGATTGCGTACACCGAATTCGACCTGCGAGTAGCCGTGGTCGCCGTCATCCTCCTCGAACGCGGGGTCGACGTACGTCTGCTCGGTTCACTTCGTCGCGTCGCCGAGCGCGAGATCGGATTGATTGACGACCTTTCGGCCCCGCTGCATTCGAAGGGGAGTGGGCTCTCCGGCGAACAGGCCCGCAGCGTCACGGAACTGGCCGCCGAGGTTGCGTCGTTGCGCTCGGTGCTCTACGAACGCGCACTGCAGGACTACCTCGGTCGCTAGACGTAAATTTTTGACCGCTCTCGGTCTAGGCTCACTACATGGTTGAAGTGGTCCTTCGGGCGGTGCGCGTCGACGTGGGATCCTCGACCCCTCTTCTCCTGCTGGAAGAGGTGACCGGTTCGCGAGTACTACCGATCTTCATCGGTGCACCCGAGGCCGCCGCCATCGCCTACGCCCTCCAGGGTGTGAAGGCGCCGCGACCAATGTCGCACGATCTCCTCGGTAACGTCATCGTCGCGCTCGGCGCACAACTCTTCGCCGCCGAAATCACTGAACTTCGCGACAACACCTTCTACGCGAATCTTCGACTGCTTCGCGATCGCGACGAGATCAACGTGAGTGCACGTCCGAGTGACGCGGTCGCCCTGGCGCTTCGCGTGGGCGCACCGATTCTCGTGAACGACGAGTTGATGGCGGCCGAGGGCCGAGTCATGGAACTCGACCTCGGCGACGACGAAGATGACGAGGATGACACCGAAGCTCCGAACGAAGCGCTCGTTGCCGAACTGAGAGAGTTCCTCGACACGATTCGGCCCGAGGACTTTGGTCAGTGAGACGTGGTGCGATTTCGATTGCCATTTTCGTCGCCTTCGTAGTGATCATCACTGTGAGTCGACACGTAATCGATTCCACCTCCAGCACCACGACGACGGGCGTTCCAGTGACGACCACGACCATTAATTCAGCCACGACGACTACAGCGGTCGTGGCGGCACCCACCTGTCAGGGCAGTGCCTTTTCGGGCGTGTTCAATGAGGGAGAGGGAGCGGCCGGCACGGTCTACGCGAGCGTCACGCTGACCAAGGCCACACCCGGAGCCTGTTCGATCAAGGGCTGGCCGATTCTGACCTTGCAGGACAAGACCGGCGCGGTTTTGCCCCTGAATCTGGTCGACCAGACCGGGAGTAACAACGCAATCCAATTCACCGGGCCGAAGGCCAACGACCCACCCGTCGCGCTGACGCTCACCAACGGCTCCGTTACCAACTTCTCCCTGGCGTACTCCAGCGTGCAAACCGCCAATACGGTCTGTGACAACGCGGTCACCATCAGCGTGCAGTTCGCCACCGGCGGATCGTCCTTGCCGGTAACGCCGTCCTATCCGGTTCAACCCTGCGACAGCGGCAAGATCTGGGTTAGTCCCTTCTACTAAGTCGCGTTACTGACGGGTAGGAATAAGAGCGTTCTTCATAACCGACGCACGACGTTCCACTACATTCATTCGTGAGCGTCTACGTTGACGTTGGTCGAGCGGCTCATTGCCCGGCTCGACAGGGATAGAGGGGGAAGAATGACTGACGCAATCAGTGCCGACTATCTGGGGGCCAAGCAACCGGAACTCGGTGGTCACGACCGGCTTCGCAAGGGTCAACTAGGTCCGTTGGATATCGCCGCGGCGACGATGGCCAACATCGGCCCGGCGATGAGCTTTTACTTCGGCTTCGGCTACCTGGCCTACACGGCCGGTCTGGCCTCGCCGTTGACGATCATTCTGGCGGGCGTCGCGATCCTCTTTCTCGGCAATACCCTCTCGGAGTTCTGTAAGGTGCTGCCGTCGACCGGCGGCTTCATCTCGTTCATCGGCAAGACCTTTGGCGGACGCACGGCGGTGACGACCGCGCTGATGACCGGTGCGGGCTACATCGCCGCCATGGCGTCGGTGGTGGCGATCGTCGGCGGGTTCTTCCAGATCATCTTGAAGAACTACAACGTGTCGGGCCTCGAGAACGTCCCGTGGATTATCTGGACTTTGGTGTTCTTGGCGTTCGCGGTCTTCATGATGATTCGCGGCATTTCCATATCGACGCGGATCGCGGGGATATTCTTCGCGTTCGAAATGGTCGTGCTCGTAGTCGTGAGCGTGATTGCGTTGATCAAGTTCCACAGTTCAATCTCTTTCCGTCCCTTCGAGCCCAAGAACATCCACAATGGCTTCAGTGGTTTGGCCGCGGGATTCCCGCTCGCCATTTACCTCTTCATCGGATGGGAGAACTCCGCGGCGTTGGCCGAAGAGACGGACAATCCACGCAAGAACATCCCCAGGGCCGTCTTCACGTCGACGTTGATCATGTTGGTCGCCTACGTCCTGTTCGCCTTTGCAACGGTGGTGGGATTCAAAAACAACGTGGCGAACTTGAGCGGAGCGCTGATCCCCTTCATCACGGTGGCTAAGGGCGTGCTCGGTGCGGCGCTGTTCTTCGCGTTGCTCGCCGGCATGACTTCCACCTTGGGAGCCCTGATCGCCGGCACGAACTCGCAGGCCCGATTGATCTTCAACGCCGGACGCGAAGGCTTACTGCCCAAGTTCATCGGCAAGGTTCACGACACTCGTCGAACGCCCATCAACGCGCTCTTCGTGTTCCTGGGAATCGCGTTGGCCATCATCGGAATCTGGGGACTCTTGCACATCACCGGCTCGGCTGCGAACTCGGCGTCGATGAGTGCGACGAACTTCTTCTTCGAATCCTCCACGTTCGGCACGATTCTGGTACTCGTGGTCTACGCCCTGAGCAACCTGGCGCTGCCGTTCTATTACAAGCGTTTTCACCCGGAGCTCTACAACCCATTCCGACACGCCGTGTTGCCGGCCATCGGGTTCCTCTTGATTGGCGTACCGCTCTACTACCTGGTTCGTCCGAGTCCACCAGTTCCGCCGTACAACTGGTACCCATGGGTGGCCGGTGCCTTCATCGTCGTGGCCTTCATCTATGCGTCGGTGCTCGTGGCGCGTGATCCCGGTCTGGGCGAACGCGTCGGATCGATCGTCGCCGACGAGTAGTTAGTCCGAACGGATCAACCCGGGGTGGGATTCACGAGAATCCGGCCCCGGGTTTTTCCCTGGCGAATGTCATCGAGGGCCGGAGTCAGTTCTTCGAGGTCCACTTCGCGATCGACGAGTGCCTCGAAATCGATCCTTGTCGCGACCGCCCCGAGGGCCGACCAGACACGTACACGGGTGGACCTCGTAGCTTCGACGGAGTCGATGCCCAACAGAGCGACGGAACGGGTGATGAAGGGATAGACCGTCGTTGACAACTCGACGCTTCCCACGAGGCCGCAAGCCGCGACGGCGCCGCCGTAGCGAAGCGAGCGAAGGATTTGAGCGAGCGTGTCACCGCCGACGCAGTCGATGGCGCCGGCCCACGTCTCGCTCGCCATTACTCGTCCGGGGTTGTCCGCCACTTCGTCACGGCCGATGACGCGAACCGCGCCGCGCTCGAACAGCCACGCCGACGCCGTCGGTGAACCGGTCGAGGCCACGGGCCGGTAGCCGTTCGCGGCGAGCAGGGCTACGGCGTGAGAACCGACGCCGCCGGTCGCGCCCGTGACCAGTACCTCGGAACCCGCCTCGAGGCCGCGGTCCTCGAGCGCCAGCAAACTCTCCATCGCGGTGAAGCCGGCGGTGCCGATGATCATCGCGACCCGCGTCGAGATCGAGTCCGGAAGTGCCGTGATGTAGTTCGCGGGGGAGTAGATGGACTGCGCGAAGCCCCCATCGCGCGCGACTCCGAGCGTTCCGCCGTGCACCGCGACTCGCGTGCCTTCGGGGAGCGCCGCGTCGGTCGAGTGCATCACGGTGCCGGCGGCGTCGACACCACCGACGAGCGAGCTGACGCGCCGGACTCGACTCTTGGATGCCGCGACCATGGCGTCTTTAAAGTTCACGCCGCTGTAGTCCACCGAGACGAGGATGTCGTTCGCGTCCGACGCGACTGCTTCAACTTCGCGAACACCCATCGACAGGGTGTCGCCCTCTTCGGACACTACGAACGCGCGCACGCAGCCACACTACGGCCCGAGGAAGTGGCGCTTGGGCGACGCCTACCATGACGGAGGTGACGACGATCTCCTTGCACGGCCATCCGACCTGGGCCCGACTGCCCAAGGGCAACGGTCCGACGGTGCTCCTCTTGCACGGCGGGATGAGCAGCAGTGCGAGCCTGCTCAGGTCGATCGGGCCGTCGCTCGCGAAGCGGTACCGCGTGGCCGCCTTCGACCGGCGTGGTCACGGCCGAACGAGAGATACCGACGCGCCGTTCTCCTATGACGCGATGGCGACCGAAACCATCGCCTTCATTGAGCACTTGAAGCGACGAGTTCACGTGATCGGCCACAGCGACGGCGGCAACATCGCGTTGCTGGTGGCGATGCAACGCCCGGAACTCCTTCGCCGAGTGATCGCCGTCGGCGCCAACTACCACTACGAAGGACTGCTGGCGATGCCGACCTTTGACCTCGAGGGCGACGACTTCGCGGAGTGGGCGCGGCGCTTCGGTGAGAACTCTCCCGACGGTCCGGACCACGCACGAGCAGTCGAAGAGAAGACCCGGATCATGACGTTCTCCCAACCGACGCTGACGGTGAAGGACCTCGCCACGATTGCGGTGCCGGTGTTGGTGATGGCCGGTGATGACGACGTCGCCACGCTGTCGCACACCTGCTCGATGTACGAGGCGATTCCCCAAGGTCAACTGTCGATCGTGCCCGGTTCGTCACACATGCTCCTGAAGGAGCGAACCAAGGAGTGCGTGCGCATCATTGATCATTTCTTCAGCGCCAAATTGCCACCGGTCACCTTCGCCCCAATGCGCCGCCCGAGCACGGTTTTAGAGGACTAGAAAGGTCAGCTCGAAATCGCGACGGTCGATACAATTGGCCCCATGCTGACGCGGGGCTCATTCGCGCGCACCCGCTGCGTGACGTGGTGGGGAGCGCTTCCGGGACTGAGTAGCGATGCATTCCTCTACGGTCTCTCGGCTGTCTTCGCCCTCGGTCTCGGGATGACCTCGCACGAGGGCGCTCAGTGGCAGTGGGGGTATCTCGCCTTCGGTCCGTACGCACTGTGTGCCTTCATTGCCTTCGCGTTGCGTCGAGTGAGGTTTCGGCGCCTCTCGATGGTGCGAATCGCGCTGCTCGTGCTGGTGTTGCTCGGCTCGGTCGCCATTCCGCTCGGACTCGAAGCGCGCTGGAGGGTAGCCCAGCCGGAAATTCGCGTGATTCAACGCGCGGGCCAGAACCTCAGCAAGGACCGCAACCTCTACTCGTCCTACGACAAGCACGGCAAGTTGATAAATCCGATCGCGGGAATTCCCGCCTACGAGTCGTTCTTTCCCTACTTTCCGCTCATGGGAATCTTCGGCCTTCCGTCGGCCGAGACCCACAAGAGCAAGGGCCTGACCGACCCGCGAATCGCCATGTCGCTCCTCACGTTATTGGCAAGCGCGCTGGCGCTCGGACTGTTGCGATCGTCGACGAAAAAGAAAATCCGGGTCGCGCAGTTTCTTCTGGCGCTGCCGACCGGCGCGTTATTCCTTTCGACCGGTGGCGACGACATGCCAATTCTCGCGCTCACGTTGCTCGGAGTGGTCGCGCTGCAACGACGACAGAACAACTTCGCGGGGATCAGTCTCGGCTTGGCGGCCGCGATGAAGCTGACGGCGTGGCCCATGGCCATCGGGGCGTTGCTCGTCGCGCGCGACTCGAGGAACCGTTCGGCCTGGAAGCGAATCGCCGCCTGGGTCTGCGCCATCGTCGTCGTGACGGTCACCCCCTTCGCGATACGTGCCCCGTGGGCGTTCATGTCCAACGTCTTCGCCTTCCCCCTCGGCCTTACCAGCGTCACCTCACCGGCGGCCAGCGCCTTGCCGGGACACATTTTGACGACACTCTGGGCACCGGCCGGCCACATTCTGGCGCCGGTGACGTTCCTCATCGGGGGTTATTTCATGGCGAAATACCTGCGAGGCCATTGGCCGCTGAACCTCTCACAGGTACTGGCGATCTTGAGCCTGGTCTTCCTCACCATGATGTGCGTCTCGTCGGCGACGCGCATCGGCTACCTGATCTACCCACTCAACTTTGCGCTCTGGTCCTGGGCGTGCAAGGAAGCGGTCGTCCCGACGAGGACTGGTTCAGACCGTTTCGGAGTTCTGATAGATCCGGAAGGTCCAGTGCACGAGTTGGCTCGAGGACCTCGTGACCGTGATGCCGACGACCCAGTAGAAGCCGTCGTTGCCGGCTTTCTGGAAAAGCGACTGGGGCGAGCCCTTGCTCGACCCTTGGGAGAAGAGAGCCCAGCCACGAACCTCGAGTTGGGTCTTGTAGAACTTCAGGAGTGACGCACCGTTCGCGGTCGTAATGAGCGGCTGGTTGCAGTCGAAGTCGCCGGCGCCGGCGTTGGGGATGTTGCCCGACGAGGCACTCGTCGTGCCGACGGGCACCAGGAACACGTCGTTGATGTTCGACGGGATCTCCGAGGCACTGGTGCAGTAGTCCAAGACGGCCGACGACGGCGCCTTGGCCAGGCCGCCGACGACGACGGGGAGCGTGGTCGGGGTGGACGTCACGCCCTGATCGGAGATGAGATTGATCAGCATGAAGACCAGCAGCACGACGACGGCGAAGATCAGTACGCCCGCCGCCGGCCAGATACTCGTGGTCGTCGTCAGCGGGGCTCGCGGCTCGTCGCTCATTCGCCCCAACCCAAGTGGTCAATCGGTCCGCGTCCTCGTCCGAGCTTCCAATCGGCGGCGCTCGTGAGCGCGGCCAGTACGAAGGATTTGGCGTCGCGCGCGGCGTCGGGAAGCGTCCGCCCGAGAGCGAGGCCGGCACAGATGGCGGCCGAAAGTGAGCAGCCGGTCCCGTGATCGTTCGTGGTCGCGACGCGCGCGGCGTCGAAGATGAAGACGTCGTCACGACAGACCAAGATGTCGGGAGCGCGGGTCTCGGTGAGCGAATGTTCGGCGAAGTGTCCGCCCTTGACGAGCGCCCAGGTCGGACCGAAACCGAGCAACTGGCGCGCCAGCGCGACCATGTCGTCGTGATTCTTGACGTCGTTCACGTCGACGCCGCAGAGCATCGCGGCCTCGCGCAGGTTCGGCGTCACGACCTCGGCGTGGGCTAACAGGGCCTCTCGGTAGGCGTCGACCCCGCCGTCGTCCATGAGCGGGTGCCCGGTCGATGAGACTAGGACCGGATCGACAACGAGGTGGGGGAGTAGTCCTTCGCTGGCGAGTTCGGCCACCTTCACCACGGTCACGGGTTGGGACAGCATGCCCGTCTTGACGGCGCTCACCTCGAAGTCGGCGACGACGCTGAGAATCTGGGCGACCACCACGTCGGGATCGATGTTCTGCACCGACGTCACGCCCACGGTGTTCTGGGCGGTGACGGCCGTGAGCGCCGTGGTGGCGTGCACTTCGAAGGCGCAAAACGTGCGTAGGTCGGCCTGAATGCCGGCCCCACCCCCGGAGTCCGACCCCGCGATCGTGAGAACGGTGAGGGGTTGCACTTGAACAACCTTAATGATTGGCTGCCCACGGTCAGTACGATGAGGTTGTGGGAGATCTCTTTCAAGTCGGCTCGCTGAGCTCACCGTCGCGTCTGATCGTGGGCACCGGCGGGTTTCGTTCCCTGGAGATTCTCGGTGCTTCCCTGGTCGCCTCGGAAGCCTCCATCGCGACGGTGGCGCTGCGTCGCATCGACCCGAACGTAAAGGGTTCGATCTACGACTTGCTTGGTCGCCTTAACTTTTCGCTCCTGCCCAACACGGCTGGGTGCTTCAGCGCGGCCGAAGCCATCAAGGTCGCCGAACTAGCTCGAGAAGCCTTTGACACCAACGTCGTCAAGCTCGAAGTCATCGGTGACGACGTGACCCTGTTGCCCGACACGACCGAGACCCTGGCCGCCGCCGAGAAGCTGGTACGCAGTGGCTTCGAGGTCTGGGCCTACACCTCCGATGACCTCATTGTCGCCCAGCGCCTCGAACAGGTCGGTTGCGTCGCGGTGATGCCGCTCGGTTCACCCATCGGCTCGGGACTCGGCGTGCGCAACCCTCACGCCATTGGGCTGATCTGTGAGCGAGTGAGCGTGCCGGTCCTGCTCGACGCCGGCGTCGGCACGGCCTCGGACGCCGCCCTGGCCATGGAACTGGGCTGTGACGGGGTGCTCGCGGCGTCGGCGATCAACCGGGCGCTGGATCCGGTCATGATGGCCGAATCGCTGCGCGAGGCGGTGAAAGCCGGGTTCCTGGCCCGACGAGCCGGTCGGATCCCGCCGCGCGTGCACGCCGAAGCTTCCTCGCCGTCACTCGGTCGTCCAGATTTATTTGTTGAGTAGGCGTGGCCAAACTACACTCGTGTAGTCCGTCGGGTTAGTCTGGACAGACCTCGGTCGGGAGGGATACGACACATGGCAGATTCTTCAACGTACGGATTTAGTGGCCCGATGGTCTGTCGCCTCACGGGCGTCACGTACCGTCAGTTGGACTACTGGGCGCGGACCGATCTCGTGACGCCGTCAATTACCGCGGCCAAGGGCAGCGGCTCCAAGCGCACCTACTCCTACTCCGACGTGCTCGAAGTGAAGGTGATCAAATCACTCCTCACGTCCGGGGTCGCCCTGAATCGCGCCCGACAGGCCGTGGAGTGCCTACGCAACTCACTGGGGGCCGATCTCGCCTCCAGCAGTCTCGTGTTGAGCGACGCCGGATCGGTGCTCGCGCGTGACGACGGCGACCTCGTCGACCTGCTTCGCGGTGGTCAGGGCGTCTTCAACATCGTTCCTCTGGCGAGCGTGGTCGCCGAACTCACGACCACCATTCGTCAGTCGCAGCTCGCAACGTCGGAGAGGGAGACCCGTTCGGCGTGACCGATCCGTCGCCGATCGACGCGTCGCGTCGTCGGCACCCCAGTCTTGAACCGGTACCGCAGGACCAGTTCGCCCACCCCAGTGAGCGCGCCTTCGCGCGCCTCTTGAATCTCTACGGCTTCGCGTGGTCCTACGAACCGGTGGAGTTCCCACTGGAATGGAACGAACTCGGCGTACCGGTGCGGGCGTTTCGACCGGACTTCTATCTGCCCGAGCGACACCTCTTCATCGAGTTGACGGTGCTCGAACAGCGACTGGTGACGAAGAAGAATCAGAAGGTCCGAATGTTCCGCGCGCTCTATCCCGAAGTCGAACTGCTCGTGGTCTACCAGCGCGACTTCGTGGCGCTCCTCGAACAACACGGGCTCGGAACTCTGGATACTTTCGCAGCGTAGAGTGGCTGACGTGACTGATCGACGCCCGTATCTCTACGACGCGCACGTCAAATTAGGGGCCAAAATCGTTCCTTTCGGGGGCTGGGAGATGCCGCTGCAGTACGGCACCGGCACGGTCACCGAACACCTGGCCTGTCGAAATGACGCGGTGGTCTTTGACGTCAGTCACCTCGGTACCGTTCGCTGTGACGGGCCGGACATGTTCGCCGCGCTGCAGTCAACGCTCACCAACGACCTGCGAAAAGTATCTCCCGGACGGGCCCAGTACACGCATCTGTTGAACGACGACGGATTCGTGGTGGACGACATCATCGTGTGGTGGGTCAGTGACACTGAGTTCGACGTCATGCCCAACGCCTCGAATACCTCGGGCGTGACCGACGCCCTTCCGGGCCTCGACGTGACGTCCGAGCGCTGCATCCTGGCGGTGCAGGGTCCCCACGCGCGCGCCAAAGTCGCTGCCGTCGACCCGCGATTCGCCGAGGTCGGGCGTTTTCGCGTGACGCGCTTTGACTACGACGGCGTGGAAGTGCGCGTCGCCGGCACCGGTTACACCGGCGAAGAGGGCTTGGAGATCGCCGTGCCCAACGCCGCCGCCGAGGGGCTGTTCCAGAAGCTGGTCGACGCCGACATCATGCCCGCCGGACTCGGGGCGCGTGACACGCTCCGATTGGAAGCGGCCCTGCCGTTGTACGGACACGAACTCACACTGACATCGACGACGCTCGAAGCCCGACTGGGCTGGGTCCTCGGTTGGGACAAAGAGACGTTCCGCGGACGAAGTGCGGTTGAGCGCGAACGAGAGCGCGGGCCCGAGAAACTGATGACCGGACTGATCGTCGAAGGCCGCCAACCGTTGCGCGATGGCGGTGAGGTCTTGGTCGATGGCGTCAACGTTGGGACGCTGACGTCGGGCAACTTCTCGCCGGTGTTGGAACGGGGCATCGGCCTCGGCCTGCTACACGGTGATCTGGAATCGGGTGCGCCCGTGACGGTGGCGCTGCGCGGTCGAGAGATCGCCGCGTGCGTCACGGCGCTGCCCTTCGTGCGAAAGGCGAAGTGACGTGGCCGACTACCTACCTCACACGCCCGCCGAGATCGATGAGATGTTGGCGTTCTTGGGAATGGACTCGCTCGAGCAGCTCTTCGCCCACATTCCACCGGCCGTTCGTCTCACCCAGGGACTCGACCTGCCCGAGGGCATGAGCGAGCCCGACGTGGCGGCGCTCTTCACGAACTACACGTCGGCCAATCGGGCGACGGCGAGCGAGATGACGTGCTTCGCCGGTGCCGGGGTGTACGACCACGAAGTGCCGGCCGTCGTGAAGACGCTGGCCGGACGTTCGGAGTTCGTGACGGCCTACACGCCGTATCAGCCCGAAGTCGCCCAGGGCGTCCTCCAAGCGATCTTCGAATACCAGACACTTATTGCGCGACTCAGCGGACTGCCGATTCCTAACGCCTCGCTCTACGACGCCGCCACCGGTCTCGTCGAGGCCCTCAACATGGCCCACGGCGCGACCACTCGTCAGAAGATGGTGATCTCAGCTGGCGTGCATCCGCATTGGCGCGAAGCGGCCAAGACTTTCGCCCGCGGCACCGGTCACGAAATCGTTGAAGTCCCCTTGAAAGACGGCGTCACTGACTGGAGGATCGTTGACGCCACCAACGCCGCCGCGATCGTGGCGAGTTATCCGAACTATCTGGGCGTGCTCGAGGACATGAGCGAGGCCAAGGCGTTGGCCGTGGCGAACGACGCGCTCTTCGTCCTCGGCGCCGATCCCGTGGCGGCCGGGGTCTTGAAGACCGCCGGTCAGTGGGGCGCCGACATCTTCGTCGGTGAAGGTCAACCGTTCGGCACGCCGCTCGCCTTCGGCGGTCCGTTCCTCGGACTCTTCGCCTGCACCACCGAACAAACGAGACGTCTGCCCGGACGGATCGTTGGTGAGACTGTGGACTCCAACAATCGTCGCTCGTTCGTGACGACCTTGCGCGCGCGCGAACAGGACATCCGCCGCGAAAAGGCGACGTCGAACGTCTGCACCAACCAGACTCTGATGGCCGTCACCGCCGCCATTCAACTCGGCTGGCTCGGCACACAGGGACTGCGCGAAGTAGCGACACGTTGCGCGCAAGGCGCGCACTACCTCTTCGACGAGCTGGTGAAGATTGATGGCGTCAAGGCCGTCTCCACGCAGCCGTTCTTCCGGGAGTTCGCCGTTCACCTCGGTCACGACGCGTCGGCCGTTCTTCTCACGATGGCCAACGACGGCGTGCTCGGCGGCGTGTCGATCGCCGCGCTGACGTCGGGGCCGGACCCGTCGATTGACGGTGACGTCGACGACGTGCTGCTCGTCACGGTGACCGAACGTCGCACGAAAGACGAGATCGACCGCTACGTCGAAGTGCTGCGAAAGGCGATCGGCCAATGACCAGTCGCGCGCTCTCGGGCGGCCGCGCGGCGTCGGCGCCGCTGATGGGACACGAGACCGAACCGACCATCTTCGAGATGTCCGTGCCGGGCCGTTCCGCGTATCAACTTCGAACGACCGGCGTGCCCTCGACGGCGTTGGCCGATCTGATCCCGGCGACCCATCTCAACGGCGACGTGGTCAACATCGCCGAGGTTTCGGAACGTGACTTGGTGGCGCACTTCACCCGGCTCTCGCATCGTCAGTTCTCCGTCGATCTCGGGATGTACCCGCTCGGTTCGTGCACAATGAAGTACAACCCCAAGTTCTGTGACGCCGTGGCCAACGACCCCGGTCTCAATTCGGTTCACCCGGGCTCGCCCGCCGAGCTAACCCAAGGTTGGCTCGAGCTGCTGGCGACGCTTGAGGAGAAGCTCTGCGCCGTCACCGGCATGGCCGCCGCGACCCTCCAGCCGGCCGCGGGGGCGGCCGGGGAGTTGACGGGGCTCTTGCTGATGCGCGCCTATCACAGCGCCAACGGAGATCCTCGTCGGCGAATCTTGATTCCCGACTCGGCCCACGGCACGAATCCCGCGTCGGTCACGTTGGGCGGCTTCGAAGTGACGACCGTGCCGTCCAATGACCGTGGACTGGTCGACCTGAAAAAATTGAAGGCGTCACTCGATCCCGATGTCGCCGGCATCATGCTCACCAATCCGAACACGCTGGGTCTGTTCGAAGAGGAGATCACCGAGATCGCCGCCGCGGTGCACGAGGTCGGAGGTCTGCTCTACTACGACGGCGCGAACCTCAACGCGATTCTCGGCGCGGTGCGACCGGGTGACATGGGCTTCGACATCGTGCACATGAATCTGCACAAGACCTTCGCCACCCCCCACGGCGGCGGGGGACCGGGCGCCGGACCGGTCGCCGTCTCCCAGCGACTGGTCGAATTCCTCCCCGGCCCGAAGGCGACACGAATGGACGACGGTACCTTCGCCTGGGTGAAGCCGCCGCGCTCGATCGGTCGAGTGCACGGTTGGCACGGCAACGCCATGGTGTTGGCTCGCGCCCTCGCCTACATCGACGTCCACGGTGGCGACGGGCTCACCCGGGTCGCCAAGTACGCGGTCCTGAATGCCAACTGGTTGCGCCACCGGTTGCGTGCGACGTTGCCCGCCGCCTACGACCGCGTCTGCATGCACGAATGCGTGCTGACCGCGACGCCCCTGAAGAACGCCTACGGCGTTCGGGGACTCGACGTGGCCAAGGCGTTGCTGGAAGAGGGCTTCCACTCTCCGACGGTTTACTTCCCGCTCATCGTGGAAGAGGCGCTCATGTTCGAGCCGACCGAAACGGAGAGCCTCCAGACGTTGGAGGCGTTGGCCGAAGCAGTTGAGCGAATCGCCCAACGGGCGATCGACGACCCGGACGCCCTGCACCGAGCGCCCCAGACCACTCCCGTGTCACGGGTCGACGAAGCTCGCGCCGCGCGGCATCTGATTCCAACGGAAGACGCCGCGAGTCGATAGACGGATTCTCGAAGTCCGACAACTGAATGACTCGGATGAAAAATGTCTCGACGAATCCGTTTGAGAGAATGTCACGATGGACACTCGCACGAAGATTGCTGCGATGCGCCGACAAACGTTCGGTGCGGTCGTTGTAATCTGCGTGCAAGCCGGTCTCGGGATGTACCTGCCGTGCACGGCGAAAGACGCGGAGGACACACTGTCGACATAGCGTCGGAATATGAAAGCCGGTCAGCCCTTCGTGGTGTCGGAGACCTTGTGCGTGACCTTTCGCAGTAGTCGCGCCAGTTCGCGCTGTTCGGCGGCCGTCAACGCACTGACGGCGACGCGCTCGTGCTGATTGAACTTCGGGAAGAGTGCCTCGATGAGGTGTTCGCCCGAAGGCGTCAATTCGATGGAAACTCGTCGCCGGTCGTCTTTGTGGGGGAGACGCCGGACGAGCTTGCGAGATTGAAGAGTTTTAATGACGCCGGTAAGCGTCCCCTTCGTCACGCCGGCCTCTTCGGCGACGTGCCCGGTCTCTTGGGTGTCCCATATCCACAGAATCCATAGGACCGTGAAGGCCACCCAACTGAGGTCGTATTCGGCTAGGACCGTTCGCTCCATGTGATTGCGCACGGCGGTGCCGGCGCGGTACACGTTGGAGACGGCGCTCATCGCCGTGAAATCGAAGTGCTGTCCCTTCAGCCGGGCTTTGATGTCCTTCTCGGCGCGCAGGACGACCGCCGGTGACGCCGATCCGATGCGACGACTCATGGGCTCGGCCGAAGCGTCGTGCCGCCGGCGAAGGTGGTGCCGACCGATCGGAAGTACCCGCCGATGATCTCGACGGGCGCGAGGCGCGATAACTCTTCGCTGGGTGACTCGAAGAGTTCGAGCGTGGCCCGACCACCCCACACCGGACCGAGATCGAGATTGACGCCCGACATCGTGACTACTTCGTCCAGGGAGTCGACACCGTCGAGTTCAATGCGGGGAAACCAGCGGTGGTGCAACATCGCGTGACCGTTGACAAATCCGTTCGACGGCGCCGGTTCGTCCAACGTGACGGTGGCGTTGGCGAGGCGGCGATCGGCCGCGGCCAGCGTCATACCGAATTTTCCTCCGGCCTCGAGTCGCGGACCGGCCCGACCGACCGAGACCGGACGCGTCTGGTGAATCGAACCGAGTTTCTTGGGATATCCCTGGAGGTAGCCGCGAACGAGGGCGAAGTCCTTGTCGACCCAGATGAAGACGCACCGGCTGTACAGCTGTCCGTTGTAGCGACAGCGCACCACCACGAAGGACTCCTTGTACTGGGAACGCACGGGATCGAGTAGTTCGGCACCGTCGTCCCCGCAGCTCTGCCAATCGGCCCAGATGAAGGCGACCGCACCGGGGTCCTCGTCGTCTCGGGCGAGTTCGACGTCCGGTGGAAGGACCGCGCGCACGTTGGCCGGGTCGGTGCGGTATTCGACCGTGAGGAGGTCACCGGAGTAGTGCCACGGCGTCGGCGGCAGCATCGACGCGACACCGGCCGCGGTTCGGGGGAAGGGCAGTCCCTGGAAGGTCATCAGTTATGTCCTGTCCATCCATCGGCGGGTTGGTCGAACCACACGTGGACCTGGCCGGTGCCGATTGAATTCTCGTACTCGGAATACATCCGGCCCGGTGCGCTGCACTCAGCACCGCCGATCGAGTGGACCATCATCTGGTAGTGGGCGAAGTGACCCTCCGGTCGAACGTTCATGAACTGGTCCATCTCGTTCACGACCTGGGCGTGGTCGCCCCGTACCAAGGCGTCGATGACCCGGTGGTCCCAGTGGCGGGCCTCGTCGGAGTAGATATGTTCTTCGGGCGCGGCCTCGTGGTGGCGGAGGTTCCGGAGTTTGTGGAACGTGTGACTCAACGCGCCCGACGCGATGACGACGACACGAAGATCACTCTGGGCGACCGCTTCGGCGACGACGCGGCCGACCGTCGCGAAGTCACGGTGCTCCGCGGTCTGACAGACGCCGATCGAGGCCCAGGCTTCGTCGCCCTGCAAAAAGGAGAGAAAGTTCAGCGTCGCGTAAGTGACGGGAAGATGCTCGTTATCGATGGGCGTGATCCAACACTCGTCGGTCTCGTCGGCGATTTTGCCAATCAGTCGCGCGAAGTCGGGATGGCCCGGCATGTCGTAGGGCACGCTCGACATTCCTCGGGGCAACTCTTCACTGGTGAAAAATCCCATCCGCCGCTCGGCGGCGGTCACGACGAATTCCACGGTGGTGAACCAGTGACTGTCGAAGACCAGCACCAGATCGGGCTTCAAGACGTCGAAGACTTCGCGACGGAGCCTCTGGAGCCCGGTGAAGAGCGTGCTCTCGTTCCCGTTGTTCAGTTCGCGACGCAGGTCGTCGGGTAACACGATGGTCGGTACGTGCGCGAGGAGTCCCGCGCCGACGATTTCACCCATGGGTGGTCCCTTCTTTGATCTGGAGCGTCTTCAGATCGGAATAGAAATCCAGCGCGTAATCGCCACCCTCGCGGCCGATGCCGCTGATGCCGGTGCCGCCGAACGGGGCGGTGAGGTCGCGGACCAAGAAACAGTTCACCCAGATGGTGCCGGCGCGAAGCAACGAACCGAGTCGCTCCGCTCGCTCTTCGCTCGAGGTGTAGATGATGGCCGACAGACCGTAGGCCGTCGAGTTCGCGAGCTGGGCGGCCTCGGCCTCGTTAGTGAAGCTCTGGATCGTCAGCACCGGGCCGAAGACCTCTCGCTGGACGATCTCGGAGTCATTCGACTTCGGTTCGATCAGTGTCGGTTCATACCAGAGGCCGTTTTTGGACTTGCGCTCGCCCCCGAAGACAACCGTGTCACCGTTCACTCGAGCGCGCTTGACGAACCCGTCAACCCGCGTGAGGTGATCGGGGTGGATCAACGGTGAGATGGTGGTCGCTGACTCGCGACTGTCACCGAGGACGTGACGTTTGGTGGCCTCTTCGAAGCGCTCGACGAACACGTCTCGGATCGACGCGTCGACGAGCAGTCGCGTGCCGGCGAGACAGACCTGACCGCCATCGTCGAACATGCCGGCCGCCTTTTCGGCGGCGGCGTCCAGGTCGGCGTCGGCGAAGACCATGAAGGGACCCTTGCCGCCGAGTTCGGCGGTGAAGGGCACAAGGTTCTGAGCGGCCGCCTCGCCGATGAACCGGCCGGTCTCGGGTGAGCCGGTAAAGGAGATCCGACGAACCCTGGGATCGGCCACGAGCGCGGCGCCCACTTCGTTGCCGAGTCCCTGCACGACGTTGAAGACGCCTGGCGGAAACCGAGCCTCCTCTACGAGGTCCATCAGCATCGATGCGCTGAGGGGCGACCACTCCGCGGGTTTCAGGATCACCGTGTTGCCCGCAGCCAGGGCCGGCGCGCACTTCCAGGTCGAGAGCATGAACGGTGCGTTCCAGGGCGTGATGACGACGGTCGGTCCGGCCGGCATGCGCAGGACGGTATTGGCGGTGCCGTTGGACGACCAACGACGCGGTTCATAGTTTCGGGCCAGTTCGGCGTAGGCGCGGAAGTTGCGCGCGCCGCGTCCGATGACGCGAAGTCGAAGACTCTCTTCGAGCATGGCCATGTCGAGACATTCGACGTGGGCGATGGCGTCGACGTCACGGTCGATGAGGTCGGCCAGTCGATCGAGGTACGCACTGCGCTCGTTGACCGACAGCGCGGCCCACGCCGGAAACGCCGCCTCGGCGGCGGTCACGGCGAGGTCCGCTTCCACGGATCCGGCGCGCGCGACGTCGGCCAACTTCCACGTCCAATCGAGCGGCGAGCGGTCCTCAAAGGTCCGCGAGGACGCAATTCGTTCACCGTTGATGTAGTGATCGGGCGAGACGAGCACTCCGTCAACGTCGACGCGCGGCGAACTCATGACTGGAACTTGGGATGGACGCGAGGAAAGGGCAACTCGTCTCGAGTGGTGGGTGTCGGGCGACGTTGTCCGCGAAACTCCCACTCCGCGCCGAGGGCGGTCGAGAGAACCTCTTCGGTGGCTGTCGGCTGCGCGCCTATTTCGTCACTCACGGGCGTCGGACCTTCAACAATGTAATTGGTCAGCATTCCGAGACCTTCGACTTCGACCGAGACGACGTCGCCGGGCTGGACCGGGCGCGATAGGGCCGGTGTGCCGGAGAGAATGATGTCACCCGGCACCAGCGTGATCAACCGGGCGATGTCGGCGACCAGATAGTGCATGTCCCAGGCCATCTCCTCGGTCGATCCGTCCTGGCGCACTTCGTCACCCACCAGCGTGAGCATCCGTTTGTTGGTGAAGTCCCAGTCGGTCACCACACCCGGTCCGATGGGGCAGAGCGTGTCGGCTCCCTTGACTCGAAGCATCGACCCGGCGTCGGTGTCGCGAAAATCGTGCAGTCCGAAGTCGTTGGCGACGGTGTAGCCCGCGATGTAGTGCGCAGCGTCGGCGTAGGAGATGTTGCGGGCCGTTCTCCCGATGACGACGGCGATCTCGCCTTCAAAGTTGAGATAGTGACAGTTGGCGGGGCGCACCACGGCCCCGCCGTGCGCGTTGAGTGCCGTGATGGGCTTATGGAAGTACGTCGGCGCCGGTGGGAGTTCCACGCCGAATTCACGCACCCGCGAAATGTGGTTGAGGTGACAACAGATGATCTTGGTGGGTGAGACCGGGGGCAGGTGAGTGGCGGCGCGCGCCTCGACGCGACGGCCGTCGCGGGCCACCAACGAATCGCCGTCCAGCACGACGTCGGTGGGGTACCCATCGAGAAGAATTCGTCGAAATTCCACTGCACTCCCGGAGTCGTTTGTATCTAAACGTTATTGCCAGACTAGTAAGTTGCCTAGTGGGTTACTCTTCGCCAGAGTGCTACCTTTCCCAACGTATCCCAAGGGGGCCCGATGTCCAGTGAGTTCAATCGTCTGCGAGTGTTATGGCCCGATCACCTCGGACTCGCGCGAGGAAAATACGTGCCGGCGGCGCTGGCCGAGAACGGCGTACGTCACTGCACCGGCACTTGGGCCCTCGGCTACGACCGCGGCATGACGCCCGAGACGCCGGGCTCGCACTGGAGTGAGGGTCTGCCGGACTTTGACGCCACTTACGAGATGAGCGACATTCGACCCGGCTGGGAGGCGGGGACCCGAGTCGTGGTCGCTGATCTGATGCGCCTCGGCGAACCCTTCGGTCCCTCGCCGCGACACGCCCTTCGCCGCGCGATCGCCGACTGGCGAGAACTCGGCTACCGCCCCTTCGTCGGCATGGAGTTCGAGGCCTACGTCTTCGAGCCCGATCACAACGGTGGCTGGCGGCCCCTCGACACGCCCGGCGCTTTTGTCTACGGCACCGGTCCCTCGGTCGACCCTCACGGCCTCATCGACGCCATCTGGGACGCCTGTCGTGAGGCCGAGATTCCACTCGAGTCAGTCAACTCCGAATACGACACGCCGCAATTTGAGTTCACCCTGAGATATAGCGACGCGCTGCGCGCCGCGGACGAGGGGTTCCTCTTCAAGGTCCTGGCTCGTGAGGTCGCGCATCGTCAGGGACTGCTGTTGACCTTCATGGGAAAACCCTTGTCGGATCGCGGAGGCTCGGGACTTCATTTCAACATCTCGTTTCGCAACGAGGGTGACGAGAACGCGATCTTCGACGCCGACCAGGACGACGGCGTCTCGGTCTTCGCCAAGCACGCCGTGGCGGGCATGCTCGAACATCACCAGTCGCTGGCCGGGCTCTGTGCGCCGACGGTCAACGCCTACAAGCGGCTGCGACCGGCCTCGCTGTCGGGCTACTGGGCCAATTGGGGCTACGACCACCGCGGCGCGACGGTGCGAATTCCGCCCGATCGCGGCGAGGGATCGCGCCTCGAACACCGGCTCACCGACGGCGCGGCCGTGGTGCACACGGCGATGGCAGCCGTCTTGCAAGCCGCGCGACTCGGCGTCGTCAATAAGACACCACTCGGTCCGAAAGAGAGTGGCAACGGGCTCGACACCATTGACGCCACGGTCGGCGTACCACCGTCACTCAGTGACGCCCTCGACGCGCTCGAGGCCGACCAGGACCTCGTTGACGCGGTGGGCGCCGAACTGGTCGCCCAGCACCTCGCTGTCAAGCGCAGCGAATGGGAGCGCTACATGGGGGCGACGACCGACTGGGAAATGCGCGAGTATCTGCCGTTCCTCTAGCGCCAGGTCACGCGAACGGGGAGCTTCTTCGTCCCGCTGATGAAGTTCGACCGGAATCGCTCACTGGGGCCGGCCGCGGCGATGCTCGACCAGGCCTTGGCCATTTCTTCGAACATGACGCGCAGTTCCAAGCGCGCGAGGTGCGCACCCAAGCACAGGTGGGCACTGTGGAGCCCGAAGGCGACGTGATCGTTCGGCGTGCGGTTCCAAATGAATTCATCGGGATCGGGGAACTGCTCTTCGTCGAAATTCGCCGAGATGTACCAGAGCACGACCTTGTCGCCCTTTTTCAAGGTCTGACCTCGCAGCTCCGTGTCTTCGACGACCGTGCGACGAAAGTGCATCGTCGTGCTCGCCCAGCGCAGTACTTCGTCCACGAGCAACTTGACCTGGGCGTTATCCATGGTGGGCAACGCGGCGAATATCTCGGGACGTTCGATGAAGACCTGGGCGCCGGCCGTCATCGTGTAGCGCGTGGTGTCGTTGCCGGCCGCCACCATCAAGGTGAAGAAGTTCTTCAGCGTCGGATCGTCGAGCGTGTCGCCGTCCTTCGTAGGCGCGAGCAGCGCCGTCAAGACGTCGTCGGTCGGCGTGGCGCGACGCTCTTCGAGGGCCAGTTGGGCGTATTCGAACAGTTCGATCGCGACGGGACTTCGAAAGGGCAGGAGCCGATAGGCGCTGGTGTCGCTCTGATCGACAACGTAGTCCGTGAAGTCCGGGTCGGTGTTGCCGATCAACGCGTCGCCGCGACTCACTAGCCAGTCCAGGTCCTCATTCGGCAATCCGAGGAGCCGCCCCAGCATCTTCATTGGGAGTTCTCGAGCGACGTCCTTCACGAAGTCGAACTCCTCCTTACCTTTAAGGTTCGCGAGGACCTCGCGGGCGAGCTCGCGCACGGCGCCCTCGTAGTCTGCCACCGCGCGTGGCGTGAAGGGGCGAGCCACGATCCGACGAAGTCGGGTGTGTTCGGGCGAATCCATCTCCATCATGGTGCGACGGGCCTCGGTCTCTTCGGCGTCCATGTCCTCCATGCGGATACCGAGGCGGCTCGAGAACAGTTCGGTGTGACGACTGGCGTAGAGGACGTCGTCGTACTTGGTGAGACTCCAAAAGCCGCGGCCCCCGTCGGTCTCTTCGGTCCAGGCGACCGGTTCGGAGGCGCGCATTTCGGCGAAGACCTCGTGCGGAATACCCTCGACGTAGGTGTCGTGGGACGTGATATCGACGGCCGTGGTGTCGGGCGACATGAATCCTCCTCGGTTCCCCAAAGGGTACTCGTTCGTTGCCAAACGACATTGCAACACCACGAGGCCGAATGGTTCGTACTATGGAGAGATGACGAAACCGCTCATTGGCATGTCCGGCCGTCGCTGGCCAGCCTCCGCGCTCGCCAACAACGTGCCCAAAGCGATGTACGACCTCGAGTTCGACCTGCACTTCTCGGACTACCCGGCGTCGGTCGCCGCGGCCGGAGGACTGCCCGTGGAACTGACGCGCGACGCGGACGTGGCGGGCGTGCTCGCGCGACTCGACGGACTAATCCTTAGCGGGGGAGCGGACATGGAGCCCGATCGCTACGGACACCACGCCGACGAGAACCTGGGCGCGATCGAACCGGACCGCGACGAATGGGAGATGGCGCTCCTTCGCGAAGCCCGTCGCCTCGAGATGCCGGTACTGGCGATCTGTCGCGGGACTCAACTGGCCAACGTGTTTTACGGTGGCACGTTGAACCAACACGTCGAACTCGACGACGGCGCCGGTCATCCCCAGTGGGACACCGACGGTCACGAGCGTACGCACGAAGTCAATGTCGTGCCCGGTTCGTTGCTCTCGTCGCTCTACCCGCAAACGATCGGCGTGAACTCACTGCATCACCAGACACTCGCGGTACTGGGCAACGATCTCGTGGTGTCGGCCACGGCGAGCGACGGCGTCGTCGAGGCCCTGGAACTGCCCGGTCATGACGTGCTGGCGGTGCAGTGGCATCCGGAACTCCTCGACAAGCCCGATCCCACGTTCCGTTGGCTAGTTGAACGAAGCAGTGAGTACTTAGCCCGTAAGAAGTAGCGTCGCCGCCGCAACGGTTCCGTTAGACGATTGATGGGGCAACGCGATTACGCCGAACGGTGATGGCTCAAAGATTCTGAGCTTCGTCGAAAGTAAGTTCCGCCGCGGGGTCGGCTTCGAGACGCTCGTCCGAGATTGACTCGCCGCTCGATATCGATCGGCCGTACGTCCCCGCGGCGAGTCGTTGCTCGGCACGTTCGATGGCCGCCAGACGCCGAGTGAGGGCGTCGGCTACTGCGTCATCGGTGCCTTCGGAGATGAGAAGTTCTGAGGAGTCGCTCATGTCACCGTGCTGGTTGGCGGCCGAACGATCGGACTCACCGTCGCCCTTCACCGCGTCGAGCAAGTTCTCCACCCGTGACCGTTCCGCGCTTAGCAAGAGTCGAGCTCGATCGTCGTCCACGCCATGCTCCGTTCTTGATGGGCAGTTGATGGTTCACGTCTGTGACCATTTCTGCCCATCGTAATTCTTCTGCATCGACTTGTACTCGCGCGTTCTGAATCGCGGCAATTGAGTCCAGCAGATGGAACATTCTTCGTCTCGTAAGGTGATGACGTGTCCAAGAGGGGTTTCGACTGAGCGTGTTGTGGGCGGCGATTCAGCAGACCTGGGAGCCGTTCGTCCTGGTGGTCGGGCTCCTTCTCATCGGACACGTCGCCTCGAGCGATGGCCTCTTCGAGGTCGCCGGTTCGAAGCTCTCTCGTCTGCGTGGCGGCACGGTCGTGCTTTTCGTCTCGATGATGCTGCTCGCGGCGGTCGTGACGGCGACGCTGAATCTCGACACGTCGGTGGTCTTTCTTACTCCCGTGTTGTTGCAAACGGGGCGGCACCGTTCGGTTGATGAGAAAGCGTTCCTCTACGGCTCGATCTTCATGGCCAACGCGGCGTCGCTGTTACTACTCGGTTCGAATCTCACCAACGTCCTGGTGTTCTCGCGGTCCAACGTGCAAGGCGCGGCCTTCGCTCGAACGATGTTGGTCCCGTGGATTCTCTCGGTGACGCTCACGACGTTGGTAGTGCTGGCGTGGCGTTGGCGAGATCTCTCTTCGGAGAGTTCGTCCGAGGAGATGGACGCTCAACGGTTCACGTTCGGACCGGGCCTCGTCGGCGTCGTCGCGGCCGTGGTGTTGATGCTCGTGTTCAGTCGTCCGGCCCTGGCGGTGCTGGGAGTCGCGCTCGGTGTCGCCGCTGTCGACATCGTCCTTCGCCACCGTTTCGCCCTACCGGTCCTCGTACGAAGCGCCAATCTACCGATGGTGGTCGGTCTCTTCGTTCTCGCCACCGCCGTCTCGGTCGCCTCTCGTTACTGGCACCTCTCGGAGCACTTGATCGGGACGGCCGGCACGTGGCAGACGGCCGGTGTCGCGGCCGTCTCGTCCAACGTGATCAATAATCTTCCCGCGGCGGCGATGCTGTCGGCGAAGTTCCCACCGCACCCGTACAGTCTTCTGTTCGGACTGAACCTCGGCCCCAACCTCACGGTCGTCGGCGCACTCTCGTCCATGCTGTGGCTCAAGGTCGCCCGAAGAGAAGGTGCATCTCCCTCGGTGTGGACGTTCACCAAGGTGGGATCGGTGGTCACGGCGGTGACGCTCGTGGCGTGCCTGCTCGTTTCGTGAAGTCCCACGTGAACTGTCACCAATTTGTGAGGTATCGGATCAAGGCTGGGGGGCGCCGCCGCCACGTTGATCAAAGCGACGAGGAAGCGAAATGTCTTCTTCGCCCAGCGCCTCCACTTGGTCACTCGATACTTCAATACCGGGTCGAAAGAACTGTTGCGCGATGAGCGTTGGCAGGAAGGCCGAAAGTATGACGACCGTGACGAGTTCCGTGTACTGCGACTCATTGATGAGATGGTGCGTCAATCCGTAGAGCGCCGATATGGAACCGAACGTGAGTCCGGTCGCCATGAGGAGCGTCGTGTAGGCGCGCTCCTTCTGGGGCAGTCGGAACGCCTTGGCCGTGGGCCACACCCCGAGGAACTTGGTGATCATTTTGACGAGGAACAACGTGGCAATGACACCCGCGCCAGTGACCAGCGTCGAGGCCGAAATGAGTGTCCCGGCGCGGAGGAAGAAGAAAGGTGTGAGTAGGGCGAACGCGATTGTTCGAATGCGATCCAGAACGACGCGGTCGTTCATGAAGACGCCCGCCACGACGAGACCGGCCACGTATGCAGGCAGCACGGCCTCGCTGCCCGCCGCGGTCGCCAAACCTCCGAGGGCGAGGAGGACCACGAAGATCACCTTCACCTCGGGTTCGCTGACTCGATGTCCCAAGTTTGCCACGACCCAGCGAAGCACCTTCGGTAAAAAGTACAGCATCACCGTGGTCACGACGACGAAGACGAGCAGGAGCCAGTCGTAGCTCGCGAACAGACCACCGAGGGCCAAGACCGTCCCTAAATCGGTGACGAAACACGCGGCGAGTATGAGCTTGCCAATGTCGTGACGGTTGAGTCCCGTCTCGACCATGACGGCGTAGACCACGGCGACCGACGTCGTACTGAGAGCGATGCCGGCAATTTCCGAGGCGTGAAAGTTCCAATCAAAGACGTAGCGCGCGAAGCAAAACGCTCCGATGAAAGGCAGCACGAATGACACCGCGCCAATGGAGAGACTGGCTCTCCAATGCTTCTTGAGTGACACGGGGTCGATTTCGGCACCGGCGAGGAAGGTGAGCAGGATCGAACCGATTCCCGCGAGCAGTGTGGTGTAATCGGTCTGTTGGACGTGCTCTCGTAGTCCCGGGATGTTGCCCGCCACGGCGCCAATGAGAATCTCCACGAGCGCCACCGAGAGTCCCACTTTGATGCTGAAAAATGAGGCGAGCAGAGCCATACCGATCCAAATCGCCATTACGTAATAGACGTTCACCGTTACCTCCTGTCAAGGTAGGGAACGGCGCACCGGCCCCACCAGCGTGGTTTTCTTGCTGGTAGATGCCATCAGCCGGATCAACCGGCGTTTTTGTGGGCGGGCCTCATCGCTCAAAGGTGATGGTAGCAAATCATCACTTGGAGGTGACGTGATGTCAAAGTGAACGTTCTGAACGTTGATGGGAATGGGAGGGCATTTCCATCCCAACGGGTGCGTCGTGTCGGAAGGGTGCCGGGATACTCGCCCCGTATGATGAGTGGCAGTGCGCGAGAGCGCCGTTCGGAGCGGTCCTCGTGTCGTGGAGAGTCAGGTTTGGATACAGGGGGCGGAGTATGACAAATGACGAAATGGCCAGGGACGGGACCTCGATGAACAGCGACGTGTGGAGGGGTCTGATTCCCGATCCGGGATCACCAGGGTTTAGCGTTTGTACCACGTATCCGACCAATCCCGACGGGGTTGAAGTGATGCTCGAACGGTGGGACGCCGGCACGGAAGAGCTTCCACACTTTCACCCGGGCGACGACATGACGGTGGTCGTGGAAGGACGAATGTCGGTTCAGTTCTATCGCAAGGTGGGGGAGTCGCTCATCGCCGACGGAGCACCCGTTCAGCTCGCCAAGGGCGACGTTGGATACGTTCGCGCCCATCGTATTCACGACGCGAAGTACCTCGAAAACTGCCAATTGGTCTACGTTCACCATGGCGCCTTCGCGTTCAATCGCGTCAACCTCGTTGTCGCATGAGTGGGAGTCGAACAGACGTTGCGTCTCGGTGAAAGCTGAGAACCTGACGCGATCCCGATTTAGAGCCCGACGGAAAGAATCGACGAGCCTGTATGACCGTCGATTTGGCGGCGAGCGCGGGCCGCAGGTCGTTGTGAGATCAAACTGCGCGATAATGACAGCTTGACAAACGTTACGGCGTCCGAACCTGACGGAGTGTCGGTCGTCATCGTTCGCGATGCCGCCTCCATGATTATCTCGGTGGGCGAAGAGATTACTAAGGTGCTCGGCTGGCTTCCTGACGAGTTCGTCGGTCACCCTTCGACGGATTTCGTCCATCCCGAGGACCAACCAACTGCGGTTGCCGCATGGTTCGAGATGATCGACAGGCCGGGCGAGATGTGCACCTGGCAGGGTCGCTACCGCACCTCTGATGGGGCATGGAAGTGGGTCGAGTGCGTCAACGTCAGTATGTTGGAGGATCCGGTTAACCCGGTCGTGAGGACCACGATGAGACATGTTGCCGTCGATCAAGTCAACGTGGCCGAGGAGCTCCGGACTCGTAAGCAGTTATTGAGTCGACTGTCCGACGCCATGCCGATCGGCATGTTTCAGATCGATGCCGATAAAAACGCCACCTTCACAAACGACCGACTGCACACAATCCTTGGCCATTCGGCGTCGGCCACGATAGACGCCCAGTTCTCGAACATTGATGAAGATGATCGCATCCACTTGGAATCGGCGTTGAATGCCGTTCTGGCCAATGAAGCAATCGATGACGTCGAACTCCGTTTCTCGCGAACCTCGGGAGAGCGTCCGCTCGAGGAACGCGTGTGCGTACTGAGCATGCGACCGTTGACGGACGAGAAGGGGGACGTGACCGGGGCCGTTGGCTGCGTGAGTGACATAACGGCCCAAGTACTACTTCGACGCCAACTCGAGGTCCGGGCCAATACCGACGAACTGACCTCGTGCTTGAGCCGCGCCAGGATCCTCGAAGTTCTCTCAGAGGAACTGGAACGCCAAAAGGAAACCCCCGGGGGGACCGCGGTGATCTTCATTGACCTCTGCGGGTTCAAGACGGTGAATGACGAGTTTGGTCATGCCACCGGCGATCAGTTTCTGAAGGTGGCGGGCAACCGGCTACGGTTTGCCATTCGTCAGTACGACCGAGTCGGACGTTTTGGCGGCGACGAATTTCTTGTCGTCTGCCCCCGCGTGGAGACAGCACCGATGTCGCTCGACATCGCCAAACGAATAACGGCGTCTCTGACCCAGCCCGTTCATGGCACGTCGAACGTCGTTGAACTGCGTGCCAGCGTTGGCGTGGCCTGGTCTTCGGCAATCATCGACGCCGACACGCTAGTGGCCCAGGCCGATCACGCGATGTACGCATCCAAACGCAGTGGCTCGTCGACAGTCGTGTTGTTTTCCGACACGGATCGGATCCCTTGACATTCATCGAAAGCGTGAGAGTGCGGGGCTCTCTCTCGACATGCGAATCACTGGCGGCTTCTTTCCTAGTTGACGCCGTGGATGAGATCCAACTTTCGCATTCCGCTAACTTGCGGCGATAGTGGTTATCCGTACTGCCGTTTTGTATCGGAGGTTAGGTGGGTAAGGAATTTGGAGAGTTGTGACACCTGACAGAGATGTATTTGGACGTGCTCTGCTCGATTGGGCAATGGGCGGCACATCGCCCGAGGTACTGGAGCGCGAGGATGGATTTACTCAAGTCGGCGCCGGACCCGACGTTTATCTTTCGCGATTCAGTGGCTGGCCAGCGGCGGAACGAAAGTCCATTCGCTACATACGTGGACGCGTGATGGACGTTGGTTGCGGAGCTGGCCGGGTGGCTCTGGAGCTTCAAAATCGAGGCGTCGAGGTCGTCGGTCTTGATGCGTCGCCCCTCGCGGCGAAAGCGGCCAAGATTCGAGGCGTGAACGAAGTGTGGTCAATGCCAATCGAGGATCTGGATTCGAGGATCGAGACCTTTGATTCCATAGTGTTGTTCGGCAACAATTTCGGAATCTTTGAGACTCCGACACGTGCTCGGCGATTGCTGGTCCAGTTAGCTAAAAGGACCAAGCCTGGCGCACGAATCTTCGCTGAGAGTACGAACGCATACTGCGGCGGCGCTCCCTCTTTTGATCGTTCGTACTATCACCGGAACAAAGCACGTGGCCTTAGCCCCGGACAGGTGAAGTTGCGCTACCACTATGGAGACTTAGTCGGCCCCTGGTTCCGTTGGCTGTACGTGTCTCGAAGCGAAATGCGAATGATTCTGGATGGTACTGGCTGGCACCTCGAACGCACGTTGGGAGCACACCCGAGTGAGCCATATGTCGCGTTCCTGGTGAAGGATTCAATTTAAGAGTGCCGACTTGCAGTGCTACTCTCGGCCAGTCCCCAACCGAAGCTGTGCTCGGCCAATCCAACACCGATCCCTACGTCGAAGACCACCGCGAGCTCCCCGGGCAATATTGACCACAGTAGAGGCCGTCGTCTCCGGGCAGCGGGCGACTCATGTTAGAAATCGTGCATGGCGAAGTCATCGACGCGGCTCGTGCTGATCTGTGGGCTTCCAGCCTCGGGCAAGTCGACACTCGCTCGTCAGCTCGCACCCAAAATCCCCGCCATTAGGTTGGATAAGGACGAGTGGACGACTCAACTGGGCGCTGATTTGTGGGATGAAGAATTCCGAGTGCGTCTCGAACATCAGTTGTGGGTTCTTTCCCGGGATCTCCTCGCCCAGGGCCAGAGCGTGATTTTGGAGTGGGGCCACTGGGCGCGAGTTGAACGGGATGAGAAACGACTCGGGGCGCGAGTTTTGGGGGTGGGAGTCGAGCTGCATTACCTCGATACGCCCTTGGAGGAGTTAATCGAGCGATCCGAACGTCGCAATGCGTCGGGCGAGTGGACAGCCTCGCCTATGACACGGGCTCACTTTGAGAGGTGGGCAACGATTTTTCAACCTCCCGACGAGGAGGAGATCATATTGTTCGACAAGCCCATTGCCGAAGGTTGATCTCGTCGAACTTGTCTCGCCCGCTATCAGTATCGTCACCGAAGCGCCGGAGGGGGCGGGTTAGCTGACTGTTAGCACTCCGGCAGCGTCGTACCCCAGCAAGGGCCAACTTCGCTGAGGCGTCAACGGGCGTCGTCCCCGAGCACAGCGGCTCGGTGCAGACCATTCGGGATGTGGCCAGCGTCGCCGAACGTCGGATTCTGATTGCCGATCATCCAAACCTCGACGGCAACTCGTAGCCACCCATTCCGACCGCCGGTCTTGGGTGACGATGCGCTTGTCGAGAATATCCCATGGTCAGAGGTCGTTTTTGCACGACGCCACACTGAGTCGACCGCGGCCAAAAAGTTGTGTTTGTGAACGTTAAATCAGTATTACGTTGTTAAAATACGAAATGATCAGGGAGGTCGTGATGGAGTCAGTTCCGCGGGCGCAGCTCGGTAGCGCCATTCCGGCGGTGCGACCCGTTCGCGCTGCCGCTTCGGGGCCGTGCCTTTGCAGTCGCCGTTCGTGCTGGCATTCGCGTCAGTGTAAGACCAGTGGAGTCGTTCGAATCTCTCGCGTAACTGCGTCGAGTGGAGAGTCCAACTCCTCGGTTGTGCTTTGTCGCGAGTGCGCGGCCCCCACACAGCGCAATCGCGTGGCCTAACAGGGCCGCTTTCTACTTAGTTCATCCTCAGCACTCAGATCGACGCGTCGCGTCGCAGTCTGTCGCTATCTGATTTGACGGAGGTCGAAGAATTCTGAGGGTTCGTTGGTCCCAAGAATTCTGCTACACCGCAATGGTGTCGGAGCCCCGACGCAACAGGAATGCCACCTTGCACTGGCGACTTGATAGAAGTAATCCGAGTGATTCGCTAGGTTGGCGAATGGTCGGCTAAGTCAGGCATAATCCGGCAGCGTTAGGCTTTCGAAATGGTCCCCGCAGACCAAATTCGAGTCAAGAGTGCGTCAATTGCGGGTCGGGTCATGTCGCCCGACGAGGCAGCCGAATTCATACGACCGGGCGACAATGTCGGGATGAGTGGCTTTACGGGGGCGGGCTATCCCAAGAAGGTACCCGGTGCTCTCGTGCGACGAGTCGAAGACGCGGCCAAACGAGGCGACCGTTTCGCGGTGAGTGTCTGGACAGGGGCGTCGACGGCTCCCGAGCTTGACGGTGCACTCGCAGCGGTCGACGCGATCGACATGCGCATGCCATACCAGTCTGACCCGGTGAGTCGCGCCAAGATCAATGCCGGACTGCTCGACTACCTCGATATGCACCTCTCGCACGTCGCGCAGATGGTCTGGGAGGGCGCCTTCGGACACCTCGACGTCGCGGTCGTTGAGGTGTCCGGTATCACTGCGGACGGTGAACTGATTCCGTCGTCCTCGGTCGGCAATAACAAGACGTGGATTGACATGGCCGACCGCGTCATCCTCGAAGTGAACGCGTGGCAGCCCGTCGCGCTCGAGGGGATGCACGACATCTATTACGGCACCGCACTGCCGCCCTTTCGCAAGCCCATCCAAATCCTCCAAGCGTCCGACCGCATCGGCGTTCCGTACTTGCATTGTCCACCAGAGAAGATTGTGGCCGTCGTCGAGACGAACGCCCCTGATCGCAACACGGCATTCAAACCGGTCGACGACACCTCGGAGCGAATCGCCGAACACCTCTTGGAGTTCTTGGCCCACGAGGTGAAGGGAGGGCGCCTGCCCGCGTCACTCCTGCCCCTGCAGTCGGGCGTCGGCAACATCGCCAACGCCGTCCTTCGCGGACTCGACGGTGGGCCGTTCCATTCGCTCACCGCGTATACGGAGGTCATCCAGGACGGCATGCTGGCGTTGCTGAACTCGGGCACGATGAGCACCATCTCGGCTACCGCCTTCTCGCTCAGCGAGGAGGGAGCGGCCGACCTACACGCCAACATCGCCGAGTACCACGACCGGATAATCCTTCGACCCCAGGAGATCAGCAATCACCCCGAGGTGATACGCCGGCTCGGGTGTTTGGCGATGAACGGCGCCATCGAAGCCGACATCTACGGCAACATCAACTCCACCCACGTCATGGGCTCGAGCATCATGAACGGCATCGGCGGCTCTGGTGACTTCGCCCGCAACGCCTACATTGCCATGTTTCTCACGCCTTCAACCGCCAAGAATGGCGTGATCTCCTCAATAGTTCCCATGGTCAGCCACGTGGACCATACCGAGCACGACGTTCACGTCGTCATCACCGAATGGGGCGTAGCGGACCTGCGCGGCTTGGCGCCGCGCCGACGCGCTCAGAAGATCATCGACAACTGCGCGCACCCCGACTACCGGCCGATGCTGCAGGACTATTTCGACCGCGCGAGCGCCACGGCCCCCGGCAAACACACCCCGCACATGATCGAGGAGGCGCTCTCGTGGCACGCGCGCTATCTACGCGAAGGCACCATGCGACCCTCCTGAGACTCGCGCGGCAGGATGCTCAATCTGTTTGAGTGCGCCCGACCCAGCGCGACTTCGTTGTTGAAGTTGGTGTCGGAGGCCCGACGCAACAGAAGTGCCACCAAGCACTGGCGACTTACTGTAACGTGGGCGCCAGTCTCTCATTTTGAGGTTTAACGGTGAATCGCAGCACTGCGCTTGTCCGAACAGCAATCCTGTTTGCACTTGTCACGATGGTCTTGGCTCCAGCGGGGCAGTCAGTGGGCGCGCTTAAACCGCATCCGAAGCCGATCTATCTGGCCCTGGGCGATTCGTACTCTGCGGGCGAGGGTCTCGGTCCGTTTCTTCCCGGTTCCGGATCGTGCGATAGATCACCCAAGTCCTACCCGGAGATCGTCGCACGTCGCTTCGGTGACGTGAAGTTGAAATTCCTTGCGTGCTCCGGAGCGACCATCGCGCAAATCGACCAACAAGTCTCGTCCTTGCCGTCGAGAACCTTGCATCACGTCGAGATCACGACAGTCACGGCTGGGGGAAACGACCTGCCATTTTTTGGTCTGATTACAGCCTGTGTGGGGGCGGTCAACTCAACAACATCGCCAACGATCGAGTATCTTCCCGGCGTGAGCGGTCCGAAGCTTTGCGCGAACGCAATCAGCGGCGCGGCCAAACTCCTTGGTGCGGATATCAATCCCGTGACCGGTGGCGTGACGATTCCCTTGGGAGCGTTGATTTTCCCCCTTTCCATGCCGTCACCTTTCGAGACGCGCCTGTCCGCGTTGTACGTGCACGTACTCCACTCCGAAGGCGCAGTCAAGAACCGGGAAGCCGGCCCACGGCTCTTGGTCGTTCAGTACCCGGCTTTAATGGGTTCTCCGGGAGTGGGCGCCTGTCTCCTCTCTGCGACGCCTCTTCCGTCGCTGGGCCCCACGACCACTGTTGGCATAAGCGCACCCATTTATCCCGCATTCAGCAACGCCAACAGTTACGCATTGGGAGACATCAATAGTTACGTTCAACTCGAAACTTCCGTCGTCGCGGAGACTCTGCGGCGGGACGGATATCTCAATGTGTCGCTGACGCCGTCGAATGACGGTTTCGCGCCCTTGAACTGCGCGACCGGAACGTCTCCTGACATTAACGGGCTAATTTTGGCCGATATCGCTCCGGTAATTGAATCGGGGTCCTTCCACCCGACAGCCGTCGGTCAAGCCGTTCTCGCTTCGTCGGTGTTGGCTGCGTGGCGAGGGGCGATGCGCTGAACGTCGGTTTTGCGTCATTCATTTGCGTAGTGCTGTGAACGTGGAAGGTCTCTCAAGGCGAAATTCAGCCAAGTGTCGGAGGTTCACGTGACAGGAGTGCAACCTATCATTGGCGGTTGAACAACTGAAGCTGAGCTCGTGTCGGAGTGGCGACGCATCAGTCCTCTGAGATCGACGATGAGATTCTCAGTTGTGAATTCGGATTGATTGACGATTCGCGGTGTTCTTCACTCGGTAGAAAAGTGGTGCCAAATCGCCCCTTCTAAACAGGTCGATTCAGTGATCCCCCGTCCACTGTGATGATCTTGTTAAGTCCTGTTCTCTTCACCGAGTACATGGCCGCGTCGGCCTGGGCGAGGACCTCATCGGAATGGCACTCCGGTCCCAGAACGACGGCGATCCCGATGCTGATAGTCATGTGAAGATCGATTCCATTGACTATTACTGGCTCTGTGACGATGGAGTGCAAGCGCTCTGCCAGCTTCTGAGCGGCGTCTAGCGGTTCAGACAGGTCTCCGAAAACAGCGACGAATTCATCACCGCCGATACGGGCGACCATGTCCGAGGGGCGCATCTGGGCGAGCAGACGCGACGCCAGCTCGACGAGCACATCGTCCCCGCAGGCGTGTCCGTATACATCATTCACTTCCTTGAAGTTGTCCAAGTCCATGAAGGCCACGACTATCCCTCCGGGCTGCCGCGCCAATCGAGCAATGACTCGGTCGAGCCATTCGATCAACGTGGCGCGATTGACCAGGCCCGTCAGCGAGTCGTGGAGCGCAAGGTTTGACAGCCGCTCGTAGAGTGACTTGAACTCTGCGTCGAACTGCTTCGCCATTCGCACCAGACTCGAGTGACAACTCTTTACCACCATTTCGCACGATTCGTCCAGCGTGGCGGCGCTGATCTTCAATCGACTGGCCTCCTCGGCCAGTACGGCGCGAGTCGCTTCGCTCCACCAGAGGTTGAGCCGGGTGATGAGAGCGACCGACAACTGCAAAGGCGACTCGGTTTGCGAGAGGAGACCCGCTCCGAGGTCAGCATCGAGTTCTTCGTTGGTTCGGGCTGGCATCACGGGTGCCCTTCGCCGCCTCGCCGCCGCTTTTCCCAACGAGGCAATCCGTTCGCGGTCAAGATGATTGGCCGAAACTCCGCTCTTGAGCCAGTTGGCGATCGAATGCACCGCCAGCGACGTGGTAGCCCATCCGGACTGCGCTACAGACACCTCTTCGAGCGCGGCCCCCGAATGCTTTGCGAACATTTCCTGACACCAGCGGACAATGTCGTCGGTGCGATCTTCCAGCGCATTACCGAGAGCGATTCGTTCAGCGGTCCGCACGGCTTCGTCAACGTAACTCGATGCACTCATTCGCGACTCCGACTCGTTTGTCGAAGACGGCGGATCTGCCCCGCCGGTCATGACGGGAACAATTGTTGCCGCACATCACCGAAAGTGAGAAAGCCCATTAGACAGCAGGATATATCACATCCGCACCATCTCTACGAACGACGATTCCTGAGAGGTCAGGCTCCGGCATCGTAGTGAACTCTGGGATGGAGCGATCTTCGCGGAATTCCTAGCAATCACCAAGAACCCGGTGACGCAGTCACCATATATCCCGATGGGTTCATCGTGCAGGTGGTGAGAATAACCGTAAGTCGAGTTGCCTGAAACGGAATTGGACATCCGTCTGAAAGCTGAAGATGTCGGAGGGCCGACTTCAACAATCTGCGACTGGCGAATCAATGAATGGACGGACGGATAAAAGCGATCGAACAGCAATCTTCGAATTCGTTCATTGATGGGAAAGCCGTCTAATGATCTCAACCTTCCGCCCAGCCATCGCGACGAACGCGTCGGGGGTTGGCCACAGCAGTGATATTTCCACGCCACTGGGTTTGAAAGTGAGACCCTCTTGATTCAATCGCAACTGTTTGGGAGTTCTTTCACAAGTTGTGCCCAACATCCCGAAGGAAGGCACGATCGTGCATCTAACCTAAAAGAGGGGACCGAACTGACCCTCCCGGGAGAGCAGTGACACATTCACCGGAAAACCTGAATTCAGAAGTCGAATCATCGGTGGCGGGCACTATCACGATTGATTCACATGACATAATCCAGACGTTCAGTCCAATAGCCGAACGCCTGTTTGGTTACAAGTCCAGCGAGGTCGTTGGCCACAATGTGTCGATGCTCATGCCCGAGCCGGATCACAGTGGGCGCGACGGCCACTTGGCCAAATACTGGGCGTCGGATATCGCCCATGTCCTTGGTGTGGATCGAGAGGTCACGGGGCTGCGAAAGGGCGGCACTGCCTTTCCAATGCACCTCTCGGTCGAGGAGTCTGTCTTCGAGGGCAAGCCGATGTTCACCGGGATGGTCCATGACCTAACCGTCGAGGTGGCGAACCGCATGTCGCAGCAAGAGAGCGAGGGGCGATTTCGTCAATTGGTGAACTGCATCGACGAGGTATTCATGCTGCGAACTCTGACACCTGTTCGGTACGTTTACGTGAGCCCTGCCGTCGAGAAGATCTATGGGTTGACCGCTGACCAAGTTCTTGCCGATCCAGAAATATTCTTTGACGTGATTCACCCAGACGACGTCGCAGAACTGCGCGAAACTATGGCGAAGGCTGATACTTCTTCCCGACTGGAGTTTGAGTGCCGAATTCTGCGCCCCGACGGCGAGGTTCGCTGGCTGTGGGTTCGGTACAGCCAGGTGGCGACCGTGCCGGGAGATCCGCCGCTACTGGCGATCGTGGTGAGCGACATTACCGTTCGGAAGAATGCTCAACGAGCCGAGGCGTCCGCTCGTGCGGAGGCGGAGCGGGCCAATGCGGCCAAGACCGAGTTCCTGTCACGGATGAGCCACGAGTTGCGAACACCGATGAACGCGATCCTGGGGTTCGCACAACTGTTGGGGATGGATGATCTGAGTGACAATCAGCACGAGTCCGTGCGCCAGATCATTCGAGGCGGGCAGCACCTGCTGGATCTGATCAATGAGGTGCTGGACATCTCCGGAATCGACTCGGGACAACTGGCACTCTCCTCGGAACCCGTGTTGGTGTCGGACGTGATTGACGAGGTGATGGATCTCGTGGTACCCCTGGTCGCGGCTCGTAATCTTACGGTGCTAATGCCAACGGGAGACGTCTGCCACGTCCACGTGCTGGCCGATCGACAGCGCTTCAAGCAGGTGCTATTGAATTTCGTATCGAACGCGATTAAGTACAACCGCAACGACGGTGAGATTAGGTTGACCTGTGACACTCGGCCCAACGGCGAGTTTGCCATTACCGTCTCCGACAAGGGCATTGGAATCGGTTCTGAGGAATTGGAACGGTTGTTTACCCCTTTCGACCGGCTGGGTCAAGAAGCCACCGCCGTGGAGGGAACCGGAGTCGGTTTGGCTCTGTCGCAGCGACTCATCCACTTGATGGGTGGCCGCATTGAAGTTGAATCAACTGCCGGCGTCGGCAGCAGTTTCACGGTTCTGCTGCCCCTGGCAGGAGGCGTTGAATCGAGAACCGTTGAGCAAGGTTCGCCGGAGGCGAGAACCGTGAGTGCGACTGCCGCGGTGCCAGGTCGTTCGGCGGCGTTGACCGTTGTCTACATCGAGGACAACCTCGCAAACGTGCGACTGATGGAGCAACTGGCGGCCCGTCGTCAAGGGATCACCCTGATTCACGCGATGCAGGGTGGGCTTGCGCTGGAACTCATCACCTCGTCTCGGCCCGGTTTGATTCTCTTGGACCTTCACCTGCCCGACATGTCCGGTGAAGAAGTCCTGCGGCGGCTGCGGGCGGAGTCAATCACCAGGAGAATCCCCACGGTGGTGGTGAGTGCCGACGCCAGTCCCGGTCAAATCCGGCGGATCTTGGAGATGGGTGCCTCCGGCTACCTCACCAAGCCATTCGACGTCGAAGAGTTGTTGCTCTGGTTCGACAATCCACACCGGATGGAGGGAGAATCGCCTTGACCAAGGAAGTAAGTTGCCTGCTCGCGTTTGATGACGCCCGGCACTGGTGTCGGAGGCCCGACGCCACCGTTCCGCCACCACACACTGGCGGTTGACAGTCGAGGACCGATCGTCCAGAATCGCAGGATGTCGGCGTCACTCATTGTGCTCAACGGGCCAAGCAGTTCAGGGAAGTCGTCAATCATCTCGGCGCTCCAAGATCTCTGGCCCCGTCCTCTGTTCGCCTCTGGCCTCGATGTGTTCATTGGGGGGTGGCCAGACTCCCACGTCACGTTCCCAGGCGACGACGGTTCCCCGGCGTCTGAGTCGGGAATGCGCATCGTACAGGGGGATGGTCCGGCGCCCAGCTGGATACCTGAATATGACCACGAGTTCCACACAGTAACGCGACTCGCTCATAGGTTCTGGGCCGATATGAGGAGAGACGGTATTGATCTGGTCATTGACCACGTGATCCTTGACGCGATGATTCGAGAGCAGGCGAAGGGCACGCTTGTCGACGCATTTTGGATCGGAGTGAATTGTGACTTTGACGAACTCATCCGACGCGAAACTGCTCGCGGTGATCGCTTTCTCGGATTCGCATCGGGGACGTTCGCAGTCGTGCACAACGAGATGACCTATGACCTCTTTCTCGACACGACGGCGACCCCGCCGGATGTACTCGCTCGCCAAATACACCAGGCCGTCCTGGGAAACCAAAAGACGCACGATCTGTTTTGATTTACAGGTGCCACGACGGGCCAAGCTGCTGGTTTCGGAGGCCCGACGTAACAGAAGTGCAACCTTGCACTGGCGCTTGAGCTAGGTCGTGTTGGTTTCGCTCGGGGGTGGAATGCAGCAGGTCAGCTACCGATCGCTGGAGGCTTCAACCAGCGATTTCGTGACTGGAGTCAGAGACCCTTTCGATCGTGCCAAACTCTGAGCGATTAATCGTCAACTCAACTCGCTGCCCCGAAACTTTCGCAGAATTTTGCCACTTCACGCGGTGTCCTCAGTTCGATCAGTCTCGACGCGCCACCGTGCTCTCGGATAGCGACCTCCAAGAGGGGGCGGCTGTTTTTCGGGTATCGCCACACCCACTTCAAGAACTTCCAGTCAATTCGCTCCGGGCATCCTTCTGCCTGGACAGAACGTCCGTGATTTACGAGCGTCCGCCTGAGAACGCGCGAAATACATCTCGATCTAGAAGGTGCGAGGACAATGATCGTGTCCGCCCTTCGGAAACGGATATCGAACGTACCTGAGTAGTTTCCATCCACGATCCACTCTTCGGCGTTCAATCGTTTGTCCTGGACCACTCTCCACTCGTCTTTTGATGTCTCCACCCATCCCGGCTTCCAATAGAGATGATCAAGATGCACTACGGGCAGGCCCGTGCGACGAGAGAGTTCGTTGGCGAACGTAGTCTTTCCTGCTCCACCTGATCCAACCACTGCGACGCGCTTCACAACCGCTATGTTCTCACGACAAGGTGAGGCGACGAGCTGCATCAATGCCGATCCTCCGAGTGTCAGAGGCCCGACGTAACAGTTCTGCAACCTTCCAATGGCGCATTCTGGAGCCATTATTGGAAGCGTGACGATTGAGCGGGCCGGCGTAATAATAATCCGAGGTAGTCGACTAGCCCTAATAGAGCGCCTGTGGCAGGGTCGACGCTACTGGGTCATACCCGGCGGCGGTGTGGAGCCGGGCGAGACTGTCGCTGATGCGGCGCAGCGTGAAGCAGAAGAAGAACTTGGGCTACCGGTCGAATTGGGTACCCTCCGCGTTTGCATCGACCATCGAGATGAAAATGGGGCGATCAAACGTCAGTGGTACTTCGACGCTACGGTGAGCGCTGACGATATCCGACTCGTTGGTCCCGAAACTAAAGGCGCGAACCGGGGCACCTACAGTGCGGTTTGGATCGGACTCGATGAACTCAAAGTAGGAGCAATTCACCCGTCGGCCGTTGCGCAACTCGTCGCCAAGTACCACGGTGTTTGGCCTGATGCAATCATCAACATTGACGAGACGTGAGTGCATGCAACCTTCGTATCGGAGGCCCGACGCCACAGAAATGCCACCATCCACTGGCGACTCTCAATGTGAGAAATGACAATGTCAGTTTTCGAGAAGCATCGCGCCAAACGCAACGCATCGGCCGCATTCCCGCAGCCTCCTAGCTCCATAAAGAATCAACGGCATTTGGTCGAAGAACCACGAAATCGCTCTGAATGAACCTGACCCCATCCCTCAAAATACGAGTCATGTTACCATGGGACCCTGGTCCCTGAGTAACGGGCCAGGAAAGAGTGATCGACATGACCGAGGATAACGAACTAGTCCATATTGAACGAGTACAGCTTGGTGTCCGAATGGAGAAACGCTTGGTGAAGGTCCTCAAGGGCCTCGCCGAATTCAACGGCGTGACGTTGGGCGAGCTTCTGGAAAAGATCGTCCTACATTCGTTCGAGCCGGTGAAGGGCGACGAGGGGGAGTCGTGCGCGAGCCCACACGGTAAGAGAGCCCTGAACGCGATCGCTGATCTCAGGCGGGTCTACGAGATGGATTATGACGTCCATGCGTCACGAAGTTTCACGACGAAACAACCTTGATTGACACGTCTCGGTTGACGAGGATTTTCGAAAGGTCTTAGCGCGTTCTTCGCCGTTGGCGCGGACTATCTTCGTCTGCTTCGGTCGTTCACGGCATTCGTTGGTTTCTCGACGTCCACGGAGCGAGCGGCTTCAGTTCGAGTGTCGGAGGCCCGACGCGACAGTTCTGCAACCTTGCATTGGCACTCATCTGACCTCGCACTGAGCGCCGTCAATCTCCTTGATAAGACCTCATTCGACCAACTGAGTGGTGAACGAACGCGATCGTCTGCCCGAAGACTTCCACATCGGCAGGTTGAGTAATGGAGATATCAGGATCCTGGCGTTCTTCCCAACAGAACGTGATTAGTGGTGTCCACTCGGGATCCAAATTTTCTCGCGCCCACTTGACGCCCGCCATCTTCGAATGAATACTTCCCTCGGACAGGTCGAGAAGACCTCGGCAGTAGTTGAGAACGAGGAACGATTGGTAGAACCGATTTCTGTACGGTTCAGGATCCTTGACGACCAGATCGCCCCAAGTCACGAGGGTTCGCTGAATTTCAATTCTTAGATCCTTCGGCTGTACAATTTCGATCAATTCCGAAGGTTCCGGCCCAAATTGCACGACTCCCTTCTCGCGCAGAGTCCATCTCACGACGAGTGAGTTGTCGTGGTCTGATCTCTCGATCCGCTCGCTTCCATTGTCGAAGTACCACAAATCTCGACTTGCAGAGTCTGAAACGCCCTCGGTTGTGAAAGGCGACGACGGCGATCTCAATAGATCGACCGGAAAAAAAGAGTACTCAAGCCGCTTAGCCCAGCGGTTGTTCTGTCGATAGGTTTCAGTATGCACTGCCTGGGCGATCGTGGCCTCTCCTGAAGACAGCTCCCTTTGCGTGACAACGATGAAATCGACATCGCTTGTGAGATCGAAGTCACCTATTGCAAGTGAACCCTGCAAATAGAACGCAACGATCAGATCCCCCAATGCCTGTCTGAGTCGTTCTTCGTGGTCGCGAAGAACGAAGTCCAACTCTGGAAATGACATCAACGGTTGACCAACCATCATGGAACAGTATCTTCGACGGAAGGAAAGTTTGACTGGCGTCAGTGCCGACCCGCAAAATCTCCGACTGGCGGATTGAACAATGGTCGATCGCGAGTCAGGTTCGACCCGGTGCGACAGCCGTCTTGTCGGCTGATACTCAGGTTTGCTTGCATCAGTACGGCGTTTGTTCCGCTTGATCTTGACCTGCGACGATGTCGTCACAGAGACCGATCATCGACTGTACGGCGGAGCTGGAGCGCCAGGCTGGGGATGACGAAGGACGCGAGGAAGATCGGCAGAAAACTCTTTCCGGTGCATCGGAAGGCGACGGTTTGGTTCTCGGCGGCGTCGAAGATCTGAGTTCGGCTGGAGTTTCGGCCATTGCGAACTTGCAGAGTGTGACGTCCAGGTTCGATTTGTATCTCGATCGTGTCGTTCATTTCGAGCGATCCGGCACGCTGACCATCAACCACGATGTTGTACGTGCCACGTCGGACCTCGACTCCGATTGCTTTATGCGTCAGTTTCAGCGTTGCGGCCATTGTTGCTCTCCTCTTGTTTCTGGAAGGTGTTTCTATGGGCGCTCGGCGACGCCACGTGTCATCTTCGATCTCCCCAAGAAACAATACGGTTGGTGTCGGATTCATGTTCGCAGACGTCACCTTTAAGCAGTAGATCGCAACCAGTTTCGAGATCAACTTCAGGAACGGAACGCACTACGCCAACGCACTGCACGGTCTTTCCGGACCATCTAGAGGCTCGGTAATCGGCGCGCCGCCAATGTATGTCCTTCTCGCTGAGATAGTTCCTAAGGAGTCGGCGATTGTTGGTGTCGGAGGCCCGACGCCACTGGAGTGCAACCTCTCACTGGCGACTGGACCCGAGCGTGCCCCAAGTGATGTCGGGGACTTGGAGTGACAAGTCCCACGCAAAGTGATGGCGTTGCTGCGAGTATTAGACGAGACTCAGACCATGACAAGGCATGACGACGTAACGCCGGCCACCTCAGAAGAACGGCTTCCCGGGGGCAAGCTCAGCATTGTCATGCGCGCAGGAGATACCGTTCGTCGACCGGGGAAGCCGTGGAGCGGGGACGTGCAGCGACTTCTACTGCACGTCCGCAACCGCGGTTTTCTGCTCGTTCCGGAGCCGCGCGGATTCGATGAACAAGGCCGAGAGGTCCTTAGCTACATCGAGGGAGACAGCTCAGCCTCAGTGGCTCACTGGCCGGGCTCACTGTGGTCTGACGGGCTGCTCGCCGAAGTCGGACGAGCAGTTGCGGCCTACCACCACGCGGTATCCGACTTCGTACCTAACGAGGTCGCGCACTGGCAGTACCGACCGCGAAACTTGTTACCTGATGAGATCATCTGTCACCACGACTTCGCACCCTATAACGCCGTTTTCAAGGGAGATCGGCTACTCGGGATGATCGACTGGGACGGCGCTGGTCCGGGTTCCGTGCGAGAGGAGATCGCTTTCCTCGCCTGGCAGTGGGTGCCACTGGGTCCTCCCGAGCTCAAGGCGAAGATGGGGTGCAATCCCACAATTGACGAAGTCGCGCGCTTACGTCTCCTACTCGATAGTTACGGCTACGAGCAACGCGCAGGTCTCATTGATGCGGTAGTCGAGCGGGCTGAGATTTCGCGGTCAGGCATCGAAGAGTATGCCGCTGCGGGTGATCTGGCGTACATTGCGCTGCGGGATGAGGGCCATTCTCGAGACATTGAGCGGATTATTCAGTACTTGGGGGAAGTGGGTCAGAATCTCCAGGCGGCGATTGAGTAGACGGCATCGAGAGTTAGCGGAAGAGTGTCGAATAGCTCGGACTACACGCGGTCGTAGAGCTGTGTTTGTCAGAGGACCGACCGACACAATCTCCGACTGGCGTCTCCAGGTTCGGCACTCTTAAACGCCGATAGGCCTGTGAACCGTGCTTGTGGCAAGTCGTTGAAGTTTTTCTATTTGGCGCGTCCATCCTGCGTACAATTTGAGATTTCTGTCATTCGCAACTGAATCATCCGGCAATTATTATTGGGCGAACCCCGATAAGGAGGTCTCGTGACACTGACGGACCATTTCTCCAAGCCTAAATCGGTCCGAGGAACCGGCAAATACCGAAGTTGGGTGTGGCCGACAAGTCTCATCGTGGCTGCCGCCCTGGGAGCCCTGGTGACGCTCGTTACGATTTGGTCGCTCGGACCAACATCGCCAACCGTCGAGCGGCCCAGTTCACTTCAGGCGGCCTTTGGGTCCAACACCATGCAGATCGTTGACCAACTCGGAACCGTCGACGTCGACGTCTGGGTCAAAAACGAAGGTCGCGTCACAAAGTCCGTGACCTGCGCGGTCATAGTGACGTCGGGAACGGGACAACGGCACCATATGTATCGAGGATCAGCAGCATTCACCTTGGCATCGCTTGAACCGCACGAGTCGAAACATTTGGTCGAAGTGGTCACTGGCGTTTACTACGACGGTGACGCCACCGGACCCATTGGTTCGAGGCCTCGTCCAATTCCTCAGTACGCGAGACTTGGTCAGGGTTCCGATGTTGAATGTGCGTAGTTTCGCGCGAGTTGAGCGATGGCACGTAACTTCGAACGCGTGGGTTCCCCCTTTGTGGCCCGACGTGACAGAAATGCAACCTTGCTCTAGCGCCTGAGTTAGATGGTATGGTCAACCTCGCTTATCGCCGACTTGCGCAGTCAGGATGTGCGAAGTTGCGTGTGAGCGCACGATTCCGTCAAAGGTGATCGGGCGAGCGGCCTCTTCCACCGCTTCAGCGAGTGCCAATTGATCCGCGTCGGGAAGCTGGGCGAGGGTTGTCGCCACCGAGGCTGCGCGTAGCGTTAGCAAGAGTTGACCCGGGCCGCCTTCAAATATTAACGGCAACTCATATCTACGCACTTTCACATTCGTGAACCCACTGTCTTTGACGAGTCGAGCCAACGAATCCGAATCACTAAACCCCCAGGGACCGGCCTCGTAAGCATCTGCGGTTTCGGCGCCTAGCACCCGTCCCAAGGCATCCGCCAGGGCCGCGAACGGCGGACAGTCCTCAATGGCGCACCAAATGGCAATGCCCAACTGTCCGCCGGGACGCAAGGCTCGTCGCATCTCGGCCAGAGCTGCCGGTCGGTCGGGGAAGAACTGTAGGCCTTGTTGACAGGTCACCAAGTCAAAGGCGTCGTCGGGGACGCGGAGCGAACCAGCCGGGCATTCTAAGTATTCGGTTGGTGCGCTGGCACGAACCGAGATCTTCGAGCGCGCGAGGTCGAGCATCGCCGGACTCAGATCGCAACCCGTGACACGTCCTGAGGGGCCGACGCGAAGCGCGGCGAGTCGAGTCACCGTTCCCGGACCACAGGCGACATCAAGAACGGCTTGTCCACTCTGAAGTTTCATCTGGTCGAGCATGAGTTCGGCCCATGGTTCGAACATTCGCGGAACCATGATCTCGTCATAGAATCTCATGGCACTGGTCGACGCCGATGCAAAAGATTGGCCCCATTCCTGCTTGCTGGCCATGGCCCCCCATCTTTCCTCGCCTCTTCGAACATCACCATTACACCTCAATTAGTCGCCCTCCGCCAGCGGAGCAATCTTCTTGTTAATACGTATAGGCCGTGGATTCAAGTGATCGCGAAGCCGATCCCTTGGGCCTGGCTTGTGACCAACCAACAGGGTTTCATTAACGGCTTTCAATTCGAAGTCAAAACTTCGGGGGGTTATATCGGCTTGCAATTAATATGTGAGGCTTCCTCATTTGAAGTGCGTCTCGTAACTTCCGTCTGATTCGTTGCGAGCCGAATCATTTCGTCTCGGAGGCCCGACGTGACAGTTCTGCAACCTTGCACTGGCGTTAGGGCTAGTCCGTAAGGGTTGAGCTCTGCTGCCAGACGAATTGGAGATGTCACCTTTCACAGGAGATTTAAAAGGTTGAATTGACCGCAAAGTCGGCGCGAGACCGGACCGCTATCGCCAACCCAATTCAGTGATATTGAGACCGCATGCTACGTCGATACTCAGACCGTAGATGTAGATCGGGTCATTCGAATGTGGGAATTTGACACTCACGGTATATGTGTTTTTGGCAATCACTTTCTTGATTGCCGTCTGGTTGCCAGTATTCAAGGCATTGCAAGAGGCCGAAGAGGTCAAGACCATCTCAGCGCTCATTCTCGGTGCCACGATGGTGGGAGAAATATCGAATGGTTGATCTTTCAGATGTCCAGCCGCTAGAGGGTACTCGCGACCGTTGCGATAGCCCTGAATTGTGGGATAGCCAGTGAGTCGGCACGTGAGGTGTCCGTCATTGATGAATGCCAGATCCATAATCGAGGTTCCCGTTGCACCATTCCTACCTACCCAACCGCCCACAAAGTTTCCTCCACCGCAAACTGGAATTGTGGCACCAGATGAAACGTTTGCAGTGCTTCCTAAACCGAGCGAGGGAATTCCAAACGCAAAACACAGGACGGATGCGGCTAAGACTGCCGACAATCGCATCAATGGACGTCTCATGACACTCCTTCGCTTTCAGGCAGGATCATGCCATCAATAAGGGCATGGTAACGGACTTGAAGGAGCAACAACAGTGCAAATCTCTCACTCTTCAATGAGAGTTAATCGCTGGCGCTTTTCGCGTGAAATGACGTGAACGTCATGCACAATGTCGGCGCCCCGACGTGAAAGGAATGCAACCTTGCACTGGCGGCTGGGCTGGACCGTGCGGGTTCTGCTCTGCGGACCGACCCACACAATCTCCGACTGGCGTTTGACCGATTGGAACATCTCCTGAAGCCATTGGCTGAATCAGCCATGGATCCAGCACCAATCGACCTTGCGATTTCTCGTCCAACTAGTGCTGCGTCGCTAGCGACACTTCATTAATCAAGGCCTACGGTAAGCCAACTGCTGGCGCCCTAGGTTGACGACAGCAGAGTGCTGAGCTGGGCCGTCAGGACGTCGTCGTTGCCCTCAATGGCGATCAGTTTCGTTCGAGAACGTGCACCTCGTACGCACTGTACGGCACCGGGGCGAACGTCGAAGGCGTCGGCGAGTACGGCGCACACTTCGTTCGTGGCTGCGTGATCGATAGCCCGGGCCCGCACGCGCACCTGGAGAGCGCCGTCGTAGGTGCCACCAACGCTGCTCGTGGGCGACCCCGGATGAACCCGTACGGAAAATCGGATCATGCCGGGAGAGTCCCTGGCTCGAGACGTGTAGGGCGCAACCACATTGAACTGTTCTAGCAATGAAAGGTGACTCGGTCGGCAAGTGACTATTTATCACTCCAACTAACAAACTCTCTTGTTTTCATATGGTTACCTCGTTCGGCTCCTTCGATCCCGATCACGGCTTGGACTTCAATGAACGGGCGTCCTTAGGGATCGAGGCGACATCACGGCATCCGCTGAGGTCTCCTAGAAAGGTATTGGCAACCAAATGTGACCACCATCAAACGTCATAATCAGGCGATTTGGGCCGTGGGTAGGCTCATCGAGGACGACTCCTTCGTTGGAATTAATGAAGTGAATGAAAATTACGTTCCCCGAGTACACCACCGACCAGTGGCGACCGGTGTCGAAACTGGCCAACAAGTTTTGATTCTGGGGGTTGCTCTTGGTAATGAGAATTGTTCCAGAGCTCGATACTGCGAGTTCGGGTCCAAAGTATTGGCTTTGCGGCCCAAGCTCAGTCACCGCCGTGAAGGTCCGTCCCGCGTTGACTGACTTGTACAGCCAAGTCGAGCCCCAAGTTGCTCCTCGCGGAGCAGCTTTCGACAAGGGAGACGCAAAGCCGCCCATATGGCACTCAGCGAATAGATCGTTCGATGTCGCGGCGGCAGGCACGGCCAAACTATTTCCGACGGAATAACAAGGTGAAGTCCACGGTACCCACTTGCCATTCTTCGATAGTTGAGCGCTGCCACTGACGCCTCGATCATTGCCTTCGGCGAGCCACCCGCGAGATCCCGAAAAAACAATTGTGCCTGAAAGAAACCCGCCACCGGCGGGCGTGTAAAGACCCCTCGAGTCAGAAACGCGCCAGCGATCTCTACTGACGGGCGAACTCTCGACGGTGACATTGAAGGATTTGTTCATCGCCATGAGGTAGACAGTGTCGGCCGTCACTTCAAGATCAAGAACGGTTCCTTCGTAGTAAATCCATGATTGCCTCTGAGACTTCCATACGAGTCCTCCATCGTGGGTAGACCAAAGGATCGGTTCGAAAGCTCCCGTGGGCTCATCGCTCACTTTGGGAGGGATCTCAAGCGAACCATATATCCAGCCGTCATTGGCGTTGGCGAAGCGAACGTTCATGCTTAGTTGACCATTGTCATCGAGTGAGTCGTTTTGAATCGATGGTGTTCCATCAACTTTGCGATCGGCAAGGTGTAGGAGCGATTGCGGAAGTGGACTTACTGTCCACGAACGACCAGCATTCGTGGTCTTACTAAGTGACAAACAAACAGAGTCTTTGTGACATGGGGTTGTACCCAGTGCCCACCCCGTCGTCAAGGAGGTGAAATCAACCGATAGTGGACTAAATGAAGCGTTGACGACGGTTGATTCCGCAGAATTTGAGGCCGAATTTGGAGCGTTCGAAACACTCGCTCTACCTGCAAAGAACAAACCCACTCCAAGGACAAGAATTGCCAGGGAAATCACGGCAGTTCGAGCGTGCATGACTTCAAAGTAGTCCTGCGAGCATCATGTCGTTCGGTTATCCCATGTCGATGGGCCGACCTGCACAATCTCCGACTGTCTGTCAATCCTCGAGGTTGATCGACGCGTTCACTAACTTCTCAGCTTGAGATAGGAACTGACCCTGCCTGGCAACCCATCCAAATCGACGGGGCTTGACCGTGCTCATTTCATCAGGCCACCCTGGGCGAGTTGCCCAAACGAGGTTGATCCATTCGGTCAAAGTGACCTCAAAAGTCGACTTCCCTGACTCCACATCGAAGAGCCACTGGGGAGTCGCTCCAATGCGATCCGCAAGTTCGTCGACTGACAGCCCTTCGGACTCTCGGCGGACCGACAATCGACGTCCTTCTTCGATGGCGGCGGCGGCTAGCTCGATGTTCGCTCGAACAGCCTCGACTCGATCATGTTCCTCAAATGTACTTTTTGCACCTTCGGGTCGACCACGTGGATCTGTCGCGTCGAAAGTTGGCATCGCTGCGCAATCTTCTGGTGGAGAGCCTTCTCCGGCCCACAAGTACTCGCTGAAGTCAAGGCGAATGAGTATCGTCTTGGCGCCGCGCGATCGCCACCAATCAACGGCATCGCTAGCGTCCGAGAATGTTGGACCGTCCTCGTCAGGTGAATTGTCGTGAAACTGGCACGAGCCGCTCCAAAAACACTCGTTGTCGTTCTGGTGTTCAAGAGAGAGGTAGACCGTGCCATCCTGAACCCTTCCCATAGACGCCAGATTATCTATCGCGTTCATCGCGCGGATGCAGCCCTGCGTTGAAAGTCGGAGGCCCGACGTGACAGGAGTGCAACCTTGCACTGGCGACTACCTGAATGGAAAGAAGTTTCATAGGCTGATTCGATGAAGGCGATCCGTATCGCAAGGACTCCGGCGCTGCTTCTGGCCTTCGGAGTGCTCTTGGCCGGATGCTCATCTCCGTCCACAGTGAGCATTCTGGCTCCGACAGTCCACGGACCACCGGGACATCAATTTGCCTTGTCCTTTCTCAAGGCACCGAGTGGACTAAAAGTCCAGGCCGACGAATTCGATCCAGCCGATCTGGCACCTACGAAGAATGGCCCGGGAATTCATATGTTTTCGCGCTGGACCAGTCGCAATGTTGACGCCTTCGTCTACGAGTTGGCGGATGCGGTTCCACGAACTCGGGTTAATCCGGTCTTGCGCAGTTTCCTTCCCCCGTCGCAGGACGCTCATATGATCACCTGGCAGGGATTTCCGGCGGCGACTGATGCAGTCCCTTGTTCGACTCAAGCCGGTTCGTGTTCGGGAGTCGTTTATGCGCTCGTGGTCCTAAAGAACAGCACGATCTACGAGATCATGGTGAACGCGCGGACGAACTCAGTGACGCAGGCGGTTTTCAATTCATTTCGATTCATCAAGTAATCCAGAATTCGCAAGTGTCGAATGTCAATCATCCCGGCTAGTGGGTCGTTCTATGTCTGTGTGCCGGAGGGCCGACGCACACAATCTCCGACCGGCGGCTGGAGCAATGGGATCGTTGAAATTTCTCATGAAAGCGTCATTGATCGACATTCGCGCATCATCGCTACCTTGCAGCCGACTGGAGAATTCGGTGATGGGAGTGATTGTCCCAAACCTGTGCATCGGATGGATGTCGCTGGGGATTCAGCTGTCGGGCGTGACCGCATCCAATCGGCGCCGAACCTCCGACGTGTTCAGGCCGAGAGCGCCCAGCAGCACCGCCGCAGGATCTGGTGGTTGGAGAGTGAGGATCTGGGCCAGCACCTGCTGGGCCGT
>PMTF01000015.1:17574-207317 GCA_003167415.1 Acidimicrobiaceae bacterium | reverse complement strand
GTTGATCAGCGTGGTCTTGCCTGCGCCGTTGGGCCCGAGACAACCGACGATTTCGCCCTCGCCCACGTGAAAGTCCAAGTCCCGTAGTGCCTTAGTAGGACCGAACTGCTTGGACAGTGCGTATGTGCTGATCGCCGTGACGGTCATTTTCTCTCCCTTCAACTACACCTCATGTCTAGGGCATTCTTCACCAATCGCGCGTATACAGGCCCCCGCCAAGAGTGAACCGGCGGGCTGGGGGCCGTTCAGGGCGAAACCATCAAGTCGAACGTCCTACCGTTGCGGAACATCGAAACCCTCAAGATCATCGATACTCCGACGATTCTTTTCAGACCAGTATTCGCGTATTCCACCGACTCCCTTGCGCTGCGCCCACTGATCCATCGTTGGCCGATGATCATCAAAGTTCATGAACGGCACGCCGTACCCGCACGAATCGGCGATCCGCCTCACGGTGACAAGAATTATTGAGCGCACGCCCACACCTGACGCACCGGGAAAATGACCCTTGAGCGACTCGAATTCCGCCGAATCCTTCAGCACGGCTCGCCCCTCACCATGAAGTCGCACAATCCGCGGCGATTCGCTAAAAGCACAGAACATCACGACGATTCGTCCGTTTTCACCTAGGTGCGCTATCGTCTCGACCCCGCTGCCAGTCTGGTCAAGGTAGGCGACAGTGTGAGGACCCAGGACCGCGAACTCTTGGCGATTGCCTTTAGGCGAACAGTTCACCAAGGGCGCCGCGGCGAGCGGGGCGGTCGCGACGAAGAATATCGGTTGAGCGACCAGCCATTCGGCGAGGCGGCTATCGACCTGCTCGAACGTCTTTCCCACGTCTCCATTATTGCGTGGGGCCGCCGAAGCGACGTTCGTGGTACTAGAAACATGGACTAAGGGGTCATGCCCATCTGGAGGCGGCGTCCGGATTCGAACCGGAGTACGGGGCTTTGCAGGCCCCTGCCTAACCACTCGGCCACGCCGCCAGAACTAGCAATCCTACTGCTCAGGTTCGGTGAGCCTTTTGGTGCTTGAAGTAGTGGTACACCGCGCCAACGACCGCGGCGATGATGAGGAACTCGAAGATCGTCGAGATGGTGGCCGCCAATAATCCGATCACCGTGAAGATGATCCACAGCGCCAGCCCGAGCAGAAGCAGTACCCCGATGGTCTTTATGAGGGCCATGCCCCTCCTTCGTTCGTTCTTATCGTAGGCGGCGATTTAATGGAGCTGGCGCTCAGTAGCCTGTATCAGTGACCAGACGATTCGCCCTCGCGACTACCCTCACCGTCGGGATCCTGGCCACCACGCTGGTTCCCGCCCTCGGCGCATCCGCTACCTCTCCAGTCAAGTCCTTCGTCATAACCAGCAACCTCCCGACGTCGCTCTCAAATCAACTGCCCCTCCTTCGACTGCACTTCAGTGGCGCGACGAAAGTGAAGAATCTGCCGACCCTGCGCACGCATCCGCTTCTCGTCACCGAATGGCAACAGATCAGCACCCACGAAGTACAGGCTGTGGTGACCGGCTCGCTGCAACCGGCCGCCGTCTACACCATTGATCTGCCCACCCGAATGATTTGCACCTCGACGTGCCGTTTCACCGCGGTGCGACCACGCCTCACGTCCGTCGCTTCCAGCACCACCTGGGAAGAGCAGCTCTTGGCCGAGCTCAACTACTTGCCGGTGAGCTTCAGCGCGAGCACACCACAGAGCGATCCGTCGCAACCGGCGGTCGGCACGTTCAGTTGGAAGTACCCGAACTTGCCTATCGCGCTGCAATCGCAGTGGCACGTCGGCGTCGCTGGGGTCATCCTTCGCGGGGCGCTCATGAACTTTCAGAGCGTCAACAACCTCCCCACGACGGGAATCGCCGACGCGGCGACCTGGAGCGACCTAATCACGGCGGTCCACACCAACAAGGTGGATGCCACGACCTATAACTACGTGAGCGTCTCAATGGGCTCGCCCGAGGTCCTGACGCTCTACGTGGAAAACCACGTCAAGTTCACGACGCCAGTCAACACCGGCATCTCCGTGTCACCAACGGCCACCGGCACCTACCCGGTCTACGTACGATACCTGTCCACGACGATGTCGGGCACCAACCCCGATGGATCGCACTACAGCGATCCGGGTATCAAGTGGGTCTCGTACTTCAACGGCGGCGACGCACTGCACGAGTTCCCGCGCTACTCCTACGGCTCCCCCCAAAGCCTCGGCTGCGTCGAGATGCCCTACGCGAGCGCCGAGACCGTCTACCCCTTCACGCCGATCGGTACGCTCGTCACGGTCAATCCGTAGCGAACATCTTCACAATTCGTCATCGTCCTATCTTGTTGTAATTTTCGGACGCGCTGTTACATTCGAATTAGATGCCAAGTGAGTCGACTCGTGAGGGTGCCGTTCCCAATTGGACCCTGCGGGTCGTGCTGGGACTCTGCGTGTCCGCACTAGTAATCGTCGGTTACCAACTGAAGAACGATCAACGCTCCCCCGCGGCCACGACGACGACCACACTTCGCACCACACCATCGACGACGGCCTCGGTTCCAACGACGACCAATCGGTCCTCAACGTCCACAACGCCGACCACGCCACCGCCGCAACCTTCGAAGAACCTTCCGCCGCCCGTCGTCAATATGGCGGCGTTCAAGCCGCCGGGCGCCGGCTGTCGATTCTCGACGGGCGCACCGATTCCCACTACGCCGTCGGATACGTCGACGACGAGTGGACCGACGACGTCGACGTCCTCGTCGACCATCGTGCCGACGATCTCGGCGATCGGGCATTGCACGGTGCTCGAGATCGGCGACTCACTCGGCAACGATCTCGGTTGGGGGCTCGCTCGCCAACTCGGTCACGATCACGAAGTGCATCTCGTGCAAGCCGACAAATCTGCGAGTGGCTTACTCACGCCGTGGTTCTACAACTGGCCGCAGAAAGAAACGGTGCTACTCGCTCAGAACAAACCGCAGTTGGTGATCATCACGTTCGGTGCGAACGACGAACAGAATCTCAAAGTCGACGGTCACGTGTTGGCGTTCGGATCGGCGCCGTGGGTGACGGCCTACACCGACCTCATCACCAAGATGGCGACCGCGGCCACCAAGACCGGGGCCTACGTACTCTGGGTCGGCATGCCGATCATGCAGCCGAACGGCTATCGCCAGGGAATGGTGCTCCTCAACTCAGTGTTCGCGAAAGTGGCTACCACCGTGCCGGGCATGACGTTCCTGCCGACGTGGGAGCTCTTCGCCAACGCCAAGGGTCAGTTCGAAGTCGCCGCTCGAGTGAACAATATTCCGTCACTGGTGCGCGAGGCCGACGGCATCCACTTCAGTTACGTCGGCGAGAACGTCATTGCCACCTACGTCACGCGCACCATCGGCGAGGTCTATCACGTGCAGGTAACGCCCGAAGCGGCGATGTACATCGATCGTTGAATCAACGTCGTCAGTGGACGTGCGCGAGGTGTCCGACCCACAGCGTCGCGTCCCACGAGAGGCCGACGCAGATAATCAACATGAGCGCCACCGCCACGCCGTCGCGGTCGAGTCGTTTCGAATGGCGAATCGGATTCTCGAGGGCGTGATTGGAGATCACGGCGCACGCGAAGGCACCCGCAATTTCGATGACTCGAGCCCACGGTGACGTCGGAGGATGGGCCATCTGAAGAGGGAGCATCAACCATACGTAGTGCCACAGGTAGAGGGAGTACGAGATGTCCCCGACGTAGCGCAACGGTCGCCACGAGAGCCACGACGCCGGTCCCCCCGGGGTACTGGCCTGCCCGGTCCAGAGGAGAATCGCCGTCGTGCCGCAGGGCCACCAGGCCAGTACACCAGGATAAACACTCATCGCATTGAGCCGCCAGACCGCCGCGGCCAGACCGATGAAGGCGGCAAACGCCAGCACCGCGTTAAAGCGCGGCGTCCGGCGGGCCCACGCGCCGGGCAGCAGCGCAATCAGTCCGCCGAGGGCGATCTCCCAGAATCGAGTGAACGGTGAGTAGTAGGCCACGGTCGGGCTGATCGGTGTGAGGTGCCACGAGTACCACGCCGACGCGCAGATCGCCGCGGCCAGGAACAGTCCGAGTGACGTCGCGCGATTTCGAATCGGGGTCAGCCACGTCAAAGAAAAGACGACGAGCGGGAAGAAGAGATAGAACTGCTCTTCGACCGCCAGCGACCAGTAGTGCGTGACCAGCGAGGGCGCGACGCCGGGAATGAAGTAATTGCTGCCGGTCTGGATGAGTCGAAAGTTCGCGGAGAAAAGAGAGGCCCAGCGCACGTCGCCGAGCAACTGGGGCACGAAGTTCGTTCCGAGGAGAAAGTACGCGGCAAACGTCGTCGCGACGAGGGTGAGGGTGGCCGCGGGCACGATGCGTCGAACACGTCGGGCGTAAAAGTACGCCAGATTCTGACGCACGTGCCGCGGCGGCTGGCGACGCAGAAGACTCGTGATCACGAAGCCACTGATGACGAAGAACACGTCGACGCCGATGTAACCGCCCTCGAACCCCGGCACGCTGGCGTGCGCCAGTATCACCAGAATGACGGCGACGGCTCGAAGACCCTGAATGTCCGGTCGAAAGGTCTGACGCGCCGTTCGGTCGCCCGTCACGACACCCGTCTCTAGGCGATCAGGACTGGATTCGTCGGTAACGGACACGTGGACGACGCTACCTCGGCCCTCATCGAGGATCACGCGACCCAGAGGTCCCACAGCGCCCGAACCCGTAGATTAGACCAATCACCGACATCGCTCCCCCGAAGAAATCGTCGAGCCCCGTTAAGCGCATCGTGGCGATCGTCGTCACCGGTCTCGCCTTCTACGTGGCGCTACCCGCCTTTACCAAAGTTCTGTCAGCGTGGCCCAAGCTCTTTCATCTGAGTTTCACGTGGTTGGGGCTGATGCTGGTCGCCGAGGTGGCGAGCTTCTTCTGCGCAATGACCCTATTGCGATTGCTACTTCGAACAAAGCAGTGGTTCACCGTGGTCGCCGCTCTGCTCGTGGGTAACGCGGTGACGAACGTCCTGCCGGCCGGTGACGTCGCCGGGGCCGGCGTGCAGTTCCAAATGCTCGCGATTGGTGGCATCAACGCCGACGCGGCGGCCGGCGGCCTCGCCGCGGCTTCGATTATCGGACTGGCGGGCCTGTTCTTGCTACCCGTGTGCATCATGCCCGCGATCCTTGGTGGTCTTCCCGTGAGTCCTGGTCTCGAGCACGCGGCCTACCTCGGCATCGTCGGCTTCGTGCTCATTGTCGCCTTCGGCGCCGTCCTCCTCACGACCAACGGTCTGCTGACCTGGATCGCGCGGGCGACGCAGCGTTTCTTGAACGCCCTCCCCAAACGAAAGTCCAAGACCGAGGGCCTACCGAACCGACTCATTGCCGAACGAAATCTGGTGCGAACGAATCTCGGTCGCCGATGGCGTGAGGCCGTGGTGCTCATCGGCGGCCGTATCGGCTTCGATTACTTCGCGCTGCTCTGTGCGCTACGCGCCACCGGCGCTAGTCCGAAGCCTCCGCTCGTGCTGTTGGCCTACGCCGCTACCGCGGTCATCGCCCTCGTGCCGTTGACGCCCGGTGGACTGGGCATCGTCGAAGCGAGTCTCAGTGGACTGCTCGTTCTGGCCGGCGTCGGCAGCGCGAGCGCGATCATCGCCACGCTGGCCTATCGCCTCGTCACGTACTGGCTGCCCATTCTCGCCGGCAGCGGCGTCTACGTCGCCTTTCGACATCGCTACGGGCCGGTCAAGTTCGGCGCGGCCGCCCGACAACCTTCGCCGTAGGACAATCGTCGCGAAGCCGGGCTACTTCTTGTCGTCGAGCAGGTTGACCATATCGTTGGCGTGCTCTTCTTCGACCGCCAGGATCTCTTCGAGCATTCGTCGCGTGGTGGGGTCGCCGTCGCCGAGCCAGGCGATGATCTCGCTGTAGGAGCTGATCGCGATGCGCTCGGCGATGAGATTCTCCTTGATCATGTCGGTGAGACTGGTGGCCGTCTTGTACTCCGAGTGGGCCCGACTACTGAAGGTGTCGGGATTGAAATCAGGCTCGCCCCCGAGCTGACCGATGCGCGCCGCAATCAACTCGGCGTGACCTTGCTCCTCTCGGGAGTGGGCCAGGAACTCCGCGGCCACGGCCTCGGAATCGAGTCCGTGGGCCGCGAAGGAGTGCTGCTGGTAACGAAGCACGCAGATAAGTTCGGTCGCCAGCGATTGGTTCAAGACCTCGAGGACCCTCGGCAAGTCGGCGCCGTAGGCGTCAGTGATCGAGCCTTTTCGAAGGTTCTTGCGGGCGTTCTCTCGAAGTGTTTTGACGTCACTCAGGAATTTGGCCATTGACTCGCGGTCCTCTCATTTTTCAGATTGAAATACATTTCTGGCGCCACCCTAACAACTCGGGTGAGCGACGCGATGAAGATCGTGACCCAGCGATTGAGAGTCATCCAAGGGCGTGCCCGACCAAGCAATGGTGACTAGATAAAACTCTTCAATCCGCCGTATGAATGGATGTCCCCCACCACCGAGTTGTCCTGAGAGTCAGTCATTCTCCATTGCTACAGTGCCACTGCCTTGTGCTCGTCGTCTAAAGGAGAAAACGCGAGTTCACTAAGTCAACCGCTCTGGCGAATGCGAAAATCACTTCAATCATGGCAACTCTTGGTGCACCATTCTTCCCACCTGATCGCTGTAGCTCGCTCACGATTCGGCTGAACGATATTCCAGCGACAATCATTTGAAACGAACGTCGAACTCCACCACTTCGGCATGGCCCGACGCATTGCCCTTCGGCGAACTCCATCCGATTGCTCAAGAGCGTTCAGGGGCGGGTCCGTCACTTCGGACCTTAGATGGTTCTTCTAACAAACGCGTAAGAAAATATCCCCGGTCGCTGCGACAGCGCGCACTGACCGGGGATCAGGGAGAATAGGTGTGGCATCATCATTAAGGTTGTGGTTTATGGCCCGCAAACGACCCCGTGGAACGCCGCCCACTCTCCAGCAGGTGTGGATCTCGGGCATCGTGGCCGCTGCCATCGCGATCGCCGCCATCATCGTGAAGTCAGAGTTCGATCGTCGTCACGGAGTGATGCACCATTCCTCCATAGTCACTTGGATCACGGTGCCGGTACTGCTTATTTCCGGCATCTATGCCGTGGGCCGCCTCGCCGACGGAATGGGCCGATTCCTGGCGCGACGCACGCTCGAGGCGGCCGCCGCTATCGTTCGACTCGTCGCCACCGGCGTGGGCTACTTGCTCGTCCTGATTGCGGTCTTCGAACTCCTGGGCGTCTCGCTAGCCCACCTCATCATCGGCTTCGGACTCGCCGGGGTCGTGCTGGGAATAGCGGCCCAACAGAGCCTCGGCAATATTTTTGCGTCGCTGGTGTTGCTTTTCGCTCGACCATTCAGTGTCGGCGAACACATCCGTGTTCGATCGGGCACCATCGGCGTCGTCGACGCGTGGGTACTGGGCATTGGTCTGACCTACGTTACGCTGCAAACCGAGGACGGTATCTTGAAAGTACCGAACTCCGTCGTACTGGCATCGGGCATCGGCAAGCTCGACACGCCACCCAATCGACTTCCGTGAGGCACTCGAGCTGAATCATTAATGACTGGAAAGAGGTCGGACCATGGGATCATCCGGAGATAGGCAGCGCAAGCCGCGTCGCCGTTTGACGCGAGTGTCCAAGTATCCGGACTCGAGCGGCAATCCATTAGCTGGTCTGACCGGCGGCGGGGACGGAATGTCCGGTCCGGGCGCGAGTCACGGACCGTCCGAACACCATCAACCGGTCGGCAAAGTCGGCTCCGCCTTCCTTTGGCTCCTCGGGCGTCGGCGTACACCGATGCCTCCGGCGTCGGAGCCCGCGCCGGCGCCAGAACATCAGCACGAGCCCACGGACGAACCAGCGGACGAATAAATCCTCGGACTAGCTCGTATCACCACGAACGCGCGGCCGACAATCTTTACGAACCGTGTTGGAACTCTTCTGGTCCGAAGGCACTACTGCCGCGTTGGGTGGCAATCTCGATGCCGTGATCACCGAGCTCGGACGCCGCGCCGACCGCCGCGCGACCAAACTTCTCACGAACCTCATCGACGGCGTCGCGCAGGGCCTCGTTCGAGACCTGTCGTTCGCGCGAAATCGCCTCGGCCTGTTCGCGGGGGTCCTTGGACGTCGGATCCAGACCGAAAGTCAACTGTAGGTTGTTGTCGTCGCGCTGGAGGAACGAGGACGCGTGAATCGCCAAGAGGCGAACTGAGTTCGCGAGGGCGATTGATTGCAGCAACGCTTCGGCAATCGCCAGAATCGCGACCTCGTCGTCGACGCCGAACGGAAGCGTCTGGGACCGGCTAACGCTCGTGAGGTCGTCAAATCGTACGACCACCGTGATGGTGCGCGCGACACGACCCTGACCCCGCAGAGCCCGGGCGACGACCGCCACTTGGGATTTCGCGGCCTCGACGACAGCGTCGAGGCCGCTCAACGACGTGGCAAAGGTCTGATCGTGACCGACCGATTTGAGGACCCGATCGACCGTCACCTCGCGCTTGTCCTCGCCGTGGGCGTACGCCACGAGTGTCGAGGCCATCGCCACCCCCACGTGGGCGGCCAGTGTTGCTTCGTCGACTTTGGCGAGGTCGCGCACCCATCGCAGCCCCAGCTTGTGCAACTTCGTCGCGGTGGCCGGACCGACGCCCCACAGGGCCCGCACCGGGAGTTCGTCCAGCCACTTCTTCTCGAGGGCGGGACTGACCCAGACGACCCCGGCGCCTTCCACGAGTTGGCCGTCGACGACGGTCGGCTTGGACTCCTTGGAGGCCAACTTCGCGAAGAGTTTGTTGCGCCCGAGTCCCACTCCGCAGAGCAGACCGAGCTCGCCCATGATTCGACGGCGAAGTTCGGCCGCCGCCTCCAGTGGTCGCACGTTCAAACGGCGCAGGCTCGACAGATTCGCGAACACCTCGTCGAGTCCCAGCGGTTCGTAGTCGGGAGTGAGGTCGCGCACGATGTCGTGAAACTGTCGGGAGTACGCCTCGTAGCGATCGAAGCGACCGGGCAGAATGATGAGCTCCGGACAACGTCGCCGAGCGATCACGCTCGGCATGGCACTGCGAACGCCGAAGCGACGGGCCTCGTAGCTCGCACTGGCCACGACACCGCGCGCCCCGCCGCCCCCCACGGCCACCGGCTTGCCACGCAGCGTGGGATCGTCCAGGATCTCGACCGAGGCGAAGAAGGCGTCCAGGTCGACGTGCAAGATCGGCGCGTCGTCGACCGAGGGGTCTTCAGAAGGCGAGTTCAACACTGCGAAAGGCCTCACCGAACGGCGCCCCGACGGGCCGCCCGGCCTGTTCGGCGCGTCCGTAGACCAGCTCGCGAATGGCCTCGGCGTCGCCGGCCAACTGCGAACTGTGGGCCAAGACCGCCTTCACCTTGGTGTCGATCGTGCCGGTGATATCGGCCACCACGTCCGGTTCGTGCGTGCCGCTGAGGAGCAGACTGGCCACCTGGTGCGGCTCGCCTTGATCGGGGAAGTACAGAGGCATCGCCGCGGCGGGGGCGACCGCGTCCAGCAGCGCCCAACCGGTCTCTCGGTGGTCACGGTGGTTCACGTAGACGCCGGCGAAGAACGTCGCGGTGGGGTCGGGTCCAATCACGACCTCCGGTCGATACTGACGTATGAGACCGACCAACGTCGCGCGAAGGTCCACGTCGTTGTCGACCTCGCCGTCCGGTCGGGCCAGTCTCGTCACGGTCGTGGCGCCGAGGAGATCGGCCGCGAACTCCACTTCGGCCCCTCGAACCTCGCGCACCGCACCGGCGTCCGCGCTCAGCACGTGCGAGCCCTTGTCGCCGTCGCAGACCACGACGAGGTGTACCGCGCAGCCCTCTTGAGCCCACTGGGCGAGGAGTCCGCCGGCCGCGACGTCGGCGTCATCGGGGTGGGCGTAAATCGCCATGGCGCACTGGGGTCGCAGGTTGAGCGCGCGCATCAGCCGCGCAGTTTGGGGGCGGTCGTCTTTACCAGCATGCCGATTTCGCGCGCGAAGTCGTCGGTCCCTTCGAACCCCTTGTAGACCGAGGCGAAGCGGACGTAGGCGACGTCGTCGACGTCGCGCAAGGCCTCGAGTGACGCCATCCCGACCTCTTCGCTCGTCACGTCGCGATTGAGGAGTCTCATCGATTCGTCGATGGCCGTGACCAGCCCCTCCAGGGCCTCTTCGTCGACCGGACGGTTCTTGCTGGCGGCTCGCATGCCGCGAAGGATCTTGCCTCGATCGAAGGGCTCGCGGTCACCGGAGCGCTTGATCACGTAGAGGCCGATCTCTTCGATCCGTTCGAAGGTCGTATAGCGCTGGTTGCAGTTCGAGCACTCGCGTCGGCGCCGGATCGCCACCCCGTCTTCGGCGAGGCGCGAGTCAACGACGCGGTCGTCATCCGCCGAACAGAAGGGACAGCGCATGCCTTGAGGATACACCCAAATCCCTTGAAATTTAGGGGATCAGGATGCGTTCGCCGGGCACGACGACCGACGAATCGAGTTCACGAACGAGGTCGGCCCGGGCCACTTTCGGGTCGATCGGATTCATCATTCGGGCAATGGAATTGACGCTGTCACCGGGCTGCACGACGAAATTCATTCCTGACGCGAGCACCGAACTGTTGGCCAGATCAGTCGGGAGTCCCGCGCCGGTCTCTCCCCCGAACGCGTGGCCGGGCCACGACAAGATCACGAGTCCGAGCAACAGTGCGAACGCGACGAGCGTGCGACGGCGCCGCTTCATCATCCGGGCCCGAGCGGCGCGGCGATTCGCCAACGACGGACCGGTGCGAAAGACCTGGGGCGTGCTCACCAGGCGTAGGTGGGGCCGTTCAGCGAGATCTTCAAACTCCTCGAACTCCACTACCTCAACTGCCGCCATGGCCGACCCCTTTCACGAACACCTGTTCGTATAGTCTAAGGCGAACAAGTGTTCGTTGCAACTGTAAATTGCGACTGTGACAATGGGACTAAATTGCCTTCATTTCCAGGAGTTTGCGGCCCAATCGCCCGAATCGGGGCCAATCAGCGCGACCAACCGTTCGTCCCCCAGACAATGCCCGACCGGCGTCGCCGAGCTCTCTCACCAGTCGCATCCGGTGACGCCGTACCAGTTCGGCGCATTGGATGGTCAGTCGATCGTCGGGATGGTCGTGGGAGTCGGTGACTTGACCATCAGTGACCCAGACGATCGGTTCACTTCCTCGACGACGACGCTGCGCCCACGCGAGGACCGCGCCGTCGACACCGTTGCCGATGTTGCCCGACGGAATATTCGTCGCGACCGATCCTCGATCAGCGAGAATCCACACGTTCGGTGTCGATCCGTTGTCGCCGGGGCGGTGACTGTATCCGATCACGAAGGCGTCGGGTGCTCGACGAAGAAGGGCCGCCAACGACGTATCGTCAATGTCCATCGAACCGGACTGGTCGATGATGACGATGCCGCCGTGCAACGTCGTTCGCCGCGCGAAGGCTCGTTTGCGATCGTCGGTGAGTAGTCGGCTGGGATAACGCATGGTCGGACCGCTCGTACTCGTCCGCGCGCGACGCACCCCGGCGCCCCTCGGACGAGGCGACATCACCACCGTCTCGTCGAACGTCAACGGAGCGAATCGACCGGTCGGCGGGCGGCGACCACCCGGCTCGAGCGAACGTCGAAAGGCGCGAAGTTCCTCGGGCGTGGTTGGTGGTCGCGCCACCATCGATTGGGTGAGGACGCGAGCGAGCACGACGGTGGCGTTCGCGTAGCCACTCGGAAGTTGTTCCTCGTTCAAACGAGTGGCCCCGAGCGCCCCACTCGCAAATGAGTCCATGAATCCCAAGGCGCGCTTTCGCACGGCGCGCAGTCCCGGCATCCACGTCGGCTCGATTCGTCGGATCCCGGCGAGGTACTCCTTCTCTCCCCCGGTACCGAGCACGGCCATGAGAAAGCAGATCGCTTCGGACCAGTCATCGCTCTCGGCGATCCGTCGGGCGCCGTTCTTCTCCGACCCGTCTCGTAACAGCACCACGTCAAAGTCAAGGCGAGCGATCAGCGTGTTGATGCGAAGCTCCTCGGCGCACTCGAGGGCTCGCGGCGACATCTCTTCGAGCACGCCGTAGTGTTCGATCCGGTGCGGACTCACTCGAGCGTGCATCAACTCGTGCGCCCGCACGACTCGAGACGTGGCGTCGCTTCCGAGGGGGACCTCGAGGATCCGCTCGGTCAAGTTGCAACTCGCCTCGCCGCGTCGCGTCGAGCCCGGTTTCACGGTCCACGCGGCGTTGACGAATCCGTCTTCGCGACCGGTCACCAACTCCGGGTGCACTACCTCATTCACGCGAGCGAGGCAATCGCCAACGCGTCGAGCACACTGGTGCCGACGTCGTCGCCAAAGACCAACCGCGCGGCCCGGGCGGGACCGAGGTGTCGTCGCAGTTCGTCGAAGGCGTAGAAGCACCGAAGCGAGACGCGCCGGCTCGCTGGTCCGAGTGACCCGGCCCGGGCCGGCGCGCGAAGGTCGCTGCTGAGACTCGCCAGCGCCGACGCGTGCGGTTGGTCGATACGGATGCTCACGGGGAATCGGTCGCGCAGTGACGCGGGGATCTCGTCGAGGTCATCACAGTTGGACGTCATCATGACCGAGAACTGCGGACCGGGCCGCACCCATTCGCTGGTTTCGGGGTTGCGCCAGCGCGCCGATTCCGGAGAATCGGTCATCGCCAGCAGGGTGCTGAGGGCGTCACCCGAGGCGCGGTCGACTTCGTCCACGACCAGTCGACCGCCCAATCCGCCCGCGCCACGCCACGCTCGAATCGCCGGGCCTTCACGCCACTCCCATCGGTTCTCGCCGACGGGCATCCAGGTGCCCGTGATCTCACCGGACGTCAAGTCCTCCGTGCAGACCAATCGCTCCGCGGGACAACTGCCGACGTTGTGATGCAGCGCCGCGTAGGTCTTGCCCGTGCCCGAGGGACCGTAGAGCAGCACGCGCGAAATACCGGCCGATAGGACGTCGGCGAGATCGCGCCAACACGACTCGTCCTCGTCGAAACTCTCCGTCAACATCACTGCGCCTCCTCAAGTGAGGGGCACAACGGTCGGCGAGGTCGGCACCACGTGACGAGTTCCCTCGATCGACCACAACGTCTGGTCGATCGAGGGAACTCGTTCGAATTTAAACTGAGAGCTCGTGCTCGATAGCGGCCAACTCCTCGGCCGATCCTTGAACCCTCGGTCCTTTGAACCATTTACGGGCGGACACCGCGTACCAGATACCGGCAAAGCCAATCACTGCCACCACCGCGACCGGGGTGTAGTTGAACGTATCGGCATTGATCGGCTTCGTCGCGGGGAGCATGAACAAGACGCAGATGAAAACCACCCAAATAATGGCGATCCACCCGAAGACCGGACCCCATTTCCCGAGTTTCCACGGCCCTGGCGTGAACGCGGCACCGTTGATCCGTCGGAGGAAGACCGGGATCAGATACGCGACGTAAAGCCCGATGACCGCGATCGACGTCACGGCGGCGTAGGCGGTACCGCCGGTGTTGCCGGGAAGGAGTGCCGGCGTCGTCAGGATGAACGCGCCCACGGCACCGAACCAGGCTGAGTGCACCGGCACGCGGCTGCGCTTGCTTACGTGGTGCCAGTAATTCGAAAACGGCACGGCGCCGTCTCGCGAGAAGGCGTAGATCATCCGAGAATTGGCCGTGATAGATGCGATGCCGCAGAAGAATTGAGCCCCGATCACCACAAGCACCAGTAGCTCACCGAGGACTTTACCCGTGGCGTACACGAACACGTTGCCCCACGGTACGCCGGCGGCGAATGACCCGTAGCTGTTGTAGTTCGTTCCGGCGATCGTCACCGAGAAGCCGTGGACGAAGTGGGGGATCGCGGCGCTCACGCCGATCAAAAGGATGAATCCCGCAATCCACGACACCCAGATCGAGGTAACGATGCCCTTGGGACCCGAGACCGCAGCCTCGATGGTCTCCTCGGTCACGTGCGCCGACGCGTCATATCCCGTGAAGGTGTACTGGGCGACCAGCAATCCGAGTAGGAAAACGTAGAACGGAACGGAGAATCCCGATAGTCCTCTGAAGGCGTCGAAACCCGCGGACCCGAAGAGGAAACCCGCACTCTGGTGACTGTGCGAGTGTGGCGCAATGAAAAGCAGCAACACGATGACCGCGACTCCGGTCAAGTGCCACCACACCGATACCTTGTTGAACAAGGAGACAATGTTGACCCCGAAGGTGTTGATCATTCCTTGAATCAGCAGCAGGATGGCCGTGAGTAGCACGACGTGCCGATTCGATGTCCACGTCGCATTGCCTGACGTCAGGTAGATGAACTCGCCCACCGAGTAACCGCACCCGAAGGTGATGCCGGCGGTGACCGCGACCTGACCGAGCAGGTTGAACCAACCGGTGAACCAGGACCAGATCGGGCCGCTCTTTCCCGGTGCCAACTTGGCCGACCAGTAGTAGAGACCGCCCGCGGTTGGGAACGCTGAGCAGATCTCGGCCATAGAGAGACCAGCGAACAACACGAGCAAACCGACCACCGCCCAGCCCCAGATCATCGTTGGGGGACCTCCGTGATTCAACCCGTACGAGTAGAGGGTTAGACACCCCGAAAGGATCGAGATGATCGTGAAGGAGATGGCGAAGTTCGAGAACTTGCTCATTCCCCGATGAAGCTCTTGCGCGTAACCCAACTGGTGCAATCGTTGCGTATCACTTAGCGCGGTCGGTGCAATAGTCACACTGTCGTCAGACACTGAAATTCCCCCTCGATTCAAATGGCCTATACCATAGAAACGAGATACTAGAACTTTTATGGGCGCCGAGCACGGGGAAATGTGTTCACTCTGTTAAAAGACAATTGCCGATCGTGGAGAGGCCTCACCCCGTTTGGTCCTGACGAACGAACGCAGTGACCCGGCCGCCTTTCGGCGCGATTTGCGGCCGGGTGAATACCGTCTTCCAATTCACACGTGAAGGCACTCACGAAGTGTGGGTGAACCAAACGACGCGCGCGGTCGTCGATGGATCCCAACCGGCGCTGTGCACGAATCGCGCAATCGTCACGGAAGTCTTTTGAGTAACCTCGACACCAAGATTGGAAAATCGTCCTCGTCCGCACTGGTCGGGCGTCGCAGATCCGAGGAGCAAACGTGACCACACACAACGCCGGTCAACCATCGCGTGACGAACTCGTCAAACTGGTCAAAGAGGGCGAAATCGACACCATCATCGTCGCCATCACCGACATGCAGGGCCGGCTGCAGGGTAAGCGTCTCGACGCCTCCTACTTCTTCGACGAGTTGGCCGACGGCGTCGTCGAAGGTTGCAGTTACCTCCTCGCCTCCGACGTCGACATGCGCACGGTCGACGGTTTTGCGTTGACCTCCTGGGAGCGCGGCTACGGCGACCTGGCGTTCAAACCCGATTTCTCCTCCACCCGACTGGTGCCGTGGCACGACAAGACAGTCATTATCTTCGCCGACGTCGAAACGGTGGACGGAGTCCCGGTGGCGCCCTCCCCGCGCCAGATCCTCCTCGCCCAGGTCGAGCGGCTCACCGAGCGCGGCTGGACCGGCATCACCGGCACCGAACTCGAGTTCATCGTCTTCGAGGACACCTACGAACAGGCCTGGGAGGCCGGCTACCGCGATATGACGCCGGTGAACCAGTACAACGTCGACTACTCGATCCAGGGAACGTCGAGAATCGAGCCGTTGCTCGGTCGCATCCGGCGCTCGATGCGCTCGGCCGGCATGGTCGTGGAATCGGTGAAGGGCGAATGCAACTTCGGACAGCACGAAATCGCCTTCAAGTACGACACGCTGGTGGAGAAGTCCGACGAGCACGGCTTGTTCAAACTCGGCGCCAAGGAGATCGCGGCCCAAGAAGGCGTCAGTCTCACGTTCATGGCCAAGTACGACCAACGAGAAGGCAACTCCTGTCACATCCACCTCTCGCTGCGCGACAAGGACGACCAGCCGGTCTTCGCGGGTCAGGACGAACACGGCTTCTCCGAGGTCTTCGAGCACTTCTTGGCGGGACTGCTCGCCCACTCGCGCGACTTCTCCTTGATGCTGGCGCCGAACATCAACAGCTACAAGCGCTTCGTCGCCGGATCCTTCGCCCCCACGGCCCTGTTGTGGGGCCACGACAACCGCACCTGCGCCTTTCGCGTCGTCGGCCACGGGCCGTCGCTGCGCTTCGAGTGTCGTATTCCCGGGGGCGACGTGAATCCCTACCTCGCCATCGCCGCCCTCGTCGCGGCCGGTCTTCAGGGCGTCGACGACAACCTCCCGTTGCCGCCGGCCTTCGTCGGCAACGCCTACCAAGCCGACTCCGCGCGCGTGCCGACAACGCTCGCCGAAGCGATCGAGCTGTTCGATCACAGCCCCGTCACGCGAGCCGCCTTCGGTGACGAGGTGGTCGAGCACTACGTGCACGCCGCTCGTGTCGAGGTCGACGCCTTCAACGCGGCCGTCACCGACTGGGAGCGTTACCGAGGTTTCGAACGTCTATGAGCGTGCTGTCGATTCTCAATCCGGCCACCGAGGCGCCGGTCGCGTCGATCGAGCTCTTCGATCTCGAAGCGACCGACCGCGCGATTGCGCGCGCGTCGAAGGTCGCGACCGAGTGGCGCGACGTCACGCCGGCCAGACGCGCCCATCTGTTGCGCCGCTTCGCGCAAGTCGTGGACGAGCACGTCGAAGAGTTGGCGCAGTTGGAGGTGGCCAACTCCGGACACACCATCGGCAACGCCCGTTGGGAGGCCGAGAACGTCCGCAACGTGCTCGCCTACTACTCCGGCGCACCGGAACGTCACAGCGGCAAACAGATCCCGGTCGCCGGCGGCGTCGACCTCACCTTCTACGAACCGCTCGGCGTCGTGGGCATCATCGTGCCCTGGAACTTTCCCATGCCAATCGCCGGGTGGGGATTCGCCCCGGCGCTCGCGGCCGGCAATACGGTCGTCCTGAAACCGGCCACCCTGACGCCCCTGACGGCGATCCGCCTCGGTGAACTCGGACTGGAAGCCGGGCTGCCCGACGGCGTCTTCCAGGTACTGCCCGGTGACGGCGGCGTGGTGGGTTGGCGTTTCGTGACGCACGAATCGGTACGCAAGGTCTGCTTCACCGGCTCCAGTGACATGGGTAAGCGAGTAATGGCCGGCTGCGCCCAGCAGGTGAAGCGCGTCACGCTCGAACTGGGTGGCAAGAGCGCCAACGTGATCTTCGCCGACGCGGACTTAGAGCGCGCCGCGGCCGGTGCCCCCGGTGCCGTCTTCGACAACGCCGGCCAGGACTGCTGTGCGCGCTCGAGGATCCTGGTCGAGGCCTCGGCCTACGAGCGCTTCATGGAACTCTTCGAGGTCGCGGTGAAGAACTTCCGCGTGCTCGACCCCGCCGACGAGAGTGCCGAAATGGGACCACTGATCTCGGCCGGACAACGCACCAGCGTCGACTCCTTCGTCGACGAGGCCGCGGTCGCCTTTAGGGGCAACGCGCCGACCGGGCCGGGCTACTGGTACCCGCCGACCGTGCTCGAATCCGCCGACGGCACGGACCGCGCCTTTCGCGAAGAGATCTTTGGTCCGGTCGTGTCGGTGCGGCGATTCGAGAACGAGGCCGAAGCGATCCGCATCGCCAACGACAGCCCTTACGGACTCTCGGGTTCGATCTGGACCCGCGACGTCGGACGGGCCCTGCGCATGGCGCGCGCCGTCGAGACCGGCGCCCTGTCGGTGAATTCGAACTCGTCGGTTCGTTACTCGACGCCCTTCGGGGGCTACAAGCAGTCGGGCCTCGGACGAGAGCTGGGTCCGGACGCCCTGCGCAGTTTCAGCGAAGAGAAGAACGTCTTTATTTCAACGGAGGAATGATGGGTCGGTTAGAGAACAAGGTAACGGTCATTACCGGAGCGGCGAGTGGCATCGGTCGAGCGACCGCGCGCCGCTTCGCCGCCGAAGGCGCCAGCGTCGTCGTGGCGGACTTCGACGATCAGCACGGTCCCGAGGTCGCCGCGGAGATCGGTGGACTGTTCGTGAAGGTAAACGTCGCCGACCAGGACAGCGTGGTCGCCATGTACGACAAGACCGCCGAGGTCTACGGCGGCATCGACGTGCTCTTCAACAACGCCGGCATCTCGCCGGCCGACGACGATTCGATCCTCACCACCGGCCTCGACGCCTGGAAGCGGGTCCAGGACGTCAACCTGACCTCGGTCTACCTGTGTTGCAAGTACGGCATCCCCCACCTGCAACGGCGCGGCGGGGGCTCCATCATCAATACCGCATCCTTCGTCGCGGTCCTCGGTTCGGCGACCTCGCAGATCTCCTACACCGCCTCCAAGGGCGGCGTGTTGGCCATGAGCCGTGAACTCGCGGTCCAGTTCGCCCGGGAGAAGATTCGCGTGAACGCGCTCTGCCCGGGACCGGTCAACACCCCGTTGTTGATCGAGCTCTTCGCGAAAGACCCCGAACGCGCCGCCCGTCGCCTGGTGCACGTTCCGATGGGACGCTTCGGTGAGCCCGAGGAGATCGCCAACGCGGTTCTCTTTCTCGCCAGCGACGACGCGTCTTTCGTCACCGCGACGACGTTCATGGTCGACGGCGGTATTCACGGGGCCTACGTCACGCCGCTGTAGTCGGCGACTACACCTGCGCGACGTCTACTCCGGTTCGCTCTCGCGCCACCACTCTCGCACGATGACCTGAATCGTGGCCGCCATCGGCACGGCGAGGAGGACCGCGACGAATCCGCCGGCTAAGCCGGCGACCCACGCGCCGAGGTCGGCACCGATCAAGACCGCGACGAACACCATGAGCGGATTGATCCTCACGGTGCGGCTCATGACGATCGGATTCAAGATGTGATTCTCAATTTGGGTGTAGAGCAAGAAGACGACCAACGTGACGATCCCCGCGGCGAGCGAATGCGCGAAGGCGAACAGCACCGTCGGAACGCCGGCCAAGGCGCCGCCGATGGTCGGCAGAAAATCCACCAGCGCCACCCAGAGCGCCCACAAGAAGGCGTACGGTACACCGACGATCAACAGGGTGACGAAGACCACGACGCCCGCAGTAATTGACGTCATCATGTCACCTAAGACGTAACCCGATACCGCACGCGAGACGATTCGTCCGATGTGGCGAAAGCGCTTGGCCCGCTCGGGCGCGATCAACTTCGTCAGCGATCGACGGATCTTCGGCGCCTCGATCAACAACAGGACGACGAACGTGAAGACCGCTACGAGCGACAGCACGGCCCCCAGCGCGCCCTTACCGAGGGCCAGGGCCGGCTTGCCCAAACCGGTCGCGAGCGACGTGAGGTGGCTGGAGTTGCGTCGCACCCACGATTCGACGTGGTACTTGCGAAAAAGATGCCCGATCCAACCCTGACCGTGCTGGGCTCGGCTGACGTAGCCCGGCAGCGCGCTCGCGAAATGGGTGATGCCGTTGATGAGCGGGTAGCCGAAGAGGACCGCGAGACCCAGGAAAATCAGTAGCGCGACGAACGTCACGATCGCCACCGCCGCACCACGACGCTTCACGCGCCAGTGCTGCAGGGCCACGACGAGGGGATTGAGGATGAGGGCGATGAAGCCACCGACCAGGCCCAGCAACAACAGGATCCGCAAGTGATAGATCAGCTGGCCGGAAAGGTAGACGCCGGCCACGATGAAGACTGAGAAGAGAATCGTCAGAACCGGTACGGATTGGCCATCCGCGATGCGCACAAATCGACGGCGACGGGACTCGGGGATCTCTTCTTCCTCCACCTCCTCGACGGGCGGCTGGCGAGGCGTTCGTCTTACGGGCACTGGTTCAGCCCACGGGCGTGGCGCGCGCCATCGACGCAGTGGCGCCCGGCACCGGCGACTCTCGCGCGTACGAACATCCCGTCATGCTAACTCTCGCTGCCGGTGAACTCGATCACGTCGATGACGTGGGACGAACCTCACCGCGGGTACGTTGTCGTGGCACAATGGATTCGACGGAGGGCGAATGAACGACGACGCGTTTCAATACAAGATCTACATCGACACCACGACCAGGCGACTGTGGCGAGCGCTGACGGATCCCACGAAGACCAAGAAATGGTGGAACGTCGCGTTCATCACCGATTGGAAGGTCGATTCAACGATGGACTGGAAGATGGGTCATCTCACGATTCGCGACTCCGAGCAAGTCGTCCTCGAATCGTCGTCGCCGACCCGATTGGCCTACACCTGGCACACGTTCTCGCCCGGGTGGGCCAGCGCGAGCGGCTACGTGGAGGAGGATCGACTGAAATTGGCCAATGAACCGCGATCCAAGGTGGCCTTCGATATTGAAAAAGCGAACGGCGTGGTGTGCCTCACCGTTCGGCATGACGGATTCGAATTCGGCAGCGCGGTGCACGAGGCCATTCGCGAAGGGTGGCCGCCACTTCTCTCGAGTCTCAAGACCTTCCTCGAGACCGGCGAGCCACTCGAATTCTCGATGTAGAAGCCTGCGGGTCGGCAACGAACGTCGATCCCCACAACTTCACGAACGAGACGACGCGTTTTCGACGACGCGTTCTAGGTAACAATGACTTCAAGACTCCAGAGCAACGCCAGATCGGGACAGGCGACGCCGGTTTTGCAGTAGACGGTACCGGTCGTGCGTACCGTGGCGCGTCCGGTGGCCGCGGCGTGGAGAGTGGCGGCAAAGACACCGACCGAGTCGCGTGAAATATCGTTCACGACGACTGCTCGCGAGGTGCTCATGGGATAACCCCAGCGAAAACCGGACCGCAGTTTGATCCGAACGTTGGTTCCTCGCCGAACCCGGATCTCACACGGCGATTGCTTCGACACGAAATGGACCGAGGGGTTCGCCACAACGCCACAAATCGGCTGCGCGCTCGGGTTCGTCGTGGTCGTGTAGGACGTGGCACCCACCGTCGAGACCGACGTCGCGAGGAACGACAGCGTCAGCGTCGCAACGATCAGGGGGCGACGAACCAAGGTACCGAACGTTCCCTTCATGGCCCCAGTCTCCCATCTGCCTGGTCGAGAGTCACGTCGTGTCGCCGAGTGTGAGTCCAATGGCGGCGCCGGGACCTCACTTACTACCTGTCCTCAAAGGACGTAAATTTCAGTTTTTCGACGGAATTTCGTGCAGAGCGCGAAAATAGTGGCCGATGACTATCCGGTGGACGGACCCGACCACTCACAAAACGATCCGTTTGGCCGCTTCTCGCGTAGTAAAGATGTTGGACGAATCATCGTGAGGTCCGGTGCCGAAGGGAGATGACCCTAAAGATTTTCGATGTCTCCTCTCCATACTCCTTTCTGCACTCTCACGTTTGCGTATTCATCGATTTAGAAAGCGACTCGGTGCGAGTCGCTTTGGCCGCTGAGCACTTCGTACTCGGGCATTCGACCTTCTTTCACGCCCATGACAAAGGACCACCGACCTACGCGGCGAACCGATTCACCCACCCGACGTTCGATGAACCGTTAGTCGGCTAACCCGAAGGATTCGGTCTTGGCTTTGCCGCCCACGGAGTAGCGAAAGGTCGCTTCGGAGAATAGTTCTCCGTACTTCTTCGTCGCCACGATCTTCGAGAGTTTGACGGTGGCGCGGTAGTTAATGAACTTGCCCGACACGCAGTTCGGCGTGCAGTCGTTCTGTTCCAGAATCCCGTGGCCTGAAGCCGACGAGGCGCTCCAGACCGACCACGACATGCCGGTCCAACTGGCGTTGGCGTCGGCGCACGAGAGAAGGTACGTGGACGGCTTAGTGGCCAGCTTCAGGCTGCAGGTCAATACTCGAGTTGGCGTCGCCGCCCCGGCTCCAGCCGGGTCCGCCACGCCTCCAAAGGCCAAGATCGGGGTGATCAGCAGTGCTGCGCCCAGTACCGCGGTGGCTCGAGAGATTTTCAAGTTCATTCTTCCTTCATTCCTAGTTGAGCCCGAATGTCAGCGGTTGTGCCAACCCACCGGCGTCGACGTTCGCAGTAACTGTCGTGCTATGTCGAGGTTGCCACCGAAGTCGAAGGCCACGTCATCGTCGTTGTCGAAATTCGGCGGCGCCAGTAGGAGGATCAGTCGAGTGTCGTCGAAACAGACCGCCTGATCGTCGCTCTCGGCGCCCTGCGCCAGCGCTTCGACATCCGTGCCCTCGGGCAGCTCCGCGACGAAGACCTTGAATGAGTGGTTGTCACTTGGCGCATCGGCGTAGAAGCTCAGACAGCCTGCGGTTTCGAGGAAGGCACCCGACACCTGCTGGGAGAACGACATGCCCGCCAACTGGTCCTGGGCAAGGGCGCCGGTGTGCAGATGCCCCGTCTCGTCGTAGGCGTCGGCGAGGCTCGCCGTGAGCTGCGCCAGATTCGTGATCGGGTCATAGGGCACGATGTCGTCGGCCTGGCGCGGCGCGCTGAAGAAGGAACCGGTCGCCTGCGTGTCGCGGTGCACGATGGTTTCGATGAAGCCCGTACCGTAGTTGGTCATCACTTCGGCGATGAAGCACTGGCCGAGCGACTCGACGCGACTCATCGCCTCGAACGCCACGTCGAAGCGCTGGGCCGACTCCATGGTGGAGAGTTCACCAAAGTGCTGCGCGATCGATTCGATGTCGCGACCGAGCGAACGAGCGACGAACAGACCGGCTTTCAGCCACGTATCCCAAGGCACGTCGGTACCGGACGGGATCAGAGCGAACGCGTCCATCGCGTCATCCACCAAGTTCATCGACGAGCGGCGTCGGGCCTGCATGGTTCGACGCTGGGCGTAGAGACGGAGTGTCTCGATACCTTCGCTCGACAGCGCGGCGCGAAATCGATCCCGTTCCGACTCCTCCGCGACGACGACGGAAGCCACGACGCTCTTGACGGCATCGTCCAACGGATCGTCGCGAAAGCGAACAAAATCCTCATCGATGTCAGGGTACGAGATTCCCGCCAGGCGTTCGACCGCTGCATTCTCGTTGGGATTACTGCTCACGAGGGCCATGGATTACGCGTCGAGAAGACGGTCCAGGACGCACCGAACTCGCATGTTCTGTATTGGCGCACGCCATTTACATTAGGACATCGATTCCACACAGGATTCGCCTGAATCGTGTTACACGTGAAGAAGGATGTCCTCACGACCGCACTCCCCCGCTAACCCTCATCTAGGATGAAGTGGGCGTGAATCGAAGGATGAGACGTCGATTCAGCGTGCGGCACAGTGCCCGTCGCATGTCGAAGCAACTGAAGCACCACGGATTTTCCTTTAGGGAGTTCGTGACAACAGCTATTGAGAGGACGTACACAATGAGACGGATTTTGACGAGTATTGCGATAGGGGCGCTGGTCCTGGGGGGCCTGGCCTCTCTCGGCGTGGCGAGCGCATCCGCAGCCACGCCCACGATCGTGGCCACCCCCTTCACGGCATTGGTGAACGGCCAGTCCGTGAGCGTCACCGGCACGGGTTTCATAGCCAACGAAACCGTGTATGCCCTCGAGTGCATGGTCGGTGCCACGTCGGAGTTGGGCTGTGACATCAGCACGGCGAGCGTGGCCACGACCAGTGCCACGGGAACGTTCACCACGGCGCTCACGGTGGCCACGGGAACGGTCGGCACCACGACGTGCGGTACAACGTCGAGCGACCTATCAAACTGCAACATCAGTGTCAGTACCAATCCCCCGACCGCCGACGCGGCCAGCACGCCGATCACCTTCGCGTTACCCAGTGCGACGACCACCACGACGACCACGACGCCTCCGGTGAAGATCGGACCACGCAGGTTCCACGTCGCTCCGGTCAAGGGTCTGAAGAATGGTTCGAGCGTTCGAGTCTCGGGTACCGGTTTCAAGCCGCGTGACCAGGTGTACGTGGTGGAATGCCTCACCACGTCGAAGAGCCAGTCCGGCTGCGATCTCAAGACGCTGAAGCCCGTGAAGATTACCGCTTCCGGGGTCTTGCCCGCCTTCAGGTTCAAGGTGGTCGCCGGAAAGATTGGCACCGGTTCGTGCGGCACCAAGGCTTCGAATCTGAAGTCCTGCGCCATCTCGGTCGCTAACGCGACCAAGGGTGACTCCGCACAAGTTCGAATTACTTTCAAATAGGACCATTTCACCAAGCGAAGTGACGGTCACGCGGGCCGCTTTCACAGGCGGCCCGCGTGCTCGTCACCGCTACTCTTCGAAAATGTCTTCGGTCGACCGGCAGCGAGAACGATGGATGTAACGCCCGATGAGATGACCATTCGGCGGGACGATCAAACGCGCAAGGTGAGTGGTGTGGCGTTGGTCAACTCTTGCAATCCCACGAAAGTCGTCGCGAAGACCGCGTTCGGCGTACCACAGGCCGACCAGATTCGCTCGTACGGCGCCAGTGAGTCGTCGATGAAGACGCGAAGCTCCTCGGGCCAGTTGATCGGCGACACTCCCCCGATCGGTTGACCGGTCGCGGCCCGCACCTCTTCGGGTGTCGCTTGACGAACGGCCACACCGCCGGCCAGCGTGGCGAACAATGCGATGTCCACGCGAAAGGCGCCGCTCTTGATGATGACGACCGGTTGGTCGTCCAGGATGAAGACGAGACAACTGGCGATGGCGCCGACGTCGCATTGAAGTGCTCGAGCGGCGTCAGCGGCGGTCTTCGTCGAAGCGTCAAATTCCAGAAACGGTCCAGTCACGCCGCGTCCCCGCAGGGCTTCAGCAACCCGGCGAGCGCTCGGATGAAGGTCTTGCATACTTGACATGTCTCAAAGTCTCGATGGAGTCAATGATCGAAATCGACTATTGACCGAGGTAGGCCCGGCGGATACGGTCGTCGCCCAAGAGTGCGGGCGCGGTGTCCTGATAGAGCACGTGTCCCAACTCGAGCACGTAGCCACGATCCGCGATTCGCAGCGCCTGGTTGGCGTTCTGTTCCACCAGCAAGATCGTGACGCCTTCGGAGCGAATCTGAGTGATGATTTCGAAGATTGCCGTAATGATTTTGGGGGCCAGACCGAGCGACGGTTCATCCATCAGCAAGATTCGCGGCTTCGCCATGAGTGCACGTGCGATCGCGAGCATCTGTTGTTCGCCCCCACTGAGCGTCCCACCTGGTTGCTTGCGCCGTTCTCCGAGTACGGGAAAGAGCGAGAAGATGTGATCGAATTCGTCGCTGTAATTGCCCTTGCGACGAAAGGCACCCATCTCGAGGTTCTCGAGTACCGACATCGTCCCGAAAATGCGTCGCCCTTCCGGGATGTGGCTCAGTCCCATTTCCACGAGGTGGTGGGCTGGAGTCGCCGTGATGTCCTGGCCCTCGAGCGTGACCGTACCGGAGAACGGTCGGTGCAGTCCCGAGATCATACGCAGCGTCGTCGTCTTGCCCGCGCCGTTCGCTCCGAGCAGTGTCACGATTTCGCCACGGTCCACGGAGATCGAAAGATCGCGAATCGCCGGCACAGCCCCGTAGCGAACCTCCACGTGATCGACGCTCAGCATCACGTCACCCATCAGACGTCACCCTCATCTTCGGTCACGCCCAGATAGGCCGCGACCACTTCGGGGTTCTGTTGAATTTCAGCCGGTGCGCCCGAGGCGATGACCTCGCCAAAGTTGAGGACGTAGATTCGCTCCGCCAGCGACATCACGAGTCGCATGTCGTGCTCAATCAAAAGGATCGAGGTGCCGGTCTCTTTGTTGATGGTACGAATCAGTTCGGCGAGTGCGAGCTTCTCCGACGGGTTCGTGCCGGCGGCGGGCTCGTCGAGCAGCAACACTTCGGGATTCGTTCCGAGTGCGCGAGCGATCTCCAGGCGGCGGCGATCACCATAGGGCAGAGAGTCGGCCATCGTATTGAGCCGGTGGGTCAACCCGACCAATTCGAGCAGGTCAAGCGTGCGATGGTCGGACTCTCGCTCTTCGCGACGCATACGCGGCGAGTGGAGCATCGCGCCGATAGGACCAGTCTTTTGACCGGACTCCACTCCGATCTTGATGTTCTCAAAGGTCGTGAGGGCGTTGAACATCCGGCTCGTCTGGAACGTGCGCGCGACCCCCATGTGATTCACGCGGTGCGGGGGCTTGCCGACCAGGTTCACGGTGCCGTGCTTGGCGGCGTGAAAATTGATGATGCCCTCCTGCGGGTGATAGACGCCGGTGAGGCAGTTGAAGAGTGACGTCTTGCCCGCTCCGTTCGGTCCGATCACCGCCAGAATCTCTCCTCGACGTTGTTGCAGCGAAACGTTGTTCAGACTCGTCACGCCACCGAAACGCATCGTGACGTTCTGCACATCGAAGATGTTGTCCGTCGCCACACTGGCCGTGGTGCCGGTCGCGTCGCTCACGTCAAACCTCCCCCCACGGCGGGTCCCACCGCGTCAGAAGTCCCGAGACCGGCTTCGGCGTCCTTGAACTCACGCATCCTTCGTTTCGAAGGAATCATTCCCTGCGGACGGAAGATCATCGTGAGGATCAATATCGCGCCGAGGTACATGAACTTGTCCGCTGGGTTGTAGTCGATGAACGAGTGAAAGATCAGGTACTGGAGTATCCAGTTGATGAACGCAGCGCCCATCAGTACGCCCGTGATCGACCCCATACCACCGAAGATGACCAGTACCACGACGGTGATGGAGACCTGCAGAGCGAAGTCCGACGGGAAGATCGAACCGAGTTTCGCTGACGAGAGGACTCCGGCGACCCCGGATGTACTCGCGCCAATGGCAAAGGCCATGACCTTGTACTTCAGGCTGTTGATGCCGAGCGACCTGGCCGCGTGCTCGTCCTCTCGAATGGCGGCCCACGAGCGCCCGACCTTCGAATGGTTCAACGAGTTGAAGAAGAAGAGGATCGGAATGATGAACGCCAACAACAGATAATAAAAATTAAGATCGTCTTGAATGGCGAATCCGCTCAGGGCAAAGTGAATGCCCGGCAGGTTCATGGAGAAGCTTCCGGCTACGCCGGTTCCGCCGGCGCCGTCGGTCAAATTGGTCAAGTTGCTGGCCAAGACGTAGATAATCTCACCGAAGCCCAGCGTGACGATGGCCAAATAGTCGCCACTGAGGCGCAGCGTCGGTAGTCCCAGAAGGACGCCGGCCAACATCGCGACGAGAATCGCAAGGGGAATCACAAAGAAAGTGTTGATGGTAAAGGGCGGGTGAATCGGCAAAGCGCCGCTGAAATAACCGTTCGTGTACGCACCGAGCGCGTAGAACGCCACGTAGCCGAGGTCTAACAGTCCGGCGAAGCCGATAACGACGTTGAGTCCTACCGCCAACAAACAGAAGATACCGATCTGTTGAAATATGGTCTCCTGCCAGAATGGAGAAATGAACTTCGGAAACTCGACGGCAACGAAGAGGGCTCCGGCATAGAGCGCGAAACGCGTGTTCGCGCTCACCTTGACGTGCCGCGCCTTCCAACGACTCTGGACAACGGCGCGCCGTTGCATCGTGTCCTGTAACGCCGCCCGTATCCCTATGAGCAGACCGCAGAACGTCCACAGATACGTCGTCCAGTGGTGAAAGAAGTCGTTGTCGCTCGAACCGCTCCACTTGAAGTACGAGATGCTGAAGCGCACGGGGAGCCACGGGTCGGCACAGGCCGCGAAAAAGAGACCGGCGAGCACTCCCCCGACAATTTTCACCCAGTTGGCGTCGAAGAAGCTCGGGGCCTTCGATGCCTCATTTTTTAATCGGGCACGGACGCGTACGGTATTGAGCAACCAGAAGATGATGGCGATGTAGCCGTACGTTCGAGTGTGGAGCAGCTGACCCACCAGCTGATTCCACGACATCTTGTTTCGCACGTACGGTCCCGTGAAGTCCGCGATGAGTAACGCGGCAACGAGCGCAATCACCGCGAGGATCGCCCGTTGGACCAATCCAGAGTTCGAGATGAACGACTTCACGTTGACCGGAATGGCCCTAATCCAATTGCGCCACGTGGCGTTCAGGATGCCCATTCGGACTTTTTTGTTGTAGACCATGAACGCGCCGAGCGCAACGCCGAAGATGATGAACCCGATCACGTGCGTCGAGAAGAGCGCGTGTCCGACTGTGTAGAGCGGTGTGTTCAGGTCGCCTTCGGGCCCGGTCATGACGGCAAGCAGTAAACCACTCGCCAAGCACGTGGAGAACAGACGGGCGTCCTCCTGGTCCAACCTCCATCTGGGCATAATCCGTTGAGGAGTCTTCACGCTGTCCTCCCCAGACTCTCACCGAACAGGCCGGTCGGTCGGACCATCAGAACCAGCACGAGGATCGTGAATCCGATCACCGGCTCGTAGAACGGCTGATGAATCCAGTAGATCGGTACGTACATGAAGATTCCCAGTAATACGCCGCCGGCCATCGCACCCCGGATATTGCCAATGCCGCCCAGTACGGCGGCGGTGAAGGCGAGCAGTGCCGGGGTGAAGCCCATGTTGTAGTCGACGGTGGTGCTCATCGCGATGAACAGACCGGCGACGCCACCCATGAAGCCACCGATTGCGAACGTCGAAGCGATCGTGGAGTTGACATTGACGCCCATGAGACTCGCGGTTTCGGCGTCCTGGGCGACGGCGCGAATGCTTCGACCCACTTTGCTCTTCGTGACGAGCGTGTTGACAGCGAGAAATAGTACCGCGGTCACCGCCAGCAATACCACGTCAAAAGCTGAAATCTGGGCACCGAACACGTTCCAAGAGAAGTTCGAGGTGATGGGTTGAGGGGTGGCGGAGGGATTGTGACCGAACGCCTTACCGGCAAAGTTCGAGAGAAAGAACGACGCGCCAATGGCCGATATCAAATACGTCAGTTTCGGCGCGTTGCGTCGGCGAAGGGGGCGGTAGGCGAATCGCTCGATGCCGATTGCGACGATGGCGCCGACCGCGCCGCTGGCCACAACGGCGCCGATGAGAATCAGCACGCGCAGCGTCGTCGAGACGTTCGTGGTCTTCATCGTGTAGTGCAAGAAGTAGTAGCCAGCGAAACCGCCGCTCATGAGCACCTCACTATGCGCGAAGTTAATGAGGCGAAGGACCCCGTAGACGAGGGTGTAGCCAATGGCGACCAAGGAGTAAATGAGGCCGGTGAAGATTCCCAGCGCCACAAAACTAGCCATCAAGACCCCCAACGAAAATGCACTCTTGACAAACTATCTGAGTTTCGATGAGCCACACGGCGCATTGCAGAGGGCCGGCTGCTCGAAAGCAGCCGGCCCTCTGGAAAGGCTGAACAACTAAGACTTACTCAAGCCCCAGCTGAACGATCTTGCCACTTTCAACCTTGTTGACGAAAATCGCGGTTCCCTTTACGTCACCGGACGCCGTGAACTTGATTGTCTTGGTGATTCCCTTGTAGGTGATTGTCTTAATTTGCGCGAGTACCTTGGTGCGGGTCATCGTCCCCTTCACCTTGGCCATAGCGGCCATGACGAGGTTCGCTGCGTCAAAGGACTCAGCCGAGTATGGACCAGGTGCCTCGTGAGCAACGGCCGTGTACTGGGTAGTCCACGTGGCACTCTGAGAGTTCGAGCACGCGCAGGTGAGCAACACACCGTTACCGTCGGCCGGGTTCGAAAGCGTCGTAATGAACTGCGGCTCGTCCGATCCGTCACCACTCATGATGGCGCCCGCGAAGTGCTGGGTACCAACGAGGTTGTCAACAACTTGAGCGAAGTCACAGTAGTAACCGGAGTAGAAAACCGCCGACACGCCCGTGAGGCTGGCCGTGACCGCGTCGCTCGTACCGGTACCACCCGCGGTGCAGGCGTTCGAGTACGGGAGGCTGAGGGTCGCGCCACCATTGGCGAGTGATCCACCAGCGGCGGTGACTGCGGCAGCGACCTGGCTCGCGAGACCGGCACCGTAGGTGCTGGTGTCAGAGATCACGAGGATCTTGCCCGTTCCGAACTTCTTTTGAAGGTACGTGCCGTCAGCCGGACCCTGAACACCGTCATTCGCCACCACTCGGAAGAAGTTGTGGAACGTGTTCAGCGGACCTTCGGGGCTCGCCGTGGGGTCCTTCGTCGTGATTGAGACGCGGGTCGCCGATGGGCTCACCATGGCCACGTGGTTCGCGCCGTAAATGGGCAACGAGGCCACAGTGGCTCCGGAGAACGCCGGTCCGACGATCGCGTAGATGTTCTGGTTCAGAACGAATCCGGTAGCAACGGTCGGGGCGATTGTGGGGTCACCCTGGTCGTCGCCGGGAACGAGCTTGATGTTGAACTTACGTTTCTTGTTGGCGTCCCACTGCTTGACCGCCAACTGCGCGCCATACTTCTCGTACAGTCCGGTAGCAGCGTTTCCACCCGAAAGCGGTCCCTGGTAGCCAATCTCGTACGTCTTCAGCTTCACGTGGTGAACCGGCTTTTTCGCCGCTGACGCACCAGTCGCGGCGATTGTTGCCACTCCCGACAAGGCCAGGGACGCGGTCGCGACGACCACGCCAATTCTCTTTATCCCTAATTTCATTCATTCCCCTCTCGGAACAATTCGGCATTCGCCATCACGAGAACTTATCATTGGGTGAACGAAATGTAAGGTCGGGGTAAATCCTTGGTGATGCCGTAACGCTGCGTTTACGCGATATTCATTGACTCTTTTTTCGATTCGATGAACGCGATGCTCGACCGCAAACGACATTCGAACTTCGCCGGTGATCATCGTCGGGGTCTTCGCCCTCGGCGGCAACGCCTCATCTCCTTTACGAACAGGTGTTTGATTTTGGTCCGCTTCTGGGGTATCCTACGAACAACTGTTCGTACCTGAAAGGAAGCTCATGGCCGAAGTACTGACTCCCATGCGTCGCCAGATCCTTGAATTCATCATCTCTTGTCAGCGAGAGCGTAATTTCCCTCCGACTATTCGAGAGATCGGTGATCACGTCGGGCTGAAATCACCGGCGACCGTCGCCAACCACATTGAAGTACTGAAACGAGCCGGCTTCATCGAAAAGAATCCGCAGCAGCCCCGCACCTTGACCGTTCGGCTCGACGTCGAGAACCCGGCGCCGGATCAGCGCATCCGCTACATCCCCTTCGTGGGTGACGTCGCGGCCGGCACGGGTGTCCTCGCCCAGGAGATTGCGCACGAACTCATGTCGATTCCCGAGCAGTTCGCCGGCCGCGGCGACAGCTTCGTGTTAGAAGTCCGAGGAGAGTCCATGATCGAAGCCGGCATCCTTCCGGGCGACTTCGTGGTCGTGCAGCGTCAGACGGCGGCCAACAAGGGAGAGATCGTCGTCGCCGAGATCCCCGGCGGTGAGGCGACGGTGAAGCGCTACTTCCCCCAGGGAAATCGGGTGGTCCTGAAGCCGGAGAATTCGACGATGGAGCCCATGGAGTTCGACGCTCGCGAAGTCTTCCTCTTCGGCAAAGTCATTTCGGTCCTGCGGAGTTACTAAGGACTCAGTGCAACCAGGCCGACAGGACCGTGGCGAATTGATCCAACTGCGCGAGCGTCACGAACTCGTCGCTCCGGTGGGCTAACAGGGGGTCCCCGGCGCCGAAGTTGGTGGCGGGAATCTTCAATTCGGCGAACGTCGCGACGTCCGTCCAGCCGACCTTTCCCTTCGCCGGCACGCCCGTGAGCGCCACTAAGGCAGTCAGACGCTCGTTGGTCATCGAAGGCACCGCGGACGGGGCCCAATCCACCACGCTGACCGTGTCACCCTCGCCGGTGACCTCGCCAAGAAACTCGACGAGCCAGGCGACCGCTTCATCTTTCGTTCGATCGGGGGCGACACGGTGGTTCAATGTGCAACTCGCTCGATCGGGCACCACGTTCGGCGCCACTCCCCCGACGATGTCGACGACCTGCAGTTGTTCGACGAACTCGATCCCATCGATCACCGCGGTGCGCGGCTCGTAGCTCGCGACCTTGGTGACCACGTCCCCCAAACGGTGGATGGCGTTTCGCCCGACGAAGGGACGTGCCGTGTGCGCTCGAGCACCGATCATCTCGACCGATACTCGTAGCGTCCCCTGACAGCCCGCCTCGACGTGGCCGTCCGTTGGTTCGGCCAGTATCGCGGCGTCCGCGTCCAACAGCTCCGGCCGGAGTTCGACGATCTCTGAGAGTCCCGAGTCACTTCGCGAAATCTCCTCGCGTGCGTAAAAGACCCAAGTCACTTCGACGGAGCGCGGTGTCGGCTTTGACGCCAACTCGAGCATCACGGCCAACGAGCCCTTCATGTCGCAGGCGCCAACGCCGCGAAGTTCGTCGCCCACGATCGAGGCCGCACTCGCGTCGCCGGGCACCGTGTCCAGGTGTCCCGCGACCAACAGGCGAGTCGCGTGATGACCGATCGTTCGCGCCACGACGTTGTCGCCGATGCGCTCGACGTCGAGATCGGGGTTGTGAGCCAACACGATCGCGACGTGATGGGCAATGGCCGCCTCGCCACGACTCACCGAGTCAATGGCGACCAGCGCCAGCGCGTCGTCCAATCGACTCACGTGGCGACGCCGTGCTCGCGCAAGATGTCGTTGAGAGCGACCTTGTTATGGCGTTCGCCCTCACTCATGCGTCGAATGATGAGGACGCAGGGCAAGAAGAACTCCCCGCCGGCGAATTCGCGCTTGCGATTGGCCGACACGGCCACGCAGTAGTCCGGGACGTGACCGCGCGACACCTCTTCGCCGGTAGCGGCGTCGATGACCGGGATCGACGGACTGAGCGCCGTTCCGACGCCCAGGACCGAACCCCGCCCGACGCGCGCGCCCTCCACGACCATGCAACGACTGCCGATGAACGCGTCATCTTCGATCACCACCGGGACGGCGTTGGCCGGCTCGAGGACCCCGCCGATGCCCACGCCACCGGAGAGGTGCACGTTGGCCCCGATTTGGGCGCAACTGCCGACCGTCGCCCACGTGTCGACCATGGTGTTCGGTCCGACCCAGGCGCCGATGTTGACGTAACTCGGCATCAAGATGACCCCGCGACTGAGGAAGCTGCCCCGCCGGGCCGAGGCCCCGGGTACCACCCGAACGCCGCGCCGTTCGTAGTCGCGCTTCAGTTCCAACCGGTCGAGGTATTCGAAAGGACCTACCTCGGACCTCTCCAGTCCGCGCAGACGAAAGAGCAACAGGATCGCCTTCCGGACCCATTCGTGCACGATGACGTCGCCCTGGTAGCCGATCTCGGCCACGCGCAGCTGTCCGTCGTCCAGTTTGGTGATGACGAGTTCCACGTCACGGCGGGCCTCGACGTTCTCCGGCGTCATCTCCGCGATGTTGTCGTACCACTGATTGATGCGCGTCTCGAGATCGCTCATGTCGCCATCGTACTGGCGACGATCATTCTCCTCGGAGCCGAGCGGCGGCTAAAGCGAGACGTTCGTCGCTCTGGACCACCGCCAGTCGCACGAAGTTTCGGCCGTCCTCGCCGTAGAGTTCGCCGGGGCTGACCACCAACGCCGAGCGCTCGGCGATCTCACCGGCCAGGGCCCAACCGTCGAGCCCCTCTTTCGAACACCAAAGGTAGAACGCACCTTCGGGCAACGGCGCGTGCACGCCGAATTCGCCAAGGGCCTCGGACATCAACGACAACCGCGACCAGTAGCGCTCGCGTTGGCGCGCGACGTGTTCGTCATCGTTGTACGCGACCGCGACGGCCGCCTGCACCGGCGCGGGGACCATGAATCCGGCGTGCTGGCGCACCGACTTGAGGAAGTTCACCAACTCTTCGTCGCCGGCGTAAAAGCCGGCGCGTATGCCGGCCAGGTTCGATCGCTTGGAGCTCGAGTGCAACGCGAGCACGCCGTCGCTGCCGTGCTCGAGGATCGACCGCGGAGGGCCGGCCCAGGTGAACTCCGCGTAGCACTCGTCACTCGCGACCGGCACGCCGTGACGACGACCCCACGCGGCGACGTGCTCGAGGTCATCGAGGTACCCGGTCGGATTCGAGGGCGAGTTGGCCCACAAGACGAGCGCGCGGTCGACGTCGTCGCGGTCGATCGACTCCAGGTCCAGACGACCATCGCGCACGGTGACCGGCACCGGTCGAAGCCCGGCGAGCGTGGCGCCCATGGCGTAGGTCGGATAACTGATCGCCGGATACAAGACGGTGTCGCGCTCGGGCGAACGCAGATGCAGGTAGCCGGCGAGGGTGCCGACGAACTCCTTGGTCCCGATACAGGCCGCGACGTCATTGATCGAGACGGTCACGCCAAATCGCCGTTGCATCCACGAGGCGGCCGCGGTTCGAAAGTCCGGCGAACCCTGCGACGTGGGATAGCCCCGGGCGCCGGTGCCCTTCGCCAACTCCTCCAGCACGGCCTGCGGTGGCGCGTCAATCGGCGTGCCGATCGAACAGTCGATCGGACCGCCGTCGTGCACCGCCGCGAGCTTCTTGAGTACGTCCAGGCGCTCGTAGGGATAGGGCGGCGGCGTGAAGCTCACGCCGGTACTCGCCATTCGTCAAAGTGCGCGACGCTCACCGTGTCCAGCAACACCCGGACCACCACGCTGTCCTCGGTGATCGAGGTGTCGACGACCTCGCCTTCGCGGTGCGCGCGCGCCAAGAGGTCGCCACGGTCGAGTGGCAGATGGAGCGTCACCACCCGGTCGTTGACGCGCAGTCGATCGCCAATCGTGGCGATGGCCGCTTCGAGATTCTCGTGCGTCACGGCCGAGACCCAGACGCTGCCCTCGTGCATCTTGGCCAGCTCGCGGGCCCGCGATCCCGGGAGGTCGGCCTTGTTGAAGACCAGCAGCTCCGGCACGTGGTCGGCGTCGATCTCGCGCAATACTTCGCGCACCGCGGCAATCTGTTCTTCGGCGTGATCGTTGGCGCCGTCGACCACGTGGACCAAGAGGTCGGCCAACTGGACCGACTTCAACGTGGACATGAAGGCTTCGACGAGGTCGTGCGGCAGGTTCGAGATGAAGCCGACGGTGTCGGTGAAGAGGACGGTCTCACCACCGGACAGTTGGCGCTGGCGGGTGCGCGGATCGAGCGTGACGAAGAGCCGATCCTCGGCGTCCACCCCGGCGTCGGTGATCGCGTTGAGCATCGAGGACTTGCCGGCGTTGGTGTAGCCAACCAGCGTCACTTCGCGGTGACGTCCTCGCGCGCGACCCTGGCGCTGCACGGTGCGGGTACGGTCGATCTCTTTGAGTTCGCGACGGATGGCGTGAATGCGATTCACGAGGCGTCGGCGATCCGTCTCGAGCTGGGTCTCGCCCGGTCCTCGCGTGCCGATGCCACCGGCCTGTTGGGAGAGCGATCCCCCGGCTCGACGCAGTCGGGGCAGGCGATACTGCAAGAGCGCCAGCTCCACCTGGGCTTTACCTTCCGGGGTGCGCGCGTTCTGCGCGAAGATGTCCAGAATCACCGCGGTGCGGTCGATCGCCGTTCGTCCGAGGATCTTTTCCAAGTTGCGTTGTTGCGCCGGCGAGAGGTTGTGTTCGAACACCACCGTGTCGGAGTCGAGCGCGAGACAGATCTCTCGCAACTCTTGAACCTTGCCCGAGCCGAGAAACGTGGCCGGATCCGGCGAGTCCCGACGCTGGACCACTCGCGCGACGACGTCGGCGCCGGCCGTGTCGACGAGCAAAGCCAGTTCGTCGAGTTGGTAGTCGAGTTCGTCTTCGGACGCGCCGGGAAACTGCACCCCGACGAGGACGATCTTCTCGCGAAAACTGCGATCGATGAGGGTAGTGGGTATATAGGTCACGCTTCGAGCCACTCGACGTTCGCGATGAACTGCACCGGACCGCCCAGCGTGGCCGCGGCGCCGTCCAGCGTTACGTGCAGCGCGCCACCGGGATTATCGACGATGACGTCCGGGCCGCACATCTGCTCGCGATGGGCGATTGCCGCCACCGCGCACGATCCTGTCCCGCAGGCTCTGGTCCAGCCGACGCCACGCTCGATCACCTTGATCGACAGGTGCTGCTCATCGTCCACCGTCAGGAATTCGACGTTCGCGCCGTCCATGTCAACTGACAGTTTCTCCGCCAACTCTTCTCGCATCGCGTCGGTCCACTTCGGGTCGTCGCGCACGACGACGTGCGGATTGCCTACGTAGGCCACCCCGAGCGTGCCGGGCAGCGTCTCTCCGAACGTCACTTCGCCCATGGCGACACTGCCGTCACCGGTGGTGTCCACCAGTTTCAGGGTCACCGTACGCGTGCCGGTGACCGTTTCCACGTCCAGGGTGTCCCAGTTGCCGTTGGTCGCCCGACGCACGGCGGCGGCCAGGCATCGAATGCCGTTGCCGGACATCTCGGCCGTGGAGCCGTCGGCGTTGTAGAGCGTCATGGTGACCGCCGAACCCAGGGTCGCCAGCAACAGTCCGTCGGCGCCGACGCCCGTGGTGCGATCACAGATCGCTTCGGCACGTTCGGCGTTCCACCACGGCGCCGTGCCGTGTTCGCTCACTTCGACGAGGAAGTCGTTCCCCGCACCGTGCCACTTCTGGAGGGATCGCAATGCCATTTCTTCTAGTCTCGCACGAACCCGTCGGGACCATTCAGCACGGCGAGCAGTCGTGCGCGCGCCAGTTCGGGTTCGTCGAACCACTCGATGCGCGGGTCCCGCAAGAACCACGAACGCTGTCGCCGGGCGAGTCGCCGGCTCTGAATAATCGCGTCTTCGACGCACGCTTCTAACTCGGCGCCCTCTTCCACGTGGCGCAACAGCTCTCGGTACCCCACGGCCTGGCGAGCGGTGCGGCTCAGGCCGCCGGGCGTACCGGCCAACGCCGTCACCTCTTCGAGCAGTCCCTGGTCCATCCACGAGCGAAAGCGAGCGGCGATGCGCAGGTCCAGCTGCTCGAAGTCGCTCTGCAACGCCACCTGGACGACGCGCGCGGGGCCGTAGGTCGTGAGACCCTCGCCGTAGGAGGAGAACGGCCGGCCCGCGCCGAGGGTGACCTCGAGCGCGCGCACGATGCGGCGCGCGTTGGTCGCTTCCATGCGACTCGCCGCGAGCGGATCGAGCGCCTCCAGTTCGGCGTAGAGCGCTGGCAACTCGTCGTGCGCTCGCTCGTCGAGCAGCGTTCGAACGTGGGGGTATTGACCGGGCAACGCCAGGTCGTCCAGCACCGCGCGGCCGTAGAGTCCGGTGCCCCCGACGTAGAGGACCTTGTGACCCGCGCCCCAGACGTCCGCGGCGGCGGCGTGCGCCGCTCGCTGAAACTGCGCGACCGTGAACTCGTCGCTCGGTTCGACGAGGTCGAGCAAGTGGTAGCTCACGTCACTGCGTTCGGTGCGCGTCGGCTTCGCCGTCGCGAGGTCCATGCCGCGATAGACGGTCATGGCGTCGACGGCCAGGATCTCTACGTGATCGAGCTGTTCGAAGGCCAAGGAGTGCGCGAGCGCCGATTTGCCCGACGCCGTCGGTCCGACCAGCGCCACCGCGACGTCGCGGGTACTCACAAGTTGAGGGGAATGCGAACCTTGTGGCGAGGGGCTCGCACCGTTGACGCGTACTCCCCGAGCAGGTGATACGGCGCTCCGTGCGTCACGTCAACCATCACGAGTGCACCGGGGCGAAGCGACTCGTCGACCTGAGGGAAGTGGATGAGTTTGCCTTGACGGGTACGGCCCGAGAGCATCAGTTCATTACGCCGCGACGGTCCCTCGACGAGGACCTCCTCACGCCGTCCCACGCGGGCCTCGTGCTTGCGCAACGCGGAACGATCGAGGACTTGCTTCAAACGCTCGAAGCGAGATTTGATCACCTCCTCGGGAATGAACTGTGACGTCATTAGCGCGCCTCGGGTTCCTTCACGGGGCGAGAAGATGAACGTGTACGCCGAGTCAAACTCACAGGCCGCCACGACGTCGAGCGTCTCGTCAAAATCGGCGTCACTCTCACCGGGAAAGCCCACGATCAAATCGGTTGTGACCGCCAGGTCTTGAATCGCCGCGCGCGCCTGGCCCAGCCGCTCCATGTAGCGCTCGACCTTGTACCCGCGACGCATCGCCTTCAAGACCCGGTTCGAGCCGGACTGCAGCGGCAGGTGCAGCTGCGGACAGACGGTCGCCGATTCGGCCATCGCCGCGATCGTCTCGGGCCGCAGGTCCTTGGGGTGCGGACTGGTGAAGCGGATTCGCTCAATGCCCTCCACCCGGGCGAGGGCGCGCAGCAGGTCCGCGAAGAGGGGGCTTCGACGGGTGATGTCACGACCGTAGGAGTTGACGTTCTGGCCGAGCACGGTGATCTCGGTCACTCCGGTCGCGGCGAGCATCTCGGCTTCCGTCACGAGGTCGGCGAACGGTCGACTGATCTCGGCGCCGCGTACCGCCGGGACGATGCAGTAGGCGCACGTATTGTCACAACCGGTCTGGATGGTGATCCACGCGGCGAAAGGAAGTTCGCGAATCGCGTAGAGCGCCGGCGCCATGTCGCGATTGGCCTCGGGGTCCGGAGCGTCCAGGACCTCGACGATCGGGCCCTCGGTCCGTGATCGCTCGAGGAGTCGCGGCGCCGCGGCCAGGTTGTGGGTGCCGAAGACCACGTCGACCCAACTGGCCCGTTCGAGGATCTGACCGCGGTCCTTTTGGGCCATGCATCCGCCGACCGCGATCTGCATCTGCGGACGCCTCTCCTTGAGCGCCTTCATCTGACCGAGCGCGCTGTAGAGCTTCAGGTCGGCGTTTGCGCGAATCGTGCAGGTATTGAAGATCACCACGTCGGCCTCGGATTCGTCGGCGACCGCGACCATGCCCTCGGCGACCATCAGCCCGGCCAGGCGCTCGGAGTCGTGCTCGTTCATCTGGCACCCGAAGGTCCGAATGGCGAATTTTTTGGCCGTTCCCACGCGCCCAAGCCTACTGAACGAGGGTCGGTTTCGAATTGGCGGCGTCGTAAGTGACCCCGGCACCGGCGATCACCACGCAGACCATTCCCACAAGGTCCCAGGGATGAATGCTTTGGCTCAGCACGATCAGTCCGATGGCGAAGGCCACCGCCGGATCGAGCGCGAAGAGCACGCCGGCGGTCGACGGCTTCAGTCGTCGAAGCGCCTGGAGCTCGCAACCGAAGCCGAGCACGATCGCCATCAACGCCACCAGCGCCAGTCGCGCGAGCGTCGCCGGATGCGCCAGCACGAAGTGCGACGAGCCAATGGTCCACGGCAGGGTGACCAGGGCCGCGATCGACATGGAGACCGCGAGACCACCGAAGCCCTCGGCCTGTGCCCCGACGCGGTGCGAGGCGAACACGTAGGCGGCCCAACCGACACCGGACCCGGCGGCGAGGAGAACTCCCTCGTAGTTCAGCCCCGCCCCGGGACGCGCGATGGCGAGGACGCCGAGCCCGGCCAAGATCACGAAGGCGAAGTGACGCGTCGAACGCTTCCCGAGCGCCGACACCATGAACGGACCGAGGTACTCGATGGCGACGGCCGAACCGAGGGGGATCCTCGAGATCGCCTGGTAGAAGCATTGGTTCATAAACGCGACCGAGACGCCCAGCGCCAACGCTCCGAGCCACTGTTGCTTGGTCCAGGTGCGAAGGCGTGGTCGGGTGAAGGCCATCAGGACGACGGCGCCCAGGAAGAAGCGCCACGCGCTCGTCGCCGACGGTCCGATCTGGCCAAAGACATGCGTCACGATCGCGGCCGACCACTGGATCAACGACGCGCCTAACAACATGTACCCGGCACCGCGCACTACTTGGGACTTCGAGTGCGTTTTCTCCCGACTCAATTCGTCACCAGGCCGGTGCGGTCGGCCTCGAGGACCTGCACGACGCCGGCGACGCCCTGGTCATGAAGGAACGATCGCGCGGCCCGAGCGACGTCCTCGGCGCGCTCGCTCGTGGCGAGCCCGAGCATCGTCGAACCGGCGCCGGACCAACACGATCCCGAGGCGCCGCTGTCGCGAAGCGTCGTGAGCAGCGGTTGGGCGAAGGACAAGAGACTCATCCGGTACGGCTGGTGTAGGACGTCGTCCATCGCGCCCGCCACCCACGCGTCGTGATCGGCCAGACCGGCCAGCAAGAGGCCCATCGAGCTCAAGTTTTGTATGGCGTCACCGAAGGGCACTAGGTCGGGCAACACGTCACGCGCGTCGTCGGTGGAGAGTTCATCGTCCGGTATCACGACGACGAAACGCCACTCGTCATCGAGGGCGAGCGAGCGCGCCACGACGCCGTCGTCGTTCGAACGAGCGACCACCAGACCACCGAGCAGCGACGCCGCCGCGTTCTCCGCGTGACCATCGATTCGAGTGCCAATCGCCAGCGGGTCGGTGGCCCCGGCCGCGACGGCGGCGGCCACGGCTAACGCGGCCGATGATCCCAGCCCCCGCGACAAAGGGATCTCGGACTTCACGTGCATGACGAAATTCGAATGTCCGAGGACCTCGGCGGCGACGCGCGCGCCGAGATTGCGTTCGTCGTCAAACTGGCCGGCACCGAAGCCCTCGCTGGTGATGGCGAAGGCGTCGGCCACCTCGATCGTGACTTCGAGATAGAGCGTCAAGGCGACCGCCAAGGCGTCGAAACCCGGTCCGAGGTTGGCCGAACTGGCGGGTACGCGCGCGAGCATGGCTTTACAGTATGCGTTGCCAGAGCGTGGGCGCGGCGACCGTACGAAGCGCGACCAGCGGTATCGGCCGCTCAGCGCTGTGCACCTCGATCCATCCGACCACTTCGCCGCGATGAATCGTGTAACCCAGATGCCGAAGTCGGAGCTGCAAAGGATGGTCGTTGTGCTGGTCCCACCAGTACACGTGACTCTGGTGCGCGAGGCCGAACGGCGCTACGTCGTGGCCAAATCCAATCGTGCCGAGTACCGCCCCCTTCTTGAAGGCGACGTCGACCTGACTGTTCTCGGCCGATGTGGCCAAGGCGAATGCGGCGTTGCCGGCATCGGCGAGCACGTTGCCACCTCGTTGACCGAGCACCACGGCGTAGACGAGATGACGTCGACCGTTCAGGCGATAGGCCACGGCCATCACGTCACAACCGCCGGCCGCGGCGGTTTGTCCGGACTTGACTCCCACGACGTCGTTGGCTCCGACCAAGGGCGTAAAGGAGTTGACGAAACCGGCGACCGGAAGGTCCACCATGGTCTGATCGACGATGGAGCGCACGAGCGGTGAGCGCATCAATAGCGCGGCGAGCTTCGCTTGGTCGAGCGCCGTCGACACCGACTGGTCCGACACGCCCGTGTCATCGGCGTAGTGCGTGTTACGCAGACCGAGGGACCTGGCGGTCGCGTTCATCCGGGCAACGAACGCCGTGGGCGTCGGCGAGACCATGGCCGCGAGGATGTCGGCGTAGTTGGCGGCCGAGTGCACCAACATGCCGTTGAGCAGATCACTCTCACAGAGCTGCTCCCCGGCTTCGACGATGACCGCGGAGTCGTGTTCAGATTTATCGGCCTGAAAATTGAGCACGTCGCCATCGGTCACCACCAAGCACGGACCGGTTTCACCGATGGACAGAGGAAAGTGCTTGAGGGCCACGTAGACCGTCATCATCTTGGTGAGGCTCGCGATCGGCACCACGCGGTTGTGCCAGGCGCGCGTGATACCGAGGGCCGGTACGTCGAGCGCGGCGCTGCCCTGGCTCGGCCACGCCAAGGGTGGGGGCGTGTAGTCGAAGCTCTCGTAGGAACTCAGGTGGAGATGCACCGTGGGCCGTTCGTGCAAGAACGGCAACTGCATCGAGACGATCACTGCGCTCGCCACGACGGCGCCGAGGACGATCGAAAAGAATCGAGTGAAGAGCCCACGCAGGGCGGGACGACGAGACGATCTCCTGGTCACGAACTACAGCGAGGTCTGTTCGTCGTACTCTTCGGGCGTCATGAGCACTTTGCGGGCCTTCGACCCATCGCCCGCGGCCACCACGCCTTCTTGCTCGAGCTGGTCCATTATGCGACCGGCCCGTGCGAAGCCGACGCGCAGTTTGCGCTGCAGCATCGACGTCGAACCGGACTGCGTTCGAATGATCAACTCGCGCGCCTGGGCGAGCACTTCATCGTCGTCGTCGCTCGATCCTCCGCCCATCGAGCCACCGCGGCCGCGGGGTACGTCGAGCGCGACCACGTTCTCACGGCGACCGCCCTGCGCGCGCCACGCCTCGACGACCCGCGCCACTTCACTCTCCGAGACCCATGGCGCTTGGAGGCGCCGCGCGACGTTCGACGAGGCCGTCACCAACAACATGTCGCCCTTGCCGATGAGACGCTCCGCGCCCGCTTGGTCGAGGATGACGCGACTGTCCGCCAGTGACGAGACCGCGAAGGCGATGCGACTGGGAATGTTGGCCTTGATGACGCCGGTGATGACGTCGACGCTCGGTCGTTGCGTCGCGAGCACGAGGTGGATACCGACGGCGCGGGCCATCTGGGCGATGCGCACCACTGATTCCTCCACGTCGCGCGCCGCCACCAACATGAGGTCGTTCAACTCATCGACCACGATCACGATGTAAGGCAGGTCCTCGGGACCGGGCGGAGCTTCGACGTCGGACTCCAGGCCGGTCGTACGTTCGAAGATCTCGGCCACGCGCTCGTCGTCGCTGGTCTCGGGTTCCAACTCGCCGCGCGCGATCATTTGCTGGTAACTGGTGATGTCGCGCGCGCCGCTCTCGGCGAGGATGTCGTAGCGTCGCTCCATCTCCTTGACGGCCCACGCGAGCATCCCGGCGGCCTTCTTCGGATCGACCACGACCGGCGCGAGGAGATGAGGTAGGTCGTTGTACTGGCCCATCTCCACGCGCTTGGGGTCGACCAAAATGAGTCGGAGTCGCTCCGGAGTCGCTCGCATCACGAGCGCCGTCACGATGGAGTTGATCAGTGAACTCTTTCCGGCTCCGGTCGCCCCGGAGATGAGGACGTGGGGCATCTCACCCAGATTGGCGATGAGGGTCTTGCCCGAGATGTCCCGGCCAAACGGCACGTCCAAGGGGTGCGTGGAGTTGGCGGCCTCTTCCGAAGCCAGCAGGTCACCCAACGCGACGAGCGTTCGCTGTCGATTGGGCACCTCGACGCCGATGGCGGAGCGTCCCGGTATCGGGGCGAGAATGCGCACGTCGGGCGAGGCCATGGCGTAGGCGATGTCCTTATGGAGTGACGTCACGCTCGAAACCTTGACGCCCGGACCGAGTTCGAGTTCGTAGCGCGTCACGGTCGGACCGACCGTGAATCCGACGAGCGTGGTGTCCACGCCGTGGGCCGCGAGCGCTTCGACCAGTTCCCCACCCATGTCTTCGATCGCCGCGCGGTCTTGCTTCACGTCCTTGGTGCGCATGAGCAGCGACGGCGACGGCAACTCCCAATCGCTCTCCATCTCGGGAACGTCGTCGTACTCCGATTCGGATTCCTCGTCCTCCCCGTACTCCTCTTCGTACTCGTCTTCTCCGTACTCTTCCTCGTACTCCTCCGGAGCGACAAAGACGTCGAGTGGTTCCGGCACCGCGCGAACGCGCTTCGGGGCCGGCTCCTCGGTCTCTTCGTCCACGATCTCGGGGCGTTCGCGACTCGACCACCACCGTGCGAGCCACGAGCCCACCGCGCGAAAGAACGTCGCGGTGCCGCCGTAGAGCGCGCGCAGTCCGATCCCGGTGCCGATCATGATGGCGATGATCAGTAACGCCAGCAGCACCACTAGTGCTCCGGCGATCCCGATGGCCTTGTCGAGGCCGCCGCCGATCAGTGCACCGAGCCAACCGCCCGCGTGCGCGAACTCCTTCGTGGTCGCGTGCAGCGACGGTCGCCCTCCGGCGAGGTGCCCGATGCCACAGATGCTGATCACCCCGAGCGCAATGGCCCAGGCGACTCGAGTTCGCTCGACTTCGATCTTCCCCGCGACCAGCGCCGCGCCCAACGCGATCAACATGATGGGCAGGGCGAATCGTCCGACGCCGAACGCGATGGCCAGGCCCTTCGAGATGCCGCGCCCGACGGGCCCGAGCGCCCCAGCCTCGGCCAGGACGCAGAACGCACCAATCACCACGAGCAGGAGAATCCAGAGGTCGCGGGTGTGGCGTTCCCAGACGCTGGCGCTCGCCGCGGATCCTCGAGCCGTCTTCTTCACCGGCTTTTTCTTGTGTCGCGCTTGTGCCACAACCATCAAACTTACACAAGGCTATTCAGCGCACGAACCACCGACCAACCCCGAGCGGCGTTGCCACCACCCTTTCCACTACCTACGCCAACGGTGACAACTCTCGCGCTGGCTGCGTGGTTCTGCTCTGGTAACGGTCCCCGCGTCCCCGCCTGGGCGGTTTCGTCTCACGGTCCCTCGAGTCAGCGTTTAACGTCCCGGGTTGGTGCCCCGCGACGGTTGATGCTTCGTTAGTGAGAAGACGAATTCCTTCATCACGGATATTGCGTGCAGCGTTCACGTCCCGGTCGAGACTGATGCCGCAGTTACTGCACTCGAAGACGCGATCACTGAGGGCGAGCTTGGCTTTCGTCTCGCCACAGTGAGAGCACTTCTTCGATGAGGGGTAGAACTGGTTCACGACGATGACGCGGTGTCCGCAGTCGTCGGTCTTATATGTGAGTTGGCGTCGCAGTTCACTCCAACCGGCGTCGTGGATTGAACGCCTTAATGCCTTCGCGGTGTTCTTCTTTTTCCTCCTCACCATGCCCGCCACGTCGAGGTTCTCGATCACCACTGTTTCAAAGCCTCCGGTCAATGTCGTTGTGAGTCGGTGCAAGTAGAGGTATCTCGTTCGGGAGATCCTCCCGTGAAGGCGTTGGCGGCGCAGCAGGAGCTTCGCGCGGTTCTTCGATCCCTTCATGCAGCGTGACAGTTGACGATCGAGTTTGGCGAGCCGTTCGAAGTGCGCGTCTAGGTATCGCGGATTTTCAACGTGACCATTCTCGTCGCTGAGCCCGTTGACTGACACCGTCAGGGTGGCCAGGTACTTCACGCCGAGATCGACACCCACCAGTGATCCGCGTAGCCGTATTGCGCTCCGGGCGTGGACGACGTACTGACGAACTGAGAACGAGGCCCGCCAACGACCACCGACGAAGGAGATAGTTACCGCCTGTATAGTCCACTCTCCGGAAATGACCTTCTTCTTGAGGCGACGGAATGACTCGGTCGTGTGCAGCCACTGGAGTTGCTTGCGCCGCCGCGAGATCCGAGGGTCTGTCGAGGCACGAGGCAGAACGAGGCGCACGTGGCGAGAGTCCTCGGACAACCAATACTGGGGTTTGAATTCGATCATTGTGAAGGACAGCTTCGAGTGGCGATCTTTGAACGCGGGGAATTCGACGGGTTGCCCTTTGCGCACGCCCTTTCTCGACTCGTCGAAGTTCTTCAGTGCGGTCGCGGCGTTAGTGACCCCGCTGATGAAGGCGTGCTTCGTGACGTCGCAGTGCCACGGTGCAACCTCATCTTTCACCGAGTTCCACAACGGAGTCATCGACCATGCCGACCAGGAGAGGGACTTCGTGAGATGAGACTCCACGATGCCCGCCCGGCGCTCCTCGTCCCGCTTGTCAAGGTTCTCCTTGACAATTGCCACTGTCCAGTTGTAGGCGAAGCGCGCCGCGCCGCAGTAACTACGCAACAATTGCTCTTGGGCGGGCGTGGGGTCAAGCGGCACCAGCACGGCTCGCATTCGATAAGTCTGATCGATGTAATAAACGGTACTTAACTGGTGTTACATGTCGGTTGTTCGTATGGTGTCACTTCCCCAACCGAACATTCTTTTGTACTCGGTGCCAATCCCCGTAGGCTGAACCGGTGCCGACTACTCCCCACGACTCCTCACTCGAGCTCGCGGCGCGACTCGACTCGAACGCGCGCGTCTGTCACTTCGTCTCATCGACGCCGCTCAGTTCGTCGATCAATGAAGTCGTTCTCGCAGGTCAGGCCGCCCTCTTGTGCGGCGTTCCCGGCAACGACGTCATGGTGCAACTCACCACTCCCGCCGACAAACTGGTGCGACGTCGCTACAGCGTGCACGCCGTCGACGAAGAGCTCGATCAGTTCACCTTATGGATCACGACCGCCCACGAAGGGCCCGGCAGCGTGTGGGCGCGCCGTGCCCAGCCGGGCGACGAAGTCGACATCGTGGGGCCCCGCGGCCAGATCGTGCTCGATCCCGAGGCCGACTGGCACCTCTTCATGGGTGACATCACGTGCCTCGGCTCGGCTTATCGAATGGCCCACAGCGTCCCAGTGCCCGGCAAAGTGATCTTCATCATCGAGACCGACCACGCCGATGACGCCCTGACCACCACGTTCGACGACGGTATCGCCGTGACCGGCATCTTCGTGGACCGTATGGGACGCGCCAAGGACGATCCCGCCGGGCTATTCAGCGGACTCTCGGCGTTCGCCTTTCCGCCCGACCGCGGCCACGCCTATCTCTTCGGAGAGTTTCACGTGATGAAAGCAGTGCGCGAGGCGCTGCTGGACCGAGGCCTCGACGACGATTCGATCAGTATGAAGGCGTTCTGGCGCGTCGGACGCAACAACGCCGATCACGGCGAGCCCGAAAAAGGCGACTAGAGGACCACCACGGCCGCGAGCAGGACGGGCTGGCGGCGGTATTTCTGACCGAGCAGGCGGCCCGCCGCGCGCTGGGCGACCTTACTGAGGGCCTCTTCATCGCGCGTGCCCTCGCGCAGCGCTACTTCCAGAGCCGAACGAACTTCGTTGGTCACGTCGTCGAGGACAGATTTGTCTTGGTCGCCCTCGAACCATCCGCGCGCCGTCAAACGCACCGGCTGGATTATCGTGCCGCCTTTTTTATCGACGCCGGCCGAGACCTGCACGACCCCGAACTCCGCCAGCATTCGGCGCTCTTCCAGCGGTCGTTCGTCCAAATCGCCGGCACTGCCGTCGATGTAGTGAAATCCGGCCGGAACCTGACCGGCGCGTTTGATGCCGGTCTTGTGGATTTCGATCTGGTCACCGTCTTCACAGATCAAGACGTGCTTGGGATTCAGACCCATGGAGTGGGCGAGTTCGGCGTGATGGACCATGTGTCGGTACTCCCCGTGAACCGGGACGAAGTTCTTTGGTCGCAGGAGTTGGTGGAATGTCCGCAGTTCGCCCTGGCGCGCGTGGCCCGAGGCGTGGACCGGTTCGTGACCCGAGTGAATCACTTCGGCCGCGGCCCGGTGCAGGTCGTCGATGACGCGACCCACCGTCCACTCGTTGCCGGGAATCGGATGGGAACTGAGGATCACCGTGTCGTCGGCGCCGACCTTCAAGAACCGGGCGTCGCCGCGCGAGAGCTTGGCCAGCGCGGCGAGCGGCTCGCCCTGGCTGCCGGTGCAGATGACGCAGACTTCGCCCGGCGCGTAACGATCGATGTTCTCGATGTCGATCAGATCGGCGGCGTCCACGTGCAAGAGGTTCAGCTTGCGCGCCAGTTTGGCGTTGGCCTCCATCGAGCGGCCCATGAGCACGATCTTGCGGTGCTGTTCCAACGCGACGTCGATGATCTGCTGGACGCGGTGGATGTGACTGGCGAAACAGGCGACCACCATGCGCCGTTCCGGTCGCTCGAGGAAGAGTCGACGCAGCGCTCCCCCGACCGATCGCTCGGAGGCCGTGAAGCCCGGCTCCTCGGCGTTGGTGGAGTCGGCCAGCAACAGCGCGACGCCTTCGTCACCGAGGGCCGCCAGGCGAGAGATGTCGGTGCGTCGTCCGTCGATCGGCGTGAGATCGAGTTTGAAGTCGCCCGAGTGCACGACGATGCCGGCGTTGGTGCGAAAGGCCAGCGCGTGGGCGCTCGGCACCGAGTGCGTGACGGGGATGAACTCGACTTCGAAAGGTCCGATCTTTCGCTTCTCGCCGTCGCTCACCTCGATGAAGGTGAGGGCCTTGGCGACCTTGGCCTCGGTGAGGCGATGACGCGCGAAGCCCAGCGTCAACGCCGAGCCGTAGATCGGGACGTTGATGTCCTTCACCAGGTAGCGCAGCGCGCCCGTGTGATCTTCGTGTCCGTGCGTCAACACGATGGCGTCGACCCGATCGCGCCGTTCGATCAGCCAGCGAAAGTCCGGCAGAATCAGGTCGACCCCGTACATCGTGGGTTCCGGGAACATCAGTCCGGCGTCGACGATCACGATGCGACCGTCCTGTTCGATCGCCGCGCAGTTTCGCCCAATCTCACCCAGACCGCCGAGGAAGGTGACGCGAACGGTGTCTTTAGCCACGCGATGCCTGGAGGGCGGCCACGATCTTGGCCGCGTCCGCGTCAAGAGCGTCGTCACTCTCCGAATGCGGGAGTCGGCACTGGCCGACGGAGAATCCGAGGTAGCGCATGGCCGCCTTGGACGGCATGGGGTTCGGATAGATGTCGCTGGATTCGAAGGCGTAGCTGGGAGCGAGTCGCTCGTTGACCGCTCTCGCCGTGACGAGATCGCCTCGTTCCACGCTCTCCACCAACTGCACGAACTCTCGCGCGGCCCAGTGCGCGGCCACCGACACGATGCCGACCGCGCCCACGGCCATCAAGGGCAGCAGCACCGAGTCGTCGCCGCTATAGAGGTCGATGTCGTCACCGAGGACGGCCTTGTAGTGCGCGGCGCCCACGAGGTCACCCGACGCGTCTTTCATCGCGACGATGTTCGAGTGCGCCGCGACGAGGTCGATGGTCGTTGCGGCCGCGATCTTCCGTCCGGTGCGCGAGGGTATGTCGTAGAGCATGATGGGCAGTTCCGTGGACTTGGCGATGGCGGCGAAGTGCGCGGCGATGCCCTTTTGACTCGGCCGCGCGTAGTTCGGCGTGGTCGCGAGTACGCCGGTCACGCCGGTGTCGAGGACCTGACGCGTGAGTTCCACTGACTGCGCCGTGTCGGCCGAGGTCGATCCGGCCAGTACGGGCACTTCGACCGCGCCCGCAACGCAGGCGAAGAGTTCCAGCTTCTCTTTGTCCGACAGCGACGAGCCTTCCCCGGTCGACCCGGCGATGACCAAGCCGTCACTTCCCTCACCCACTATGTACGTTGCCAGTTCAATCGCCACGTCAAAATCGATTGATCCGTCCGCTCGAAAGGGCGTCACCATGGCGGTGAGAACGCGACCGAATCGAGGAGTGGTCATACCTCGAAGTTACCAGTCATTGTCCGCGAATCCACAAACGTGCACCTTCGTGAAATCGCCTACAAGTGTCAAAGGATCCATTCGAACTCGCTCGCCGATTCCACCGAATCAGGGTGACCTTCAGATCAGTGATTGGATCCCGTCAATCAGCCGAGGTGACGCGTCGACGGCGTCGGCGGCGAGCGCCACGCCTTGAACGAAACTCAGTCGATCAAAGGAGTCGTGGCGAATCGTCAATCCTTCGCCCGGTCCGCCGAAGAGGATCTCTTGGTGCGCCACCAGTCCGGGCAGTCGCACCGAGTGAATCTTGATGCCGCCGATCGTGTCGGCCCCGCGCGCGCCGGACACGGTGTGACGGACGGTCGGATCGGTCATCTCGGGTAAGCCCGCCGCGTTGCGAGCCGCGGCGATGCCCTTGGCCGCGGCGATCGACGTTCCCGAAGGGGCGTCAACTTTCTTGTCGTGATGCAATTCGATTATTTCCACCCGATCGAAGTACGGAGCGGCCATGGCGGCAAATCGCTCGGAGAGCACGGCCCCGAGTGCGTAGTTCGCCGCGATGACGACTCCCACCTTGGTCGCCGCCTCTTCCACGGCGCGTCGTTGATCGTCCGAAAGTCCGGTCGTGCCGATCACGAGGCCTTTGCCGTGGGCGGCGCACCACGTCGCCGAAGCGACGACACCTTCGGGTGAGGAGAAGTCGACCACCACGTCGATGGTGGTGGCGTCAACAACGTCCCAGGACGGGGCGTAAGTGGCGCCAAAGAGTTCGTGCGGCGCTTGCGTGTCCACGAGCGCACCAATGGAGAAACGACCGGTGGCGCTCAGTCCGCCGGCGAGGATCTGACCCATTCGTCCGGCGCCACCGTTGATCGCGAGAGCTTTCACGACCGCACCTTAACCGCGCGCCTTCGACGTTCGTCGACGAGGAGGTACGCACCCACCCCGATGATCAACACCACGCCCACGACCGACGCGGCGAGACTCAACTCGATGTACGGCGCGTGATAGTGGAAGTGCACGCGCCACTGGCCACTCGGCACGGTCACCTGTTGAATAAGTCCGTTGCGTGAGACCTTGAGCGTCTCGCTCTTTCCGGTCGTGGTGTTGAGGGCGGTCGCGCGCCAACCCGGCAGGTAGGCCATCGATCGAACGAGTGTCACCGAACTGTTGGCGTGCACGTCGACCCAGGTGTCGCCGTAGGCGACGTTCTCCACGTGGGATAACGAGCCGTGGGACGACGGCGCCAACCACACGGTCGGCTTCACGCTCTCGGCCCTAAAGACCGAAAACGTTCCGACGGTGTCGGTGAGGTGCCAGCGGTGACTGTCCAGCGCCTCTTGCATCGGCGAGTTCAATTGGTAGGTGACCTTGACCGGTTCGAGTTGCGCGACCAGCGCGTCTCCGATCGAGGTGCCGTTCTGGGCGGTCAGTTCGAAACCGGCAGCCTTGGGCGTACGCCCCGGAATCGTGAACGTCATGTCGTTCGCTCCGGTGAGGTGCAGTACGGGACCCACGCCACGTCCGTTCCAGTCGAGCAGGGTGAAGTACACCGTTCCGGTGGCGACCGGACGACCTCCCCGTCCGTGCACGGTCACCGTGTGCACGCGCAGGATCTGTCCGAAGTAGCGGTCGGCGACTGGTGACGATGGTGCCTGGCGACAGTTCGGTGCCGGCGTGACCGGAACCTTGGTGCTGTGGCTTAACTGCGCGTACGAGACCGCGATCGCCGAGAGTCGCAGTTGCACGAAGGTCCCGTCGGCGAGGCGACAGGGATCGATGGCCGACTGGGGGTGCGTACCGGTCGAGTCGTCGTAGATGCTCGAGATGAGCGAGCCGTAGCCTTGCACGCTCGGCACTTTGGTGAAGACGTTCATGTTCGGCACCCCAAGGGCTTGGAACTGGTGCTGATGGGCGCCGCCCTGATCGACCAACGCGGTACGGCCGTTATTGCCGAAGAGCGCCATGGCGTTCACCGAGGAAGGTTCGGTCGGACCAGCGCCGCCGATGACGGCCGTGGCACTCAGGATCAAGAAAACCAGTACGTCGCTCACCAGTACGCCCATCAAAATCTTCATCAGGTGCTTCGACGATCGCCAGCGCAGAAGCGCCAAAACCACGACTCCCGCAACGGCGAGGTGCAGCCCATAGGAAAGATGCATGTCCCGGGCGAGGCCCTCTTGCTGGGGGAAGACCCCGAGGTACGAGACGATCCGGGCCCCCCAGAGAAACAGTCCGACGCACAGAGCCACGACACCGAGGGCCGGCGCGAGTGACACCCACTTCCTTCGACCTTCGAGTCCGGCCTCGGCCGTGCGACGCGTCTCGAGTCGATGGAGCCACCAGCCCAGCAGGGCGGTCATCGCGAAGTCCGCGAGGATGATGTTGCGACTCTGCAGTCGCGTGCTGCCGTACAGGGGAATCTGGCGGAACAGGTGACCGAGCGGCGTGTACGAGCCCCACGTCGCGAACAGTCCGACCACCAGCACCACGAAGTAGAGGATGAAGTCGCGGTCCTCGCCCTTCCATCCCCGGCGGGTCAACTTGGCGATGAAGGCGAAGGTCGCGATCAGCGCCAACACGCCGACGTAGCCGGTCACTTCGGGCAGGTTGTAGTGGGCGAAGAAGTTGGGCTGTCCACCCGAACCATTGCCCCCGAAGATGTCCGGCACGAAGAGCAGCGACGTCCAGCGCACCACCAACGAGCCGGCCCCGAAGTAGCCGTAACTGATGGTCGAACGTTGTGAGAAGCCGATGAACGACCACCCGGGCAGGAGTTGCACCAGACCGATGGCGCATCCCCACGCTAGGCCCGCCACGAGGGCGGCGACGTAGGTGACGCGAGCGCGCCACGACTGAATCCAGTACGAGCTTCGAATCAGCAAGATCGACGGACCGAGCGTCAAGGTCAAGAGTTCGATCTCGGCGATGCCACGCGGTTCGCCCGTCAGAAAGGTCAAGCCCCACAATAATGCATAGCCCCAAATCCAGGGCTTGGAAATCCTCGCGAGCTGACGCCACGTGCTCGTCGCCGGCTCGAGCGAGAGTCGACGCGAGAGCGAGACCAAGATCAGTGCGGCCCAAGGAATGAAGGCGAAGCCCTGGACGACGCCTAGGTGGACCAGTTGTCCGATCATCGCGCCCGAGTAAGCGAAGCTCATCGCCGCGGCGAAGGACGACAACGTGCGCAGGCCGTGCCAACGCAGCAGGGCGAACATTCCGCAAGCGGCGATCACGTAGACCGCGATGCAGTTGATGATCCACGCGGCGATCGGGGGCACGAAGGCGAAGATCACCGTGAGCGGGTACAGCGCCCCGGCGTTGAGTCCCCCGAGCAGTGGCGTGCCGGAATTCGCGAGAAGATTGAACAGCGGCAGATGGCCCGACGCGATCTGTTGGCCGCTCAAGACGCGCAGCGGAAAGTTCTGAATCAGATTGTCGCCGTCAATCGCCGGATGGCCCAAGAGGGCCGGGATGACGAAGAGCAACGTCGGCACCACGAGCATCGCGAACAGGGCGCGTCGATCTCCGCTGGTAAGAGGCCGCCACCATCGCTTCTGATGCGTGGGGGTGACGAGACTCATTGGCCCCACGCTACGAAAAAGCACGACGCCCGTGCCGCACGGTCACGCGGACCGTACAACACGGGCGTCGAAGGACTATCGGCGACGCGGTCGAGGACTGCGACGTGCGCCGTCGCCATCAACGAAGGCCGGACCACCGGGGCCCAAGTCGCCAATCTCGTCGGCCAGCTCGGCCTCGAAGGCCGCTTCGAAGGCCGATGACGGCGCGGTGGGGCGAGACGCGTTGACGTTCTCGCGGGGCGTGCGTTCGCGCGGACCGCGGTCACGGTCACGGTCACGGTCGCGACTGCCTCGTTCGCCGTCGCGGGCACGTGGGGGTCGAGCGTCCTCTTCCGATTCCGGGAAGTCGCCGACGAGCGAGAGCGAGACCTTGCCCTGCGGGTCGATGTCGTCCACCTTGACCTCGATCGCCTGACCGAGTTCGAGCACGTCCTCCACCTGTCCGATGCGCTTGCCACCGTTGAGCGGCGCCATCTTCGAGATGTGCAAGAGGCCGTCACGTCCGGGCATGATGCTCACGAACGCGCCGAACTTGGCGATGTTGACGACGCGGCCCTGATAGGTCGCCCCGACTTCGGGCGTGGGCGGGTCGAGGATCATGGCGATGCGTCGACGGGCCTCTTCCACGGCGCGACCATCCTTGGCGCCGATGGTGACCGTGCCGACGACACCGTCGTCGTCGACCGCGATGTCCGCTCCGGTCTCTTGCTGCAAGGTGTTGATGACCTTGCCCTTGGGACCGATGACCTCGCCGATCTTGTCGATCGGAATCTGCAAAGAGACGATCTTCGGGGCCACTTCGGCGACGTGCGAGCGGGGCTCGGCGATCGTGTTGGTGAGCACGTTGAGGATCAGCAACCGGGCCGTCTTGGCCTGGTCCAGGGCGTTCGACAGGACCTCGGCCGGAAGGCCGTCGATCTTCGTGTCGAGTTGCAACGCCGTGACCGCGTCAGCGGTGCCGGCGACCTTGAAGTCCATGTCGCCGAACGCGTCTTCGGCGCCGAGGATGTCGGTCAACGTGACGTACTTGCCGTCGTCGTAAACGAGACCCATCGCGATACCGGCCACGGGCGCCTTGATCGGCACGCCGGCCGCCATGAGCGACAGCGTCGAGCCGCAGACCGACGCCATGGACGTCGAGCCGTTGGACTGGAGAACGTCCGAGACCACGCGCAGCGTGTAGGCGAAGTCCTCTTCGCTGGGCAGTACGGGGATCAACGCGCGCTCGGCCAACATGCCGTGGCCGATCTCGCGGCGCTTGGGCATGCCGACGCGACCGGTCTCACCGACTGAGTACGGCGGGAAGTTGTAGTGGTGCATGTAGCGACGGAACTCGTCCGGTCCGATGGTGTCGAGCTGCTGGCGCATGCGGGGCATCCCGAGGGTCGTCACGTTGACGACCTGGGTCTCGCCGCGCTGGAACAGGGCCGAGCCGTGGGTCATCGGGAAGAGGTCGATCTCGGCCGAGAGCGGACGAATGTCCGTGATCGATCGCCCGTCGATGCGAACACCCTCGTCGACGATGCGCTTTCGCACGATCTTCTTGGTGACCGATCGCACGGCCGCCTTGATCTCACCCAGGCGGTTCGGGAACTCGTCCTTCAGGTGCTCGATGATCGACGCGGTCGCGGCGTCGAGGGCCTCGTTGCGAGCGGTCTTGGTCGTCAACTTGTTGGCTTCGGTCAGCGACGTGGCGCCCATGGCTTCGACGCTCTCGTAGACGTCGTCCTGGTAGTCGGCGACGGTCTGGTACTCCATGGTGGCCAGCGGTCCGCGCACGGCGACGAAGTTCTTCACCAGTTCACGCTGCAGGTTGATCGACTCACGGATCCACAGCTTGGAGGCTTCGAGTCCGGCCGAGAGCACCTCTTCGGACACCTTGGGCGCGCCGTCGGCGTACTTCTCGAACGATCCTTCGGTGCCACCGGCCTCGACCATCATGATCGCCACGTCGGCGTCGGCCGAGTCACTGAGGGCGCGTCCGGCGACGACCAGTTCGAAGGTCGCGGCGTCGCCCTCTTGGTACGTCGGGTGCGGGGCCCACTCACCGTCGGTGGTGTAGGCCATGCGCACGGCGCCGATCGGTCCCTCGAAGGGGATGCCCGAGATCATCAGCGCGGCCGAGGCGGCGTTGATGGCCAAGACGTCGTACGGGTTCTCCTGGTCGGCGCTGAAGATCGTGCCAACCACTTGGACCTCGTTGCGGAAACCCTTCGGGAACGAAGGTCGCAGGGGTCGGTCGATGAGTCGACAGGTGAGGACCGCTTGGTCCGAGGGCTTGCCCTCGCGACGGAAGAAGGCCCCGGGGATTTTGCCCGCGGCGTAGGCGCGCTCTTCGATGTCGACGGTGAGCGGGAAGAAGTCGATGCCTTCTCGAACGCTCTTGGCGGCCGCGACGGTCGCCAACAATATGGTGTCGCCGAGGCGAGCCACGACGGCCCCGTCGGCCAGTTGGGCCAGTCGGCCCGCTTCAAAACTCAAAGTCTTTTCGGTGCCCGTAACCGGGCTACTTACGCTAATTGCGTCAGTCATTGGTATTGCTCCTATTTGGTTAGCAACACTCCGCCCGGATCCCAGTGGGCAACCTTCGCGAATCGCGACTGTTCTCCACTGGCCTCCGAGGAATCGGATGTGTTGAGCACGTTGACGGCGTCAACGTGCCGTACGGCTAGCGACGAATGCCGAGACGGCCGATCAAAGCGCGGTAGCGCTCGACATTTCCGCGCTGCACGTAATCGAGCAGACGGCGACGTTGGCCGATGAGCTTCATGAGTCCACGACGGGTGTGATGATCGCCCTTGTGAACCTTGAGGTGCTCGGTGAGGTGAGCGATCCGGTCCGTCAGGATCGCCACCTGGACTTCGGGGGAACCCGTGTCCGTCGCGTGAGCCTGATAGTCCTTGATGATCTGCTGCTTCTCAGCCATAACGTTTTTTTGCCTTATGAGTCGGATGTCTCGTCGCAAGTCGCCAACGTGACGACCCACATAGTCAGCGTCGCTGACCGAATATCTATTCTAGCAGCGCCGAGCCGAGAGTCGAGAACTTCTTGAATATCTCAAGGGTTTGTTCGACGTCGCGGCCGATCTGGACGACCAACGCATCGACGTCCGAGAAGACCGCTTCTTCGCGAAGACGCTGCCGAAAGGCGACGTCGAGCGAGGCATCGTAGAGGTCGCCCTCGTAGCCCGGCAGGTGGACTTCGACCAGGAGTGGTCCGTCTTCGTAGAACTGCGGACGGGTCCCAATCGAGATCGCCGCGGGCCGCCAGGTGCGATCGGGCATCCGCGCGGCGCCGGCGTAAATACCTTGGAGGGGCACCAGCTGCAACGCTTCGGTGGCGACGTTGGCGGTGGCGAAGCCGAGCTCTCCCCCGCGCGCGTCCCCGTGCACCACGCGTCCGCGCAGGACGAACGGACGCCCGAGCGTCGCGTTCGCTGTATCGATGTCCCCCGCTTCCAGAGCTTCGCGCACCGCGGTTGAACTCCAGCGCGGCTCACCGAAGGTGGGCGCTTCGTACACGCCGAATCCGTAGCGTTGTCCCTCGGCGCTCAGCAAGGCGACGTCGCCCTCTCGATCGTGACCGAATCGGAAGTCCTCACCGACCACGATCTCCCAGGCGTGCAACTCACTGGCCAAGACGCGACCAATGAAGTCCGAGGCCGACTCATTAGCGAGATCTTGATCAAACGTCACCACGCGGACCTGTTCGATTCCCAGCGCTGCGAATCCTTCGAGGCGCTGGTCGAGCGTGCCGATGAGCCGTAGTTCGCGCTCGGGGGCGAGGACCAACGCCGGGTGAGGATCGAACGTGACGATGGTCGGCACGGCGTCCTTGGCGCGCTGACCGTCCAGGTGCAACAGCATGTCAATGACGGCTTGGTGGCCCAAGTGCAATCCATCGAAAACCCCGATAGCGATCACCGAATCACGGTTCGAAAGTTTCGACGTCTCTCCATCGCGTACGACAATCATGGGCGCCAACTATCCGCGCGTCGAATCATTGGGTATCGCCAACACCAACTCGGGCTTCCACGATTCGTTGCGCCGCGAAAGAACGCCAATGAGTTCACCCGCGGCATCCATGGCAGCGATCTCGTCGCCGCGGAAGGTCTCGGCGAGCGAGACGCGCTGGCCCATTCGCATCGCGCACGCTTGATCGTCGCTCAGGGTCACGTGTTCGAGACCGGTCACGAACGTAGCCGGCGGAGCCAGCACCTGGCCGCCGTGTTCCACGACGTCGGCGAGCGCGTCGAGCGTCATGGCGTTCTCGACAACGTGCGAACCGCTGGCCAGTCGACGCAGTTCGATGAGGTGCCCGAGCGTCCCGAGGCTCCGAGCGAGGTCGCTCAAGAGCACGCGCACGTAGGTTCCGACCGAACACTCAACGTCGAAACGCCACACCGAATCGACGTCAGTCGGGGCGAGCGCGAAGATCGAGACGTTGATCTCACGAGCGGAGCGCTCTATTTCGATACCCCGACGCGCGAGTTGGTGGAGGCGCTGACCGTCGACCTTGATGGCCGACACCATCGGCGGCGTCTGCGCTTGCGGACCGAGCATCGCGTTCGTCGCGGCGTCGACGGTCTCGGTCGTCAGGGGCGGTACCGGCCGTTCGTCGACCACGACACCGTCGACGTCGAGTGAATCGGTCGCGACGCCGAACTTCACGGCGCCGACGTAGCGCTTGGTCTCGGACTGGGCGAAACGCAACAGGCGCGTCGAGGGTCCGACGGCGAGCACCAAGAGCCCGGTGGCCATTGGATCGAGGGTGCCCGCGTGGCCGACCTTCTTCTCGTGGAGGATCCGGCGTACGCGAGCGACGACGTCGTGACTCGTGAGTCCTTGCGGCTTGTCGACGAGCAGGAGGCCGTTACTCGTCGTCATGATTCTGGCGACGGATGATCTCTTCCACGGCCTCACCACTGGCCACGGCCGGATCGGCCATGAACGACAGCTTCGGCGTGCGCTTGAAGCGGGTCTGAGCGTTGACGGCCGACTGAATCTGTGCCCGCCGCTCTTCGAGCGCGACCCTCGTCTCGGGCGTCAGGGAATGGAAGAAGACCATGGCTTGGCGCAGGTCCCGGGTCGTCTCGACACCGGTCACAGTGACGATTCCGATGCGGTCGTCGATGTCCGAGATCCTCGTCAGTTCATCCGAGATTACTTCGCGCAGGATCTGATTGATGCGCGCCGAGCGAGGATAGGGATGATGTGATCCAAATGAACGGGCCATGCGTTAGGCCGTTCTGGGAATCTCGCGCTCTTCGAAGGTCTCGATGATGTCGCCGGCCTTGAGGTCTTGGTAGTCGGAGAGACCGATACCGCACTCGAAGCCGGACGCCACTTCGCGCGCGTCGTCCTTGAAGCGACGCAGCGACGTAATCGAGCCTTTCCAGATGATCGTCCCCTCGCGAAGGAAGCGAACCTTCGATCCACGGGTGATGACGCCGTCGCGAACGAAGCAACCGGCGATCGCACCGATCCTGGGCACGCGAAAGACCTCGCGCACCTCGGCCTCGCCCGTGACGATCTCCTCGTACACCGGAGAGAGCAACCCGAGCATGGCGGCCTCGATCTCCTCGATCAACTTGTAGATGATCTCGTAGGTGCGAATCTGCACGCCTTCGCTCTCGGAAAGATCGCGACTGCGCTTGTCCGGTCGCACGTTGAACCCGATGATGGTGGCGTTGGACGCCTTCGCGAGCTGCACGTCGTTTTCGGTGATGCCGCCGACCCCGCGATGGACGATGACGAGTTTCACGTCATCGCGTTCGAGCTTGCGCAACGACTCGGTGCACGCTTCGAGCGATCCCTGGACGTCGGCCTTCAAGACGATGTTGAGCGTCGCGGTCTCGCCGCGCTGGATCTGTTCGAAGAGATCTTCCAGACGGGCGCCGCTGGTCGAGGCGACGGGCTGGTGTCCGATGAGACGGGCGCGTTGGGCGCGGGCCTCGGCCAGTGACTTCGCGTGGGCGAGGTCGTGAGCGACGCGCATCTCGTCACCGGCGAACGGGGGCTCGCTGAAACCGAGGATCTGCACCGGCATCGACGGTCCGGCCGACTTGATCTGCTTGCCCTGATCGTTGATGAGGGCCTTCACCTTGCCGAAGGCGGCGCCGGCCACGACGGGGTCGCCGACCGCGAGCAGACCCTTTTGGACCATGACGGTGGCGACCGGGCCGCGACCGACTTCGAGGTTCGCTTCGAGCACCGTACCGACGGCGCGACCGCTCGGGCGCGCCGAGAGTTCCGCCACTTCGGCGACGAGAAGGACCTGTTCGAGCAGTTCGTCGATGCCCGTGCCCTGCAGGGCCGAGATCTCGACGCAGATCGTGTCGCCGCCCCACTTTTCCGGGACGAGTCCGTATTCGCTGATCTGTTGGAGCACGCGGTCGGGATTGGCGTCGGCCTTGTCCATTTTGTTGATGGCCACGATGAGTGGTACGTCGGCGGCCTTGGCGTGATTGATCGCCTCGACCGTCTGGGGCATCACGCCGTCGTCCGCGGCGACCACGAGAATGATGATGTCGGTTACCTTGGCGCCGCGAGCGCGCATCGCGGTAAAGGCTTCGTGACCGGGGGTGTCGATGAAAGCGATCGCCTTGCCCTTCCACTGCACGCGGTAGGCGCCGATGTGTTGGGTGATGCCACCGGCTTCGCCGGCGACCACGTCGGTCTGGCGGATCTTGTCGAGCAGCAGCGTCTTGCCGTGGTCGACGTGTCCCATCACCGTCACGACGGGCGGTCGCGGCGCGGCGGGAATCTCGTCGTCCTGGTCGTCTTCGTCAAAGAACTTCGCGAGGAGCGCGGCCTCTTGCTGCTCGCCGGGATCGACCATGTGTACGCTGGCGCCGACTTCGGCGGCGTAGAGCTCGATCATGTCATCGCTCAGGCTCTGCACGGCCGTGACAATCTCGCCCTGCAAGAACAAGAAGCGGATAATGTCCGCGGCACTGCGATTGAGCTTCGGTCCGACGTCCTTGGCCGTCGAACCGCGCTCGATGATGACTTCGCCGTCGGGAACGGGCAGGTTGCTCGGCTGCCACGTGGTCATCTGCGTCGGCTCCAGCTCTTCGACGTTGCGGCGGCGGCGGCGCGTGGCCTTGCGTTGTGAACCGCGAGGTCCGCCGGTGCCGCGACTCGGCGGTCCTCCACGGTTAGGCCCACCGGGCGCGCCGCCGGTCGGAGAACTCGGACGTTGACCGGGGAAACCACCGCCGGCGCCTCCGGGACGCGAGGTCGGGCCGCCGGGACGCGAGGCTGGATTGGGACGCGGACTCATCGGCCGCGGTCCACCCGGACCGGACGGTCGGGCCCCCGGTGCGGACATCGGACGGCGCGCTCCGGGCGGTGGGGGGATCGGTCGGCCCGTGGCACTCATGGGACGTCCGGGCGGCGGCGGAATCGGTCGGCCGGTGGAACTGAGCGGCGGCCGCGTCGATGGTGAACCACCCTCGCCCGCTTCGCCCGAGACCGAGCGCTGAGTGGGACGAATGGTCGTCGGTCCACTTGGTGAGGCGATGCGCGTAGGGGCCGGCTTCACGATGGGAGCGCGACTGCGCACCACTTTGGGCTCTATCGCCGCCGGGACGGGCGCCGATTCGACAGCCGGTGCGGCAGCGGTCGTTTCACTCGATTCGACGGGCTTGGTCACCCGACTGACGCGCGCGGGTGGGGCTTCGACGATCTCGGGCGCGGTCGCGACGGCGGTCGCCTTCTTCGTGCCCGTCACCTTGGTGGCCTTGGTGACCTTCGTGGCCTTGGCCGCTTTGGCGGCCTCTTCGGGTTGGACTGCACGACGTAGACCGTCAGCGTCGGCCCGACGTCGAATCCGGTCGGCCTGGGCGTCCTCGATCGACGCAGAGGGGCTCGAGGCACCTATGCCAAGTTTTTGGGCGAGCGTGAGTAGCTCTTTGCTCGTGAGACCGAGTTCCTTTGAGAGCTCGTGCACACGGATCTTCTTCTGGGCCAAAACCTTCCCTTGCTTCTCGTACCCGCTTTCGCGAGCACAGTTATCTATTCTTCCACAACCACCGCTAATGCCGACCGCGACCCGTTTTCAAAGCGCGCAGGGCCTCTAGGTCGCTCTCGTTCGCGCTCGACTTGAGGGCCCGAGCGAGATGTCCCACGCGCAGTCCCTTCGAACACTCGTCGTCGCACCACCAGAGTCCCCGACCGGGCCCCCGACCGAGATACCACGTACCGTCGGATCGCCCGGCACGGATCATCTCGGAGTCGTGACGGACCTTTCGACAGACCACGCACGTGCGAGACGACGCTATGCCTCGTCCTCCACGACCGGTTCGGCGTCCGTCTCCTCGGTGGCGGGCGCTGTCACGTCCTCGAGTTCGATCTCTTCGACCACGAGGACCTCTTCGACGTGACCTTCGGCGTCGGTGACGATTTCGTCGATCACGATCGCCGCGCTCGCACCGTCTTCGCCGGCCACCACCGCGATAGTCTCGTCCACGACCACGTCACCGTCGGTCCATACCTCTTCGACCACTTCTTCTTCGGCGACTTCGTTCTCCGAACGAATGTCAATGCGCCAGCCCGTCAGTCGCGCGGCCAGCCGGGCGTTCTGCCCTTCTTTGCCGATGGCGAGCGAGAGTTGCTGATCGTGCACGATCACCGTCGCGATGCCCTCGGTCTCGTCCAGTCGAACCTCGCGCACCCGCGCCGGCTGCAGAGCCGCCTGGATGAACTCGATGGGGTCGTCGCTGTACGGCACCACGTCGATGCGCTCACTGCGCAGCTCGTTCGTGATGTTGCGAACACGACTACCGCGCGCGCCGACGCAGGCGCCGACGGGGTCGATCATGTGATCGTTCGACGCCACCGCGATCTTGCTGCGGTGACCGGGTTCGCGCGCCAAGGCCTTGATCTCCACGATGCCGTTGGCGATCTCGGGCACTTCGATTTCGAAGAGCTTGGCCACCAGCGCCGGGTGGGTGCGGCTCACCACGATCTGGGGACCCTTGTTGGTCTTGCGCACTTCGACGATGTAGACCTTGATGCGCGCGCCGTGCTCGTAGCGTTCGAAAGCGATCTGCTCGGCCTGGGGTAGCAGTGCTTCCACCCGACCGAGGTCGAGCAGCGTGTAACGGTTGTCGTTCTGCTGCACCGTGCCCGAGACGATGTCGCCCTCGCGATTCGCGAACTCTTCGTACATCTGACGTCGCTGGATGTCTCGAATGAGCTGCATCAAGACCTGCTTGGCGGTTTGGGCCGCGATGCGTCCGAAGTCCTCGGGCGTGGCGTCCCACTCGCGCGTGACGTTGCCCTCGATGTCGAGTTCCAGTCCCCAGACCTTGATCTCGCCGGTCTCGGGATTGATCTCCACTTCGGCGTCTTCGGCCGAGTCGGGACGGCGCTTGTAGGCGGCGAGGAGCGCGTTGGCGAGGGCGATGAGCAACTCCCCCTCGTCGATGTTCTGGTCACGAGCAATCTGTCCCAACGCTTCTAGGAATTCAAAGTTCGCCATGCCTACCCTCCCTTCCTCGTCGATGAAGCAGCTGACTTCGCGCGTGAGGGCGAAGGCTTCGCTTCGGCGCCCCACTCAAAGACAGTGCGCGCGCGTTCGATCGCGTCGAGCGCCACGACGACGCGGCCGTGCTCGGCGTCATCGAGCGTCACCGATGTTTCGTCGGCCGCGACCACGGTTCCTTCGAGTCGACGGGTTGGTGCCTCACCTCGCAGCTCGCGTAATGTGACGACCTCACCGATGGTCGAGACGAAATGCGCCGGCGTCCGGAGTTTGCGCTCTAGTCCCGGGCTCGAGACGTCCAGGGTGAAGCGCCCGGGAATCGGGTCGTTCACGTCCAGCCACTCCGAGATCTGGCGGTTGGCCTTGGTGAGGGCCTCTAAGTCGACGCCGCCGGGCTTGGTCACGACGACGTTGAGGGTCCCCTTGACCATTTCCAGGTCGTAGAGGTCCAGTCCGAGTTCGGATAGGAGGGAGCGCAGTGGTGTCTCTAAGTCCACGACCGTCTCCTCTCTCTGCCGTTCGGACGTTCAGACAAAGAAAAAGCGCGGGCCCGAGGCCCGCGCTTAAACGAGTCCATACGTCCTGAGCGGACTGTAGCCAGCAATTGTAGCATTTCTCGCCCCTGATGACAATCGAAATCCGCTTCGCGCGTCGGCAAGATTCATCATAAATTCTTAATTAGATGGCGCCGATTACTTCGGGAGAACCAGTGTTACATTCATCCCGTGTCGCCGAACAAACCCCGAGCGCGGGGTGTGCCAATCGCCCTAGCCACCCTCGCGTTCGTGGCGACACTTCTCGGTCCGACCGTCGGTCGAACACGCTAACGGTGACGGCATCGGCGCCGGCGCGGGCGTCATGGATTACTGCAAGCGTTCATCACGGGGACCGGGACAAACGCTCGGCATCACCGCGATCGTTGCCGCGAGGGTTCAGCTGTTCAGCTGAGTCGATCAGTACGACTTGGAGACGATGCACACGAGGTCGTCCTCGGTGTCGTTGAGCGGCATCGATCCGTCGCGGCGCTGCAGACAGCGCACCGTGACGGCCTCCACTTTCAATTCCGCTTCACCGGCCGCACCCACTTTCGACCAGTCGAGTCGGGCGAATCCGGTCTCGGCCGCTTCCATCGCTTCGGCGATGTTCGCCACGTCATGCGTCGCTGCGGCCAAACGAGACTTCGCGCCATCGAACATGTCGTGCTGGATCTCCTCGAGGAGTGTCAGCGCCGTTGTGGCGACGCCGTCCAGAGTGAGAGCCTGCTTCGCGCCGTTGTCACGTCGCACGACCGTCACGAGTCCTTCTTTCAGATCGCGGGGGCCGACTTCAATACGCAAGGGCACTCCCTTAATCTCCCAATCGGTGACGCGGCGTCCGAAGCTGCCACGACCACGGTCGATCTGAACTCGAACACCGGCCGCCTTCAGCGTCGCGGCGACACGATCGCACGCGGCATTCACTTGCGGCTCGTCGCGCACGGCGATGACGACCGCTTGAATCGGTGCGAGTCTCGGGGGGACGACCAGTCCGTCGTCGTCACCGTGGAGCATGATGAGTCCGCCCACCATGCGCGTCGACGCACCCCATGAGCTGGTGAAGCACAGTTCGGCCTGTCCCGCTTCACTCTGGTAGTAGATGTCGAAGGCCCGCGCGAAGTTCTGTCCGAGCTCGTGGGTCGTCGCCATCTGCAGCGCCTTGCCGTCGCGCATCATGGTCTCGGCGGTCATCGAATTGATTGCGCCCGGGAAACGTTCGCTGGCCGGTTTGATGCCGAGGTGCGACGGTGCGGCCAGCACGTTCTCCAAGAAGTCGTTGTAGACCTCGAGGTGGATCTTGGTGGCGAAGGCGTTGGCGTCCTCATAACTCGCGTGCGCCGTGTGGCCCTCTTGCCAGAGGAACTCCGAGGAGCGCAGGAAAAGTCGCGGACGAAGTTCCCACCGAACGACGTTGCTCCACTGATTGAGGAGCAACGGCAAATCCCGATAGCTCTGAATCCACTTGGCCATGAACTCACCGATCACCGTCTCGGACGTCGGACGCACCACGATCGGCTCGGCCAGTTCTTCGCCGCCGGCGTGGGTGACCACGGCCAGTTCGGGGCTGAAGCCCTCAACGTGCTCGGCCTCGCGCTGGAAGTAACTGAGCGGGATGAAGAGCGGGAAGTAGGCGTTCTGCGCTCCGGTTGCTTTGATGCGCGCGTCCATCTCGGCCTGCATCCGTTCCCAGATCGACCACCCGTAAGGACGGATCACCATCGTGCCGCGCACCGGCCCGTTGTCGGCCATTTCGCCCTTGGCCACGACGTCTTGATACCAACGGGGGAAGTCTTCGCTCTGGGGGGTCAGAACACTCTGGGCCACGATTCTCCTTTGATTCGTGGCGACAGCCTAGTCAAACGGCTTTTTAGCCTTCGGCGCGTCGACGGATCTTTTCGATGCGCTCACTCGCGTGATTCACGTCTGCACCTTGGTCGTCGAGCAGCATCGCGCGGTCAGCTTCGGCTTCGGCTTCGGCGCTGTGATCGCGCGCGGCCAGTCGCGCTTCGACGCCTTCGGCGACGATCTTCCTCGCCTCGTCGACCAAGGCTTCCACCATCTCGTCCTCTTTCACGACGCGCACGATCTGTCCCTTGATGAAGAGGTGACCGCGCTTCTTGCCGGCGGCGATTCCCAAGTCGGCGTGTCGCGCTTCGCCCGGACCGTTGACGACACAGCCCATGACCGCGACCTGGATCGGTAGGTTCAACGCTTGCAACGCCTCCTGGGCCTCGTTGGCGATCTTGATGACGTCGACTTCGGCGCGGCCGCAACTGGGACAGGCGATCAAGTCCAGTCCCTTTCGTTCACGCAGTCCGAGGACTTCGAGCAGCGTGCGACCGGCGCGCGCCTCTTCGACCGGATCGGCGGTGAGCGAGTAGCGAAGGGTGTCGCCGATGCCTTCGGCCAGCAGCGTCGCGATGCCGGCGGTGCCCTTTAACAGTCCTCCCGGCAACGGCCCCGCTTCGGTCACGCCCAGGTGCAGCGGGTGGTCGAAGGTCTCCGAGGCGAGACGGTACGCGGCGATCATGGTCGCGACCGACGAGGCCTTCACCGAGATCTTGACGTCGTGGAAATCGACTTCATCGAAGTACGCGAGTTCCAGACGCGCCGACTCGACGAGGGCTTCGGGGGTGGCGCCGCCGAAGCGTTCGTAGATGTCGGGGTGCAGACTGCCGGCGTTCACGCCGATGCGTATCGGTACGCCGCGGTCACGCGCCTCCGCGGCCACCAGCTTGATCTCTTCGGGCTTGCGCAGGTTGCCGGGATTGAGGCGCAACCCCTGGACGCCGGCCTCGAGGGCGGCGAGGGCCATCTCGACGTGGAAGTGGATGTCGGCGACGATGGGCACCGGCGAACGCGGCACGATCTGAGCCAGACCTTCGGCGGCCGCCACTTCGTTGCAGGTGCAGCGCACGATGTCGGCGCCTTCGGCCGCCAGTGCGTAGATCTGTTGGAGCGTGCCTTCCACGTCGGCCGTTTTCGTGGTCGTCATCGACTGGACGGATATGGGCGCGTCGCCGCCGACCTTTACGGAACCGACGGCAATCTGGCGGGTCTTTCGGCGGGGGCTGAGGGGGCTGGCGGTGACGTCCACTCATCCAGTCTGCCCGTTCGATCGCGAAGCGATGCAGTTAGTGGAAGGGATTGGCGATCGGGTGGGCGATGTCGAGAAAGAGCGTGGTGGCGAACAGGACCAGCAGCACGCCCATGAAGGCGTAGATAACGGGCGCCATCTTGTTGACGTCGGCGTGGTAGCGAAGCCCTCGGCGCGAGCGCAGCCGCTCGTAGGTGGCGATCGCGACGTAGCCCCCGTCCAATGGCAGCATCGGCAACATATTGAGCACGCCCACGAAGATGTTCACCGCCATCAAAATAAGCAGCAGGTCGCCCGGTCCGGTCTGCGTACTCTGGACCGCGATGCGCACGACACCGACGATTGATTCCGGCCGGGTCAGCTGGTTCTTCGGATTGGTGGCCGCGGCCGGTGAGGCGACCTGGTGGAAGAGGCTGGAGAACTCCCCCGGCGAGAAGACGTGCACGATCGCGTGCACGGCCGTTCCCAGTAGTGAGCCGACTTCGGTGAAGGACCCGGGGATCGAGGCGTACCAGGAGTCGCGCACGGCGAGACTCTCGAGGCTGACGCCGAGGTAACCGCGCGCCGCTAAGGGCTTGTTGTTGACGGTGAGCGTCGGACCGTAGACGGGAGTGGCGTGCAGCGTGAGATCATGACCGGCCCGCTGGATCAGAATCGTGAGGTTCTTTCCCGAATCGTGACCCACGATTTTTTGCAACTGACTATCGCTCGAGATTGAAACGCCGTTGATGGCGACGATTTGGTCGCCGACTTTCAGGCCGGCCAGTTGCGCGGAGTTCTCCTTATGACCCTGCCACTTCGTGAAGTCATAGACCCCGACGTGACTGGTCGACGGCAGTCCGACGAAGGTGAGTGCCGCCCAGGCCAGGAGCAAGGCCATGACGACGTGCATCAGTGACCCGGCCGAGGCGAAGAGGACCTTCCTCGGGTACGACGCCGAGCGGTAGGTCCGGGACTCCTCTTCCTCGGGAATCGTCTCGGTCCACGTCATGCCCGGCACCTTCACGTATCCGCCGGCGAGAATCGCTCGTACGCCGTAGCGGGTTTCACCGATCGTGGTGGACCAGAGGACGGGACCGAAGCCCACGAAGAAGTCGGTCACCTTCATTCCGGCGCGCTTGGCCGTGATGAAGTGACCGAACTCGTGGGCCATCACGATGAAGACGATCGCGAAGATCACGAGCGGTAGGGCCCAGCCGACGATCCAGGTGAGCAGCGCCACGAAGACGACTACGCCCGCGAGAAGGAACGTCAGGGACCGACGGGTGTCGGGGTTCGGATCCATGACTATTGATTGAGAATACCGTGGGCTCGCGCTCGCGCGGTCGCATCATTGGCGACCAGGTCCGGCAAGGAATCCAGCGGATCGGCCACGTACCCGTCCATCACTCGCGCCACGACGTCAATGATGTCGCACCAGTTGATTTCGTCGGCCAAGAACGCCGCGACCGCGACTTCGTTGGCGGCACTCAGCCACGCCGGCGCCGCCCCCCCGAGGCGCGAGGCTTCGTAGGCGAGGCCTATCGCCGGGAAGGCCTTGTGATCGGGCGCCTCGAAGGTCAACTCCAAGTCCTTAGTGAAGTCGATCGCGCCCCATCCGTGATCCAAGCGAACGGGCAACCCGAGGCAGTAGGCGATCGGCAGTCGCATATCGGGGCGCGAGAGTTGGGCGAGGACCGATCCGTCCACGTACTCCACCATCGAGTGCACGATCGACTGGGGATGCACGACCACTTCGACGCGTTCGACGTTGATGTCGAAGAGCGCCGACGCCTCGAGCACCTCGAGACCCTTGTTCATCAGTGTCGACGAGTCGATGGTGATCTTCGCGCCCATCGACCAGGTCGGGTGATTGAGCGCGTCGGCTCTGGTCGCACCGCGCAGTTGGTCCCGCGACCAACCGCGGAACGGTCCGCCCGAGGCGGTGAGCAGCAGTCGTCGCACGTCGGGGTAGCCCGGCTCGCCCGGTGAACTGGCGAGGCACTGATGAATCGCGCAGTGTTCGGAGTCGACCGGCAGCATCATCGCGCCCGGCGTCGAGCGGACCTTGGCCACCAACGGCGCCGCGGCGATGAGCGACTCCTTGTTGGCCAGGGCCAGTCGTTTGCCGGCCTTGAGCGCCGACAGCGTCACCGGGAGACCGGCGAAACCGAGCACCGCGTTCACCACGATGTCGGCGCTGGCGGCAAGTGAGGACAGTCCTTCGGCGCCGACCACGACGTCGACGTCCGCGCCCACCAGCGCGGCCAGGGTGTCGCGATGGCCGTCGCTGATCACGCCGACGCGCGTCACGCGAAACTCCTTCACGATGGTGGCCAGTTCGTTGAGTTGTTCCCCGCCGGAGAGCGCCACCAGTTCGAACATCTCGGGCTCGCGACGCAAGACGTCAAGGGTCTGGGTGCCGATCGATCCGGTGGCGCCCAAGAGCGCGACGCTGCGCCGCACCGTCGGCATCGTCAGCCCAGTTTGAGAACGTGGCAGAGGTAGTACATGGTGGGCAGCGCGAACAACAGGCCGTCGATGCGGTCCAACAGTCCGCCGTGTCCCGGCAACAGTCGGCCGAGGTCCTTCACGCCGATCGTTCGCTTCACCATCGACTCGAAGAGATCGCCGAGCGGCACCACGATCGAGATCGCGACGGCCGCCTCGAGGCCGGCCTTTCGCGTCCACACGCTCATCAGCGGCAAGAGCAATAAGCCCGCCGCCAGCGTCACGATGGTCCCCCCGGCCGTACCCTCCAGGGTCTTGTTCGGCGACAGCACCTTGTTCAATGTTCGTTTGCCGAACTGTCGTCCGACGATGAAGGCGCCCGAGTCATTGGCCACCGTGAGCACCATCGCCCCGAAGAGGTACGAGAGTCCGTGACCGTCCACGAACGAGCGCGGGGCCACGAAGAGCAGGGCGTAGGAACCGATGACGCCGATCCAGACGTAGACGAAGACCGTCGCACCCAGACCGTCGAGCACGTCAACTTCTCGCCCGGCGTTCAGGTACCACACGAAGCCGAAGATGATCAGCAGGACGCTGACCGCGCCGACCGAAGTCAGTCCCTTGTTGTAGACGGCGACACCGAGCGTCAGGATCGCCACGATGCCGAGCACGGTGGCCGGATGGGCCCCGGCCGAGCGGAACCCGGCGTAGGCCTCGGCCCCGGCCAGGCCGAGCACGACCAGCACCATGATCGCCACGGGCAGCGCGCCCAGTTTGAAGACCAACGAGACGACCGCCGCGAGCACGACGCCGGTCACGAGCGCCCGAGCGAAGTTGCGATCATTGCTCTGGCGAACGGCCCGGCCGGCCAGCCGGTTGGTCGAGATGGAACGACGGGTGCGCTGGATGCGATCCGGCTCGGGGCGCGGTGCATCGGTCACCAACTCGTCGGGTACCGGAAGCTCTTCGGGCTCGGCGAACTCCCACGGTCGCGCGGTATCTTCTCTCTGTTCGCCGGCGAGGATCGCGGAGTCGAACTGGTCCTCGTGGGCCACCCAGTCGGCTTCGCCCTCGCGCCAGGCGGGCGCGGGAATCGCCGACCAGGGGTCGTCGCTGTCGGCGGCTTCGCGCGCGACGACGATCGGCACCTGCCCGGTCGGGGCGTCGGTCCAGTGCGGCAGCAAGGTCGTCGGGTCGATGATCATCGTCTCGTCGGCGTCGGCGGCGATCTCGGCGCCGGTGATCGTCACTCGAGAGTCGGTCGAGCTCACGACGGGCGTCTCGCCCGTGGGCTCGTTGAAGAGCGTGCCGTCGTCGTCGTCAGACTTCAAGTAGTTCCTGCTCCTTGTGAGCGAGTAGCGCGTCCACGACCGCTACTTCTTCTTGGGTCATCTTGTCAAGAATCTTCTCGTAGTGCTCGAGGTCGTCACTGGAGATGCTCTTGTCCTTCTCCAGGGCCTCGAGTTCCTGGCGGGCGTGGCGTCGACAACCGCGCAGGGCCACGCGGCCCTCTTCGGCCTTGACGTGGACGATTTTGACGAAGCTCTTACGGCGCTCTTCGGTGAGGGACGGGAAGGTGAGGCGAATCACCACGCCGTCGTTCGAGGGATTGAGTCCCAGGTCGGCGTTGGAGATCGCCTTTTCGATCGCCGCCATGGCGCCCTTGTCGAAGGGCGAGACGACGAGGAGGCGCGGTTCGGGCACCGAGAAGTTGGCGAGCTGCTTGAGCGACGTCTCGGCGCCGTAGTAGTCGACCATCAGGTTCTCGACCAGTGACGGCGACGCCCGTCCGGTGCGAACGGTGGAGAACTCGGACTTGGCGTGCTCGATTACTTTCGCCATACGTTCACGAGTGTCCTGCATCACCAGCTCGACGAGTTCGTTTTCCATTACCTCACCAGCGTACCGACGGCCTGACCGTCGAGCGCGCGACCCAGGTTTCCATCAGCCATCAGGTCAAAGACGCGAATGGGCAAGTGATTGTCCTTGCAGAAGGTAATGGCGGTCATGTCCATGACGCGAAGGTCCCTCGCGATGACCTCGTCGAAGGACAACTCTTCGAACTTGGTCGCCGCGGGATTGACGCGCGGGTCCTCACTGTAGACACCGTCCACCCCGCCGTGCGTTCCTTTCAAGACAATGTCGGCTTCGATCTCGGCCGCCCGCTGGGCGGCCGGCGTGTCGGTCGTGAAATAGGGATTGCCCATGCCGGCGGCGAAGATGACCACGCGGCCCTTTTCCAGGTGACGCACGGCGCGGCGACGAATGTAGGGCTCGGCGACCTGGTCCATGCCGATGGCCGAGAGCACGCGCGTCGGACGTCCGTGGGACTCAATGGCGTCTTGGAGGGCCAGGGCGTTGATCACCGTCCCGAGCATGCCCATGAGGTCGGAGTTGGCTCGGTTCATGCCGGCCATGGCGCCGGTGGCGCCGCGCCAGATGTTGCCGCCGCCGACCACCACGGCCAGTTCCAGATCGCCGCGCTCCATCGCGTTGGCGATCTCCGAGGCGAGGAAGTCAACGGTCGACGCGTCGATGGTCTCGTCGCTCGCGGCCGAGGCCAGGGCCTCACCGGACAGCTTCAGGACCACGCGGCGCACGGTGATGACCTATCCTCCGATGACCACTTGAGCGAACGCCGTGATCGACGCGCTACCCAAGAACTGGGCGATGGTCTGCTTCTCGTCCTTCACGTAGCTCTGTTCGACCAGCACGCGGTCCTTGAACCACCCGTTCATCCGGCCTTCGATGATCTTGGGCAACGCCGCATCAGGCTTGCCCTCGTTGCGAGAGATCTCCTCGACGGTGGCACGCTCGGCGTCGATCTCGGACTGCGGCACGTCCTCGCGATTCAAGTAGAGCGGCTTGGTGAAGGCCGCGTGTACCGCGATCTCGTGAGCCACCTCTTCCGAGGCGCCCTTCACCACGATGATGACGCCGTTATTGCCCCGGCCGGACTGTTGGTGCACGTAGGTGTCCACGACCTCGCCGTCACCGGCTTCGAGTCGATAGACCCGACCGATCGAGATGTTCTCTTTCAGGGTCGTCAGCATTTTCTCGAGCTGCTCATTGAACTGCGACACCACGTCGGTGCCCTCGGCGCAGACCCGCGCCGCGATCTCATCCACCAGCGAGACGAACTCCTCGGATTTGGCGACGAAGTCGGTCTCACAGCGCATCTCCACCATTGCCGCGACGTTGCCGTTGCGCACCCCGGCGACGGCGCCATCTCCGGCTTCGCGGTCGGCGCGTTTGGCGGCCGAGGCCTTGCCGTGCACGCGCAGCCACTTCGTCGCTTCTTCCATGTTGCCGTCGTTGGCTTCGAGCGCCTTCTTGGCGTCGAGGATCCCGACACCGGTCGCTTGGCGCAGCGCTTGTACGTCTTTCGCGGTGATGGCCACCTTGTTCTCCTCTTTGATTCTCTGCTAAAGAAATTTAGGCGTTGGTCGTGGTTTCGTCGGACTCCGTCGCCGCCTCGGCGTCAACGGCCTCGTCGCTCGTGGCCTGCGGAGCCTCCGGTACTCCCGCCTCGGGCTCGTTCGTGCTCTCGATGACGAGCTCGGGGGCGTCGTCCGGTGATACTGCGGGTGCCACGTCGGACAACACTTCGTCATCCGGCGTCTCGGTTGCGTCGGACAGGACGGCGTCGGGCGCCTCGGGCGCCGCGTCGGTGACCGTGACCTCGTCAATCAGCGCGGCCCGGTTGGCCGGGGCCGAGGACTGCTTCGAGATGACCGGACGGTTCTGACGGATGTAGCGACCTTCGGTGACGGCGTCGGCCATCAAGCGACAGAGCAGGGCTCCGGAACGGATCGCGTCGTCGTTGCCGGGGATGACGTAGTCGATGACGTCGGGGTCACAGTTGGTGTCGACGACCGCGACGACCGGCAGGCCGAGCTTGCGAGCCTCAGTCACGGCAATGTGCTCCTTCTTCGTGTCGATCACGAAGATGGCGTCGGGGACGTGCTCCAGGTTGGCGATGCCCGAGAGGTTGCGGTCGAGCTTCTCGAGTTCACGGCTGTGGCGCAGCGCCTCGCGCTTGGGCATGTTCTCGAAGTCACCGGCGCGCTGCATCGAACGCAGTTCCACCATACGCTTCACTCGTCCGGCGACGGTGGCGAAGTTGGTGAGCATGCCACCCAGCCAACGCTGGTTCACGAAAGGCATGCCGCAGGCCTTGGCGTAGTCCTCGATCGGACCCTGGGTCTGCTTCTTGGTGCCCACGAACAGGATGACGCCTCCGTCGGCGACCAGGTCGCGCACGTAGGCGTAGCTCGTCTCGATGCCGAGCAGCGTCTTTCGCAGGTCAATGAGGTAAATGCCGTTGCGCTCGCCGAGGATGAACCGGCGCATTTTGGGATTCCAACGGCGGGTCTGGTGCCCGAAGTGCACTCCGGAGTCCAGCAGTTCTTGCAGTGTGACTAATGCCACGTTATTTTTCCTTCCGTTCGGTTGCTCGATCACCGTGGTGCACCCGAAGGCGACCGTACGAAACCACGGCGACATATCGTCAACTCCCCCACTGTGAGAGAGCCCATATATCTTACTCGCTGACGATGAGCTAGCCCCTCGGGTGGGTGTCGTGGTGCACCTTCTGCAGGCGTGATTTGGAGACGTGGGTGTAGATCTGCGTGGTCGTGAGACTCTCGTGGCCGAGGAGTTCTTGCACCACGCGCAGGTCCGCGCCACCTTCCAAGAGATGCGTGGCGTAGGTGTGGCGTAGGGCGTGGGGGTAGACGTGGCCCCGCGAGACGCGGTTATCGAGAATTCGACGGACGTCGCGCGGGCCGAGTCGATTGCCGCGCCGGTTGAAGAAAAGAGCCTCCGAGGGTGAGTCCGAGCGCATGACGTCCGCGCGCGCGTCCTCGATCCACAGCTGCACGCTCTCCAGTCCTCGGCGATGCAGTGGCACGATGCGTTCTTTTCGCCCCTTGCCGAGCACGCGAAGCAGTCCCTGGCGAAAGTCGACGGATCCGACGTTCAACCCGCACAGTTCACTGACGCGCAGCCCGGCGCCGTAGAGGACCTCACAGACCGCCCGGTCCAACGTCGCCCACGCGCCATCGCCCCAGTCGTCATCGAGCAACGTGTCGAGCTGTTCGCGAACAACGATCTTGGGCAGGCGATGATTCGGCCGCGGGGCCGAGAGCCGGGCGGCCGGACTCTCCTCTAAGTGCCCGCGCTGGACCATCCAGGAGAAGTAGCCCCGCAGCGAGGCGCGCCGTCGGATGATCGACGTTCGTTCGTCGCCGCGTTCGGTCATGAACGCGAGGTAGTCCCGCAGTGTTCGCACCGTCACTTCGATCGGTCGATGGGAGTCACGCTCGTCGGCCCAATCGATGAAGGCGCCGACGTCGCTCAGATACGCCGTCTGGGTCGCTTCGGCTCGGTCGGTGGCGCGAAGCGTGATGGCGTAGTCCTTCAGGTACCACTGCCCCGTGGCCCGAGCTGCGTGGCGTTGCGGCGACACGCCCCCAGGCTACTTACGACTTCGGGGACGTCTTGTGACCTCGTAAGGTGAATGAGGAATCTGAGGGGGAACACGTGTCGCGAATCTTGATCGTCGAAGACGACGACCACATCCGCACCGCACTTCGTTTGATGTTCGAGGGCGAGGGCTTCGTGGTGGACGACGCCCCGACGGGCGAAGTCGGAATCGCCCTCTTCAATCGCATGGCTTCGGACGTGGCGATCGTCGACATCATGTTGCCGGGCATGTCGGGCTTCGCGACCTGTCTGGCGCTGCGCAGCGCGAGCGACTTGCCGATCGTCATCGTCTCGGCGCGCGACGACACCGCCGACGTCGTGCTCGGTCTCGAGTCGGGCGCCGACGACTACGTCACCAAGCCCTTCGTACCCGAAGAGTTGCTCGCGCGCGTGCGCGCGCACCTTCGGCGTCGACCGGAGAAGAGCACGGGCGCCTTCCAGCTCGGAACGCTGCACGTGATTCCCGACGAGGGTGTCGTGCGCCAACCCGACGGCACCGAGTTGCACCTCACGTCGACGGAGTTTCGCCTCTTGACCGACCTCGCCTCCAACAACGGCAAGGCCCTGACGCGCGAGGACCTGCTCGAGCGGGTGTGGGGCTACGACTACTTCGGTGACAGTCGACTCGTGGACGTGCACATCCGACGGCTCCGCATGAAGATTGAGCCCGATCCGGCGAACCCGATGTTTCTCGTGACGGTACGCGGCACCGGGTACAAGCTGGTCATCTAATGCGCCGACGGAGTCTTCGACTTCGCCTGCTCGTGACCTTTGGACTGGGCGCCTTCGTGATCAGTTCGCTCTTCGCGTCGCTCACCTACATCGGCGTCAAGCACCTGCTGATCTCGAATCAGCAACAGACCGACCTTCGACAGAGCTACGTGAACGCCGCACTGGTGCGCAGCACCTTGTACTCGTCGCCGACCGAACTGTTCGACCTTCTCAATTCGATCCAAAAGGCCACCGCCTCGAACGTGTTGGTCCAAACGCACAACGAATGGCTGGCGCGATCGAACCGCGCCTCGACCATCGACGTGTCGTCAGCCACCATCAAGACCGTAGGCGCCGGCCACGCCACCGAACAGACGAGGAACGCTGGGGGGCACATCATCTTCGTGGTCGGCGTGCCGATTCCTTCGGTCGAGACGCAGGTCTTCGAGGTCTTCCAACTCGACAACCTGGAACACACCTTGCGCGTGCTGGCGCTCGTGCTGGCGCTCGGCGCGCTCTTCACGTCGATCGTCGGTATGAGCGGCGGGATCTGGGTCACTCGCCGAACCGTGCGACCGCTCGAGGAGGTCTCTTACGCGGCAGCGCTGATCGCCGAAGGCGCGCTCACGACGCGTCTACAAGTCAATCGGTCCGACCGCGAAGTCCAGCAGTTGACCGAGTCGTTCAATCAAATGGTGAGTCAACTCGTGTTGCGCCTCGAGCGTGACGCGCGGTTCGCGAGCGACGTGAGCCACGAACTTCGTTCGCCGCTGACGACGTTGGCCACCACGGCGTCGGTACTGCAACAGCACCGCGAGGACCTCACCGCGGCCGGCCGCGAGAGCCTGGACCTCTTAGTCGCGGACCTCTCGATCTTCCAGTCGCTGGTCGAGGACCTCCTGGAGATGTCGCGCAGCGACGCCGGCGCCGTGCCGCTCGTCATGGAGAGCCTGTCGGCCATTGAACTCGTCCGCCAGTCCGTGCGCTCAGCCGCTCGCCGCCACGGAATCGAAGAGCCGCCGGTCGAGATCGCCGAGGGCGTCGGTGACCCTCTGGTGCTGGTGGACCGTCGACGTTTCGAGCGCGTCATCACCAACCTGCTCGACAACGCGCACCGCTACGCCGAAGGCGCGGTGGCGTTGCGCGTCGACGTTCTGGGAACCCAGCTCGCGGTCAACGTCGACGACGCCGGATCGGGTGTTCCGCGTGACGAACACGAACAGGTCTTCGAGCGGTTCTTCCGCGGTCGCGCGGCCCACGACCGCGGCATCGCCCGTGGGACCGGGCTCGGCCTGGCCCTGGTGCGCGACCACGTGAGCGCCTTCGGCGGGACGATCACGGTCACCGAGAGTCCCGACGGTGGCGCGCGCTTCCAGATTCTGCTGCCGATCGTCAAGAGCGAACCGTCGTGAGAAAGGCCCGCGTTCTTCTGGGACTCATGGTGGGCGCGCTCGCTCTCGCCGGATGCTCGCTGGTCCCAACGGCGTCCTCTCCGCAGTTGATCGGTCCCAAGCACGTCCCCTTCGGTCTGCTCGGCAAGACGATCCCCGGCACGAACCACGGACGGGTCCGCTTCATTACCCAACCGGTGTACATCGTGGACGCCACCGGACACCTCTCGTCGACGAGTCGCATCGTGCCCTCGCCCCCGGTCCTCGAGTCGGTGCTGCGCCAACTCATCATTGGACCCACCAAGATCGAATCGGGCGGCGGCTACACCTCGGCGCTACCGAAGAACCTGATCATCCTGTCGGCCAGCTTTCGCGGTGGCATCGGCTACATCGACCTGGGCACCACGCTCTCCAAATTGCCCCGTAGCCAAGAGGTCCTCGCCATCGGTCAGCTGGTCCTGACGGCCCACGTCGTGGGCCTCACGCTCGGTATTGAGGTGAAGGGCATCGAGATCACCGTCGCCGGCGTGGTGCAGAACTCGCCGCTGCCGGGCGACCACGAAGCGAACCTCGTGACGACCCAGGACTTTCAGCGCCTCTTGAACTCTTAAACGATGGTCGCCGAACGATGGGCCGGCGCGGCGTTCCACAGGTGCTCGAGGTCGTAGTACTCGCGCGCGGCCTCGTCGAAGACGTGCACGATGACGTCGCCGTAATCGAGCGCGATCCACTCGGCGTTGGTCCAACCTTCGACGCGTAACGGCTTCACGTCGAGGGCGATCTCGACGAGTCGTTCGACCTCTTCAGCGATGGCGCGCACCTGACGGTCGTTTCGCCCCGAGGCGACGACGAGGGCGTCGAAGGAGTCGACGAGTTCACGCAGGTCGAGCACGACGGTGTCGCGACCGAGCTTGTCTTCGGCGGCCATCACCGCGGCGTTCACCAGGGCGGCAACGTAATCCGAGTGTGGGCCGCGAGAGATCTCGCCGCTCGTTACCAAGTCACTCAGCGGGACACCCCGAGCACGACCAGCGCGGCGACAAAGGGGACGGTGAGTGAGGCCACTCCAATGACTGCGTATCGGTGCTTCAAGCGACGGATCTCTCTTCGACTCTTCGGCGCCGCTTCCAGGCCCCGCAGCCTCGTGGGCTGGGGCTCGGTCGCGTCAAAGAGTCGAACTGCCATCCCTTGGACTTTAGCCTCGAGCGCTCTGGTAGAGCGGAATCACTGACGCCGGGAGGAATTGGCGAAGGTTCGTCGAGGTCGGCTCGAGCCCGCGCACGTAGGAACTCGAGAGATCGACGGGGTCCATGGGGATCTCGTAGCTCCCCCAACCATCAGGCACAACACTCTTGGCGCCCGGTCGCGGCACCACGCCCACGCGAACCAACGTCCGTAGTTCGTCGGCCCCGTGCCAACGATTCAGTTGTTCGGACAGATCGGCGCCGACGATGAGATCGACGGCGTCGCAGTCGGTCAAGAGTTCGCGCACCGTGTCAATCGTGTAGCTCGGACCGTCGCGTCGAATCTCGCGGTCCGACACTTCGACCAGATCGAGGTCGCCGAAGGCTGCCGTCGCCATGGCCAGACGAACCGTCGCGTCGCGCACGTTGCCCTCCAGTCGCTTCAGATAGGGATCGCCGGCGACGGTGACTTCGATGAGGTCGTAGCGACCGCTCGCAGCCGCGGCGCGAAGCGCGGCGACGTGACCGAAATGGGGCGGATCGAAGGTCCCCCCGAAGAGACCAATTCGCCGAACGTTCACGCCGACACACTAGAAGGCGATTGTTCCTTCGTTCAGCGAACCTCTAGCATTTACGGATGGAGAAGTCCACGCACGACTGGAGCCCGAGCACCTGGCGAACGCGCGACGCCGCGCAGAGTGTGACCTGGCCCGACGAGGCGCACTTGGCGCGCGTCGAATCGGACCTCGCGCTGAAGCCGCCGTTGGTCTTCGCCGGGGAGGCCCGTCGGCTCCTCGACCACCTCGAACTGGTCGCTCACGGCAAGTCGTTCCTGCTGCAGGCCGGGGACTGTGCGGAGTCCTTCGACGAGGGCTCGGCCGATTCGATCCGCGACAAACTAAAGGTCATCTTGCAGATGGCCGTGGCGCTCACCTACGCGGCCGGGGTGCCGGTCATCAAGGTCGGACGCATCGCCGGACAGTTCGCCAAGCCCCGCAGCGACGAGTACGAAGAGCGCGACGGCCAGCGATTGCTGGCCTTTCGCGGTCACATCGTCAACGGCGAGGAGTTCGAGGAGTCAGCGCGCCGGCCCGATCCCGAACGCCTCCTGGCCGCCTATCACCAGAGCGTGGCGACGCTCAACCTGCTCCGGGCCTTCACGACCGGTGGCTTCGCCGCGCTCTCGCGCGTGCACGCCTGGAATCAGGAGTTCGTCGCGAACTCCCTCGAGGGCAAACGCTACGAAGTCGTGGCCGACGAGATCGAACGGGCCCTGCAGTTCATGAAGGCCTGCGGCATCGACCTCCACGACGACGGCGCCTTACAGGGCGTCGACTTCTATACCAGCCATGAAGCGTTGATACTCCCCTACGAACAGGCCCTGACGCGCCGCGACTCACTCACCGGTGACTGGTACGACTGCTCGGCCCACATGCTCTGGATCGGCGACCGCACGCGTCAGCTCGACGGCGCCCACGTCGAGTTCTTGCGCGGCGTCTCTAACCCGCTCGGCCTGAAGGTCGGTCCGACCATGGGCGTGGATGAACTGTTGCGACTCGTCGACGTGCTGAACCCCGAGAACCGGGCGGGACGTCTGACGTTGATCGCGCGCATGGGCGACCACCTGGTCGAAGAGAAGCTTCCACCGCTCGTCGAGTCCCTGCGCGCCGCGGGCCGCGAGGTCGTGTGGGCCTGTGATCCGATGCACGGCAACACCTTCGTCGCCTCGGGCGGACAGAAAACCCGCCGGTTCGACGACGTGCTCTCCGAGACCTCGAAGTTCTTCGAACTGCTCTCGAGCATGGGCACCTGGCCCGGCGGACTCCACGTCGAGTTGACCGGCGACAACGTCACCGAGTGTCTCGGTGGCGGATCACGCCTCAACGAGGGCGACCTGGAACTGAATTACACGTCAATCTGTGACCCCCGACTCAACGCGACCCAGAGCCTCGACATGGCATTCCACGTCGCGGAGTTCTTGCAGCGCTACTCCGCCGGCAACGGCGCGAGGTCGTTGTAGCGCAAGAGTCGTCGCCAGTCCTCGCGAAACTCAATCTCGGTCATCGAGCAGTTCTCGATGCGCGGGCGCAGCCGGACTTCGGGTCCCACGCCCTGCTGGATCTTCATGGCCTGCTCGATGAAGCCCCCGTGGCTCACGAGCACGACCTGCTCATGCGGGTGGCGCGCGACGAGACGTTCAATCGCTTCGCGACAACGTTCGTGGAAGCCGAGGAGCGACTCGCCGCCGGGGGCGGTGAGCGCGTTCGGTTCCAGGTCCCAGTCCGGGGTGCCGTAGCGCTCGACGTACTCGGCCCACGGCAGTCCGTCGCCCTCCCCGACGCTGATCTCGTTCAGCGCGGCGTCCACGACCGGCTTAAGGCCGTTCGGCAGTCCCGCGCGCAGAATTTCGCCGGTCTCGATAGCGCGCGGCAGCGCCGAGGTGTAGAACGCCAAGGCCTTCGACAGTTCGGCACTCATGACCAGCCGCGCCACCAGGGTCTCGGCCTGACGGCGCCCGAGTGGCGTCAGTCCCCCGTCGCCGAGCGGTCCCCCGGCCAGTCCGTCGGCGTTGGCGTAGCTCTCGCCGTGACGGATCATCAACAGTCGCGTGCCCGAGGGCTTCGGTCCGCGTTGACGAAAGCCGGCCGGCGGAAGTCGTCGGTCTTCGGAATCACTCACGCGAGCTCGCCCACGAAGCGCTCGAGTTGGCGCAGGGTGCGGCACTCGATGACCCGTTCGCAGTACGGCGCGTACTGACTGACGATCGAGTCGCCACTGTTCCAGTAGGCCGTCGGTTCGGGATTGAGCCAGTAGACCGCCTTGGCGCGGTACTTGAGATCGGCGATCACTTCGGCGTGGGCCTGGTGGTAGTTGTTGCGCGCGTCGCCCAGGATCAGAATCGTCGAGCGCCGGGTGATGTCCTTCGCGAAGCGGTCGTGAAAACTCAATAGCGCGCGGCCGTAATCGGAGTGGCCGTCGAAGGCGATGACGTCGGCCTCGGCGTTGATCTTGGCGACCGTCTCGGCCGGGTCGTCCACGCCTTCGAACAACTGCGTCACCTCGTCGAGACCGTCCACGAAGACGAAGCTGCGAACCTTGGAGAACTGCGAGCTGATCGCGTGCACCAGGTGCAGCGTGAATCGGGCGAAGGAGGCCACCGATCCCGAAATGTCGGCGATGACGAAGATCTCGGGCTTGGCGGGGTGCGGCGGCTTGAAGCGAAGGTCGATCGGCACGCCGCCGGTCGACAGGCTGCGGCGAACGGTGTGGCGAAGGTCGACCGGCCCGCGACGGCGGCGCCGGCGACGACGCGCGAGGCGAACGGCGAGTTTGCGACTCAGTGGGCGAAGCGCGCGCTCCAGCTGGGCCATCTCGTCGCGATTGGCGTGCATGACGTCCAGGTCCTCGGGCAGGGGCTTGCGCACCGATTTGGCCAGCGCTTCGGATCCCCGGTCCTCGACGAGTCGCTCGCGGATCACGCGTTCAATCTCGGCCTTGAGCATCTCGATGCGCGATCGAGCCTCTTCGCGAGCGAGACGCTGCGCCAGCTGGTCGTTCTCACCCGATCCGTGCGTGAGGCGCTGTTCCAAGTTCTTCAGATCGAGATTCCGTAGCGTCCGATACAAGTAGTACGTCCCGCCAACCGGGCGGCCCGGCTCCATGCCGGCGTAGCGGGTAACCGACTCGCCGGCCGCCAGACGAAGGGCCTCGCGGTCGCCGTCACGCAGCGCGCGAAAGAGCAACTCGGCCAGTTCCTGGGCGCTGAGTGAACTCGACGCGCCACCGCCCTCGCCGCGGGACTGTCCCGGGCCGGTCGCCCCGGCCGCGCCCTCTCGTTGAATTTCGTCGGTGTCGACCTCGTCCATCATCTCCGACGCGCTGTTCCACGAACGCGTGGAGAAGAAGACTTCGAACGCGGTGTTGAAGACCGCCAGATGATCGCCGTCCTTCACGAGCGTGGCGGCCAACGAGTTCTTCACCAGCGAGCGATCGGACAGGTCGATGACCTCCATGGCCTTCGCCGAGTCGATGTGCTCGCTCATGGAGATCGGAATGCCCGCGGCGCGCAGTTCGCCGATGAAGTCCCCGAGAAGATTAAGCACCGGTCTTGGGCCGACCGAGGAGTTCTTTCGTGGCGCGCTCGATGTCGGTCTGGTACTTCAACAAGATGTGCAGCGTCTCGGCGACGTCCGCGTCGCCGATCTCGGAACGTCCGAGAACCACGAGCGTGCGCGCCCAGTCGAGGGTCTCGGCGACCGAGGGCGCCTTCTTGAGATCCAACGTGCGTAGCGACCGCACGACCTGGGCGATCTGTTCGGCCAGGGTGCTCGTGATGCCCGGCACGCGCGACACGATGATGTCGCGCTCGCGCTCCACGCTCGGGTACCCGATGTAGAGATACAGGCAGCGTCGCTTGAGCGCTTCGGACAGCTCGCGGGTGTTGTTCGAGGTGAGAAAGACCATCGGAATCTGCTTGGCCCGCACGGTACCCAGTTCGGGAATCGACACCTGATACTCCGAGAGGATCTCCAGGAGCAACGCCTCGGTCTCGAGTTCGACGCGGTCGACTTCGTCGATGAGTAATACGACCGGGTCGGTGGCCGAGATCGCTTCGAGCAGGGGCCGGGTCAACAGGAACTCTTCGCCGAAGATGTCCTCTTCGAGTCGGTCCCAGTCTTCGGTCCCCTCGCCCTCCGGTCGACCGGCCTGGATGCGCAGGAGTTGTTTGCGGTAGTTCCATTCATAGAGCGCTTTGGAGTCGTCCAGGCCTTCGTAGCACTGCAGCCGAATCAGGCGCGCCCCGATGGCGTCGGCGACCGCTCGCGCGAGCGCGGTCTTGCCGGTACCGGCCGGACCCTCGATGAGGACCGGCTTGGCCAGTCGGTCGGCGAGAAAGCAGACCGAGGCGATGGCGTCATCGCTGAGATAGTCGTTGTCGGCCAGACGCTTCAAGACGTCCTTGGCCGAGTCGAATCGCACCGGCGGAATCTCGTCGAGCCCGAGGCGTTTGGCGAGTTCCTCGCGCGGGTCCAGTGCGGTCATCGAATCTGTCCTTCTCCTCGTACGACCCACTTGAGACAGGTCAGTTCCCGTAGCCCCATCGGACCCCGGGCGTGCAACTTCTGGGTCGAGATGCCGACCTCACCGCCCAGTCCCAACTCACCGCCGTCGACGAACCTCGTCGAGGCGTTCACGACCACCGCCGCGGCGTCGACGCGCTTCACCCACGCCTCGGCGTTCGCCTGATCGGTGGTGAGGATGGCCTCACTATGGCCGGTGCCGTAGCGCGCGACGTGCGCGATCGCCTCATCGAGCGAATCGACCACCTTGACCGCGAGGATCAGATCGAGGAACTCGCGTTGGTAGTCCTCTTCGCTCGCCGGAGTCGCGTTCGGCAGGTACTGGCGCGTCGCGTCGTCGCCGCGCAGCTCCACCTCGGGCATGGCCGCAGACAACGCCGGCAAGAAGTCGGCCGCGATCATCCGGTGAACCAGGACCGTCTCGGCGGCGTTGCACACGCCGGGTCGCGAGGTCTTCGCGTTTCGCACGATGGCGACCGCGTTGTCCAGGTCGGCCGATGCATCGACGAAGACGTGGCAGTTACCGTCGCCGTCGAGCACGTAGGGCACGCGGGCGTGCTCGCGCATGGCCGCGATCAGACTCGGTCCGCCGCGCGGAATGAGACAGTCCAGTACGTCGGTCAGCTGCATGAACGCGGCGGCGGTCTCGTGGGAGGAGTCCTGCACGAGCGACACCCCGGCCGCGGGCAGGCCCTCTTTCTCGAGGGCCTCGTGCCAGAGCGAGACGATGAACTGATTGGTGGCGAACGCCGTGGACGAACCGCGAAGGTAGGCGGCGTTGCCGCTTCGCACGCAGAGCCCCGCCACGTCACTGGTGACGTTCGGCCGATTCTCGTAGACCACGCCGATGACACCGAGCGGCACGCGAAGCCGTTCGATGCGAAGCCCGTTCGGTCGCACGCTCTGATCGACGACCTCGAACAGCGGATCGGGATGATTCGCGATCTCGCGCAAGGCGTCGGCCATGGCGTTGACGCGCGCGCTCGTGAGCGTGAGTCGATCGACGCCGGCGCCGGGCTCGTCATAGGCCACGACGTCATCCGCGTTGATCGCCAACAGCTCGTCGCTGGACTCTTCGAGACGGTCGGCGACGTGCAAAAGCACGGCGCGACGTGCCTCGTCTGAGGCCTGACCGAGGGCCGTGGCGGCCTCGCGGACCTCGCGGCCCTGCGCTTCTAGCGCACCTATTGACATGAAGCAATCGTAACGGGTGGCGTCAAGAGCGACGAAGGAGGACTAGATCATCGCGGTGCACCACGACATCGTCGCTGTCGTGAAAGGACTCGGCACTCACGCGCACGAGTCCCTTCGCCACCACCTGTCCCTCCGGTCCTTTGATCTCAACCGCGTCACCTTCGACGAAGTTTCCGACGTGCGACTCCACGCCGACGCGTAGCAGGCTTCGACCGTGGTGTTCCAATGCCTGCAACGCGCCTTGATTGATGTGCAACGCGCCACGACTGGCCACGGCGAAGGCGATCCACGATTTACGCGCCGAGAGACGCTCCGGTCGAGGATGGAACGTCGTGCCGAATCCCGGCGCGTCATTGATCGCGTGTACCAATGCGTTCGGCGCGTGGGCCGGCGCGATCACGGTCGTGATACCGGACCACGACGCCATGCGCGCCGCCGCGAGCTTCGAGGCCATGCCGCCGCTCCCGACCCCGGAGCGACTGACCCCGGCGAGGTGGACCAGTTCGGTGTCGAAGGCGGTCACTTCTTCGATGAGCGTCGCCGTCGGGTCGAGTCGAGGGTCGGCGGTCAAGAGTCCCGCGGTGTCGGTCAAGAGCACCAGGTGCGTGGCACCGACCAGGTTGGCCACTAACGCCGCCAACCGATCGTTGTCACCGAAGCGGATCTCCTCGTCGGCGACGGCGTCGTTCTCGTTCACGATGGGTACGACGTTCAGTGAGTGCAGCGCCGCGAGGGTGCCGCGCGCGTGCAGGTACTGACCGCGATGACTGAAGTCGAGCGGCGCGAGCAGGACCTGGCCGACGCTGGCACCCACGGCGCCGAACGCGTCACGCCACGCGTGCATCAAGAGCGGTTGGCCCACGGCCGAGACCGCCTGCAGGGCGACGCTGTCCGACGGGCGCGGTCGACCGTGGCCCACCTCGGACCAGCCCGCGGTGATGGCACCGGAGGTCACCACGACCACCGTCCAGCCCGCAGCTCGCAGATCGACGACGTCGCGCGCCACGCTGGCGAGGGCCTCGAAGGCTACGCCACCCGCGGCGTCAGTCACGGACGTGGTGCCGATTTTTACGACGAGGCTACGAGTCGCCATCGCCCTCGCCCAAGTCCAGGCGGCCGTGTCGCGCCAGGCGTTCGCGACGCGACGCGCGGTGGTGGTCGCCGCGGTCGAGCCCGGCGCTCACTTCGTCGCGCCACCATTCGAAGGACAGTGGTCCGATGTTGACGACGTCACCGTCGAGGACGCCCGCTCGCGTCAGCATCCGGTCGACGCCTAAGGTGCGCAGGCGTCGCACGATCTCGGCCAGCGCCTCGTCATCGGTGAGATCTTGGAAACGCACGGCGCGAATCGCCGGTCGTCCCTCGACCACCCAGGCATTAGGTCCACTGCGCTCGACGGTGATCTCATCGGGGAGCGGTCGATGGACGACCACTTCGTGCTCGATGCGTTCCAATTCCTCGCGACGAACCTGCACCACCAGGCCGGCCAGTTGCGCGACCAGTCGATCGATCCCCTCTCCGGTGATCGAAGAGATCGTGAGGGCGTCGGGTATTTCGTAGGCCGCGGCGTCACCCTTGGATCCCACGATCACCCTCGGACGGTCCAAGAGGTCCGCCTGGTAGTCGCCGAGCTCGCGTAACAAGATCTCCAATTGATCCTGCGGTGACATGGGCGCCATCTCCGAGAGGTCGAGCAGCACGCAAAGGACCCGCGCGCGTTCGACGTGACGGAGGAAGTCGTGTCCCAGTCCGCGGCCCTCGGCCGCGCCTTCAATCAATCCGGGGATGTCCGCCATCACGAACTCGGTGGCGTCGCTCGGACGGCCGGTTCGTTCGCCGACTCGAACGACGCCGAGGTTCGGCACCAGCGTGGTGAAGGGATAGTCCGCGATCTTCGGCCGCGCGGCCGACACGCGCGCGATCAAGGTGGACTTGCCGACGTTCGGAAAGCCGATCAGAGCGACGTCAGCCTGCAACTTCAACTCGAGGTTGAACCAGTTCTCCTGCCCCCGTTCGCCCTGCTCGGCGAAGGCCGGAGCCCGCCGGTTATTGGAGAGAAATCGATTGTTGCCTTGACCACCGAGTCCGCCTTCGGCGGCCAGCCAGCGATCGCCCGGCCCGTTCAGGTCAACGAGGAGTTCGCCCTCACGGCTGTAAACCATGGTGCCGACCGGCACGATGACCACGGAATCCTTGCCCCGCGATCCGTGTTGACGCTTGGAGGTGCCGTGTTGGCCGTCGGTCGCTCGTCGAAATGGGTGATCGCGAAATCCCAAGAGCGAGGCCTGATTATGGTTGGCCACGATCCAGACGTCGCCGCCCTTTCCGCCGTCGCCCCCGTCGGGACCGCCCTTGGCGACGTGGGCCTCTCGGCGAAAACTGACGCAGCCGGCCCCGCCGTCGCCCGCTTTGGCGTGCAATTGAGCGAAATCGACGAAGGTGGACACGCCATCATTCTACGGCCCACTCTTTACGGACCTTTTGCCACGAACCACTAGTGCGACGTCCGTCGGTTGTGCGAATGACTGCCTCACTGTGTTGTCGCTACTTGCGCCAGTTCGAGACGCCAGTGGTCGCAAACTCCGTCGCCTCGCGACGTGTCTCGTATCCGCGAATCTCGGCGATTCGACCGTCTTCCACGGAAAGCACTTGCCAACGCACGTCGTCCGCGTTGTTCGACGGGACCTCGGGACTGGCGCGCATTTGCAGTCCGACCACGATGTTGGTGTCAATGATGAGCATTTCCGTGACGTCAGCGCGCACGCCCTTATTCTTGCCCGCTTCGTACCACTTAAGGATTTGTTGCGAGTTTCGACAGGTCGGAACCTTTTGTTCGGGCGCCCCCCAGCGCGCATCCGCAGCGAGGAGTTCACCCATCACCGTGAGATCGGCCGATTCCAATGCGTGGCGGACCTGCGTCGCGAGCGTGTCCATCGTCTGCATCGGCAACTCGGCACCGCAACAATGGTCGTTGGCACAGGCGCGAAGACGAAGTCCTCGGTCCACGATGCAGCCACACTCCGCACACTCGATCATCACGTGCTCAATCTAGAGTTCGAGCCATCACGACCCCAGAAACGTGCGGGATCAATGAGGGTCCCCGGCGGCCAAAATCCCCATGATTTCCAGCGATTCAGCGACTTTTGAGATCTCAATCGAGACCAGAACGTTACGATTCCTTAACACATAAGTTTTGGAAACCTCGGTTGACCAGCGATTTTGAATTTTCAAAATGGCCCGCGACGGCGAAATCTTACGGGAAATCCCCATATTTACCTCGTTTTGCGTAAAGATGGCTCCGGTTGCTGGGAACACTCCCAGTCCGTTTCAACGAAGAGTAAGGAGTCGACCGGTGAACAAGGCCGAGTTGGTAGATGCGATTGTTGCCGAAAGCGGCGCAAACAAGAACACGGTAGCTGAGGTCCTCAAGGCCCTTGAAGATGTTGTGGTATCGAATGTTTCAAAGGGTGAGAAGATTGTTCTGTCGGGCTTCCTTTCATTCGAGCGTGTTGCCCGCAAGGCCCGCACGGCACGTAATCCCCAGACTGGCGAAGCCATTCAGGTGAAGGCTTCCAATGCTCCGAAGGTCTCCATTGGCTCCACCTTCAAAAAGGCAGTCAAAAGCGCGTAGTTCTCGATCTCAACAAGAAACCCCCGGGCGAGGCCCGGGGGTTTCTTGTTTTAGGAGGAAAACTCAGCCGACGAGAACGTCAACCAGTTTTCTGCCGCCTCGGTAGCCGAATTTCACGGTTCCTTCAGCGAGCGCGAACAGGGTGTCATCTTTGCCGATGCCGACATTGCGACCGGGGTGGAACTGCGTTCCTCGTTGGCGCATGATGATGCTTCCTGGCTTTACAGCAGTTCCGTCGAAGGTCTTCACACCCAGTCGCTGGGCGTTGGAATCGCGGCCGTTCCTGGTGGAGCCGCCACCTTTGGTCTTGGACATTGGGCTCTCCTAGGCCTTGGGCGAGATCTTGGTGATCTCGACGCTCGTGTAGTGCTGGCGGTGACCCCAACGCTTGCGCTGGATCGACTTCGCCTTGTAGGTGAGGGCGCGGATCTTCGGGCCCTTCTCCTCGCCGAGGATCGTGCCGGTCACCGACGCGCCCTTCAGGGCCGGTCCGGCCACGACGGAGTCGCCGTCGACCAACAAGACGGGCTCGAACTGGATTTCGGCACCATTCTCTTCCGGGCGCAGATCAACGCGGACGACTTGGCCCTCGGTGACGCGCTCTTGAGATGTGCCTACACGGATAACGGCGTACATAGGGATTCAATAGTAGCCGATGAAGTGATCCGCTCGATCTCTACAGACCGGTCTCGACGACGAAACCGCGCCCGTCACAGACCGTACAGATTTTCGACACGGACTCCAAGAGTCCCTCGTTGACGCGCTTTCGCGTCATTTCCACCAGGCCGAGTTCGGAGATGTCGAAGACCTGGGTGCGGGTCTTATCGCGAGAGAGGGCCTGGCGCAACGCCGAGGCGACGGCCTCGCGATTGACCTTGGACTCCATGTCGATGAAGTCGATCACGATGATGCCCCCAATGTCGCGCAGCCGCAGTTGACGGGCCACTTCTTCGGCCGCTTCGAGGTTGTTGCGAAAGACGGTCTCTTCGAGATTGGTAGTACCGACGTTCTTTCCGGTGTTGACGTCGACCACGGTGAGGGCCTCGGTGCGCTCAATGATCAGCGATCCCCCGGAAGGCAGGAAGACCTTGCGATCGAGGGCCCGGTGGAGCTGTTCGTGGACGAAGTAGCGCTCGAAGAGAGGAAGTTCTTCGGTGGCGCGGTCGTAGTACTCGATGCGGTCGGCCAACTCCGGGTTGACCGCGAGGACGTACTCGCGAACCTTCTCGTAGAGCAGCTGATCGTCAATGAGTACACCGCGGTAGTCATCGTTGAGCTCTTCGCGCAGTACGCGAACAGCGAGGTCGAGGTCGCGATAGACGAGGCGCGGTTGATTCGATTTCGCGACCTCGGCCTCGATGGCGGCCCACTTCTCCACCAGCGAACTCACGTCACGAGCGAGGTCGTCGGCGGTGACGCCCTCGGCCGCGGTGCGGATGATGATGCCGTGGCGCTCGGGCTTCACTTCGTCGATGATCTTGCGAAGTCGACGACGCTCGCCGTCGGGCAGTCGCTTCGAGATGCCGATGGTGCTCGAGTTGGGCACCAGCACCGCGAAGCGACCCGGTAGCGAGACCTCCTGGGTGAGGCGCGCGCCCTTGGCGCCGATGGCGTTCTTGGTGACCTGACAGATGATCGTCTGTCCGGACTTGATCATCTGTTCGATGCGCTTGTCGTTCGAAGACGTGCCTTCGACGTCGTCCATATCAAAGGAGATGTCGCCGCGATAGAGCACCGCGTTCTTCGGAATGCCGATGTCGACGAAAGCCAATTCCATGCCCGGTAAGACGTTCTGGATCCGTCCGACGTAGATGTTGCCGTCGATCTGGTTGGTCTCATCGGCCGCCTTGGCGACGGTGTACTCGACCATGGTGCGACCTTCGAGGGTCGCGATGTGCGTGGCCTCTTTCGAGGTATGGACGCACATGAGGTAGCGACCCTGGGCGCGCGTACGACGTTCCCCACCGCGACGTCGCTTGTTCTTGCCCCGACCGGCCGCGCTTTCGTCACCGGCTGCTTCCGGGGCTGAGGCCTCGACCGGAGAGTCGAAGGAATGATTCGGGTTGCGAGGCGGGCCGCCTTGGCCGCCTCGACCACGACCGCCGCGGCGGCGTCGATTGCCGCCGCCTTGACCTTGACCTTGTCCCCCTTGACCTTGGCCCTGACCCTGACGGGCCGGGGTTTGACCGTTTGGTGACGTGGCGGCGGACCCTGGTCGGGTATCGCCAATCTGTGGTGCCGGTCGAGTGTCGCCTATCCGAGGGCTAGACGATGATGCGGGTTGAGTGTTGGTTTCGTCGCTCACGACGGGTACTCCTTGAGTTCTTAGGTAGGGGGGCGCAGTGCGCCGCGCTTACGGGGGTGGATACGCGCCGAAGGGTTCGGGCGACGTAGGTGTTGGGAGTTGTGGCGTGACGAGTCAGCAAGAGAGCGGTTATCCCAAATAGAAATAAGGTCACTTCACTGCCGTGAACCACGTGTAGTCCTCAATGCCTGCAGGAACGGAGTGCGACTGCACCGCGCAACTGCTGCGTTCTTTTCGCGCACTGCACATTTTGCACAGAAACGCCCAACGCCATCAGGTTACTCGCCGAGACGGCCCGACCAGCGATTTGACCTATTTATGTGTCGTGGTGGTGGTCGGTACCGTCGTGGTGGTCGTGGTCGAGGTCGTGGTCGAGGTCGAGGTCGAGTGCGCCTTGGTAGTGGTGGTCGTGGGAATGGTCAACTGGCGCTTGAGCCGGACCGGCCCGATCGGGTGGGCGACGAGATAGTTGAAGGTCCGGGCAACGACCGGGGCCGCGGCGTCGGCGCCGTAGCCGCCCTCTTCGATGACACAGAGCACCACGTACTTCGGGTGCGTGGTTGGCCCGAAACCGACGAACCACGAGTTGGGTTCCTTGCTGACCCCACCGTTGCTCGCCGTACCGGTCTTACCGGCGATTGGGAACGCCGAGAGCGAGAAGTTGATGTTGGCGTGAAACGGCGCGTAGGCCGTGCCCGCGGGACTCATGACGACGCCCTCGAGGCCCTGGAGGATCGGGTTGCGCACGCTCGGCCGCAGACTGACGTGACCGAGGACGCGAGGGCCGTAGCGCAGCACGCTCTGTCCGTGCGCGTTGACGATCGCCGCCGCGACTTCGGGGGCGTAGCGGGTGCCGCCGTTGGCGAACGTGGCGTAGGCGTTCGCGAGGGCGATCGGGGTCAACGCGGTCGTGCCCTGGCCGAAGGCCATTTCGATGTTGTCGCCCGTGTACCAACTCACGTTGGGAAACGACTTGGGCGCCTCGGCATGGAGTTCCTTTCGCACTTCGGGAGAGTCGACGCGTCCTTCGACTTCATCGGGCAGGTCGATGTCCGTGTACTGGTCCAGCCCGTATTGGTGGGCGACATTCTGGATCGGCGTCTGGCCGTACTTGGCCTGCTGGGACCAGAAGAGATAGCCCAAGTTATAGAAGTAGTAGTCCGACGACTCGGTGAGGGCGGAGGTTAGGTCGACGCTGCCGAGGCCCGTCGTCTCGTCGTCGTGGAAGACACAGCCTTTTGGGTTCGTTCGACAGCCCGGCACCTTGAACTGACCGGTGTCGTCGATGAAGACATTCGGCGAAAGCACGCCGGTCTGCATCTCGGTGGTGGCCGTGATCAACTTGAAGGTGCTGCCGGGCGTGTAGAGACCCTGGATCGCGTAGTTGTTGAAGGCCCCGACCGCGAGCAGGTGGTGGAACTGGGCGTCCGAGAGACCGTTCACGAACGATGACAGGTCGTAGGACGGGTAGCTCGACATGGCGAGCACCGCTCCGTCGTTGACGTCCATGACCACCGCGGCACCGTTGATCGCCGCCGGCAGGAATCCCGAACGCGGGTCCGGCACGGTTCGGTCATGCAGGATGTCGGCCTTCAAGATTCCGTCGAGTGCACTTTGCAGTCCGGCGTCGATGTTCAAAACGACCGAGTCGCCGACTTTGGGCTGGGTGGTTTTGAGTGTCCCGATCACGTTGCCGGTGGCGCCGACTTCTATGGTGCTCGTTCCGTCGAGCCCGCGCAGATACTGCTCGTAGAACGACTCGATGCCCGTTTGACCGATCGTCGAGTCAGTCTGATAACCGGCGCCGGGGTGCGCCTGGATCTCGTTCTTCGTGATCGGTCCCACGTACCCGAGGACCTGAGAGCCGACGTTGCCGCCGAGCGGATAGGTACGTCGCGAGACGTCAAGCACCGACACACCGGGGAACTCCGACGCGTGCAGTTTGATGAACTCCACGATGTTCGCAGGCGCGTTGGCCAGAATCGGCGCGGGCTGGTACGGACTGTAGGCCTGGTTGGCCAGGTCGCCGACAATTTGCTTGACGCTTTGTCCAGTGAGAGAGGCGAGCGTGCCCTCGATCTTCGGATTCAGCGTCGCCTCAGCGCGCGACAGTCGGATCTCGACGGTCGTCACATTGTTGACCAACGGTTTACCGTTGCGATCCAGGATCAGTCCCCGCGACGCCGGAATCGTCGCCACGTGCAGAGAGAGCGCGTCGACCTGAGCGACGGACTGCTGGTGGTCCTTGATCTGAAGCACGTAGAGACGCGCGACGAGCAATAAGAACAACAAGAGGAAAAATCCGCCAATCACGTACCAACGACGCTCGGGACGCAACTTGACGTCGCCGGGCGCGGCCACCAGGTCGCGAATGCCCACCGGTTTGGGCTCATTGATCGAGCGGCCCTGGCCCCGAAAGGGATGCAGTGAAACCCACGGACGCCACAATCGCGAAAAGCGCGAACCGGAAGGGCGATCACGCCACGAGCCCTTCACCGGCGCGCTCGTACTCCCGAGCGTCCAACCATGCGCGCCAGTCGCGAAACCGGACGGGCCAACACGAAGAAGGCGACGGCGTTGACGACCATCGAATTCACCAAACTGCCGTGCCACAGCGAGAAGTTCAAGACGCCGATGCCCCCAATGGTGAAGATGACCGGGGCAGTGGCGCCCGCACCGGCGGCCAGGATGGGCGTGACCCACCAGGCCGCGGAGTCCAGATCACCGACGCCTTCTTTGCCGAGTCGCGACGCCCCGTAGGCGAGCAAGACCCCGACCATCGCGGTCAGTCCGAACGGGGTGGTCGCGTGAGTGTCGAAGAACACGCCTCCCACCAACGCCGCCCAAATGGAGAGCGTCGTGAAGCCGGCGAGGCCGAGGGCGAAGGGCCAGAGCCACACCAGCATGAACACAACGCCGGCGAAACGCCACGTCGAAAAGACCGAGAGCTGTACCCCGACAATGAACATCGTGACCACCGTGACCGGTATCAGGGCACGAGTCACGTGGAGGGCTCCCACAGCACGACGTCGAGGTAGACGAGGTTGCGCAGGTCAGCCAGAGGATGCAGCGACAGGTTGTAGGTGGCCGCGCCGGGGGTGAGCGTCACCTTGGTGACGCTGGCCACCGGCAGGCCGGAAGGATACAGACCGCCGTCGAGTCCGTTCGTGGACAACACGGTGCCGGCTCTCACCGATGACGTGAGCGGCACCGCCGTGGCGCCGAGGCCGTTATTGACGCCTTGGCCGCTCACGACGAGCGACGTCTTGCCGGAACCGAAGGTCACCCCGATGAGCGAATTCACATCGGTGATCAGGCGAACCGTCGCGCCGTGCGGGGTGGTTCCGGTGACGAGGCCGACCAGTCCCCCGTTGGCCACGACCGGCATGCCCACCATGACGCCGTTGTCGCGGCCCTTGGAGATATCGACCGTGGCGGCGAAGTTCGTGGGCGAGAGCGCCGTCACCTGCGCCGCGACCGTAGTCAGGGAGCCGACGAAGGGCACGTCAAGTTGCGTGCTCAGTTGTCCGAGTTGCCGATTCTCCGCCCAGGTCTCGTTGGCTCGAAGTTCGGCCTTGCCCAACTCGTAGCGCAGTTTCTGATTCTGTGCGACCACGTCGCTGTAGTTGATCGCCCCGGCGAACATGTGACCGATGGGACGCGCGATCTCATTGACGGTCCAACTGAAAGGTGAGGTGACGAAGTTCGCCGCCGTGCGCAACCCTGACACCACCCCGCCGCTGAGATAGAGCACCACCAGGAGTACCGAGACGCTGGCGCCGATCGTCCACGTTCGACGCCTCGTCCTATCGGTGGCCACGGGTTAGCGCGAAGGACTGGTCTTCAACATGCGCGCGAAGACGTCGAGTTCTTCAAGGCACATGCCGCTTCCTAGAGCCACGCAATTGAGCGGGTCGTTCGCCACGATGATGGGCATGTTGGTCTCGTACTCCAGTCGCGCCGCGATGCCCGCGAGCAACGCGCCACCGCCGGTCAAGACGATGCCCTGTTCCATGAGGTCCGACGAGAGTTCCGGCGGCGTGCGGTCGAGCGTCACCTTCACCGCGTCGACGATGGCCTGCACCGGCTCTTCCATGGCCTTTCGGATCTGTTCGGTCGAGATGATGACCGTCTTGGGCAGTCCGGTCACGAGGTCGCGACCACGAATCTCGGCGCGCAGCTCCTCTTCGAGCGGGTAGGCCGAGCCGAGTTGAATCTTGATCTCTTCCGCGGTGCGCTCACCGAGCGCCAACTGGAACTCTTTCTTCACGTACGCGATCAACGCCTCGTCGAGTTCGTCACCGCCCACGCGAATGGACTGACTCGTCACGATGCCGCCGAGGGAGATGACGGCCACTTCGGTCGTGCCACCGCCAATGTCCACGACCATGTTGCCGGTCGGTTCGTGAATCGGCAGGCCGGCGCCAATCGCGGCGGCCATCGGCTCTTCGATGATGTAGGCCTTGCGCGCGCCGGCGAACTCAGCCGCCTCCATGACGGCGCGCTGCTCGACGCCGGTGATACCGGACGGCACGCAGATGACCATGCGGGGTTTCGCGAAGCGTCGTTGGTGGACACGGTGAATGAAGTAGCGCAGCATCTTCTCGCAGATTTCGAAGTCCGCGATGACACCGTCCTTCAGCGGACGGATGGCCTGGATGTTGCTCGGGGTGCGACCGATCATGCGCTTGGCCTCGGCGCCGACGGCCAGCGGCTTGCCGTCCTTGACGTCGACGGCGACGACCGATGGTTCGTTCAAGACGATGCCACGGCCCCGGACGTAGACCAGCGTGTTCGCCGTCCCGAGGTCGACGGCCATGTCACGGCCCAAAAGCGAGAAACGACTATCAACCATAAAGACCCTTTAAGTAGTGACGACGATGCCCTCTTCGACTACAAGGCTAGGACACGAGGCCCACTCGGGGCCACTAAACGCCGTTAGACCAGATGAGGGAAGAAGATTTCTATCTCGCGTTGCGCCGACGCCGCCGAGTCAGAACCGTGCACGAGATTCTCTCGCATCCCGATCGCGAGGTCACCGCGAATGGTTCCCGGTGCGGCCTCCTTCGAATTCGTCGCTCCCATGAGACCACGTACGACCTGCCACGTGTCCTCGGATCCCTCGACGACCAGGACCAGTGACGGACCCTGCGTGATGAACTCCACCAGCTTTTCGTAGTAGGGCTGACCCTGGTGTTCGACGTAATGGCGCTCGGCCGTGGCTCGCTCAATGGTGCGCAACTCGGCCGCGACGATGCACAGTTGCTTGTCCTCGAGGCGGCCGATGATTTCGCCGATGAGACCGCGCGCCACACCGTCGGGCTTCACAATGAAAAGCGTTCTATCCACGACGAAGCAATCTAACAGCCGCTAGGTCAAGTGACGAGAGCGCACGCGCAATACCTCACCGCGGACCTCGGCGACGAGATACAGACTGCCGGCCACCACAATCAGGTCCTCGTCGGTCGAACGTTCTCGCGCGTGCGCCAGCGCCGCGGCGGCACTCGGGTGCTCGTACGCGACGCCGCCGTGACGGCGAACCGCGTTGGCGACGACGCTCGCCGCGACCGCCCTCGGAGAGTGCGGCGCGCAACAGTGGAACTCGGTGAAGCCGAGGGCGACCAGCGGTTCGACCATGTCATCGACGTCGCGGCCGCTCAGCATGCCCAACACGCAACGCCGCTCCCCCGTGACGTAGAAGGCCCCGTCGAGCGTGGCGACGAGCGCCCTGACGCCGGCCGGATTGTGTGCACCGTCGAGGACGATCATGGGCTTGCGCGAGATGAGCTCCATGCGCCCGGGCACGTGGACCGTGGCCAGCGTGGAACTGACGATTTCTTCACCGAGCGCGCGGCCGAGGAAGGCTTCGGCCGCGGCGATGGCCGTGGTGGCGTTGACGCCCTGGTGGATCCCATGCAGCGACACGAGAATCTCCTCGTAGCGCGCGAAGGGGGTGCGCACGGTGATCGCCCGGCCGCCGAGCGCCAGTTCGTTCTGCTCCAGGGTGAACGAGTCCCCCAAGAGCCACAGGGCGGCGCCCAGTTCGTCGGCCCGATGTTGGGCGATCTCGACCACGATGGCGTTGGGCGTGGCGACGACGGCGATCGCGTCGGCGCGAAAGATACCCACCTTGTCGCTCGCGATCTCCCCGATCGTCGTGCCCAGCACCGCGGTGTGATCCAGATCGACGTTGGTGAGCACGGCGACGTCGCTGTTGATGACGTTCGTCGAATCCCAGGTGCCGCCCATGCCCACTTCGACCACCGCGACGTCGACGCCCTCGTCCGAGAAGTGCAGGAAGGCCGCCACGGTCAAGAGTTCGAAGCGAGTGAGGGCGATTCCACTCACCGACTCGACGTCGGCCAGGCGCTGGAGAAGCCCAATGAACTCCTCGTCGTCAATCGGCTCACCGTTTACGGCGATTCGTTCATTGACGGCGTGCAGGTCCGGACTGGTGAAGGTTCCCACCCTCAGTCCGGTCGCACTCAACAACGCGCTTATCAGGGTCGTCGTAGAGCCTTTACCGTTCGTACCGGTGACGTGAATCGTCGGATAGTCGCTCTGCGGATCGGCGAGCAACGCCAGAGTGTCCACGATGGGCTGAAGGGTCGGGATCTCTCGTCGGTTCGGGGCGACACGTTCGTAGTCGACGTGCGACTCCAGCCAGGTCAGCGCTTCGACGTACGTCCGAAAGCGCACGCGTTAGCTCGCGCGACGGGTGCGCGTCGCCTTTCGCAATTCGTATTCGGGGGCGACCTTGTCACGAACCGACTCGGTGGTCACGACGCACTTGACGACGTCGTCACGTCCGGGGACATCGAACATCGCTTCGAGTAATACGTTCTCGAGGATGGAGCGAAGTCCGCGCGCTCCGGTGCCGCGCTCTAAGGCGAGGTCGGCGATCGCTTCGAGTGCACCCTCTTCGATTATCAGTTCGACTCCGTCCATGGCCAGCACCTGTTGGAACTGTTTGACCAGTGAGTTCTTTGGCTCGGTCAACACTCGAATCAACATGTCGCGGTCGAGCTGCTGGACGGCACTCACGATGGGAAGCCGTCCGATGAACTCGGGAATGAGTCCGAACTTGACGAGGTCCTCGGGCAGAACGTGACGGAACAGTTCGATGTCACCCTTGCGCCTGGATTCCACCGGCTGATTGAAGCCCATCGATTTCGTGCCGAGTCGACGTTCGATGATCTCTTCGAGACCGGCGAACGCACCGCCGACGACGAACAGGATGTTCGCGGTGTCGATGGTGATGAACTCTTGGTGCGGATGCTTACGTCCGCCTTGGGGTGGCACGCTGGCGACGGTTCCTTCGAGAATCTTCAACAGCGCTTGCTGTACCCCTTCTCCGGACACGTCACGCGTGATCGAAGGATTCTCGGCCTTACGGGCGATCTTGTCAATCTCGTCGATGTAGATGATGCCGCGTTCGGCGCGCTTGACGTCGAAGTCGGCCGCCGACAGAAGCTTCAAGAGGATGTTCTCGACGTCCTCACCGACGTAGCCGGCCTCGGTCAAGGCGGTGGCGTCGGCGATGGCGAAAGGGACGTTGAGCATCCGCGCCAACGTCTGGGCCAGAAAGGTTTTGCCGCAACCGGTGGGGCCGAGGAGCAACACGTTCGACTTGGCGACCTCGACGTCGTCGTCGTGGAGTGGTCCGGTTTGGATTCGCTTGTAGTGGTTGTAGACCGCGACGGCGAGAATCTTCTTCGCCTCTATCTGACCGATGACGAACTCGTCGAGGAAGGCCGAGATCTCACGCGGCGTCGGGAGATCGTCGAGAACGAACTCGGGGCGGTCCCCAAATTCGTCGGCGATGATGTCGTTGCACAGGTCGATGCACTCGTCGCAGATGTACACGCTGGGTCCCGCGATGAGCTTCTTTACCTGTTTTTGACCCTTCGCGCAGAAGCTGCACTTAATAAGGTCGTTGCTTTCACCAAACTTCGCCACTGATTTCCTCCGACATGAACCTCCGTCGCGACCATCCTACGAGGCGGCCGTGTCAAATTTCGGTACTTACGGTCGGGCCGTAATTACCTCGTCAATGAGTCCATATTCCACGGCCTCGGCGGCGCTGATGATGAAGTCACGGTCGGTGTCTTTCGTGATGCGCTCCACCGACTGGCCCGTGTCCTGGGCCAGCATGTCGTTCAACATGTCCTTCATACGCAAGATTTCACGAGCTTGAATCTCGATGTCCGACGCCTGTCCCCCCACACCGCCCCACGGTTGGTGCAACAACACGCGCACGTGCGGCAAGGCGAATCGCTTGCCCTTGGCCCCGGCGCCGAGCAACACCGCGGCGGCCGAGGCGGCCTGTCCGAAGCAGAACGTCGAGACGGCCGGCTTGATGTACTTCATCGTGTCGTAGACCGCGAGCAGCCCAGTGATGTCGCCGCCCGGGGAGTTGATGTAGAGGTTGATGTCCTTGTCGGGGTCTTCGGATTCGAGGAAGAGCATCTGCGCGCAGATCAGGTTGGCGATCGTGTCGTCGATGGGCGTACCCAGAAAGATGATGCGCTCGCGAAGAAGTCGGCTGTAGAGGTCGTAGGCTCGCTCGCCCCGGTTCGACGATTCGACGACCGTGGGGACGAGGTAATTCTGGGCTTTGAAGTATTCGTTCACCCGACTACCTTACGCGTCGGACTCCGTTGATTCGCCGGTCTCATCGACGTCATCGGCGTCGGAGGTTGTGTCGTCGTCCTCGATGGACTGATCGGCGCGCAATATTGCGTTGTCGATCTCAACACCTTCGGGGTCCACGTAGACCACGTTCACGCTCAACCACTTCGACGCCTTCATCTTGGAGACCTCGGCGCTGAAATTCACGACGCGCCCGGAGTCGCGAAGATTGTCGCGCAGTAGGTCCGCGGACACGCCCATCGACTCGGCGGTGCGCTCGAGTTCTTGGTCGATCTCTTCCGGCGTCGCTTCAAGGTGCTCGGCGACGACCAGTGCGCGCAATCCGAGGTCGACGCGCACCGCGCGCACAGCGTCTTGGCGCAATGTCGCCAGCAGGTCTTCGGGTGTCTGGTTCGTCACCTGCAAGAACATCTCCAAGGTGAGTTTCTGCGCGGCCAGTCGCTCCCCCAGGTCGTGGAGTCGTTCGTTGGTCTCGGCGTTGATCAGCACCTCGGGCGCCGCTTCTTCGGCCACCAATTCGCTCAACGCCACCATCGCCGCGTCGCGTTGTGACATCTGCGCCTCGACGATCTTGCGCCGACGCATTTGCACCAGGATCGCCTCGCGCATCTCCTCGGCGCTCGTCCACTCAGAGTTCTCGGCGACCCATTCGTCGCTCAACTCGGGCAGCACCCGCTCTTGGACCTGCTTCAGTTTCAACTCGTAGGTCGCGACGACGCCCTCGCCGGCTGGCGCGTTCATCTTGAGGTCCTCGCCCGCTTTGAGTCCGAGGATGAGCTCGTCAATGCCTTCGGCGATCGAACCGGTCCCCACGGTGTACATGAAGTCGGTCATGTCGAGTGGCTCGGCCTCGGTGGCGATCTGTTGGACGTGCACGTCCATGGTCACGAGGTCTCCGGTCACGATGGGCCGGTCGACCGGATTGAGTACGGCGTCAGTTTCGAGGTACCGGTTGATCTGGGCGTCGACCTCGCCGTCGGTGACGACCGGCGAAGGAATGGTGACACGAAGTTCACGTTGGCCCCGAATGGAGATCTCCGGACGAACTTCGACCTCGGCTTCGAAGGTGAATTGACCCTCGTCCTCGCCGGCGGTGATGTTGATATCGGGCTGACCAATGGGGTCAATGAGGGAGTCCGCGACGGCGCGGGCGTAAAAGTCAGGTAGGGACTCGCGAATCGCCTCCGAACGAAGGACCGACGGGCCGCCGATATTGGCGATCAGGACGTTTTTGGGAACCTTGCCCTTGCGAAATCCCTTCACCGTGACCTGCTTGGCGAGGGTCTTGGCGGCGGCGTCGATGGCCTCGTCCATTTCGGCGTCGTCAATTTCGACGGTGAGCATGACTTTGTTGTTCTCTAGGAGGGTGGTCGTGGCGCGCATAGGAGAGACCATCCTAACGGAGCGACTGCGAATGCTTTAAATCATGATGACGAGCGAGTCGGCGAACGAGCGCGCCATTTCGAGATCCTCACGAACCTCCGTCGCCGACGCCGCGAGGAACGCGGCGGCGCTGATGCGCCCGGCGGCCCGTCGCCAGAAGAGGGCCACCGGGGTGTTGATCTCGAGCGTGGGCTTCTCCGCGCTGTCCTTCAGCGCGAGCGCGCGTCCGTCGACGACACCGATCAACACCGACCTCGCGAGGCGACCGCTCAGATTGATTCGCACCTGCGTTCCGTCGGGCGCCTTCATACGCTTGCCGACGATGTAGGGCAGTCCCGACTCGAAACGGTTCACGACGATCTCTTCGCCGGGTCCGTGGTCGTCTTCCGGTTGCAAGAGGGCGTCGCGGATGTCCTGCAGGTGGATCCAACTGTCGACGACGCGCGTCTCTTGGAACCGATGGTACGGACGCTCCCCCTCCGGACTCCAGCCGATCTTCTCCCACGCGGCGTCGTCGAGTGCGCGTAGTGCGGCGATCGAACGAACGCACTGGACGTGCAGTTCGTCGAGCACTTCGAGACCCGGTCGGTCGCGATTCGCTTGCACGAAGGCTTCGTTGAACTCGCCGATCGGGTTGTGCACGTAGTCGGGCCACGTGCCGTGATGCAGCGGCACCGGTTCGCCGTGAAGCATCTTTTCGAACCCGACGAGATGACTGAGGACGTCCTTCACGCTCCAGCCGGGGCACGGCGTAGGCGCGTCGTAACTCTCGGGCGGTTGCGGTCGGACTAGCCGGTCAATGGAGGCCCACGTCGTCTCCAGGGCTTCGACGATCCATTCGTAGGCCACGTCCGCCTCCATTGGTCCTCTCGTAAGCCTACGAAGCGCCGCGCGCGGATGTGGAATTCATTGGATGTGTAACGATGGAGGGCACGGGGCGTAGCGCAGCTTGGTTAGCGCGCCTGGTTTGGGACCAGGAGGTCCCGGGTTCGAATCCCGGCGCCCCGACTCAGTTTTTCCTCCATCACTTACGTCGCTGGCGCGGCGATCCGTCGGCGTCATCGCGTCACTCAGCCAGCGGCCGGTGCAAAATGATGCCATGACCGAGTCGAACTCTCCACCGTTTCGACACGATTCCTTCGAGAAGTCCTCTTCCCACAGTCGTCGTTCGTTCTTGCGACGAACGCTCGGTGTGGGCGCCATCGCCGGAGCGGCGGTCGCCGGGGCCGTGTATTTAGAGGACCGGCACTCCACGACATCGACGACGACCACGCGGCCACTCTCCACGGCGACCACCACGTCGGGACCGGCGACGGCGGCGGCGTGGGCGCAGCTCGGCGCGTCGCTCACCGGTTCCCTGGTTCTTCCATCGAATCCCCGCTACGGCATTGATCGCTTGCTCTATAACTCAAAATTCGTCAATCTCCATCCTCGCGCGATCGCCTACTGCGCGACGCCGGATGACGTGGCGCGATGCATCGACTTCGCGACGTCGCATGAGGTTTCGATCGCTGCTCGATCAGGCGGTCACAGTTACGGCGGCTATTCGAACAGCGACGGTCTGGTGATCGACGTCAGTCGAATGGCGTCCATCGGCGTTGACACGGCGGCCAATATCGCGCGCGTCGGAGCCGGCGCCAAGTTGATCGACGTGTACAACGTGATCGGCAACGCCAACAAGTTGCTGCCGGGCGGATCGTGTCCGTCGGTCGGGATCGCCGGACTCGCCCTCGGCGGAGGGATCGGCGTCTTTGGACGCAAGTACGGTCTCACCACCGACAACATTCGCTCAGTGACGATCGTCACGGCCGACGCCAGGACTGTCACCGCCGACGAAAGGACGAACAGCGATCTCTTGTGGGCGTGTCAAGGAGGTGGCGGCGGCAATTTCGGCGTCGCGACGTCATTCGAGTTCAACGTTCACCCCATGCCCCAGGTGACCTTATTTACGTTGCAATATCCCTGGGCCGCCGCGTCGACGATGCTGAGCGCGTGGGGCAACTGGATCGGCACCGCACCCGACGAACTCTGGTCGAACTGCCAGCTGCTTTCTCAAGGAACCTACGGCTTCCTGCCACAGATCGCCGGCGTGTACTGCGGAACGCCGAATGAACTCGTCAGCGTGTTGGCACCGCTGAAGTCGATGATCGGTACCGCACCGACGTACTCATTCAGCGGATCGAACAGTTATCTGAGCGCCATGGAGATCGAAGCCGGTTGTTCCGGCCTTTCGATTGCGGCGTGTCACCTCACGACTCAGAACCCGGCCGGTCGATTGAGTCGGGAGGCCTACTCCGCAAAATCGAGTTACGTGAACGCGCCGTTAGACGACACGGCCGCTGCCGCATTTGTTAGCGCAGTTGAGAACCTGCACGCGCACGCGACGACCGTTGGCGGTGGCCTCGCCTTTGATTCTTACGGCGGCGCCATCAATCGTGTGGCCAGCGACGCGACGGCGTTCGTTCATCGCGACAAGCTCGCTTGTATTCAAGCGACGTACTCGTGGTCGAGTGAAACGTCGCCGTCGGTGATTGCCGCGGGCGCTCAGTGGCTCGCGTTCCTCGGTGCCAACGTCTTCGATGCCACCACGGGTGCCTACCAGAACTACATCGATCCGACGCTCGCCAATTGGCAGAGTGCCTACTACGGATCGAACCTTGACAAGTTGGTGACGATCAAGAACAAATACGACGCCGACAACTTGTTCTCGTTCGCCCAGTCGATTCCGCGCACTCTCTAATCCGAGAATTCACGACACCTTGCCAGTTGAAGTTCGGGAGTCCTTACGCACTTCATCAGAGCGATCAGGTCAAACGCCAAAGATTCTGGCTGAAGACTGGCGGACCGCATTTACCGCTACTCTCGACACTATGAGGCAAGTGAATCGGCTTCTCGTAGTAAAGATTGGACGAATGCTGAGCGCCGTCGTCGTCTCGGCGGTGGGTTTGGCCACATTGACGATTTCGCCCGCCAGCGCTTCATCGGGTGCGCTGTCGTGCACCGCAACCGTGCTGGACAGCCGTCCACACTCGTACAGCATCGTGACCATCAACGTGTCGACCAAACCGGGAGCTGCGGTGTCGGGAACCGAAACAGCGGGCACTCACTCCTGGTCCATGAGACCGAGCGCGCGGGCCAATGCTTCAGGTAAAGCGCGGCTCTACCAAAAGGTCTCAGCTGTCCCGAAGGTCGAATTGGTCAAGGTAATGGTGCGCGTGACGATGGATGGCTCGACGGGGCACTGCTCCACCAGATACACGCCGCCTTCGCTTCTGCCCCTGACCTAACTCGATCAAGAGCCGCCTGAAGTTATCTCGCCGCGGGGTTTCACCGGAAATAGTGGGTCGCTATGGCGCCGGGCGGGTCGAGGACCTCCGATGTCCGGCCGCGCATAGGCACAATCTTTACGATTTGCTCAACGCAGTGCAAGATACGGAGCCTCGCAACAATCTCGATGGCGCGAGCGCCCGATATGGGCTATACCAGTGGCCGCGGCCATCACCGATCGATGACCGACATGATAAATGGGGGATTCATAATGTTGCGAAAGAGTCATTCTCGCCGAGTCGGCACCGCCGCCCTGGCATTAGTGGTGAGTTGCGGGGCTTTCCTGGTCGACGGATCGGCAGGCAGTGCCGCTGCGCGGTCATCTGGACCGGCTCGGGTGATGATCGTCATGCTGCGCGATCAAAACAGTTCGCTCGCCGCGCGTTCAGCCGCGCGCCGCGCCGCCGTCCGCATCGAGCAGGCTCCGATCATTAAGTCGTTACGGGCGAGCGGGGCCACGCACATTTCCTCACTCAGCCTTATAAATGCGGTGATCGCCAAGTTGTCTCCAGCCGAAGCGCGCCTACTGGCCGCCAATCCCGCGGTGTCTCAGGTACTCCGTAATACTGTGATCCCCGGACCAGTTCCCAGCTCGAAGGTTGTGTTGTCCGTCCCCGGCGCCAAGACGAGTCACAGCATCACTCCGCACACTGTCACAGTCACACCGCCCTCCTGCGGTACCGCCGCCAACCCGCAACTGAATCCCGAGGCACTGACCAACATCAATGCCACGCCTTCGCAGTTGGGTAACAATGTCGGCACCGGCGTGACTGTCGCAACCATCGCTGACGGCCTCGACCCCACGAATGCGGACTTTCAGCGCAACGCTGCGTACGGAGTCGCCGGCGCGCCCGTGGTCACGCAGTACGACTTCTCCGGCGACGCATCGTCCGTCGCCACGCCCGGCGGTGAAGCGTTCCTTGACGCCAGTTCGATCGCCGCCCAGGGTAACTCGACGTACGACCTCTCCCAGTTCGTGTCAACGGCGCACCCGCTGCCGACCAGCTGTGACATCAAGATCGTCGGCGTCGCCCCCGGTGCCAATGTCGAAGCCCTCAAGGTATTCTCCGAGAACAACGACACCACCGAGTCGGGTTTCCTCCAAGCGATCAACTTCGCCGTTTCGAGTGGCGCCAAGGTCATCAACGAGTCCTTCGGCTCGAACAACTTCCCCGACACCGCACTCGACGTCACCCGTGAGGCCGACGACGCCGCGGTCGCGGCGGGCGTCACCGTGGTCGTTAGTTCTGGTGACGCGGGAGTCACGAGCACCATCGGCTCACCGGCTACCGACCCCAATGTCATCAGCGTCGGCGCGTCAACGACGTTCCGCGGCTACGACCAAGTAACCTATGGCGGGATAAACGACCCCAACGCGACTGGTGCGACGGTCGACAACAATATCTCGAGCCTCTCCTCGGGTGGTTACACCCAGGCCGGCAACACCGTCGACCTCGTAGCGCCGGGCGACCTCAACTGGGCGCTCTGCAGTATAAACGTCGCCATGTTCAATGACTGCACCAACGAGAACGGTGCCGGTTCGCCCATTGAGTTCACTGGCGGGACGAGTGAGTCGTCCCCGCTGACCGCTGGCGCCGCCGCTGACGTCATTGGGGCCTACGCCTCGACGCACAACGGCAACGACCCCACGCCGGCTTTGGTGAAAGAGATCCTCATGAGCACGGCCACCGACATCGGCGCTCCCGCGACCGAACAAGGCGCCGGACTCTTGAACGTCCTCGCGGCCGTGAAAGAGGCCAAGTCGATCCGTGGTGGTTTTAACAGCGGACCACCTTCGTCCAGCGCGTCCGGTGGCGGACTGCTCATCAACCCCGGACAGATCAACGTGGTCCAAGATCCGGGCGACACCGCCAACCAGTTCGTCCAGGTGACCAACACCGGGGCCAGCCCGGTCACGGTGAAACTGTCAACGAGGGCGCTCGCGTCCGCACCCTTCGCTTCTCAGACAGGCTCCTTCTGCATGCAGCCCGGCGCTGGGACGACGGCGTGTCCTTCCAATACTGGGGTGTTCCCGATCTGGAGCGGAGTGAACGAGGTCTTTGAGGACCAGAGCTTCACGGTACCCACGACGACTAGTCTCTCGAGACTTGAATTCGCCGCCGACTACCAGTACACCGGACAGAACTCATTACTCCATTTCGCGCTCATTGAACCCAACGGGTCCTACGCCGCGTACTCGCTCCCTCAGGGACTGGGTGACTACGGCGAGGTCGAGGTGACCAATCCGCCAGCGGGTAAGTGGACCGCGGTGTTCTTCACCGCGGCCGACACCTCAACCCCACCCATATACGTCGGCACCAGCGGACTAATACAGTGGAGCGCCAACACGTTCAACTATGTCTCAGGCGGCAACATCTTCCCGTCGTCTTTGACCATCGGACCCGGTCAAACTGGCTTCGCGCACCTCTCGCTCGCGAGTTCAATCTCGGGTGACGCCAGTCAATCCGTCGTGGTCTCGAGCCCCTACGGCACGACCACGGTGCCGGTAACGGTGCGCACGACCGTACCAACCGACCACACTGGGGGAACGTTCAGCGGCCTGCTCACGGGCGGCAATGGTCGCGGCGGAGCCCCGGCCACCACGAACACTTACGCCTTCCACGTGCCGTGGGGACAGAACGACCTCGACGCGAGTGTGGCTTTGGCCGGTGACCCCAACGACACCTTCATCGCCGAACTCGTCAACCCGAGTGGCCAGACGGTTGGTTACTCGACGAACCTCGACGGCAGTTCCGGGTCCCCCGTTGGCGATCTAACGGCGAACCTGTACGCGGTGAATCCGGTGGGCGGACAATGGTCGCTGATCGTCGATTGGCTCAATCCCGTTTCCGGACTCGAACTCAGCGAGCCGTTCACGGGCACGATCCAGTTCAACCAGGTGAAGGTAACCAGCAACCTTCCCAATCACGCCAGGTTCGAAACGGGCAGCACGCAGACCTTCGACGTCAACGTCACCAATACCGGTAGCGCGCCCGAGGCGATCTTCGTCGACCCCCGGTTGAACCAGAACGAGACGATCAGCCTGCCGGATCAGAATCCCTTTGTGCCGGCTACGAACATGACGCTTCCCCTACCCCTTCTGACCAATGCAAACCCCTTCCCGTACTACTTCGTGCCTTCGGAGACGAGTCAGCTCCAAGCGAGCATTACGGGCTCGGCACCGGTGACGTTCGACCTCGAGTACTTCCCGGGCGACCCCGATATCTCACCGGGAGTGAACAGCCGGTGGTCGACCACGGGATCGATTAATGGGGACAGCGCCAACGTGACGCTGAACGAACCCGAAGTCAGTCCGGGGTTGTGGCTACTCAACCCCGATGAAATCGGACCGTACCCGGCCACGGGGGCGCCGGCGGTCACTGCGAGCGCGAACCTGAACGCCGTTACCCAGACCTTCGACCCGACGATGACGTCGTCCACGGGTGACATGTGGTCAGCCTTCAACGGACTTTCCGGCTTCTTCTCACCCGCGTACTTGGCCCCTGGGGCATCGATCACCATTCCGGTGACCGTCAACGTGTCCAGCACTCGGGGGGGCAGGGTCCAAGGAACCCTCTACGTCGACGACTACACGCTCGGCAGTAATTACGTCGGTCTGCCGGACTCCGACCAGCTCGCCGCGATTCCCTACAGTTACACCGTTTCGCACTAACGCCGATACAACAATGCCCGCGTGTCATTTACGTGACACGCGGGCATTGTTGTGTAGCGAGACATTGGGTCCAAGACAACGGTGCCCCCGGCAGGAGTCGAACCCGCAACCTGACGGGTAGAAACCGTCTGCTCTATCCAGTTGAGCTACAGGGGCGTACGGCTAAGCGTACTGAACCACCGACGGATTCTTGGCTCACGTGAAGAGCCCTGTGCAATACTGGTTCCACTTGGTGGGCGTAGCTCAGTTGGTTAGAGCGCCAGGTTGTGGTCCTGGAGGCCGCGGGTTCGACCCCCGTCGCTCACCCCACGCAACACCCGACTCCCCCGGTGCATCGGTCGGAGTCGGGTGTTTTTTTCATGTCGCGCGATCGAAGACTGACGAGTAGATTTCGCCTTGGCAGCCTCATCCGAGGTTCGACTGGAGAGACCAATGACAATCGTTCGTGACTCGTTTTACATCAATGGCGAATGGGTGAAGGCCAGTTCACCCGAGACCTTGGAAGTGACCACCTCGGGAACCGGCGAACTCTTTGCGACCGTACCGACCGGCACGGTCGACGAGGCCAATAGCGCCGTCGAGGCGGCCGCGGCCGCCTTCACCGGGTGGTCGAACACCAGCCCGAAGGAACGAGGCGAGTTCCTGATGCGCATCTCGGAGAAGTTGTCCGAGCGTGACGACGAACTAGCGCTGATCATCGCGAATGAAGTCGGCATGCCGCTGATGCTCTCCAAGGGCATCCAGGTCGGACTGCCGACCATGGCCTTCGCCGAGAACGCCACGCGCGCCGCCGAGTTCGAATGGGAAGAGGAGTCCGGCAACTCGACGTACGTGCACGAGCCGGTGGGGGTCGTGGCCGCGATCACGCCCTGGAACTACCCGCTGTACCAAATCTCGCTCAAGGTGGCTGCGGCGTTGGCGGCTGGATGCACGGTCGTGCTGAAGCCGAGCGAGGTCGCGCCCATCAACGCCTTCATCCTCGCTGACATCATCGACGAGGTCGGGCTGCCCAAGGGCGTCTTCAATCTCATCACCGGCCTCGGCCCCGTCGTCGGCGAGGCGATCGTGGCGCACCCGAAGACCGACATGGTCTCCTTCACCGGCTCGACGCGAGCTGGCAAGCGCGTCATGCAACTGGCCAGCGAGATGGTGAAGCGCGTGTCGCTGGAACTGGGCGGGAAGTCGGCCAACGTGATCCTCGAAGACGCCGACATACCGGCTGCGGTGGCCGACGGAATCTTCCAGTGCTACCTCAATTCCGGTCAGACGTGTTCGGCGCTGACGCGCATGGTGGTGCCTCGATCGAAGTTGGCCGAAGTCGAAGACGTGGCCGTCGCGACCTCGGCGGGCTTCGCGCCGTCCGATCCCATCACCGGAGCGAGTCTGCTCGGCCCGTTGGTCAGTGCCGCCCAACAACAGCGCGTGCGCGACTACATCAACAAGGGCATCGACGAGGGAGCGCGTCTGATCACCGGCGGCACCACTCCCCCGGAAGGACTGGAGAAGGGCTTCTACGTGCAGCCGACCATATTCTCCGACGTCCACACCGACATGACGATTGCCCAAGAGGAGATCTTCGGTCCCGTACTGTCGATCATTCCCTACGACACCGAAGAAGAGGCCATCGCCATCGCGAACGACTCCACGTACGGATTGGCCGGCGGCGTGTGGGCCGCTACCGACGAGAAGGCCTTCGAGGTGGCGCGCAAGATTCGCACTGGTCAACTGGCGATCAACGGCGGGGCCTTCAACCCGCTCGCCCCGTTCGGCGGTTACAAGCAGTCGGGCTTCGGACGCGAGCGCGGACTGTACGGCTTCGAAGAGTTTCTCGAAGTGAAGGCCATCCAACACAACTAATTCATTGGGCGCCGGTGTTTGGTTAGACTCGTCTCGCGCCGGTAGCTCAATTGGCAGAGCATTTGACTCTTAATCAACAGGTTCCGGGTTCAAGTCCCGGCCGGCGCACCAGAGAAGTCCCTGATAAGAAATAGTTTTTTAAAGTTCAAGTGATTCAAGGAACCGCCAACAGGCCCATTTTAGGCCCATCTGCTCCGCTTTGGTGATACGTTGAAAATCCAATGAGTGGAAGCATTCGAGAGAAATACCCCGGCGTCTGGCAGGTCAGGTACGCGATCGGACGAGACCCCGTTACCGGCGAACTCAGACGGCTCAGCAAAAACGTAAAGGGAACTAAGCGAGAAGCCCAGAAGGTGCTTAACGCCATGATCGCCGAGGCAGACGCGGGAAGACTCCTCGCGACCTCATCGGCGACCTTTCGAGATCTCACCGAGCGCTGGCTCAATATGAATAAACGCAACCAGAGTCCGACCACCCAGCGGACGTATAGGAACCTTCTGGAGAACCGGGTCTACCCCGCTCTTGGAAACCGCCAAGTGAGCAGCATCCAATCGATCGACCTTGACAACCTCTACGACGGGCTCGTCGACAGATTCGAACTCTCCCACTCGACTGTCCGTCAGATCCACGCAATCATTCGCCGGTCAATGCGCCAGGCGGTGCTTTGGGGTTGGATTGCCAACAACCCCGCTATCAACGCGACGCCGCCACGCCAGGAGAAGGCTGACCTCACTCCCCCCGACCCAGATGAAGTGAGCCAGCTCTTGCGCGCGGCCTATGAACGCGATGAGCAATTCGGCAATTTCATCCGCGTGGCCGCAACCACCGGTGCCCGCAGGGGTGAGATATGCGCGCTCTACTGGGACAATCTCGATTTCAAGAATGCAACCCTGACGATCGAAAACTCCATCATCGAAGTGCCCGGAGGGTTGCGCAGGAAGGACACGAAGACTCACGCGAGTCGCAGCATCGCGCTCGGAAAGTCAACGATGGAGGTATTCGAAGCCCAGCGTCGAAACGCTGAGGAACGCGCCGCGTTGGTCGGCGAGAGCGTGCGGGGAGACAGTTACATGTTTTCCCACGAACCTGATGGCCATAAGCCGTGGACTCCGGGCAACGTGACTCACAAGTTCGCAGAGATAAAGCGCGAGCTCGGATACCACAACATGCGTCTTCACGACCTTCGTCACTTCGCAGCGACGGAAATGATGGCTGGAGGACTGCCAGTACGCACCGTGTCTGGGCGACTTGGTCACGCAAATCCGGCGACTACCTTGTCGGTGTACTCACACTTCGTTAAGGCGAGCGACCAGGAAGCCGCTGGCTTTATGGATGACCGAGTGAGTGTGGCGACATCAGCGCCCGACAAGAAGACGAGTGCGAAGAAGCACCAGCCTTCCAAGAAGAATTCAGCGCGCAGTAAACGTTGAATCAGAGATCGGATTGAACGGCAGCGTCACCCTTTCTCCGGTGTTAATGAAGTGATGGAGATGCGCGCGCACGACACGCCAATGACCGCCGACCTTGATCACCGGCACCGGAAAGTCGCCGCGGTCATGTATCGCCCAGGCAGTCGTACGGTGGATTCCTAGCATCTGCGCCGCATCACCAAGACTGATCATCAAAGACTCGTTGTTGATGTTGGGCTTCTCATCGTCGCGGACATCCGTAACCGTGTTCTTTGCCGCTGATCTGTTCTTCGTTACCTGTTTCACGGATTCTCCGACTTCTACTCCGACGCTGGGTGCGACCTCAGACGGCTGTGCCGAGAATCCCCGCGGATTCGGCAAGGCTTATCGTGGCGCGGTTTGCGAGTTGGATTGACCGACCCTCGAGCTGTGTCGTGGCACCTCGCGCTGTGGTCAATTCGTTCTCATTCATTCTTCCTCGAAGCACTAGCGGTGGGCCACCTCATCTTGTGGAGCTTCGTCCTTTCGACGCTTCATCGGCGCGATGATCCGCACTCAACAGTTGTTATCCCGAGTGACCCAACGCAACGGTCGCAGTTCTCCAACGTTGTCGAGCAATGTCTCTCGCCACGGGGTGAGAAATTGTTTGCGTCGGGCGCAATTAGGACCGTTGTTTCAGCGAAGGTCGCCCGTGAATTGACAAAGTAGCGCAGACATGTACCGAAAAAGCGGAACGGTTCTCTCGGGATGAGTGATGAATAAGGCGCTCCGTTCAAGTGCTGGTCGTCAATCTCATCAGCGATCATTCTCTGCAAGGTGTCAATTTGCGCCATCGCCTCGCCCAGCGTTTGCGCCAGCAATTCCGACGGCTCCGGACACACTTCTGGCCATTCGGTAACGAGCCCTCGAATCTTGTTGTAAATCGCTTGATTTTCAAGTTCACCTATATCCGCGAGACTACCCTCGTCTTACAACTGCCAGTCGGCAACCGTGGTGTCAGGTTCGTCGTCATCCGCGTCATCCGGGGGTTCTGGGAGCGAGTAATTCGGAAAGGCTCTAAGCAGCGCGTCCACGTCATCTACTCTCAATTTTCGCTACGGATTGATCAGATGGCAGGAGCACTGTAGACCTGGAATGATATACAGTCGCAAATCTCTTGGCGGACCCAACCATTATCGAACTCGTTCCATCTGTCATTGCATTGAACTCTCTGTCCGTCCAAGTTCGATCGGATGCTGTGCTGGACGTTTACGACTCGCAGAGGAAGCGAACCATCGGCATGCACAATTTCTGCGGATGGTAAGAGCGCAATACCAAAGATTCGACCTAGACAGCCACCTTCTTCTTTGCGACGGCTCTTTTACCGGAAACCTTCTTGGCAGCACACTGCTTGCAGGTAACCGTCTTCTTTTGGGTGGCCGTTTTGACCGCAACCTTCTTGGCAGCACTGCGCCTGGTCGCTGCAGCGCCACGGCGCCCTTCAACCAACGAGACTCGCTTCCCCGTTGGTAGTGTAGCCTCGAGCGTGATACCCATCGCCGCCATCAGACGAAAGGCGTTATCTGTTGTTGGGTTCGCCGTCTTTGACGTAAGGAGACGGCGAACGCTAGATGCGTCGAGACCGGCCCGTTTCGCCAGATCGATTTTGGTGATGCCTTCAGCCACCCGCGACGTTTCGAGTAGTACAAGAAGTGCATTACGAGCAAGTAGTGATCGAACGTTCTGAGCGTGCGCTTCGCGCCCACCATCGCCAATAAGAAAGGCTTCAATAGTTGAGTGTGCAGTGTTCTCAGTCATGGCTTCAGTCTAGGCGATGTGTTGCATATATGCAACACAGTCTCAATTCATCAATGACAGTGCGGTAATCCCATGGCGCGATGGACTGTGGAATGGCTCGTCGTAACGAAGGGAAGCGAGCGCACCATTCCAGCGCTCGCGTTTCTCCAAGATCAACCAGTCAACGTCCGGCGACAACTTCTTGCGATCCTAGATGCAGTTCGCAGCACCGGACCTGATCAGTGGCGGGACACCACTTCCCACGACCCCATGAGTGGGATTTGCGCAGACCTGCACGAGGCGAGAGACCGCCACGACCAGACCCTCTATCGGCTCTATCTCAAGTGGCAGCGGCGGGAGCGAAGAGTCATTGTTCTCACCGGAGCATCGAAACCGAACGGTACGGCGCTGCCCGACACGTTTTACGAAGAGCTCGCAAGATTGGCAGCGACGACGAGCACTGTGCCACCGCCGTTCGCAACGGTCGACGACGCCGTGCGCCTGACTCTAGAGGATCGATCGTAAGGACTGCGCAGAGACGATTAACCGCGAATAGAACTCAACGGAATATCGAAAAATCGGCCCTTCCGTGTCATCGCTGGACGAGATATCTTCATTCGACTGTCAATGGAGTACCGACGCCGACCCGTTGAGGTGAACCCACCACGATCGAGCCAATCCATCGCCCATCGACCTCGCGACGATAGATGGAACCTTCTCCGTTTCCGCGTTTGTGCGCCGCTAGTTACCGCCGCTAGTTACCGCCGCTGCTGACATGGTTGCTTACACAACGGTCGGTCTACCTTCGGACGGTGGGCGGTAAGGAGTGAAAACCTTGCAATTGCAAGGCTTTGAATGGTGGGCCGTACAGGACTTGAACCTGCGACCCCTTGCGGGTCATGCCCATATTTCCTGTTCAGCACTTCTTTATGCCGTCCAAATCTCGCCAAACCGTAGCACTTTTTGTCCACTGAGATTTGCCGGTGAGTGCTCAAATTTTTTGGCGTTCCTGACGCCGTTGCTGACGGAATTTCGTGATCAGTTCCTGGCTACTGCACTCGCCGATTTGGCAATCCACAGGCAGATTGTCGACCTGCACAGACTCGACGAGGCAACTCGTCGTATCTACGAGTGATAATCCTCGGTCGCACGCACAGTGGGCTCAATCGGAGAGATCGCTATCGGGTTGGCATAACTGGCACTTTGTCCGATGCAATGCGCGATTGGATTGAGCAAAGTCAAAGCCTTCGACGGGTGCAACGCCTTCGGCAAGATGAGGGCGACTTTGGACGTTGTCGTCTCGGCTCCAACCATGCAGGCAGTTTGCGCGAAGAACACGTACGCCGATTTATGTGGAGCTAGCGCAAACGGCTTCGGCGGCTTCGAGGTCATTGCGTATCCGCCGGTCGCATGATGCACCAGAGAAAATCGGATGATCCTGCCCGTGGGTCCATACACAACCAGTCGTGGAAAACCGCTCATGAGACATGCGTTCGAACTCGTATTCGTGATCGTGAGCGAGTGAGCATCTTCTTCCTGGGCGCCTCCCACATATGGTCCGTTTGAAATCGATACTGCAGTTGCGGCGCACGGCAAGATGGCTTGGGCACTTCCCTTCGGGTTTTTGTTCCCACTCCCGATTTGCTGCGTCGGCTTCGAGATTCCGACAACTAGCGCGACAATCAATAAAGCCACAAGGGCGGCGACAATGAAGACAGTGAGCCAGCCCAGACGACGCCGTCTTGAAGCCTCACGAGCCTCCTTGATCAACAGCTCCGAGGGATTTGTGCCCTCAGCGGATTCGGTTTGCTCGGTTGAAATGATTGTCATCGCGTTTCCTCTCTGGCGTTTCTGATGATACTATTCAGAGTAGTTCTATGCAAATATCAAAGGTCAACAAGAAGGAACCGGTCACGCTTCACGATCAAGTGGCCGCAGAGATTCGTCGAGCCATCGCTGACGGCGAGGCTGCTCAGGGCGAACGTCTTCCCCCGGCAGTAGACCTGGCGACCGTACTTGGCGTAAACAAGAACACCGTGATTCGCGCTTTACACATTCTCCGTGACGAAGGGTTACTCGACTTCACACGTGGTCGCGGTGTAAGAGTCGTAGGTACTCCTCAGCGCGGCGCAGTGCTAATGCGCATCGAAGAATTACTTGACTTTGCTCGGACACAGGGATATCGACGAGATGAAGTTGTCGCCCTGATCCAAGTTCACGGTTAATGGTGTTCAATCACCCTCTTGGGATTGGCTCACAGATTTTCGTGACTTCGACTTTGCTTTTTTTTCCAGTACCCGGTTTAAGGCGCGGTGGGCCGTTCTCGTCCGCTGACTTTTCCCGAAGAGTCTCTTTGTTTTTTGGGATTGCTAGCTCGGTTGCTTACATTGAACGTCGTGCAAGAGGATGAGGAGTCGTCAGCAACAGGCCGTGACGAGTCAGGTCAGAGACCCGAAGCAACAGTTCTGCCAACACGTATTGGAGGATTCTTTGATTGGACGGCTCGCTCAGAGCACAGGACGCCACCTATTTCAGGGCTTCGTCGCTATGACGAGTTCTGTATCGCCCGGCCAGTCCCAAAAGAGACCAGTAGGTGAATGCTCGCAGAGAAGACGGCGTAAATCGTCTTCGAACTCAACTCGGCGATCTCCAAAGAGACGCGGGGCCGAATAGGACATCGAATAGTAGTTGGCCACGACGGTATCGACATCACTAATCAAGTCTGAACGCCCAGGTGCGTAGATGGTGCGCGAGCCACCGAATCGAGTCTGCATCAGCGTGTTTTCAAATTTCGTCGCCAAGCCCTGCAGCCATGGCCCGAGATATTGGCGCGTACCCTCACCGAGATAAGCGACGATGAGTTCCCTTACCGCAGCGCGTGGAATATCCGGATAGCCCGGGCCGTCTGGAAGCGGCCGGCCGTCGACTTCGTTCGAGATCAGGACCAGCGAACCACCCGGCTCAAGGAGGTCGTAGACGGACTCGGCGACTTCCAACTGACGAACACGATGAAACGACTGGCCGAACGTGACCACCCGACACGGCCCTACACCCAGCGTGGGGATATCTTCCGCCGCTCCTTGAATCCAGCGAACATTCTCAACTCCTGCCCGTAGGCAGCGTCGCTGTCCCTCTCGCAACATGCCAGCTTCGGGATCGAGCGCAACCGTCTGGCGGACCAGCCTGGCAAGCTCCAACTCCAAGACACCGGGTCCGCAACCCACGTCGAGAAGCTGACCCGTACCGTTCAGCGATAATTCGCGGCTCATGATGTCGACCAATTGATCGGAGTACGGCGGACGTCCTATCGCGTAATACTCAGCAGTGCCCTGGAATGCCTGCGGGTCGAACTCCATCATACGACTCTCGCACAAGGACATTCGCTGAAGTCGGAGGCCCATCGCAACTGTTCAGCAACCTTGCGCTGGTGGTTAATTGTGCCGAATCAATTTGAAACGCACCCCGGCTAACTCTTGATCTTCTTCATATCTCCCGGTGTGAAACCAAAGGGCAGTGGCACTTCGCGGATCGGCAACCGCCCCCAACCTTCCGACTCAAACAAGTGAATCATTGGCACATTCGTCTCGTCAGTATCACAGTAGATACGTTGAACGCCGCCATCGACAAGGATCCGTACGGATTCCCTAAGCAGGAGCCGACCGAATCCTTTTCCGCGTGCGTCAGGAATCACGCCCGTGTGAAAAATTGAGCCCTGTAGTACACCAGATTGTTCCATTACGTCGAATGTGATGGGCAGGACGAACCCAACGGGTACGCCCAGGTAAAAAAGTAAGCGCCACCAATCGACCTCTCGGCTGACCTGCCATTTGGGCGCTGATTCCAAAAGAGTTCGGGCAGCGGTGGTTGGACCCATCGATCGAACCGCCGCTTTGTCTGAAGTGTCGAGCGAAGTTGCCAGGCATTTTGCGACGACGTCAACGAAGCGCGCGTCTATGTCGGATGTAATCCAAGAGATTCCCGCCCTTGGAACTCTTTCGACTATCGCCTGCCCCGTAGTCCATTCAAAGGGAACTTTCCGATACGTCAGAACTCCGTCAGATTCACTCGACATTCCCAAAGTTTCGCATCTTCTCTCGGTGCAAACTGTTAGCGATAAACCGACTCAACAATATTGCAACCCTGCACCGGAGGTTGTCAACGTGTCCGGTCTTCAGCTTGCTTCCCAAATATCTTGCCGTGAATTACAGTCGTCGAGGCGGCACGACGGTTACCGATGATGTGGTGACCTTCAAGATGCGTGTTTGCGTTCCATCGAGCAGCCGAACGATTTCATCTAGATGCACACGGACCACCTTGCGGGCGTCATACTCCAAGCACTTGAGGTAAATATGATGCCCGAAGTCTCGTTCACGTCTTCGGTCAAACAACTCTTGATCGTGCGAAATCAATACCGCACCCTTGTCATCCGCATAGACCGCAACTTCATCGTCTCCGGCGCGGGTTAAGCCAGCGTCTCTTATTGACCAGCACTGATGATGAGCCTTCGCAAAAATACGCACAAGACCCACATCGCAGTCTTCGTCAAGAACGAACCTCAAGGGACCGCCCTAGACCGCGGCTAGTTTCGCCTCGGCTTTGGCAAGTCGGATATCAGCTTTCGAAAGACTCGGGAAAACCTTAAGAATCGTGGACTCTGGAGTCCCATTGTTGATATATCGAATCACTGCGTCGACAGGAACTCTCGTATCTTCGAATACCCGTTTAGATCCCTGGACCTTTCGCCGGCGTTCAAGTTTCCCCTGTGCGTCGGCAGATCGAGGATTTTCAATTGACTGGTAGATCTCTTCACGAAGTGGTCGTAGGTCAAGTACTTGGTGAATGACAATTTGGGACGCTCTTTTTGACCCTTGCCATAGACCGTCAGGATATTGGAAGAAAATCTCGTTTCCCAGCACCGCGAATTTGAATGTTGACAATGGCCGCTCGTGACCCTCGTCTTGAAGAAACTTGATCACTCTGTTTATTTGTGGAGTTGTCAGTTTCTGATTAAGAAGCTCGCGTACGACGAGCAAAGAAAGTACGTCGGAGAAACTATAAAGCCGCACAGTATTTCTCTCACTGATTTGTCTTCGAACGTGAGGACTTAGGAGATGGATTCTCGACCAATTCAGCAGTCGTTGCTCAGACACGCCAACGAGACGTGCAGCAGATCGAAGAGGAATAGAGATTATTTCCTCTCGAGAAAGTCGAGCATCGCCCGAGGTAATCCTTCCCATGCTTGGAACGATACTAGGACGCTGTTTGATTTGGATGGCGTATTGCATCCTGTCATGGCGCTGAACCAGCTTCGGCTTGCGACGAGCCAGCCAACTACCAGGTAATTGAACCTTCAAATAAAGTGGGATTGACTAAGGAAAGATTCTCCGTCATCGCATTAGGGTCTTTCTCAATCCCAACAAGACAATCGTACGGTGAGGTGGGAAATGCCAATTGAAGAATTGGTTCGCATTGGCAGGGTGTTGCCTATCGTGAGATGGGGTGAGCCCGTGATGCACGCGCGCACGCGTCAGGTGACTGAGTTCGACACGTCCTTACAAACATTGCTCGCAGAGTTAGTGGCTTAGGAATCGGGGTCCGGCCATGCCTACGGAGCGGGTCTCGCAGCTACCCAGGTTGGGCGTTGATCTCGCTGTATTCGTTTTCGACTGTCAAGATGCCGAATGGCAACGGCGAGTTGGTCTCGTGTGTAACCCGACCGTCACCTTTGCGGAACGAAGGGTTCGGCGTTTCGTTGAGTTAGACGAAGGATGTCTCTCGCTTCCTGGCGCCTTTGTCGCGACAAGGCGTTCCGATTACGCGATTTGCCGTGGAAAAGACCAGTATGGCGATGACATTGAAATAGTCGGTACCGGAACACTTGCTCGTTGTTTCCAGCACGAGACCGACCACTTGAACGGACTCGTCTTCGCTGACCGTATTCCACATAGGGCACGCAAGGAACTCCAAGATCGCCATAAGCGTGTCGCACACAAGTTTCCCGTTGATTGGCCCGCATCGCTCCCCACTGAGACTTCGACTCAGGATTGGTAATTTAAGGTCGTTGCGACGTCGGCCAACTTTAAAATAGAACTTGGAGGTGACGGGCACGTGGGAGACGCTGAGTTGAGCAACTGGAGCACCGAGCGGACGCTAGGAGCTCTCGCGACTCTTGACGAGACTCCCCTACCGGATGATTTTCTTGAAGTACGCACAGCGGAATACAGAATTCTTCGTTATCCGGAGCGACTGATTTCACCGACGCTACCGGCGGCGCAAGTTGTGTGGTCAAATGCGTCCCGATCACTTGACATTGTGTTCGACGAGATTGCATCGGAGATTCGCGGATGGGAACTCGAAGCATTCCATTGGTGGGTGACAAGTACCACTCGCCCTCTCGACACGGAGCAGTATCTCCTTGCCCGTGGAGGAGTTGTGAGCGACTCGTATCAGGTCTTGGCCCTTGAACTAAGTGACAACGTTGCCAAGAGTGTTGTGCCCGAAGGCATGAGGGTCGAACTGGTCCGTGACGAGCGATCACTGCGAGCCGCGATCCTCGTTGAGGCTGAGGGTTGGGGTAGGGCACCGTCAGACGAGGAAGCGATTGGTCATCGTCTAACTGAGGCGCTGCACGATCTCGAAACGTCCACAGGCTTTCAGTTCGTGGCCTTCATTGACGACGAGCCAGTGTCGACTGGCTGTTGCAGCATCGCCGGCGAAGTCGGGAGATTGTACGGGGCGGTTACCTTGCCAGATTCTCGATTACGTGGCTGTTACCAAGCCGTGCTCTCCTCACGATTGCGTCAGGCCCGCAATCTTGGCGCGACGATTGCATTGACGCGTGGGCGACCCATGACGTCAGGTCGCATTTTGGTGAAAGCTGGATTCACGGTACACGGCCAGGAAAACTGTTACCGCCTCAGGATGGGTTAACTACGTTCGAACCGCATGCAACAGAATGCGCGACAAACGTAATTCTAAGAGCGCAACTAGGAGAGATAACGACTTCGGTCTATGGAAGTAGGGCAAACGCGTCTCGGAGCGCCTGATTCATATTCGGACTGCCCTTGTGTCCAGCGTCATCGACGATTACTAAATTGGCATTTGGCCAGGCTCGGGCGCGATCCCAGGCATTTTTTAGCGGACAACTCAAATCCAGACGTCCGTGGATTATGGAACCAGGTACGGCCTTGAGCGACTGCGCATTACGAACGAGCGAACCGTCCTCTCGCCACGCGCTGTGAAGTGCAAACCTAGAACAGATACGAACGAAGGCCACGAGCGCATCGGTTGGTTTGTCACTGTAGGGAGTGGGCTTACCGTTTGGTTCAAGCGAAAGCACAGCGTCTTCCCACGACGTCCAATGCATTGCCGCTCGCGCTCTAACGGAAGCCTCTGGGCTTGCAATCATGCTCGCGTAGTCGGCCACGATGTCTGCCGTTCGTTCTTGGGGAAGAACGCCGTTCCTGAATTCTTCCCACTCCTCTGGGAAAAGTTGTCCGACGCCTCCTCGGTATAGCCAATCGATTTCTGAACGGCTCATAAACCAAACCGACGCCACGACAAGCCCCATTAGACATTCGGGAAACCTTTCGGCATATTCGATCGACAATCCAGAACCCCAGGACGTTGGAAGTTCGTATAGACCAGATTTGCTTCGGTAAAATTAGCGTTGGTGAGATTCGCGCCAGCCATAGACACCTCGGAAAGATTTGAACGGGTAAAGTCCGCCCCCTGAAGATGTGCATGCCAAAAATTCACCCCAGAGAGGTCCCGATCACTAAAGATTGCGCCAGTTAAGTCGGCGCCTTCATGATTCTTGTCTGCGGGAATCTCAGTCACAACAGGAGGTCTACTCTTCCGCGACGTGACGAGCTAATAGAAGTGTTAAGCACTCGCGCTTGACGTCGAAAGATTGATTCGCCATCGAGTCAGCTAGGACCCACGGACTGTAACTCGTTGACCAGAAACAATAGATGCTGCAACCCTCCTCAACTCTTGATCGCTCATAAGGACATTTGAGGTTGCCAGTTCAGAGCGTAATTCGCTCATGATTCTCTCAACGGACTTTCCAGATCGTCGTTGGCCGATTCCTTCCACAGATTGCTGAGCTGCAGGTGCGACCTGGATGGCGATTTGCTGCCCAAGACGGCGTATGGCATCTGGATCAAATTTGATCGTGCTCACCGTTTGGCCTTTCTTTAACGACTGATTGACTCTCAATAGAAGTAATTTTATCTCTCCTTGACCAAAAATTTGAGTATTGGACTCTCGGAAGTGCGCGATTTGTAACACAAAAGTGGCAAATTACAACTCAGAATCGGTCGCACTTTTGAGATCATCGGGATTCAAGCGGCCGTCGCGCCACTCAGGGGCCCGACGTCCCATTGGGTCTGGTACAAGACACTCGCGTCTAGACGACATGACTCGCGTCATTTGGCACAACGGTTAAATCGAGACACTTCCCCTTCGAAGGACGGATAGAGAATCACCGCGGGAACGTTTCAGCGTTTGTCCGAACCCCCCGAGTTACCTTGAAAGAGCGAGACTCGCCATCGACTTTTGTCGTACGTATCAGACCTAGCTCGAGTGCAATCACGCCTTCGCTCTACGTACCGCGAAGAGGGAGAGGGCGGCCAGCAGCAGCGCCGCAATGAGATAAAAGCCTCCTTCGAAGGACTGAAGTGCCCAATATTGACTGTTCGGTATGTACCACTGAACGTCAATGAGACCTAAGTGCTTGAGGCAATAGGTTTCGGAGTGCTCTGGTTTGCCATCCTTCATCGCATCCGCACACCGATACACATGGCTCGCCGATCGGTTCAAGACGGAGGTGCTCGGAATGCCTTTTTCTATCTTCGGTACAAACCCCTCCGAGATAGGCCACGAATTTGCGGGAGCTCCACCTCGCACGATAAATCCACTTGACGAGCCCACTTCCACTCCATTGCCCTGTAACACGGCGACTGAGGGTGACCCGAGATTGAGGAGGACCCCGGACGAGTAGAAGCCCAAGAAGATCGCCGCGAAGAGGACGGCGGCGGCCGCGAGGGACCAGCCGGGTCGACGAACGAAGAGCCCGACGACGACGGCCAGAACGAAGCAGAAGATTCCGCAGGCGACTTCGATGAAACCCGACATCGCGAAGACCTTGGGCATGATTCGAGGAGCGACGTGCGTCGCGCCGACCCACCACGAGAGCAGCCAGCACAACGGCACAAGGATGACTACCAGTGACGCGATACTCATGAAGTACTTGTTCATGAGCCATCGAGTGCGAGAGCCCGACTGCGTCCAAGCCAGACGATTCGTCTTTTGCTCGATCTCGTGCGCCACGGCGTTAACGCCGAGGATCAGTCCGAAGAGTGGGGCGAATGTCATGCCAAAGCCGATGACCACCTCGTTCAACTTCCCGCTGTTGTAGAGGGAGAACTGCACATGCTCACAAAATTTGGCGTCGCTAGTGGTCAACCCGCCGACCTCGCCTTTACAGGGTGTGGATAAGTACTCGCGCCACAGCGACTGCTCGTGCAGGCCCATGATCAGCGCCCACACCGATACGACAACGGCGAGTAGGGCAAACGCAATCACGATGGAGCGCTGTTGGCGCCACACGACCCACATCAGCGCGCACCGCTTTCGATTTCGCCGACGTGGCGACCATCACGATGGGGCGAACCTTCTCGCAGGTAGGCCATGACAATCTCCTCCAAGGTCGGTCGATCGACGCGCCAACGATCGTCATTGAAGGGAAGTTCCACCCGTACGAGGAGCGATCGGCCCCGGGCGCTGCGCTGTTCGTTGATGATCGTCACACCCGGTGGTGGCACAAGATCACTGTCGTCGACAATCGAGAGAATTCGGTGAGTCTCCACTATGTACTCCGTGTCGTTCGATAAGACCACGCGAGCGTGAGCCAGCACGACGACGTAGTCGCAGATTGCCGCCACGTCGCTTAGCGCGTGCGTCGAAAGCACCACGCTCGATCCGCTGTCGGCGACTTGGCGCATGAGTAGACGGAGCAGGTCCTCGCGCGCTACCGGATCAAGCGCGGCGGCGGGCTCGTCGAGGAGCAGGAGCTCCGGCTGCTTCGCCAGGCAAAGCGTGAGGGCCACTTGCGCTTGCTGACCACCCGAGAGATTGTTCACGCGCGACCGCAAGGGAATGTCGAGGAGTGCGAGATGGTTCTTCGCGACGTCCATGCTCCACGTCGGATTGTTCATTTCGCCGAAGCGCAACATCTCAGCGACGCGGAAACTCTTATAGAGCGGACGGTCCTGATCCAGGTAGCCGACTCGTTCGCGCAGATCGTTGGTTCCTGGCGACGGGGACTGCCCGAGGACTCGCAACGTTCCGGCGCTCGGTTCTTGCAAACCCGCCGCCATTCGGAGCAGCGTCGACTTTCCCGATCCGTTCGGACCAACGAGAGCGGCCACTCTCCCTTTGGGAATCGTGAGGGTGCAGTCCTGTAGTCCCCAAGTGCGCCGGTAGCGTTTGCCAAGGTTTACCGCTTCGAGTACTGATGTTTCTTCGATCACGAGCGCACGTTGCCGTCATGACGTAGCGCAGTTCGCATGAGTTCGCGAATGGTCTCCTCGTCCAACCCCGCTCGGCGAGCGTTGATGACCAGGTCATGAAGCGCTTGCTCGAAAGTCCCATGGTCTGCAGCGTCGGGCGCAACACTCAAGTGCAAAGTGATGAAGGTCCCGAGACCCGCGCGACCCTCGACGATCCCCTGATGCTCGAGTTCCCGGTAGGCCCGATGCACCGTGTTGGGATTGATCGTGATCTGAGTGACGACTTCACGCACCGAGGGGAGCTGGTCGCCGTCTCGCAAAAGACCGGTGCGTACGGCGAGACGAACCTGGTCCACGAGTTGTCGATAGGGCGCTAGACCGCTTTGAGAGTCGAGTCGAAACGTGAGAGAAGGATGATGTGCCATGTACTAGTACATTAGCACAGTTACTTGCTGAGATTGAGCCGGGATTTCGAAGTGGAACGCGTAGTGAGTGATATTTGGGCCCTACTTTCCTGTTCTAATTCAGGGAGCCGACGTCCACACCTCCGACTGGCGACTGGAACGGTGGGGCGGTTGAGTGTCAGGGAGCCGACCGGATCTGTGTACGAGTCGAGAGCCGCTATCCAGATGCAGGCACTTGAGCCGGACACGAAGAGAAACTGGCGCAGGGATCGACTGACGACTGAACAGTCGACACGGAAGATGATTGGACAAAGAATGCGCTGATCCAACTGCTCAAATCGCTGAACCCGAAGGCGACGGAGTGACCAGGCTCGACTGCTGTCGGCGGTTTCTGATGCTCCACCAACAACGTTCCCCTGTGGACCGATATAGACCACGTAGATGTTGGCGTCGGAGGGAATGGGCGCTTGGTAGGGATTGGTGAACGTACCACTAACGCTTTCGTCGCCGACACCGTCCGACTGGAGGCTCATCCCGCTCACGGGTGGCAGAACCAGTTCGAAAACACCCGAAACTTCCGCACACCACTCTTGGATACGACGCTCGGTTACCACGCCGCAACTCTGATCGTGCTCAAATAAGCGAAACGCCAGTTCTTCGTGAGCCACCCCCGAGCACGAATGGTCCAACGGTTGTAGGGTCGAGTTTCTGGCCTACAAAAGGAGCATCCCAATGGGATTGGTTGCCGAATTTCATACGTCTAGCGATGAAGATGGTGACAAATTGGTTCATCACAATCAAAGCGAATGTGATTATGCGATAAAGATAATCGCCAACAACCACAAAGTTCTTGGGATACTCCCCAACAGCGAACTTTGCGAGAGGTGCGCTGCAATCGTAGCGGGCAAGTAGCACGGTCATAACTTCTTCCGGAAGGTAATAATCCAGTTTCGCCCTGTCGGGTGTCCATCAGTCATGGCCATATCTGAACGATGCGATTGACTGGGAATCCGAAGGTTAAGAGTTCACCCAGGGCCCTCCATCCCGTGGCCGTGACCCGTGGACCCGTCAATGCGAACAGGTGCGTAGAGAACACTCCTCTCGTGCAAAATTTAGTAGGCGCTGCCGGACTTGATCTTTTGACCTCAGCCGTGTGAAAGTGTTCAGACCCGTTTCACCAGACGACGCGACACGACGACATACCACTTGACGAGGAACATTCACAACGCCAGACGACGTGAGAAGACGGCACGCGACGCGATTTGTGGAGCATTTTGTGGGGCAAGATGATGCCGCCCGTCAACAGCTGAACTGGCGCTGAAAGCCGCCCAAACCTAACAACCCAACCAGAGACCCATATCGCCAGGGGCCCGCATCACTCGTTTTCTGGCATAACGAATCCATTGGCTAACGAACTCTCTTCGACGTCTTTCTCGACGCTGCTCTTTTCTTAGGCGTTATTTTGATGCCCTTCTTTGATGTTGATGCCGTAAAACTTTTAGTTGCAAAAATACCCACGCTGTCCTTCTTTCGGAAATCAATGAAACGATGAAATTCGAACGACTGCTACCTATTCCTGAGACTGGGCCCAGGCAATCGTGAATCCCACTGTCACGCCAATCGCCAACGCTCCGAGGTTCTCTTTAGATCCGCCCGGCAGAAACTCCTTGAGGTTTCGAGCGATGTCTTGGGCGACGCCCTGAATCCCGCTACCAGTGACGGGAATGTTCTCGACTTTTCCTTGGGTCACGAGCTGCTGCACTCTCTGGTGGGACACACCGAGAAGTTCCGCCGCGTCGCGAAGCGACAGTCGCGCATCTCTCGTTAGAGCCAACGCCGCCGCCGACGTCAGTTCACTTACAGCCTCGGTTGCCGCATCCGCCATCGCTCGCGCGGCCGTCGCTTCGTACACGATGTTTTGCACGCCGGCAGGCAACTTCACCGGGTGAAAATCGATTGAGTCCTTCACATCGTCAATTGGTAGATCAAGCCATACCGCGAGAGCATCAACCAGATACTCACGTGCCTTACCGAGAGTGCGACCGAAGGTGTGAACCTGGGGAATCTCTTCAATCTGGGCGATCCATACTCCGGACTCGTCGAGTTCGAAGTTTGCGTGATAACGGGTTGTCATCAACTGTGTTTTAGTCATTTCGTAACCATTCCTCTCCTAGGCAAGGCGCGAGATCTCGACCAATCGATCGGAGTAATCCCTTTGGCACGTCTCCCCCATGAATGGGGACGACGCTCTGGCAAGTTCCACACCGGACGATCAGATGCGAACCAGATTGACGAACTTCAACACATCCCGCGCGCTGAAGTATTCCCCTCAGATCTCGTACCTTCACTTTATCAGTCTATCATGGTAGACTGACCTACGTAATTTGGTGCCTCGAGAAGCACTATCTTCGCGTCAGCCACTTGGCCATACACTTCACATATAGGAGGTTGTACCCACATGGCTGAGAAGGAAACGCAGAAAATGGTCGAGACCAAGGATGGGGCGAATCAAGACTTCATTGAAAAGCGTCAACAAACGAACCAGGTTCCGACTCCTCCCAGGCAGTCCGCAGCAGACATGCAGGCACTGCTTGGAGTCGTTGGCCCTGGAGAAGTTCCGCAACCACCTCAGAGCAGTAATTCTGCGGGCGCTGAAGACTAATCAATTTCCCGACTTAACTTATGGTTCCCACTGGGATTGGCGCCGGTCTTACCTTCCTCGTACTCATCGTCCCCGGCTTTGTTCTGGAGAGTCTTCTCTTAAATCGTCGGCCAAAACGTGATGAGTCTGCTTTCAGCGAAGCAAATCGAGTTGTCTTCTCTTCACTTTTGTCGAGTGGAGTGTCGATCGTTGTCGTTTGCATTCTTCTTTTCGCCGTTCATCAGACCTGGTACAACGATTTGCAACTGTGGCTAACGACTGGAAAATATCCGCCAGCACTGCCGATAGCCATTCCTTACACATGCCTTTTTGCAGAAGCTATGTTGGCCATCTCCTTTGTATGGATGTGGGATCATTTTTGGGGCGAGAAGCTTTTCGGACCACGACGACTCTCGACGGACTCTGCCTGGCGCCGTCACCTATCTGACCGAGAACCACTCGCGATCCCTCCGCCATCCTCAGATAAGAGATCGCGAGACGTCTTCGTTCAGGTCGAATTGACGAGCGGCCGATTTATACAGGGCTACGTTGCTGACTTCACTCCGGATCATGATTGGGCGGACCGCGAACTCAGTTTGACTGCTCCCATCTATGAGAGAGATGAAAGCCGTTGCTGGAATTACATTCTTCCACAAGTGTTCATTATTCCTTCGACCTCAGTAGTGAGTCTCTCCATATTTTACGGCTACCTGAACGAGCCCTAGCCAAATTGACGAGGTCGCGACCGCTTTTCTTCGGGCCACGGGCGTGGAAAATCAAATTTCTTCCTCTCCAGCAGAATCAGATTGCATCATGCATGACATGCAACGGTCATGCATGGATTCGCAGTGACTCAGGAACACCCCCGAGTTGACGAGCGACGTGGGCAATGACGGCGGCTCGCTCACTCAACGCATCAGGATGCCGTAAGTGTCCCTATCCCGTCTTTTCCATGATTTCAGCCTCATACATTTGTAATAACAATCCGTGGGCGCTGCAGTGGGCGCTGCAGGACTCGAACCTGCGACTTCAGCCGTGTGAAAGTGTTAAATCGCTTTTCACCAGACAACGCGATACGACGACATGGCACTTGACGAGGAACAATGACAACGCGAGACGACGTGAGAAAACGGCACGCGACGCGATTTGTGGAGCATTTTGTGGGTCAAAATATCCGTAATCACGTTGTCCCGTCGACCATCCAGATCTCAGCGCCGTCCTTGGCGCTCGTCGGTGGCCCGAGAATCCGGCGAAAGCTGGCCGCCGTCGCGGGCGGTGTCTGCGACATCACGAGGACCACTTCAAGCGGCGACCATCGCGCGAGAATCGTATCAACACGGCGGCTCTGCGCGAGTGTGAATGCGGTATCTGATGCCGTCACACTCTGCAGGAAATCGGTGACGCGAAGCGATGATCGGTACTCGTCGACGTTGTTGCGTCCGAGAACGAAGCCATAAGCCCAGACAAGTTGCGAGTGGATCCCCGTCTCGGCCTCCCAGGCCATGGACTCACCACGGTCCCGCCCGAAGGGCAGGATGAGGAGCGGCGTCCCACTCGTTGCCATTGAAGAGGCATCCGTGAACCAGCGCGGGATGGACGCGGCTTGGACTACAAAGGGAGGCGAGTACGTAGCGGCAATCGGCGCGAGCGCGACAAGAACGGCGAGGGCGCCCGTGGCGTAGCCGGCCCGTCGTCCGAAGCGGCGACATAGTCGACGAGCCCAGGGCCGCGCAGGCCTCACCCATCCGTCTATGACCAGCGCTAGCATGAGACCCAGCAAAAGCGCGACGACCAACGCGAAGCGCGCCGGCGTCGCAGAGCCCGCGACGGGAATGGCGTGCCATAGGCCCAGAGGTACCGACTCCAGCAAGGTGCAGAGCACCGCGGCCACGGCCAAGATGGCGTACAGACTCCGCCGCCGGACGACGGGGGCACAGAGCACTAACGCGATCACGATGCCCAGACCCACGTAGTCCATTCCGGGTCCGCGCGGACCGGCGTAGCCAGTGCCGGTCAGTACCGGAGACGGCGAGAACACGTGGGGGCCGGGTATCACCATCGCGTCGAGATGTCGCAGTACCTTCAGCCAGTACGGGGTGGCCGATCGTGCGCCCGACCAGTACGGCCCCATGACGTGAGCTCGTCCAAAGAGCGTGACCCAGATCGGGTACCCCAGGGTGACTGCACAGACACCAAGTCCGGTCGCGCCAGCGATCAACAGACCCGGTAGCGCTGCAACGAGCGCGCTGCGCCGTAGCAGCACGGCCGCGAGCAGCAGTGCGCCGGCCAGAACAACGGTGAACACGATGACCTCGACGCCGACGAAGAACTCGGCCGCCGTGAGTAATCCGAGAAGCAACCCGGCGCCAACGGGTTTGATCTCGCCGCGGACGAGTCGGTCGCCCACGAGCAACGCGAGCGGAATGTACGCGACCAAGGTGAAGTTGAGATGTCCGAGGACGACGGTAGCGACGACAAAGGGCGAGAACGCGAAGACGGCGCCGGCCACAGTTCGAGCCCAGAAGCTCTGAACGAATCGAGCGGCCATCGCAAACGCCGCCACTCCCGACACGACCGGGGCCAACAAGCCGGCCACGTTCGACGATGCGATGGGTCCAAAGAGCAATGTGATGGGTGACAACACCAACGCCGGCAACATCCAACTCGTGTTGGACATCGCGCTGATGCCGCCAAATCGGGCGAACAGCGCGTCAGAGTAGAACGGATTGTGGCCGTGAAGGAGTGCCTGAGGAAACCACGCCAGCCACCACAACTGCTGCGCGGGATCGCTACAGGCGCACGTCGTCATGTTCGCGGGATCACCGGTTACCCAGACCCGACTCCACAGACAGAGCGAAAGAGCGAGATAGACAACGCCGGCGACGGCGAGTCCGTAGCGATGTCGACGGGGACGCTCATTGAACCGGCGGGGCGATCGAGTGGCTTGTCCAGATGTCGCAATGCGGGATCTTTCAATCGGGGCGAGCACGTCCACCGACGACGAAGTCGCAGCGAGTGGTCGAACGACTCGGACGCTCACCGACGTCCGTCCGTTCTTTCGGATGGTCTCGAATTCATTGGCGTCTGCACGAGGATCTGTGAAGCGACGAAGAACGATCCACGTATTGGTGGCATGAAAGTTTGATTTGGACTGGGCATTCCGGAGGATTTGTCAACTAAACATGCAGCAGTCCCAAGTTCCAGATCTCCCCTTTACGAGGCAGGGGCAGCATTGGTGAGGATGGCTTCATTGACGCCGTTTTCAGAAACTCCTGCCGGAATGCCCAACACGACGCACATCAAACTCGTATTGCAATCGATCTCACCGATCCCCTTCAGTGGTGCGGACTCTGCACCCACCGCCGTTGGGAGTAGCACGTTGGTCCACGTTTGGCCACCGTCGTTCGATGCGTAGACGACGCTCTCCCGATTGGCCCTGGTGACTTCACCCGCTAGCCAACAGTTGTTGTCAGTTGGACAGCTGACGGATCCCCAAATCGTCGTTCCAGATGGTCCTTGAGGTGAACGGACGTTCCAGCTCGCCCCCCCGTCAGTGCTTTCAAGCAATTGATTGCTAGCAAATCCCTGAGATAAAGTTCCCGCCACAATCCAACAGTGCAGACTGTCCGGACACGAAAGCGGACCAGCGGACGTAAGACCGTCGGGTAACGAACCCACCAACCACGTCGCTCCGCCGTCATCAGTTCTCCACACGATCGAGTTCGTAGGGCTCTTCAGAGAAAAAACCGCAGAAGCGACACAAACTTGTGTCGAAGGACAACTCAACCCATTGTTCGAAGGCGAGTTCATGAGCCCGCCACCGGTTGTGGGGGTGGGTTGACCGGGAAGTATCGTGGTTGACCAACTCTGGCCACCATTGTCCGTTCGCATAAAAACGTTGTCGACGGCGGTGCTGTATCCCGGTCCACCAAAATTAGCCACGAGAAGGGCCTCGCACGTTTCACTGGACGGGCAACTCAGTTGCGTCACGCCAGCGTTCCCCCAAAGTTGAAACTGACCGAGTTGTGGAGTCGGAAAAGGCTGCACGGTCCAACTCTCGCCTCCGTTCGACGTACTTAGGAATACTGGGTTCAGTATCGGTTTGTCCAGGGCGTCAAGTCCCTCGTACTGACTTCCGCCAGCGGAACAGTGGACGCTTGACGTGCACGACAGAGTTGTCTCCACGTAGATTCCCGAAGGGAGTGCGACTTCTTGCCACGTACTGCCGCCGTTCGTGGACGAATAAACATTGTTGCCGGCAGATGCCGCCGGGATGGCCATGAATCGAGCTACGAGATAGCAGTCGGTTGGGGTAGGGCACGTGACGTGATTGGCAAACTGAACGCTCTCGGGACTCGCCGTAAACGGTTGCACGGTGACGAGTGACGCCAATCGAAAGGGACTGGCCGAAGCTACTGATTGAGTACCGGATCCATTCAAAGAGACCACCAATCCAACAATCAGTGCGGCGGCGGCGGCCATGGCACTCACCATCCCTCGCCGCGATCCAAGAGCCGTACGAACTCGATGAGAAGCTTTGCCGCTGAGCCTTTCCTCGGTCTCAATGGCGATAGCGAGTCGCCCATGCATCAATTCCAATGCGCCGGCGCTGGGTTCTTCCTCGCTCTTGAATACTTCACGCAGTAGTTGTAGTTCATCAACCATGGTCCCTGTCCCTAACTCTCTCTCGCCGCAATTGAATCTTCATTACCTTCTTGCCCGCTGTAGGTCGCCAGGTCCCGAAGATTCGTCCGGGCCCGGGCCACCCTGGAATGCACGGTGCCAACTGGGATGTCGAGGGCTTCGGATGCCTCCGCATACCCCAGTCCCACAATCGCAACGAGGTAGAGGGCATCGCGTTGGTCAGCGTCGAGGTCGGCGAACGCCGATGCGACTCGGGCCAGCGAAGCCGCGTGATCGAGACGGGCTACGAGCCCCTCTGAACTGTCATCGCCAGGGTCGAGCAGTGACGCCGCTGTGGCATAGGCCATCAGCATTCGGACCTCGGTACGACGGTGGCGTCGAATGAGATTGGTAGCAATCCCGTAGAGCCACGGAAGGGCATTCGCGCGAGACGGGTCGTAGCGATTCCGCGCGCTAAAAGCAACAATGAACGTCTCGGCGACGAGGTCTTCAGCATTCTCTCTGCCCACTCGCCGGGCTAGATAGCGGAATATTTCACCAAAGTGACGATCAACCACCGCCGCGAAACGTTGAGAATCCACCAACGACGCTGCAATATCGTCGCTGTCTGTCGATTCACTCCCTGTGGCGCCCATCAACTAACTATTGCCCGCACGGTCAAAGTGAGTCCCAATTTCTTCGCGGCCGAGCGCCCAGACAACCCTTGATGCCCGCGGAGTGCCCGAGACTAAGGAATGCCAAGAACTGGCGACTAGAAATACCACTTGATCAGTCCTTTCCCTCCTTCTAGTTCCAGAGAACCTCCACCCTTTCAAGGTGGCAGCACGGATGTGGATCACGTTAGGAGGCACCGTTGGGGGCTGGCGCGACTGACGACCGCTATGGCGGCGGCGGCGAAGAATGCACACCAAATGTCGAGGCTCAAGACGCGACTTTTGCGTCGCCGTGAAGGAACCTTTCGAGACGCGGAACACTGACCAACCATCTGGCGCCAACTCGAATGGCTGGCTCGAACTGGCCTGCCCGCGCGAGACGGTAGACAGTCTCGGCTGACAAACCGATTCGAATCGCAGCATTCGGTATCGAAATGAGATCGATGGCGACCTGTTCGCCATCGTTAGACCCGCTCATCGCTCATCACCAACCATAAGTTGCTCGAAAAGAAAGCGGTCGGGTCGTAACGGTGACAGTTCACTCATGAAGTCGTCGACGGCGTCTTCGAAGCGACTCACTTTTGCTTCGCGTGAATCACTCACCGTCATCTCAGATTCCTCTCGCTCGCCATTTCTTACGTCACTTATTCGAATTCAGGGCCATTATCAATATCGAATTCAAATACTTCGAGCTCGTTATCGGAATTCGACCTGAAGGAGAGAGCTGGTTCTCTGGAGTTGTTGACGGTCTCGCGCCACTGCTCTATTGCAATTTCGAGCGCGGAGCAATCAATGAGAATGGGATCCTCGTCCTCCCCCACGAAGAGCGCCAGTGTCGGCACTCGCGCGTAGTCGCCGAACATCATCCGAAGAGTTGTCCCCGACAGCGGATCCACCGTTTCGAGTGACGTACGCAGCAGCCAATCCTCACTCTCCATCTCATCGATCACGGATTCAACAACACCCGGCGGGCGTTCGAGTTTGGATGCGATCCCCGTAGGCACTGGCTGAAGAGCAATGCGATGATCGAATTGATCGACACCAAGTGACGTGCCGTCTTCGACATGAACCTCGCCCAGCGCCCAGTCGTGCACGAACTGCGCCACGAGCATGAAGGCACCCTCAATCTCCCAGTGAGTGATTGGATACTCACTGAGATAGACCCCCGCGGCATCGCCGAACTCGAGGGTTTCCTCAGGGTCCCACGCGCCGTCGGGATCGATGATGTTCAGCGCCAATTCGATGAACTTCGTCTGCACTGGCACCTCTATGCCAGGTCGGATGTTGCGGACCGCCCGGCGGAAGCAAGTTGAGCATTCAGACGTCTCGTCAATTCGCCGACGAGTGCGGGCTCTTCGAACCATCGCTCCTCTTCGACGTCCCAGCAAGGTCCTTCATTGAAGAGAATTGTCGACGCGTCGAGATCGACCGTCGACTTGTCGGTCTCCGTGTCGTAGGTAACGACCAATGAGATTCGTTTGGTCACTTCTCTCCTCAGATCTCGAGCTCGTAGTACGCGTCAATCGGCGCCTCGACTTCGTCGAACCCACCCGCAACGGATGGCTCATACGTACTGAGGGGCGCGTCACGCGTCGGCAGTTCCACGGGGATCACTCTGACGCGACCTTCGGACGCGTCGGCTACGTCGTAGAGGCGCGCCAGCTCACGTGGATAGCCTCGCCACTGCGCGCCCGCGTCGACGACGACCTCGACGTCACGCCATTGCTCTCTGGAGACGCCCGCACTCAGCACGTTCACCGCCTCCACGACGGGTTCCTCCGCCTCGAAGGTCTTCAGGACGGCGGCGACGGCCCGTTGAATTCGACCCGTCGACGCTTTGATGCCCTTCAGGGCGTCCTCGCCGCCACCGGACCAACCGACGACGTAGCCGAAGGAATACTCTCCCGTCTCCATTCCGAGCGCTCGGCACGTGACGTAGGCGACGGACTCCGCTTCGAGTTCTTTGAGACTCCGCGCCATGTCTCGCGTCGCTACTCCCTCGGGATCGTGCAGGAGGGCGTGGCCGATCTCGTGGGCCAGGGTCTTCACCTGCTGCGCATCCGCGTTGTTTTGTGCAACGCGGATGCGGCCCTCTCGGTGGTCGGTATCACCGTTGGCGCCGGATTCTAGCGACGACGGGCGCTCCACCGAAAAGCCAAGACTCTCGGCGAACGCGGTCAACTTTGCGAAGACGCCTTCGGGCGCACGACCGTCAAGCTTGCTCACAATATCGGGTAGGGCCGGACCCGTCGTTTGGCTGACGTCGAAGACGGGAACCAATTTGAAGCCACGAATCTCCGTCGCAACATCATCTTTCGCCGCGTCAGGCTTTTGGTACTTCATAGGGGCGAATACGCGAAGTGCCGACTCTTTGGCGAGTACCTGATGGCCCAACGCCTGCCAGGCTCGGTAACCCGCCACGCGCGTGGCGTCGGGCTTCTGCGCCTGAATGAGCAGCACGTTGTTCGTGCTGTAGCGAGGAAAACGACTCTGCACGTCGAGGTACTGCGTCCAACGTTCACTCGTGGTGAGTGCGGCGATCCCCTCGCTGAGCGATTCGAGTAGTTCCGCGTAATCGCGAGCCATGTGTGTCTCCATCGATCACCCGGTCATTGTTTCCGAGTGACCCAACGCAACGGTCGCGGCTCGACGACGTCGGCGAGCACTATCTTCCACAACGAAATCGTCGAAGGTTGTGCGATCGACGTACTCGGGACCGTGGCCACAGCGCAGGTCGGCCGTGAACTGGCGCAGCAACGCCGCGAGGTCACGAAACGCGCGGTGCCAGTCGGTGCCCGCGGACGCCGGCGAGGTCGTCGCGTAGGCAACACGCTCGTGGTCCTTCAATGCCTGCAACGCCGCAACGAGCGACTCGTGTTCGTACCAACAGGCCGGCACCACATAGCTATCGACGCCCGGGTAGCGGTCGCGCAACTCGTCGACCCAACGACGGAGTTCGGGCCACTCTCGCTCGGCCGCGAGGGGCGTAATGGTCGGCCAATGAAGTGGCGGATCAGACTTTACATCCTCGCTTGGCGTCGGCTTCGATCGCGGGTCGAGGGCGCGGCGCACGGCGTCGCGTGACTGGCTCTCGGCGCTCACGTCGCTGAGAACGGCGAAAGGGAGCCTCTCGCTGCGGTGCGCAACGACTCCTCCACGAGGACGCGTTGACGCCGGAGTTCATCGGAGTCCGCTCGCTGCGTCCACGGTCGTAGGGTCAACATGATCGGCCTCGCCGCACGCAGCATCAACAGTCCGTGACCGATTTTGATGAGTCGGATGTCGCTCGGATCCAGGATGGTTCGTTGACGCGTCGATTCGGTCACGTTTCTTCCGCCTCCCGCTTGACGCGTCGTCGAAACTTCCGGATTCTCGCGTTCACCAATGAGTTGTGTCAAGTCGCGTAGATCGTTCGCGTTACTCGAACCACCGAGGATTATCTTCGAAGTGGCCGAATCCCAGATCGCCTGGGCCTGCTCGTGACCCCAGCGATCACGGGCCTGCGCCAAGGATTGCAAGACCGCGATTGTCGTGATGCCGGTGCCCCCACCCTCGCTCATTAGGGAACCCAACGAGGGCAGGGGGTAGTTCGCCGCCTCGTCGAGAATCAGCGCGACGGGTGGATCCAGCCGCGCGCCCGGCGAGCGACTCGCGAGCTGGCGCGCAGTTTCGACGACGTCCTCAATAAGCGCAGAGACGATGTTCGCGGTCGCGAGGGCGCCCGAACTCGTTCCGAGCAGGTAGAGCGTGCCATTCTCTTTTAGAAACTGCTCAGGGTGAAACACCGCGCCAAGCGCTGGCGTGAGCTGCTCGATAACTTGCGGACTGGCGAACGGCGAGAACACCGAACTCACGACCGACCAGATGTTGGCCCGTTGGCGCGGTTCGAGCCCGACGACGCCTCCGAGGGCCCTCGCCCAGAGCGGCGTAGCCAGTATGGAAGCCCGCAGGATCTCGACGGCTTCTTTCGCCTCGTCGGGCGACAAGCTCCAGCGGTAGAGATCGGTAACACCGCGCCCGTCGACGGCGGCCGCCTGCAAGAGACAGCGCACTACGACTTCGGTCTGTTGCTGCCAGAAGTTCCCGTCGGTGACGTGGCCGGCAGCGCCCGCGCAGAGCGCCCCGGCGCGCTGCATCGCCGTCTCGGGGTGCTCGCAACCTCGAATGGGCGACCAACGCAGTCCCCCGGCCACGCCTTTGGCGAGGCCCTGCGGATCGAAGACACCGACAGGACCCAGTTTCATCCGCGCCTTCATCGTCACGGCCAGATTGTCTGGTCGCGTACTCGTCGTCACGACCGCGCCCGGGGCGTCGAGGATGAAGGGGATGACGAGGTTGTACCCCTTGCCACTGCGCGGAGGACCGAGGATCACCATCGAGTCCTCGACACTCGCGAAACACTCCACGTTCCGACTCCGCCCGAGAAAGAGTCCGAGATCATTCGCCTTCGGTTTCTGAATCGACGGTCGAAGGACGAGACCACGCGCGAGCAGGTGCTTGGCTCCCGCCGCCAGCAACACCTCGTGACGATCGGCGAGGCCCACCACCCGCGTCGGGTCGTCGGACTTCGTTCGCGCGTCGGTCCCCAGGTAACGCGCACCAACGATGGTGGCGACTGCGGCCACGCCCAGCACCACCGCGGTGACGCTCCAGTACAGCCAGGCGGGGCCGACGGGCACCTTCCACGCAAGTGAGGGATCGCGAGCGTGCCCGAAGGCGGTGATCGCGCCTGCGACGTGATGCGTCGGCAGTCCGTGGCCGGCGAGGAGCGCACTTAGTAGTCCTCCCGCCGCGAGCACCAGAAAGAGCGCGAAGATACCCGCCACCAGGAACAACCACGCGTCGTCGCGTCGCGCGTTCACGAATTGCTGAACCCACGGGGGTTCGCCACCATCCGCTGATTTGTGTCAAACAAGGCCAACTCCCCTGGCGTGCAGACGTGACGCACGACGAAGGATCGCTCGCCCACGCGCCAGAGCCCTTCGCCTCGCGCCAGACTCGCGAGCTGGTCGATCTCGGTCGAGGACAAACCCAGCACCGCGCCGGTCTTCGCGTCTTCGCCTGACTCTTGCGCGTAGATGATCTTGGTGGAGCAGTCCGCCAACAGGCCCAAGGCGAGGTTGCGCGACTCGGAGTCTCTTTCGCCCACGGCGTCGAGATCGCTCAGTCGATGGATCACCATCAGGTTGGCAATCCCAAGGGCCCGACTGAGTTTCCACTGGCTCTGCATGCGCGCGAGCAGCGCCGGTTGCTTCAGCACGCGCCACGCTTCGTCGTAGATCACCCAGCGCTGCCCGCCGGCGGGGTCTTGTAGTGCGGCCTCCATCCACGAACTCGCGCACGTCATCACAAGTCCGATCTTGGCGTCCGAACCTTGTATACGGCTGAGGTCGAGACTCACCATGGGGAGAGTCGCGTCAAAGTGCACAGTGGAAGGTCCGTCAAACAGTCCTCCCAGGTCACCACCGACGAGGCGATTGAGCGCGTGCGCAACGTCACGACCGTCATCCAGCAACTGTGCGCGATTTGAACCGATCACGTCGCCGGGTGGATCGAACATCGCTGATACCACCTGCGGCAACGTCGCGACGGAATTCGTTGCCACCGCCTCGTCGAGCGCCGCGTAGAGCGCCGTGGACTCCACCGGTCCCATCAGTCGAGCGAGCGTCGTCTCGGTGATCGATCGCAACAGTTCGCGGCGACGCTGTCGCACCATCTGCGCCCACGCCGCGTCCGACAGCGTGACCTGATCGCCGTCGGGATTCGTCAGGTACGCGGGACGCGGACCTTCGTCGAGGGGATTGAGTCGCGCCGCGACGCCGTCGCCCAAGGCAATCGCTTGGCCGCCGACACTGCGACTGACGGCCGTCCATTCCCCCTTGGGGTCGCCGGGCACGTAACACTTTCTTCCGAAAGCGATGGAACGGGTCGCGATCGACTTGGCGAGCGTGCTCTTACCACGACCCACGACGCCCGCGAGCAGACAGTTCGGATTAGTGAGAATACCCAATCGGTAGAGAACCCACGGGTCGTAGACGAAGCCCGCGCCACTCCACGCGTCTTGACCGATCAAGACGCCTTCACTCCCGAGACCGCTCTCGGCGAGAAAGGGGTACGCGCCGGCTAAGACCTCGCTCGTCGCTCGGTGTGGTTCAACCTTCAACCTTCGATACGTACGCAGCGCACGCTCCCCGAGTTCGCCATTCCTCGGCAGATACGCAGCTGCTTTAGCCTCGAGTTGAAGTTGACGTTTGGCCTCCCTCAGTTGCTCGTGCGCTGCTACCCGATCCGCCCCGGAAATCTGCGCCGCCGCGCGCGCCATCCCCCGTCGAACCCGTCGCGGAGTGTTCAAAGCGCTGTACAACGTGGCACCGAGGGAATTCCCTCCGTCCAGGATCGCCGCTGTGGGCTCAATTTCCCTCCTACGGGACGTAGGTACTCCGAATCCATCAGGGTTTTCGCGCGAGACCACCAACGGCGTCACGGAATTTCGCGTTCGTGCGTTGACGAATGGCGGATACGGCGGCAGTTGAATCCTCGCCGGCACGGCGACGGGTTGTCCTTCTTGGCTCGTCACGCTCCACCCCAACTCGTCGCCATCGTGACCGTCGCGCTTAGCTCGGTAACCGTCATCGGCATTGACGTGAAGATGCTTTGCACGATTCCCGGATTAAACATCGCCAAAATCAACACCAGATCAACGATGCCCACAACTACCAGTTCCACGACGGTTGTTCGCTTCGGTCTTGTCGACGAATACGAATAAGCCGCGCGACGGACCCACGGGGCTCCACGTTGTGGTGCAACGCGTCGAACCGGTAGTTCAGGAATCACTCGTTCACGACCGTCAGTGGGAATCTCGAGGCGATCACCGCAGCGGCGCGCAGATACGCAACTGCCGTGTCGAGTTGCAGCTCTGCGAGCACGATCCGATCGCCCAGGTCGAGGTGATCGTCGTGGTCGACCATGACGACGCCACCGCACACGACACGAAGCCACTCGGTCATCGCCCTTAGATTGACGTCGCGACGAACCGTGGCGCCGCTACTTTGACGACCGGGTGCGACGACGACCACGGACCCCGCGACCAACGGGGCGAACCTACCGTCGGCCACGGCGGACCAGTCGTCGGGGTCGGGCCGATAACTGAGGGGCTGACCGGCGAGCGCGCTCACCATCTCAATGGTCAGCTCCAGCGCGTCGTAGGCGAACTCTGTCGCGAGGACCAACGTGCTCGCGCTCTCGAGCGCCGCGACGGCGACTGGGCCGTTGGCCTTAGCGCCCACGTCGGAGATAACGATGTCACCGGCGTGTCGTAGCAGCGCGACGCCGGCGGCAAACTCGGCTGGTGTAAGACAGTCCTGGTCCGCGGGACTGCTCAGACTTCGAAGCACCCGCAGGCCATTCATCACGTCGACGTAGGGCGCGAGCGCGGACCACTCGGGCAGCACGTCACCATCAAGAGCTCGGGAGCAGAGTTCTCGAAAGGGTCGCGTCGAAGCTTCCTCTGAGGACACCACGCGACGACGCATGGTCCCGAGCTGCGTGGTCGCGTCGAGCACGCTCACGATCTCCCCTCGAAGTTCGGCGAAATAGAGAGCGAGCAACGCTGCCGCCGTGGTCTTACCCGTGCCCCCTTTCGGGCCGACCACGACGACGTGATGGGACCCCGGCACTCGCGCGAGGCGCGGCTTCGACATCGCCATCTCGAGATCCTTGATTTCGTTGTGCGGTGTGGGGCTGTCTCTACGGCGTGACAATTGAATAAACCTCTCTTTAAAAGACGCTGCGCCCGAGCGGCAGCGCCGCGACCACGAAGCTCTGCGACTGGCGTCCGTAGAGCACACGGGTTTCGCAGCCCGACTGCCCGGCAGCGCGTTCAATCAGCGCGACGGCTTGCGTCAATCCCTCTTCGCTGCTCGAGGTGACCGTGACGAAGCCACTGAACTCAACGTCGGCGTGGCCAGCGATGAGGGCCTGCTCGCGTTGCAGCAAATCCTGGTACTCCTGGACGTCGGAGAGGTCTTGAATCTGGCCCACCTTGGCCTTGTGACCGGCGTCGGTAATCGCTTCGGTTTTCTCCTTTCGCAGGGCCCGCAGCGCCTCGGCTGTGCCAATCGGCCGGGCAACCAGCGACAGAGATTTGCGAATATCGGGCGCGAAGACGAGCGCGTGCAGGAAATGCGCTGCGACCTCGATTCGCGGCCACTCGCTTATCCAGAGCACACTCGAGTACCCCGAATCGTGTCGAAGATACGACCAGTGCTCCGAGACGGCGACTGGTCCGGCCGAACGGAGTCTCGCCCCGGGATGCTCAACTCCCAGTTCGCTCGCGGGATCGTAGGCCTGGCGAATGAGCGTCGCGATCTCGGCTTCGCTGAGCCAGGCGTCCACGCGCAGGCCGGCGGCGCGAAGCCCCTGTTCGAGGACGGTCATGTCAACGCTCAGCACGTGGGCGGCACCCTTCACTCCGCGCCCGGCCGCGCGAATGGCCGACGCGGCTCTCTTCATGTCGAGAGTGAGCGTGAGTGTCGTGCGATGCGTTGATGAGCCGAAGGATGACTGCGCGAGCAGGGTCCGGTACTGCTCGTTGGACCAGTCGGCCGCGTGCGTGGCGTGCTCCTCGAACCACTGAGCGACCTTCGTACCAGGGTCGGGAATTGTTGACTCGAGGATCTGTAACACCGCGCACGTCCCCGTTTGGGCGAGGGACGCAAGCACACGCCCCCACGCCGACACGCGTTGTACTTGATCGCTCGGCGCGAGTAACACGTAGGCCGAGTGCGACACCGCGAGAATCGCCGAGAGCGTTTGACGATGGGGGTCGTGGACCAGACACGTTCTGGTGTCGGGATCGTTGAAGAAGCGCAGCGGTGCCGCGTCACCCGGTAGGGCCATCGTGCCCGCCGGACGTGGCGACGTCACGCGCATCCGGTACTCGGTCTGCTTCGCCGAGACGCGGATCGACCAGTGCAGTAGGAAGGGCAACCATTCGACGACTGGCTCGCCCTTGCGCGTGACGAAGGCACTGGCTACGAACAACATCCAGAGCGGACCCGTGACGAGGAGACCGAACCCGCCACCGACAAGGAGGCCGACCAGCATCGTCACGAACGAAAGGCCGATGGCGCCACAGCGTAGGGCCGAAAAGCCGAGCATTATTCCGCGTGTCGGACGTCGGGCGAATCGTACCGTCGAGGGACCTGAGATCGTAGTCACGAACTATTCCCTTGGTTGCTCGGGCGGCGCGACGGGGAACGGCGGTGGTGTTTGAGATGGGGGATCTACCACCGCACGGGGTGGCACAGGCGGCGGCGGTGCCTGACTAATTGACGCGGGAGAAACGGGAGCATCGAAATTGCGACTCTGCGGGCTGGGGGTCGCAGGAGTAATTGAACTGCCAGGTGAACTCGGTGTCGGGTCTTGCCGGGTGCGAGACGGACCAGCAGCGCTCGGCACAACAGGTGCTCCCCTCGCGCCCCTACCAGTTGTCTCACCAACCGTCGCGCCCGACGCGACTCCATTTCTTATCGCGCCGGTGGCGACTCTTCGCGCTCCGTCGCCGGCCTTCGCCGCGCCAGCAACAACGCCGCCACCGACAACGCTGGCCGCACCGGCCGCGGACGTCCCCGCTCTCGCGGACGTCGTGACATCACCGCCAATCGGACCGAGTCCGGAACCGGGCGGCGGTGCTCCTGAACCCGAGCGGTGTCCCCCGAGCGTCATCGCCGAGTACTTCATTTGCGCGGCTTTCTGGGGAGCGCCCACCACGGTCGAAGCGCCGGCGCTGGCGTGTGACGCAGACTGGCCCATCGTCGCCATGTGATCGCCGGTGAAGTGCACCAGTCGGAGCGCCATCCACGGCGAGAATCCCGCGACCAGCAAGATCAGGAGTCCGGTGATCTCTCCGGTGATCGAAGTCAGTGCCGATCCCCCGGTCGCGGAACCCATGCCGCCGAGCACTCCGAGTCCGATCACGAAAATGATGATCAGGATGAGTTTAGAAAAGACCAGCGCCAACATGGCTTCGAGCCACTTGCGTACCCAGCCCCGCGAGAGATCAGCCATGCCCCCGGCGAAGGCAATCGGCGCGAAGACCGCGGTAATGATGATCAGCATTTTTCGAATGACAAGTGAAAACCAGACGATAGCGACCGCGACGATCGCGAACAAGGACAAGATCAGAACGGTGGCCGGGCTGGCGAAGGTGACCGTGAACAAGGCGCCGCCGATGATCTTCGTGCCGAGCGTTGCGATGGTACCGCCCGTCGCGACCTTCACGATGCCGACGCAAAGCTGATCCACGCCAGCGAGTAATACGTTAAGACTCGCCAACGTAATCGCACAACCGACTGTCGCAATGACGAGCCCCCGGAGCGCACGACCGACGCCGCCGGCGTCACGGCGCAGCGCGGAGACCGCCATCTGAATGATGAACAAACCGAGACAGAGCACCACGGCGATCGACACCACGATGCCGAGATCCAACTCGAAGTTGGCGCCGCCGAGAGAGACCGTCGTCGACGAGGACAACTGTTGCCAAAGCCAATTGATCGCGGAGTCGGCCGTATTGCCAAAGGCCGACGCGACGCCGCTGAAGACTGACGACGCGACACTGCTGCCCACGTGGCCAATAATGTCAACGACGTCGCAGATGGGGTTGATCTTGGTGCACACTTAGTTCACGGTCCAGTCGTTCAAGGCCATAGCGCCGTATCCGGCGTGCCGCGACGCGCCCCCGAGAGTGAGAACGAAGAACATCGACTGAACGACTGGAGCCTCTCCCGGCGTTGTAACCGTGAGAGTCCCCGAGACGTCGTACATCGCCATTAGCGGATCAACCGGCAGCCAACCGGTTGCGAGTAATTGCGTCCAGATGGGACTGACGGAAGTGACGAGTCCGCTGACGCGCCACGTAGTTCGCGCCGTCGCCAATCCTCTCCACTGCGTCAATGGCGGGAGGGGCGTCGGGCGAATCGTGAGAGACGCCGGAAGGACCTTCAGATTGATTAGAGCGGGGATGGCAACAATGCTGTTCGGAGCGTTGTTGTAACTCGCCCAGGCGAGCAGTTCCTCTCTCGTTGACGTGGCAAAGTCGATGTCGAGCAATTCTTGGGTGAAGGCCAGCGCGTAGGTCGACGGAGCTTGCACATCGGACGCGGCGATTGGCGGAAAGGACACAGACGTGGCGGCTTCGGGAAGCATCGCCGCCGTCGACGCACTCTCACTGCGCCATTCTTGCGCGAAGCGTTGATCCACGGTTTGCTGGATTGCGGTTTGCGGGGGCATGACGCGAAGCGGACGATACGAGGGCAACGCAGTGTCGACCTTTGCCGAGCCGAGCTGACTCATTCGCCCGACCGGAGCCTCCGACGACGGTCGCAAGGCCATCAGCACAACGACGATCAATACGAGCAACAACGGAGCGGTGAGGAGCAGCTTCGCACGCACTGATGACCAGCCACCCATCAGCTGAGACTCGATCCGAGGTTGTAGAACGTATTGATCAGTAGGTCCGAGCCGCCAATGAGCAAGGCCGCCACGAGACAGACCAACAGGCCCATCTTGCCGCGAGTCGACCACTGCGGATTGGCGCTGTGGTGTCCGATCGCCATCACGATCGCGCAGCCGACGAACCCGGCCAGCGAGAGCACCAGCCCAAAGGCCATGAGTGATCCCACGAGTGTTGACAATGTACTTAGGCCTGGTATCGCCGTGGTGTTCGGCGTGACGTTAACGCCGCTCGCCACGAGCTGGACTGCACTGATTTGAGTCATTACTTCTCCTTGGTTGGTTGACGTACCGCTACCCACACGACTCGCGTACAGCGACTAGCCCACGTGACGAATTCCCGAGAGGCCACCGCTGACGAAGTACGAATAGGGCTGCACGATGACCCCGAACTGCACGTCGACCGCCGACTCGACGAGACCTTCGCCGATGTAGAGGCCCACGTGGCCGGGGTTCGCAACGGTCCCGTCACTACCCGGTACGAGCACCAAATCGCCTGGCGAAATGTCGGCGTACGAAGAATCGCGTGTGCCCTCATTGATTTGGTCGCCGGTGTAGTGCAACAACGTCACGCCGGCCCGGATCCAGGCCATCATGGTGAGCCCTGAGCAGTCGAAGGCGTTGGGCCCAACGCCGCCCCAGAGGTAGGGCTTCCCGAGCTGCGCGAGGGCGTAGGTGATCGCCACCGTTTCAGCGGCCGTGGCGTCGTTGGGGATCGCGTAGTTGGTTGGCAGCCCGTTGTCGACAACGGGCGAACTGGGCAACGTCGCTGAGGCCGACGCGCCGCAATTCGAATTCGAAGTCGGCGCAGTAGTGGTAGTCGTACTCGTCGAATCGGTCATGGATGAGGCGTCCTGGTTCGCGAGCAGGCAGGCTACGACCTGCGTTGTACCGCCAATGCTGCTCGTCAGAATGACGAGCCCGAATAGTGCCGTAGCAAAACCGAGAGACGAAGCTATTACCAGAATCGCAATGTTTTTCACGTCGCTGACCATTCCGCAACGCGCTCACGGAATCGCACCGTGGCGCGAGCGTCGCAAGGCTCCGGCAATAGAGGAAGCGAAATTAGACCTAGGGCGTTGGTACCGACTAAGTCGCAACTTCCCCGGTGGCGCGTCGATCCCGCCGGATATGACGTCCGCACTTTGCCCGACCAGATTGCGACTGACGCGACCTCGATCACTTGAAATTCTCTTTGCCCCGCACGTACTGCAACGGTCCCGGCAACGCTCAGTTTCCGAAGCACAATTTTGGATTATCTGCAAAAATTAGATACGCCGGCGTTGCAAGTCACTAACTTGCCTCAGCCTGCCAAGCGAATTGCCGATCGCGAAGGTTTCGAATCTTACGTGCTCGGCGTTGCGGCGTGTAAAGAGGCTCGTTCGTGATTGGCCCGGCGACGACGCAGTTTCAGTCCTCATCAGTCTGCGCCGAAGAGCTCCCGTGACGATTCGAGAAGAGATTTCTGCCGCTTCAAGGTCATCATGTGATCAAGTCGATTTAGATGAATTGGAGTTGATTCGGCTTGAACTCGGTAGACGCTAGTTCTACGGCGTCGGGGGAGTCTTGAAGCCGGCCAGAACGTTGGAGATCTGGTGCAGAACGTCAGGCAGAGACAGACCCGTGTTGAGGGTGGTTCCCTTGTATTTGGCCTCCACGTAGTGCTTGGGTGAACTGTCCAAGTGGTCATTCGTGTACGCAAAGAGCCCTACGCCATCGAGGATCTTCTTCATGTTCGCGGAGGTCTCGATCACCGACCTGTAATCAGCCTCATTAACGACTCGAACGGCCATCAAGAAGTACGTCTTCGGCTTGCTCGCGTGGCTCCACGTTTCAAGGTCACCGGCTGGCCCGGACTGGCCCACTTCGCCGACCTCCTGACGCACCTTGCTGAACCCCGCCTTGAGGTCGATGGCCTTGAAACCCAACTCCTTGCCCCTCTTGAGTAAGTCGGCTGAACCATGTCGCCCGTGCGGATCGGCCTGGCCACTGCCCGGGTGCTTCGGCGTGCCGAGCATCTTCGCCTCAACGAGAAGTTCGGCAATGCCTGAGTTGGGATACGTCACGTCAAGATTGTGGTTCGGAAAGATCAGGCCGGAGACTCCTCGTCGAGTCGAGACCATTTGACCGGACGCGTTCTCGAGAAGGAATGCGACAAGGTCGTTGAAGTAGTCACCCTTCCCGTTTTGACGTTCGCCTTCGCTGGCTCGTCCCGCCATCACCTCGGCATCAAAGAGCGACATTGCCTCGAGGAACCCGCTTTCTACCTGTCTCCATGTTGTTGGTGGCTGAGACAGCGCCCGTACGGCCGCCAGATGGTCTCGGAATGGCTGGCACGCTGGGCCCGTCTTGAGAGCTTTTCCCGGTTGCTTCATGCTTTCAGTTTCGGATTCGATCCGCTACGTGATGACCGTCGCATCGCGAGGTGCTCACGAGCGATGCGGATGTCTGCAAGTTCGGACGCTTTGATGACTCGAGTGCGACGAAGGAGCACCGAGTCCACTGCACTCACCGCGTCGAGCAGTTGACCCGATGCGAGCAACTCACGGAGGCGCGAAGTCATTGCGACGAGTTCGTCGGCGTGCTTGGCAACGAGCTTGGGAGATGGAAGCGGAAGATTCATGGCCTCACCCGGCTCCAACTTCAAAATGCCGCCGCCGTAGGCACGCCCGACAAGTTCGGCACCGAGCAGCGTGGCGCTGTTGAGGCTGGCGACGGCCAATGCGTGACGCAGTGGCTGGTTTTCCTCAGTGAGATAGAGACCATGCACGGAGTTGAGGTGCCGTGCCTTCGCCTCGTTCACCGCGAGGCGTGGGGTGTCTGCGTTCATGCAGGTAATAAAGAGGTCCGGAACGGTGACCAAAGGAACGCGCCACCACGGAGACCGGACTCGGCACTTGTAGGCCTCCTGAACGCCCACCTTTTCGCCTATGGAGATGTACTTGTGCGCAGCCCGCGAGAGTTTGTCGCCAGGACGGAACATCAACGTGCCCGAACCTTGCCGGCCTAGGGAGACGAGGGCTGACGACGTGAAGCAAATGGAACGAAGGTGACGACTACCGGCAGGCGAGGTACGCACGAGCTCGTCTTTCTCAAGACCGAGTTCGGCGGCGCGCTGCGGGGCTAAAAGGAAGTAGCCGTTGTTACCAGTCACGGCACCGAGCGCCACTCGTCCCCATTCACGTAATTGGCCGAATGCTGCCGATGACTCGAGGCGATCAAGCGTTAATTGTGCACCGTCGCCACGCACGAGAGCGCCCGTCCATTTCTGGGTGGCATTGGCAGGTCGAAAGGAACTGGAGACAGGAAGGTCAGCGAGTTCTTCGACCGAACGAAGCTGGAAAACTTCAAAGTGGTCGGTCTGACCGCGACCTTCACAAAGCAACAGGACGGCCTCGGTCATTACTCCAGGGAACACCGGCTCCTCGAAGGTAATGAGGCGCACCCGCTTGAAGCGCCCCAAGAGAAAGCGGCGCACGGTGCTGGCGTAATTCGCGGCAAGCAACTCGGCAGGCAGGACCAGGCCGAGCCGACCGTCATCGGTGAGATACGCCGATGAGTGGACAACGAATGCTGCCCAAGAGCTTGCGAGTTTGGACAGGTGCACGCCCTGGCGCAATGCAGCCTCGCGAGCGACGCTACGAGCGTGGCCAGAGAAATCGTGGAACCGGACGTAGGGCGGGTTTCCGATAACGGCGTCGTAGCGCGGAACCGGGTCGGTCGCGAGAAAGTCGCCAACTTCAATGTCGGCGGCGACGCCTTTGTTTGCGAGAAGCGCACGCGCCGTCCAGGCACTGCCCTGGTGGATCTCCGACCCAGAGATGCGCATTTGGCCGGGCAGTGCACCAAGCGATGCGAGTTTTTCGGCCGCCCCCAACATAAAAGCAGCCTCACCACACGACGGCTCAAGAACGCGGTCGTTAGGCCCACGAATAGCCCACTCGGCGATGAAGTCGCACACGAGTTCCGGAGTGAAGAATGCTCCGCGACTTTTACGCAGTTCCGCTGTGTCGCCAGAGAACACCTGAACACGTTCACTCAACATTCGCACCCTCCAGTTCTATCGCTCGGCTCTCATACATTTGGACATCGGTACAACAAGCGTCGAGTGGGAACGTACCCGCTCAAGTTCTACTGTTGGCGCGGTGCCAGCCGTGCCATCAGGTGCGCTCGAAAAACATCGCCCGATCGATTCCGGTGACTTCGAGGTTCCCTGAAAACCAGGTCAGTCGGCGAGTCAGGAGTCCGGCTCTTCACTTTGAATGCCCGACGAGGAAATAATCCCATCATCCGCGCCATGAACATCGATCCTGGTAGGCGGAGTCTTCCCAATCGCTTTGTAGTGTTGCCACACTCGCTGGCCCAAAAGCGTCAGTATTGAATCGAATCCCAGGTGCGGCAGGTCATCACCAATCCAGTGCAGCGTCAAAACCCACCACTGTGCCTTGAGCAGCGTTATTTGCTCGGTGGCAGCGGCTTCGACTCCTAGCTCTTCGAGGATTACTAATACCGCGGCAATATCCGCGTCATCCATGTGTACGCGGTTCTGTTCTACCTGTACCCGGGCCGAGGTCCATTCGCCGCCCGCAGCACCCGTATCACGCGGCAAGTTAGTGACGTCCTTCGCGAAATGACGAATTCGATTTCTGTGTTGACACGGTTCAGTTCACCTGCCGTGAGTCTTGCCAACGGCCGACCTCACGGTTGAAGATGATTCGGCCCGATGGTGCATTTGGAAGTTTGCTTTGCAGTTTCATGTATGCCTCCGGCGGAAGATCCAAATCGATACGGGCATCTACGCCTGACTCACCGGCATAGATGATGTAACGAACTGCTCCGCGACGACGGAAGCGTTGCAGAACACTCTTGATTCCTACGTAAGCATCATCAACCATTAGGCGTGCGAACTCAGGCAACTGAACTCCCACAAAAATTCCGATGAGCATTTCACCGTCAGCCGAAACCGTGAGCGACAGACCTCGCTCTTCAACGGAAACGCTCAAGCCCGCGGCCGCAAAAGCTGTCTGCACTTCTTCGCTCGTGGGCGCTTCAGAGTCGTCTTGGTCTGGCGCACTACCGGTCGACGCGAAATGCGAAGAAGTCACCCTACTTACCGATCTCTTTGCGCACACCTTTGAAGGGCTTGGGACTTTCTTTGCCCTCGACGAAGCGTCCGGTGTCAGTGTTGCGCTTGGTGTACCCATCCGTGAGTGAATTCGGCAGTTGGCTGCGACGGCTCACTTCGCCTCGGCGGAAGCCCTCGCGAGTGTTCTTAGCCATAACATTGTTCCTCCTACCCTCTGGACAGACGGCGTCAGGCAATCCCATCTTATCGAACAAGTGTTCGTACGACCTTCTGGGTGATGTGTGCGAAAAAAAGACGCCACAGCCCGAAACCTACCCCTCACTAGGCCGGAGAATATGGCAAAGGACTGCGACCCCGACAAACCGGTCGGCCTGGACATGGAGCCAGAACAGGCGATTCTGGACGGGGCTGGGACCGAGGACGAGGACTGCGAAACGGACGACCCAGAGGACGGGTCCTAGCCTTCCCTCATGGATTGGCATAGCGAGCGTCAGAAGCTCCAAGTCAAGGACGAACGAGGGCATTTCGGGCTGGCGTGGAGCGTTATGGCCGCGTACTCAATCGCTCTTGCGCTCCTGTTCGGGGGATGGCACCCGAGGACACGCGGCATGATTGACTTTCATTTTGTCGCGATCGTCGTTTTCATGGTGGTGGGTGCAGGGGGCGTTTACTTGGCTCTGGCAGTAGCGATGAGATGGTGGCCTCACAATGCGCAGTTACCCGATGACGATAAGTTGAACGCGATCGAGCCACTTTTCAGAGGGGGAAAGAGGCTGTTCGAGGGCTGGGGACGCATGACACAGGAATCTCGTGTTGCGACTAACCCAGCCACTATTCGAGACTTGACTCTTCGTTCCGTTGAATTTTCAAACCAATTGATTACTTGGCTTGAGACATCAGCATCAAGCGTGGATGAAATCCTCGGTACACAAATGGGAAACCGTTACAGGATGTCACCTGATTTATCGGAACCCGAGCCTGAGTGGGCCACTTGTGCCGGTCGAGTGGGGCTTTACCAGGACGCCCTATGCCGGTTGACTTGGCTCAGGTCGTGGTCTCAAGAGCAGTTCAATTTATGACCCTACGCCCTGACCATCTCGTAACTGAGACGACCTTCCAGCCGTGTGCCAAGGAGGCTGGCAATCGTTGTCTTCATGTACCAAGTTTGACGAGGGGGTGTGACACCTCAAAAGCCCTGGTCGAGCAGGTATTCAGTCGCATGTCAGAAACCTATCCGAATCTGCCTTGTAATAGCCGAACTGGCGCCCTTAGCCTTTTGGTGATCGAAAGGAGGAACCATGAACAAAAAGGACTGGGCCATTGTGGCCGGACTCTGCTCAATTTTGGGCGGCTTGACGGCCGGTGCAAAGGTAAAGGGCTGGAAGGAAGTTCATACGGCGGCTGCAGTTGTCGGCGGTCTTGTGCTGATCGGTACTGGAATCTAGGGAACCTGTTTTCTTTGCGCATTTGGTACACCCACTGCCTTCGACACGTCACAGATGAGGTTCAGTGGGTCCTCGGTCCAATGCGACGCAAGCACGAGTTCCCGAGCGGGGTCGACCCACAGCAAGTGCCGTCCGCTGTTACCGCGCGCAGCGCGTCCAGTGCTCGGTGCACTCGGCCATGGAATCTCGTCGTCGTTGAGCCACCACAGGTAACCGTATTTCGGTTTGACCAGACAAGGTGCCCACGACAGTTCCACCCATTCCGCGCTGAGCAGACGGCGTCCAGCGTGGACTCCTCGGTCAAGAAAGAGCTGCCCGATCAAATCTAGGTTTCTCGCGGAAATAGGCAGACCGCCGCCCCAGTGCGCCGGCCCGAAACGACCTCAATCGGATGGTTATCCAATTGGATGACGCTGGTCCGATAGCCGTGCCAGGACCAACCATCGAGAGCACGCATCGGCTCCATCACACGTTCGCGCAACACGTCGAGCAGAGAGCGTCGAAACAACAACGTGAGGGCATACGTAAGGAGGTTCATTCGAACGTCGTTGTACGCCCAGCCTTCGCCGGGTGGAGTCCCGTGTACTTCGGTGCCCTCGCGAAAGCTCTGCACATCAACAGCGGTCGGTTTACCCCAAAGCTCACCCTCCCACTGGCTCGTCTGCTGCAGTAAGTGCCGCCACGTGATTCAATCTCGCCCATGGCCTTCGAACTCGGCTATGTCCACTACTTCCTGAACGGGCTGATCTGGCAGCAGTAAACCATCGTCAAAGGCCAAGCCCGCAATCACGGACACCACCGACTTGGTAACACTGAACGCCATCTCTGGTGCGTCGGCATCGCCCCATCTGGCGACCTCTTCTCCGCACACCCAAACGTCTCCGCTCGCGCCGGCGCTTGCAAGGAGCGGGCCAACGACCTCACGGTGGCTCGTATCGGAAACCGCGGAGGCAAGGTACGCCTCGAGGTCGACTGCGTCCCGCGTCCACCGATCCGGACACTGCGCCACAATCCGATCGAGAGCAACTTGGTTCTCGCTCATCTCGCTTAATGTACCGAATTCATGCGCAGTGTCACTCAGCTAGAAGCCGTGCTACCCAAGTGGGACCATGTTGCGCGTCGCCCGCTGTTCCCGGCAAGCCCGAGAGGAACGGCGACCTGTTTCGCGTGCCGACATTGGTCGATCCGATGCGGGCGCTGGGTCCTATGCGACGCTGAGCGTACGTGAGCACACACATCTCGGTGGCGCGAGTCATCGCAACGTAGAGAAGTCGTCGCTCTTCCGCTTCATCACAACCCGGGCGGTCAAAAGGTACGATTCCTTCTTCAACGGCCAGGACCAGGGCAGTGTTTACGGTCAGGCCTTTGGACGAGTACATCGTCATGACACGAACACCGCTTCCCTCGGCGGCCGCTAAATCTTTCCCTACGGGTTCGAGCTGACTCAGAAAACCCGCGAGGCCTTCGTCAGCAGAGACGGCCCGACCGACCATCTCGAACAGTCGTGCTGCGTCTTCGCTTATCGAAGACCGGTCCATACGCTCGAGGAGCCATCCTCCCCAACCGCGTTCGTCGAGTTCGGCGGCGGACGGGTCCATATCGTCCACTGCTTCAAGCGTCTCGGTGATAAGTCTTTGGATCCGCGTGCGTCCATAAGCCAAATCTGGAAACTCGTCACCGAACAGTCGAAGCAGCGCGGCACCGAATGTCTCGTTGGCGGCAACTCTGTCGTAGACGTAATCGATGAACGTGACACCGATGCCGTTCGAAATGTGCAGAAGAGTCCACCACGCGAGCGAGTCGTTGCTTTCGAGCCGGATGTGCGCCCGAGCTAGCGAGCGCCGCACCTCATGTTCCTCAAGAACGTCTTCGACCCATCCAGTCCATGCAAGCGAGACGCCGTGAACATCGAGGTGCGACTTCAACCAATCCGCCCAGTCCTTTGCCCTTGAACGCGTAATGACGGCGATGTCCTTAGGGTCGACTCCCGCACCAACACGACTTGCGATGATGCTCGCCACGCCTTCCAACTCAGCAAAGGCGCTCGGAAAACGAAGATAGGCGTAAGTTCCGTCCGGCGCTCCCGCCATAGGTACGAGCGGTGGTTTGGTGAATCGACCTGGTTGTGCCTCGATGACCGCGCGGGCCGCTTCGAGAATCGACTTCCCACATCGCCGACTTTCAGTTAGGGGATAATCGAGCTCAGTGTTGAACTCCTCGGGGAAGCGAAGGATGCCTTCGGGGGCGGCCAAGCGGTTCCCGTAAATTGATTGGTCGTCGTCGCCGAGAGAGATGACGGCGACGCCGCCCTCGTGAATGAGGCGGATCATCTTGATATCCGCCATGTTGAGATCTTGATACTCGTCGACGAGAAGCAGGTCGAGTTCGATGCTCTCGGTTCCATGGTCTTCGAGCGCGAGTCCCGCTGCGTACGGCAGTTCCGCAAGAAGGACATATCCGAAACGACGTCGATGCTGTTTCCAAAGTCCCACGTACGCTGCTCCAAGGACCGGGTCGATGTCGGTGTATAACTCATCAAGAGGATCGAGCGATTGCCAACCCGCCGACATCTCTTCTTCAATTCTTCTAACAATTGTCGGAGTAGCGCGTTGGTAGCCATCGGCTTTAAGGCGTCGTGAAAGGTGTGGACGAATCAACTCCTCCGTCTCCCATTTGCCGGGGATTCGGAGTGGCATTGGCAGCGTTGAGCTACCGATACGAAGGAGAGTACTCAACGCGAAAGAATGGACAGTCGCAGGTCGGACGATTCCGAGACCCGATAGATCGGCGTCGTCCATCTTGGTCGCGAACTCTGCTGTCGCTGCTCTCGTGAATGTAAGCATTCGTACTCGAAAACCGGGATTCTCCACGGCGAGCCGCTCGAGGAACTGTACCGCAGTGAAACTCTTTCCAGTGCCTGGGCCAGCAAGGACCCTCGCACTCAAGGTGGGGTCGTGCTCAACAAAAGCAATCTGTTGTTCATTCAGGGTCATTAAACACCCTCCCATGCCGACCGCTTCCCATTCGACCTTGACTGATTTAGACGTCTCCATCCCCGCTCCTTCCACCTCGACGTTTCGCATGCCCTTCCTCACTCACTCACTCACTCCATGCCTGGCTTCCTGGCTTCCTGACTTCCTGGCTTCCTGACTTCCTGGCTTCCTGGCTTCCTGTCTTCCTGGCTTCCTGGCTTCCTGNNTGGCTTCCTGGCTTCCTGGCTTCTGCAAGTTGTCTCACACGTCTGGCACTAGAGGTCAAACCGGGAATTGTCGCGACAGTTGCGTTGCATGCAGGCGCCTCCGACATGATGACGATTCGACGCCTCAGCATCGGAGCGGGTTACCAGTACCTGCTCAAATCAATCGCGGTGGGCGATGGACCTGAAGGCACCGACAAGTCGAACCTGGTTCGCTACTACAGCGAAACTGGCACTCCCCCGGGAGTCTTTCTCGGCGCCGGACTCGTCGGTCTCAACAACGGTCTGGGTGTTGCTGTCGGGCAGTCGGTGACGGCAGAGAACCTCCAGCGGATGCTCCAGGACTGCGCCGATCCGATCACCGGCGAGGTGCTCGGAAGGATTCCGAGCACGAAGGCCGTGGGTGGTTTCGACTTGACGTTCAGTCCCTCCAAGAGCGTCTCTACCGCTTGGGCTCTGGCCGACCGGGAGACCCGCGAAGTGATCTACGAGTGCCACCAGTTAGCGATCGCGGAGGTCCTCGCCTACGCCGAGCGCAAGGTCTTCCACTCGCGCTCAGGAAAGCAGGGGTGCGTCGAAGAGGACATTGTTGGCGTCGTCGCCGCGAGTTTCACCCACTTCGATTCTCGAGACGGCGATCCCCAACTGCACGACCACGTAGTTGTTCTCAACCGTGCTCAGGCCAAGAGTGACGGCGTGTGGCGCACCCTCGACAGTCGGGGGTTGTTCGCGTCAACGGTGATGCTCTCGGAGATGCACCAGGGCGTACTTTCCGACCTTCTGACCGCCGAGCTCGGCTGGGACTGGTCGGCCCACACCCGGCGCTCCAGCACCGCCCCGAAGTGGGAAGTGGCCGGCGTGTCGACGCGTCTTATGGATGAGTTCTCTCAACGCACGACCGCCATCGTCGGCGCAAAGGATCGCCTCATCGCCCAGTTCGAAGTGGATCACCACCGCGCTCCCACCGACGTGGAAGTTCTCAAACTCCGCCAGACGGCCACCCTCTCTACCCGACGGGCCAAGCCGGGCCTGGGCTTGGGAGACCTCACCAAAGCGTGGATAACTCGGGCCGCACCATACCTCGACGACGAGCCCATGGCGTGGGTGCACGAGTTGGGTGGCAGGGTCGTACACGCCTTCAGCAACGCCGAGTTCGATGACGCCGTCCTGCTCGATATCGCCAACTCGGCCCTCGACGTCGTGAGCGCCAAGCGCCCGACGTTCTCTCGCGCCAACGTCCAAGCCGAGGTCTATCGCCAGATGCAGGATGTGCGCTTCACCAAACCGGCGGAGCGAATTCTCACCGCCGCTCGAGCCACCGACCTCGCCGTCGCACAGGCGCTGCTTATCACGACTCCCAACTTGCACCACACGCCCCACTTCCTTCTTCGCAGCGACGGCACCTCCAAATTTCAGGCAACCGGTCACTGGCTCTACACCTCGAGGACACTGCTCGACGCCGAAGCACGACTGCTCGACGCGGGCCAGCGCCTCGACGCTGCTGTGGCCACAAGCGCCACGGCGGCGAAATTGACCAAGCAACGACTCCTCAACAAGAACTTCAGGCTCTCGCTCGACCAGGCCCACTGCGTAGAGAAGATCACAACGTCGGGCCGCGCCCTCGATCTTCTGGTGGGTCCCGCGGGCACGGGCAAGTCGACGGCCATGGCGGGACTGCGCGCCGCATGGGAATTAGAGCACGGTCCCGGTTCGGTAATCGGTCTCGCACCATCGGCGGTAGCGGCGCAGGCCCTGGGTGACGACATGGGCATTGACACCGACAATCTCGCCAAATGGCTCCACGAGCACCGACAGCACGGCCAACGAACTCGCGAACTGGACAAACTCCGCGAGAAAATGCGGTTGATCAAACGTAGTGGCCAAGCAACTAGTCCTCGACTGCACGAAGTAATTCGCCGACGAGAGGAAGTACTGGCTCGCTGGACTTTTCGGAAAGGCCAACTGGTAGTAGTCGACGAGGCCAGCCTGGCATCGACCTTCGCGCTCGACGAACTCACGTCAGCCGCAATCGACATGAAGGCTAAAGTCGTTCTCGTCGGTGACTGGGGCCAACTCTCCAGCGTTGATGCCGGAGGAATGTTTCGCACCCTCGTGCGCGACCGCGGTGATAGCACCCCAACGCTCACGGACGTTCGTCGCTTCAGGTCAGCGTGGGAAAGGGATGCCAGCCTCGGAGTCCGCCGGGGTAGCAACGCCGCTCTTGGGACTTACGCGACGCACGGACGAATCAAGGACGGAAATCGCGACGAGATGCTCGATGCCCTCTTCGCGGCGTGGAAGAGCGACACCGATCGTGGCCTGCACTCGTTGATGCTGGCCAGTGATACCGCGACCGTCAACGAACTCAACGCTCGTGCCCGAGCCGAACGTGTCGCCAGTGGCGTCGTCGTCGAAGAAGGGGTCAACGTTGCGGGGGCCATGACGGCTGGCGTCAACGACCATGTGGTGACTCGCGAGAACGACCGACGGATCACGACGGGCGCGAGATGGGTGAAGAACGGTGACATGTGGATCGTTTCGGCTACGCACGCAGATGGTTCTATGACCCTCACTCGATTCAGTGGACGCGGCACGGTGAATCTGCCAGCCAGTTACGTCGCCGAGAACGTGGAGTTGGCCTACGCCACGACGGCGCATCGCGCCCAAGGGCGTACCGTGGACACAGCGCATGCCTTCGCGAGTCCTACTACCACTCGCGAAGTGCTTTACGTTGCCTTGACGCGAGGTTCAGAATCCAACCATCTCTACGTCGACACGCAATACGACCCCGATCCGTCAACCGGCCACGACGGTCTTGCCGAAAATCCGACCGCTCGCGAAGTGCTTGCCAGCGTACTGCGCCACCAGGGAGCCGACGTGTCCGCTACCGACATAATCCGTCTGTCCCAGACTCAGTCCATCGCCGCTCTCGTCGCCGAGTACGACACCATCATCTCAATGGCTGAAGGCCCACGTTGGGATGAGGTGCTGAGCCAGTCGGGACTCAGCGACGTCGAGCTCACCCAAGCTATGGCGTCCCCCGCCTACTCAGGACTTCTCGCACTTCTACGAAATGCTGAGAGTCGAGGCTTCGATGTTTCCACCGAACTGCAGTTGCTGGTAATGGGTCGCTCGTTCGGCGACGCCTCAGACATCGCTAGCATCCTGCACTCCCGCATCGGTCGCTACTTGACCGGTGTGGGCTACCCCAATCCACCGACAAGTCAGCTCGTAGCCGGTCTATTCCCCCGATCGAGAAGAATCACCGACCCCGACATTGTGCCCGCACTCAACGATCTAGCCGCCGCCATCGAGCAGCGTGCACGCGAACTCGCCACAATCGCCATTGAACACGGTGACAGCTGGGTGCGGAACTTCGGCGAAGCTCCCCCGGCGGCGGAACTCTCCGAACGGTGGGTACTAGAAGTTGCCACTGGCGCCGCCTACCTAGAGCGCTGGGGCATTGACAACTCTTCGACGAACCTCGAACAATCAATTGTTGGCCACGAACAAGAAACTCACCGCAGTCTCTTGCTCAGTGCCGCCCAACGAGCCCGCGCGCTCACCGCCTTCGAGGCCGCGCTGACCCCGACGGCGTATGTATTTGCCGGCGATTCCCTCGTAGAGCCAACAATCACTGACTTCGCACTCGATCTATAACTCATGCCAGTCGGAAATGATGATCAGGTAGCGCAAAAGATACCTCCACCACCAGACACCGGCCGCGTGCCAGTCTTGTTGAGATGACAGAGAATCTTCGTGGGCTTGCCATGAAAGTGGAACGATTCAGAATTGGTCATCACAATGTCGTGGCTTCTGGGGTCCTTCAATCGTACTGGTACTTCGCACAAGAGCGGCAGCGCGTCTATCACGCGAGATTGGCGGGTGACTCGCCACCTTGGACCATAGATCCAGTTATCTCTCAATACCGATTCACTAACGCGTACCGAGCAGCTGACCGCGTCTCGCAGGATTTAATCCGCATCGCATACGACGGACCGCAGACGCCTGAGAATATCGTGCTTCGAGTCTTGCTATTCCGATTCTTCAACAAGCCGTCGACGTGGCGCGCACTTAATGACGCGTTCGGAGAAATCACCACAGAATCATTCGACGTAGAAGCGTTCGGCCTTGTCCTGGATCAGATGCTCATGCGCGACGAACGTGTCTATTCTGCGGCTTACATTGTTCCTCCGCCACCATTTGGTGCAAAGAGGAAGCACCGGAACCATCTAATGCTGATCGAACACATGCTTAAATCCGGACTTGATCGCGACTTGGCATCTGCAAAGTCCCTGCAAGCCGTCTACGAGACGATTCAGTCCTACCCTTCATTAGGGCCGTTCCTCGCATATCAACTCGCAATCGACTTCAACTACACAAAGCTTCTTGATTTTGATGAGAACGACTTCGTGGTGCCCGGACCAGGCGCCCGCAGCGGAATCGCCAAATGCTTCCTGGACCTGGACGGCTTGTCGCATGAAGATGTGATCCGTTGGATGGTAGACAATCAGGTGGATCAATTTGATCACTACGATCTTTTCTTCCATGACCTTTTTGGCCGTTCGCTTACGCTCATCGATTGCCAGAACCTCTTCTGCGAAACCGACAAGTACGCGCGGGTTATGCACCCTGAAATACCTGGATCCGGAAATCGGACTCGAATCAAGCAGCAATTCTTTCAACATGGATCCTCGCCTGCACCATTCTTCCCACCGAAGTGGGGAATCAACAGTGATGCCAACGTTCAATTGGAACACGCGCTCGTGCGATTATGAATCACCAATCGTTGAGGATCTAATGAAATTGGCCTCGAGGCCGACTTAGAAATTCTACCGCTGCCTTTCTCAGGGTTGCATTCGAAATGGCGACGAGTTTTTGCTTCATCGTTCCACTCTCCTCACGCCTCTTGAACATCCAGAAGAGGTCAATCATTTGGGCGTAGGAAGTCAACAGCGGATCGGTCAGAGAGCATTTGAGATAATCAAGTTCCTGCCCAGAGCGCATGCCTTGTTCGACTCGCATCCACTCAGTGATCTCAGCGGCGAAGTTCTCCCAGTGCGTCGCGAAGGCTGGAAATTGGTTAATGCCATCATCCTCGGAGACTTCGGAGCTTTGATGTCTCAAGATCTGTGCGGCCTGTTCAAAATGGCGTTCATAGATGTGCATTGAAGAAGTGAAGAACACGAGATGTCCGGGCTCTTGGCCGAGCCAGTGAGACACCATCTCCAAGAGAAGGGTCCATTCGAATGCATTGATTCCCGAAAATCCCCACCAAATATCGGTGCTTCGAGCAACGACGTGGAGGTCGACTCGCCCATGCCTAACAATAAAGTGAAGCCAGTTATTGCAGGGGATGTCATTGCTCTCCACGAAATCGCGATCGGGGTCATAAAGAACGGCCACGGCACGACGTGATGTGAGATCGGCCTGAAGAATCGACACGACTTCGGCCAGTTGGTCCACGCCGTTCCAATTGCGAAGTCTTGGACCGTAAGCGGCGCGCCAAGTAATGCCGTCGTCTGAGAACTCACTAGCGCGAGGTAGGTAGGTACTAAGGTAACCAAGGTCATTTCTTCCTGCAATGACCCACAAACTCTCCGCAATTGATGCGAACACGTTGTTATGTCGATTGGGGACAACCAAATAGCGTTCACGGATGTTGTCAACCTGGACAGTTCGGGCAGTTATCTCACGCGTAAGCTGTCCCCGTACCTCAATATCCGTCCCATCCCCGACCAAAGCACGCAACTCACCTAGAAAAGCAGCCTCGACATTTCTGTATGCGGGCATTCCAAGTCACTTTGCCTTAGACCCGGGTAGCGAGGCCACGTTGAATAAGTGTTCGAACAATAAAGTCATGGGTATCTGACGGAGAACCACCGGACACCACCACCGAAAGATCGGGATACTGATCGAGGAGCGTACGATAACCGACTTCGACGCCCGCGAGATTATTACTATCAACTTGGTGCGGTTCCAAGAACACAAAGACTACTGACGCCACAACCGGCGCCCAAATTACGTCTATTAGTTCTCTGAAGCTCTTCTCGGAGAGACCAGATCCTCTCACCGGGCCACCGTACCAACCATAAGCGAGAGCCGACCACCACCACCGATCAAGCACAAGTGCTCCAGAATTAATAGCCGCCACGAGAAGTGCAATTGACTCCGCGTGGCAAGCAAGATGTGCGAGTTGCTGGGCCAGGCCAGAAGTAGGCCCCTCGCCGTCGCCCTCGAGAGCCTCGCTTACCCGCCGAGTGAACTGTGTGAAGCCGCCAGGCATATGTGCAAGAACGACCGAACCAGGGTCAAGTGCGCTCTTGAGAATGCTCAACTGCGTCGACTTGCCTGTGCCGTCGAGTCCTTCGAGGACCACTGAAACTCCGGGGTTGAGGGCGAGTGTCACCTGGGACAAGGCCGACTCCTTCCTCGTACTGGTGTGGCTCCATGGATGTGTTACAGGCTACCCCTAGCCTCAATTTATGACAGCTCGAGCGGGCACTTCGAAAGACGTGACAGGACGAAACCTTAGCGTCGCATAGCGCCCGTTAACGGACAAGGGTGGTGGCTAATGATCACTAATCCATGTGGAATCACATTTTTACGACGCAACTCTCGGAAATCTAGCTGGTAACACGGGCAACATTCTTTTGACAATGTGTTGATAAACCGTGAAACCGTCCGAGTTAGTTGGCATCATCGCAAGGTGAGTTGCGCACATTTACGAATCAATGAGAGTTAGACGATACGGGAACGGTCGTTGTCGTTGTAGGAATTATATTCGAGGTCGGCCTATCGATATGGACGCCCCAACCAATCCCGAGACCTACGAGGCCAGAAATCAACGCAACCAGCACTGCGCGGCCAAGCCACGTCCAAAGATTCATCTGTCTTTCCAGCGCGGCCACTTTGGAGGCGAGGGCCTCAGGAGACCAAACGTCACCCAATAATTGGGACACATCGTCTGACGTTAACGAATCTCGTTGCGGACTATTCAGATAGAGATCTTCTGTTTCACGATCCAAATCACAATACCAAAGCAGGAAAACTGGATCGCCACGGGACAAGACCGTTGGGGACGGCCCAGCATTGTAAACAGAAAAGAGCAGCTTTCCCTTGTAGCCGGGATCGACATGAAATCCCGAAACGTTTATCAGACCACTCTTCTTGATCCCGAACTTCATCGAGATTAAGCCAATCGCGTTGGCAGGGATTTTTACAACTTCTTCTGTGAGCAAGTCGGCGAATTGCCCAGGACGTATCGAGATCTGGTCACCTCGATTATTAAGGACGCGCTTGGTCTCACTCTCCTCACCGGTAATGAAGACCTCATTACCAAGACTCAACTCGTATGCGCAATTGCGTATGCGTTCCTCACTGAAAGGGCTAATCAGATCGTTCGACCTTATCCGTAAGGTTTCGGTGCTCCAAAAGCCGGTCACCGCCCGATGCCGACTAATTCAAAAAGCGACAACATTCGATCAGACTATCTTCTAAAAGTTGATCAGTTCACAGGAATCAGCCATGATGACAATTTCTCGAAATTCATCCTGTTCCATATGTGTTTATCGCTAAGGCGTGCAGCTGTGGAGTAGGAGGGGTCAACGTCCCGGCGCTCACTACTACAGTCCACACATCACTGGCATGGCTGTCGACGTACGAATTACTAATCCATCCGTAACCGCTAAGTCCCCAATAGTTTCCCCACGAATTGCGAACCAAGATGCGGCCGGCGTCGTAGCCAACGGCGACGACCGCGTGACGACCCTTTTGCGGTTCGCCCGGTCGCGGGTCAGCGATATGGCCCGAGGTACTGGGCCGGTAGAAGGATGGATAGATCGTGATGCCAAGGGCAACCGGCAAATTGCCAGCAAGGAGAGTACGAACTTTGGTCGACGTCGCCGCTTCGGAACGGAGTCCCGCTTGAAACCAATCGACGCCACCCGGCGTGATCGGAGGGTGGTAAGGGGCACCATCTGGTCGGTTGGGGTCGTACGGCCACATTGTTTCGATCGGTTGACCCCATCGGGGCAGCGCCACAGAGGCAGACTGAAATGAAGTTCCAGTGGTCCAATTGCCATCAATCTGCTTGCAGCCCCAGTACAACGCCTCCTCGGCGAGATCCTGTCCCGCCGGCGCACCACCAGCGCGAAGGATTTCATGAAGAGCAGTAACTGCGAAGGCCAAGCAGGTCCCACGATCTCCTTGGTCACGGACGGGCGGAAGCCTTGGACGAAGATCAACTGTTACCGTCATAGCTGCGTCGCACCAACCTCTTCCAGCAAGGCTTCTCTTTGGGAATGGCTGAGGCCTGAACCCGACTCGCCGGAAAGTCGGGGTACCGAGCTTATGGTTGCTTCGAATCGGACTCGGGGCTGCACATCTTCCAGCCACGGTCGGCGCATTTCCAAACGAAGTTGTCCCCGGCCAGCGGTGATAACTCGGAAGAGGAAGTGCCGTTCACCAGAGGAGCCGATGGACTCTTCGCCTCCCTGCGGTTCGAAAGATTCACCCACATACGTGAGAACCTCCGCCGCCGGATCAACAATCTCCCAGACATATCCAGTCGAGGGAGTTTCAGGCAGCTCGACGTGAATCTCGTCTCGCAAACTCGGAGAGAATTCTCTCCCCTCTTGCGTCGGATCGAGAATCCATACGTCGGCCCAGGAGAACTCCGGCTTAACGCCCCCAACGAAGGTCTTTATCTTAAGGGGACTAATTTTCGCGAATCGCCGTCCGAGCAGACGACTGATTTTTTTGTGATTCGTCAACTGCGTCACGGCCGCCCGGTAGCTCACGCCTAACTCGAGGGCGACCTTGTAAATGTCCAAGGGAGAAAGCTGCGGATTCTGACGATCGAATCCCATCGTGCGCAACGTGTAATTGACGAGTTGAAGCGGCATCAGAAACTCGCCAGCGAATGCTTGGGCCTCAACCTCAATTAACTTCTGGCTTTGAAACATCTGTTCTTCCTCATCGACGCTTGCTTCATGCCCGAGGATGTGGTGGCCGTATTCATGTGACGCAGTGAAACGCTGGGTAGTTGCAGGATGTTGTGAGTTGAGTAGGATACCGCCAGAAGTCCCCGACCGCTTGTACGCCCCGTAGAGGTCACGCATCGGTTGGCTGAATAACCAGAGTCGTTGGTCTTCAATGACTTCGAAGATGTCGATTCGTTCGCGCAACTGCAGACCAAGACGATTGTGCTCATCCAGTGCGGCCTTGGTACCCCGAAGACGTGCTCGTTCGTACGCCGATCGCGGACTCAAAGCAGGCATTTCTTGAAAGTAGGACGAGTGAACAACTCAGCGAGCCTTCGGTCTTGCCGGTGCTTGACCCGAGGTCTTGATGAATTCGGCAAACTTAAGCACCTGCTCTTTATCGTCCTCGCTCAACTCTCGAACGGTTCGATAGAGAGCCTGGTCAGCTTCGCTTTCGGGTGGAACTGAATCATTATGTGGGTCGTAAAATGTGTCCAACGGACGGCGGTACAAGCGGGCTAGATCTCGTAACTCAAGACTGCTTACTTTCCGTTTACCGCTCTCGATCGCTGACACGGACGCTCTGGGAATCTTCAGTGCATCAGCCACCGCCTCTTGAGAGAGATCGAGGTAATCTCGAGCCTCACGCAGGCGCACGCCCATGCGCACGTACTCTTCGTCGGTCAGGTTTTTGTGATCAGGCAACAGTTCTGAATCAGCATCACCCATTATTAACACTCCTTTCAAAGTTGAATCCGTCTATTCGTGCATCGAGCAGTGCAACAACTACCGCCTCCGCTGCGAATTTTGTATGCGTCATACTGACGGCAATTGAAACGACGTGAAGTGCCGATGCTCGGTCGCTCGCGCGCCCAACGAGTGATATGTCCGGCTGTCCGTTAGCTGCGTGTGTGACTTCGACCTCTGCGAGGGCGATGCCACGAATTCCCGTCCCAAGAACTTTTAGCGTGGCTTCCTTTGCACAAAGTCGCGCCGCCAAGTGCTCAATCCTGCCCGAGCAGTAATTGATCTCGTCGGATCTATAAACCTCTGAAAGAAATTCTTCACCGCCCGAGGCGAGGAGTTGGGTAAAGGTCTCGATCTCCACACGATCGATTCCTACCTTAAGAGTGAGATGGTTCAAAGACAGTGCAACCGCATCGTCCAGCAAATCAAATAGTGCGCCGTGATTCATTGCTCTGACTCAACCAAAGCAACACACTTCGTAAGCAAATCCTCTACGGCTCCCTTTCCAAAATTGCCGCCCCGCGAGAACTCAGACGTAGCCGACGACGAAATGCATGTCACTTCGCCGATTGGCCAGCCGGACTCGTTTCCGACAAATGAAAGTACGCGACCGAGACCGATGTAGTTCCCGTACGCCCTACTCACGTAGTCGTGGCTGCGATACAACGCAGCCAAATGTAGTTCACCCTTGTGAAGGCTAAAACTGATATGACTCAAGCAAGGAAAGCCTCTGGTCGAGTTGTCGTGGCCGGGAACGACAATTGGTGCCGCAATTCCCTCCTCCATCGGACCCGTGACACCAACTTCGTACTGGTTGCCACGCTGGTGTCCTCTTTCACGGGCCGCACTAAGTCGCTCTATGGCGCGCGATAGTTGATTGACCGGCCCCTTTTCGGGATCTGGCCACGCCACCATCCGTTCGAAATAAGTGCCATGTTTAGCCGTCCTATGACTTGCGGAACGGGTCTCTCGTTCCAGCTCGTACAAGTGATCTGCCGCCGCCTCTCCGAGGTTCGCTCGATACCAGGACTGAGGGAAGAGAGTATTTGCAACGGTCGACACCTTTTCCATTGACTTACGGTTGCCCATTCGACGAGCGGCAATGAACTCGTCCAACGTTGACCGTACTTCCTGAATCTCGACGAGCGGCTTTGCGATTGCAACTATGAGATTTACCGCCTCTCCACCGGCCTCAATGAGTTTGGTCAATCCGGTGACCCAGGCCACAGAAATGTTCGTCTCGGACACGAAGATGGCCATTACTCGTTACTCCGGTCGTCATCTGCGGCAGGCCATCTGCTGTGGATGAGACCAGCGAGCACTGTTACGGAAGTCAATTCCTCAGGTTCAAGGTCCTCAACCTTCGCGAGCCTTCGTCCGCCGTATCGACGCTCGACCTTGGAGAGGACCGCGACGGCCTCAGGAGACTCCATCTCCAGTTCTCCACCCGCTTTGTGCATTTCGCCTTCTAGTTCCACGCTCGAACAGCCGCGAACTTCGGCAAGGGCAACTATCACCGAGCGGATCAATTCAAGCCGAGTGGGAATTGTAATCGGTAGAACTTCTGGTATCGTCACCATCTCTGTTTGTCTTTCCGACGGGTTTTGAGTCATTCTGTAAGATTTCCTGACAGTTAGGATACACCATTGCCGTCGGAATTACAAGCAAAGGATATACAGATCTGGCTCTTTTTCTGACAGTAAGTCAACCTTGGAGAGTGCTAATAGCTAGGAGAGTGCTAGTAGGAAGTGACCAATTCTGGACCAGCGCACTGTGGCTGTACGCCAAGCGAATCGGAGTTACTCCGATGAAGATAAAGCGGAGTTCTTTCGTCGACCCGAACTCAATCGAAACGTCACGGCGGTGGCCCGCGAATTGGGCTTCATCCGAATCACGTGCTTCAAGTGGGCCCACCAGGCCGGCATTTGCACCGGGCGAGACGTGAGTCCTAACAGGGAGGAGATCTTGTGCTTACGCGCTGAGGGGGTTTCACGAACAGACGCCGCGCGACGCGTTGGTGTGGCGTCACGATCAGCGGCCGACTGGGACCAAGGAATTCGCCAAATCCACTATGGCCGCGACTATCCTGACGCACGAATAGTTCGATACAACCTGTGGACGGCGGCTTCGTCTCGCCGTTGACATCACTCCAATTTTACCGTCGCGATTCACGAGCCCAGTTGCGGACTTATCCTCAAGTGTTTTTTTGGGCTAACAGCGCCAATGGCGAAACATCCTTTGAGAAACCTGGTTGCCCTGTTAACGCTGCAACAATTCAGTGGAGACGAGTTCAAGTTCAAACGATCCTCCCGCTGTCGGTGAGGGTACTGCTGCATACCAATATCCCAAGCGAGGCCTAACTCCGAGTGCTTTCTTTAACGGATATCTTTGTGCGTCGGGGGTCAGTGCAACGAAGGCATTACCGCCAATTGCAATCGTCTCGACTTGAACAACTATGGGACGCCCCAGTTCGAGATGTGCTGACTCAATAGCCGAGGAATCGGCTTCGTCAAGCGGGCCGATGAGGCGCGCCACCGCCTGCTGATGGTAAAGGCCCCCTTTGCAACGTATGAGAATTCTCTGTCCTGGCGTCGCTGTGCCAACCGGACACTTGACTCGTACTACTTGGCCGTTTAGCTCAATCTCGATTTTTGACGAGTCCTTTCTAAGAGCGACTTCGGTTTCTACTAACCACGGTCTTTCAACGTCAAATGTGTCAGCAGACGTACAATAGGGAACTGGGAGCTCTTGGTCGAAAATTGTGTCAGCAATATATAGGGTCAATTCTTCACCAGCGGTCGCCACGCCGATGTCTACGTCCGACGCGAATCCTCGAATTCCTGATTCGTGGGTCAGATTACGGCCAGATACTCCTAATAGGGTGGTCGAAGAATCGACTGTCCACAGGTGAGGACCGGGGTCACCAATAAGTTTCGCAATATCAGTGTTTCCAAACGCAAGGTCCGCGTCGCCATCGCTCAACTGCGAGTATGAAGCAGGCGTAAGGAGTAAATGATGTTGGTGTCGGAGATAAGCTGCGTCGCTCGACATGATGTAAGTCGGTACGCCAAGCGCCGTGGCTTGCTCCGCAGCAGGTAACAAATCAAGGTCTCGCGAAAACAGAACGATTGCTTTTGGCCGTTCTTCATCATTCATACGCGCGATCTCAACGACCTTCAAAGCGCACTTAACGTCGACCATCTTCTCTTTGACCTTGTCCTCCTCGAACCGAATTTCGCCCTCAAGAATCGATGCCCCGTCGCGTTGAAGTGAGGTTCTGAGTCTTGAGTTATCAGTGTGTATGTGAGACAGAACTCCTGAGCCCGCATTTCTCGCCAACCCAATTCCGACGTTCAGTTTGACCATTTCAAATCCGTAATGAGTCAATAAGTCTCGAAACCCCGGGAACGTAAGAGTTGGCTTTGACATACTCAGAGAGGCGGCCATGCCGATAAGGTTCCGTGCATCGACCACGACGTGGGCGGGGATGCGAGTGAAATGGCTCACTATTGTTGGACCACCCAAGTTCGAAGGAAAAGACCCGGGCATTCGACTGGTCTAGAAACGAAGAAAGTGGCCTTTCGGCCACCTTCTTCCAGACTGGGCCCCTATGTCCCTAACAACTGTTAACTATTGTACAGCCTTTTCGAAGAAGGTGCACTTATTTTCGGCCAGTTCCTATTATTCGAATGAAGGGATACGGCAGGAAAATCAAGCCCTTATCAGGTAATTATCCCCACAACTCAATTATGCAATCGAAATCTCACGATCAATCGGAAATGAAAGACAATCGTATTCGAACTCGGAAGGTTTAGTTCGCTGCGAGTTGCAGCACCCTGGCCACATCAAGATCCGGTCCTCCGGAAACAGCCAACCATCGAACTTCATCGGCCGACCACGCAAATCTCAACTGAGAAAGACGAATCCACGTTGAGATTTGAGGAGTTCATACCACCTGATTGACTCCAAATCAAATGAGGGAGTCCCTTGTAAGAATTGTTCGATAATCCTTGTTGTCGAATTGTCACCCGTGGCCTTGACGATCTCAACGATCGGGTCGAGAAGGATTTTCTTTTCACAGGCAAGTATTCCCACGACTCCGCCTAAATGGTGCATGAGATCTGGACTCTTTTGCAATCGACGGTAATATTTCACTGCAAGTTCGTATTGACCGTATCTCCTGGCGGCATCTGCCTTGACTCCGTTCAACCAAGCACGCCGTGACGGCGTGAGGAAACCACCTCGCAACGCCAGTTTTTCGAGGTTCCGTGCACCGAGCGTGACTTCGCTGTACGAACAACCCTCAGTGACTCCGATTTGAAGCTTTCGAATCGCAAGGTCAATGGTGGAGCGTGGATGTTCTCCATACGCCGATGCAAGTTCCTGCGCTCGTGAAAAATGCTTACGAGCCAGAACTGTGTCTTCGCGCCAGACTGCGAGTGCACACTTTTCATCTTCAAGCCACATAGACCAGTTAGCGCCAACGATGGCGATGTTCTCAGTATCAATAGAACTCAAAGTCCGGTGCGCAAGATCGATCTCTCCTCTTGATCGAAGAATGATCGCACGCTCATAAGCCAATCGTCCTCTCCAAGTCGCAGTAACAACTTCTCCGTGTTCCCGGATACTCTGTTCGAGTTCATCGAGAGCGTGTTGCGCTCTGAGCAAAAGCCCTCTTCTGCGCATCATGGAAACGGCTCTCGCCGCAACCTCGGTACTCATCCTCTGTTCCTTCGCGGCTAGTTGTCTACGAGCAACTTGGACATCGCGAACTAGTCGATCATCAGTCGACCTCGCCCCACGACCCTCCGCAGCGGTGAGTATCACATTCCACAATTGGTTACTAGGTCGTCGCAACGCCACTGGTGGAAAACACATCAGGGTTGCGGTTTGGACGAGCCGGGAGTCAAACAGATAGGAGCGGCCAATAGGCCGGACCGCCGCCCTATCCCCTGAGAACAGAGCGATCCACCACGCGCGCCGACCAATTCGAACTCCGCCGAGGTGCCCAAGAGCACGTGCTTTTGTTGCGCGGTGTCTAATGACGTAACTGTAATGAGACTCGCTCCCTTCGATCCTGTTGTCGTCAATGTTCAGATCCACCTCTCCCTTTGGATCGAGAATCGCCGCCGCTAGGCGCCTCGCCTGCCCAGTCTGCGAATGCGCACAAACCACCGACGTGTGATCCGAGTTACCTATGAAAGTTCGAACACGATCGAGGTCGTTCTGTGAAAACGCGATCCATGTGCACTGCGTAGCAAGCGCTGCCCCTTCTCGTACTAGTGGGGCAAGATCGGGATCGGCGCCGCGATAACCCCACACAACCAAATGTGAGTCTGCTGTTCTGCAGTCACTGAGGAATCGATCCGCCCACGGCCCTGTAATGGATAGCATGACATCTTCGGCCCTCACCGCTATCTCCGGACATGTTCCATGGAGTTTGAGGATGTGAGCGCTACCCGGGTCATCTTCGAGAGACCGACGAATCGCGATGCTCACTGGGAAGTCGACCGCACTCTCAATGAGCGAGTCGAAATTTGGCGTGTAAACGCATGCGCCATGTCGAAGCGCTTCTGCTAATACGAAGTGCTCCGAAGAAGGCCGCGCGTTCTGCATCCTCTCGCAGATGTACTCGCGGGGACCTTTCCCGTCATCGTCTAGAAGTGAGACCGCATACTCAGGCGCGAGCGCGCGGAGACGTTCAGTAATTCTCCGCTGCGTTCGCGGCGCTAACCACATCGAGTGAACAACGTCAGCGTAGAGCTCTTCTCTAAGTGTGTCGAAGTCAGGGAGACCTGCTGACACAGAAATACCAGCTCCAACAAAGACCACAACTTGCTCAAGAGAGGAATCCGTAGACTTAAATGATGACAAACTGCCTTCTTAATGGTTCCGGTTTATCTGGTCGTAAACCTGATTTCCATCCAAATCAAAGACGAGGCGGCGGTGGTCGTTTGGAAATCCGGCCTCACTGACAATGACATCAGTTTGAGGTTGGCCCGTAACCTGACTTACCCCCGCATTTACCTTGACTGTCGCGTCCTGGATAGAACTCTGAACCTTGTAGCCCATGACTATCACGTCCCCTCGGGCACTACTGGAACCATCGATGGGTTCCAAGAATCAGGCTTCCTTCACTTTCCCTAAGTATCGACAGGAGAATGGCGAATACTGGATCTGATGTGTCGAGGTTCGCAGCCCCACGGAGGATCGGTGGCAATCTCCTTAAAATAACCGCGCATCGAAAATAACAACTCCCGCGCCACGGTAATTCCAGGCGCTCTGACAAGACTGCCATCCACTCAGTAAAGACCACTCGCGCTGATAAACGAAACGGGACTGTCGTTACCAAGAAGATTTCTGATCTCATTGATCTTTTACCGGATCTCGAAGGGCGTGCGACAGAAATGTCGAGTGAATCGAGCGGACGGGACTGGCTCGCGCCTGGGGTTGGCTTCAATCCACTTCCTCCTCCGGAACGGGAATGAGTCGCGAACGCTGCAAGGCAACGTGGCTGTCGCCTTCAACGAGCTCAACACTTGTCAGGTCGCATGAATGATCGCGCACTTTGTCGAAATCCAGACAGTGCTTCTGTAGCGCTGGTGCGGCTCACATCATGTCTCGTTCCGGGACTACTCGCTGGAGCTCATCGTCTTAGACCTAGCGTGGTGGAATGGTCGTGCCTTTTGAAATTGAAGAGATTCTTCAAAGCGGTAATGAGACTCGCTGGTTAGAGATAAAGGGGCCTAGTGAGCTAAGTGATACGTACCTTTTTGCCAAGGTGGCGCGCGCATCTCTAAGTCTCGGCAATCTTCGCGACGGAGGCCACGTGATCATCGGAATCGATGACGACAAAATCCCAACGATGCTTCCTGGGCTCAGCGAACGCGAGATCGAGTCTTGGACGAACTTCGACAATCTCTCTGACCGACTTGCCGTATACGCAGACCCACCTCTGCGTTTCCAGTGCTCCGCAATGAAGCTTTCAAACGGTGTTTCGATTGCCGTCATCAGCGTTTCTGAATTTGACGATGTACCTCACATTTGTGCGAAGGGCTATCAATCTCCAGGAGAAAGAGGTGGCGATATATTGCGGAAGGGTGCGCTCTACGTACGGCCGCGAAAGAAGCCTCAGACATCGGAAGTTGCCAACTCTGTTGAAATGCGAGACGTCATTGACTTGGCGACAGAGAAGGCTCTTCGGGCGTACGTCTCGACTGCAGAGCGAGCTGGCGTAACACTTTTCGTCGATGTTACGGCGTCGATTTCACAAGAGGCATTGTTCAATACTCAAAAGAGCGGCGCTTGGGATGAGTGAAATAACTGACCGAATTCGTTCACGAGGATATTGGGAAGTTTCCATTAGACCGTCATCGTTTGATGAAACACGAATTGCGCTCGATCAACTTGAGGACACAGTTTTGCGGGCCGTCGTTCGAATGCGAGGGTGGCCAGTTCCTATGTTTGATCAGCGAGTGAGCACACTCAGAGGTTCCGATTGGATTGGCCAGGATATTGATGCCCGAACTGTGGATCATTGGGAGGCATGGCGTCTTTTCACAAGTGGGCAGTTCACACAAATTCGCGTTGTTTCCGCTGATTGGCGAGTAGGAGCTGACGCAACTCCAGTGCCGCTCGGCGCGGAAAGTGTCATTGAGATTTGGGAGATACTGTTCTATCTGACGGAATTCACCGAATTTGCTGCACGAATCTCTCTTGGGCCCGCCGGTTCATCGTCGGTAGTGATTGATGTCGGACTCCACAAGACAGCTTCCCGGCAACTCGTTGCCGGGAAGCCCGAGCGGGCGTTTCACGAAACGTTCATCGCGAAACCTCCAGATATCGAAATCCGTCGTGAGTACGTACGCGAAGAGCTCATCGCTGGTTCTAGAGAAATTGCGATCAACATGACAAAGGAGATCCTTTTCGCTTTCGGATTTGATGCTACGAACGACATGCTCAGTAACTATCAGCGGGAGTTGACGGAGTTTCAATAGATATTCGCCATCTCACAACTCGGCTGACGGAATTTGAATTTAGTTCGTGCGTGGAGTCACTTCTTGATTTCCAATCGTTGAGCAATGCCAGCTTGGGCTTTACCCGTACCATCATCTAGTCGCCCTGTGACCCACTTCTTTCCTCCGACTAGAACCACATAGTGCTCGTTCAGGAGAGTTCGAATCGTAGAAGCAAGGTCTGCGAGCGACTTCTTGATTTCGGCCGGCTTCGATAGTTTGCGATACGGACTTGTCGCGTGCACCAGCTCACTTGTCATGCCAAATGCATGGCCCCATGCATCTTCAGTCAAGTAGCCACTTTCGATTGGCTTCGAGAGTGAGATTCCTCTCGACAGGGGAATGGGAACCGCCGGCACCGGCCAGTAATTCGGATTCACGATTCGCACAAGCTTTCGTGCATTGTTCGCATTGCGATCATGGTGCCTGAAGGCTGCTGACACAGCTTCTAGGGACTCTCTGTTCGATACGAGACTCGATAGGACGATTAGCTCAAGTACCTTACGAAGTTGAAGTGCAGATTTCTCACAACTCATGACGTCTTCAAAGGAATCGCCGCTCGGGACATTGTCAATTTGAGCGTCGCTGGATGCCAATCGCAATCGAATCTGTTGCAAGACGCGTGTGTACGTCGATCGAATCTCGACATCCAGATCCGAAAGCGGTTCGATGGCTTCAAATGACATTGAGGCCGAATCTAATGCGAACGAACATGTACGACGATTGCATTCAGGCAGTCATGGGCCCATAATTGGTTAATGCTGTTGAGGATTGACGAGGTTGACGAGTTTCGTGGAATGAAAAATGGCGTTCGTCTGCTTCTTTGCGCTTCTTTGCACGGTACAAAGTAGTTTTCGGGTTCAACAGTAGCGGCAAGTCAACATTCGGTTCCTTGCTCCACGATGCTCCAACTGATGCGACATGGCCGCAAGGTTTGCGAGTGACGGCAGAGTCCGGTGAATCGAAAAGGACAGTGAATTCTGCGAGCGACTTATTCTGGAGCAACGTCAGAGTATTTGATGACGAATTTGTTGATCGAAACCTCAGATTCTCCAAGGATTCGGCGTCGACGGCTGATGGGACTGCTGTCGATTGAATCGTCGAAAAGTGACTCGCCTGCGGACCAGTTATGTCATTCTGATTTAAGGTTGAACATGACTTTTGAATCGACTAGAAAATTGATCGTGAGTCCAACGAATGACGAAAGTTGCTGCCACTGTTGTAGTTAATATTCTGACGGCCGCCGTTGGGACTCTCATAGTGGTCTTCATCGGTGCAAAGCCTCACGTAGGGACGATACTCTGGACGCTTCTCGCAATTGGACTAACGATCGTCGTGATCAACTATCAATCGCGACTCGCATTGATGCTGTCCGGGAAGGGCAAGTGGACACTCCCTACGAGAGTCCGTAGTGAATGGCAGTTCGACACGAGCGAGGGTTCGGCCGTTATCGATGACATCATTGCCCTAAGAGTCATCGGTGCTTTGGTATTGGGCACGGGCCGAAGCACAAGCGTTCGAGGGGACGTTGACCTACCATCTTTCGAATACAAGATCGTGGCCAACATTCGTTCGGAAGGAATCATCGAAGGGAGGTGGAGTTCCAACTTGGCATCAAGGAACTTCTACGGTACCTTTCAGCTCCAGCTCGTTCGCGGAGCGGAAAAGGGACCCATAGCAACCGGGAAGTGGCTCGGGGTGTCGCGCCGGGCGAATATTAGATCTGGTAGTTGGGACTGGTTCTCCGAAGATAAAGCGTCTTGACTAGATGAATCGCGGCGTGTTTGCCGGAGACTATCTCCAATTTTCTCGCCGCGTTTCAACCTGTGCGCTGATCAAATTTAACCGCAAAAAAATCCCACGCTTTGTCCCACGGACCACTCCGACGCCATCGGACTAATGCGACACTACGCGACGAAATTCCTTGCAATTTCTGATGAATCCGACTGCGTCGGACAAATCCGACGGTTTGCATCCCTCTCTTAATCAACAGGTGCACCAATTGTTTCCTTCAGTTCTCCTGCGGTGGAATAGCTGAAATTGATTCGGAGACCAACGCTGAGACCAGCAGACTCGGTGACACGGTTAAATGGCCAACTTGCAAAGTTGTCGATTTCCTCGCCTCATGTGAGAGTGCGCGTTTGTCCACAACTGGAAATCTTCCCTAGATCAGGATCTACGTGAATTCCAGCCAATCTCACGAAACAAGTAGCGCGTAGAGTTAGGCGCGGATTACTTAGAAAGGGGACTAGCCATGCCAACGGTACGTGTTCCCATAAATGGGGCGACCCTCCGCTGGGCGCGAAACCTTGCCCACATGACCGAAGATGAATTGGGCCGCGCCGCGGGAATATCGGCAACTCGGGTAACAGAATTTGAAGAAGGTAGCGAAAGACCGACCTACATTCAAACTCGCAAGATAGCAAGAAAGTTGGATCGGCCTACAGCGTTTTTTTTGGCTCCTCCACCCGCATATGCGGACATCCCCGCGACCGCCGACTTTCGCGGTCGAGGAGACGAAATACCTTCCCTATTAGCGAGAGAAATTAAGCGGTCCGAAGCACATCGACGAACGCTCGATGATCTGGAGGGCTCGGCGGAGCCTCCCCCGTTTCGCTCGCCCGTTTCCTGGCAATCCCTAACTCTGAGTGCGGCCGAAGCACGTCATGCCTTCGGACTCGAAATCTCGACCGTGCCACGAACTGCCCTCGGCAATGCTTCATTTAATTACTGGAGGGGACTTCTCGAACACGCAGGGTATGTGATATTTCAATCTACTGGAATAGGGCTCGACACATACCGAGGACTATCTATTCACCACGAGACCCGTCCGATAATTCTCATCAACGGCGCCGACTCGGCTGGCGGAAAAATATTCACCCTCATTCATGAATTGGCGCACCTGGCCAATCGGACAAGCGGTCTCTGTCTACTGGAGGAACGCAACACCGATGAATCGCTTTGCAATGCTTTCGCGGCCGAATTCTTAATGCCCAGTTCCGAAGTTGAAAGGATACCTAGTAGCGCCGATCATTTCGAAGATGTCACGAAAGTCGCCACTCACTTTCGAGTCAGCAAACTCGCTTCGGCAATCAAATTGAAGAGCATGAATCGATTGACAGAAGATGAACTCGAAGCTGTCCGTTCCGAGAGTCATACTGAATGGCAGCGGAATCGAGAGAGACTTGCCGAATCCGACGGCGTTCCACCGCAATGGACGCTACGACTGCGCGATCTCGGGCAGAGTTACACATCGATCGTTTTCCAAGCAATAGAGAGCCAGCGGATCAGCATGCTCGATGCAACTTATTTTTTGGACGCGAAAGTTCCCACGATTGAAAGAATGATGCGAGGTTTTCAGCGATCCGGCGAATCCCATTGACGTACACCTTCGATACAACAGTGCTCATCGGATTTGGGCGGAACTATCCTCGAGACGTATTTCCGACGCTCTGGGACACGTTCGAGCAATCCGTCGATCGTGGCGAAGTCTGTGCTTGCCAGGCGGTGCTCGACGAACTCGAACGAGGGACCGACGAACTTTATGACTGGGCTAAGCGGTATCCCCACTTGGTATGCGATGCGACCCAAGCGGATATAGATCTGGCTACCGAAATTTCATCCGCGTTTCCCGATTGGGTTCGCGAGGATACTAATGCAGGAGATCCGTTCGTAATCGCGCACGCCATAGTTGAAGATAGGACGATCGTCACCGATGAGAAAATGGCGGGAAGGGGCGTCGAACCACGCAATCAGAAAATTCCAAACGTCGCAGCTATTTACCAGGTTGCGACCATAGATTTCTTTGGATTCGCTCGTGCCGAAGGATGGAAGTTCTAACTGTCCGAATCGCGACAGGTTTGCTGGTCGCCAGATCGTCTGGGAAATTGTCGATCCGTTCCTCAGTCGTAAATCGAGCACGTTACTAACAGCGCCTCAATATTGAATAGTGCCTCGTCCTTGAAACGAGTCCTGGTCTAGTCAACTGTCTATCCACCAATTGAAATAAGAAAGGACCTCTGTGGACGGTGGTGGACATTCCACTTCGTCCGACCGGAAGATCTGGGCACTGAGCGACGGCCCTTGACATTGCGGAAACACTATGAAGGCGCCGGAATCGACGCCCCGGCGGGCAATAAGTAGGGTGAACGTTCACGCTCGTGAATCCAAACTGTCGCGACCATGGCGATTTGGAGCGAGAATTGCCCTGGATGGGAGAGTTTTGGTCGACGCAATACCCATCGCGACTCGATGAGAACCTGACCTCTACATTCGGTACAAATGCATGCGGGATTGCTGTAGCCCGATTACCTCGAAGAATGTGTTTGGTAGTTTTTCTATCGCTCACGCTGTCCGGTGGAGTTAAGTTGTTCAACCGTGGAAGCAAGCCACCCGCCCATCGAAAATCTAGTCAAGCTATCCGTGGCTGCGCACACCTTCAATGACCAGAGGGTCTACAAGCAGAGTCTCGCTACATACACAGCGCAAGCGAGGCGACGGGGATGGGTGTCCTTTGGGACAGAAACAGTTAGAACAGTTCGAATCGGAAGCTTTTGGTTCGTTGAACGGGTTGAATTTGATCGCGCAATTTCAATTTACCGCGAACGCCAAGCGCATCCGTTACTTAGAAGGGTATTTGTCGACCAGCCTGGATATCGCGGATGGGTCACTGCTGCGGAATGAAAAACACCAATGACTCTCATGCTCCGAATGTTCAATCTTCGTCTTAAGTTCGATTCTCTAACGACGGGATGAAGAATCAAAGTGCGCCCGGACCTCAAGCGATATATGGGCTAAAGCGAGAGTGCCGAATTCAGCAACCCCAAGTTTCACTTTCGCTGACGTGGCTTCGTACTTCGCTTCGTCGAGGCATTCGAGACAAGCGAACCGATTAGTTCCGCCGCTTCTCGGTCATTCGCTTCGACGAAGTGGCTGTACACCTGAAGTGTCATCGAAGCATTGGAGTGCCCGAGCCGACCAGCAACTGTCCGAACCGAGACACCGGAGGATATAAGTCGGGTGGCCGCAAAATGACGAAAATCATGCAGTCGAATCTGCGTCAGACCAAGATTGGCCCTTACTATTTCGAAGCGCCGAGTGACATACGTGGGCAGGAACGGACGCCGACCGTCGGGTTCGAGGCTAAAGACGTAACTTTCGTCCGAGAGTGTAAGTTCCGCCACACGCGACAACTCGTCTACGTATGCCCGTTGCTCGGCGAGAACCCTAAGCGTTTCGCCGTCGAGCGCAATTCGTCGACTTGCGTGGGTTTTAGTGTCCTTCTCCAACCACCCTCCGCCGGGAGTCTCGATGATCGCATGTTCGATTAGAAGCGCCGAGGAATCCGTGTCAACCTGCTTCCACTTCAATGCACACAGTTCGCCGCGGCGTGCACCCGTAGTGGCCGCCAAATGAAGTAAGCGTCCAAAGACGGGATCGAACTTCGCTGCTGCCGCCAACAACTGCTTCACTTGCTCCACATCGGGCGGCGTTACTTCGTGTCGCGACAACTTCGGAAGACTCACCAGACTGGCTGGATTCTCTCGGACCCACTTCCATCGCACGCCTTGCTGAAAGGCACGGTGGACGACCGTGTGAACTCGCCGGACACTGCTCGTTGACAGACCCTTACGCTTCACAAGACTGTGATAGAGCGAGTCCAAATCTGCCGTCTGAATCTGACGCAGCGGTCTGGTCCCGAGCGCGGGGAGGATGTGGTTGTCCAGTAGGCCACTGTAGGAGCGAAGAGTTTGAGGACCGAGATTGGGTTTGGCAAGGTTGAGCCACTGTTCGGCCAATTGGCCGAAAGTCGCATTGGTGTTGGCTAATTTTCCCTGATCAGCTTCGACGGCCAGCTCGTTCAAGGCCATCTGTGCGTCCTTCTTCAAACCGTGAAAAGTACGGCTGATCTGGCGATATCGACCCGTGAGCGGGTCGCGCCCAGTCCTGACCCGCATTTCCCAGAATCCAGGACGGATTTGGCGAAGTGAACCGCTCACGAGGCATCTCCCACGCATCGTCGCGCCTTCCACGACGTGTGGTCGCTCACCCCTTGTGAGGGATTTTTGAGGGATTGTTGAAACGTCTTCACGTCCAAACCCTATCATTTCCTTACTACATCTGGTGGGCGCTGAGGGACTCGAACCCCCGACCTGCTGAGTGTAAATCAGCTGCTCTAACCAACTGAGCTAAGCGCCCGAGAGCAAAATCCTAGATGGTCCCCACCCCAAGCATGAACGTAAGCAGTTCTTGGGAGCCGGCAAAAACAGGATGTCGGATCACGTCATCAGTCGTTACGAGTTCTTCGCCGTGGTAGTCGGCGTCGAACGCTCCGGCTTCTCGAGTAATCAGTAGTCCCGCCAGGTAGTCCCACACATTCAGTCCCGAATGTTGGGCTACGCCGTACACGTCGAGCGATCCGTCGGCGACGAGACATATCTCCAGACTCGCTGCGCCGAGCGATCGATTTTGCGACCAGCCGAGATTGTGGGAGGGGTAGCCCGAGGATCCCACGATGGCGTACGCAATCTCCACTTGGCCGCTCGGGGCGATTGTGGCGTCGTCTCGACGCGCGCCACTCCCCTTCTCCGCTTCATAGATGGTGCCCGTCGCTTGATTCATCACCAGCGCCGCGACGAGTTCGCTGTTGCGCAGCACGGCGAGGCTCGTCGAGTAGAAGGGAATGCCCCGATCGCAGTTGGTCGATCCGTCAATTGGATCAACGACCACGGTGAACTCGCCGTCGCCCGTGACGCCGGACTCTTCACTCATTACTCGAAACCCAGCGCCACAGAGAACGCGCAGCGCGACGTCGTCGGCGGCGACGTCGAGGTGATACTGCGTCGCTCGGTCCCCGGAAAGTCCTCGTCCGCGGTGGGCCAATACGGCCTCACCGATTTCTTGCGCGCACGCGCGCAATGGGGTCAACAGCGAGTCATTCACGCTGCCACGGTACTTGGCGTGGGGGCTACGCTGATGGTCAATGGCCGCAATTGACGTCGCTGGTTTCGTCGCTGACCTTAAGGACCATGCGGTGACGCACGGATTCCACGTCCATGATGAGCGTCACTTTGTCGAGACGTATTCGCTGCGCCAAGCGTGGGAGGTCGACCTCCATCCCGAAGACGGTTGCGGCGGTCCGGTCGACCTGCACATCGAACTCGACGTCGATCCTCGAACCCTCCTCGCCTTCGAAGACGCCGTGCTGGGTCTGCCGGATGAGGTCGATCCCCCGGACGAGTTTCACTTCCCGTTGGTGCTGACCTGGAGTCTGCCGCCCATGCCGAACGGTCCCGATCTCTTGCGTCTCGCCATTGACCTCGCGCCGATTGGGGGCCTGGAGATGCCCCTCGAGGTCACCGCGACCGACGCGTTCGCGTCGCCGACCGAGAGCAGTGAACGTCGAATCTCCATTGTGGCTCGCCGCGCCATCTCATTGAGTCAAGTCGCCAAGGGAGAGGATCCCCTCTGCGACATCTTCGAACGCGGGCGCAGTGTCAGCGACTTTTTGTTGCAGGCTGCCGACTCGTGGCTCGGGTAGCTCGAGTCCTCGTCCCACTTAGCGCACTCGTACTCGCGAGTGTCGTGCTCAGTTCGTGCGGTACGAGCGGTGCGGTCACCGACGCGCGCGCGTCGTGCGTGTTAGTGAAACGTGCGCTCGTGATTCAATCGCGGGTTGAGGCGCCGAATCTCACTCCGGCCCAGCGCGCCACCTTAGAGGGACGAGCGATGAGCGAACTGCTGAAGGCGACCCCGGCCGCGGCCGACGCCACGTCGATCGACGGAGGTTGGAACGCCCTCATGACCACCATTAACGAGTCCGAGCGGGTACCGCTCAAGAATCTGGTGCCCTCGTTGACGCGACTGTGCAAAGTCGCCGATTCGTCGACGCCGTATCTCTAGGGAGCCGTCGGGAAGCGTTGGTGCAGCCACACCAGTGAATTCGGCTCCAGCATGGCGTCTTCCCAACCCGACAAGGTGTCTTCGAGGGCGGCCAGTGACGGCGATTTGCCGATGATCACGACCGTCAGGTCGGTGACCAACTCTCCGTGCGTGAAAAAGTCGCCGAAGGCGTCTTCGGTCACGACGGCGTCGGGCTCGACCATCAGGTAGAGCTCGCCGGTTGCTTCCACCCACGACAGTTCGTATTCGTTGTCCACGGCGTCGGTCCACTCGCCGCCGAACTCGAACTCGGCGCTCTCGCGGCGCGCCTCATTTTGCTCGTAAAAGGATTCGATGTCCATGGGTCCAGCCTACGTCTCGGCTATGTGCGCTGCCATGTGCGTGGCTCGGCGCATGATGACCGGCGTGAGAAATGTACTGCGCCGTGGCGCGCGTCGAGGGGTTCTTGGATGCGTGGCGCCACCTGTACTGGGCACCATGACACTCAAGAACGACCTCTTAGGACAGATGCGATACGAATGGCTCCACGTGGGACACGCGCCGCGAGCTCGAGCCGCGATGGCGTCGCTCGCCGAAGGGCACCGGGATCTGGACCTTGGTTCGTTGAATGACCTCTACGACGTGGTGTCACTCCTCGAGGCTCGCGGCGGACGCAACGTCCTCGAGCGCGCCGAAATCGTGCGCGCGCTTCTCGAAGAGGCCGGCGATCCCGAAATCCATCGAGCACTCTTGCAGACGCTCATCCCGGGCATCGTGAGCGTCTGTCGCCAGTTGCGCTTCGGCGACGGCATTGTCGAGGACGCGAGTGAGACCGTGGGCGTGGCGCTCGGCCTGGCCAGTGAGCTCCTGACGGACTGGGCCGGACAGAGCCGGCAGTACGCGGCGCCCGATATTCTCTCGGCCCTACGCGGTCGACTGCGGCGCTGGCTGCTCAAGGAGAAGGCGGCCCGGCGCACGATCTCTTACTTCGATCAACACGATGAACCGGCCCGCGAGGCCTCACCCTTACTGGCGCGACTACACAGCTTTCGCGACAGTAAGTACGACCGGATTGCCCGCCTCACCTACGCGCGCGTGTACGAGGGCCGATCGCTTCGCGAAGTCGCCGCCCAGGACCATTCCGCGCCGGCCACGTTGCAGAAAGAGCTGCAGCACTTCGCTGTGCGCTTCCTTATTTGAATGAAACACAGGTCCGGAAATGTCGAATCGCTATTTGAACTCGTCACCGCTACCCTTCGAAAACAATGCCGCGCTCACCCTTTTCGCTGAAGAGCGCCCATCTCTTGATGTGGTCAAGTCCGCTCTTGCTCCTGGTACTCGTCTTCACCCTGACCGCGACGTCCACCCCGCGCGTCCCCGTGGCTTCGTCGCCCCCACCCTCTTCGACGTCACCGGTCACGACCCAGGTCCCGACCAAAGTCCCCAAGACGACCACGTCGACGATCGCTCCGAGGACGCGCTCGACACCGGTAATAGTGGCGGCGAATACCCGGCCGACTACGTCGTCAGTCGCCAAGAGCTTCTCCAGCGTGACCACGACGAGCGTCAAGCCTGCCGCGCCGATATCGAACGCGAGCGCGTTGAGCGGCGATCTGTCCGGAACGCTCGGACCGGGTTTCGAAACCGTCGACGTGCCCCTACGCGGCCCGGGAAACTGGACCCTGACCGCGAGCGGCCCAACCGACCAATCACTCAACTGCGGGGCCGACACCAGCCCGGTCGTGAGCCAAGTGGTGGTGGGCTCCGACCAGAGCTGTCAACTGGAGATCGCTTCCACCTCGGCCGGGACCTCGCTCACGTGGCAACTCACGTCAACCACCTAAAGCGCGTCGTCGCCCCGCTCCAGGGCTCCGCGCTGGCGATCTACTTCGTCCTCTTGCCCTACGTGGTCGTGACGAAGTGGCACCGTACGCAACGACAAAACGATGGCGCGTTGGTCCGAGTTCTGCTCGTGGCCCTCGCCCTGTTCTGGCTGGTCTTTCTCTATCAGGTCGTGCGCGACGTGTGGCGTCTTCGCCGCGGCGGAAGCGCCGGAACCGGCGGCAGCGCCTGGCTCGCCGCGGGACTCGTGGCGCTCTTGTCGCTGTTCCTTCCGTCCGCGGCCGGCGCCGCGTCGGGGGCGCCCCATTCGACCGGGCACAGCGCGCGTCAGATTTCGCCCTCGCGCCACGAACCCACCAAGACGCCGAATCGAATACCCGTGCCGTGGCCGTCGAGCCTGGACGTCTTACCGCTGGCCCTCATGGCGAAACGGCGCAGCGATTTGATTCGACAGCACCAGTTCGTTGACCTCAACTACGACGTTGATGAGTCCATTGAACTCTTGCGGGCACTCAATCCTGCACTGTTGCGACGCTTGCGTCAGATGATCGGAGAAGGACTCGACGGCGTCCTCGACGTGCCGAACGCCCTTGAGACGTCGGAGACGTCGATCGATTTTGTCGACGCCTACGTCGCGTGCGCCTTGCAACCGTCACCCTTCGGAACGTTGGTCAGCTTCGCCCGCGAGGGCGGCACCTTGGCCATCCTTCCCACGTGGAGCAGCCGCGACGTCGTGGAAGCCGTGGTGGCGCTCCACAACGGCAAGCTGGTGTTCGCCGACAATGAAAATGAACTGTTACGAGCACTCGCCACGCGCAGCATTGGCAATACGCTCGTGCTCTACCTCGGGGATCGCGCCGAACTCGACGACGATTTGGCGGCCTGTTCGATCACCGTGACGCCGTACAGTGATCGACCCCGCCCGGCGATGACGTCGCCGTGGTCGACGGTGGCCCCTCATTCGCGTCACGGTGAGGTTCGCGTCGAACTGTTGCGCGCCGAAGCGCACGTGGTGGGACTCAGCGAACCGCTCGCGCCCACGCTTCGCCGTCGCGGCATCGAGATGCTCGCCTATTTGGCGATGCACCGCCACGAGCCGATCACCGGCGAACGACTGCGCACTCGCGTTTTGACCCACGCCGAGGTGGACGCGTCACTCCGTACCCTCGCCAATACCGCGAGCGTCGTTCGACGAAGCGCTGGGTCCGACGCCGAGGGACCGCGCCTGCACGCCGTCACCTCTTCGGGTCTCTACGTGACCCACGGCATAACCTGCGACGTCGAAGTGTTCTCGACGTTGATTTCACGAGCCCGACAACTCTCCAACGCCGAGGCCGCTCCCCTCGCGCACCAGGCCCTGGCGATGGTGAAAGGCGAGCCCCTGGCGAGCGCGCTTCGCGGTTTCGAGTGGTTCCTCGCCGAGGGATTCGGCGCGCGTCTCTCGCGCGACGGCGAATGGGCCGCCCTCGCGCTGCACCACGACGCCCTCGCGAACGGCCGTTACGAAATGGCCTTCTGGGCTCTCCGACAGGGTCTGCTCATCGATCCCTACAGCGACGTCCTGATCGAGGCCAGCGCACGGGTCCCGCGACTTCGCGAGTTTGGCCGCGATGCAAGTGGCCCTGCGCCACACGAAACCGTCGATCCCGGCCGCGCGGTAACGATGAGCTGGTCGTTGAACGGTTTCAGCAATCAGGTCACCAAGTAATTGGGCGAACACGGTGGTGGGTCCACCACGAGATGATGTGACAGAAATCCAGGGTTGGCATTGATTGGGACCGCGACATTCTTGGCACGACCGGCACGATCGTGCGCTACCTTCTAGGAGATTGACCTCGACGCTCGGCAACTCTTTCGGTTGAAGCCAGGAGAAAACATGAAATTCAGTGGCGTAATGATTGGTTCAGAGGACCCGCACGCCCTTGGCGCTTTTTACACGAGCGTGCTCGGCGAACCCGGTTTTCATGATGGTTCGTGGTACGGCTGGGGTAAGGAGGCGACTCTAATGCTCGGCGCGCACAGTGAAGTGCACGGCAAGAGCGCCGCGCCGCAGCGGATCATGCTCTCGATTGAAGTGGCCGACGTGAACGAAGCGTTCGCGACATTGGTGGGTCTCGGTGCGAAGGTAATTGCCGAGCCGTACAAACCTGAGGCGGATCAAGATTTCTTGCTGGCGACGGTGGAAGATCCCGACGGCAACTACGTGCAGCTCGCCCCGCCCTGGGACTAAGCCAGCGCCCGAGTCCCGTGACTACGCGAGTTTGGCCGCGATGGACGTGGCCCCGCGCAACACCTGTCCGTCGGCTCCGGCCGCGCTGTAACGATGAGCCGGTCGTTGAACGGCTTCCGCAATGAGGTCACTGAGTAGCTGGGCGAACGCGATTGGTGGGTCCACGAAGAGATGTTTGGAGAGTGAACCGGGAATCGTATTGATCTCGTTGACGAACAGTTCGTCGTCACTGGCGAGGAAGTCAACGCGCGCCACGCCGCGAACGGACGCCACCTCGGCGATGCTCGTCGTGTAGAGCCGGACGGCGTCGGCTTGACCCCCGGTCATCACGGCCGGCAGTTCGCGCGGCGCCGAAACCATTCCTTCGCCGCCCACGTACTTATCGCGGTAGTTCAGGATCTCGGTTTCGTCCGTGCGTCGTAGGGGCCGTTCAATCGCCGAGAGGGCGAGCGACGGATAGGTGCGCACGGCGATCTGAATGTCCGAGAGGTCGCCGCGGTATGGCTCCACGACGCAGCCCAGGGCGAAGTGCGGATTCGAGGTCAGTCGCGCCGTGGCCGTCGCCACGTCGGCCACCACGTCGATGCCGATCGAGGAGCCACCGAATCGCGGCTTCAAAATGTACGGACCGTCGAACGGTAGTGAGGTCGTGGAAGAGTCGAGCAACACCCGTGGCAAGGTCGGCAGGCCGTTCGCGGCCATCACGGCGCCGAAGGACCATTTGTCCATCCCGAGCGCCGCGCCGGCCACGCTCGGTCCGGTGTAATTCACGCCGGCGAGATCGAGCGCGGCCTGCAACGAACCATCCTCACCGGGCCCGCCGTGGGTGGCGAGCACGACGGCTTCGAAGTCGATCGAGCGATCCTTGCCCATGCGAGCGCTCTCGAAGAAGCCACCGTGATCGCCGAGGCGCAGGCTGAGTTCACTCGATCCCTTGGGCACACCGTCCAGGAACGTTTCGGCCTCGACGCCGCTCGGCACGCGGTAGAACGCGCCCGTCTTGGTCCAGTAGATCCCGACGACGTCGCTGCTCGACCGCTCGAGTTCGTGCAGGGCCAACAGCCCGGTCAGGATCGATATGTCGTGTTCCGGCGTCGGTCCGCCGAACAGCACGCCGACCGTCATCGGATTCCTCGCAGCCTCGTCATGTGAGCCTCAAGGGTAGTGGTCGGGCAGGTCGTTGAGATACAACACGCCATCGCCCGGCACCAGCGCCGAGCGGACCCACGTGACGGCCTGATCGCGGGTGTTGAATCGACGCACCGGTCCGTCGAACCCGAGCGTGAGGGGCACGGCGTTGGTGCGGTTGACGATCACGAGTTCGGCCCCGTAGAACGCGACCTTTCTCGCCAGGGCGAGATTCTCGCCGTACTGTTCGCGACCGAGTTCCACCAGTCCCGGCGTGACGACCACGCGTCGACCGGACAGCGTCATGCTCTTAAGGAGCTTGAGGGCGGAGACCGCGCTGGCGGGATTGGCGTTGAAAGTGTCGTCAATCACTTCGACGCCCGAGGCGGCGGTCACGACGTTGGAGCGATTCTCCACGGCGCTCACGCGCCGCAGACGATCGAGCAGTTCACTGGTTCCGACGCCGAGTTCGAGGGCGGCCGCCACGGCGCAAGCCAGGTTGGTCGGCTGCACCCCGACGATGGTAGGTCCCGTGCCGACGGCGGTGCCGTCGACGCTCACGGTCCAGTTCGCTCCGTCAACCGCGACGCGCACCGACGCCGATTCGCTCGTCGAGCCCGCCGTGCGAACGCGCTTGCCGGATTCGACGAGCCTTTGGGGCCATCGCGACAGCACCAGGTCATCGATGTTGACGATCACCACACTCGCGCGCTCGGTGATCTCGTACTTCGCGGACTCGATGACCTCGAGCCGTTTCATGCGTTCCAGGTGGACCGGCCCGATGGCCGTTACCACGGCGATCTCGGGCACGCACCACGTGCAGAGCGAACGTATCTCGCCCGGGCCGTAGGTCCCCATCTCGGCGACGAACACGCGGGTGCCGTCGGCGAGGTTCTCATTGATGGCCCGCGAGAGACCGGCGCGATTGTTGAAGCTGCGCGGCGTCACGACGATCCCCTCGTCGCCCATGAGTTGAGCGAGATGGTTCTTCGTCGAGGTCTTGCCGTAGGAACCGGTGATGGCGACGACGCGAGGGTGAACCTGATTGAGTCGCGCCACCGCCAGATCGACGAACCTCTTGGACCGGTGCTCTTCGTAGGGTTTCAAGACCCGGGTCGTGAAATCGAGAATCACCGGAACGGCCCACACCACGACCGCGGCCGGGTACCACGGTCTCGGCACGACCAGTCCGATGAGAGCAATAGCGAGCGCAATCACGGTGGCGACAATCGCGGTCGTCGTGACTCGGCGCGTCCACACCAAGGGGCCGGTGCGACCTTTGATGGAAAGTCCCCACGGAGTGATCAGTCCGTAGACGACGGCGACGGCGACGATCACCGCTTCGTTCTTGAACAAGAGCGCCGCGACGAAGGCGAAGATCAGCACGTGCGACACGGTGATCGGTCGGCGCGCTCCCCGTTCCGGCCGGGGCCGAAGTCGGTCCTGCTCGAAACGGGGGGCGCCTTGAAAATCGTCTCGCGGCGCGCTGCGCACGGCGCCATCGGACTGCTCGAGGCGTACTTTCATTTTCGGCATCAACGTCACCTGCGGCGAGGACCAGCGACCGACGAAGCGGGCCAAGGCGGCCGCCTCGTAGTGCTCGCGCTGCAAGACGCGTAGCCAACGAAGCATCTGTGCGCCGTAGGCGGCGCTCAGTCCGACGGCGAAGAGAATATCGAGAGCGACGCGCACTAGATGAGCGCTCCCACGACATTGGCCAACTCATCGGGCGCCTCACTCGGTAAGAGATGCCCAATCCCCTGAAGCGACTGCAGCGTGTGCGTGGTGGCGAGGAGTGCACTGGCCCGCGTGGCGACGTCCAAGGGAACCTCGCGGTCCGCTTCGCCCCAGAGCAGCGTCACGGGAACGTCGAGGCGAGCGAGTTCATCTTCGTAGCTCTCGTTGACACTGATTACGAGCACGTCGCGCATGACGCCGGTCGCTTTGCGATAGTCACTCGAACCGTATTTTTGACGCGCCGTTTCCATTCGAGCGTCACGCACGACCCCGCGCGCGTGCAGCCAACGAAGGACGCGATAGATCTTGGGCGACGACGAAGACGACGGACTCCGAAGGAGCGGGGCACCGGTCAACACCAACGATCGCACGAACTCGGGATGATCGGCCGCCAGTACGCAGGCCACGGTCCCGCCGAAGGAGTGTCCGACCAGCACGAATGGTCCGTCGCCAATTTCTCTTAAGACCGGCATGACCAGTTCGGCGTAGCGACGCGCCCCACCGGCCGACGAAGGTGCCGGGGACGCGCCGAATCCCGGGAGATCCAGGGCCACCGAGGCGACGCCCCGACGGGCCAGTTCGTTCGCGGCCGCGGCGAAGTCCTGACCGCGACGCGCCCACCCGTGGAGCCAGATGACCCGCACCGGACCTTCGCCGTAAGGCTCACCGAAAAGGGTTCCGTCGCCGTAGGCACGCAGCACGTACTTCAGGTTACTGACATGGTGCACGGCCTTCGATCACGTCACGCCTTCCCGTTAGCGAATGTGTCTTCATCCCAAACACCGACGCGTCACACCACGTAAGTACCTTCGATCACATAGACCAGCTCTACCGAACCCGAGCCGTAATGGTGCCGCTGGACCCCACACCAGCCCAGGCCGAGCTGCTGCGCAGCTACTGCGGGGCGTCGCGCTTCGCCTACAACTGGGCCGTCGCTCGCGCAAAAGAGAACATAGACACGCGGCGCGACGAACGCCGGGCAGGCATAGACGAAGCCAACCTCACGAAGTCCCTGTCCTGGTCGCCGTGGTCGTTGACCCCACTTTGGAACTCGGTGAAGGACGATGTCGCCCCGTGGCACCGCGACGTCACGAAGCACGCCTTTCGAAGTGGAGTGACCAACGCCGCAGTAGCGCTTAAGAATTACCACGAGTCGAAGAAGGGTGTGCGCAAGGGAGAACCCTTTGGATTCCCAAAGTTCAAGAACCGATATTCGAAACTCTCGGTGACCTTCACCGAGACGGGCACGCAGGGCGGATGGTTCGCAGAAGACTCGCGACACGTGCGACTTATTCTTCCACTTCGTGCCACTGATCCACGCATCGCCAGACGTCGTGTCCAACTGCAATGGATCCACTCAACTGAGTCAGTAAGTCGCTTCAAGAAGAAGGTCACGTGTGGCGAGTGGACGATCCAGGCGGTGACGGTCTCGTTCGTGGGTGGTCGTTGGCAGGCCTCGTTTTCGGTGCGTCAGTTCGTTGCTCCCGCTCCATCCATGATTCACCACCTCAAGCCACTGGTGGGAATCGATCTCGGAGTAAAGCACCTCGCCACCCTGACGTCACCAGTGATTGGGCTTAGTGATGTAAGTGGCTACGTTGAGAACCCACGACACCTTGACGCCCAGCTCGTTCGCCTCGCCAAACTCAATCGCCAACACTCACGTTGTGTGAAGGGCTCGAAGAACCGCGCGAAGGTCCTGAAGCGGCGCCAGCGCCTTTACGGGCGGATCACGCGTACGAGAGACCTCCACTTGCACCGGCTCACCACGACATTGGCCGGAGGTTTCGAGACCGTCGTGATAGAGGACCTTCGCGTGGCGGGCATGGTGAAGAAGTCGAAGAAGAACACGACCAATGAGTTAAGGCGTTCGATCCTCGACGCCGGATGGAGCGAACTACGGCGCCAGCTGACTTATAAAACTGAAGACCGGGGACACCGCGTCATAGTGGTGAACCGCTTCTACCCCTCATCGAAGAAGTGCTCCCAGTGTGGCGAGACGAAAGCCAAGCTCGCCCTCAGTGATCGCGTCTTCGAATGCGGTAAATGCGGTATGAGTCTCGACCGGGACGTGAACGCCGCGCGCAACATCCGTGATGAGGGCATTCGACTTCTCGCGAACGAAGAATCAACCGTCGCGGGGCACCAACCTGAGACGTTAAACGCTGACTCGAGGGACCGTGAGACCGATGCACTCAGGTGCGATGGCGGGGACCGTTATCAGAGCAGAACCACGCAGCCAGTATGAGAGTTGTCTTGCTTGTCGTAGGTCGTGGAAGGGGTGGTGGTAACGCCACCCGAGGTCGGTCAGGGGATTGCACGCTGACTGGTCTTGTGTAGCGTCAGTGTGATCATGGAAGAGACGACGTTCACGCGCGAATTGCTCGTCGGACTCACGCCCGAACAGCGCGAGGCCGTTATGTCGCCGTCGCGCCGACTGCTGGTGCGCGCGACCGCCGGTTCGGGTAAGACGCACGTCCTCGGACTTCGAATTCAACGTCGGATCGCGGACGAAGAGGTCAGCGCCGACCAAGTGCTCGCCATGACCTTCACGCGAAAGGCCGGCGACGAACTTCGCAAACGTCTGTTTCGCGCGGGGATTCGCGACGTGCGCGCCGGCACGTTCCACAAGATGGCGCTCACCATCGTGACGCAGTACCGCGAGGATCAACACCTCAAGGCGCTCACCTTGGAACCGAGCCGACGACGTTTGGTCGCGGCGCTGGCTGTTCAGTTACGCGACAGCGGTGACTTAAAGCTCGAGGAGTGGCAACTGCCGCGCGTCGAACAAGAGATCGGCTGGGCGCTCTCTCAGGGCTTCAACGGCGCGCTCTACGTGAAGAGCGTTCGCAAACTCCGCCGCGACGCCCCGTTACCGCCGTCGCAGTTTGCCGAAGTCCTCGATCGCTACGTCGGACTCTGTCGCGCACGAGGAGTACTCGACTTCGACCTCTTACTGTCGGAGGCGATCGCACTGTTAACGGACGAGCCCAACGTGTTGGCGTCCTTTCGACACCACACGAAGTCCCTCTACGTCGACGAGGCCCAGGACATGAACCCGCTGCAGTTCAGCCTGCTGCGCCAGATGGCCGGTGACGATCCCGATCTCTTTTGCGTCGGCGACCCCAATCAGTCCATCTACGGCTTCAATGGCGCCAACCCCCAGTTCCTCCAAGAGATCATTCGCACGTGGCCGGACACCGTGGTACTCGACCTCACGCGCAACCATCGTTCGACGGCGCACATCATCGAGGTGGCGAGCACGCTGCTCGAGGACGGTGCGGCTGGCATCGTGCCCGCCAAAGACGACGGCGACGTGCCGATGGTCCGCGCCTACGACACCGACGCCGAAGAGGCCGAGCACGTGGCCACGTGGCTGGCCGCCAACCACCAGCCTGGTACGACGTGGCGATCGATGGCCGTCCTCGCTCGCACCAACGCGCAACTCGAAGTCGTGTCCGGTTACCTCGAGGCCGCCGGCATCCCCAACGAGCGTCGCGGGCCGGAGCACTCACCGGCGTCCGACCTCTTCACTTCGGCCGAAACGTCGGCGCGACGGCCCGATGACGAACCAAATGACGCCGTCGCCCTTTCGACGATCCACCGGGCCAAGGGCTTGGAGTTCAAACACGTGGCAGCGATCGGCTGGGCCGAGGGGCAACTGCCCAACTACAACGCCACCACCGCGCTCGAACTGGCCGAGGAGCAACGCCTCGCCTACGTGGCCCTCAGCCGCGCCGAGGACTCGGTACTCATCACGTGGAGTCGCGGCCGTAACGATCCTCGCTATCCCGATCGTGCGCCGTCGAGGTTCCTCGCACCGATTGAACAGGCCATCGCCGCGATAGAAAAACGCAACGCGCCACTCACCGGTGACGCGCGACGGGCCCGCTTGGCCGCGATTCGCGCCGAGTTGGAATCATCCGACGCGCTCGCGTCCGCGGACCAGCCCAGGACCTTGCGATAAAAGGTCGGCGGTATAGTTCGCTAGGGACTAATCGGAGGTAACGCATGACTGACGTAGTGAATCGATTCACGGAAAGCCAGTCCCAACTGGTCTTCAACGTTCCGCCCACCTTCGCCACGATTGAAGCCGAGCGACGTCATCGCAAGGAGCGTCTCGCCGGAGCCCTGCGCATCTTTGGCAAGCTCGGATTCTCCGAGGGCGTCGCCGGGCATATCACGGCGCGCGACCCCGAACTGCTCGACCACTTCTGGGTCAACCCGTTCGGCATGAACTTTCGACACATTCGGGTCTCGGATCTGATCCTGGTGAATCACGACGGCCAAGTGGTCGACGGTAAGCGCCCGGTCAATCGAGCGGCCTTCGTGATCCACGCGGCCGTTCACGCCGCGCGTCCGGACGTCATCGCCGCGGCCCACGCCCACTCGATCTACGGCAAGGCCTTTTCGTCGCTCGGCCGAGAGCTCGACCCCCTCACCCAAGACGCCTGCATCTTCTTCGAGGACCACGCGCTCGTCACCGAGGGTGGTGGGCGCATCGTGCTCGACGAGGAGAGCGGCCGCATTCTCGCCAAGGGACTGGGCGACAAAAAGGCCGCCATCCACCAGAACCACGGTCTCTTCACCGTCGGACAGTCCGTCGACGAAGCGGCGTGGTGGTTCATCACGATGGAGCGCACATGCCAAGCGCAGTTGCTGGCCGAAGCGGCCGGAAAGCCGATTCTCGTGAACGCCGTCGATGCGCGCTACACCCGCGATCAGACCGGTTACCCACTGGCCGGCTGGTTCTCGTTCCAGCCGCTGTGGGACGACATCGTAAAGACCGACCCCGAACTCTTTGACTAAGTCATCGGCGCGTTCGCGCGCCGTAGCGATTGAACGACGACGTCCGTGAATGGCGCTCACGCGTTACTCGCGACGCTGAGGGCCAACGGCGTCACGACTTGCTTCGCTAATCCCGGCACGTCGGAGATGCACTTCGTCGCCGGCCTGGACGATTTCCCCGAGGTCCGAGGCATCTTGTGCCTCTTCGAGGGCGTCGCCACCGGCGCGGCCGACGGCTACGCGCGCGTCGCTCACGCGCCGGCCGTCACGTTGCTGCACCTGGGACCGGGACTCGCGAACGGCTGGGCCAATCTCCACAACGCCCGCCGAGCGAACGTGCCGATCCTCAATATTGTCGGGGACCACGCGACGTATCACGCGACCTACGACGCGCCGCTCCAGAGCGACATCGGCGCGCTCGCCTCGGCGCTCGACGGCTGGCACCGAACGACCTTGAACAGCGACACCGTCGCGTCCGATACCGTCCAGGCGCTCGCCGCCGCGTACGGACCGCCCGGTCAGATCGCGACGTTGATCCTCCCCGCCGACGTTTCCTGGAACGAACTGTCGACGGTGCCCACCACGTGGCCCGTCGCGTCGCGTCGTCCCCTCGCCGCGCCCGACGAGCACGAGCTCCTTCGAGCGGTCGACACTCTTCGAACCAAGCGAACGGCGATCCTGGTCGGTGGCACGGCACTGGACGCCGAACAGTTGAACCTCGCCGAACGACTCGCCGTCGCCACGTCGTCCAAAGTATTCGTCGAAACCTTCCCGACCATCATGGAGCGTGGAGCGGGCGTCGCCAGTCCGGAACGACTCATCTACGTCGCTGAATTCGCCCTTGCGCAACTCAAGGACTTCGAGGCCCTGGTGCTCATAGGTACTCGCGATCCGGTGTCGTTCTTCGCCTATCCCAACGTGCCCAGCGAGATCCGCGCGCCCGAATGCGAACTCATCGACGTCGGAGCGCCGGGCACGGACACCCTGACGGCACTCACTTTCCTGGTTGACGCCCTGGGTGCCGCGACGGTTCGCGCACCCGTCGGTGTCGCGCCCACGGCGTCAACCAGCGATCTGACG
>PMTF01000015.1:0-17567 GCA_003167415.1 Acidimicrobiaceae bacterium | reverse complement strand
GCGCTCGGCGCCGCCGTCGGCTCGCGACGTCGCGTGCTGGCCCTCGAAGCTGACGGGTCGATGATGTACACGCTCCAGGCGCTGTGGACGATGGCGCGCGAAAGTCTCGACGTGACGGTCGTCGCACTCTCGAATCGAAGCTACGCCGTCCTCAATTTTGAGCGCCAACGCGTGGGGATCATCGGTGAGGGATCGACGAGTCAACGGATGCTCGAGATCGACAGTCCGACCCTCGATCTGTGCGCGCTGGCGAACGGTCAGGGCGTGCCCGGCGTGCGCGTGACAACGGCCGATGAACTGGTGGTGGCGCTTCGTCGTTCCTACGCCACACCCGGTCCGATGTTCATTGAAGCGGTCCTGCCCAAGGGGTTGACCTAAAGAGCGAACTCACCGATGACCGGGGCGTGGTCCGACGGCTTCACGCCCTTGCGTTCGTCGCGGTCCACGTAGCTGGCCGACGCTTTGGCCAGTAACGCCGCGTCGACGAAAAGCAAATCGATGCGTAGTCCCCAGCCGCGGTGGAACGAGCCGTTGCGATAGTCCCACCACGAGTAACTCGGCTCGTCGGGATGGAGTGCTCGCGTCAGGTCGGTCAGTCCGTTCGCTTCGAGTGCGCGCAATGCTTCGCGCTCGGGCTCACTGACGTGGGTGGCGCCGACGAAGAGCGACGGGTCGTAACAGTCCAAATCGGTCGGCGTGACGTTGAAGTCGCCACCGACGACGATGGACTGATCGGCGTCGCGCGTCGCCACCACTTGGCGGAGCTTGTCGAGCCACTGGAGTTTGTACACGTAGTGGGGGTTATCCAGCGCTCGGCCGTTGGGCGCGTAGCACGACACGACGCGCACTCCCGTACACGTAGCGGCGATGATACGCGCTTCAGGATCGTCGTCACCGAAGCCGCGCACGACGTCTTCGATGCCGAGTTTGGAGAGAATCGCCACGCCGTTCCACTGACCCTGGCCGTAGTGGGCGCTCTCGTAGCCGAGGTCGGCCAACTCCTTGGCCGGGAACTTCGTGTCGTTCTGTTTGGTCTCTTGGATGAGGACGACGTCAGGACTGCGGGTGCCGAGCCACGCCTCGAACCGAGCGAAGCGCGCGGTCAACGAATTGACGTTCCACGTCGCCACTCTCACGGCGCGTCCGCCAGTACGAAGAGCAAATTGGCCTCCACCGCGGTCTTACCCTCGACGCTCGCTCGACCGTGACCTTTGCCACCGCGCGCCGAGAGCTGGGTCATCTCACACTCGACCAGGACGACGTCACCGGGCAGCACCTGACGGCGAAATCGCGCGTGCTCGACCCCACCGAAGAGCGGCAGTCGCCCGGAGTACTTCGGTTCGGCGAGCACGACTACGGCGCCGCACTGCGCGATCGATTCGAGCAACAACACGCCCGGCGTCGTCGGTCGACCGGGAAAGTGACCGGCAAAGAACCACTCATCACCCTTCAGCGTCCACAGGCCACTGGCGCGCTCGCCCGGTTCGATGGTGAGCATTACGTCCAGTAGTAGAAATGGCGGGCGGTGCGGGAGCCAATCACTGGGATTCATTGAGAGTTCGCTCAAAGCAGCGCCAATTCCGCGATGCGACGTTCGGCGTCGACGGCGACCAGTCGAAAGGTCCGTCGATCGCCACGCTTCAACACGTCGCGCGCGCGAGCCGGCGCCGGATCACCGAGCGACGTCGTCGGGGCGTAACACTCGATCAATTGGCCGTTCTTCAGCGCGACTTTGATGACCGCGCCGTGCGAGGTGAACGCCGTCACCTCCCCCTCTAAGCGCGATCCGATCCGGTGGGCGCTGCGAAAGAGGGCAAAGTCCGCCTCGGGGTTGACGGGGTGTCGGCCCCGTCGAAGCGCGACGGCCGATGGCGGCGTCACCGGCGCCTCGGCCGACTTCGCGGCCTTCTTCGGCTTCGGTGGCGCCTTGGCCACTTTCACCGGCGACTTCTTCGCCGCCTTGACGATCCTCTTTTCGGCCACGTCGACCTTGAGCGACTTCTTGGCCTTGCGCGGCACCTTCGCGACCTTGGTCGGCACCTTCTTCGCCTTCGTCGCCTTCACCGGCGTCAGCGTGGTGCCGATGGACGGCTTGGTCCCGTCGGACAGCGTCACCGAGAGCTTCTTCACCGGCCTTGACGTCTTGGTATTTCTCACCGGCAGTCGAGGCGTGAAGACCCAGCCCACGCCCTTCACCGGCTTTCCCCCGATGAGTCGTCCCTCATCGAAGAGCCACGGGTACTCGTCGTGGAATTCCTGGAAAGAATCGTTGCTCAACACCACGCCCTTGATGCGATCGGCGATCTTCAAGATGAAGGCGTCACCGCGGCCGATTGCCCCGGCCGGTGGCGTGACAATCTCACCGGCGAGCTCGGCCCCTTTGAAATGCGCGCGCTCGTTCGGCGCTACGCGATGTTCAAAGCTGGCGTCGGCGACCACGATCATTTCGGCGTTCGGGTGCTCGTCGGCGAAAGCTCGGACCGCTTCATCCAATTGCGCGAGACTAGGCGTGACTCGACCTTCGGTTGCGAAGTTCGATCCATCGACCACAACGCGAAGGCGCGTCGACCGAGTGGGACTCACCCGAACGCCCGCGTCAAAAGGTCGGCCTGTTCGGCGATATGGATGAGACTGCTTCCAGTCGCGGGACTCGCCGACTCCGCGCGCGCCACGTGACTCACGTTCACGCCACGGAACTGCGAATGCATCTGCTGATGCACGAAGGGCCACGCGCCCATATTCTCGGGCTCCTCCTGGAGCCAGACGATCTCGTGCAGATTCGGGTACTGCGAGAGCGCCTCGTCGATCGCGACCCGCGGCCAGGGGTAGAGCTGCTCCACGCGAATGATCGCCACCGTCTTTAACTCCGACTGGTCTCGGCGCCCGAACGCTTCGTGCGCGATCTTGCCGGACGCGAGGAGTGCTCGAGTGACCACCGACGCGTCAACGACGGTGTCATCGAGAACGCTGCGGAACGTTCCCCGTTCGAACTCACTCAACGTCGAGCGAGTCTGCACCGCGCGCAACATCGACTTCGGCGTGAAGACGATGAGCGGCGTTGGGTGGGAACGAAGAACCTGTGAGCGCAGTAAGTGAAAGTACTGCGCCGAAGTGGTGGGTTGGGCGACGCGAATGTTGTTACGCGCAGACAACGTCAGGAATCGTTCCAGCCGACCACTCGAGTGCTCGGGGCCCTGTCCTTCGTAGCCGTGAGGCAAGAGCATCACCAAACTGGCCAGTTGACCCCACTTGTCCTCGGCCGCGACGAGGAAGTTGTCGATGATGATCTCGGCGCCGTTCATGAAGTCGCCGAACTGGGCCTCCCAGGCGACCAGGGTGTTCTGCGCTTCGACCGAGTAGCCGTACTCAAAGCCGAGCGCGGCGTACTCGCTCAAGAACGAGTCGCGAACAGTGAAGAATCCCTTCGAGTCCAGGTTGGCCAGCGGCACGTACTGCGCGCCGTTGTCGTAGTCGATCAAGGCGGCGTGACGCTGCGAGAACGTGCCGCGTCGCGAGTCCTGGCCGATGAGGCGCACGTTGGCGCCGGACTTCAGCAATGTACCGATGGCCAGAGCCTCGCCCAGCGACCAGTCGACGTCACCTTCATCGAGCAAGGCGTGGCGTTGGGCGAACTGGCGCTCCAGCTTGGGGTGAATCGTGAAGCCCTCGGGCGCGGTCATCGTGGTTCGGGCGATCTCGAGAAGCGTGTCTCGATCGACGCCGGTCTCCGGCGCGGGCGCGTCGACCGGCACGTCGGCGATGGGCACGCCGTGTAACTCCGGCACCGGGACCGTCCGCACTTCGTCGAGCACGTTCTGGAGACGCTCGTTGAAGTCATTGAGGGCCACCTCGGCCTCGTCGATCGAGATGTCACCCCGTCGAACGAGCGTCTCGGTATAGATCTTTCGCACCGAACGCATCTGGTCGATGATCTTGTACATCTGGGGTTGGGTGTAGCTCGGGTCGTCGCCCTCGTTGTGGCCGAATCGGCGGTAACAGACGATGTCGAGCACGACGTCGCGCTGGAACGTCCCGCGGTAGTCGTAGGCCAGTCGCGCCGCACGCATGCAGGCTTCGGGGTCGTCGCCGTTCACGTGAAAGATCGGCGCCTGGATCATCTTGGCCACGTCCGTCGGATAGAAGCTCGATCGGGCCGATTCCGGGGCGGTCGTGAAGCCGACCTGGTTGTTGATCACGATGTGAATCGCGCCGCCAACGTGATAGCCCGAGAGCTGACTCATGTTGAGGGTCTCGGCGACGACGCCTTGACCGGCGAAGGCGGCGTCACCGTGTATCAAGATCGCGAGGTACGGGTAGTGCTCGATCATGGAGTCGACATTGGTCCCGTCACTCGGTCGAATGACCAGGTCCTGTTTGGCGCGCACGATCCCCTCGACCACCGGCGAGACCGCCTCGAGGTGCGAGGGGTTCGAGGCCATCGAGACGTCGATGGTGGCACCGCGCGGATTCTTGAACTCGCCGCGCGCGCCCTTGTGGTACTTGACGTCCCCACTGCCCTGCACGCTCTCCGGATCCAAGTTCCCTTCGAACTCCGAGAAGATGTCGCTGTAGGACTTGCCGACCACGTTGGCGAGCACGTTGAGGCGCCCGCGGTGCGCCATGCCGATGACCGCCTCTTTGGTTCCTTCGTCGGCCGCGACGTCGAGGATCGTCTGCAGGGCCACGATCGTCGACTCCGCTCCTTCGAGACCGAAGCGCTTCTGACCGACGTAACGCGTGTGCAGGAAGCGCTCGAAGACCTCGGCTTCGTTCAGCGCCTCCAGGACCCGATGCTGCTCGTCGACGCTCAGTGAAGCGCTGACGCCTTCCACGCGTTGTTGGATCCATCGCTTCTGTTCGGGATCCATGATGTGGCCGTACTCGATGCCCGTCGTGCGACAGTAGGCCTCGCGCAGGATCGACAAGATCTCTTCCAGCGTCGCCTCGCGACGTCCCGCGAGTCCGTCGACGACGAAGGATCGCTGCAGGTCCCACATCGTGAGCCCGTAGTTCGCGAGGTCGAGTTCGGCGTGCAGGGCCGGCGGATCGCTGTGCAGCGGATCGAGGTGCGCGTTCAAATGTCCGCGTACCCGGTACATGTTGATGAGCTCTTGCACGCGGATCTGCTTCAAGATCCGCTCGGCGTCGCCGTCACTCAGCGACGGGTTGCGGTCCGGTGCCCAGCGCGCCGGTTCGTACGGGATGCCCAATGACGCAAAGACGTCGTCGTAGAAATCGTGTTGACCGGTGAGACACTCGGCGACGAACTTCAAGAACAGTCCCGACTCGGCCCCTTGGATGATTCGATGGTCGTAGGTCGAGGTGACGGTGAGTACCTTGCCCACGCCCAGTTCGGCGAGGGCGCGCGGGTCGGCCGCCTCGAAACCGGCGGGCCAGCCCAGCGCGCCGACGCCAAAGATCGCCCCTTGACCGGACATCAGACGTGGCACCGATTGCACCGTGCCCAGCGTGCCGGGGTTGGTGAGTGACACCGTCGCACCCACGAAGTCATCGGCGCCGAAGTTCCCGGAGTGCACCTTTCGAATGAGGTCTTCGTAGGCCAAGAGGAAGGCGCGAAAATCCATCGTGTCGACGTCACGAATGACCGGTACCAAGAGATTGCGCGAGCCGTCCGGTCGCTCGACGTCGACGGCCAGTCCGAGACCCACGTGTTCGTGACGACGGACGCCGGGCGTGCCCTTTTTGTCGACCGCAGCGACGAACGACGCGTTCATCGCGGGGATCTGAGCCAAGCCCTTGACGATGGCGAACGCGATGAAGTGCGTGAACGAGACCTTGGCGCCACTGGACCTGGACAGTGATTCATTGAGCGCGGCCCGATTGATCTCCAGGAGCCTCGCTGACACCGTGCGCACGCTGGTCGCCGTCGGAACGGCGAGGCTGGCCTCCATGTTGGCCACGATGCGCGCCGCGGCGCCGCGAAGAGGCGTCGCCTCGGTGTCAATGTCGGGGGTTACGGCGGCGGCGGCCGGAGCCGACGACGTCGCCACGCTCGGCACGGTGGATCGTTGGTAGTCGGCGAAGAACTCGCGCCAGCTCTCGGCGACCGAGCTCGGATCGGCCAAAAAGCGGTCGTACATGTCGTCGACGAGCCACGCGTTGGGTCCGAATGAGCCCTTAGGAGCACTAGGCGACGATGATTCGAGAGGCGTAGTCACGACTCTCAGCCTAGGGGTCGAGCACCATAATTCCGGAGGTTCACTCACTCGCGGAACGGTAAGTTCGCAAGGTGAGTTCCGCCCCCACTCCCCACGGACTGCACTTCGTCACCGAAACGCCGGTCCCCGGACTCGCGGTCGCCGAACGTCGCGTCGAGCGGCCCGAGGCCACGATCATCTGCATCCACGGCGGGCTGGACCGCGGAGGTTCCTTCGCCCGACTGGCGCGACGAACCGATCGATTCGACCTCGTCACCTACGACCGACGCGGCTATCAAGGATCACGCGCGCTCGCCCCGCTCGGACTTGCGAACCACGTCGGCGACCTCATCGCCCTCGCCCGCCACGAAGACGAGGACCGAACCATCATCTTCTTCGGTCACAGTTACGGCGGCGTGGTGGCCTACGGCGCCGCCATCGCCGAGCCGTCAGTGGCACGACTCGTCGTCACCTACGAAGCCCCGCTGCCGTGGATCCTTCGCCGAAGCGGCACTAGCGCAGCGCTGGGCGACGATCCGCAGCTCGAGGCGGAGAAGTTCTTTCGTCGCATCGTCTCGGACGGTGCGTGGGAACACCTGAGTGAGCGCGAGCGAGATTCGCGTCGGCGTGACGGTCCGGCGCTGGTGGACGATCTCACCAGCTTGCACACGACACCGCCGCCCTTCGACATGGCGGCGCTGACGGTGCCGGCCGTCTACGTGTACGGCGACATCCTCGCGCCGGACTTCTATCGATCCCTCTGCGCCGAATTGACGACTATCAATCCACTCATCCAAAGCCGAGAAGTGACGAACGCCGCTCACGGCGCGCACCTCTCGATTCCCGACCAACTGGCCGCGCTGATCGGCGAACTCTGGGACGAAAAGTGCGCGTCGGCGTAACCGGCTCGTCGGGCTTCATCGGTTCGGCGTTGGTGACGGCCCTTGACGAGCGTGGCGATGAGGTCGTGCGTTTCGTTCGTCCCAACTCCGCGCACCGTAGCGGCGAGGAGGTCCGCTGGGACCCGGCACGCGGACTTGTCGACGAGGAGGACCTGCGTCGCGTGGGCCGATTCGACGCCGTAGTGAATCTCGCCGGTGCGGGCATCGCCGATCGAAGGTGGTCGAACACGCGAAAGGCGGAGATACTCACTTCGCGAACCAACGCCACGGCAATGCTGATTCGTGTCCTCGGTGAATCATCCGGTACGGCGTTTCTCGCCAGTGGCTCGGCCGTCGGTGTGTACGGATCTCGGGGTGACGAGACGCTCGACGAGTCCTCGTCGAACGGTGACGACTTCCTCGCGCACGTCTGCACGGAGTGGGAACAGGCGACGGTCCCGCTCGAGCGATCCGGTACGACCGTCGCGCACCTGCGCACCGGCATCGTCATGTCGTCGCGAGGTGGGATGCTCAAGAGGCAGTTGCCACTCTTTCGACTGGGACTCGGTGGCGCCTTGGGCACCGGACGCCAGTGGTTCAGTCCCATCTCCCTGCGTGACGAAGTGCGAGCCATCGTGTGGCTTGTTGAGAACCGCGCGAGCGGTCCGTTCAATCTCGTCGCGCCGGCGGCACTGACGAATCGCGCGTTCACCGAAGCACTGGCCCATCAACTGCGTCGCCCCGCGCGACTACGTATTCCTTCGAGCGCACTGCGAGTGGCGCTCGGTGGCCAACTGGTGACCGGGGCGGTCCTGGCGAGTCAACGCGTCGTGCCCGCGGCGTTGCTCGGGTCGGGATTCACGTTCGAACATCCCGACATCGAATCGATCCTGTCGTCGGCACTGGCCTGACCACTGAACCGTAAAGTCCAGCCAGTAACGTGCAAATGGCCCGTTAGTTGCGGGTGCGGTACCTTCGGCCATCTCGATGGCACGGGCTGAGACCTCTATGCACGTCGGACATTCCCTACGCCTCGCCTTCGCCACCCTGGTGGTGCTGAGCGTGGCCGTCATCGGCCCGTCCGCGTCCGCAACGGTCGCCGCCGAACCGTCGGGGACGATCACGTACGCCGAGGCCCCGGGGGCCAATCCGAACTACATCTTTCCCTTCATGGGCTGTGCCTACGCCTCGGTCAACAACATCAATCAGTTCCAAATGCTCATGTTTCGACCGCTGTACTGGTTTGGTTTAGGTGGCTCGGCCACCTTTGAGCCGACGCTTTCCCCGGCCGATCGACCGGTCTTCTCCCACGGCAATCGCACCGTGACCATCACGATGAAAGGTTGGCGATTCGCCGACGGACAGGTCGTCAACGCCCGCTCGGTGATGTTCTTTCTCAACATGTACAAGGCCGATCCGACCGCCTACTGCGGCTACAACGCCGGTTACGGAATACCGGATCAGGTCAAGAACGCCGCCGGACACGACAACACGGTTCGCATCAACTTCACGACGTCCGTCAATTCGAACTGGATCCTCGACAACTACCTCTCGGAGATCACCCCGATGCCCGATCGATGGGATGTGTCGTCCAGCACTCAAGCTTCGACCTGCGCGAGCGGGACCTACGGGGCCGCGAGCACCGACGCGGCCTGTAGTGCGGTCATGACCTATCTCTCGAAAGAGGGATCGACGACCTCCACGTTCACCGGTGCCCTGTGGCAGGGCGGCGATGACGGTCCGTGGCGTCTTACCGCCTTCAGCTCGGCCGGTAACGCCGTCTTCCAACCCAATACCAAGTATCGCGGTCCCCAAAAGGCCCAGGTTCGCTACGTGAAGGAGATCGCCTACACGACGATCCAGGCCGAAGAGAGCGACCTGCTCAATCACAATCTCTCCATCGGGTACATCGACCCGAGTGTCCTGACGAGTCCTGCGCCGCCGCCCGGTCGCATCGGACCCAACTGGGTCCCCCTGTCGTCGCACTATTCGCTCGTCACCGGTTCGGCGTGGAGTTTCAATTACGCCGCCTTCAACTTCACCTCGTCGGACCCCAACGGCGCGGCGGTCGATCAGCTCTACATCCGCCAAGCCCTTCAGTACGCGGTCGACCAACGAAGCATCATCGAAAGCGCCGACAAGGGCTACGGCTCGGCGATCGACAGCCCGTTGCCGCCGAGGACGCCGAGCACCCTCAGCAAAGCCATCGCCAATCCCTACCCGTTCAACTTCGCCGCCGCCCGGACCTTGCTGAGCGCGCACGGTTGGACGCTGCAGAACAACGTGCAGACCTGTACGGATCCGGGCACCGGCAACGGGCAGTGTGGCGCGAATATTGCCCAGGGCTACCAGCTCGGCTTCAATGTCGTCTGGCCCGCAGGATCGGCCCCGTTGGACCAGACGCTCACGTCCGAGATCATCAACTGGCAGTCACTCGGCATTCTGATCACACACAGCACCGACACTTTCAACAACGTCATCAGTGACTGCACGGGCGCCAAGCCCTTCGAGATATGCGCCTGGGGCTACGGATGGTCCTACGTACCGAGCGACTACCCGTCGGGCGAGTCGTTGTTCTTGCCCGGGGGCGACTTCAACGTGGGCACCTACGCCAACCCCCAAATGACCTCACTCATCAGAGGATCGATCTACGGCACGTCCACACTGAGCGCCTACGCCAACTTCGCGGCCCAACAACTACCCGTGCTCTACCAGCCCCAGGCCAACTCGATTGTCGAAGTGGCTCAAGCGATCAAGAGTTCCATAGGATTCACGCCGAATCCCTTGGGCGACTTCATGCCGGAATACCTGCACTTTTAGCGAGCCGGCGCCCGTGTCGAAATGGAGTCCACTCGCCGTCAAGACTGACCGACGTCATGCACACGCCGCGGCGACCGGCCAGCGACGAGATTGCACGGCTTCTCGGTTTGTACGGGCCCAAACGACCATCAATCAGGACTTTCGACGATGAATTCTGAGGTTGCGATGATTTCACCCCGTGACCGGCCCGAAGACTCCCGAGATTTGTCATTTTTTCGCCCGGGGTGCACATTCTCGGCCTCATATTTGCGGATACAGTTGCCACTAATCCATCTGTGATGGAAAGGCAAATCAAATGTGACCACTTCGGTGGTACTGGGAGGATATTTCATATGCATTTTGGACGCAAACTTCGACTAGCGGTCACGGTGGGCCTTTCGGCCTGTGCGTTATCACTAGGTCTCATTGCTCCGACAGTGAGTGGCGCGAGCTCCGCTTCTGGAACCCTAACGTTCGCAGAAGGTGCTGGCGCTAATCCGAACTGGATCTTCCCTTTTGAGTCGTGCCAGTACTGCTCGGTCGACAACATCAACCAGTTCCAGGACGAGATGTTCCGACCTCTCTACTGGTTCGGCCTCGGTGGCAGTGTCACCCTTGTCCCCTCGCTTTCACTTGCGAGCAGTCCCGTGTATTCGCACGGCAACAGGACGGTCACGCTCAAGCTGAAGGGCTGGAAGTTCGCTTCGGGCCAGGTCGTCAACGCCCAATCGGTCATGTTCTTCTTGAACATGTACAAGGCGCTGCCGGCTGACTTCTGGGGCTACAACCCTGGCTACGGTATCCCTGACCAGGTTTCGAGTATCACCCACACCAAGATGGCGGTCACCATTAACTTCAAGGCCGTCGTGAACCCACTGTGGATCACGAACAACTACCTGGACCAGGTCACGCCGTTCCCCGACACATGGGACCGCACGTCCTCGGGCGCGAAGTCGTCATGCGCCACTGGCGCCTACGGCTCGGCCTCGAACAAGGTTGCGTGCACGAACGTCTACAACTACCTGAACAACCTCTCGAGCCAGACCACCAGCTACACCGGCAAACTCTGGCAGAGCGGTGACACTGGTCCGTGGAAGTTGACGTCGTTCGACAACTTGGGCAACTTGACGTTCCAGCCGAACTCGCACTACTCCGGTCCGGTAAAGCCGAAGATCGAGTACGTGAAGGAAGTTGCTTACACGACCACCCAGGCCGAAGAGAACGACCTCCAGGCCGGCAAGATTGACCTCGGATTCGTTGACCCAGGTGTCCTCACCTCGCCGGCGCCCGCGCCGGGCAAGGTCGGTCCCAACTGGGGCAACCTGGCGTCGCGCTACAACCTGGCGACCGGCATCATCTGGGGCTTCAACTACGCGCCGTTCAACTTCAGCACGAAGGACCCCAAGGTCGACGCGGTGAACCAGCTGTACATCCGTCAGGCGTTGCAAGAGTCGACCGACCAGGCCGGCATCATCCAGAACGTCTTCAAGGGTTACGGCTTCCCGTCCTACACGGCACTACCGGCGATCGTTCCCGCGTCCATGGGCAAGGCGCCAGTCAACCCGTATCCGTTCAACCTCACGACCGCTAAGGGTCTGTTGACCTCACACGGTTGGACCATGACCGGTGGCGTTATGACGTGCACCAGTCCGGGCACCGGGGCGACTCAGTGCGGCGCGAACATCACGCAGGGCTACACGTTGAACTTCAAGTTGGTCTACGCGAGCGGTTCGCCGGCTCTTACGCAAGAGATCACCGCCGAAGTCGCTGACTGGGCTCAGATTGGCGTCCAGGTCGCTACCTCGACCGAGTCGTTCAACAGCGTGATCGGGGACTGCTCCAGCGGATCTGGCTTCCAGCTCTGCATGTGGGGCGGCGGCTGGACCTTCGTTCCGAACTACTTCCCGACCGGTGAGACGCTCTTCGCCGTCGGTGGTGGATTCAACGTCGGCGACTACAACAGCGCGACGATGACGGCGGACATCAAGGCCACGGACTTCGGTCACTCCAACCTGACCGCGTACGCGGCTTACACCGCGCAGAACCTGCCGGTCATCTTCCAGCCAGAAGGTACGCCGACGGGTGAGATCATCAAGACGCTGCACAGCAAGATCGGTTTCGTTGGCAGCCCAATCCTGAACTTCATGCCGGAGTATTACTACTGGTAGAGACTCAATTGGACCGCAAAGTCCAATAAAAAAGGGCCCCCGCAAGGGGGCCCTTTTTTTGGCCTAGAAGGCTCTCGACCAACCGACGCCATGAGTCCGGTGCCAATATTTCGCCGGTAGGGCACTGGTAGACTTCGCTCGTGTTCGCCTACGTCATTCGACGAATCATTCAGTCGTTCTTCGTGCTCATGATAGTGATGCTGTTCACGTTCAGCCTCCCCTACTTTCAAACTCACGGCATCGTCGCTCCGGCCTACACCGTGCTCGGCACCAAAGCGACACCGTACAACGTTGCGGTTTGGGCCAAGCAGCACGGAATGGACGCGACCTACTTCCACCGATTCTGGACGTACGCCACTCAGGTCCTCTTCCACTTCAACCTGGGTCGTTCCTATAAGGAGAATTCCTCGGTGTGGGGAATCATCAGCCTCTACGTGCCACGCACGATCTGGTTGGCTGCAGTTTCGTTGATTTTGACCACCATCATCGCGATTCCGCTCGGGATCTACCAGGCTTCTCGTCGCAACACGGTGGGTGACTACACCGCCACGGGCGTCGCCTTCGTTCTCTACGCCATGCCGAACTTCCTTCTGGCCATGCTGTTATTAGACGCGTTCAGCTTCCACTGGCCGCATCTGCCCAACTCACCCCCTCAGGGCGTCCAGGCGTGGGCGATTTTCACGGACCCGGTGGGATTCATTCTTCCCGTGGCCGCCTTGACCATGCTCTCGGTGGCCGGCCTCAGTCGATACATGCGTGGCACGGTCCTCGAGGTCTTGGTCCAGGACTACGTTCGCACCGCCAAGGCGAAGGGCTGCAGCGGTAGCCGAACTCTCTTCAAACACGCCTTTCGCAATGCCCTGGGACCGATCATCGTGCTCTTGGGCCTTTCCATCCCCGCACTTCTGGGCGGCGCACTGATTATTGAGAGCGTCTTCAACTACGAGGGTCTCGGCATCCAAACCGTCTTCGCGGCGACGAACCTCGACCTGCCCACGGTGCTCGGCATCACTCTCCTCGTCGCAATATTGACACTCCTAGGCAACCTCTTGGCTGACGTCGCCTTGGGCCTCGTCAATCCGCGCATTCGAATCGAAGGGAACTCGCGGTGACCGACCTCACTGAACGCGAGCGCGAGCGCGTCGCTCTTCTGGAGCCAGCGGACACTCCGATCACGTTGAATGCGGACGAGCAGATTGTTCCGATGTGGAAGCAGCGCGTGCGTATCTTCGTGCACAACAAACTGGCCATCGCTTCGGTCCTCTTCTTGTTAATCACCGTTGGTTCGTGTTTCCTGGTGCCCCTCTTCCACCCGACGAACCAGACGAACCAGGCCCTCACCTTCGGCCTGCCCTGGAACCAGGCACCATCATGGCACCACTGGCTCGGCACCGATAGCTCCGGCTTTGACGAACTGGGGCGCATCTTCTTCGGCGGCGAATACTCGCTGACGCTGGGCTTCTTCGCGGGCTTCATCACCATCGTCGTGGGGACCACCTACGGCATGATTTCCGGTTTCGCCGGCGGCGTCACGGACACCATCATGATGCGCATCATTGACGCCTTTTTGTCGATCCCCTACCTCTTCCTCTTGATCACCTTGATTTCCATCTTCAACCGTTCGACGGTCTTTTTGATCTGCATCATCGGTTTCACACTGTGGTGGGGAAACGCCCGCATCATTCGAGGTGACGCGCTGCTCATTCGCAACCTCGAATACTCACAGGCCGCGACGGCCATGGGCGCCCGTAAATGGCACATCATTCGCCATCACGTTTTCCCGAACTCGATCAGCAACATCGTGACCGTGGCGACCTTCTCGATCGCCGACGCCATCTTGTTCCTCTCGGCGCTGGGGTTCTTGGGACTGGGAATCCAGGCTCCGCCGACCGACTGGGGCACGATGCTCCAGGCCGGCACCTCCCAGATTCAAAACGGCTTCTGGTGGGAGATCTACCCCCTGGCGCTGATTTTCATTCTGGTGGTCGTGTCGATCAACTACATCGGTGACGCGTTGCGCGACTGCTTCGAAGTGCGACTGCTCGAGCGCTAGTCGTTTCCGTAGTCGCCTAACCCACCGGACCGAACGGCGAGTGAGTACCTAGACGCGAACGGCGATGGAGACGGGCGTCTGTAACGGGAAGTGACAGGCGGCCTGCTGGTTCGCCCCGAAGTCACGGAACATCGGCTCTTCGTTCGCACAGATGTCCTGGGCGTACTCGCAGCGCGTTCGAAAGCGACACCCGGAAGGCGGATTCACCGCGGAAGGAAGTTCACCCGTGACCTGCTTGCCGTGGCGGGCTCTCGCCTCCACCGGGTCGGGAACCGGTACCGCGTTCAAGAGACCCTGCGTGTAGGGGTGGGCCGAATGGCGGAAGACCGATTCGGCGTCGCCAATCTCGACGATCTTGCCGAGGTACATAACGCCGATGGTGTCGGCCATGTAATAGACCACCGCGAGGTCGTGACTGACCATGATGTACGACAAGTTGTGCTCGCGCTGCAGCACTTTCATCAGGTTGAGAATCTGCGCCTGGATCGAGACGTCCAGGGCCGAGACGGGCTCATCGGCCACGATCAATCGCGGGTTGAGCGCCAGGGCCCGGGCTAAGCCGATGCGCTGGCGCTGGCCACCCGAGAATTCGTGGGGGTAGCGATCGGCGGCGAGCGGTTCGAGCCCGACCGCCAGTAGCAGTTCCCTGACGCGGGCCCGGCGCTGGGCCTTCGTGCCGTCGCCTTGGACCAGCAGCGGTTCTCCCAAGATTTCGGAAACCTTCATGCGGGGGTTGAGCGACGAGTACGGGTCTTGGAACATCATCTGACGTTCGCGTCGTTCGGCGCGCGTCGGCTTGTGCTTGTGCGACGACACGACCTTGCCGTCGAACAGCACGGCTCCCGCCGTCGGCGATTCCAGTCCGACGACCATGCGTCCGATTGTCGTCTTGCCGCAACCGGACTCGCCGACCAGTCCGAACGTTTCGCCCTCGTTGATGGCGAACGTGACGTTCGAGACGGCGTGGATTGCGCCGACCTTATGGCGAATCAGTCCGGCCTTCACCGCGAACTCTTTGGTGAGGCCTTCGACGCGAAGCAACTCTTTCGCGTTCACCTTCGCCACCACCTCGGCGCGCGTTTCGGTTCGCACGACGACGGCCAGTGGGCCGTCGACCGGATGGAAGCACGCGAACACGTGATCATCGGTACCGGTCAATTCGGGCTCGACGTCGCGGCACTGGTCCGTGGCGTAGCGACAGCGCGGCGCGAAGCGACAACCGACGATCTCTTTCGAGAGGTCCGGCGGCAGACCGGCGATCGACGCCAGTTCGTGCTTGGTGGTGTTCTCGAGGTTGGGCATCGACGCCAACAGGGCCTGGGAGTAGGGGTGGCGCATCGATCGGAACAGATCAATCGTCGAGGCCTCTTCGGCCTTCTTACCGCCGTACATCACGACGACGCGGTCGGCGCGACCGGCGATGACGCCCATGTCGTGGGTTATCAAGAGGACACCCATCTGGAGTTGCTTGCGCAAAGAGTCGATGATGTCGAGAATCTGGGCCTGGATGGTGACGTCCAGGGCCGTCGTCGGCTCATCGGCGATCAATAGATTGGGCTCACAGACCAGACCCATGGCGATGATGACGCGCTGTCGTAGTCCCCCGGACAGCTCGAAGGGATACTGGTCGAGCCGCTCGGCCGGTCGGGGCATCTCAACCATGTCCAGGACTTCCAAGGCCCGCTTGCGGGCCTCTTCGTCCGTGGCGTCGTTGTGGATACGCAGTCCCTCGCCGATCTGACGCCCGATTTTCATGGTCGGGTTCAGCGAGCTCATGGGGTCCTGGGGGATCAGGGCGACCGATTGACCTCGCTGGCGCTGCATCTCCTTCTCGGTCAACGTCGAAAGGTCGACGCCTTCGAGTTCCACCGTTCCCGAGGCGATGTGGCCGTTGCCGGGCAGCAGGCGCATAATGGCCAAGCCGGTCGTCGTCTTTCCACAGCCCGATTCACCAACGAGACCGACGCATTCGCCGGGGTCGATATTGATTGAGAAATTGTCGACTGCGGTGACGAATGACTCTCGAGTGGAAAACTTGACTTGAAGATCTTTTACGGAGAGCAGCGACGGCATGGTCTGCCAATCATATCCGTACGGGCAATATTCAGAAGTGCGCGCTGTCACGCCCTTGGCCCGAAAATCAGCGGTTATTGGGCCATTCGCTCGGGTAGTTGCCACGAATGTCGATGGTGGACAGTCTGGCCCAATCGTCGAATCGCCTCCATGTGCACTTTGGCCCCATAACCCTTGTTGCTCGACCAGCCGTAGTCGTTGAAGTCGCGATCCAACTCGACCATGACACGGTCTCGATGAACCTTGGCCAACACCGAGGCGGCGGCAATCGACGCACAGCGTTGGTCACCTTTGACGATCGTGGTGGCGGACATAGTGCGATACGAGAGGGCCGGCGCCCGCCGAATGCCAAAGCGGATGTTCTGAGGGGCGCGCAGCAGATTGAACGATCCGTCGATCAACGCGACGCTCGGACGAACTCGAAGGGCGTCGAGTGCGCGCGTCGCGGCGACCGCCAACGCGAGCCGCAGTCCCCACGCGTCGATCTCCCCGGCGCTCACTGATCCGAGGGACCAGTCAGCGGCCCACGCCTCGAGCGGACCAACGAGGGCTTGGCGCTGAAGGGCTGACAACAGTTTGGAGTCGTTCAACGACTCCGGCGGCGCTGCAGCGCCCGTCAACACGACGGCACCCAGGACCATAGGCCCGGCTAGAGCACCGCGTCCGACCTCGTCAATGCCGACGACGATCTCTCCTCGGTCCAACAACTCTCGTTCGTGGACGAGCCAGTCCGATTGCAACGTCGACACACTTCAACAGTACCGAAGGGTCCTTCACGTAACATGCACTCTCGTGACCTCCGACGCGTACGTCATTCCACTGAAGCGCTTTGACCTCGCCAAGGAACGGCTTCGCGTCAACAACACCGCGTCGGTCACCGAACTGGCGCAACAGCTCGCGACGCACGTGATTGCCAATTGTGCGCCGCGGCGCACGATCGTGCTCAGTGAAAGCGATGAGATCTCTCAATTCGCCTCCGCCCAGGGATGCGAAGTTCTGCGCTCTGACGCCACGGACCTCAACGATGCCGTTCAGCGGGCCTACGGAGCCCTCCAGAGCCGATTTGAACGCCTTATCATCGTTCACGGTGATCTACGACATCCCGAGGGACTCGGCTCCTTCGAGCCTGGGGAGGGAATAACGATCGTCACCGATCATCACGGATTAGGAACCAACGTCATGGCACTACCAACCGGACTGAACTTCCATTTTTCCTACGGCGCGAACTCGGCGTCGCTGCACCGACGCGAGGCCGAGCGACTGGGTACGCCCGTCGCTTTGGTTACCGACAGCCCCTGGCGCTTCGACGTGGACGAGCCGGACGATTTGGACCGGTAACGGCGTTCGAGGGGGGCCGTAGGCCCCCCTCGAATCACAAATCCCTGATGGGACTTTACTTCTTCCTAGCGGCAGCCTTCTTCGCTGCAGGACGCTT